>NZ_JBVJIF010000001.1:136041-1210664 GCF_055586425.1 Streptomyces sp. NPDC050806 | reverse complement strand
CGTGGAGGCAATCATGCGTCTGCTCCATGATCAGTCAGGCCGCGAACGCCACTTGGGCGACACCACCGTACGGATTCACCGCCTGTTCGGCTCAGCCAAGGGCGGCTCTGGCACCTTCGAACGAGGCATCGCAGCCCTGCGGCAGTACAAGGCCCGCACAGGCTCCGTAGGGCCCATCAGCCGCACCCACGTAGAGGTTCTGCCGAGGACTGGGACGGCGACGGCAGCACGGCTGCAGAGGTCAGGCTGGGCGTATTTCTATCGAACACCAAGAGCCGACGCGACAAACTCACCGCCGACCAGCTCACCCAACTCGCCAACCTCGGACTCCACTGGACATAAGAGCGCGGGCGGGAAATGCGCAGTTTCGCCCGGCTCTTGTCCGGGCGAAACTGCTGTTCTGTTGGCCGCCGGTGGGTGCCGGTCAGACGGCTTCGATGACAAGGACAGGATCTCGGGCGGCACGATGTGGTTGGGGCGGAAACCGGAAGATGCCAGCAGTTCCTCGAAGTCGGCGCCGGTGCGCTCCCGCCCATCTGCACCGCGGACGTCACTGAGGCCTATCCCGAGGGCGACACCGTCTACCTCGGCACCGCGGGGCGGGAGTTCGCCCTGGAGCGGTTGGAAGCAGGTGGGTTCGTTGATTTCTGGCCGGTGAGTCGCAGGAACCGACGCGTGAGTGGTTCACCGACAGCTATGAGTATGGCGGGTTCGCGGCCTACCGAGCTCGGGACAAGCAGTTCGCCGTTGCTGCTATGTGTCTGATCGACCGGTGATCTGGATGTCATGGTCGGAACAGCCTTGACCTTGACGCTGGGTCAACCCTCCATTCTTCCGAAGGAGCTTCCGCGCAGTCGCCTGGAACAGCTCCACGAGGGAGGAAGATGACCATGACAGCCCCATCGATCGCCGGACCGGCGATTCGCGTGCAGGGTCTCAAGAAGTCGTACGGGAAACTCGAAGTGCTGCGCAGTGTGGACTTCGACGTGGCGCCGGGCGCCATCTTCGCCCTGCTCGGTTCCAACGGAGCGGGTAAGACCACGACCGTACGGATCCTCGCCACGCTCCTGAAAGCCGACGCGGGGGCGGCGAACGTCAATGGCTTCGATGTTGCCACGCAACCGGCGAACGTGCGGGAGTCCATCAGTCTCACCGGACAGTTCGCCGCCGTCGACGAGATCCTCAGCGGTCGGGAGAACCTCGCCCTCGTCGCCAGGCTGCGCCACGTCAAGGACCCCGGCACCATCGCGGATGACCTGCTCAGACGCTTTTCGCTGAGCGAAGCGGGCGCGCGGAGAGTGTCCACGTATTCGGGTGGGATGCGCCGCCGACTGGACATCGCGATGAGCCTCATCGGGAATTCGCCGGTGATATTCCTGGACGAACCGACGGCCGGTCTTGACCCCGAGGCGCGCATCGAGGTGTGGGATGCGGTGAAAGAGCTCGCCGGCCACGGAACGACGGTGCTGCTCACCACGCAGTATCTGGACGAGGCCGAGCAACTGGCGGACCGGATCGCGATCCTTCACCAGGGTCGGATCATCGTGAACGGCACCCTCGCCGAGCTCAAGCAGCTCTTCCCACCCGCCAAGGTCGAGTAC
The DNA here is from genome assembly GCF_055586425.1 of Streptomyces sp. NPDC050806. NCBI lineage: Bacteria > Bacillati > Actinomycetota > Actinomycetes > Kitasatosporales > Streptomycetaceae > Streptomyces > Streptomyces sp. NPDC050806. Next base: position 1,209,063 of record NZ_JBVJIF010000001.1, on the reverse strand, counting down.
GTCGAGAAGCAGCCGACGCTCGAGGAAATCTTCCTCGCAGTCATCGGCGGCAGCGACAAGAGCGACGCCACTGCGCCGACAACCGGGGGACGACGATGACCGCGTACTTCCTCAACGACACTGCCGCGCTCACGGGGCGGACCCTACGCCATGTCACACGCAGCATGGACACCATCATCACGACCGCCATCACGCCGGTCGCCATGATGTTGATGTTCGTCTACGTGTTCGGCGGCGCCATCGATACCGGGTCGGTTTCGTATGTGAACTACATGCTGCCCGGGATCCTGCTCATGACCATCGCCTCAGGCATTTCCTACACCGCGTACCGGCTGTTCACCGATGTGAAGAGCGGGATCTTCGAGCGATTCCAGTCCATGCCGATCGCGCGGTCGGGTGTGCTGTGGGCCCACGTCGTCACCTCTTTGGTCGCCAACCTGATCGCGCTCGTGCTCGTCGTGGGCGTCGCTGTGCTCATGGGCTTCCGCTCCGGGGCAGGAGTGTCTGCATGGCTCGCGGTCGCCGGCATCCTGCTCCTGTTCACCCTGGCGCTGACCTGGCTCGCCGTGGTCCCCGGGCTCTCTGCGTCGTCGGTCGAGGGAGCGGGCGCGTTCGCCTACCCGCTCATCTTCCTGCCGTTCGTCAGCTCGGCGTTCGTGCCCACACAGACGATGCCCGGCCCGGTGCGCTGGTTCGCCGAACATCAGCCGGTGACGTCGATCGTCAACACGATCCGCAACCTGTTCGCCCAGCAGCCGGTCGGCGACGACATCCGGACCGCCCTCGCGTGGTGCGTCGGCATCCTCGTCGTGGCGTACATCTTCGCGATGGCCGCCTATCGCCGGAAGATCGCCTGAGGCAGGCTGAGCCCCATGCTCACCATCAGCCAGCTTGCGGCGTACGCCGGAGTGACGGTGCGGGCGGTCCGTCACTACCACCGGATCGGGTTGCTGCCGGAGCCCGAGCGCGACCGGTCCGGATACCGAACCTACGACGCTGTCGCGGTCGTGCGACTGATCCGGATCCGCACCCTCGCCGACGCCGGCGTGCCGCTGGCCCGGGTGCAGGAACTCCTCGACGCCGGGCCGGAGGAGTTCGCCGGCGGCGTCCAGGAGATCGACAAGGCGCTGCGTGCCGAGATCCGGCGGCTGCAGGACACGCGCAGCCGACTCGCCAGGCTCGCCGCCGGAGAGCACCTGGCGCTTCCGCAGAGCGTTGTGGACTACCTCGACCGGCTGCGCGGTCTCGGCGTTGAGGAGCGGTACATCGAGATGGAGCGGGACGCCTGGATCATGATCGCCGCCCAGGTGCCGCATTCGATCGACTCCGTGATCGCCAAGAAGCACGAGGAGCTGGACGACCCCGAGATGGTGAAGCTCTACAGCCTTCTCAGCGGGGTACTCGACCGGCCGACCGACGATCCGCGGATTGTCGAGGTCGCCGACATCATGGAGCGCTTGATGGTTCGCGCTGTGGAGGCCGGCGAGGCGGATGCCGATGACGGCATCGACGATCAGTTCGTCGACCTGCTGGACTCAACCATGGTCGAGTCCTCACCGCACGCCGCGCGGCTGTTGGCAATCCTGGAGGAGCGGGGCTGGAGGGGCTGGACCCGCATCGAGCAGGTGCCTGCCGACAGACTCAACACTGAGCTGCCGCCATCTTGAAGGCAGGTCAGGGTCCTGGAGTGACGCTATCCAGGGGTGCACGTGCTGGCAGGGGGCGGCCGTCTGCCTCGGCCCTGTTCTCGTAGAGCTACGGCGAACGGGCATGTAGTGCTGAGTAGCTGCCGTAGCCCTCGTTTCTCCGCTCCGGCCGCCCCGTAGATCGTGATCTCGATGGTGAGTGGCGCCTCTCCGCCTACCCGAGTTCACCGAGACGAAGGGCGTCCCTCATCTCGCTGAGCTTCGCGGTTGTCGCCGGGGTCCGTTCCTTCGCCTGTTCGCCGAGACGGAGGGCGCCCTCGATCTCGCTCAGCTTCGCGGAGGACAGGACGCCCGCCCGCTCGATCAGGTCGTCCCGGGAGACGGTGGTCAGCCACGTGCAGGGGGTGAGGCCCGGGCGTGGGAAAGCGAACCGCAGGACGCCTTCAAAGGGCAGCCCTTCCCTGACGCCTACGTGCACTTCGACGCCCAGACCGCTGATGTCGATGCCCGCAGGAGTGACGACCTGCATCGCCCGGATCCTGGACGCGTCGTCTGCCGCCAGCAGTACGACCAGCCGCCGCTCGTCGAACTCCACCCACCAGACTTCGCCACGCTGCACATGCCCTCCTGACTCAGGACGGCAGGCGGAACTGCGCGCCCCTGACGCGTTGTGGAGACGAGGGCAGCCACCGTTGGTCATCGGCCTGAGAAGACAAACGATCATGCGGTGGCCGCAGTTCACAGCGTAGACCCTGCCCGGTGGCAAGAGGCGTTCGCGGGCCTGACGGGCGGATCGCAGGCCGGCTTACGCGGGTTGAACCCCGCCTGCGGGCGCGGCGGTTGATACTCGGCCCGCTGTCGGACCTGCCGCGCACGAACTGTGGACCATCGCCGAGTGGGCCGGGGAGACCGGGCCGGTGCCGGCGCCGCTCGGGTCAGGTGGTCAGGGGGTCAGGACGGTCTTGCCGGCCAGCTCTCCGGCGGCAGCCGGGGCACGGACCGCGGCCTGGTCGGCACGCAGCCGCGCGGCCAGGTCTCCGCCCTCGACCCGGGCGGCCAGCTCGGCGATCCGGGCGAACCGGCCGGCGGCGCGGGCGTGGACCGTGGCCAGGTCGGCCAGTGGCAGCCGCTGGGCCACCTCGATCGCCAGATCTCCGGCGTCGACACGGGCGACCAGGTCGGAGAGCTGCGTGACGTCGCTGCGCACGAACACGTGCACCGTGCGCACCCCGCGCCCGGCATCCTGCGGGCCGGGGGTTGTGACGCTGACGAAGGCTTTGCCGTCGGCGACCAGGTCCACCAGCTGCGCGTTCTCCTCGGGGCCGGCGGGAGCCAACTGGAGCACCACGTCGAAGTGCTGCCCGGCCAGCGCCCGCACGACGGGGGTCACGGTGTAGTCGACGATCCGGTCCGCGCCGTAGGAGCGGACACGGTCGCGGCTGCGCGCGCCGGCGGTCGCGGTCACGGTGGCACCGGACTGCGCGGCAAGCTGGACGGCGTACCCGCCCACCGCGCTGCCCGCGCCATTGATCAGGATGTTCTGCCCGGGCTGGAGGTCGGCGTGTTCGAACAACGCCTGCCATGCCGTCAGCCCGACGAGAGGCAGGGCGGCGGCGTCGGCCAGCTCGACGGTGCGGGGGGCGGTGGCCAGCGCCTCGGCGGATGCGGCGACGTATTCGGCGGCCGCGCCGGGCGCGTCCGCCGGCAGCAGCGCGACCACCGCATCCCCCACGCTCCAGCTGGTCACGCCCTCGCCGACCTCGGTGATGACTCCGGCCAGGTCGAGGCCGGGAATGTGCGGGAAGGCCAGCGGGAGCAGGTCCTGTCGCAATCCCGCGCGGAGGCCGGAGTCCGCGTCGTTGTACGAGGTGCCGGCCACCTGCACCACTACTTGGCCCACACCTGGCACCGGCCGGTCTGCCTCCTCGTGGACGAGGACGTCGCTGCCGCCGTAGGAGTGGTAGCGCACTGCCTTCATGATTTCTCCCCTTCGCTTGCTTGCACGGCTCATCGGTCATCTCTCTGGCGGGTCAGCTGGTGAAGGGCTCGCGGCCGAAGCGGCCCCATGCAACGAAGGCGGCCGGGGCGAGGCCGGCCGGGTTGGACCTCGTGTACGGATTGACGTCCGCGGGTCGGGGACCGTTGGTGTTCAGCGCAGGGTGAGCGGGGTCACGGATGTGACGTGGGACAGCTTCTCGGGGTTGCGGACGTAGTAGAGGCCGGTGATGCGGGCGTCCTGGACGCGGATCGCCATGACGCCGTCGATCTCGCCGTCCAGGCGGACGAGGAGCGCCGGGTTGCCGTTGACCACGGCCGGTTCGGCGGTGAGCGTGTCTTCGAACTTGCCGATCCCGCCGGCGAACATACGGGCCACCCGCTCAGCGCCGGTGACCGGTCGCAGCGCGGCGTGTTTGATGCCGCCGCCGTCGCTCATCAGCACGACATCAGGGGCGAGCACGTCAAGGAGGGCCTGCGGATCCCCGGTTTCGACCGCACGGTGGAACGACTCCAGCACCGCCTGGCCCTCGTTCGCGCAGACCACCCGGCGGGGGCGCCGGGCATCGACGTGTCGGCGGGCGCGGTGGGCGATCTGGCGGACAGCCGCGGGGCTCTTGCCGACGGCCTCGGCGATCTCGTCGTAGCCGATGTCGAAGGCTTCGCGCAGCACGAAGACGGCGCGTTCCATCGGCGACAGGGTCTCAAGGACGAGCATCAGCGCCATCGACACGCTCTCGGCGAGCTCGATGTCGTGGGCCACGTCCGGCGTGGTGAGCAGCGGCTCGGGCAGCCAGGAGCCGACGTACGCCTCCCTGCGGCGCTTCACCGTGCGCAGCCGGTTGAGCGCCTGCCGGGTCGTGACCCGCACCAGGTAGGCGTGCTGGTCGTTCACCTGCCCCAGGTCGGCCTTGACCCAGCGCAGCCAGGTTTCCTGGAGGACGTCTTCGGCGTCGGCGGCCGATCCGAGCATCTCGTAGGCGACGGTGAAGAGCAGGTTGCGGTGGGCGATGAACGTCTCGGTCGCCGGGTCGGTGGTGTCGTCGCTCATCTCTCGTCCCCTCTCCCCGTCCGTCGCGGTCGGCCCTGGCGGCCGACGGCGTTCGCCTGCGTCCACAGCTGGATCCTCGCAGCAGGCACCGGTCAGGCTGCCCGGTCGGCGGCGGCCGGGGCCTCGGCGCGGTGGGCGCGCAGCAGTTGCCGGCGCTTGGCGACACCTCCCGGCATGCGGTGCAGCCTGAAGGAGCCGGGCTTGTGCGCCTCGCCGGCCAGGTGCTTGGGGATGCCCTTGCAGACCGCTTCCTTGATCCTGGCGCCCAGGCCGTCGTCGATGTGCAGCCGCACCGCGACGTCGGACCTGTTGGCGAACTGGTAGATGCCCGCGCTTCGGCCCAGGCTGATGCACTGGGCGTACATCGACTGATGGAGGTTCTGCGGCTGCTCACCCGCGAGTCGGCTGAGCACGGTATCGGCGGCCCGCGCGCCGAGCGGCACCGCCTTCAGACAGCTCATCCTGAGCGGCAGGTCCGACGGTGCCGCCGAGTCCCCGGCCGCGAGGATGCGCGCATCGTCCACGCTGGTCAGCGTCTCGTCCGTGAGCAGGCGCCCTACCGCGTCGGTGCTCAGCCCGCTGCGGACGGCCAGATCCGGAACGCCGAATCCGACGGTCCAGACCGTGACCGCGCTCGGCAGCTCACGGCCGTCGGCGAGCCGCACAACGTCGCGGGTCACCGCCGTCACCATCGCGTCAGAGCCGTCGATGACCGTCACACCGAGCCTGGCCAGCCCTTTCGCAACCGAGCGCCGGCCCCGGGCGCGCAGGTACGGGCCGAGCGCACCTCCGCAGACCAGGGTCACCCGGCGGCCGGCCTCCGCCAGCTCAGCGGCGGTCTCGATGCCGGTGGGACCGGCGCCGACCACCGTCACGGGGGCCGTCGCGGGCGCGGCGTCGAGGGCCGGGCGCAGCCGCTGTGCCTCCTCCAGGGTGGCGATCGGATAGGCGAACTCGGTCGCCCCTGGCACGCTCGGTTCGGCGCTGCCGCTGCCCACCGCGTAGATCAGGTAGTCGTAGCCGAGCGTGCCGTCGGCCGTCAGTGTCACGCTGCGCTCGGCCGCGTCGATCCTGGCGACGGTGTCGACCACCACCCGGACGCCCTCGGCCAGGACGTCCTGGTAGGCGATGACCGCGTCGTCGGACCCGCCCACCAGCTGGTGCAGCCGGACCCGGTGGACCAACTGCGGGCGCGGGTTGATCAGCGTCACTGCCACGTCGGCGCGCAGCATCAGCCGGTTCGCGGCCATCACGCCCGCGTATCCGCCACCGATCACGACCACATGCGTGTTCCCAGTCATCATGCTCCCTCCGATTCCAGGTGTTCGGCCTCAAGACACCGCGCCAACGGTCGCCGTGACAGGACGTGAGCCAGATCACCCAAGGTCCGTCGGCGATCGGTCGGTTGACGATGATGAGGACCTCCGAAATTCACCAGAGCCGCTCATCCGCCCCACTTGATTACGCAATAAACAAACGTGGCGGATTCGCTCGCCGATCAAGGAGTTGTCCGCCTCTCGCCGTCGAGGCGCCTTCGACGTCGCTCCGAGATGGGCTACGCGCCCCGGGCAGCTCCTCGCCTCCAAGACCGGGGTTGGAGGCGGTCAGCGGTTAAGGCTCGGGGCCGAAGGTGACGGTTGTGGCGGAGAGAAGCAGCGGCATGCACGGGGCGGACGCCAGTTACTCCCGCCACGCCCCGTCACGCATGATGACCCTGCCGCGCAGTTCCGCTTCGCCCCGCCAGGCACGCACCGTCTTCGGTACTACGCGCACATACACAAAGGAACTCTCCTCCGTGCGCGGGTCCCACCCGAACTTGCCGGCGAACGCATCTGCTGCCTCATTTGGCACGGCCCCGCTCGGGAAGCACTCCGCTTCTCCCTGGAGCAGCACCACATCCAAGGTGTGCGGCAGCGACAGGCGCACCCGCGGTTCCCTGCGCACGTTCCGTACCGTCGCGGAAGTCGCGCTGGTACACATCCACACCGCTTGCCCGTCCCATGAGAACCACAGGGGCACCTGGTGCGGCCCGTGCTCAGGGTGCGCCGTCGCCACCCAGACATCCCGCTCCGCGGCGAGCCGTTCCAGAGCCTCGCGCTTACGTTCCGCCACCGAGCGACCAACGATTCTCATGTTCTGCATAGGCGCCCACGCTACCCAGCAGGATCGGGACACACATGGGGCTGTGGCCCTACGCCCCGGGGCCGACACCAGCTGCGTCCAAGGCGGGTCCTGTTCCCCGGTGCAGGCCGTCGGTAAAGGCGGCCCCCTCGCGGGGCCCGGGCGGGGAGGCCATCACGATAGCTTCCAGCAGGGCCCCGCGCTCCCCCGTCGCGGGGCCCTCTCAGAGGGCGGTTTGCGAGTCTTTGATCGAGTTCAGTGTCGCCTGATGGTGTGGGACGCAGGCGGAATTCGCCGGTCCACAGTCGCTGATCTGTTGATCTGATCGGGCGAGTGAACGCGTGCCGTAGACAAGTGACTTGTCAGACGAGCAGTGGGCGTTGATCGAGCCGGTGATCAGGACCTGGAAGGACCGGCATCGTTCCGTCAGCCGCCATCAGGGCAGGTACTCGGTGCGGGAGATTGTGAACGCGATCCTCTATCAGAGCCGGACCGGCTGCCACTGGGCCTATCTCCCGCACGACCTGCCGCCGAAGAGTGCGACGTACTACTACTTCGCCGCGTGGCGGGACGACGGGACCGACGACGTCATCCATGAACTCCTGCGCTGCCAGGTGAGGGAGAGGGCAGGCCGATTAGAAGACCCGACCCTGGTGGTGCTGGACACGCAGAGCGTCCACGCGGCCGCCGGGGTCCCCTCCTCCACAACCGGCCGGGATCCCTCGAAGCGGGTGCCGGGACGCAAGCGGGGGCTGGCCGTGGATGTGCTGGGCCTGGTCATCGCCGTCACCATCCTCGCCGCGAGTACGCACGACAACGCCGCGGGCATAACCCTTCTCGACCAGGTCGCCGAGCATGCCGGCGACACCGTCCGCAAAGCACTGGTCGACCAGGGCTTCAAGAACCAGGTGGTCACACACGGCGCCCACCTGGGCATCGATGTCGAGATCGTCCACCGCAATCCACAGGACAAGGGATTCGTGCCGCAGCCGAAGCGGTGGAAGATCGAGCAGACCTTCGGGATCCTCATGCTGCACCGGCGTCTGATCCGCGACTACGCGCACAGGCCGGCCTCCTCGGCCTCCCGCGTCTACTGGGCGATGACCGATGTCATGGTGCACAGGCTCACCGGCGCCACCACACCCACCTGGCGCGGCCCGCAGGCAGTGACCGCATGAACATCCAGCCCCTGCTCGACGCGCTCGGCATCCAGGAGGAGGCCGCCCGGTCCCCGGCCGACGACCTCCGTGTACAGATCACTGAGCTGCAGAGCCGACTGGCGGAGACCGAGACGGACCTCGAGCACCTGACGATCGCCCGGAAGACGGTCACCGCCCTGGCCGACCGAATCCCCACCCAGCCGGTCTCGACCGATCTACCCGAACATCCGGACTACCCCCGCATCCTCGCCGTCTTCAACGAGGCCACCGGACCGCTGAGTGCCCGCGACGTTTGTGCAGCCCTCGATCACGAATCGCTGCCGAAGAACATCGAGGGCACCCGCGCCAAGCTCAAACGCATGGTCAAGCTTGACGTTCTAGACGAGGTCACCACCGGCAGTTTTACCAGAGAGCAGTAGCCGACCGAGCCCCGCGACCAGCACACTTACCTCACCCGTCCCCCAGAAACGGACATCAGCTCATGAATCCCTCTGGTGGGTTACCACCCCGGTCAGGCTTCTCAAGGCGGTTGAAGCCGGCGATGCGGGGCGAGATGGCGAAGGGGAAGGATTTGCCGTCGGGGGTCTTGAGGACCGCCACGATGTCGTGGTCCGGTTCGCCGAATATCTCGAAGTGCTGCACGGTACAGTGCTCCATCACCTCGCGGATGTACGGGTCCGACAGCCGCCAGTGGGCGCGGATGGAATCGGAGTCACGGTAGAGCTGGAAGCTGTACGCCAGCATCCGCTCCTCGTCGATGAAGACCTCCACCATTAGCTGGGGGCCGTGCTCCTGAGCGAATGCCACCGCCCGCGCGATGGCGTGCCGGAAGCCGTCGAGGTGGCCGTCGGTGATGCGCATGGTGTTGCGGAAGAGAATGGCGCTGCTGTTTGTGATCTTCATGCGCCAAGTGTTGTACATCAACCAAAGTTGAGGTCAAGAGCGCCTCCCATCCAAGCCTAACGACGAACTGGGCATTAACTCGCAAACCCCCCTCTGAGCTCTTTGGGTTGCCGGACCTGCTGGCGCAGACGCCGTTCGCTGGCCGGTGTCCCTCCCCGGCACGGGTGCAACGATGGTCAGCGCGCCGTGCTTCAGGAGCATGAAGCTGGAGCGGCTCAAGTACTCACTGAGCAGCTCGTCCACCCGGTAGTCGAGGGACAGCATGATCGGATCGCCAGAGTGGACCCCCCGTCTGTTCTTCGCGGCCGTGCAAGTCGTCCCAGCCCGTCAGCACCGATATCTGTCTCGCGCCCACGAACGTCTTCGATTGAGCGCATCTACTGGTCGCTGGTGCCCTGCTGCTGGGCGTCGAAGAGTTCAATGGTGATGCCGGCGGTGGCGGCGGCCTGCTTGCGGCGGCGCTGCCGGACCCGCGGCTGCCACACCTTGGGCACCTCGCGGCGCAGCGCGTCTGCAAGGCGCTTTTGCGGGGTCTTGCGCTGTCAGGCGAGGTAAGTTTCCTCGACGGTGCGCTGGGAGACACCCAGGCGAGCCGCTACGGCCCGCGTGGAGCCCTTTCCGCGCGGACCAGGAGGCGCTGCACGAGCGGCGTCTTCGGCGGCTGGCGGGTGGAGGCCTCTTGGCCGCCACGGTCCAGCGTGTCCTCGAAGTCCCCCACGGCTTATCTCGCTCTCCTTCGTCCAGGACAGCGTCGCCGCCCTTGATGTGGCGGGCCGGGTTCTAGCCCTGCTCCTGCGTCCGGCCCACCGGATCGGCGCCTCCCCTCTCGACATCGCCCGCCGCTGCGGGCTCACCGTTTGAAAAGCCCGCCCACCACACCGTCCGACTCGAGCCGCCATCGGCCCCGCACATGTCCGGGCGCGGATATTCGCGTGAACCATGATCGTCTCTCGGTGTGTCACAGCACAGCCGCGTTGCTGCCCGAGTGGAGTGTGGCCCGTCCACACCGGTCCGGCAGCCCGTCACGGGGCAGAGAAGAGAAGCTGTGCAGACCAACCGGCGAACAGTCCTCCGCGCGGGAGCCGCCGCGGCCGTTTCCGCGCTGGCCCCGCCGTTCCAAGGAGCAGGAAGGGCTACGGCCGCGACGGCGGTGCTCGGCACGGGCCGAGAGCCGGCCGCCTGGCGCGCTCTGGCCCGACTCCTGAGCCCCGGCGGCCGCCTCTACCGGCCGGGGGACCCCGGCTACCCGTCGCAGGCCACCGCCGACAACCAGCGCTACGCCTCCGTCCGCCCGGCCGGGGTGGTGGCCTGCGCCGTCGAGCAGGACGTCCAGGCGGCGCTGCATTGGTGCACCCAGCAGGCCATGCCCTTCGCGGTCCGCTCGGGCGGTCACAGCTATGCCGGACACTCCACCACCGAAGGGCTGGTCATCAGCCTGCGGCCGATGCACGACGTCCAGCCCGTGGGGAGCCGTCTGCACCTGGGCGGCGGCGCCACCAACTCCGATGTGTACGCCGCCCGGTCCGCTGGCCTGTACTTTCCCGGCGGCCGTTGCCCCGGCGTCGGAGTCGCCGGCCTCACGTTGGGCGGCGGGCTCGGCTTCAACGACCGCAAGTGGGGCCTGACCTGCGACCGCCTCGCCGAGACCCGTCTGGTGCTGGCTGATGGATCCCTGGTGCGCGCCGCCGCGGACGAAAATGCCGATCTGTACTGGGCATGCCGCGGCGGCGCAGGCGGCAACTTCGGCGTCAACACCGCCTTCGTCTTCGACGCCGTCCCCGTCGGCCGGCAGCGTGCCACCGTCTTCGACCTCACCTTCCCCCTCACCGCCGGCCCGGCCGTCACCGCCGAACTCCAGCATCTCCTGGCCGCCGACCGCGCCGGCGATCTCGACGTACGTGTCGCCTTCAAGCACGCCGGCAACGGCACCACCACCGTGGTGGTCCTCGGCCAGCGCCTGGGTGCCGAGGACGCCGTGCGCCGCCTGCTGGCCCCCCTCCTGCGCCTCCGCCCCACCACCGCCTTCCTCCAGGAGCGCGGCTTCTGGTCCGCGCAGGACTACCTCATGGAAACTCCCGCCGCCAAGGACTGCTACGCCTCCCGCTCCCTGGTCCCCGACCGGTGGCTGACACCCGGGGACCTCGAACACATCACCGAGTGGACCCGCGCCTGGCAGCCCGGCCCCGCGCAGGCAAGCGGCTACATCACCCTCTTCGCCATGGGCGGCGCCAGCGGCGGCCCGCGCCCCGAGGAGACCGCCTACCCGCACCGGGACGCGACGTACGTCATCGACATCGGCACCCACTGGAACCCCGGCACACCACCGAACGAAACGCAACGCCTCCTGGACCAGACCCGCACCGCCCACCACCTCCTGCGCCGCCGCCTGGGCACCGACGCCGCCTACGCCAACTTCCCTGACCCCGAGCAGCACGACTGGCGCACCGCCTACTACGGGGCCAACTACGCGCGCCTGCTCCACGTCAAGAGCCGGTACGACCCCACCCGCCTCTTCCGCCACCCTCAGTCCATCGGCGCGCGCTGACCCGGCCGCCCCGCCAACGGCCGATGCCTGTGAGACCGCCGGCCCGATGAAAGCGTGCGGCCCCTGATACGGCGAGGCCTCCGGCCGGTCCGAGGCCGCCGCCCACATGTGCGCCGGGCGAAGAGCCGCACACCCCTCACGCGGGCTGCAGACCGAGTGCGGTACGGGATTCCCTACCAGGCGCAGCGAACCGAAGACGACGATCAAGCCGCCGGGTCCGGCCAGTTCGGCGGCCCGGCGCAGCGCCGAGAGAGTGTCTTCGGCGGTCGGGCACGGTCCTCGGCGACTGGACGCAAGCCGAGTGCGCAACGCGGTGCGGCTCGCCGCCTGGGGCGCGTCGGTGCGGGTGAGGACCAAGGGCCAGTGTGTGGCTGCCAGCCGTGAGCGGAGCTGTTCCCCGTCCGGCTCGCGGATGTGGCCGCGTTCGGCCATGGCGTCCACTGCGGCGATGGCGACCGCGAGGTTGTGGTGCTGGTGTGCCCCGGAGAGCGGGCACGGCAGATCGCGGTGCACAGCGCGGGGAGTCGATACATCGACCAGCGTCGCAGAGCATCAAGCGCGCCGAGACCGTCGGCGTCCACCTCGCGCGGTTACGACGCGGGCAAGAAGATCAACGGACGCAAGCGGCATCTGCCCGTCGACACTCGCGGCCTCCCCTTCGCCGTCATGGTCACCCTGCCTCGCTCCAGTACTCTTCCGCCTCCGCATTCGACACCCCGAACTGACCCTGGCCTGGGCGGACTCCGCAGACGCACGGCGGCGGGCCGGACAGCCGTTCAGCCGACGGTTGAGGCACTCGAAGGCCAGGCGCCCAACAACCCAACGGACAGTGTTCCCCGTAGTTCATGACGCGACGACCGGATGCCCGATTCTCGGACCTGTGGGAGTCGAACCCACAAGGAATGGATCATAAGCCCACGCGATCTTGTGATTGCTGATCGCGGCGACTGCCTCGTTGTCCGGAAACCCCAGTTCAAAACACCAGTGACGCGAAACCAGGTCCGCCCCCGAACCGGTTCGTGTCCGACTGGCAGGCCGGCGGCCACGCATGGCACACGCAGTCGTCCCGCTACCTCACCGCCGAGAGCCGCGCCGTTCCGACCGGCCCGCACGGCTTCGGTACGACAGGACTGCGTGTTCCGCCACGCGAAGCGTCGTGGAACGCACAGACGAAACTGAGCGTGGCGGAAGACCGGGTGTACCGGCCGTGGCCGCTCAGGATCAGCCCGCATCTGGAAGAGGTACGGCGCTGGGTCGACGAGGAATGACTGCCCGCCTCGGAACTGCTGGACTCCCACGGTCCACGGGGCACCTGGAGCCGGGAATGGTTCACCGACAACGACATGGCCCTTACCGGTGCGGTCACCTGCCCCGACGACCCGGTCGACTTCGTCAAGGCCACCACCGCGTGGTACCTGCACGGCACGTTCGCCGACGACTTCCATCCAGCTCACTTCGCCTACAAACGCGACCTGCCGGGATGCTGGCTCAGGCAGAGCGGCTGCCGCACTTCATGCCCGACGATGGCGACGCGCGGATTCCGGCAGTGACCGCCCTGGACCGAGTCACCTGGGCCGTGTGGAAACTGTCGCGGGAGCTGTTTCCGCCCGAGGCGCTCCCCCACCTTCGGGACCAGACCGTCCTCCTGGCGCAGGCCAACGTACGGGAACTGGACGTGCACCTCCGGAGCGAGCCCGTCGACCCGGTGGAGTACATGGAGAGCCGGCGCCGTACCTTCGGCGACAACTTCACCTCGATGTTCGCCTGGGTGGCCATGGGCCCGCGCATCCACGGCCTGCGGCCCGTGCTGCGGTCCACGCCCATGCTGGCGTTTCAGCAGTGCATGACAGAATTCCTGGGCCTGACCAACGACCTGGTGTCCTACGACAAGGAAGCCCTCGCCGAGAGGGCGATCAACAACGCGGTTCGGGTCTTCCGCCGTTTTCTCGGCTGTACGGTCCACGAAGCCGCCGCACATGTGGCCCGCCTTCGCCGGAATAGGGCCGAGCAGTTCGAACACATCGTGGCCGAGGAGCTCCCTGCGCTGGCCGAGCTGCACCATCTCGGCCAGGAGGACCGGGCCGCCCTCAACGAATACGTGGACCGGATGCGCAGCTACGCCTCGGGGATCACCCACTGGCACCGCACCGTCCCCCGCTACCAGCCCGAATACGCCAAGCCCTACCGGATGCCACTGCCGTCATGGCAGGGCGGCACCCCCCCTCAGGCCGTACCGCCCGGCCGGCCTCCTGGGGGCCGCGCCGGTGCCGGCGGCTCGGCCCGGCCGGCACACCGGCCGAACCCGCCGTCCCGCTAGCTGCCAGAGCCGGCGGCCGCCCTGCTCGGAGCACCCGAACCCGCTGTTCACGGCATGGGGCACATCGGATACCTCACCCGTTTCCCAGTCCGCAGGAGGATTCCATGCAACCGACGACGCCCGTGTACGACTTCCTGGTCCACACCCTTGCGCACCGCTTCGGCGTCCCGGAAGGGAACATCACTGCCGACAGCACGCTGGCCGGACTCGACCTCGATTCTCTCGTCCTCGTCGAGCTCTACGACATGCTCCAGTCCCACTGCGGCGTGTGGATCGAGGACGACGAGATCGAGGCCACGATGACCCTCACCGAGGTGTGCGATGTCATCCGCGCCAAGCAGGCGGCGGCATGACCGGACGGGCGGTGGCGGTCACCGGCATCGGCCTGGTCACCCCCGCCGGCATCGGCCGGTCGGCCTCCTGGCAACGGGTTTGCGAGGCAAGGCCGACCGCGGCGGCGGACCCGGAACTCGACGGGCTGCCGGTCGCCTTCTCCTGCCGCGTACCCGAATGGAGCCCGGCCGGGCTCCCGGGCGGACCACAGACCGAGCACACCGACCCGTTCACCCAGTTCGCCGTCGCCGCCGCCTGCGAGGCCATGGCGGACGCGGGACACACGCCCGCCGACTGGCCCGCCGAGCGCGTGGCCGTCGTCCTCGGTACGGCGATGGGGGGCAGGGGCACCTACGAGAAACAGCACCGCAGGTTCCTCACCGCCGACCCGCTCCACCTGTCACCGATGATGCTGCCGCACTACCTGCCCAACATGGCGGCCGGGCAGCTCTCCATCCTCCTGAACGCGCGTGGTCCCAGCCTCCAGACCAGCACCGCCTGCGCCTCGGGGGGGCCACCGCGATCGGTATCGCCGTCGACCTGCTGCGCTCCGGTACGTGCGACGTCGTGATCGCAGGGGGCACGGAGGCATGCGTCACCCCCCTCATGACGAGTGCCTTCGCACGGATGCGGGCACTGTCGCGCAGGAGCAACGATCCCGCAGGAGCCTCGCGTCCCTTCGACGACGACCGGGACGGGTTCGTCATGGGCGAGGGCGCGGGCGTACTCGTTCTGGAACGTGCCATCGACGCCGAGGCACGCGGCCGGACCGGATACGCAGCCATCGTCGGCTATGGAGCCACCTCCGACGCCCACCACGCGGTGGCCCCCATCCCGAGGGGGCAGGCGCCGCCCAGACCGTCCATGCCGCCTTGGCCGACGCGGGCGCCCACCCGGACGAGGTCGACCACGTCAACACCCACGGCAGCGGCATCGTGCGCAACGACGCGGTGGAAGCCGCCACCCTCAAACGCCTGCTGGGCCGGCGCCCCACCGTGACCTCCACCAAGGGCGTCACCGGTCACCTCATCGGGGCGGCCGGCGCCGTGGAAGCAGCCTTCACCGACCTGTCCATCGCCCATGCCGCCCTGCGCCAACCTCAACCGCCACAACTTCGGCATCGACCTCGTGAAAGGGCAAACCCACGAGCAACGGATCACACTGGCGCTGAGCAACTCCTTCGGATTCGGAGGACACAACAGCGTCCTCGCCCTCCGCCCACTGACCTGCTCCGCGCCTGCGGTGACGGAATGCGAAGCCGTGCGCCGTATTCCCTCGCCCGTGGGGCTCGGGTCGCTCCCCCGCGGCCGAAGGGCACGTGGCATCCGTACACGACGCCGGCTGCAGGCGCGGCCGCGGCCGCGCCGAGGGAGGTTCGACATCGCCGCGATTACCACGGCTCCGGGCCGGGCTTCGGCCTCGGGACTGGTGGGCTCGCATGTTGAGGTGCCGCAAATTACTCGTTGAGGCCGTGCCTGGTGTCACCGTGTGTGGTCGCCGGAGGCGTATCGACTCCAGGTTCTTCCGGCTTACCGAGCGCCTTCGCGATGACGGGGGCCGGGGCCTGTAGGACGAGTTGGCGGATCGCGGAGGTCCTGCCGCGCTGTGGCGGGACGCCGATCTCCCGCAGGTGGGCTTGGAGACTGCCCGGATTCATGGGGCGGAACCGGCGATTGTGCCCCCTACCCTCCCCATCGCGGTCATCGACGATCCGGCGCTGCCGGAGGCGCTGGCCGAACGCGCGGCTGCCACGTGGGGCGGCACCTCCACCCCGATGCTCCTGGCCCGATCCCGCCACGCCTCCGTCCCCTCCCTGGAGCGGTACGCCCGCCCGGGCGTCGACGCGGTCGCCCGGCACGTCGTCCACCGGACGGGTGCAGGGCTCGACGCGCCGCGAGTCGCACTGACACAGATCGTCAACTGGTTGATTCTCACGGGTCTGGTCGCTGTCCCGGTCCTGCGAAAGGGTTCCGAGAAGGCGGCAGTGCGGCATTTGCGCACTCGATCTGCTGCCGCGCCGAGTGTTCAGGCGCACCCACGAGAGAAGGAAACACACCCCCTATGCGCGCCCTTGTGGTCGATCACAGTGCGGCCGGACCCGTCCGGTTCGCCGATGTCGATGAGCCCGTACCGTCCACCGGTGAGGCGTTGGTGGAGATACGGCACATCGGTCTCAACTTCGGAGAGCTGAATTACGTGCACCAGTGGCCGGCCGGCGCTGTGCACGGCCACGACGCGGCCGGCATCGTGGTGCGCGCCGCATCCGATGGTTCGGGGCCGCCCGCAGGTACGCGCGTCGCAGTGGGAATGGCTCCCCACGCGTGGGCGGAGCGGGTGGCAGTCAGCCCCGCCTCGCTCGGCACCGTCCCCGAGGGCGTGGACCTGGCCGACGCCGCCGCGCTGGGGATCGCCGGAGTCACCGCATTCCGGGTGCTGCGCAAGCGTTCCCTGCTGGCGCGCGACGTGCTGATCACCGGCGCCAGCGGGGGCGTGGGGCACTTCGCCGTCCAGCTGGCGGCGCTGGCGGGCGCCCGGGTGACGGCACTCGTCGGTTCGCCGGAGCGGACCGCCGGACTCCGTGAACTCGGCGCCGACAGGGTCCTGACCGACCTGGCCGGGACCGGGGACCGGTTCGACCTCGTCCTGGACACGGTCGGCGGGCCGCTGGTGGCCCAGGCGTGGAGTTCCCTGGCCGAGGGCGGCACCCTCCACCTGGTCGGCTACTCCTCGGGGCAGGAAACCACCTTCCCGTCAGGGGCCTTGTTCGGCTTCGGCGAACCCCGCAGCATCGCCACCTACGGCGACATGACGCCGACCGGCGGGGAGCTGACGGACCTGCTGGGTCTCATGGCCACCGGGAGGCTCTCGGCGCCGGTCGGACTGCGAGGCGACTGGCAGGGCGTGGACGACGCCGTCCAGGCGCTGTTCGCGCGGAAGGTGCACGGAAAGGTCGTTCTTGACGTGGCCTGAAGCTGTGGACGAGGACACATGCGTCGCCGGCCGCCGGTGGGCGGTGCGCGGCGGTGGACGAGGATGGACCCATGGATGTGCTGGCGGAGGTCTTGCGTGTTTCGGGTGCGCGTGGGGCGCTCGGGGTCAGGCTGAAGGCGGGAGGAACCTGGGGTCTGTGGCTGGACTCCTCTTCAGGAGCGGCCCTGCACGTGGTGTCCCGCGGCACCATGTGGCTCCACGTCACAGGTGAGAAACCTCTTCAGGTGCAGGCCGGAGACGCCGTCCTGGTGTCGCCGGGCACCGCACACGGGATAGCCGGCGGCGCCGGCGTGAGGATGGGTTCCTGCGACCGTGAGGCGGCGGCCCGGTCTATTGGCGATGGCCGGGCCCTGCGGCTGGGCTCGGCGCCGGTGGAGACGGAAGTGATCGTCCTGCACTACGAGCAGGACCCGGAGGTGCGCACACCGGTGCTCACCTCCCTCGCCCGGCCGATGCACGTCACAGCCCGGGAGAACGCGCAGCTCAGAAGGACCGTCGAACTTCTCGCTGCCGAGCTCGCACAGCCACAGATCGGCACCACCGCCGCCGTCAACAGCATCGTCGACCTTCTGCTCGTCCAGTTCGTACGCGCCTGGCTGGTCCGCCACCCGCAGGAGCAGTCCGGCTCATGGCTGGGAGCGCTACGTGATCCGGTCGTGCGCGACGCTCTGGCATGTGTCCACGCCCAACCGGGACACCCCTGGACCACGGAGGCCCTGGCGGCCGCGACGAGCGTCTCCCGGGCGACGCTGTCCAGGCGTTTCCGGTCGGCGCTTGGACAGACGCCGGGCGCGTACGTGACGCAGTGGCGCATCGACCTGGCGTCCGTCCGGCTCCGCGATACCGATGAGCCGGTCGAATCGATCTCCGGCGCCGTCGGATACGGCTCTCCGCACGCTTTCAGCCGTGCCTTCAGACGTGCCCGAGGCACGGCCCCGGGCGAGTACCGTTCTCGACTTCGCAAGTGATCCGGCCTCGGGACTGATGGACTCGCATGTTGAGCTGTCGCGTATTCCTCGGTGAGATCGGTCCGGGTCGTGAGCATGACCAAAGTCCGTGGCCTGCTCTGTACGGTGAGTTGTTGGAGGTGCTCGGAGCGGCTGCGGACTGCGGCAAGACCGAGGACAGCCAGTAGTTGCGGCTTCCGCGCTCGGATCGCGGGGCAAGGGATGCGCGCCACACGTGCCCGGCATCCGGTGCGCCGCACCCGGTCCCGTTCGAGGCCGGCGCCTGAGCAGTCGGAGTCGCCGACGCGGGCCAGTACCGCCTCGAGGTTCTCGTGGAGCCGGTGCCTCCAATCCGCAACGAGGAGCTCCTCGCGCCCGAGAGCTCCGGCGACCGGATCTACCAGCGAGGGCATGGGGCCTCAGGCGGATGCCTGGCCTGAGCGCCTCTCCCTGGTAGCGTTCGCAGCATGTCTGCTGCTTCGTGCGCGGCCGCTTGCGCCGCGGTGACCAGGACGTCCCGCTAGCGGCGGGGCGTTCGACTCACACTTCTCTTCCTGGGCGTCCAGCCGCTTCGTGATCGGACCGGAGCGGCACGTTTGTGCTGCTCGGAGCTTTCTCTGAGCGGAGTACCTGATGCTTCCAGGCATCCCTTCTTCACGCGGGCGCAGCCCGTCCCCGGCGCGCGCATGGCTGGTGCTGTGCGCGGTGTCCATGCTGCAGTTCTTCATCGCGGTCGATGTGACCGTGGTCAATATCGCCCTGCCCTCGATCGGCGCCGCTTTCGACGTCAACGGGCACGCTCTGACCTGGGTCGTGGTCGGCTACACGGTCACCGGTGGCGGGATGCTGATGCTCGGTGGCCGGCTGGGCGACCTGCTCGGGCGGCGGCGCGTGCTGCTGGTCGGCACCGGCCTGTTCGGTGCCGCCTCCCTGCTGGCAGGCCTGGCCCCCACGTTTGCCCTGCTGGTCCTCGCGCGTTTGCTGCAGGGCGCCGGTGAGGCCATCGCGCTGCCCGCCGCGATGGCCACCATCGTGTTGATGTTCCCCGAAGGCCCGCGCCGGTCGCGGGCCTTGAGCGTGTGGGCGGCGGTGGCCAGCTGCGGTCTCGTGCTCGGATTCGTCCTGTCCGGATTCATCACCGCGCACCTGGGGTGGCGGTGGATCTTCCTGGTCTCGGTTCCGTTCATCCTGGTCGTGCTGGTGGCGGCCGTCTTCCTGGTCGAGGGTGACCGGCCCGTGGTCAAGGACGCCCCGCCGCTGGACCTTCCCGGCGCGCTGCTGCTGACCGCCTGTCCGCTGCTGTTCACCTTCGGCGTGGTCCAGGCCGGTGAACCCGGGACGCCTGCATGGGTGGTCCCGGGGGCGCTGGCCGGGGCGGTGGCCGCCGGGGTCTGGTTTGTGCGGGTCGAGGCGCGCTCGGGCAACCCGCTGCTGCCGCTGCGCTTTTTCGCCCACCGCACGCGGGTGGCGGCCAACCTGACCACGATGCTGCTGAGCGGGGCGTTGGCGACCTCGTTCCTGCTGTTCACCTTCTATCTGCAGGATCGGTTGGGCATCGGCCCGCTGGGCGCGGGCCTGACGATGCTGCCGCTGGCGGTCTCGCTGATCGTGTTCTCCATGCTCGTGCCTCGTCTGCTGGGCCGCTGGGGAGCACGCGCGTGTGTGCTTGCCGGCGTCGGGTTCACCGCGGCCGCGATGGCCGCGATCGCGCTCGTTTCGGCCCTGGGGGCAGACGGGGCGGCGATGATTCCGGCCATGCTCCTGATCGCGGCCGGGATGGGGTTCGGCCTCGTGGGGCTGCAGTACGTCGCGGTCAGCGGCGTCACCGAGGACGACGCCGGGATCGCCTCGGGTATCCAGCGAGCGGCTGACCAGCTGGGCGGTGCGAGCGGGGTGGCCATCTGCGTCGGGATCGGGTTCGCTCCGACCCTGCACTCCCTCGATCCCTTCCTGGTCGCCGCCCTGCTGGCCACCGTGGGCCTCGTCACCGGTGCGGTCGTCGCCTGGCGCATGCCCGCACCGGTTCGTACAGCACACCTGCAGGAACAAGCCGGGTGATCTTCGCCCCGTCGGGTGCGCCGCCTCGACTGTCGAGGCGGCGCACCCGACGGGGCTTGCTGGTCAACGTTTTCTCCTCAGCAACATGCTGACCAGTGCTGCTCTCCAACTCGAGTCGTCCCCGTTGGCCACCCCCGCGCGTACGGGATCCGCCCGCGGCCCCTCAGGGCCACTCTCCCGGGCAGCGCCCCGCGCGGGCGGGCCGGCCGCCGCCCGGGGCGGATCATGCTCCGCGGGACAGGCCCGGCGCTGCGGGTTCCGCGGCCACCGTGAACGCCTCGCCGCCGGCAGGCACTCCCACCCCGTGCCAGCGGAACGGCACGCCCCGCGCCGTGTCCAGGTCGGGCCCGTCCATCAGCTGGAAGTGCACGTGCGGCTGGGTGGAGTTGCCGGAGTTCCCGCAGCGGCCGAGCACCTGGCCGGCGACGACCTTGTCACCCGCCCGGACCTGAAGCGAGCCGCGCTTAACGTGCGCGTACACGGCGTACGTTCCCTCGCCCAGGTCCAGGACGACGTGGTTGCCGACGATGCGACGAGCCCCGCCGAGCGTCCTGCCGACGCCCTCGATCAGCCAGAAGTACAGGACTCCGGCGAGCGAACTGCGGCTGAGGTGGTCGCGCTGTCCGTCCTCGGCATGCACGACGGTGGCATCGGCCACCGCATGCAGCGGCGCCCCAAAGGCGGGATAGGCCTGGTTGGGGTGGGCGATGGGCCAGAACCAGACCGGATCGGGACGCACGGGGCCCTCCGCCGGCTCGGCCACGATGTCGATGGCGTAGGTCTGCGCGAGGTTGTGCGTGCCGTGGCTGGGCACCTTGTCGGCCGGGCTGTTCAGGGCCGACCAGCGGCCGGTGACCGGGGGTGCGACCTCAACGGGCGCCGGCGGCTCCGTCTCGATCCGCCGACGGGCGGAACGGGAGGTCACCAGGCTGATGGCGATCGCACCGAGTGCGGGCAACCAGCTCAGCCAGTAGTTGTACGGCAGCTCCACGAAGCACCCGATGACGATCTGGGCAAAAAAGATCAGCCACAGTGCATGCTGGACCCGCGCAGCGATCTTGCGTCGGTCTGCAGACATTACTTCCCCCTCGTACGGAAAACGGTCAGGTCACGGGGCGTGCGGCGGTGAGCGCCACGAGCAGCGGCACCACCCGTCCGGCAGGGATCTCATACCGGCCGCGCTCGGTGGTGTGCAGCCAGCCCGCGCCGGTCAGTTGGCGCAGGTGGTGGTAGATCTGGCCGGTCGTGCCGACGTCCTCCAGCGCGGCCAGCTCAGCGGCGGTGCGCAGGCCGCCGAGGATTTCCCGCAGCAGCCGCAGCCGTACCGGGTTGCCCAGCGCGGCGAACGCCTCGGCCACATCCCGCCAATCGTCATCGAACAGCGACTCCGTCAGGAGGCCGTACTGCCACTCATACCGATGCCCCGTTGGCACGCGCACCGCTCCGGTGAACAGGACAGCGCCGTCCGCCTCCTCCGTAACCGGATGCCGCGCCTTCAACGCGTCGAGGGCCCAGAAATCCCCCTCCCCGACGGCGGGCGCAGTCGGGCCGGCGCCCTCCAGCTCCGCCATGCGCCGTTCGAGTTCGGCAACGCGCTCTTCCAAATCCATGATCACGAGATTACGTAACTATGTAATTCCGCGCAAGAGCGTATGCCTGACACCACATGTGTATGCGTGCGCGTGTGTACGCGTGCGGGTCGCGGTCAGGCTCGGCGGGGCGTTGACGCGAAGAGGCCATGGCGCCGATGGGGCCGAGGAAGGCGTACGAGGGCGACCGCTGGCGGACAGGCGCATCCCGCGGCCCGCGGGCCCGGCCGGCCCGGGTCAGGTCAGGAGCCAGCCCACATGCGATGCGGCAGGCGGAGTGAGCGGGCTCCTGCTCCATGGATTCGTTCGCCCGGTTCCGCCCGGCTCGCGTCCGGGCGGAACTGTCGTTGGTCGTCGGTCTGGTCGTCGGTGAGTGGGTGGTGTTGCCGGTCAGACGGCCTCGGCTTCGATGACCGAGGACAGGGCCTGGGTCGGCACGACGCGGTTGAGGCGGAAGCCGGATGAGGCAAGCAGATCCTCGAAGTCGGCAGCGGTGCGTTCCCGCCCCTTGAGCGTCATCAGCATGACCATGTCCAGCGCGAGGGTCGGGTGCGGCGCCCCATTGCCGGGCAGCACGGCGTCGATCACCAGCAGCCGGGTGCCGGGCGTGACCGTACGGCGGATCGTGGCGAGAATGCGCCGACCGTCCTCGTCGGACCAGTCGTGCAGGACGTTCTTGAGCAGGTACAGGTCGCCGCCCTCAGGTACGGCCGCGAAGAAGTTTCCGCCCTCCGTGCGCCAGCGCCCCCGTAGCGCGTCGGTGTCCAAGAGGTGGTCGGCGACCGTCTGCGGCTGGTCGAAGAGGATCCCGGTCAGGCGCGGCCGGGAGGTGAGCACCTGCCGGAGCAGTCCGCCGCGGCCGCCGCCCACATCCACCACCGTGCCCTCCTCGGGAAAGGGACAGGCCCGGGTGATCTGCTCATTGACCCCGGAGGTCAGGGAGGTCATCGCGGCATTGAACAGCTCGCTCTTGTCGGGCGCGGCAGCCAGGTGGTCGAAGAACGGCCGGCCGTAGGCGGCATCGAAGCTGGGCCGGCCGGTGCGCAGGATGTCCTCGATGCCTTCGGCGGAACGCCGGAACATCTCGTCGGTGAACAGCAGGACGGCGGCGTGCTGGGAGCCGGCCACATCGCTGCGCAGCGCCTGGCCGGCATCGGTCAGCGCGAACGCCCCGTCGGCGTCCTGACGGAACAGGCCGCGGGCCGCCAGCAACCGCAGGACCCGCCGCAGCGCCGCGGCGTCCAGGCCCGCTCGCTCGGCCAGGTCCTCGGCCGTGCGCGGCGTGCCGGCGACCAGGTCGGCGATGCCATGCAGGGCGACGGCACGCAGCGCGGAGGCGTAGAGGTGCCCGTACATCAAGTCGTGCAGAGGAGAGGAGGAACGGTGACTGTTGAGATCGGTCGGCTGGGTGTCAGGTATGACCGGCAAGGAACTGCTCCTGTCATCGGGGGGGGCGGCGTTCACCGCGCTCACTATCCCAAAAAGAGCAGGTCAGAGCCGTTTTTAACGGATCCGGAGAGGGGCTCGACAGTACCTTCCGGCGCCCCCGGGCACCGCGCCCAGCCAGGACCCCACGCGGCCACCGAGAACGCCTCCACGCCCCTCCCCCGCTCCCTCTACGACCCCACTCCGGCAACCGCCGGACCGGGTTTTTGCGGCGCGGGCAGCCGCGAGCGTTCCAGCGACAGCACTGCGGCCGAACAAAGCCCGCACAGGGCAGCTGGCAATGCCGAAAGAGCGCGGAGAAGACTCCAGATCACACCTCAGCCGCGTTGGGGCTTGGCGTTGGACAGCCCCTCAGCCACGGAACCTGACGCCGGCCTCGCCCCCGGAGCCGGCGCCTCCGGGGGGAGCGGGGAAAGCGTCTGAGAGGAGTCCGGCCTCAGCAACTTCTCGGCTGCCCAGCCATGAGAAGCAGGCGTCCACGGAAGCCGCCGCCATTTACTGCGGCCACGCCCGCGTCAGGTTACTGCGCAACTCCGCCAGCGCCGCAGGCCCCAGTTGATGGCCAAGAGCCTCTTCCAGCTCAAGGAGAATTCCCGATGCGACGTCGCGCCGCCGGCAGCCCGCATCGGTCAGCTTGATGAGGGTGCTGCGCGGAAATCCCGGCCCCGGTGTGCTGGCCAGCAGACCTTCGCCGAGCAGCTGCTTGACGGCGCGATGCATCGTCTGGCGCGTGACTCCGGCTCGGCGGGCCAGTTCGGCGATGCTCAGCGCCGAATCGCGATCCAGGTGCGCGAGTACGGCCGCATGCGACGGCGTGATGGGGTCCACACCCGCGGCCTCCAGGCGCTCCAGCAACTCGTCGGAAAACCACCGCACCCCTCGTTGCAGCAGCGTGAGGAGTGGCGGGTTCACACCCGATGGCTCTGTGGCGCCCATTACTGGCGGTCCTCTCGATCGTGGAATACCCTCTGTGTAAGCATGGCTGACACAGAGGGAGTGCTTACATGGCAGGCTATGACGTTGATGTCCTTGTCGTAGGGGCCGGCCCGGTCGGACTCACGGCGGCACTGCAACTGGCCCGGCGGGGTGTTTCGGTTCGCTTGGTGGATGCCGCGCCTGGTCCGGCCACGACCAGCCGCGCGCTGGGTACGCACGCCCGCAGCCTGGAAATCTACGATCAGCTCGGGATCCTCGGCGACATCGCTCCGCACGGAACGAGGGTCAACGGATTCATCCGTCATCAGGCCGACCGCACATCCCGGGTCGACTATGACTTCGGCGGCCTGGCGACCCGGTTTCCCTACATGTTCAATATCGATCAGGTGATCACCGAAGGCGTCCTTCGCGGCCATGTCGGTACGGCCGGGGTCGAGGTGGAGTGGAACACCAGGCTGGAGTCGTTCCAGCACGACGAGGAAGCCGTCACGGCCGTGTTGCGCAGCGGCGACGGGTCCGCCGCGGGGCACCAGACGGTGCGTGCGCGATATCTCTGGGGCTGCGACGGCGGACACTCAACCGTCCGCAAGACCCTCCAGCTCCCGTTGTCGGGCGAGACTGCCCACACCTGGCTGATCGCCGATGCGATCGTGCACACCGATCTGGAGCGAGACGGCCTGCACTGGCTGTTCCCGGCCGGCGGCGCGCTGATGCTGTTCCCGTTTCCGGATCCGGGCAAGTGGCGGCTTCTGGACACGACCGGCGAAGGAGACGCTGAGCATCCCGGGCGGATTGCCCAGCAGTTCAGCACCAAGTTGTCGCACGTTCTGGGGCGCGACACGCTCGTGGGCAGCCCCAGCTGGGTGTCGAAGTTCACCATCCAGCAGCGCGCGGTACCTGCGATGCACGTCGGGCGGTGTTTCGTTTCGGGTGACGCCGCCCATGTCCACTCACCCGCGTCCGGGCAGGGCCTCAACACCGGCATCCAGGACGCGTACAACCTGGCGTGGAAGCTGGCCATGGTCATACGCGGCCACGCCGATGCCGCGCTGCTCGACACCTACGACGCCGAACGCGTTCCCATCGGCCAAGCCCTGCTCGCCTCCACCGGAGAGGTCATGAACACGGCCATGGTCGACACCACCGACGCCACCACCAGCGACACCCGAACCGCCGACCGCGACTTCATGCGCCAGCTCATTCGGAGCATGTCGGGACTGAGCATCGCCTACCCCGACAGCCCGCTGACGGTGCCCGACGACGCGTCAGGTGAGGGCCCACGACCTGGCCAGCGACTCACCCAAGTCTCCGCCGCCGATGCTCACTCACCCGGCTGGACAGCACTGCGCGCGGCGCTCAGGGCCTCCGCCTGGCACCTGCTCGTCTTCGCTGGGAACCGGCACGCCACCCCTCAGGATCAGGTCGTCGCGCACGCCACGTCACTACCGGCCTGGCTGGAGAAGGTGACCGTCAGCCGGCAGCGGCCGGAGGGGGATGACAGCGGTGTGTGGGATCCCGACGGCCGGGTCCAGGACACGCTGGCCGCGGCCGACGGGGACTGGATCCTGGTACGTCCCGACGGTTACCTCAGCGCTCGCGGCACCGGCGACACCAGCCTTAACGCCGCCCTGGACCGGTTGACCGGCCTGCACCTGCGGGAGCGCGCACGAGTGTGAGCAGCAAGGCACCAGCCAGGCCGTGCAGGCCGCGACCCCGCCCCTCACACACCGAGCACACCTACCGAGAACACCTCTCGGCGCCGGCGATCGGCCCCAGGCCGGCGACGGGAGAAAACCGTACGACCGTCACATCAGAACGGAGCAAGGCCATGGCCACGACACACCTCCCCACCAACTGGGGCCGGTGGGGCGATGACGACCAACTGGGCACACTGCACCTGATCGACGCGGCAGCAAGGAAACGCGCCGCAGCCGAGGTACGCGACGCACACCACGTCAGCCTGGCCCGCCGCACCGAACCGGTGCCGCTCACAACCGGACTCGGCCCCGTCGGAAGCCCGGCCACCATGCCGGCCGGCGTCCTTCAGGCCGTGAACTTCAACGGCGCAAAACCCCAGGCGATGACGGACAGCCTCCTCATCAACACACACAACGCCGGCCTGACGCACCTCGACGCCGTCGCCCACATGCCGGTCGACGAGCACATCTACCCCGGCATACCGGTGCACGCCGCAGTGACACCGACCGGCGTGACCCACGGCTCGGCCGATCCATTCGGCGAGGGCATCGTGACCCGAGGCGTCCTGCTGGACCTGGCACCCGGAGGCGGCAGCCTGCCCGCCGACCGGCGCATCGGGGCCACCGACCTCAACGCCGCCCTCGAACGGGCGGGCACGGCACTGTCCGCCGGAGACGCCGTCGCGGTGCGCGGCGGATGGGACACCCATCAGCCGCTCGACCAGCCCGTGCCCGGCCTGGACCTCAGCGCCGTGCAGTGGCTGAGGGAGCACGAGGTGAGCGTCTACCTCGGCGACATCAGCGACGCCCGCCCCGCACAGTTCCCCCTGCCCCTGCACCAGGTCGCCCTCGCACGGCTCGGCCTCCCACTGGTCGACGCCGCCGACCTCCAAGCACTCGCCCAGCACTGCGAGGCATCGAACCGCTGGAGTTTCATGCTGGTCCTGGCTCCACCGCGCATCACCGGCACCACCGGACTCGCCGTCAACCCGATCGCCCTCTTCTGATCCCGCAGTCGGCGCGCTCGGCACGCCAGGTGCCGAGCAGCCGACCGTACGCCCACACCAGACATTGACCGCAGCCGCACAGGCCCCCCTCCAGACGACCCGCCTCCACCAAGCGGGCCCGGCTTCCACCGCATGCTCGCGGCTTTGAACTTGATCTTCGTCTCGTCCACAACGAGCTGCCGGCCCCGGCCACGAACTCGTCGTACCGCGCACACGTAGCGCCCACCACTTCTCCGCCTCCGCGTCCGGCCCCGAAGTGGGAGCGGGGCTGGGGCGGGTGGCCGGCGGCCGGTGCGGGCCCGCAGCAGCGCCTGGCGGTCCCGCTCGTCTCCTCATCGTCCCAGGGACAGTGAGCACGCTGGGGGGGAACCACTGACAATGCTCGCTGACCTGCGAAAGCGATACCGCCGCTCGCTGCCTTGGAACGTCCTTACTCACGGTCCTTACCCACGGATGAGGTGCTGAGGGCCCCGGTGCAGAACAGCTTCTCCCAGGGGCTCGCCCCCTCAGTCACGGATGGGCCCACCCGGCAACCCTTCGAGGAGCACGGTCTGGCCGCTGGTGCATGCTGAGCGTGCGGCGTTGGTCGCCGACCTCGCAGAAATGACCGACGCGCAGTGGGCAACACCCTCACCGTGCGCTGGACTGTCGGTCCCTTCGAGCTGAGCTTCCTCGACGCCCACTTGCTGGCCCGTCTCCCTTATCGGCAGCGGCCGGCGGGGCCGAGCCAGGGGTAGGGGGCGTCCGTTGCATCGGCGTGCGAGGCTCTTTCCCAGGGCTCTCTCCGCCGAACGCAGGCGAAGAGTCCGGACACCGTGTGCGGTACTCGCGTCCGGCCGGTTCGCCTGCGGCATCGTTCAGCGACGGGCGCCGGCCGTCACTTGCACGGGGTGGTCGAGGACCTGGTTGTAGAGGTAGCCGAGCCGGTTCCACGGGACGCGGTCCGGCTGTGTGCGGCCCTGGTCGTCGGTGGCGCGTACGGAAATGGTGTGCTCACCCCGCTCGGGATTCCACGCGAACTGCCAGCGTGTCCAGGAACCCGGCTCCCGGGGGCCGGTGAGCTGCGCCGTCTGCCAGGGGCCACGATCAATGCAGTACTCGACCGCCGCGATCCGGCGTTCCCCGGCGAACGCCCGCCCTCGGATGATCTGAGGCCGCGCCTCCAAGCATGCGGGCCAGTCGAGTTCCACCAGACTGGTCACCGGCAGTTCGTTGATCGGTGCGCCCAGAACGGTTCCGGACGCCGGGTGTTCGGGGCCGATGAGTACGTAGTCCTCGGTATTCCAGGGCACGTAGAGCGGCTCTCGTGACACCTCGATCCGTCCGACCCACTTGATACTGGCTGCGCCGAGCCAGCCTGAGGCTACGACACGGGCGGGGTAGCCGTGGTCGGGTGGCAGCGGCGCACCGTTCATGGCGAGGGCGAGAAGGGTGTCGTCGGCCATCGCCTTGGCCAGCGGCATGGGCCGCCGGGCGCGGCACTCGTCCAGCGCTTCGGGCATGACGTCGTGTGCGTCCGGGCTGAGTTGCGCCTCGCCGAGCAGGTCACGCAGGCGCACACCGGTCCACTCGGCCGTGCTGACCGCGCCACGACCCCACGGGGTACCGGCAATCTGCTGACCGTGCTGCTGGCCGAAGAGAACACGGCGGTTGCCCGCGCACTCGATCGTGCGCGTCAAAGAGACCAGGGGGAACGCGCGCCATAGGTCGTCGTAGGTGAAGGTGATGGGCGTCTGTACAGCGTCGCCCTCGATCCGAAGGGACCACCGGTCGGCGTCGATTCGAGGAGTGGGGGAATGGCTGCGGATGAAGAAGCTGTCGTTGGGAGTGAGATGGCCCGGCATCCGGTCCGCCCTGGTGCCGAAGTCCAGGCCGGTACCGGTGTCCTCCATGGTGTCCGCCGAGATCGGTTTGACCACCCCGCGGGCTGCGAAGGTTGCTGCGTCCGTTGTCACCATGCCACCACCTTGCCCACGTGCTGTGCGGGCCGGTAGGTACTCCTTCTCTATGAGGTCATAACCTCGCCTTATGGCCTCGTAGAGAGTGAAGGCCGACTCCGGGTGTTTCGGTGTCGCTTGTCCGTACAGTAAATCGCCGTTCGAGCCGGCCGTGCCAGATGTGTCTGGCCGGACGGGCGGGGCGGCACACTACGTGGGCCGACCCGAGCACTTCCCGGACGAACGGGCCGGCGTGGTCCGGGAGACATTGAACGGCCAGGTGCAGCCAGAACTCGGCCCTGTAGCCACGGACAGGCCGAAGGCGGTGAGCAGGGCGGCGCCTCGGCAGTGCCGGTTTCCCCGACATCGGTGCGGCTGTCCACGGCGGCCGGGAGGTGCTCCTTCACGTGTCTGCTGTGTATGCGCCGCGCTCGTCCCGCCCACTTTCGAAGGTGGATCGGCCAGCGTTCGCAAACCAGGCGGCGTCAGTCCCGGGTCCCTGTGGCGGCGCGGCCAGGGCCGCGGTGCCACAGGGCGCGGGGCTTGCCGTTTCGAGGGCGCGGGCCTCCCACCTACCGTCCGTGGCCGCCAGAACTGGACGGCAGCCGACGCGAGCGCCGACCGCGCGGGGCGGCCGCTGGCGGTGCCATCGCCGGGGTGTCGGATATCGAGTAGGGCCGGCCGGGGCTCATCTGGTGCTATGCGTCCCCGCGTCCGTAGGTGTGGCAGAACGAGCGGTCCGGACAGGTTGCCGCGTCCGGCCGGAGCCAGCTCTGTTGCAGCACACTCGTCTCCACTGGCCTCGGCTTGATCGGTGCGTCCTTGGTCGGAGCACATGATCAAGCCGAGGGCTCGGCCCGCGTCCGGCGAATGCCCAGGTCAGCAATGCAGTTCGAGGCCTGTTTCGACCTCTTCAGATAAACGACAAGCTCAGGGGGAATGTCCACTGCTGGCATGCCGGCCCGGCTTCCGTCGCTACGCCGGCGCCTGGCTGCCAAGGGGGCATCGAACAACGACGCACCTACCGCTACTCGGCGGCGCCACGCCCGGCCCCCGACAACTCATCTCTACACGTCAGGGCTCTGTCATCCGTCTCTCACATGTCACCATCCTCAGACAAGTGGTCCTCGCACGCTGACTCCCAGCTTTCTGAAAGGGCTCCTTGACACGCCCGCAGTCACTGGGCCGTTCATCCTGCGCCGGAGTGGCGGTCGAGACGCGCCGACATGCCGGCTGCCACTCCCGCCAGGCCACTGTATTGAGCGTTCCAGTGAGCGCTGTGTCTCAGGCCGTGTGCCACTTCGTCGGCGCGTGGCGCGTCCAGTACGGCCTTGATGCCCGCCGGGACGTGGGCGGGGTGGCAGCTCACCTTGGCGGCGAACTGCCGGGCAGCGTCATGCGCTTCGGATGCTGTCGGGAACACCTCGTTGACCAGTCCGATCCGCTCCGCCTTGGCCGAGGAGACCGGCTGTCCGGTGAAGGCCATCTCCCGGACGTGCCCCTGCCCTGCCAGGAGGGGCAGACGCTGCAGCCCTCCGAGGTCGGCGACCACTCCCAGCTCCGCCTCGGGAAGGGCGAACTCGGCTCGGTCCGTGGCGTACCGCACGTCGCAGGCCGCGATCAGCTCCAGGGCAGCTCCGACGCACTCTCCATCGACCACTGCCACCACCGGCTTCGGGCAGTCGGCCACGGCCGACACCGCACCTTGGAGCTGCTTGACGTCCTGCTCGACGAACCGCTGGTCACCTCGGCGTTCGGCACGGCGCAACCGGATGAGATACCAGCGTAGGTCCATCCCGACCGAGAACAACGAACCGGCACCGGACAGCGAAAGGCAGCGCACCTCGGCGTCCGCCCCCAGGGCGCCGATGACAGTGGGAAGTTGCTCCCAGAAATCGCCGCCGAGGGCATTGCCCTCACCGGTGCCGGCGATGCGTACCTCGGCCAGTGGCCCTTGCCGTAGGACCTGGAGCGCGCCGGTTCTACAGGCCGGCGGCGCGGCCTTGCCGGTCCGCGCTGCTCGTGTACGGCTGTCGGGAACGTGCGTCATGAGGTGGCCGTTCCGGCCATACGGCCTCGGGCGGCTGCGGCGGCGCCGGCCTCCTCCGGGCGCGCGGCGTCAGGTGGTGCCAGCCGGTAGAGGATTTCCGCGTCATGGTCTTCGGGGAAGGACTCGGCAGGGAAGAGCAGCTGCGTACTGACGTCGAGACCTCGTTCTGCGGCGAACTTCCGCAGCATCATGATGACGGCCTTGTTGCCGGGGTTCACCGTGGTCTCGATGGTCGCCGCACCGTGCGCGGCGCCGCGCTCCGCGAGTTCGTGCATCATCCTGACTCCCAGTCCGGGGGCCCGGAACCCGGGATGGACGGCGGACTGCCAGGCCATCAGTACGTCCGGCTGCTGGGGGCGGGGGTAGGCGGTGATGAAGCCGATCAGGGTGTCACCCGCCGATGCCACGACCGAGGTGTGGGCGAAGTCCCGGCACCACAGGAGGTAATAGTACGGACTGTTGGTGTCCAGGATCGCCGAGCGGCGGGTGAGGTCCCACATCGTTACGGCGTCGCCGGGCTCCGGAGATCGCAGCCGTATCCGGGAGATGTCGATGTCCTGCATGACTTCCTTTTGTCGCATGGAAAACCCTCACGATGTACCGGAATCACTTCGGGCATGTCCGCGCTGCGGCGTCGCGGGTCGACCACAAGGGGCACTCGACTTGTCTAGCACGGGAATTACAGGACACGCCAACACGCCATCACCGGTTTACGGATTAACCCGAATCTCCGCTGCGAATTAATGCACGTCAAAGCGCTGAGCACGGGATTTGTGAATGGTTCGTGACCAAGGGAGCGGGCGCTTCACCGCACGACCAGGCGGGGCGGCGTGGCTGAAAAATGAGCCTTCCTGCCACCAATGCGTGGCCTTGATCATCCTCCGATTTCCTCCCGACACAAGTCTTTTGCCGTACTGCACGGCCATCTTGACGGGGCGTCAAACGCGAGGATGGACGTGCGTAGATTCACTCCACAGCAGAAGTTGATCTTTTCTTTTCGCTCCACGGTCCACACATAACAGCAACGACTCCGTTTCCGTTCTTCCTTGATCGATTTACTGGCGTGTTTCCGCCAACTGCCGGCCTGAGACGCATGGTGCGGGAGTGACGGGCAACCCAGTCGCTGATGCTTGACGTCGCCACCGGGCACCGTTAAGGCTGGCTGCCAATCGGCCTCAACGAATGCGCGCCAAAATCGTGAACTTCGGCGGCCCACGACCCCGAAGAGAAGCCACCCGATTTCTCCATGGCTACTCACACCTCACATGACCGCTTACGGCAAAAGCCGCTGAGTGGCATCCGGGTGCCTGCCTTTTCGTTGCCAGACCGAGAGGCCTTGCCGCACGAAGGCCGAGAGGTTTTGCCGCACGGCTGCATCGACGCCGCACCCGGTTTCCCCTACGACCGAGGAGCCTCGTTGTCTCCACATGAATCCCTAGACCGCCTGACTCCGCTGCTGGCGGCCCGCTCCCCCCGGACCAACGGTCCCTTCTCCCCCACGGACCTGCTGGAACAGGACCTCCGGATGGACTCCATGGCAGTGGTGAACGTCCTGGAGGACATCGAGGAGACCTTCGATGTCACCGTTCCCGACGAGCGACTGGCCTCCGTACGGACGGTCGGCGACCTGATGGACCTCGCCTTCGCCCCGGCCGGCGGGCCCCTATGAGTACCCCTGCCCATTCCACACGATCGGCCCCGGCCGCTCCGGCCGACGCCACAGCGCGCGCCTGCGACACCGATCCGCCGTTCGTCGACGCCCCGCACGGCATGGACACTTCGACGCTGGACTGCTTACAGGTGAACCTGGCCGTGCTCGCCGATTTGAGGCACGGACCGGGCACCCACCGCCGACTGGGTGCCCGGCTGGAGTTCCCCTGGCAGACCGGATCGCCCGGGCAGGACTCGGCATGCCTGCCCACGGTCGAACCGGACCCCCTCGACCAGGTGCGGACGACCGCCGCGACGCTCGGGGTGCAGACGACGGAACTTCCGAAGCCCAGCGGCACCACCATCTGCGACGTGCTTCCCGGCGACGGCACGCCCGTCTACATCGTCTCCGATGCCTACGCCATGCCCTGGCTCCCTTACCACGGTCATCAGCACATGGCGCACAGCTTCCTGATGCGTGCACTGCAGGACGGCGCGGTGGAGGTGAGCGACGCCTACGACAACGAGACGCCGTTCGGCCGCGCCCGCCCGGTCACCCGCACCTACACCGGCGACGAGGTCGCGGCGGCGCTCGGCGGAATGGAGTCGACTGTGTTCCAGGTGCACGCCACCGCCCTGCCACCGCTCTCCCGCGACGCCGCGCTCACCGCGAACGCCGAGCGTGCCGCCGCCTGCCTCGCGGGCGAAGTACCCGCCCGCTGTGCCGCTGCCTTCCGCAACCACGCCGATCGTGGTCACGCGTTGGACTCCCTGCTCCTGGAGAGCTGGCTGCTGAGCCGGGCACGTCGTCTGCACGCGGACTGGCTCACGGACTCGGGGCAGCCCTGGCATGCCGAGGCGGCGGCCGACCGCGCCCGTGCCTGGGAGGATTTCGCCGCGGCGTGCTACCTGGGCATGCGTCGGGCTCAGCGAGGGCGCCCCCTCCCCGCGGGCCTGTTCGACCAACTGGCCGACCTGCTGACCGCCGACGCCGTACTGGCCGGTGCCGCAGCCCTCGACGGGCCACCCGCCGTGTGAATCCGGCAGCCCACCCCCTTCACTGCACAGACCAGGAGTTGTCATGCACTTGGAACCCGGGCACGTTCGCGCGACGGTGCAACGCACCGTCGCGGATGTCCTGGCCGTGCCCCCGGCAGAGGTGGCGGCGGTCGAAAACCTCACCGAGCTGGCCGGCTACTCGTCGTTCCAGATGGTGGAGACCATCGAGCGCCTTGAGGAGACGTTCGGCGTGGAGATACCGGCCGCCGACCTCGCGCCCGAAACGCTGTGCCGCACGGAGGAGCTGGTGGCCGTGCTGATCCGGGCCGACCACCGCACGGAGGTGGCCAACCGGTGAACACCCCGACCCTGCTGCACGATGTGCTCGACCGGCGGGCGGCGCAGGCCGGCGCCCCCGCGGTCACCTCGGACAACCGTACCCTCGACTACCGCGACCTGGCCGGCCTCAGCCGGCGGATCGCCGCCGGCTTGCAGCAACGGGGACTACGCCGCGGTGACCGGCTGGTGGCCACAAGCGACGGCGGGCTGCCGTTGGTGGCACTGCTGTACGCCGCCTCCCGCATCGGTGTGGTGTTCTCCGTCATCCACGATCAGGTACGCGGCGAGGTGCTGCGGCACGTGCTCGACGACTGCACTCCGCGACTGCTCGTGTCCGACGAGGCCGGGACGCGGCAAGCGGCCGAGGAGGCCGGTATCGCCGCCCTGTCCCCCGCCGCCCTGGTCGAGCAGTCGCCTGCCGCCCAGGAAACCGCCCTGTCGCGCCCGCCGTTGCCCGTGGACCCGTGCTGCCTGATCTACACCTCGGGCACCACCGCGCTGCCCAAGGCCGTCGTCTCCACCCATGCCCAAGCGCTGTTCGCGGTGCAGGCGATCGCGCAACGGCTGTGCTACACCGACCGGGACGTCGTGTACTGCCCCTTGCCGCTCTCCTTCGACTACGGTCTCTACCAGGTGTTCCTGGCCGCCCACGCGGGCTCCCACCTATGGCTGGGCACCGCCGCCGAAGCCGGCCCCAGCCTGCTGGCCAACCTGGTCCGCAGCCAGGCCACCGTGCTGCCCGCCGTGCCCCCGGTATCCGCCGGTCTGCTGCGGTTGCTGCGCCGCCGCCCCGGACGCAAGCCACCGTTGCGGCTGCTGACCAATACCGGTGCCGCGATGCCACCGGACGTCCCGCAGGGCCTGCGCGAACACCTGCCCGGCCTCCGCGTCCAATTGATGTTCGGGCTGACCGAATGCAAACGTGTCTCCATCGCCGAGCCCGACGAGGACCTCCTGCATCCCGGCAGCTGCGGAACACCGCTGGACGGCACGGAAGTCTTCACCGCCGATGAGGACGGCCGGCGGCTGCCTCCCGGCGAGACCGGAGAGCTCATCGTGCGCGGCCCCCACGTCATGGCGGGCTACTGGCGACGCCCCGAACTGACCGCTCAGCGCTTCCCGCGACGCGACGGGCTCTTCCCCGAACTGCGCACGGGTGACTACGGCCGGGTCGACGAGGACGGCCGGCTGTACTTCGCGGGGCGGCGGGACGATGTCTACAAGCAGCAGGGCTTCCGGGTGAGTGCGGTGGAGGTGGAGGCGGCGGCCCGTCGGGTGCCCGGCGTGGCCACCGCGGCCGTGCTCGTGCCCGATGCCCACCGCGAGCACGCGGTGCTGGTGGTCACCGGAGACGTCGAACCCGACGTGGTACTACAGCATCTGCGCGACCACATCGAGGAGTTCAAGGTGCCCTCGCTGTGCCGGGCGGTTCCCGAGCTGCCCACCAACGCCAACGGCAAGACCGCGAAGGCAGTGCTCGCCGAGCAGCTCACGGAGGCGGCTCATGGCTGATCCGCAGTCCCTTCCCACCCCCGCATACGTCTACGACCTGGCCGAGGTACGAGCGTCACATGCGCGCCTGCGCACCTTCTTGCCGGCCCCCAGCACGCTGTACTACTCCCTGAAGGCCAATCCGCACCCGGCCGTCGTCGCCGCGCTGCACCAGCAGGGCTGCAGGGCGGAGGTCAGCTCACCGGGCGAACTGGAGGCGACCCTGACGGCCGGGGTGCCGCCCGAAGACATCCTGTACACCGGCCCCGGCAAGCGTGCCGAGGACGTCGAGGGCGCGCTCGACGCCGGCGTGCGAGAGTTCTCCGTCGACTCCGCCCACGGCATCCGTCAGCTGGACGAGGCCGCCGCCCGGAAGGATCGAACCGTCCGCTTCCTCCTCCGGGTCAACCCGGACAAGGGCAGCCGAGGTGCCGGTCTGCACATGACGGGGGCCGCCTCGCAGTTCGGCACCGATGCCGATGTCATCGTCGCCGATCCCGACTCCTTCACCGGACGGCCGCACGCACGCCTGGCCGGGCTGCATCTCTACCTCGCGACCAACATCGACGCCGAGGACGCGCTGTTCGATCAGTTCGCCGAGGCCGTGCGCGTCGCATGCGAGCTCCAGAAGGTGCTGGAGACCCCCTTCGACGTGGTGGATCTGGGCGGCGGCTTCGGCGCCCCCTACGCCCGCGCCGGCGCGCTGCCCGCGTTCCCGGGCCTGGCGGCCCGGCTCACCGACCTGCTGGACGCCTCCCTGCCCGGCTGGCGGACCGGAGCACCGCATGTGGCGTTCGAGTCGGGCCGTTACCTCACCGCCACCGCCGGACAGCTGCTGACCCGTGTGCTGGACGCCAAGCGGTCGCACGAAACCCGCGTCGTGGTGCTCGACACCGGGATCAACCATCTCGGCGGCATGTCCGGCCTGCGCCGCGTTCCGCCCCTCCATCCGCACCTGACGGCGGGCCTGCCGGACCGGGATGCCGAGACGAACGCATCGGAGGCCGGCTCCCCCGCCATGGTGTGCGGGCCACTCTGCACACCGCTGGACACCTGGGCCCGCAGCCATCCCCTCCCCGATGTCTCGCCCGGTGACGTACTGAGCGTGCCCAACACCGGCGCATACGGCCTGCACGCCAGCCTCGCGCTGTTCCTCGGCCATCCCATGCCGCTGGAGATCGTCACCGACGGCGAGCGAGTGGTCGAGGCGAGCCGGCTCCAGCTGACCCGGCAGCCCGTCACCACCGC
This sequence comes from Streptomyces sp. NPDC050806, assembly GCF_055586425.1. Classification (NCBI taxonomy): domain Bacteria; kingdom Bacillati; phylum Actinomycetota; class Actinomycetes; order Kitasatosporales; family Streptomycetaceae; genus Streptomyces; species Streptomyces sp. NPDC050806. Next base: position 1,172,607 of record NZ_JBVJIF010000001.1, on the reverse strand, counting down.
ATCTGCCACCAGCCCGTTCTGAGAAAGGGACACGAGATGGACACCGCTTTCGCCGAGACTCTCCGCCCGCACCTGCGCTTCCTGCCGGCAGGTGAGGAGCTGCGGCCGGACACCCGGCTGCGGGACCAGGGCCTGAACTCCATGCAGGCCATCGACCTGGTCTTCGACATCGAGGACAGCTGCGGAGTGGCCCTGCCCGATGACGAACTCAACGACGCCACGTTCGAGACCGCGGGTTCCTTGTGGGACGCCGTCCAGCGGTCGCGCACGGGCGAGCTGAGGGACGCCTCGTGACCGCGCCCGCGACCGACCTCCAGCGCAGGATGGGACCCGTGCTGCGGGCGGCGCAAGCGCACGCGGCCGCGAGCGATGAGAAGGCTGCCTTCCCCACGGAGGTGCTGGACCAGTTGCGCGGCGCAGGCCTGCTCGGGCTGTTGGTGCCCGAGCAGCGTGGCGGGTTGGGCGGTACGACAGCGGACATGCTGTACGTGGCCGAGCAGCTGGCCCGCCAGGACATGTCCGTGGGCATGATCTTCGCCATGCACTGTCAGCAGGTTGCGGCGCTCGTGAGGTTCGGTTCACCGGAACTGCGCACGGACGTGCTGCCGCGGATCGCCGGCGGCGAACTGTACCTGGCATCGGTGACCACCGAGGCAGGCAAGGGAGGTCATCTGCTGACCTCCGAATCGCGCACCCGTCACGAGGCCGGCCGGCTCGCCCTCGACCGGATGGCTCCGATCGTTACCGGCGGTGCGTACGCCGACGCCTACCTGGTGACCACTCAGGCGCCGGGGGCGGACACCGCTCAGCAGGTCTCGCTGGTGTACGCCGAACGCAACGAGCTGGACATCGAGGTGCTGGGCGGCTGGGACCCGCTGGGCATGCGCGGTACGCACAGCGTGCCGATGCGGCTGACCGGCCACGTCCCGGAGTCTCACGTGGTGGGCGAGCACGGCGCGTTCCGGAGCATCACCGTGCAGACCTTCGCGCCCCTGGCGCATCTGGGGTGGGCCGCCTGCTGGCTGGGGGCGGCGGCGGGCGCCCTGTCGCGTGTCATCACCTTCTTGCGCAGCCCTGCCGAACGCCGCAAGCGAGACCTGCAGGGAGAACTCCTGCTCAGCCGGCTCTCCCGGGCGCGGCAGCGGATCGACTCCGTGCACGCGCTGCTGCGGCACGCCGAGGAGGTGTACGCGCACGCCGGTGAGCAGGAGCTCAATGCCACGTCGTGGCAGCTGCTCATCAATGCGGTCAAGCTGACGGCGTCGGAACAGTGCCCCGCCGCCGTGGACGACCTCATCGAACTGGTCGGCCTGCGCCACGGCTATCTGCGCGGCGGCCCACTGGCGCTGGAGCGGGCGCTGCGTGATCTGCGCTCGGCCTCGCTGAACTACGGCAACGACCGTCTGCACCTGGCGGACGGGGCGCTCGCCCTGCTGGACAAGGAGGTCGTCCTTGCCTGAGGACACCCTCCTGCGGTCCTGGGCGGCCCGGCCCGCGTGGGGCCCCGGAGGCGGCTCCGGTACCGCGGCGGAGGGCGTCACCCTTGCCGTGGCACACATTCCGGCCGTGCTCGGGCTGAACGTATGCGCGGCGCTGCCGGCGGTCCGGGAGACCATGGCCCGCATGCCTACGTGGCGGGCCGAGGAGTTCATGGCCGGGCGCGCGCTGCTGACTCTGGTGCTCGCGGAGGCACTGCCCGGTCTCCACTGCGCCCCCGACATCGCACGGGGCGCCCGCGGCAGGCCCTGGCTGCCCGACCACCCGCACATCGGCGTCAGCATTTCGCACAGCGGGGCCCACACCGCGGTCGCGGTGGCCCCGGGGCACCGGGTCGGCATCGACCTCCAGGCGCCCCGGCCGCCGTCACCGGGCATGATCCGCCGCTGCTGTGACGCGAGGACGGCACGCACCCTGCTGGCTCTGTCTCCGTCGCAGCGGGCCAGGGAGTTCGCTCGCATCTGGACGGTGCAGGAGGCCTGCGTCAAGGCGCAGGGCACCGGACTGGCCGGAGCCCCCTGGCGCATCCCGGTACGAGCCGGGCGACGCCGCGGCACATGGCGGGACCTGCGCTGGAACTCGCTCGTGCACTGCCCCGTCCGGGCGCCGGTCAGCTGGGCGTGCGGGCCGCCGGACGACACCTGATCCCGGAAAGGAGACCTCGGACCATGGAAGCCGATGCGTTGCTCCCACGCCCGCTCGGACTCAGTTGCTATACCGAAAACCTGGCGTCCTACCTGTCCGCCGACCACGACGACCCGGCTGCGCTCGTGGCGCGGTCGGTACGGCTGGCGATCAGCGACGACGGAAAGCGCTTCTCCCACCACGCGCAGCCGCTCAACGCGCTGCCGGGCGGGCGACGCCTGGCCTACCGGGGTGCCACGACGACCGCGGAAGCGGAGAGCGGCGTCGCGGCCGAGCTCGACGCCCAGGGCCGGGCCCTGGTGGTGGCCAACGGCGGCCGACTGCCCTGGCTCGACGGCCCGGGGGACGGCGAGGCTCCCCATCTGCTGCTGGTGGACGGCCGCTGCCGGGCAGGCAGCTGGCATGTACGTGATGCCTTCAGTGCCCTGTTCAGCGCGGGTGGTGAGGTGCGGCCCTTCGCGGGCCGCCTCAGCGCCGGAGAACTGCACCGTCTGATGGCCTTCGACGGTCCGCTGCCCCCGGCACATCGCCATCGCAACGCCTACGTGTTCGGGTTCCCCACCCCGCCCCCGGCACATGAAGACCGCCAGTGGCTGGCCGCCGAACCCGGCACCGCCACCCGGGAACTGGAATCCGGGTGGCTCACCGAAACCGATGAGGTGCTGGCCGTCGTCACGGAGCGGGCCGTGGACATGGCGACCCGGCCCGGGGAGCCGGCTCTGCTGGACGATCTGTGGGCGGCGAGCCGGCACCACGTCTTCCGGTACGAGCACTTGCTGGACGCCCACGGAGCGCACCTCTCCACCCCGGAGCGGTCCGCGGTCACAGAGGCCGTCGCCGGGTGGCAGGAGCTGCCGCGCACGCTCCGGTTCGCAGTGAACTCCGCCCGCCGTGGCCGCCCCCGTCGCTCCCTGGTGACCTCCGCCTTCGACGCCCTGCGTGCGAGGGAGCGCCGCACGGCGCCGGTCCTGGCCCGCCACGGATACGGTCCGGCGGCCCGGCCCGCAGCCCCGGCCGGAGTGCCGGCTGCCGGAGGTGTGTGAGATGCCCGAGGAGCACACCGTACGAAACCTGCCCACCTTGTGGGAGCGCTTTGCCGCCGCGGCCGCCCGGCATGGCGCCCGGCCCGCCCTGGAAGTCGGCGGCCGGACCTTCACGTACGAGGAATTGCGTTTACGGGCGGAGCAATTGGCCGCGGACTTGGCTTCGGCGGACGGTGGCGTCCCGCCGGCCCGGCTGGGGCTCCTGGCGGAGCGCCGGGCCGGCACGTACATCGGCTATCTCGCCGCGCAGCGCCTTGGTGCCACCGTCGTACCGCTGAATCCGGACGCGCCGGCCGGGCGCAACGGCTCCATCGTCGAGGCCGCCGGCGTGGGAACTGTACTGGCGGACCTGGAGGCTGATGCCTCGCGCATCGTGCCGGACATCCTCACCCACCCGGTGGGTGACGGCGCTGCCGGCCCCGAAGCGGATCGCCGGTCCGGCCCGCCGCCGTGTCCGGCCCGGCCGGATGACATCGCGTACATCCTCTTCACCTCGGGGTCCACGGGTCGCCCCAAAGGGGTCGGCGTCAGCCAGCGCAACGTGAGCGCCTATCTGGACCACGTCCTGCCCCGCTACGGCACGGGGCCCGGCAGCCGGCTCTCGCAGACCTTCGACCTCACCTTCGACCCGTCGGTGTTCGACATGTTTGTGGCCTGGAGCACCGGGGCGGCCCTGGTGGTCCCCCAGCGCGAGGAGCTGCTGGCGCCGGCGGACTTCATCAACGGGCGCGGGATCACCCACTGGTTCTCCGTACCCTCCGTCATCTCCCTCGCCGGCCGGCTGCGGCGGCTGCCGCCGGACTCCATACCCGGGCTGCGGTACGCCTGCTTCGCGGGCGAACCCCTCACCCTCCGGCAGGCGGAACTCTGGCGGACCGCGGCACCGCGGGCGGTGGTGGAGAACCTGTACGGGCCGACGGAACTCACCGTGACCTGCACGGGGTACCGGTTGCCCGCCGAGCCCGCGCGGTGGCCACGCCCGGCGAACGGTACGGTGCCGATCGGCGAGGTGCACCCCGGGCTGGAAGCCCTGATCGTGGATGAGCGGCTGCGCCCGGCCGCCGAGGGCGAGCTGCTGGTGCGCGGGGCGCAGCGGTTCCCCGGCTACCTGGACCCGGCCGACAACGCGGGCCGGTTCGTGTGTTTCGAGGGCGGACGGGGGACTGTGGCCGAGCCCACGGGTCCCGTGGTCGACGACTCCCTGTGGTACCGCACGGGAGATCGCGTCACCACACACCACGGCCGGCTGCTGCACCTGGGGCGCCTGGACCATCAGGTCAAGGTGCATGGGTACCGAGTGGAGCTGGGCGAAGTGGAGGAGGCGCTGCGCTCCCAACGCGGCGTCCAGGATGCCGTGGTGATCGCACGTCAACGGGACGGCACGACAACGGCGTTGGAAGCCGCCTACGTGGGCGAGGCGCCCGCCGCCGGCCCGGTCCTGGAGGACCTGCGCGGGGAGCTGCCGCCGTACATGATCCCGCGGTCCCTCCACAAGCTGGACCGGCTGCCGCTGACCCCGAACGGCAAGACCGACCGCAAGGCGGTCTCCTCGGTCATCGCCGGCGACCGGCTTCCGCCGGCCCTTGCCGACAGCACCGCAGGAAAGGACGCATGATGCCCGTCAGTCCGCCACAACCACTCGATGACGACCAGCGTTTCGCCACCGTGATGTCCCATCTCCCCACCGGGGTCGCGGTCATCACCACCACCGGGCCGCACGGTCCGGTGGGCTGTACGGCCAGCGCCCTGCTGTCCCTCTCCCTCACCCCGCCGTCGGTGCTGGTCTCCCTCGCCCGCACCAGTCGCACGGCGCGGCAGATCACCGATGCCGGCGCTTTCGTGATCAACGTGCTCGGCTGGCACCAGCGGCACCTCAGCGAGCGGTTCTCCCGTGTCGATCCGGGCCGGCGCTTCGACGGTGTCGCGCACACCCTCACCCACGGCCTGCCGGTCATCGATGACACCGCAGCCACTTTGGTGTGCGCGCTCGACCGGACGGTCTCCGTTCTGGACCACTCCCTGCTCGTGGGCCGGCCGGTACGCACCGAGCACTGCTCCGACACCTCCGCGCTGGTCCTGTACCAGCGGCGCGCCCACGCCGTGTCGTGAGGACAGCACCGAGCATCCCGCGCGGGCGCGGGCCGCCCCTCGGGCGCGGCCGTCGGCCTGACACCGGAACAGCGATGGACACCACGGAACAGGAGCGAGAGGCATGATCGTCACTTCTCTGCAGGAGATCGAGGGAACCGACCGGGACGTCAGCGGCACCGGATGGCGCAGCCGCCGGTTTATGCTGGCGCAGGACAAGCTGGGTTACTCCCTGCACGACACGGTGATGGCGCCGGGCACCGAGACCCGTATGCACTACGTCAACCATGTGGAAGCGGTGTACTGCATCTCGGGAGAGGCCGAGGTGGTCAACGAGACCACACAGGAAGTGCACCGCATCTCCCCCGGCACCCTCTACGTACTGGACCAGCATGACCCCCACACCTTCCGGGCGCTGACCGAAGTGCGCAACGTCTGTGTCTTCACTCCGGCCCTCACCGGAAAGGAAGTGCACGACGAGAACGGGGCCTACCCGCCGCCGGAGGAGACCGAAGCCTCCTGACCGGCGCCGGCCCTTACCGTGGTCCTGCCGTTGTGACGGGACGGCCGCGAGGGTCAGGCCGGAGCGGCGCCCGGCCCGAGGGCGCGGGCGGCGGCGGACCGCAGCGCCGCCTGCCCCCGGGCGATCACCTCTTGGCCGTCGCTTCCGCGGCGCACGCAGGTCAGCACGCGGCGCAACGGTCTGGGGTCACCGTGGACCGGCACCCGGACCACGGCCGGATGGCCGGAGGCGGACACCAGCCGCGGGACCAGGCAGACGCCGAGCCCGTGCGCGACCAGGGAGAGCACCGCCTGCCATTCGTCGGCGTGATGGGTCACCCGGGGCGCGAAGCCGGCCGCGGTGCACAGCGCCTGGGCCAGCCGGTGCTGGTCGTGGTGGGCGGAAATCCAGTCCTCCCCCGCGGCGTCGAGCAGGGTGACGCTGTCCCGGCCGGCCAGCCGGTGGCCGGCCGGGACAGCCAGGTCCTGCAGCTCGTCGAGCAACGGCTGCTGGTCGAACCGGGGGTCGTCCGGCGGCGGGCTGTCCGCCAGCGGAATCACCACGGCGATGTCCAGCTGTCCGGACAGCAGCATCTGGAAGCTCTCTTCGGTGTCCCGCTCGCTGATGTGGGTCTCGACCGGATCGTCCGCATCCCGCAGTTCGTGGGCGGCCGGCGCCAGCAGGGAGCCCAGGCTCGTGGCGAAGCCACCGATCCGCAGTGTGCGATAGGGACCGGTGGCGTGCCGCTCGAGGTCTGCCCTGACGCGTTCCCACTGTGCGTACAGGGCGTCGGCGTGGCCGAGCAGCATGTGTCCGGCGTCGGTGATGCGTACCTGCCGGCCGTCTCGCCGCAGGATTTCCACGCCTACTTCAGCGGCGAGCTGACGCAGCTGCTGGGAGGTGGCGGAGGGGGAGAGATTGAGTGCCCGGGCGGTGGCCGTCACGGTGCCCTGCGCATGCAGCACGCGCAGCGTCTGGAGGAGCCGCAAGTCAATCATGCGGCCATTCAACATGATGATGTGCTGAAATCTGCGATGGACCTTCATTATTTCCGGCGGCACGCTGGACTCATGACTGCACGCACCAGCACCTCCCGTACCGCCTGCAGGCACTGTGGCTGGCCGCTGGCCGAGGCCGCCCATGTGGTGTCCTGCCACCGGACCACCCAGGGCGTCATCGTCTACACGCGCTGCGCCTGCGGCCGGTTACGGGTGTGGCTCGACAAGGCAGCGGAGGCGGAACCACGCCTCCTCATCGCGAGCGGCGAGGAGCGGGCCTGATGAAGAAGACCTGCATACCGCCCACGACCGAGACGCCGACTGTCGAGAGGACCGAAGAGCGCGGCACGCGCCGTCGCATCCGGGGCGTCCCGGCACCCGCGCTCGTACTGGGCAGCGTGTGCAGCGTCCAGGTGGGCCAAGCCCTCGGCAAGGGGCTGTTCGGGGCCGTCGGCGGCCCGTGGGGGGTGGTCGCCCTCCGACTGTCCTTCGCCGCCCTGCTGCTCCTTGCCCTGTGGCGGCCCAGGCTGCCCCGGCGCCCCGGCGACGTTCTGCTGATCCTCGCCTTCGGTACCGCGATCGCAGGCATGAACCTCGTGTACCTTGCGATGAAGTACCTGCCCCTCGGCGTGGCCGCGACGATCCAGCTCACCGGACCGCTGGCTGTCTCGCTCCTCTCCTCCCGACACCGGCGCGACGTACTGTGGGGCGCCCTGGCGGCTCTCGGCGTCTTCCTCTTCACCGACCCCGGCTCGGCCTCCTCGCTCCCCCTCCTCGGCGTGGTCTTCGCGGTGGCATCCGCCGTCTCCATGGGCACCTACCTGCTCCTCAGCCAGCGCGTCGGGGCGCGGATGACCGGCAGCGGGCCCCTGGCACTCGCCGTGCTCTGGGCGGCGCTGCTGTCCCTTCCGGCCGGAATCGCCGACAGCGGCACCCGCCTGCTGCACCCCTACGCCCTGGCGGTGGGCCTGGGCGTGGCCATCCTCTCGGCAGCGGGCCCGTACTCCCTGGAATTCACGGCGCTGCGCCGGCTCCCGGCCCGCGTGGTCGGTGTCCTGCAGAGCCTGGAGCCGGTGGTGGCCGGCCTGGCGGGACTGCTCCTGCTGCGCGAGGCGCTCTCACTGCCGCAGTGGGCGGCGATCGCCTGCATCACTGCCGCGTCGATCGGCGCCGTCGCCGGACAGTCCAGCAACAGGAGCCGCGACGCCTCGGCGTCGCCCACGTGACCGCCCCCTCGGACGTGGCAAACTCGCCACGTGTTGCCGACCGACTCCTTCTCCCCACGCAATGACCTCCGAGCGTCCTACCGGGCCTTCAGTGCCGCCCTCGCCACAGTCTCCGAAGAGCAGTCATGGCTTCCGACCGGCTGCACCGGCTGGTCGGTACGCGACCTGGCGCTGCACTGCCTCACCGATGCGCAGCGCGGCCTGGTGGCACTGCACACACCCTCCGCACAGCCGCCGTCCCGAGATGCCGCCACGTACTGGAGGGAATGCCGGCCGGACACTCCCGACGCGGAGGAGAGCCGTCGCCGCACCCGGACCATGGCCGACGCGTACCAGGATTTCGACCAGGTCCGAGCGCTGTACGACGAGACGGCAGCCGCAGTGGCGCACGCCGCCGCCGGGGCCGACGGTACGGCCCACCTCGCGACGCAAGGTCACGTGCTCACCGCGGACGACCTGATGCGCACGCTGACGGTCGAGGCGACACTGCACCACTTGGACCTGCTCGTGGCCCTCGACGACGCACCCGGCCCCTCCGACGCAGGGCTGGCCCAGGTACGTCACACTCTCGACGCCCTCCTCGGCCGCCCCGCGCCCGCCGCCTGGGACCCCACCCGGTACGCCCGGCTCGCCACCGGCCGACTGACGCTCTCGGACACGGAGCGTCGACAACTCGGCGCGGCGGCGGACAGGTTGCCGCTTCTCGGCTGACCCCGCGCACGAAACCTGTGCCGCGCTGACGGGCCCGCAGGACCAGAAACTCGGCTTCCCGGAACCCACGCCCGTTCTGCGGCCCCGATGGCTGCGTGACGGGAACGGGAAGCACCACCTCTTCCACACCGACCGCGGGCAGGCCGAGGTGTGGAAGGCATGGGTGATGCCGGGCTCTCCAGTGGCGCCGTTCACGAGAACAGGCGGCATGCACGTCGCGGGGAAGCCCTCCCCTCACGGCTGAGCAGAGAGCCCACAGCCCCGTCTCCTGAACGGATACCAGTTCGGCAAGGCCCACGGGCCTCATGAGAGTTGTCCCTCGTTCGAGGGGTGATTGTCGACTATTTGCGCCCAATGAGCACTTGCGGAGGACAAGGCTCAGCCAATGAGCGTCCCTGCCGACGGGAGAAGAAACCCATGCGTCTCCGCACCCTCGCAGCTGCCGCCCCGGCCCGCGGGGAGCTGCGACGGACCGTACGTACGACACCACCTGACCAAGCAGCACCAGCAGGTAGCCGCCTTCCTCGACCGCCACAGCCCGGACCCGACGTGAACGGCCCCGATCTCGCCCCGGACAGCCGCACCTGAGGACGGCTGACCACGTCAACGGCACCATCACCCCAGCCTCCTCACGGCGCCGGGCCACCCGATCACGTGGTGTACGCACCGCAGGCCCGGCACCGGCTCGGCGGACGGGAAGACCCGCGGTTCCGAGTCCGACACGTGGGTCTCAACCAACAAGGATCACCGTGTTTGACGGCAAAGATGTTGTTATGGAGTGATGAAGTCCCACGAGCAGGGTCATGGTGAAGCTGGTGCGCCTTCCGCAGTCCCTGAGGCGGGGGACGTGCCGCCGCTGCTGAGGCAGATCAACGACGGGAACTGGCTTCCGCAGTCGGAGGCCGAGGCGTTGCGCGCCGAGCTGTTCTACCAGCGCGCGGTCCACGCGTATCTGACGATGCTGCCGGCGCTGAACGTGATCGGGATGCGGGACGGCTCGCAGGCCCGCTTCGGCGAGGGCTACCACGTGCTGCCGGTCTGGAAAGACCGGATGGACAGCCGCACCTGGGTACCAACGCCCAACGCGGACGTCATCTACTCCATGGGCTACCTGGACCTGGGCCGAACCGGACCGCTGGTGGTGAACGCACCAGCGAACGTCATCGGCATGTTCACCGACTTCTTCCAGCGCACCATCACCGACGTCGGCGCGGTCGGCCCAGACCGGGCCCGCGGCGGCCTCTACCTGCTGCTGCCGCCCGGCTACGACGGCCACGTCCCGGACGGGTACTTCGCCTTCCCGTCCCGGACCTTCAACGTCTTCCTGTTCTTCCGCACCGTGATGGGTAAGGGCGAGGGCCGGCCCGACCCCTCGGTGGGCGCCGCCACCGCCGAGAAGACCCGGATCTACCCCCTGTGGGAAGAGGAGAAGAACGTCCCCCCGATGGACTTCCCCAACGCCAGCGGCATGCGGGTGAACATGATGTACCCCACCGACTTCTCCTACTGGACCAAGCTCAAGGACTTCGTCGACTACGAGCCGGTCAGCGCGATCGAGCCGGAACTGCGAGGGGTGCTCGCCTCCATCGGCATCGTCAAGGGCGAGCCGTTCGCGCCCAGCGCCTGGCAGCGCGAACAACTGGAACGCGCCCTGACAGATGCCCCGCGGATGACTCTCGCCCTGGCCCAGCTCGGCCGCGAGGACCAGCGCAACCTCTACTACGAAGACCGCACCTGGGAAGTCGCCTGGGCCGGCGCCACCGCCGAGTGGATGCAGGCCAGCTACCTCGACATCAACGCCCGCTCGCGGTTCTTCCAGTACGCCTACTCCTCCGCCCCCGCCATGGTCGTACGCACCACCGGCGCGGGCTCGAAGTACCCCTACACCGGCCGCGACGCCGACGGCGCGTTCCTGACCGGCTCCCACACCTACCGCCTGCGCCTGCCCGCCCACCCTCCGGCCGACCTCTTCTGGGCAGTGACCGCCTACAACATCACCGACGGCACCATGCCGGAAACCCCCCAGCTCCTGCCCTCCACCAACAGCTACTACGACATCCCCACGAACGCCGACGGGTCCGTCGACATCTGGTTCGCACCCCAGCAGCCCGAAGGTGTCACCGACGCGGCGTTCATCCAGACCGTCGTCGGCAGGAACTTCGTCGTCGCCCTGCGCCTGTACGGGACTTCCACCGCCTTCTACGACCAGACCTGGAAACCCGACGACATCATCAGGACCAGCTGACGCGTCTCCTACGCGGACAACGGACAGTTCAGAACTCCGTCCATGACTTGGGCTCCGCCGCCCACCCGGCCGGCCGGGCGAAGGTGTCGACGGGCTGGGCGAGCATCGGCTCCTTCGGCAGCGGCGGCATGCCCGACACCTTCCACGCGGCCAGGGTGATATCGCAGGGTGAACGGGTGACCTGGCCGTAGCTGCCCGGTCAGGACCTTCCTTCCGCCGGGCCGACGACAAGGGGCGTCCCGGCGGACACCGGCCGCTGACAGGCGTCGCTTCGCCTGGTTCAGCGGCGCAGTTCTGAAGCCGGGCGGCGCCACACACCTGGCAGGCGTCGGCGGCCGCCCGAACGCGGCCTGGGCCTGGGCGGCGGTGAGATCCGCGGGAGCTTGTACCGCGGACAGCCGGCGCGGTGCACCCGCACCGGGCGGGGCTCAGAACTCCTAACGCAACTTGAGTTGCCGTGTCTTCTGAGTGGTTGTCGCGGTTGTTCGGGTGTGAGGAAGCGGAACCCTCAACCGTGGTTGTTTGACGATGAGTTGTGGTCGAGAGTCGAGCCGTTGCTGCCGGACCCGGTGCCTGAGCGTCGGCGTCCGGAGCGGAAGCAGGTATTGGAGGATCGCCAGGTGCTGTGCGGCATCCTGTTCGTCCTCTACACCGGCATCCAGTGGGAGTGGCTGCCTGCCGAGCTCGGCTTCGGTTAGGGCGTGACGTGCTGGCGCCGTCTGCGGGACTGGAACAATGCGGGCGTCCGGCAACGCCTGCACGAGGTGCTGCCGGCCGAGCCGAGAGCCGCGGGCCGGCTCGACCTGTCCCGGGCGGTGATCGACAGTTCTCACATCCGAGCGCTCAAGGGTGGCCCAAAACCGGACGGAGACCGGTCGACCAGGGGCGGCCGGGCTCCGCTACATCGACGCCGCCGTCGCCCAACTGAAGGCCGAAGGCCACGAGATCCGGGAAGAGGACATCGCCCGGCTCTCCCCGCTCAAGCACCGCAACCCGAACCTGCTCGGCCGCTACAGCTTCACCGCCTCCACCCCGGCCGCCGGTGCCCTGCGCCCGCTGCGCGGCCCGGACGCACCGGAGCTGGACGAAGACGACGACGGCGAGGAGGAGTGAGCATCAGGAGCCGATCGGATCAAATCGGATCAATCCGTGACGGGCAGACACTCGGCGAGCAGAGCGACGATGTCACGCCAGGCTCGCTGTGCGTGCAGTGGGTGGTAGCCGACGCCGGGACGCACGGTGTGGTCGACCGCTGGGTGGTGGAAGGCGTGCAGGGCCCCTCCGTAGACCACGAGGCGCCAGTCGACGCCCGCAGCCTGCATCTCTGCGGTGAACGCGTCCCGTTGGGCGGGCGGCATGATCGGGTCTTCCGACCCGACCCCGGCCCATACCGGGCAGCGAATGCGTGCCGCCTCACCCGGTCGGCCCGTGGTCAGTGCGTTGACCGTCCCAATCGCGCGCAGGTCGACGCCATCACGACCGAGTTCCAGTGCGACTGCGCCCCCGGTGCCGTAGCCGACGGCGGCGGTCCGGCCGGGGTCTGCCCGTGGTTCGGCACGCAACACGTCGAGCGCGGCGTGACCGATTCCTCGCATCCGGTCGGGGTCGGCGAGCAGCGGCATGCAACGGGCCAACATTTCCTCTGGGTCTTCCAAATAGCGTCCACCGTGGAGGTCGAAAGCCAGCGCCACGTACCCCAGCTCGGCCAGAGCCTCGGCCCGGCGGCGCTCGACATCGCTGAGCCCTACCCCCTCGGGTCCGATCAGGACTGCGGGCCGACGCTCGGCACCGGCCGGGAGCGCGAGGTATCCGATCATCGTCAGGTTGTCGGCCGGGTATTCGACCGTACGAGTGGTGACCGTCGTCATGTGACTGGACAGTAATGACCGTTGCTCCCGCTCGGGGTGGTGTTCACCGATGGCGGACAGCAGGCTGTCCCGACCACATCACCCGGACGCGTCGACCACCTGTCGGCAAACGAACGAATGACGACAGACTCGGCGGACGTCCAATGGATACGGGCTGTCCGAGGCCTGACGGCTGCTCAGATCCAATGAGATCCGATGCCGGTTGACGACAGGGTCATATGACACCCGAGGGCCGATGCAGCGGCAGAAGCGAGCAACAGCGTGGCCAATCTGGTCTACAAGCGGGTGTCGACCGACCAGCAGTCGACCGACCGTCAGAACCTCGTCCTGGCCGAGGCCGGGATCGAGGACCCGGCCGTCTTCGAGGGGGAAGCCGGCACCTCCAGCCGCCTCCACCGCTGGAACGCCCGCAGTTCGGCGAGCTGCTGAAGTACGCGCGGCCGGGCGACACCGTGCACATCTCCAAGATGTTCCGCCCCGTACGCGGAACCGGACACATCCTCGACGTGCTCGACATCCTCTGTGGATGCGGTGCGGTGGCGTGGTGAGCGTCCGCTGAGGCGCCGAAGCCTCGCAACAGACCACGGATGCGGGCACCTCGGCGGCGGGCGCGCTCCGGCGTTCCAGAACCAGCACGGCGGCTCCCTCTCCGAGAACGAAGCCATCTCGCTCGGCATCGAAGCGGCATCGAAGGGACGCGAGGCGCGGTCAGGGCGGCCGCAGCGGCGCGACACTGCCCTCAGCTGGTGGAAGCAGGTCGCTGTCATGCGCGAGCGTGCCGATTCGCTGCCGCCGGCGAGGACGATGTCGCAGGTGCCTGCCAGGAGCAGATCGCGAGCGACGCCGAGTGCGGTGGTTCCCGATGCGCAGGCGCTGGAGATGGTGAAGTTGGGGCCCTGTACGCCGAGGTCCATGGCGACTTCGCCGGCCACCATGTTGGGCACACTGCGTGGCCGGGCCAGTGGCGAAACTGCGTTGGGCCTGCCCTCGCCCAGGCGGCCGAACTCGGTGACGTAGGTTTCCAGGCTGTTGCTGCCGACTCCGCGGACCCCCCGACCCGTGGCGCACGGCGGGCGCTCGGCTCCAAGGCCGCGCCGGCCAGGGAGCGCCGGGCGGCGACCAGGGCGAGGTGGGCGAATCTGTCCAGGCGGGCGTGCCTTTCTCGCCCCCAGTTCTGCCGCCGCGTCGAATTTCATCGGCCTGGCAGGAGAACGCGACCGGAAGCCCGGCCCAGCTCCGGGGCCGGGGTTGCCAGGCAGTGTCCGGCCGAGACGTTCTTCCAGACGCTCTCGGGCTCCGTACCGGACGGGGTGACCAGTCCGCTCCCGCTCACGGCAACCCCGGAGCTTCGGTGCTGGGCCCTTGATGGGAAGGCCGGAGCCGGAGTTGCGGGAGGCCGGGCAGCGGCAGACAGTAGGTCGGTGGTCAGGGCGCGGTACGGGTTGTCCGGGACGGAAGCCATCGAGAGCCTTCACATGCTTTGGAAGATCAGGACGGCGTTCTGGCCGCCGAAACCGGAGGAGTTGCTGGCCACCGCGGTCATCCGGTGGGCACGTGGGGCCTTGGTCACCACGTCCAGGTCGATGTCCGGGTCCAGCCGGTCGAGGTTGGCCGTCGGCGGGATGAGCTGGTGGTGCAGGGACAGCACGGAACACACGGCCTCGATGCCGCCGGCGCCACCCAGGGCGTGCCCGAGGACGCTTTTTGTCGCGGTGACCGGCGGCGGGGTGTCGAACACGTCGCGCAGTGCTGCCGCCTCGATCCGGTCGTTCAGGGCAGTGGAGGTGGCGTGGGCGTTGACGTGGTCGATGTCGTGCGGGTGGAGTCCCGCGTCGGCGAGAGCTGTACGGAAGGCGCGCTTGGTGCCGTCGCCGTCGGGATGCGGTGCGGTGGCATGGTGGGCGTCGCCGGTCGCCCCGTACCCGGTCAGGCGGGCGTAGGGGCGGGCACGGCGGGCGCGGGCGTGCTCGGCCCGTTCCAGTACGAGGAGGCCGGCGCCTTCCCCCAGTACGAAGCCGTCGCGGTCGGCGTCGAAGGGGCGGGAGGCGGCGGCCGGGTCATGGCGTGCGGATGCCAGTGCTCCCATCCGCCAGAAGAGAGCCGACCCGATGCGGGAGCACGCAGATTCGCTGCCGCCGGTGAGGACGACGTCGCACAGGCCCGACTTGATCATCAGTGCGGCCGTGCCGATGGCAGTGGAGCCGGACGCGCAGGCCGTGCTGAGGGAAAGGGTGGGCCCCAGCGCGCCGAGGGCCGTGCCTACCTCCCCGGCGGCCATGTTGGGCTGGCTGCGGGAAACCGCGGTAGGTGTGACCGCTCGGAACCGCCCCTCGGCCACGGCACCGAACACCTCCGTCATCTCGGTGCTGCTGCCGCCCACGCCGAGCACCACACCGACCCTGGTGGCATCCCAGGCCGTGTAGTCCAACGCGGCGTCGTTGACGGCTTCACGTGCCGCGGCCAGCGCCAGTCTGATGAACCGGTCGGTACGCCAGGCCAGGCGCTTTCCGACGGCTGCCGCCAAGGCGCCGTCGTCGACGCGGCAGGAGAACGCGACGGGGAGTCCGTCCAGCTCGGGATCGGGCGCCGCGGTGGAGGCGCCGTCGCACAGCCGATCCCACGTGGCCTTCACCCCGATGCCGGCCGGGGTCGCCAGGCCCAGGCCCGTCACCACCACCGCGTTGTCGGATGTCATCGCAGCGTGCTCCCCTGGGCGCAGGCGCTATCGGTGCGTGCTTCGGCCCCGGCGCGGGCCAGTGCCTGTGCGGCCTCGGCCAACGTACTGGTCGGCCCCAGGCCGAGGTCCTCCTCCCCCAGTTCCAGGCCGGTCTGCTCCTCGATGACCACGACCAGCTCCAGCACCGCCAGTGAGTCCAGTTCGAGTTCGTCGAAAGTGGCATCCGGCCGCAACTGGCCGGGGTCGATTTCGAAGTGCTCGCTCAGCAAACGGGCGAGCATCGCCTCGTCGAGATGCGGCATGTCGGACATGCTTATTCCTTAACTGTTCGCGGTGATAGTGAGGGTGGGGGTTGCCGGGTCCGGTTGTCGTGTCCGCTGTGGAGCCGGGCCGTGCACGCGGCTTCGCAAGAGAGACCCGCTGCATGCCGAAACGGCGCTGTGGAGCCATGCCCCCAGCGGACAGCGTGCGAGCCGTCCAGCCGCCTGCCTACCGCTCAGTGGGAGGCAGGTGGAGGCTGACGAAGGGGGTGTCCTGTGAACTGTGCGGTGCTCACGTCCGGTCCTGTGCGGTGGACCTACGTGTCGCCGCTGCAGGTGTGCGTAGGCCGGCCCTTCGGGCCGGACAGCCGCACGTGGCCGCCCCGTGCCGCGGTGCCCACCGTTCAGGGCCGGCACGGTGACGAAACGCCGCGTCATGTTGGCATGACAGGTCAGTTCCCTGCGGTCGGCTGCGAGACGGAGGTCGGGGAAGCGACGGAACAGCTCGACGAGCGCCGTTCTCATCTGGAGCCGTCCCAAATCTGCACCCGGGCAGAAGTGCGGGCCGTGCCCGAAGGACACGTGTCGCGCCGGGCCCGGACGGTCCGCTCTGACCTTCCGAGCCGATGGCCATACCGGGTCGACGTTGGCGGCGGGGAAGCAGAGCACCACGGGGTGGCCGGTCTCGACAGCGTGCCCTCCCAGTGACATCGGCTCGATGGCGAAGCCCCACACGCCGTAGGTGAAAGGGGAGGCCGACCGGATCGTGTCCTCAAGGACGGTCAGCTCCTGTGCCGTACCGGTCACCAGGCATCGCCTTGCCTCCCGTTGTGTGTCGGCCAGCAGGTGCGGTGCTCCGCTCGGAATGGTGGTCAGCGTGGAGTCCACTGCCGCGAAGAGAACAAAGGCGAGTGACCCCAGCAGCTCATCCCTGGAGACTGCGCCCTGTCGGTAGGCGGCCAGCAACGCGCAGGTCAGGTCGTCCCCCGGACACCGCCGTACGTGCGCCACCGCGCCCGCGAGTCGTTTGCTCATCGCCGAGGCCGCTGCTCTCATCGCCGGCGTCTCAGGGTGCGCAGGTCCGCTGAGCTGAAGGCTGAGGTGTAACAGCGCTTGTGTCCGCTCCAGGGAAAGGCCCAGCAGGTGCGCCACCGTCGCCGACGCGACCGGCAGCACGAGATCTGCCACCACGTCGCCACCGCCCCGCTCGCCGAAGCGGTCCAGCACGCGATGCACCGACTGGCGCACCACCGGCGCGCGCTGCGCGACGGCGCCGGGGGTGAGGAAACGCCGCAACAGCCCCCGCAGCCGGGCGTGATCGTCGGCGTCGGCGCTCAGCACATTGCGGCTGGCAGAGACACCGACCAGCGGATAGCGTCGCGCCGGAATCACGCGCCAGGTACCACTGCCCCTGCGCGGATCGGGGATCAGCCGACGGCCCTTCGCCGCAGCCCTCACCGCCTCGCATCCCGTCACCGCCCAGGCCGCAAGCCCCCCCGGAAAAAGGGCCCGATGCGCAGTCCCCCGGTCGTGCAATCGTGCATACGCCTGCGACGCCCCCACTTCGGCGGTGCCCGGCAGATGGAGGGGGACGGGCGGCGCGTTGCCGTGATCCGATGGGCAAGCCACTGGACGACCTCCTGAGCACATACCACGATGCAGCTGGGCCGTTCCACCACGGCGCCCCTTGGCGACAGGTGACACGCTTCCCCGCTACCGCGGGAAAGGCAGCGGGCCGTTGTCGCCCGGCCAGGGCAACGTTGGCCGCCGAGCACGCTTTACGTGTCGGTCATGCATCGATGTCATTTCTGTCGCTGCTTCCGGACTCGTCGAGTCCTTCACGGCACACAACGACGGTGACGGCGAACGGTCGCGGAGAACATCCTGACGTTGCACCATCGGAGTGACCGACCGTCGCATACGTCACCTCCGGACCGACCGGGACGTTCTGCATACCGTGACTTCGTCCCGCCCGCGCCGCCGCACTGGCGGGCGCGGCGCGGGGCACGCTGCAGCCGACGAGCGAAGAGGACGCAAGCATCGTGGCCATTGCTCTCACCGGCGCCACCGGCTTCATGGGTTCCTACTTGCTCAGTGAACTACTGCGCCGGGGCGGTCCCATCATTGCCTTGGTGCGTCAGAGGCCCGAGCTTGCCCGTGCCCGGCTCACCCGCGCTGTGGCCGCCACCGGAGCCGGCCCGGAACAGCTCCAGCGACTGGACCACGTACGCCTGGTCCGGGCCAGCCTGGAGCAACCTCTTCTCGGCCTGGACCCACCCAGCTTCCAGCGCCTGGCCCAGGAGATCGACACCCTCTGGCACTGCGCAGCACGCATCGACCTGGGCACTTCCGAGCAGACGGCACGCCGCGTCAACGTCGACGGCACACGCCGCATCCTGCAACTCACCGAAGCCGCCGACGGACCTCTCCACCTGGTGCACATCAGCACGGCGTTCGTCGCCGGACGGCGCCCCAACGGCACGGTGTCCGAAGACGACCTCGACGGCACCCACGGCTTCGTCAACTCCTACGAACAGTCCAAGTACGAGGCGGAGGTCCTCATCCGCGACTGGGCCGCCACCCACCGGGCGGACACCACCGTGCTGCGGCCCGGCGTCCTGGTCGCCTCCCACCCACCTGCTCCCCGCGCGCCTCGTCACCCCCACGCGGTCATCGGTGCCCGTCTGGCAATGATGGCCTCTCGCGGCCAGCATCGGTTCCTCCGTCAAGCAGGCCTGTCCCTGCCGGACTCACGGCACGTGACCGCGCGCCTCGCCGTCGCCCCCCGAGCCACGATCAACGTTCTCCCCATTGAGTACGCAGCACCCGCCATGGTGCGGCCGGCGACCGCTTCCCCCCCCGACGGAGTACGTACCCACCACATCGTCCGCCCCACCGACACGCCGGTCGAGGCCTGCGTCAGGGCATCGATCGGACACCCGCCCGGGATCGACGTGCAGACCGTGCCGCACCTGTCCGACCCCGCTCCCCTGGAAGAACTAGCTGGAACGCCACTCGCCCATCGCCTTCGGCTACCGCACCCTCGGACGTCGCTATGACCGCAGTACTTCGGACGCCGCCGATGCGGCGGCCGGCATCCCCCCTGCGCCGGCACTCGACGCGACCTACCTGGCGCGTACTTTCGCTACGTGCTCGCCTTCCCCGAGCCGGCGGCAGAGGCAGCGCGCTGACCGACGGTGCCGTCAAAGCCCTGCACGACGCCACAGGCTGCCGTCCACGCGCCCCGTTTTCACGGCCCGGGAGGGCGGCAGGGCGATCACCGGCGAACATCTCAGACCCAGCAGTTCTTCGCTGCTGCGGCCGACGAGGTAGCCGCTACCGTGCGGCCTGCGTCCGTGAGCACCCCATCCCGCGCAGCCCTCGACCGACATCGGCACTGCGCGGGCGAGAGGACAACCCCTCCACAGCACTCCCGCCCACCGCCATCACCTGCCTCTTAGGGACTCGAAATGCCTGCTGCCGTCGACTTCCTCGCCGAGCTCGAACCGCACGTTGCACAACTGCTTGAACGCCACCTGGCCGCTGCCTCCGACTGGTTGCCTCACACCTATGTGCCCTGGGGTAACGCCATCGACTTCGACGGGCCGCTCCACGGCAAACCCTGGCAGCCTGACCAGTCCACCCTGCTGCCCGCCGTGCGCGATGCCCTCATGGTGAACCTGCTGACCGAGGACAATCTCCCCAGCTACCACTTCGAGATCGCCACCCGCTTCGGCCGCGACGGGGCCTGGGGCGAGTGGGTCCACCGGTGGACAGCGGAAGAGGACCGGCACTCCCACGTCCTGCGGGCCTACCTCCACGCCACCCGGGCAGTGGACCCCGTCGCGCTCGAACAACACCGCATGCGCACCATCAGTAACGGCTTCCACCGTCCTGAGTCCTCGACGCTACATACCCTCGCTTACGTCACCGTCCAGGAACTGGCGGCCCGGGAAGCTCACCGCAACACCGGCACAGGCTGCGATGACCCCCTGGGCCAGCATCTGATGACCCGCATCGCCGCGGACGAGAACCTGCACATGCTCTTCTACCGTGACCTGTACGCCCACGCATTCGACCTCGCCCCCGACACCGCCGCCACCGCGCTGGCCGACGAAATCTGCAGCTTCCAGATGCCTGGCACCACCGTCCCCGGTTTCCAACGACGAGCACTGCGCATCGCGACCGCCGGCATCTACAATCTCGACATCCACCACGATCACGTGCTCCTGCCGCTACTGCGCACCCTGCGCATCATGACTCGTACCGACCTCGGCGCAGCCGGCGAAGAAGCACGCGACCGCATCGGCCGCCACCTGGAGCACACCAAGGCCACCGCGGACCGCCTCCGCACCCTGCTCCAACGTACCGAGCACACAGAACGCGCTGCACCCCTGCAAGCTCGCTGATGGCGGAGGAGGGTACGGCGCACCTGCTGCGGCCGAAGCGCCCGCGTCCTGCCTGCCGCGGACGCCACCCGCGCTGCAGGAAGGCAACGCCATCGACGCCATCGCCTTCTGCGCCGGCACCGCTTCGCCAACCGGCCCTTCTACATCGTCGCCCCTGAACGAAGCAGCGCTGTAATCCGGCATGGCTCCAGTGAACGCGCTTGGGCGGGCGGAGTCAGAGGCCGACCTGCTGAAACGGTGCACGAACCGCTCATGCAAACGCTCCAACTCGCCCGCCCACAGCCTCACGTCAGCAGGTCCCCACCCATACCCACATCAACGACGAACCTGCCCCACCGTGCCCCACCGTCACAGCAAGCACCGTTGCGGTACTAGATGTGTTAGTCACGAGCGTTGTTGACACTCGCGTGGGCTTGATCAATGGCGAAGACCTCCGGTGCGGTGGAGGTGTCTAGGCTTCACCACACCGGAGGTCTTCGTGTCCCACCGGAATGCCCGATTGACCGTTCATGGCAGGCGGCTGCTGGTCGAGCGGGTCCGTCTTGGCCGCCCGGTCGCGCATGTCGCGGCCGAGACGGGGGTCTCACGGACCACTGCACACAAATGGGTCCGCAGGTTTGCGGCCTAGGGCGAGGCCGGCCTGCTGTGATCCGCCGCCATGAGCGCAACCGCCTCGGCGAACTGGTCCACGTCGACGTCAAGAAGCTCGGCCGCATCCCCGCCGGCGGCGGCTGGCGCATCCACGGCCGGGTCGGCAGCCGGATCACCAAGACCGGCGTCGGCTTCGACTACATCCACTCCGCCATCGACGACCACAGCCGCCTGGCCTACAGCGAAGTCCACCCCGACGAAGTGGGGACGCTTCCGCGGCGGGCGGCGGCGGTGCGGGTGCGCCTGGTCTGCGGCGAGGACGGTCTGCTGCATTACTGGTGGGAGGGCCCGGAGCGGGCGGCCGGAGTGCTGCGCCTGCCTGCCTTCCCGCAGCAGGTGGAAGTGGTGACCGACAGTCCCGGCACGGCGCAGCAGGTCAGGTTCGACGGCGCCCCGCCGCTGCGCGACGGCGGTGTCTGGTGAGCGCGGTGCAGCTGGGGAAGCTGGGGAAGCTGGTCGGCGGTGAGGCGAAGCCGCTGTATGTGGCGCGGGTGGAGCTGGTGCTGTCCCGCCCTGATCACCGGTCGCTGCGTGAGGTGGGGCTGGATCCGGATCCGCTGCAGCGGATCGCCGCGGCCTTTGCCGGAGTGCGTGCCGAGGTGGGTGAGGAAGCCGAGCTGGTGTTGGACCTGGTGCCGGTCGCGGGCGAGCAGGTGGCCCGTCGCCGGCGGAGGTTGATCGGCCGGGCGCAGCGGCGGGGGCATTCCGCGTACGGGGAGCGTCTGGGCACCGGCGGCCGCGGCGGCAGTGGGTTGGGGTCGGTGCTTGTGGAAGGGTTGAACGGCGGGCGGCCGAGCGGCGCTGGTAACGCGGCGAAGGCGGTGCGGCAGGTGGACCTGGCCGACGGGGTGGGCAAGTTCGTACCCGGCCAGACGGTGTTCGCGGTGCAGTTGCTCGTGGTGCGGACGACCGCGAGTCTGGTGACACTGCGTCACATCTCCGATGTCCTGGACATCCCACTGCCCGAACTCCTCGGCGCCGCACAGCCACCCGGGCAACCGCTGATATCGGCTCGCCGCCGGTCCGCCTCCACCAGGGTCTGTCCGGCGGATCAAGGGCGGACAGGACCCAGCTGCCCCGCACGGCGTGCGAAGGATCGATACATCGACCCACGCGTGGGTGACATCGCGCATCCGGGGACCGCTACCAGGGGAGGGCGCAGACAGATCCATCAACTCGCCAGGGTCCGGCTTCCAGGAAGCCGCCAACTCCTCGGACGGAAAAGGGTTTCATGCGCATTCGCCACGCCGCTGCCGCCGCATTCGGAGCGCTCGCTCTCCTCGTCACGCAACCGACATCCGCCAGCGCCGCCACCGGCGACTTCTCCTACACGTTCATCGGGGTCGACGGCCAGTCCCAGCAGTCCACCCTCCACGACCCTGACAGTCCCGGCTGCATCACGCTCCCCGAAGTCGCGGACCCGAACGCCTCCGAACCCGCCTTCGCCCCGCACAACGACACCGACACATGGGCGATTGTCTTCACCGAGCCCGACTGCACCGGCGACTCCTGGACGCTGCGCCCACACGGGACGCCCGCCACAGACCGGCTCAAGCTGCGCTCGGTGTTTCTGACCGACAGGTGATATAGAACGGCGCATCCGCCGTAAGGAACAGCACCAGTGCACCAGCCTGCTCCGGGTGGCCGATCCTGCCCAGTGGCAGATGGGACTGGCTCCGGTTGCCTGGGCCCATCCAGGGTCCGCCTTCAAAGATCGCTAGGTGGTGAATCATGGTGGGGTGACACCCCGCCATGAACTCACCGATCGGGAGTGGGAGTTAATCGCTCCGCGGTGGAGGACCGGCAGGTCATCAACGGGATGGTCTACAAGATCCGTACCGGGATCTCCTGGCGTGACCTGCCGGAACGCTACGGGGCGTGAAAGACGGTCTGCACCCGCTTCCGCCGTTACGCGCTTGACGGCGTGTTCACCCGAGCCCTGCAGCAGATCCAGGCCCGGGCAGACACGGCCGGCGACATCGACTGGCTCATCCAGATCGAGTCCACCCTCGGCCGATCCCGAGGAGGACTGACACCAAGATTCACCTCGCTAGCGACGGCAGGGGCCGCCCTCTGGCGTTCGTGACGCCCCCGGGGCAGCGGCACGACAACATCTGCGCGCGCCCGCTGCTGGAGCGGATCCGCGTCAGGACAGTCATCAATACTCCAGCGGAAGGGCACGAGCGGTGCGGGCAGCCCTCATAGGCAAACGAGGACTGACCACGGCAGGTCGCACATGACCTACCAAAGCCCGCCAGCAGATTCCCCGCACCACGCTCACCACTCGACACCGAACACAGATAGCGAGCCTGCGACCAACGCTCACGGTGCAGGCCTGCGCGATGTGCCTCATCGAGGCAGCAGCGCCTGGCAGACGGGCCGCCGCCGACGGCCGCAGCGAGAAGCCCGGCTTGGCGCAGCCCCTGCGCCACCAGCTCGGCGAGGACTACAACCAGCTGGTGTGAGACGCCACCCGCTAGCGGCCCCACCACTACGGCAACCTCGCTTACCGAACAGCACTCTGGCAGGCTGCGGGCAGGGACAGCGACACCTCACCCGATGCCACACGCGGACCGTACGGCCCCGAAGCCCACCCCTGATGCCGCGCCTGCTGCTCCGAGTGTGCGGCGGACCGACCCTTGTTCAGGCTCTGGCCTCACTGGTGGCGAGGGTGTAGTCGAGCATCCGTCGGAGCAGGGCGGGAAGCCGCTGCGCCTCCTCGAGTGCGCGCTCGGGTAAAACTGGGCACCCAGCCCTGTCGTGATCTCACCCCACGTCCCCGGCCCGCCCCCCGAAAACCTTCCGCCGCGGACACCGACGCCCACCACGATGCAGCCGCACACCCGACGGAAGGATCAGAAGTGCCGCTCTCAAGACAGTGGAGCGGAGCGGGGTGTACCGGCCTGTGACAGCCATGCCCACTGCAAATACCGCCCCACGGCAGTGAAACAGCCCTTCACGAACGCCCGAAATGCGAAAACACCCCGCCCTGACGCACCGTCACTGGCACCCACCCACGGACACCCAGCCGGCACATCGCACCTGGGCCGTTGGAGTGGGCGGTGCCTCGGGGAGCGACTGCGAGACGTGTTCGCGTTCGCTGTCGTCGCGGTCGCTCGACAACGGCCGGGCCGGCGCGGCGGCGGGTCAGGCGCTTCACCACGGCCGTGCGGAAGTGCTCGGGCTCCGCGCCGCAACAGTGGGCCAGAGCCCGAGAGCCGACTGGGAGGCGCTGTAAGAGCCTCTGCTGTTCGAACGACCTGTCGCGGGGCTGGCCTGTTCGGCCCATACCCCATGCTGTGATCGTGCTGTTACATATGCCTGAGGGGTCTCCCGCCCGGGAGGCCGATGTCAGGGGGAGTGAGCTATGAGCATCGGTGACAGCACCACCACAGACATGCTGAGCGGACGGGTGACGTTCACCCAGACAGAAGACACCACCGTGAGGATGACTGGCCAGTTCAACGAGGGATTCTCCGACCCCTCCGGGAAGTACGAGCTGCGCATCGACGGCCGAAGGACCGTCGATCTCCGTGGCATCAACCCTCCGGCGACAGAAGAGTTCGAAGAGACCTTCGACGGCGTCACCATCGACGACTTCACCGGCATCACACTCACGGTCGTCGGCCCCGACGGGACCATCGCCACCTCAGAACAGACGACGCCGGTCGAGTAGCCGCCGGCCAACGACAGCCCGACCTCAGCGCCACAGCCCGGATCAGGGTGCGGAGCGGCAGGGTGCTGCCTGGCCACTATCGGCACGGCGACCGGTCAGGCCAGTACCCGCCGCGTGACTCCATCAGCTCCGCGCGACGGCCTCAGCAACACGGGCGTACGGGATATCTGACGTACGCCGTGGCCGGAGCCCCGCCGCCCGACAACAGCATCGAATTCGAACAGCACCTGAGACACGATCGCCGGCCACCGGGCATGCACCGCTTCCTCGCCACCTGCGATAACCGCGCGCCACGGGACCGCGAAAGCGGATGCCAGACGTGCGCGTCAGCGGGCAACGGACTGTCTGCTTCCCTCGAGGACTTACGTTCCTGCCC
Source organism: Streptomyces sp. NPDC050806 (assembly GCF_055586425.1). Lineage (NCBI taxonomy): Bacteria > Bacillati > Actinomycetota > Actinomycetes > Kitasatosporales > Streptomycetaceae > Streptomyces > Streptomyces sp. NPDC050806. The sequence goes on along the minus strand of NZ_JBVJIF010000001.1, from coordinate 1,147,735 downwards.
CAGACGCGGGCCTGGCCCGCGCGGTCGCGCGGGGGTGATGGCGCTGCCGAGGGCACTCCGGTCCCGCAACGTCGGCGGCCTTCGGTGATGGTCCGGGCGGCCGTACCCGGTCGCGGGCTTCAGCGCGGCCACTCTGACCGGCGCTGTCCAGGTAGGTCGAGCGAGGCAGCGTCTCCCCAGGTGGAAGGCGGTCGGGTCAGTGGCCGACGGGGTGTCAGAAGTCGTACGGCTTCGTCGTGCTCCAGTTCAGCACGTCGGCCTCGTTCCAGCTGAACTGTGGGTTCTCGCCCTTGAGGGCGACAGAGTAGGAGGGGCCGTCCTGGCCGTCCGCGCAGCGCAGCGCGAGGGCGAACGACCGCGCCGTGTGATCCTTCGAGCCGTAGTCGAAGAGATTCACCGCGCTGTACACCTTGCCTCCGGGCTGGAGCGTAATGTGCTCCTTCCCGCCCGGCTTGTCCTTCTTCGAGTGCGGCAGGACGGTGTCGACGTCGCCGAGCTTCACGGCCGGATAGGAGGTGACCCAGCACGGCTTGCTGCCCTCGTTGGAGGCAGTGACCAGCAAGTGATCGCCCTGCTGCCCGGCGAACCGGTGTACCGCGGTGACCAGCATCTCATTACCGTGACACTGCCCGGCGCCGGCTGTCGTGCCCTCGCCCGCGGCCTCGTTGCTCCCACCCGAGTTGGCCGTCGAGCGCGCCTCCTTGGTGTCGCCACCGTTCGCCTGCTCCGCGCCGCCCTTGCCTTCCCCGCCCGCCGCGGACCGGCTCTGCGTCGTACCGGCGGCGCCCGCGCCGCCGGCCGCCTTCGCGCCGTCCTCGGCGCCGCCGCAGGCCGTCAGGCCCAGCGCCAGCGCAGCGGTGACGGCGGCCAGGGTGGCGGTACGAATCCGGGCAGTACCCATGATCGGGTTCCTCTGCTTTCCGTGCGGGAGCCTTCTACGTCGTTCCCGCAGTGTGCACACCACCCTTCCCGCAGCCACTGACGTCCTGGAAACGCCTCACTCACGTCCTGCCAACACACCGTGCGCGAACTGGTGCGGCCGAGCCGTGGACAGCCAGCGGTTGTGCCGGTGCTGCCCGCCGTCCGTGACCTTCAGCGGGAGAGGACACGATTAGATGGTGGCAACGACCTCGCGCACCAGTTGAGGTCGGCATACGCGTACTCGAAAGGATGCAACTCATGGCTAGGGCTTCTGCACGTCACATTCTCGTGGCCTCTGAAGACAAGGCGAACGAGCTGAAGGCACAGCTGGAAGCCGGAGCGGAGTTCGCCGAGGTCGCCAAGGCGAACTCGACCTGCCCCTCCGGCCGCCAGGGCGGCGACCTCGGTTCGTTCGGCCCGGGACAGATGGTCCCCGAATTCGACACCGTCGTCTTCTCCGCCCCCCTCAACGCAGTCCAGGGACCGGTCAAGACCCAGTTCGGGTTTCACCTCATCGAGGTGACCAACCGCCAGGACTAACGCAACCGCTGCCCATGCAGCGAGCGTGCGACCGCCTCCCCCACACCCGGGACGAGGTGGTCCGCCAGGCATACATGCCACGGCCCGCCTGCGCCCTGGGCGTGGCGGGCCGTGACATGTGCGCCGAGCGTTCCCTTGTCAGAGGGCGTCGGGCGGATCGCTCAGATAGCGGAGACGCGTGCTCATGTTTCCGGCTTAGCGCGCCCCAGACGGGTCACTAGGAGCGACCAGGCATACTCTGCGACGAATCAGGAGCAGAAGGAGCGCGACGGGGCCGGCCTCATTTCATCTGCCGCATAGCCATCAGGTGACGCGCTGCATCCTGATGAGGCAGGAGATGCCGGAGCGAAGCAGTCCCCTGCGCCGCACCCTGGTCAGTCGACTCACCGGCCCCCTCAGGCCCAGATCAGCGCACTGGCCAAATCCCAACAGAACGGGGTCAGGCAGGACGACACACTCAGTGAGCTGCGGGGGCTGGGCCCCTCGGGCCGTCATGGCCTCTGCTGGCGTGGCCGTGTGACGGGTGCTGGACACCCTGGTCACCATCATGCGCGGGCGGGGGTACGGGGACGCCGGACGCGCGGGTGCCGTGCTGTCCAAGATCCAATTGCGGGTCGGATGGTGGGACCGCATGGTGAGGAGTGTTCACGACCCCGATGTCAGGAGGTATGTGTCATGGGTGCATCCGGTGGAGACATGGCTGTTGCACGGCAGTCGGACGATGTCGAGCTGGCGGCGGAGGAGGCTGCGGTGGTCGACGAGTTGGCGAGCGTCGCGCCCGGCCCTGAGGCTGAGTAGCCGCGTGGGCCCGGTGGGGAAGGGCGACGGCAGCGGCCTGCCCCGGCCCGCCGCTGCAGCCCGGTCCTTCCGGCCGGGCCCGGCCGGGGCCGCGGAGGCGATGCGAGGGCTGGAGCGGGCGGCGCGCAGGCTGGGGATGCGTCCCCGTTGGCGGCAGCAGGCGGAGGTGCCCGGCCTGGTATCGGTGTGGACCTGCGAGCTGGCGGGCGGCGACGGTCGCTGGCCTTTGCACGGCACTGTCGGCGTCGGCAAGGCGGCTGATCCCGCGCAAGCCCGGCTTCGGGCCCTGAGCGAGGCATTGGAGCGCTTCTGGACAGGCCCGCCCGGTCTGGCGAGCACTCCGATCCATTTCGTCCGTGCCGGGCAGCTGGCGGCAGGGGTGATGACCGGCGAAGCGAGCCAACCGCTGCTGAAGCGGCTGGACGCCAGTGAGCTCGCCTGCTGCACCTACCAGTCGCTCCACCGCGGCCAGGAGAAGGTCAGTATCCCGCTCTACCTGGGCGCCCCCTGGTACGCCGAGCCGGACGGAGCAGCCCACCGCAATGGGCTCGGCGACCGCGCGGACTACCGCGCACTGTCGCGGTACTCCGTCAGCTCCGGATACGGCCTCGCACCCACCGATGACCTGGCCACCGTGCACGCTCTGCTGGAGACCGTCGAACGCGACGCCTGCTCCCTGCTCACCCTCCGCCTCCTGGCCTGCGGCCAGGAGGCGACCGTCGTGGACCCGGACACACTGCCCCACCACCTCGCACGGCTGCACGCCCACGCCGAGGCGGAGACCGGTGCCCGAATCCACCTCCTGGACGCCACCAGCGACCTGGGCATCCCCACCGTCCTCGCCTACTGCTGCCCGCAGGGCACCCGCCCGTATCTGCGCGGACAAGCCGCCGCCCTCACCCCGCGCCAGGCGGTCTCCGGCGCCATCACCGAACTCCTGGAATCCGCCCTCGTCCGGCGCAACACCCCGCCCGAGCCGGCCCCGCGCACCTCCCTCACGCCCTACCCGGTGCTGTATCGGTGCGCACGCTTCGACCTCACCGCCGCACTACGCACCGCGCACAAGACGCCCTTCTGTGACCAGCCTCCCCCGGCCCGCCCCGAGGAGGACCTGCCTCACCTCCTCGCACGCCTGGAGGCCCACGGCTACCGCGCCTACCGACGCCGCATGAATCCCTTCCACCCGACCGGGGAGCCCGCCGCCGGGCTGAGCATCGTGCACACAGTGGTGCCGGGCCTGGAGCGGTTCTTCGCCATCCTCAAGGGGACTCTGATCATCCCCGGCCCACGCGGACAATCCCACTGCACGGCAGCGCGTGCTCGCAGCGGCCACGCCACCGCGCCCCACACACCCAGCTGACAGTCACCAACGCGGCGTCAACACGCTGAACCACTATGGAAACGCGCTGAACGTACGCCCCTGCCATGGGTGCCCAGGCCCGGCCGACGCCAGCTGGGCGTCATGCGTTGAGGGTGTCCCACCACCAGTTGAAGGAGGGCAGCCGGAATGGGGCGTCTCCGGGGGGCGGGAAGGGGTGGGTGGGGGTGATGGGAGCGCGGCGCCTTGGCCGTCGAGGTGGGGAGCTGTGTCGCCCGCAGAGACGGCGCGCTCCGGGGTGGACCGTTTCTCGCGTGGATGGTGGTCGTTGGGCAGGAATCGACGCCGACGGGCCACGCCGTTGGTGAGGACGGAGCCCCATGCCGAGCAGCCCGAGCGGCGGTAAGCGCCATTTGTTCGTCTTTGATCTCGATGGAACGCTGATCGACTCCACTGCCGTGATGTCGAGCGCTTTCACCGCGGCCTACCGCGCGGTGGTGGGGGCCGGCGAGCCCCCGTTGGCAGAGTTCTTCCAGTTGTTGGGTGCACCGTTCCCGGACATCCTCACGCGCCTGGGGCTCCCCCAGCAGATGGCGCCGGTCTTCGCATCGGAGGCAGCTGCACGGATCGATGACACCACCACGCCGACGTGCTGAGCACCTGCGCGCAGTTGAAGACGCGGGGGAACACCCTGGCGGTGTTCACCGGCAAGGACCGGCCGCGCAGTGAGGAGATCCTGCGCCGCCTCGAAGGTAGATGCGTCTTTGACGCCCTGGTGGCCGGCAGCGACCCCCTCCCCGGCAAGCCCGCTCCCGATGGCGTGCGGTACCTGCTCCGGCGCTTCGGCGTACGGCCGCAGGAGGCTGTGGTGATCGGAGATTCCCCCTTCGACATCACAGCGGGCCGGTCCGCGGGCGCCGTCACCATCGGATGCGCCTGGGGAGTGACATCGGTCGGTGAGCTGCAGGCGGCGGGCGCGGACCACGTTGCCGCGACCGCACCGGATCTGGCCCGGCTGCTGACCGGCGTGGCGCAGGCGGGGAAGCGTTGCTGACGGCCGGCGGCAGCGAAGGCGGCCGGCGGAGAGGAAAGGAGCCCATCATGCCGTCACCCGCGGCACATGCCCAGGAAGTGGGGCGGTCCGGCATCAATGTGATGATGGACCGGATCTGGCAGTCGGCACGGCCCGTCATCGGCCTGCACACCGGCTCCCCTGAAGGTCCTCCGCCCGACCATGTCCTCCAGGCCTTCCACCGGGCCATCGACGAAGGCCGTACCGGGTACGCGCCCAACCGCGGCCTGCCGGAGCTGGTGGAGGGGATCACCGTCAAGCTGCGGGCGGTCAACCACATCCCGGCCGGTGCGGAGCAGGTCATCGTCACCGCCGGAGCCACGCAAGGCCTGCACCTGGCCCTCGCAGCCATCCTGTCCCCGGGGGATGAGGTCCTCGTTCCCGATCCCGGCTGGCCCAACTACGCCATGACCGTCCGCATGGTCGGCGCCCGCCCCACCAGTTACCCGCTACGGCCGGAAGACGGATTTGCCGTGTCCCCGGACGAGGTCGCCGGCCGCATCACCCCGGCAACCCGGGCGATCATCCTCAACTCGCCCGCCAACCCCACGGGCAACGTGGCACACCCCGCCGTACAGAACGCCATGATCGAACTGGCCCACCGTCACAACCTGTGGCTCATCTCCGACGAATGCTACGAAGCCTTCGTCCACGACGGCGTGCACACCAGCCCCGCCCAGCTCGACGATTCACACGTCATCAGTCTCTTCAGCCTCTCCAAGACATACTCGATGACCGGCCTGCGCGTCGGCTACCTCCTCGCGCCCCGCCAGATCGCCAAGGTCTGCCTCGAGGTGCACGGAGCGTACGTCTCCTGCGTCAACACGCCCGCGCAGGTCGCCGCCCTCGCTGCCCTCCAAGGGCCCCAAAGCCTCGTTGCCGACCGCCAGAGAACCTACGCCCGACGGCGAGACGCCGCCTGCGCGCTGCTGACCCATGAATCGATCCCTCATGTCCCCCCTCAGGGCGCCTTCTACGTCTTCGCTCAACTCGCCGGCCCCGCCCCGCACACCCCCGTCGCACGACAGAGCCGCGACGCCTGGCTGGAGCGGCTCCTGGACCACCACGTGGCGGTTGCCCCCGGCTCCGCCTTCGGCCGGACGACCACCGGATGGGGCCGCATCAGCCTCGCCGTCGAAGACCACCACCTCGCCGAAGGCCTCAAACGCCTCACCGCCTTCCACCACGGCGAACAACCCGATCGGCACAGTCCCTAGCGCCCGTCGCCGGTTCGAGACGGGCCCACCGGGCCTCATGAGAGTTGTCCCTCGTTCGAGGGGTGGTTGTCGGCTATTTGCGTCGAATGGGCACGTGCAGAGGACAAGGCTCAGACGATGAGCGTCCCTGCTGACGGGAGAAGAAGCCCATGCGTATCCGCACCCTCGCAGCTGCCGCCCTGACCGCCCTGGCAATCCTGGGCACCGCCGGAACTGCCAGTGCTCACGGCCACGACGACGACCTCGTCAACATCAGCAAGTACACCAACGCACCCGCCTACGCAGCCCACAACTGGGGAAGCGGCAACTGGAACTCGGCAGCCCGCTTCGGCGACCTGGCGCAGGACTGACCTCGACCGGTCGACCCTGGCGTACTTCCAGACGCCAGGGCCCATCACACATCCCACCGCGAGGCCGGAACGCATCGCGTTCAGACTTCGCCGCCCATCCAAGGACCGGCACCCGACATCCAACGTTATGACTCCTCACCCACGGCGCGCTGTACGGCATCGCATCCTCATCGCCTCCTCCCCCACCGAGGTCGACCGTGCCGTGGCCGCATGGCCACTGCGTCTGCACAACGACGGCGGTTGCCATGGCGCTGAAGCGCACGACCGCCAGCGCCGTACCAGCGATCACTGAACATGCCCCTCGACAGGCGAAACGGGAGAGAGCCCAGTCCGTGCAGACGGCGGGGGCCAGTACCGCTTCCAGTGCCCGGCCGGGTCAACATTGAGTATCCGTTCCAAGGGATACAGACCGATGAGATGCGCGGTGGGTATTTGTCTGCTCGTTCCCGCGAACTGCTTGAGCAGCCGCCGACTCTGTTCGATGGTCCGCCACTCCGGGTAGTTCTCCACCGCGATGGCGAGCGGCGGCCGGCTGTCCCTGTGGACGGCGGTGGCACGCAGTTCCTCGACCATGTAGCTGGCGTGCGCGAAGGACAGCAGATCTGCCGGAGGAGCGAGTTCCAACACCAGCTTCCACACGGGATCACCGCTGGCCAAGAGGGCCGCGGCGAGTGCCTCGGGTGCGGGGATGGTGTTGCCGCGTACGGCGTTCCGCACGAGCGGGGCCACGGCCCCGAGAGCATCCGATTCCCGTACGACGGCGTCCTGGCGGCAGGCGCCTGTGAGCGCTGCGCGCAAGTGCTGCCGGAAGAAGCTTGTCGTGAGGGCGTGTCGGGTGTCGACGATGCGGAACCATTGCAGCATCTGCTCGATGTCGGCCAGGCCACGCCGGAAGACGTCCAGAAGGTACAGGTAGTACTGGACGCGCGGCATGTCGATGGTGACGGTCACCGGCAGGACGCGGGGAAGCATGGCCGCTACGTCGGCGATAAGTCCGGTCAGCCGCAACACGGACTCGTATTCGTACAGAGACAGTGCCGGCTCCGCTTCGATCTTCGACACACGCCGGTGGACCGGAGCGAAGTTCAGGAGATCGATGGGCTCGCCATGATCATCGCGGCAGTGCAGCACCCGGTTACTGAAAAGGCACGTCCCGGCGACCACGTTCACTCCGCTGATGTCGGCGCTCCGGCCCGGCAGGCTCCTCGTACCCTTGAAGTGGAGGAAGTGCTCTCTCGCGCCGAAACGGGCCTGCGCGAAGACAACGCAGTTGGCCCGTTGCCCGACCTCAAGGCACAGCGCGCCGTCTCCTCCTCTCAGCCGGTCGGTGCCGAAGAACCGCCCCAGCTGACCGAGCCGCTCCACGGCCCGTGCCGCTGTCTGCTGGAGGGACGAGTGGTCAACATGCTCATCTCCTCCTAGGTGCTCTCCTCCTAGGTGCAGATACGAAGTACCCGCCGTCCCGGCGACCGGATGGCAACCATGGTCTGGGAGGAGCCGGCTGCGGCGGAACTGCGGCTGCCGTCGACAGTGAGGGCAGTGCCGCACCACCGCAATGGCCGAAGCAGGGTGTGCCAGGTGAACACTGCCCGTGGTGCCTCCCATGCGTCATGATCCGCTCCGCCGGTGGACCGAAGCGAAAAAGGGCCGGTGAGATGCCAGGGGCGAGACTGACCCGCATACCGACCCGACAACGCGCGTCCTGCCGGCAATGCCGCAGGGCCGATGTCAGCCCTCTTCAGTCACACATGTGGGTGCAGGAGCCGCAAGGTGAGACTGGCGGGGCTACGGGGGAAACTGCAGGTCAACCCACCATGTGGGTGAGCGACCTGGCCAGTGACGGCTCCGACGCCGTCGCCCGCCTGGAGCGGGAGAGAGCGCCCGAGACCGGGACGGCGACGCCGCCGAGGACCTGCTGGGCCCCGCTGGTCGAAGCCGGACACGGCAGTCGGACTCCCCGGATCCCACGAAGCAGTGTCCCTGAGGTCAGCGCCTCCCCGGACTATCGGCTTCGCGGGGCGCGGACGGCGATGTGAGGGGGACGGAGCGGGTCACGGGTGCGCCCTTTCAGGTGAGCGACGGGCATGCTGGAGAATGCGGGCCGGTCAACAGCGTCTATCGCGTCCACGGCATCGCGGATGAGGCCGCCGCGCCCACGCATCCCCCAGCGGCGCGTGGGCGGTTACGAGGTGCGGTAGCGGAGCCAGGCGCGGCTGACGACAGCTGCCTCGCGCGGAGGGCCGGAGCGGTTCGCCGGTCGGTGTGCGGGCATGCAGGGCAAAAACGCCCGTCACGGCGATGGCCAGGTCGGTGATCGCCTCCGAGGGCACGGTTGTCCATGTGGGCACCGTGGCCGTTTGGGCTTCAGCGTCGGCCGCAACCTCCTCAGCGTTGCCCTGCCGGCCGACATGCCTTCGACGCCCACGCCCTCCAGGACAGCCACTGGCCTGCGGCCGACGAGCCCGTGGTCGTCAGGCAAGGCGTCCATAACGGGCCAAGCCAGTGGTCGCGAAGAGCACTTCCGCGGCCGGCCCACGGACGCCCGGGCGCCGACCGAGGTCAGTTGCGTGGCGAGATAGCAGGCGAGGGCAGTGGCGAGCTGGATGGTACGGTCGGCGTGGCGCAGTCGGCCGGCCATATCGAGGCGGCCGAGCACCGGGCTGAGGACGCCCGGCTCCTACTCCTCTGTGAAGTACAACGGCGACAGCCTGACGCCCCGCTCGGACTCCTCCAGATCAGGCGGCGTGACGTGAGCGAGGTCGCCATCGATCGGGATGTCGAACTGCTGGCCGATCTCAGCGATGGCAACTCCGACCCGGCCGCGCAGCACACCCAGCGCCTGGAGTCCCCATGTCCATTGGATCCGGTCCCGGTCCCTGTCTGAGGCATCCGGATACGTTTCCTCGGTGAACTTGCGTGCTGACTCGACATCGGTCAGCCACTGCCTCACAGCGGCGCGCATCACGCGCAGTTGGTGCCGCAGTTCCTCGGACTCGCACTGCGCGATCTGCTCGTTCAGGTAGGCACGCAGCGCTTCTATGGAGCCCCAGGAGCCGTTCTCCTCCTCGACGTCATAAGGCGCATGAAGCACTCGATGATCCTCCAGGCGAAGCAGGATCGACCTTGCCCGGTCGCGTTCGCTCTGGCTGAACCCGAAACTGGCGCTCTGCCCGAAGAACGAGAAACTGATCGTCTGCAACCGACCGCGCCAGCGCCAGCGCCAGCGCCACTGTTTGAACATCCCCATCTCCAGCTAGCTCTACCAACGATGGAGCCAGCATTTCGCACTCCCGGTGGACAGACCAGGCCGGACTGGGAGGGAGCTGGTGACGGGCGTCTTCCGATCAGACTGGGCGCACCAGCCACCGGTGGTCGAAGACGCTCTCGGCAAGCAGATGCTTGCCCTCCTGGCACAGTTGGAGGCCGCCCTGCGCTGCCGCCGCCGATCCAGCAAAGGGAGTGGAAGAAGCTTTCCCTCAGCATCCCGACACCGAGATCATCCGTGGCTTCCCCGGTCTCCCCGTCCAGCTCGGCGCCCGGATCCTCGCCGAGATCGGGGACGACTGCGACCGCTTCACCGACACCCACAGGCTCTACCGTGATCACAGCGACCTGCGACGGACGACTTCGGCCGCCGGGTGAGGTGTGCGCATTTGCTGCGGGAGGGCGGGCGGAGAACTCGGGAGCGTGGGCGCCCTTCGCCTGCCGCGCGCCCGGGTGGTTCAGTTTCTGTCGCTCGTTGGGATGAAACGCGCTGCCTGGGGCGTGCATGATTTCTGCGCCACGCTCCTGTGCGACGTCCTCACCGGGCGCATCACACCCCACGCCGTCCGCCACCAAGACTGGACCTCCGCACCCGCGCCTCCACCCAGCCCGACCGCTGACAGCCCTTCGCCCGAGTCCCGCCTACGTAGCGCAGTCGCCCCACCACTCACCCAGCACCATGCTGCCCCGGCCGGCTCGGGCCACGGTCACCGCACGCGGCAGCCCTACTGCGTACCGGCCCGAAAGGAACCCCGTCCGCACGCAGCCCGCGGCAACGCGGGAGAGCGTTGCGCCCAGCGGAGACCTGGACGGCCGCGCGTATCGCATCCGCCTCGGCGCTGCGCCGGCGCCTGGCTGCGGAGCGGTCCCTCGACGACCGGGGTGCGCAGCGGCACGCTCTCTCCGCTACGCCAGCGCGCCTTCTCCGCCACGCCAGCGTGCTCTCTCCTCTATGCCATACTTCCGGCCTTTCTTTCGAAGACGTCGGGACGCACCGACACCCCCGACCTGTTCAGCCCACCGGGTTCGATAGCGACGCGAGGCCGGTGAAAAGCGTGTAATGCGGCAAGCCGGTCCGTACGTTTGTTGCGTAGCCGGTGGGGCCGGTGGGACCGGTGTCCAGGCGGTCAAGGCAGGCGCGATGCACCGGCCTCGTGGGGACATGCGCGCGCGAACTGCCCTTCGACTCTGTTCCCACGCCTTGCACGCGCTGTTCACACGGTTTTCTCACCCTTGTGCAGCAGGGTCGGAGTATCAGGAGTCGTTCTGTCACGCCGCCCAGGAGGAGAATCGTTGACCATCGCAGGCGTTCGCAGAAAAGTATTGTTGTGGCTGGGCACGGTCGTCCTCACGGCCGGCCTGGTCGCGTGCAACAGCGAAGGCGGCGGGGCGAACACGGCCGCACAGAGCGGGAGCGCGCAGAGCACCTCTTCGTCCCAGCGCCCCAACATCGTGTGGGTGCTGACCGACGACCTCTCGTCGGACCTCGTGAATTACATGCCGCACGTGCAGGCCATGCAGAAGGACGGCTTGTCCTTCTCCAACTATACGGTGACGGACTCGCTGTGCTGTCCTTCGCGTTCGTCCATCTTCACGGGCAAGTTCCCGCACAACACGGGGGTTTTCACCAACACGCCGCCCGACGGCGGTTTCCAGACCTTTCACGACAAGGGCAACGAGGACAAGACCTTCGCCACCGCTCTTCAGCAGCAGGGCTATCGCACGGCGATGATGGGCAAGTACCTCAACGGCTATGAGCCGGACATGACCGTGAACGGCAAGAAGAACTACGTTCCTCCGGGCTGGAACGAGTGGGACGTGGCCGGCGCCGGCTACAAGGAATACGACTACACCCTCAACCAGAACGGCAGGACGGTCGACTACGGGCACGACCCGAAGGACTACCTGACCGACGTCGTGAGCGGGAAGGGCCAGGAATTCATCGAGAAATCGGTGCAGGACAAGAAGCCTTTCGCGCTCGACATCTCCACGTTCGCGCCGCACGGCCCGGCCACTCCGGCGCCGGAGGACGAGGGCAAGTTCAAGGACCTGAAGCTGCCGAGGCCGCCCGCCTTCGACAAGACGCCCGCGGACGCCCCGCAGTGGCTCAAGGACAAGAAGTCCCTCACGCCCCAACAGATCAAGCAGATCACCAAGACGTACCGCAAACGCGTCCGCGCCGTGCAGGCCGTCGATCGCATGATCGGTGACCTCCAGGAGAAGCTGAAGAAGGAGGGCGTCTACGACAACACCGTCTTCGCCTTCGCCTCCGACAACGGCTTCCACATGGGCCAGTACCGTCTGATGCCGGGCAAGCAGACCGCCTTCGACACGGACGTGAACGTGCCCCTGATCGTCACCGGGCCGGGGGTCGAGCACGGCACCACCACCGACGCCGTCGCGTCCAACATCGACATCTGCCCCACCCTCACCGAGCTGGGCGGCGGCAAGCCCGACCCGCAGTCCGACGGCCGCAGCCTGGTGCCCCTGCTGAAGGGGGAAACCCCGAAGGACTGGCCGCAGACCGCGCTGGTGGAGCATCACGGGCCCAACACCTCACCGCAGGATCCCGACAGGCCCCGCAAGGGCAGTGGCAATCCGCCCTCCTACGAGGCGCTGCGCACCGACCAGTACACGTATGTCCAGTACAAGGACGGCTCCCACGAGTACTACGACCGCAGCAAGGACCCGGACATGCTGCACAACACGTACGCGCAGCTGTCCTCGGACACCAGGACGCAGCTCACGTCGACGCTGAAGAAGCTACAGGAGTGCAAGGGTTCAGAGGAGTGCACCGACGCCGCGAAGACCGGCTGATCCGGTTCTGAGAGGCAGGCCTGCAGGGGGCTCCGTATCCGCGGAGCTCCCTGTTCGTGGTGGGGGGGGGGGACCGGTTCCCACGGTTCTCACACCCGGCACAGACCTGTGGGAACCCGGCGCCCGCAAGCTCTGCGGTATGGGCAGCCGGCCCGCGGGGACGGCCTGGCCGACGACGGCGGCCGCGCGCAGGTGCGCACCGCCTTCCGCACCACAACACCGACCCCCGGCGAAGGCCCTCGACCGTCCACGACACCACCACGCCCCTCTCCGAAGGCGTCAGGGCGCCGTCGGGAGCCGGACGGCGACGCAGGTCCCCTCCCCCGCCGCGCTGGCAAGGTCCACACTGCCGCCGTGCGCGTGTGCCACCGCCGCGACGATGGCCAGCCCCAGGCCACTGCCGTCGCCACTGTGCGCCGGGTCGCCACGGTAGAAGCGGTCGAAGACGCGCGGCAGCGCCTCGTCCGGGATGCCCGGGCCCTGGTCGGCGACCGTGAGCAGCACGTGCGACGCGGGCGAACCGGCGGTGCTCACCGTCACCTGCGCGGCTGTCCCGCACGGCGTGTGATTGCGTACGTTGGCCAGCAGGTTGTCGACCACGCGCCGCAGTTGCTCGGCATCACCGTGCACCATCGCGGCGCCCTCGGCTGCCACGGTCACGCGGCGGTGCGGGTCCATGACGCGGGCGGCGGACACCGCGTCGCGCACGATCACGGCCAGATCCACGGACGTCCGCCCGCGGGCCGGGGCGCTGTCCAGGCGAGCGAGCAACAGCAGGTCGTCGACGAGCCGTTGCATGCGCAGCGCCTCGGTGGTGATGCCGTGCATCACCCTCTCGCGTTGCTCGGGGGCGGCGAGAGCACCTTGATGGTGCAGATCCGCGTAGCCGAGTACCGCCGTGACAGGGGTGCGCAGTTCGTGCGAGGCGTCCGCGACGAAGCGGCGCAGCCGGTCCTGGGTGGTGCGCTCGACAGCGAGCATCGTGTTCAGGGCCAGCCCGAGCCGTCCGACTTCCGTGTCGTCGTCGGCCGGTGCGACCTGTCCGGCGCGGTCGCCGGACGCGATGGCGTCCGCGTCCCTGGCCATCGACTCCAGCGGGGCCAGGCCCCGGCGCAGGACCCACAGCCCCGCCCCCGCGAGCAGCGCCAGCACACCGCCGGTCGCCACGGCCTCGACGATGAGCACCTGCCGCAGTGTCCCCTGGACCTGGTCCAGTGGGGCGGCCGCGACCAAGGTTCCGCGGCCGGGGACCCGCTGCACCAGCAGCCGGAAGTCGGGGCCGCCCGGCGCCGACGGACCCACCGTGGCCGGTTCGGCGCCGCGAGCGCGGGACAGCGGGTCCGGCAGGCGCGGCGCGGCGTTGGCCGGGTCCCGCAGCTGGGGCACCAGGTCCCGCACGGTGCCGTCGGGGCGACGCAGCTGGAGATAGAACTCCGAGGCGCCCAGCAACCGGACGTCGTTGCCGAGCTTTCCGCCGGGCGCGGCCTGCTCCAGTTGCTGCGCCACGCGCTGGCGCACCGCGCGCAGGGTGACGTCGGTGCGGTGCATGAGATCGCGGCTCAGCGCCGCGTACACGACGGCGTCCAAGGCGATCAGGGCCACGGCGACGAGGGTGAGCAGGGTCAGCAGGAGTCGGCCGCGCAGCGAACGGGGGCGCGTCCAGCGGCGCGGGATTGCGGCCGGCTTCACGGGGTTCCCCGGTCGCGGAGGATGTAGCCGACGCCGCGCCGGGTCTCGATCAGGCCAGGGCCCGGCGCGTCGAGTTTGCGGCGCAGATAGGAGATGTAGGTCTTCAGCACCCCAGGGTCGCCCTCGCCGAAGTCCCATACGTGTTCCAGCAGTTGTTCGTGGGTCAGGACGCGGTTGCGGTTCCGCAGCAGGTGGTGCAGGAGCCGGTATTCGGTGGGCGAGAGTTCCACCAGCACGCCGGCCCGGCGTACCTCGTACGTCTCGGTGTTCATCTCCACGTCACCGCAGACCAGGAGCCGGGACTCGGTGCTGCTCTCACCCCGGCGCAGGACGGCCCGGACCCGGGCGGCGACCTCGGCCAGCCTGAAAGGCTTGGTGATGTAGTCATCAGCGCCCAGATCGAGGCCGCCCACGATGTCCTGCCCGCTCTCCCGCGCGGTCAGGAAGATCACCGGGGTTGCCGACCCGGCCTGGCGCAGTCGGCGTACGACCTCAAACCCGTCGATGTCGGGCAGCATGACGTCGAGCAGCACCAGGTGCGGGGCATGCTCGCGGACAGCCGCGAGGGCCGCCCGGCCGGTCGACGCCTGCGCCACCTCATACCCGAGGAACTGCAGCGAGGTGGCCAGGACGTCCAGGATGGCCGGCTCGTCCTCCACGACGAGCAGTCGAGTGCCGGGCGGGACCTCTGATGCGTTCATCCCCGCATCCTGGCATTGCTGCCTAGGGCCCGGGCAATGCGGTCACCTCTCTGCGCGCGCCTCATCGCCGGTGGCTGCCCAGCCGGCCTCGACGATGCCCCGGACAGACGTGACCGGGGGGCGGACACAGCGGGCTGAGGATCGCCTCTGCCATCAGGGGTCCGGTTCTGGCGAGCCCGAGGAGTGAGCAACGCATCGCCAGTCAGCAGCGCGGTCGGAATCCCGAACTCCACCCAGGCCGCCGGGCGGTACCGCCGAATGCGGTCGCCATCCATGATGTCGTCGTGCAGCAGGGTGAAGTTGTGCAGCAGCTCCACCGTGATGGCGCCCACTACTGCGTCGGCCTCGCCTCCCGCACCGGACAGCGCGCTGGTCAGCGTCAGGCCAACGCAGCAGTCCGGCTCGGGTGCGCCGGAAGCCACGCCGCAGAACGCGACGCGGAGGCACCGGTGGGCAGCGCTGCGGGACCGGAACAACTGGGCCACGCTCGTCGTGCTGCCGCTGGCGGGAGCCTTCGCGCTCTGGCACATTCCAGAGCGCGAGCGGGTGGCTCGCGGCCCAGGCCAATCCGCCTGGGCTGACGGCCTACGCCCGCTCCCCCAGACCCTGCGTGCCTGCTGTGCTTCCCATCACCCTGGAAACCAAGACGGACAAGACGGTCCTGGTGACGGGCATCGATGTCACCGTCGTGTCCAGCAAGGCGCCGCCACACAGTATGAAAGAGCCACCGACCGACTGCGGCGACACCGTGCACGACCCCGCATTCGACGTGAACCTCGCGCAGCATCCGGTCCCCGTCGTCCCCCGGGACAGGAAGCCCGCGCCTGACCGCACGGACTTCCCCTTCACGATCTCCCCTGACCGGCCAAAGCAGCTCACCCTCAGTGTCGACCCTGCGAAGCGGGACGTTCGCTTCAAGGTAAAGGTCGAATGGGTCGCCGACGGCGAGTACGGAAGCGTCACCCTGGATGCCCGCCAGGGCAGGACGCTCGAAGGATATGGGCCTGGCTTCCGTGCAGTCGGGTAGCGGGGGCTCCCGTACATCCCTGGGGATCGAGGTCCAGTGCATCCCCGGGAATCGAGGTGCGGCACAAGTCCGCCTCGACCCGACGCCCGACGCCCGACGCCCGACGAGTCGAACACCGGTCCTGCAAGTTGTCATCGTGGTGCTGGGGCAGGCCCGAGACTGCGCACCGCGACACGCTGGGCCTTCCTCGGGCGCAACCTCGTCCGAGGCCGAGAGCGGTCCGTTCGAACCCCTCGCTGATCAGCCTGGACTCCCACCCCGTACGCTCATCCGTCCACGGGCGAACAGAGACGGAGAGGGAGAGCATGGCGGGGGACACGAACATTCGCGGGCGCGCGGCAGGACGCGCGGCAGGAACCGACCGAGCGGCCAAGCCGACAAAGAACACGCCTCCCCGACTCCGTACCCGCCCCGTTCACTGGCTTGTGTTCAACGTCGCGTTGGTTGCGATCTCCGTGACCCTGGCGTGGCTCGGGCCGGTGGTGCCCCTGCCGGTCTGGCTGCGCGGCACGGGCATGCTCCTGTCCGCACTGCTGATCCCCCTGGCACTCATCCTGGTGCCGGTCTTCTGGCTCCGGCGCGTCCCTCGGAAGAAGCGGAAGGTGGCCTGGGAACTCACCATCACCGTCATCGCCGCAGTCGGACTCGCGTTCCTCACCTACGGGGCCGGCGACGAGCACGCCCTGCAGGAACGCGGTCAGTGGACCAAGGCCGTGGTGACCAAGGTCGAGGACCGCAAGAGCGACAAGTGCACCCTGCGCACCCGCGACGGCCACGAGATCTTCCCCTTGCTGGGAGAGAGCGACGGCTGCGATGCGGACCTGGTTGAGCCGGGCGATGCACTGACCGTGCTGTACGACCCCAAGGGCGCGGCCGGCCCGGCAGACGAAATGCCCTCCGGCTCCTACGCAGGGATCCTCGCCGCCCTGGCAGCCCTGATCATCGCAACGGGCACCTGTGGCTGCGTACGGATGAACCGGTGGGACAACGAGTACGACGGGGCCACCCCTTAGCCATTTCCATGCACTGGGCAAGCCGGTGCCGGGCATCGGCTTGCCCTGCACTCGGCTGCCGGGGCGAGTTCGCCACGTCCGGGTGGTCGGCGATCAAGAGGTCATTGCGCGGGGCTGTTCGCGGCGGCCCCGCGGGAAGAGAGGAGCAGTATGCAGAAGGACGGAACGTGGACTCGGACGGCGGCCCGGACTGCCACCGAGGCGGCGGCCACCGCCAGGGGACCCCGCCTAGCAGGGCGGCGAAAGGGCGTGCGGGGGCTGCGGATCGCAGCCGGCATCGTCGCCGGCACGGGCGCCCTGGGGCTGGTGATCGCCGCGTTCATCGCCGCCGATGATTCCCGCACCGCAGCTCTCCCCCTGTTCACCCGTCTCGTAGGCGAACGGCGAGCGATGGAGAGTTTCATACCCGCCTGGTACCTCATCGCCGTGCCACTCGCGGGCCTGCTGCAGAGCCCCGTCGCGATCCTGCGGCGGGCCCGTCTCGCACCCGGTTGGGCTCTGCTCGCCGGCTACTGGCTGTGGGGCGTGGCGATGACGCTGCTCGCCCGGGTATCGGCGGATCTCTTCCCGGCCGCGGGCTCACCCGGAAAGTCGGGCGGCATGCTGGGCGCGACGCTGATCGTCTCCCTGCTCATTCCGGCCGGACACGCCATCGGGGGCATGGTGTTCGTCTCCACCGGACCCGAGGACCCGCCGCTGCGCGAGCACGCCCGGCGGTGGATGCTGCAGGAGGCCCCGTGGTCAATTACCGGCGCGGGGATCCTGGCCGCCTACCCGCTGACCGCACTCGCGCCTCCGCAGGCCGAGCGCCTGGCGCAATTGAGCGGCTTCGTGTGGGGGCTGCTGCTGGGTCTCGCGATGGGTTTCTTGGCGCGCGCCGCCGCCGAGCGGGGGCCGTCCCGCGCGGCAGCCCGCGCCGGGAATGTACGTACGGCGACCCGCCTGGGCCTCGTGTCCGCCGGCATCGCGGTGCTCGTGCTCGGACTGTCCAACGTGATCGCCTGAGAGCGTCATCGCCTGAGAGACTGCCCTAAGTTTGAGGTCGGCCCGGAACGGCCGGGACCTGTCGGTGTCAGTGGCGGCTGCCAGGATGATGCTCATGACGATCATGGATGTGGCGAGACACCAGGTGAGCGAGCAGCGGGTCCAGGAGGCGCTGGAGGATGTCCGGGGACGGATCTTCAGCCGCTGGCACACGATCCGGTACGACTGCTACTCCGATGAGCAGCTGTCGGCGATGCGTGACGAACTTCTGGACCATCTGCCTACGCCGCCAAGCTGGAATCACCCACGAACCTGGGCGAGCTGGCCGAGATGGACACCCTGTGCGGTTAACTCACCTCGGCCCGGGGTTTCCTTCCCCGGGACCGGCCATCCACCACGCTGCGTATGCCGACCGCCGACGAACGCACCGAGGCGATACGGAAGTTGGACGCACTCGGCGACATGACATCCGACCAGCGACTGCTGCGCGTGCTCCTGGAGGACGACCAGTCGGCCTTCGAACAGGCTCTGGAACATCGTCTCCTCCAGCACCGACAGA
Organism: Streptomyces sp. NPDC050806; assembly: GCF_055586425.1. NCBI lineage: Bacteria > Bacillati > Actinomycetota > Actinomycetes > Kitasatosporales > Streptomycetaceae > Streptomyces > Streptomyces sp. NPDC050806. The sequence continues at coordinate 1,129,465 of NZ_JBVJIF010000001.1, read as the reverse complement.
ACGCACCCGCCGACGCCGCGCCCCGCAGCCTGTTGCCGTACAAGACCATCGCCCTGGCCGCGCTGGCAGTCCAGGCCCACGGCTGGGACCTGCGCATCCGCTCCGCCTATCTGCCGCCGGCCTTGCTCCGTACCCCAGAAGGCGCGCCGCCGGTCAGCGGCTGACCGGCGCCATCAGCACAGTCGTCATTCCTGTGCCGCGACGGGGACCGGTGGGCGCCTCACGTCGGTCATGCCCATGGCCGAGGCCGCCCCATCGGTCATCGGTCATCGGTCCCACAACGATGACGAAGGGACGCTTGGTGGTGATCTGCCGTTCGATGACTCCCGGTCGGCGCGTCGGTGCCCGTCACCGAGTCGACCGGACGATTCCCACCGTCCGAGCCCGTAGGAGGGCATCACACCGCTTCAGCGGACTTCCGTGGTAGTGGCTTCGCTGCTGGGCATGGCAATGGCGACGGCGATGTCCAGGGATGTTGATCTGTTGCCCAGCTTGTTCTTGGGCGTGGTGGCGGCGCCGGTGGGTCTGTCACACCGCTGCGGGACCGCACCACCACGCCGAAGGTGGCCCACTCCCCCAAGGAAATCGGCGAGAGCAAGACGATCAGCGCCCGGAAGCAGACAACGGAGAAAGCCGGCGCCAAGGCCAGTACCGCCGGCGCGGCCCGCAAGTCACCGACGAGGTGCAGTATCAGTGGCCCGCGGTGTGGCACGGGTCACGGGAACTCCTCGGTCCGTCCGGAGAGGTAGGTGGTGTGAGATGTGATGAACAGGATGGACAGGGAGATCGGGAGCGCATGCGCGCACGGATCCGTGCGGGCGACCACGAGGCGTTCGCAACGCTCTACGAGGAACACGCGCGGGAGGTCTACAACCACGCCTACCGGCTGTCGGGCGACTGGTCGACGGCCGAGGAGGTGTTGTCCGAGACTTTCCTGGCGGCCTGGCGTACCCGTCACACCGTCGAGCCGGAGGGCGACTCGCTGCGGCCCTGGTTGCTCGGAATCGCCACCAACAAGGCACGCAACGCCCACCGCGGCATCGCGCGGCGCCTGGCCTTCCTGGCCCGCCGCCCCGCCCCGGAACTGGTGGCGGACATCGCGGATGCCACGGTCGGGCGCGTCGACGACACACGGCGGCTCACCGCGGTCCGGCAGGCGCTGGGCGGACTCCGCCGCCAGGAACGCGAGGTGCTGGCCCTCTGCGTCTGGTCCGGGCTGAACTACGCCGAGACCGCGGAGGCCCTGGACATCCCGGTGGGCACCGTACGGTCACGGCTCTCCCGTGCCCGTACCCGGCTGCGCAGGCTCACCGACGAGGGGCGAAGGAGGTGCTGTGGGGCCCTCGGGGCCATTCCCAGTCGCCGTCGACCGCCGGGGCGTCCCATTCCCACAGCCCGGTCTCGTCGGCGTACCAGGCATTCCGCAGCCGCGACAGCCGGTCGATGGGCGGGGGCCTCCCCCAGCCATGACCAGTCCGCGATCAGTACATTGATGTCCAGCCCCGTAGCCAAGAGACTACGGATGCCGGGCGCCGCGCGAAGACATTAACGGTTCGCTTTGATGCGGCGGAGCATGGCTGACAGGAGCTGCCGCGGAAGGGGGACCGGATGTACTCGCGCCGTGCTGTCGGGGTCGTCCGGCGAATGGGCAGATGGATGCCTCATTTCGAAGACTTTCGGGCCGCGACTCGGTCCGGGACGCTGAGCAAACCTAGCGGAATTCGTCTGCGTGCTCTTCCACCCATGAGCGGAACGTGCGCGCCGGTGCTCCGGTGATCTCTTCCACCGTGCAAGTGATCAAGTCCGATTCGGCCCGCGTCTCAGCGCTGGCCAACAGGGCTTCGACGAGAGCGAGGGGCCTGCCGTCGGCGAGCATCTGCTGTCGGGCGACCTGTACCGGGACCCTCTCGAAGCGTGCCGGGCGGCCAATCCCTCCCCCGATCACCTGTACCTGCTCGGCTCTGCTCAGTACCTGAGGGCCGGTCAGGACGTGTTTCACGCCTGCATGCCCGTCATCGATCAGCGCGCGTACCGCCACGGCCGCGATATCGCGCTCGTGGATCACCGCCGTGGCGGCGATGTCGGGACCGCGAACGACGTGGGTGGTGCGGATCTGCTCGGCCCACCCTCGCGCGTTGGAGGCGATGGTGTTCGCCCGCAGGATGGTCCACTCCAGGCCGGATGTTTCGATCAAGCGCTCCATGTCGGCGTGGAGCTGATTGATCGGATCGGTCTGCGGTTCGGCGTCCTCGTTCACGCCTGACGATGAGAGATATACGACGCGGCGGGCATGCCGTGCGATCGCCTCCAGCGCGGCGGGAGCGTCCTTGGTCGTAAGGAAGGGCCAGATCAGGAACACCGTGTCGCTCCCGGCCAGTGCCGCCTCCAGCGTGTCCGACTCGGACAGGTCTCCGCGTACGACCTTGACTCCCTTCGGTAGCCCGGCCGTTTCAGGGTCACGCGCCAACGCACGCACAGCCGTGCCTGTGGTCAGGAGCTCACCAACAACCTCTCGTCCCACATTGCCGGTTGCGCCCGTCACGAGAATTTCACTCATGATGAGGTCAGCTTCGGCGGTGCTGGAGGTATTCCGTCCTGCCGGGCTCGAACGCTCGAAGGTAGGGGCCTTTCGGAGCCGGTCACTCCTACGCGCAGTGGAGCCCGAGCTGGGTCAGATGGACGAGCTGTGCGGGCTTGCCGTTTCGACAGACGTTCCCAACGGGAGCCCGACCCCGGCCGAACTGGTGTCATCCGCGTTCGCCGTGGGGTGTGGGTTCTGCTCCCACAGGCGGGCCGAGCAGCGCCCGTACTCACCGGCCGGCGGACCGTACCCCCTTCTCGTCAGCCCGCTGCTGTGGCGATGACCTCGTCCAGTACCTCGCGTGTGTAGAGCAGGTCTTTGATGGAGCGGTCGACCCGGTCGCGCTCTGCCGTCAGCTGCTCGACCAGCCACGGCGTGGCCGTCTGCGCCGGGCCCCCGTCGTGGTCTCGCATGCAGGGCAGGAGCGTTGCGATTTTCTCGCTGCAGAGTCCGGCGGCCAGTAGCTGCTGGATGAGGATCACTCGGTCTACCACTGCCTCCGGGTACTCCCGGTGCCCTCCGGCCGTGCGCTCCGAGGCCAGCATGCACTTCTGCTCGTAGTAGCGCAGGGAGCGTACGCTCACGCCCGTACGCCGGGACAGTTCACCGATCTTCATGGCTTTCCCCAGCCCCTCACCAGATCAAGGGTTGAACCTGACATCAGTGTCAGATCCTATGGTTCCCGCATGACGAACACAGCCCCTTCTCCTCTGCTCACCCCCTACTCCTCAAGCAGCCTCTCCCTCCCCAACCGTCTCGTCATGGCCCCCATGACCCGCTTCCGCGCGCACGAGGACGGAACACCGCTCCCGGTCGTCGCGGAGTACTACGCGCAGCGCGCGGACGCCGGCCTTCTGATCACCGAGGGCATCTGGCCGCACCGCCGTGGGCAGAGCGGTTGGCGCATCCCGGGGCTGGAGACCGAGGCCCATATAGCCGGCTGGCGTGTGGTGACCGAGGCCGTGCACGCGCGCGGCGGCCGCATCTTCGCGCAGCTCATGCACGGCGGTCGCCAGGGACACCCGCGCTCGCGACTGCTCGGCGACCTCCCGGCCGGCCCCTCCCCGGTACCGGTTCCCGGCCCCGTGCACGTCAAGGACGGCAAGGCCGAGGCACCCATACCGCGCGAGATGACGGCACAGGACATCCGCACCGCGATCGACGATCACGTCAGCGCCGCGCGCAACGCGCTATGGGCAGGCTTCGACGGCGTCGAGCTCCACGGCGCGAACAGCTATCTCATGCACCAGTTCCTCGCCGACAACACCAACCGCCGCGACGATGAGTACGGGCGCGACAGGACGCGGTTCGCCGTCGAACTGGTCACCGCAGTGGCTGAGGCCATCGGAGCACACCGGCTCGGGCTTCGGCTCTCTCCCGGCAACCCGCAGTTCGGGATGGTCGAGCACGCCCCGGCCCCCGTCTACCGTGCGCTCATCGAGGCGCTGAACCCGCTCGGTATGGCGTACCTCCATCTCACCGACGACGACCAGTACCCGGCCCTCGCAGACCTGCGCCCCCGGTGGAACGGCACCCTCATCGCCAACGTCGGCGAAAACCACGCCCCCACCACCCAGCAACAGGGAGAACACGTGCTCGTACGCGGTCACGCGGACCTGGTGTCCTACGGGCGCGCCTTTCTCACCCACCCCGACCTGCCTGCACGCATCGCCGTCAACGATCCGCTCGCCACACCGATCGACACCGAGCACCTCTACACCCACGGCGCACAGGGCTACACCGACTACCCCACACTTGCCCAACAGCGCGCGAAGCAGCTTGCCGCCCGCGCGGCATAGGCACGCTGGCTGCCACCGGCCGGCCCGACAGCAGGCGTCCTGCGCCGGCATGGGCACAGGCACAGCACTCCGGCCGTGCCGTTCCTTCAGGATCTGCGCGACCAGCGGCAGCAGCCAGTTGACCATCAGACCGTTGACCATCAGCCTGTTCACGGTGCCCTTGGACCCGCTTCACCACTTCCGGAGCAGCTCCCTGATCGCGGCCACGGCTCGTTCGTCAGCCGCCCGGTAGCGCAGGGGTCCGGGCGGCCGTCGCGAGGGTGCCCTCGATCAGATCGCGCAGCTGGGAGCGGGCGGTGATGCCCAGTTTGGGGAAGCTGCGGTAGAGGTGCGAGCTGACCGTGCGCGGGGAGAGGAAGAGTTTTTCGCCGATCTCCCGATTGGTCAGCCCGCGGGCGGCGAGCCGGATGATCTGTTGCTGTTGCGGGGAGAGCTCGGCGAGCGCGTCGGGGGCCGCATCTGTGACGTCGAGGCCGGCGGCGCGCGATTCGGCCCGAGCGCGCTCGATCCATGGGCGTGCGCCCAGGCGCCGGAAGGCCTCCAGGGCCTCGGTGAGCGGCCCGCGCGCCTCGGCGATGCGCCGACGGCGCCGCAGCCACTCGGCGAGGTCGAGCAGGGTCTGGGCACGTTCGAAGGGCCAGTACTCCAGTGCCGGGTCCGCCAGAGCCGCCCGGAAGTGCGGTTCGGCGTCGTCGGGGTCCGCCAGCAGGCCACGGGCTCGGTCGATCAGCGCACGCAGGCGAGGTGAAGCGTTGTCCGCCAGCGCGGAGGCCGAGCGCTCGACGATCGCGGCAGCCTCCTCGCGGCGGCCGCAGCGCACAGCGGCGGCGGCCAGGTCCGCGAGGGCCGGGTAGGCGGCGTGGTAGTGCACGGGCGCGCCGTCGGCCGTGAAGGCCATGCGAAGTTGGTCGTACGCGGTCCCGTAGGCGCCTTCGGCGGCTGCCGCGGCGGCGAGCGCACGATGGGCGTAGACGGAGACCGAGCGGCTTTCCAGCGGATCGATCAGTGCGAGCGCGTCCTCGGCCCGGGTTCGGGCCGAGGACGCATCGCCTCGGAGGGCCAGCACGGTGGCGTCCACGGTGGCCGCGCAGGCCACGGCGTGGTCGAGGCCGGCCGCCCGGCCGACAGCGGTGGTGCGGGCGCAGGCCTCACGGGCCTGTTCCCACCTTCCTCGCTCCACGTAGGCCCAGGCCACTGCGCCGCCCAGGCCCTCGGGCAGTGATCCCTGCAGCTCCCAGCGGTCGAATGCCTGGTCGAAGAGGTGAACGGCTTGCGGGGTCTCGTCCAGGAGCCACGCCATGATCCCGACGGTGGTGAGCCGCTCCGGCCGGGCTTCCGCCTCGGCGGCCCACTGCGGAAGCAGGCGGACGAGTTCGGCCCGGTCCTCGAAGGGGTCCGAGACGGCCCTCACCCAGGTGCGCAGGCCTGCGTGTGAGGCGTTCTCGGGAAGGCTCCGCAGGATGTCCTGGACGCGGTGGCGCTGGGTGTCCTCTCCCGAGTAGAAGCGGACCACGGCGGCGCCGGCCAGGAGGTCCAGCCCCGCGGCGGGCTGGGCGGCTGCCAACTGCTCGGCGGCGTCGGCCAGTCGGGAGAAGATCACGGTGTGACGCTCCGTCAGGACCGCCAGCCGTCCGGCCTGTACGGCAGCGGAGGCCAGCAGGGTCGCGTCATCCGTACGCGCGCGTACCGCGGCGACCAGTTCCTCGACCCAGGCGATGTCTCCGGTGAATACGGCTGCCGCGGCGGCTCCGACCAGCAGCCGGGCGCCGTCCTCGCGTCGCGGCGCGAGTTCCGCGGCGCGCTGCAGGGCCTGGGCCGCCGCCGCATGGCCGCCGCGGCGGCGGGCCCGGTCGGCGGTCCTCTCCAGTTCCGCCGACACAGCCGCGTCCGGATGCGGGCAGACGGCGGCAAGATGCCAGGCACGCCGGTCCGGTTCGTCCCGCAGCATCTCGGCGAGCGCGAGGTGCGCCTCGCGCTGAGCACCCTCGGACGCGGCGTGATACACGGCGGACCGGACCAGTGGGTGGCGGAACCGGACGTCCCGGCCGGTCCGCCGGACCAGCCCGGCCCGCTCGGCGGGCGGCCAAACTGCGTTCTCGGCGCGCGGCAGCCCGGCCGAGACGGCGATCGCGGAGTCTGCACTGTCCATGGCGGCCAGGAGCAGCAGCGCCCGCGTGGTGGAGGCGGGGAGGCTGTTCAGGCGGGCGGTGAAGATCCGCTCCAGGCGATCGGTGAGCGGGATCGGGCCCGCGGACGGCAGCCTCGCGGCCGTGTCGTGCGCTGAGGCTGTCCTCGCCAGTTCCACCAGTGCCAGCGGGTTGCCGCCAGCCTGGTCGAGGAGCCGCTTCCTCGTGTGGCCAGTGGGACGCTGCGGCTGCAGATCCAGCAGCTGATGGGCCGCAGTGTTGTCGAGCGGTCCCAGGGTGAGTGTCGGCACATGACGGTCGAATCCCGGAAGGTGATCGCCGCCACGGGCCCCGATCAGCATCGTGACCCGTTCGCCTTCCAACCGTCTGGCAACGAAGGACAACGCATCCAGGGAAGCACGATCGAACCACTGCGCGTCGTCCAGCACCACGACCACGGGCTGGTGGTCTCCCAGGCCTGACAACAGGCTCAGGACGGCAACGCCGACCAGCATGAGGTCGGGCCTCACCGTGGCCGACCCCGCGCCGAAGGCGTCGCGCAGCGCAGCGCGCTGCTTCCCCGGCAGCCCGTCCACCTCGGCCGGCACCGGCCGCAGCAGTTGGTGCAGTGCGGAGAATGCCAGGCTCGACTCGGATTCGCTCCCCTCGGCACGCAGTACGCGAGCACCGCCGGCTTCAGCCCGGCGCACCGCGTGCTCCAGTAGCGCGCTCTTCCCCGTGCCCACGTCACCGATCAGCGTCAGCACCGGGTCGGCAGACTCCGAGTCCACCGTACGAAAGAGGCGTGCCAGTTCCGCGTCCCGGCCGACGATCGACTCCCCCGGCCCCGGCTCCGGCCCTGTGACCGCGCCGCGGTCGCCTGTGTGCTCGTCCACGGAGTCTCCCGGAATTGCCGCTTTCGGTCGGAGTCGCCTTGCCCTGGCCCATCCAGGCTACAAGCGACCGGGCCCGGTGCCTGGGCTGTGCGCACAGGTGCAGTCACGTTACGGATACCGCGCGCGCCGAGGCCGCTCGTACGGTTCAGGAAAAGCTGCGAATTCCCAAGGAAGCCCCATGGAACAGATCACGCTCGGCAACGTCACCATCACACGGGTATGGGAGTATTTTGGTTCCGTCGAAATGACGCCCGATACCTTCTTCCCCGAAAGTCCGAAGGAAGTGTGGAACGGTGGCGGCCCCTCCTGGCTGACCCCGCATTTCCTCGATTCCGAGACCAATATCGTCAATTCCGCGATCCAGACCTGGCTGCTGCGCAGCGGAGGCAGGACCATCCTGGTCGACACCGGCGTGGGCAACCACAAGGACCGCCCGTACGCGCCGGTCTGGAACCGTCTCGAAACAGGATTCCTGGCCAATCTCGCGCGCGCCGGCGTCGCACCCGAGGACGTGGACATCGTGATCAACACGCATCTCCATATCGATCACGTCGGCTGGAACACCTACCTGGACGGCCGGCAATGGATGCCCACTTTCCCCAACGCCACCTATCTGATGCCAAAGGATGACTTCGACTTCTGGAATCCCGAGAACGGCCACAAGCCACTGCTCGGCCGCGGCAACCAGAACGTCTTCGAGGACAGCGTGGCTCCGGTGCACCGGGCCGGCCAGACACTGCTGTGGGAGAACAACCACCAGATCGACGCCGACCTGCGCCTGGACGCGGCTCCCGGACACACTCCCGGTTCCTCCGTCCTGACCCTCACCTCGGGGACGGACCGCGCGGTGTTCGTCGGCGATCTGCTGCACAGCCCCGTGCAGATCCTTGAGCCCGACGCCAACAGCTGCTTCTGCGAGGACCCCGCGGGCGCCCGCGCCACCCGCCGCAAGGTGCTGGGCTGGGCGGCCGACAACAACGCACTCGTGATCCCCGCGCACCTGGGCGGCTACGGCGCCGCCGAAGTGGAACGCCGGGGAGACAAGTTCACCATCAAGGGCTGGGCCCCCTTCGCCCCGTACACCGAGCAGGCCTGAGCCCTGCGGAAAGACACGAGACATGAGCCACCACCCCGACCCCACCGTGACCACGGCGCAGGGAGCCGTCCGCGGCCTGCACCAGGGCGACACCACCGCCTTCCTGAACATCCCCTACGCCGCCCCGCCCCGCGGCGCCGGCCGGTTCGAGCCGCCGCGGCCGCACGAACCGTGGGACGGCGTACGGGACGCCACCGTGCCGGGGCCGAACGCACCGCAGTCCGAGCGCAAGCTCGGCGGCGTGGACATGGCCCCCTACTTCGGCACCGGCTGGAGCCGCGGCGAGGACTACCTCACCGCCAACGTCTGGACGCCCGCCGCCTCTGGCGGCGACCTGCCCGTCATGGTGTTCGTCCACGGCGGCGGATTCGTCGCCGGATCGACGCGGTCCGCGCTGTACGACGGCTCCGCCTTCGCCCGCAACAGCGTCGTCCTCGTCACCCTCAACTACCGGCTCGGCATCGCCGGGTTCCTCGACATCCCCGGCGCGCCCGCCAACCGCGGCCTGCTGGACGTCATCGCCGCACTGGGCTGGGTGCGGGAGAACATCGCCGCTTTCGGTGGTGACCCGCACAACGTCACCCTCTTCGGGCAGTCGGCCGGGGCGACCATCGTCGGCGGCGTCCTCGTCGCCCCCGCAGCCGCGGGTCTCTTCCGCCGGGCAATCGTCCAGAGCGGCAGCGGCCTGGGGGCGTTCACCACCGAGCAGGCCGCCCGCGTCACTCGGGCGGCGGCCGAGGGCCTGGGCATAGAACCCCGCGTCGACGCCTTCGCGGAGATCTCCGACGAGCGCCTGGTCGAGGCCGCCTCCCGGCTCGCGGGCATCGACCTGCGTACCGAGACCCACTACGACCCGCTGATCGGGCTCAGCCCCTTCAATCTGGTCCTCGACACCCAGCCCGCCGCGTCTGTCGCCGCCGGCCTCGGCGCCGACATCGACCTGCTCATCGGGACCAACACCGAGGAAGGAAACCTCTACCTGGTCCCTGTGGGCAACTACGCCACCTCGACCGCCGGGGACGTCGATGACGTGGCGGCGCGCTCGCATCCGGATCCGGCGCAACTCGTCCAGACGTACCGGAAGACACGCCCCGAGGCGTCCTCCGGCGAGCTGCGCTCCGCCCTCATGGGCGACGCACTGTTCGGCGCGGGCAGCTGGGCCCTGGCCGATGCACATGCCGCCCACCCCGAATCGGCCACCTATGCCTACGAGTTCGCCTGGCGCTCCCACGCCCTGGACGGAGAGCTCGGCGCCACCCACGCGGTCGAGCTGCCCTTCGTCTTCAAGCTCGCGCACCTCCCCCAACTGCACGGAGATACCGGCTTGCTCGGCCCCGACAAGCCCCCCACGGAACTCGCCGCCCTCATGCACGCCGCTTGGGTCCGGTTCGCCAGGACCGGCAACCCCGGCTGGGCCCCGTACGACGACCAGCGCAGGGCCACAATGCGCATCGACGGCGAATGGACCCAGGTCGACGACCCCCGCAGCCAGGAACGCCAGGCCTGGCGCTGACCCTCACGATCAGGAACCGCGCCGCACACACCTTCACGATGAGTGGTGAGCGCCGGCCAGGACACTCGTTGCCCCTTCGCGGCGCATCTCCCCGAGGACGCACCGAACGACCACTGCTGTCCGACCTTGTGTGGTCTGCCGGGTCTGCCTCGACGGGGTGCGCGCGCCCAGCCCGTCGCCGTCCGCGGCCGCGGTCTTCAAGGAGGCCGGGAGCGTTGTCAGCGCATCAGAAGATCGATGGCGACCTTCAGCCGGTCGAGGTAGAACTCGCGTGATGCGGCCTGATGCTTGAGGCCGATCGATGCGCTGATCATCGTTTGCGCGACGGCGGAGGCCGTCTCTGCTCCCGACTCGGCGGCGATCGCGCCTGTGATCAGTTCCTCGAAACGTCGCGGCATGGTCTCGACGGTCTCTCCGAGGAGGTCGGGGTTGTCCTCGATGACCGCCGTGACGTCGCGCGCCAGGGGGCCGATGTAGCGGCCCGCCCACTGGTCGAACGCTTCGACAAGGCGCTGCGGAAGGGGGCGGTCGGTCTCGGCCAGGACGTGTTCGACCGCCGTGATGTCCCGTTCCAAGGCCTGGGTGACCGCGGCACGGAACAGGTTCTCCTTCGAGGAAAAGAGGAAGTAGAGCCCGGGCCGGGAGATGCGCGCCGCTCGCGCCACCTCCTCCATCGAGGTCTTCCGGTAACCGAATCGCGCGAACGTCACCATGGCGGAGTCCAGAACCATGGTCCGGCGATCGGTCTCGGCAACTGTCGACGACGGGCCGCCGGCATCGAGTCTGCTCATGACGCGAGCATACGAGCGCGAAAGCACACTATACAAATACCGTTCAGTTCGTATAGTCGGTGTCGTGAACACTCACAACCTCATCTCGACGCCCTTCACCGCCTCCAGCACCGCGGACGAGGTGCTGCGGGGCGCCGACCTCACCGGCCTCCGCGCGATCGTGACGGGGGCCTCTTCCGGCCTCGGGATCGAGACGGCTCGGGTGCTGGCTTCCGCCGGGGCAGAGGTGACGCTCGCCGTCCGCAACACGACCGCGGGGGACGCCGTCGCCGAGACGATCGAAAGGTCGACCGCACGCATCCGTCCCCGCGTCCTCCGGCTCGACCTGGCCGACAGGGCCACGATCACAGGGTTCGTCGACGCGTGGAGTGGTCCGCTTCACTTGCTGATCAACAACGCGGGCGTGGTCACCAGTGGCCTCGAACGCACGCCGGAGGACTGGGAGCTGCAGTTTGCGACCAACCATCTGGGTCACTTCGCCCTGGCCACCGGCCTTCACGACGCCCTGGCCCGGGGAGCGGCCGACCGCGGCGAGGCACGGATCGTCGCGGTCAGTTCGACGGCGCACATGCGTTCCGGCATCGACTTCGACGACCTCCACTTCGACCGTCGCGACTACGTCCCGCAGATCGCCTATTCGCAGTCCAAGACGGCGAACTCGCTCTTCGCCGTCGAAGCGACCCGCCTCTGGGCCTCCGACGGCATCGTCGCCAATGCGGTGAACCCCGGCGGTATCAAGACGGGACTGCAGCGGAACTTCACACCGGAGCAGAAGGAGTCGCTCGACGCGGCAGAGGCCGCCGGAGTCTTCACGTACAAAACGGTCGAGCAGGGGGCTGCCACCAGTATCGTCGCGGCCGTCGCCCCCGAATTCGCTCACTCAGGAGGCCACTACCTGGACGATTCGCAAGAGGCCTACACCGTGCCGAACGACGCCGACCTCGCGCAGCACCCACACGGCGTCAAGGAATGGGCACTCGACCCCGACACCGCCCAGCGCCTCTGGACCGTTTCGACGGACCTCCTCCGCATCTGAGCCGGAGAACCTCAAGGCGCTGGAGAAGGTCGCCTCTCGACGCCGCACCGCAGCAATCACGTCTGGAGCCAGCAGCAACAGGGCGGCAGCAGGGTGGGCGGCGCTCCGCCGTGACCTTACGCATCGTCTGCGCGGCCCCGTTCAGAGACAGTTCACTGCGACGGGGACGGTGTCGGGTCGTCGGTTTCGAGCGTCGCTGAGATGTTCAGGGTGCGGCGTTCCTCCGCAACGAGACCGAGTACCCGCTCGCGCTGCTCGCGTCCCCAGGTCTCCTTTGTGGCCAGGATGCCGACCAGTCCGATGGCCGCCGCGCCGAGGTAGAGCAGAGCGGCGCCGGGCCAGCCGAAGGCGCCCACGAGGGCGGCGGCGAGCAGGGGGGCGAAACCGCCGATGGCTGCGGCGATTTGGTAGCCGAGTGAGGCTCCCGAAGTGCGGGTTGCGGTGCGGAACTGCTCGGTGAGCAGGGAGCCCTGGGTACCGGTCAGCGATGCGTGGATGAGACCGATTCCGATGATGAACACCATCACGACCAGGACTGGCTGGGCCGAGTTGACGAGCAGGTACATCGGGAACGCGAAGAGAACCGCCGCCGTGCAGGCGGTGATGTAGATGGGCCGGCGTCCGATGCGATCGGTCAGGGCCCCGGCAAGGAAGGTGACTGCGATGGCCACAATGCTGGCGGCAGTGATTGCGCCCAGAGCAACGGGGCGCAGCTCCGGATTACGTTCGGTGACGTAGCTGAGCAGGTACGTTGCGGTGGAGTAATAGGCGAAGGATTCGACGACACGCAAGGCAATGACCCGCAGGATTCCCTGCCAGTCGTCTGCCAGGCTCGCGCGGAGCGGGTTCTTCTCGGTCTTGCCGCCCGCCTGGGCCTCCTGGAACTCAGGGGACTCGGAGAGCCGGGAGCGGACGATCAACGCGACGACTACAAGGATGGCGCTGAGCAGGAAGGGCACCCTCCACTGCCAGTTGCCATGGAGGGTGTCACTCCATGCGAACACGCCGCTGGCCAGGGCGATGCCCAGTGGGTTGCCGGACTGGGGAATGGCTGCGAACATGCCGCGGCGGTGCCAGGGCGCATGCTCGTAGGCCATCGTGATCGCCCCGCCCCATTCGGCGCCGAATGCCAGGCCTTGGACCATGCGGATCGCCACGAGAAGGATGGGGGCAAGGACGCCGGCCTGCTCGTATGTCGGTAGTGCGCCGATGAGGAACGTGGCGGCACCCATGACGGTCATCGCTGCGACGAGGACGGGTTTGCGGCCGAGCTTGTCAGCGAAGTACCCACCGATCGCGCCCCCGAGCGGGCGCATGACGAAACCCACTGCGAGAGTGGCGAAGGAGAGCAGGGTGCCGACGAGCCGGTCGCTCTCGGGGAAGAAGACGGCTCCGAAGTAGAGCGCGGAGGCGGTGCCGTAGGCGATGAAGTCATAGTTCTCGACGCTGGTGCCGAAGGCTGCGGCAACCGCGGTCTTCACGCGGTCTCTGGAGCCGAGAGCGCTTCGCCGTTCGGCCGTGGCGCTGGGGGACATGGCTGATCTCCTTGATAGTTCGCCGAACAGCGCCGGCGTCTACGGAGTGGAGCAGTGGGTGGGCGCGGGAGCAGGTGACCGCATCCTTTGCTGACGGTTTTGGGGTACGCCGAGGAAGCGCCCGGCGCGGTTCATGGCAGGGCGTTCGGTGTCCGTGTTCGTGTCAGCGGTGGTTCAACCGCTCCCGGGATGCTCGGTCAGTTGGTCAGGAGGCCGGAACCAGGGCGTCGAGGGCATTGAGCTTGGCAACCCGCCTGCGGGTGTCTTCGTCGTCGTCGAAGGCGGCCCCGAGGAACTCACGGACGATGTCGGGCACGAGCGCATGGGGGACCAGCCAGGCCCCCATCGCGATGGCGTTGGCATCATCGTGCTCAACGGCCTGATGAGCGGAGTAGGGCTCGTGGGCGAGACCGCAGCGGATTCCGGGCAGCTTGTTGGCAGCCATGACTGCTCCCTGGCCGGTGCCGCACACGAGCAGGGCCCGGTCGGCGGAGCCGGAGAGCACGGCCTCGCAGGTAGTGCGGGTGATGTCGGGGAAATCGACAGGGTCGGCGCTGTGCGTGCCGCAGTCGATCACCTCGTGCCCCGCGGACTCAATGGCTTGGCGAACGGTGCTCTTGAGTGCGTATCCGGCATGGTCGGCGCCGAGGGCGACCTTCATCGGCTGCTCCTTTCGGAAGGGACGCACCGCAGGTGCGCCGCGAAGGGCGGGGTGCAGTGCTCGGTTGGGAGCCGCGAGAGCGGCGATGGCGGGCAGTGTCAGTCGGAATCCGTGCCTGCGACGGTGAACTGTTGGCACATCAGCTGCCTTCTGCGGCCCGGTCGACGAAGGAGGTAGGGATGCGCTGGCCGGATGCGGCTCGGCCCGCGATGAGGTCGACGAGCCCACGTACGCCGAGGCGGCCGATGGACGACGCGTCGTTGCGGACCGCGCTGATGGGCGGAGAGGCGAACTCGAACCAATCGAGGTCATCGAAGGAGACCATTTCGATGCGGCCGGCCTGCTCTGCGCCGAGCCGCTCACGCAGCGCGCGTACGGCGCCCAGGGTCGTGAGACCGTTCGCACCGAACACTGCGGTGAAGGTGGCGCCGCGGTCCAGGATGCGGCACATGGCCTCGGCCGCCCCGCCGGCGAGGAAGTCACCGGCATCGAGCAGTCTGTCGTCCGTACTGATGCCGTGCGCCTGGCGACCGGCGAGGTAGGCGGCTCGCCGCTCCGCACCGGTGGAGATCTCCTCGGGGCCGCCGATGAAGGCGACGTCACGATGCCCTCGGCGCTGCAGCCAGGCGAGTACCTGCTCGACGCCCTGCGTGTTGTCCGTGCCGTACAGCGGGGCGTCGATGCCCTCGACCGTCCGGTTGAGGAATACGAGCGGCAGCCCCGAGGCGGCGGTTGCCGCAAGCCGTGGCGAGAGGGTGCTCTGCGGCGAGAAGAGCAGACCGTCGACGCGCTGGCCGGCAAAGGTCTGAAGGTACGCGTCAGCCTGGTCGGCGTCCTCGTTGGCATTGGCCAGCAGCACGGTGTAGCCGTGGCGGCGCGCCTCCTGCTCGGCCGCGTGAGCCAACTCGGAGAAGAACGGGTTACGGATGTCCGAGACGAGCAGCCCGAGCACATCGGTCCGGGCCCGGCGCAGGGAACGAGCGGGGCCGTTGGCGACGTAGCCCAGTTCGGTCGCAGCTGTGAGCACCCGGGACCGGGAGTCGGACGACGTCTGACTGCTGCCACTGAGCACTCGCGACGCAGTCCCCAGCGAGACCCCGGCCCGTGCCGCGACGTCCTTGATCGTGGCCAACCGCCCCACCCCTTCGTGGAAACGTTTCCATGATGTGAATGAATTCAACATCGCACATCAACCGCCACATCGACAAGGCCTCTACACCACGAAGGTGCAGCCGCTCCGGATGCCACCGCACACCCCGCGGGGCAAGTACTTCCACCGGCACCGCTTCGCCATCCGCACCGAAGCAAGGTTGAAGATCGCGGCCTGGATCACCGACTTCTACAACACCGAACGGCGCCACTGCGCCGTCGGCGGGCTACCGCCTGTGACGTTCGAGAACACCGCCCGAGCAGCGCGTGGGCGCACCGGTCGCCAGAGCCAGTTCGCATGACCAACGTCTCTACGAACTCCGGGTGTTGACACGGCGCGGGTGTCCGGGAGGTGTCACTGTGCCATGCCTTCCACACTACGACGCCCACCCCCGCGGGGTGGGGGGTCGAGTTTGTACCCCCCACAAACCCGACCTGCCACGCCTGGCGCAGAGGCGGTCTTCTGGATTCGCGCCTCGGTCACGACACCACCGACCGTCGCGCCTTTCCTCCACCGATCGAATATGAGGTCCATGCCATGGAACGTCGCAAAGCGCTCGGACTGATCGCCGCCACCGGCGCCGCCACCACCGCCTCCGTCACGGCTCTGCCCTCCTTCGGCGCGGAGACCGGTCGCGCGGCGGGCGCGACGGGACAGGGCAGGGCCTCGGCCAAGGGCGGCTACACCTTCGCGCTGGACAAGAACGTCAAGCGGACCTCGGTGCGATTCAAGAACCGCTACGGCATCGAGGTCGCTGCCGACCTCTACATGCCGAAGAACGCCAGGGGCAAGCTGCCCGCCCTGGCGGTCAGCGGCCCGTTCGGCGCGGTCAAGGAACAGTCCTCGGGGCTCTACGCCAATGAGTTCGCCCGCCGCGGCTACGTCGCCCTCGCCTTCGACCCCTCCTTCACCGGGGAGAGCGGCGGCACGGTGCGCGACGTGGCCTCGCCCGACCTCTACACGGAGGACTACAGCGCCGCCGTCGACTTCCTCGGCATGCAGAGGACTGTCGACCGCGAGCGGATCGGCGCGCAGGCCATCTGCGGCTTGAGCGGTATGGCGCTCACCGCGGCGGCGGCCGACAGCCGTATCAAGGCGGTTGCCACGACCTCGATGTACGACATGGCGCGCAGCATGTCCCGCGGCCACGAGGACTACTACACGCCTGAGCAGCGCCAGAAGGTCGTGGAGCACCTCAGCCGGCAGCGCTGGATCGACGCCGAGAGCGGCACCTACGCGCGGCTCTCCCACGAGGTCCCCTTCGACGAGAACGGCGACGTCGCCCCCTCAAACCGCGTACTGCCCAAGACCCTCCCGGCCGACGCCGACCCGATCACGAAGATCTTCTTCGACTACTACCGCACCGAGCGCGGCTACCACCCGCGCTCGATCAACTCCACCACCGCGTGGACCGCGACCACACCAATGTCGTTCTTCGCCTTCGGGCTGATGACGAACATCGACATGTTGGCGCCCCGCAAGGCGCTCCTGGTGGCCGGAGCCGACGCGCACTCCCGCTACTACTCCGAGGACGTCCGGGCGAAGGCCCCCGACACCGTCGACCTCGTGATCGTCCCAGGCGCGGACCATGTCGACCTGTACGACCGCAAGGACCTCATCCCCTTCGACAGGCTCGACGAGTTCTTCACCAAGAACCTCGCCTGACCGGAAGTGCGCCCGACAGGCCGGTACGGCCATCGGTCTGTCGGGGAGCACCCGCGGCGGAAGCGGCCTCTCGGGAATCGGGAACGGTCGAGACGGTCACCTCGCGGAGTCCCCGATGCCACCGTGGTCAGCAACGATTTGCATACCTCGCACACAGGCTCGCGATGTGGCCTCAGGGACCGATGGAACCGTGGTTGGCGCTGCGATTGATCATGGTCGGCTGAAGCACTACATCTCCGTCGTTCGCGGGCGGACGCGGGCGAAACGCGCCGCCGACTCAACGAGCGGCGCCGCGCGCGACGCTCTTCTCGCGTTCGTCGGCGTCGTCGAGGGGTTCTCGGTGAGCGCGGCCAGGACCTGCCGCCCCAGCGCCACCGCTCGCCCCGTCACTGGGCGCGGGAAGCATGTCAGCGCAGTGGTCCAAGACTCGCATCAGCGCGCCACGCGGTAGCGAAGGTAGACGACGTTCGAGCCGAAGGTACGGGTCCCGACGAGTTCGAGATCCACCCGGCGCTCGTCCTGGGAAAAGAACGGAATGCCACCGCCGACCAGCACCGGGTAGACCCTGGCCCGGTATTCGTCGATCAGATCCAACGCGGCCGCCTCGGCGGCGAGAGTCGCGCCGCCGATCGCGATGTCGCCCTCCCCCGGCTCGGCTCGCAACCGCTCGATCTCTTCGGCCAGGCCGCCGGAGGCCAGGCGGGCGTTGCCCTGCACCGCCGACAGCGTGGTGGAGAACACCACCTTCGGGAGCGGCTTCCAGGTCGCGGCCCACTCGAGCATGGAGTCGTCGAGCGAGGGATCCTGGTCGGCGGTCTCCCAGTACAGCATCGTCTCGTACAGCCGTCGTCCCAACAGGTAAACGCCGGCCTCTCGAATCTCGTCGGTGACGAAGCGAAAGACCTCCTCGTCGGGGGCCGTCCAGTTGAAGCCACCGTCCGGCCCGACGATGAAGCCGTCAAGTGAGACGCCCATCGAGTAGGTCACGCTGCGCATCAGAATTCCTCCTTGGCAACGGGTTCGACAGTACGACCGCCGGACGCCGTCGAACTCGCGACTCGCGGGATCCTCTGGGCGGCGAGTGTTGTGTTCCGCCTTTGGCCGGATGGTCAGAGCTACTCCGTCGAGTTCAACGTGTTGAAGTGAAGTAGCCGGCCAGGTACAGCCATGGGGTGCGGGCCGGCCGCACCCCACTCCTGGCGTTCTTGGGTAAGGACTTGATTGGCTCAGAACTTGATCGGATCAGGGCTTGATGAGGACCTTCAGGCTCTTGCGGTCGGCCATCTCCTGGTAGCCGGCCGGGACGCCGTCGAGGTCGGTGGTGGTGTCGAAGACCTTCCCCGGCTCGATGGTGCCGCACAGGATGTCGGGCATCAGTTCCTCGATGTAGGCGCGGACCGGTGCCGGGCCGCCGGCCAGGCGGATGTTGTGGCGGAAGAGGCTGCCGAAGCCGATGGGTGCCTCCTCGTACTGGGGCACGCCGACGCGGCTGATCACGCCGCCGGGGCGGACGACGCCGAGGGCCTGCTCGTAGGCGGGCAGGTGGCCGACCGCTTCCAGGACCACGTGCGTGCCGTGCCCCCCGGTCAGCTCACGGACAGCCTCGATGCCTTCCTCGCCGCGGGCGGAGACGACGTCGGTGGCACCGAACTCGCGGCCCAGGTCGGTGCGCGCGGTGTGCCGGCCCATGAGGATGATCTGCTCCGCGCCGAGCCGCTTGGCCGAGAGGACCGCCAGCAGGCCGACGGCTCCGTCACCGATGACGGTGACGCGGGTGCGCTCGTCGACACCGCCCGCGACGGCGGCGTGGTAGCCGGTGCCGAAGACGTCCGAGAGGGTCAGCAGGGAGGGGATGAGGGCGGAGTCCGCCGCGACGGGCAGCTTGACCAGGGTGCCGTCGGCGAGCGGGACGCGGACCGCTTCGGCTTGGCCGCCCTCTTCCGCCTCGCCGTCCCAGAAGTTGGCCTGCGGGTGGGCGCAGGAGGTGTGCAGGCGCTCGCGGCAGAACGCGCAGGTGTTGTCGGAGATCGCGAACGGGGCGACGACCAGGTCGCCGCGCTTGACGGTGGTCACCTCCGCACCGGTGTCCTCGACGATGCCGATGAACTCGTGCCCCATCCGGGCGGGACCGTCCTCGGGCTTCATCGAGCCGTACGGGTGCAGGTCGCTGCCGCAGACGCAGGACGCGGTGATCCGGATCAGGGCGTCGGTCGGGTGCGCGATGACCGGGTCCGGGACGTTCTCGACGCGGACGTCGCCGGCGCCGTACATGAGGGTTGCGCGCATGAGGTGCTCTCCAGTGCGGGGAATCGTGTGTTTCGCATGGTGCTGGTCAGTGGTTCATGGGCGAATGTGCGCCCAGGCCGGTCTCAAGCTTGATCGGCACGGTCTGCGGGCGCACCCGGAAGGTCCGCCGAGCCGGACGCCGCGGCTCGGCGGTGGCGGTGCAGGGCGAGGACGGTGGTGGGGATCAGGGTCAGTGCGGCGATGACGGTGCCGACCACGGCGGGGCCGGTGGAGCCCATGTCGGAGCCGAGGGCTCGGCCGGCGATCCCCGAGCCGATCGCGGTGCCGAGGTTGAACGCCGAGACGGTCAGGGCGGAGGCCAGTGTGGGTGCCTTACCGGCGTAGCGGACGGCCAGGGCCATCAGGACCGGGTTGGCGCCGAGGCCGAAGAAGCCGAGCAGGGCGACCAGGACGACCGTGGCGGGCGCGGAGCCGGCCAGCAGGACGATCGCGAGCAGCAGGAGCGTGGCGCCCGCGGCGGCGGCGATGGTCACCGTGTGGGGGCGGCGGTCACCCAGACGGCCGCCGACGATCGAGCCGAGGAGGGCGCCGAGCCCGAAGCCTACGAGGACCAGCGGCACCAGACCGGCGGCCAGATTGGTGCGGTCGGTCAGCAGTGGCGCGATGTAGGAGTACGCGGCGAGGACGCCTCCCGTAGTGGTGGCGCAGGCGGCCAGGACCAGCCACAGGCGGCCGGAGCGCAGCGCGGTCAGCTCCGAGCGGACCGATCCCGTGTACTGGGCCGGGCCGTCGTTGGGGACGGTGCGGGCGATCAGCGGGACGGCCGCGGCGGCCAGGGCTGCCAGGGCCCAGAACGGGCCCCGCCAGCCCATCAGCTGGCCGGCGAACGCGCCCAGCGGCACGCCGACGACGTTGGCGAGCATGGCACCGGCCCCGACGAGACCGAGGGCACGGGCGCCGGCGGCCGGGCCCGCGGCGCGTGCGGCCGCTACGTTGGCCACGGCCCAGAAGGCACCGGTGGCGATCGCGGTCACGAAGCGGGCCGCGAGCAGGAGGGTGAAGCTGGAGCCGACGGCGACGGCGACATGACCTGCGGCGAAGACGCCCAGGGCGAGCATCAGGGTCAGCCGTGTGGGCAGCCGCAGCGTGAGCATCGCCATCAACGGCGCGCCGACGATCATCCCGATGGCGAAGACAGTGATCATCAGGCCGGTCCGGGCGACGCTGACCTGCAGGTCTGGAGCGATCTCGGGCAGCAGGCCGGCCACGACGAACTCGGTGGTGCCCATCAGGAACGTGCCCAGCGCGAGCACGTGGACGACGAGCGGAAGCCGGGCGGGCGCTGCCTGCTGAGGCTGCTCTGCCCGTGCTTCGGCGGGGGCGTGGAGGGTTCCTCCTCGCGTACTCAAGGTGCATCTCCGTGGGGTCGTGATCGGGGTACGTGTCCCAGGAGACCGGCATCTGCGCAGGTGGGGAAGGTCGTGTTTATCGGGGGTACAAGCTCGACCTCCCTTCCCGGACGACCGTGGCTACCGTGGACTGCATGGACGACCGAAGCGATCACCGTGCGGAGATCCGGGACTTTCTTGCCAGCCGCCGCGCGAAGATCACCCCGGAGCAGGCCGGGCTGCCCACCAGCGGCCGCCGTCGGGTGCCGGGGCTGCGGCGTGAGGAGGTCGCCGTGCTGGCCGGGGTGAGCACCGAGTGGTACACCCGGCTGGAGAAGGGCCACATCAGTGGCGTCTCCGAAGACGTCCTGGCCGCGGTCGCCCAGGCCCTGCGCCTGGACGAGGACGAGCGCACGTACCTGTTCGACCTGGCCCGCGCCGCCCGGCCCGCACGCCGCACGCCGTCCCGCCGCAGGGACGTCGAAGTCCCGCCCCGCATCCAGTGGCTGCTCGGCTCCATCACGATGTCCGCCGCCTTCGTACGCAACGGCCGCCTGGACGTCATCGCCCACAACGCGCTCGGCCGGGCTCTGCACGCGCCGATGTTCGACAGCCCCACCACCGACAGACGCGGCCGTCCCAACTTCGCCCGCTACCACTTCCTCGACCCCGGCTCACAGGAGTTCTTCGTCGACTGGGACGCCGGCGCCGCCGCCACCGTCGCGCTGCTGCGTGCCGAGGCCGGGCGTGAGCCGCACGACCGGACCCTGCGCGAGCTGATCGGCGAACTGTCCACCCTCAGCGCCGACTTCCGCACCATGTGGGCCGCGCACGACGTCC
Organism: Streptomyces sp. NPDC050806; assembly: GCF_055586425.1. NCBI lineage: Bacteria > Bacillati > Actinomycetota > Actinomycetes > Kitasatosporales > Streptomycetaceae > Streptomyces > Streptomyces sp. NPDC050806. Next base: position 1,108,141 of record NZ_JBVJIF010000001.1, on the reverse strand, counting down.
GTATCCGCCACGAGGGCATCAAACGGCTGCAACATCCCGAGGTCGGCCTCCTGGAACTGACCTACCAGTCTGTGGACCTGCCCGTGTCGCAGCGAGCCGTGCACGACCTGAGCCTCTACACCGCCGAACCGGGCAGCACCTCCGAAAACCACCTCAAGCTCCTCGCCAGCCTGGCGGCAACCCGCTCCCAGGCGACAGCGCCCACCGACCAACCCGGCTGAGCCGCCTGGTCCTCCTGGACTGCCTGGTCCGCGGGGCCGGGGCCGGGACCCGGTCCGGAAGAGGGTCAGCGGGGCGCGAGGACACAGGCCGCAGCGCGTTTGAGGGTTCGGATGACGGGTGCGGTCTCGATGGATTGGATGGCGTCGAGCGAGGCCAGGCGTTCGGTGAGGTAGCGGCACAGGTCCTCGGCGTCGCGGCAGTTCACGGCGGCGACGAGGTTGCTGGGTCCGGTCGTCATGGCGGCAAAGGAGACCTCGGGATGGTCGGCCATCCGGCGTGCGACGTCTGCCAGTTCGGACGGCCGTACCGACAACCACAGCCGTGCTTCGGTGGGAAAGCCGAGTGTGGCCGGGGCGATGTCGATGGTGAACGTGAGGACTCCGGCGCGGCGCAGTGCGTCCAGACGACGCTTGACGGTGGATTCCGCGGTGCCGGTGGCCGCGGCAAGTTCGGAGTAGCTGGTCCGTCCGTCCTGGGCCAGGATCTCCAGCACGGCCCGGTCCTGATCGTCGAGCGTGACCGCTTCGGCGTTCGCCGGAAGGGTGGCGGGGCGGAGCATTCGGACCTGTTCTTCGGTAAGCGAATTCGAGCCGGACCAGGTGACGGGCAACGCCGTCGCACGCAGGAGCAGATGCGCGGAAACCGCGGTGACGCGACTGGTACGGGGGAGCTTGTCCAGGAGCAGGGCGTCACGCTCGGCGGCAGTCGGGGTCTGGACGTTGCACGAGACCTCCGTACCTCCGGAGAGCAAGTACACGTAGGAAGTGTCGGGCCGCGCTGCGAGCGCGCTCGCGATGGCGCCGGCAGCGTCAGGGGTGCACCGCAGCCGTAGTGTCCACGAGGTGCGGCCGAGCCGTACGCCGTTGGTCACTCCGACGACTCGCAGCAGGCCGGCCGACCGCAGCCGCCGGTAACGGCGGGCCACGGTGTTCTCCGAAACGCCCAGCACCTCGGCGACGGCACGGAACGGCACCCGCCCGTCGATCCGCAGTGCATGGATCAGTGCCCGAGCGACGCTGTCCAGGATGACGGTATCCATCGATTCAGGCTAGCTCACGCCGGATCCTTGCATGCTGAGCGCGCTGGCTGGAGCCACCGCGCTCAGCCGGTGAGGGTGAGGTGAACCGACACGATGGAGGCATCTGATGACATCCAAGAGCACCATCCTCGTCACGGGGGCGACCGGGAACGTGGGCCGACAGGTGGTCTCCCAGCTCGTCGCCGCGCGCTCCGGCACCGTGCGGACACTGACCCGCACCCCCGCCACAGCCGTGCGGACGGGGCATGTCGACGTACGGCAGGGGGACCTGAGCGACCCCGTTGCGCTGGAGGCGGCCGTGGCGGGAGCAGATGTGGTGTTCCTGATGTGGCCCTTCCACAGCGCCGAGCCGGCCGCCGCCGCCGTGGACACCATCAAGCGCCACGCACGCCGCGTGGTGTTCCTGTCTTCCGGTGCTGTCCAGGACGGGCTCGCCGCCGAGCAGCAGCACCATCCCGTGGGCCGGTCCCATGCTCGCGTGGAACAGCTCATCGAGGAGTCCGGGCTCGCCTGGACACGCCTCCGCCCGAGCACGTTCGCCACGAACACGTTGTGGTGGGCCGATCAAATCCGCGCCGGTGACGTGGTACAGGGTGCCTACGGCGCCGTGCCGATGGCTCTCCTCCATGAGGCAGACATCGCCGCGGTTGCCGTGCGCGCGCTCGTCGAAGACGGACACGATCGGGCCACGTACCACCTGACCGGCCCCGAAGCCCTCACACAGGCCGAACAAGTGCGAGCGATCGGCCAGGTGCTGGGCCGACCGCTCCAGTGGCACGAACTGTCCCGCCAGGAGGCACGCCGTCGGCTCCTGGCCGACGACAGCTTCCCCGACGCGTTCGCGGATCCTCTCCTCGACGGCTACGCCGACATGCTCGCCGCCCCTCACCCAGCCATTACCCACACGGTCGAAGCCGTCACCGGCACACCGGCACGCACCTACCGAGCCTGGGTGTCCGACCACGCCACTGACTTCCGCATGTGAGCAGGAGAGGATTCGGCATTCTCAAAACCCGGCGAGCCCCTCACCCCCGTCGACCTTCTCACGGGTGGGGATTGGCGGTGGGGCGGCGATGGCAGCCGGCGATCACCACAAGCGTGATGACAAGCCCACTCAGGCAACCACTGAGGAGACCCGGCACCGGGCGACTCCAAGCAGGCCCGGCCCGGCGCACGACCCGGCGCACGACCCATACGACGATCCGCCCGTCTCCCGACTGGCAGCAAGACCGGCCCCTCGGATGAACCTCCGGCCGACCCGATCCAACCCAGTGCTACCCACGACCCGGACCGGACCGAGGTTCTGGCCGCCACCGGGAACTCCCGCTCGTGCACTGCCCGCCCCGGAACGAGAGCAACCCGGAACACCGGGCAAGCACGCCAATGCGGCGCGCCAGAAAGACCGAGGCCCTGCTGATCGGCGCGAGCGACGGTCCCACCTGGGGCTGCGCGCCGTGCTACTGGCCGTGGCGGTCGGCGCACCACACACCGCGCCACACCGAAGCCGTACAGAAGGACAGAAGGACAGAAGGACAGAAGGACAGAAACACCAAACCGGTCCACGAGCCTTTGGAAAGCTCTGTGAACCGGTCACTCCCGCCAGCGTCCAAGACAGCCACGCGGCGCGTGACCTCCTCTTCCGGCTCCGTCTGTTGCATCCCGACATCACGCCGGTCTGGGCCGGCTCCACCTGTGGCGGGGAGCTGATCACGTGGGCCAAGGACCGTCTCCATCTCACCCTCAAGACCGTTAACCGGCCCAGGACGAAGGGGTTTGTGCTGCTGACCAAGAGGTGGGTGGTGGAAAGATCCATTTCGTGGCTGATGAGATCCCGCCGCAACTGCCTGGATTACGAGCGTCTGCCTCAGCATGCCGAGGCGCACCTGGCCTGGAGCGTCATGGCCTTGATGACACATCGCCTGACGAACCCCATGGCCACCTGGCGTGAGCCGAAGGCCCCACCAGCCGCGTCAGCGGCACCGCTGCGGTTCCGTTTGAACGCGAGGACAATCCGCCTCGCTCCCGCGCCCCTGTGACCAATCCTGCGGGGTGCCTATGTGGCCTCACCTCAGGCGATGCTCGACGCGGACTGCGACTTCGCAACTTGCAGCGAGGGTGCGTACGGCCGGACGAGTGATTCGGCACCGCCTCTGAGTGTCAGCAGCACGAGCGGGCACGTGTATGACCGAATTCGGATGCTTTGTTCGAATTCGGTCGAATCTCCTGAGGAGGTGACAGTCATGCGCAAGATCACGATGAACGCACAGGCAGCTGCTCGCACGGACCGTCGGGCCGGGTACTACCTCTCGCAGTTCCGCAGCTACGGCTCGAAGTGAGCCCACGGGGGCGGCGGAGGCTACGAGCCTCCGCTGTCTCCTCGAGCCCTGCCCGTCATGTTCCGCTGCTGGAGTTGTCGTGCGCTTTCGTCGTTCCCACTGCCTGACCTGCTACTGGCACCAGGGTGCATTCGTCGTCCATCCCTACCCGCAGGGGACGCCGACCTCGCTGCACCCCGTGGCCGCCGAGATCCTCTCCGTCTTCGAGGACTGGACCACGGCTGACGAGGCAGCCAAAACCCTCGACCACCTCGCACCCGAAACCGTCGAGGAAGCCGTATCCGCCCTCTCCGGCGCCGGCGCGCTGCTGGCCGAGGACACCCCGTCCGCCGCCCAGGACGAGGACATCGCCCGGCACTGGGGTGCATGGGCACCGGAGGCGTCCTTTTTCCACTACGCCACCCAGGGCGACTACACCGACACCGGTATCAACACCGGGGACACCGACATGGTGCCGGACACGGCAGCGATGCCGGCGCTTTTCACCGGCTACCCGGACGCCCAACGGCTGCTGCTGCCCCGCCGCCGCGCCGACCTGAGCGCTCCCTACGAGACGGTGCTCTACGACCGCCGGACGCACCGGGACTTCACCGACGCCCCAGTGTCACTGACCACCCTGGCCACACTGCTGTCCACAGTTTTCGGGCCGGTGGACTTCATCGACAGCGGCCACGGCGCGGTCTTCCGCCGCACCAGTCCTTCCGGCGGCTCCCGGCAGGAACTCGACGCCTACCTCGGCGCGCTCAACGTCGACGGCCTCGCTCCCGGCTGGTACCACTACAACAGCCTGCAGCACTCCCTGGAACTGCTCACCGAAGGGCTCACGTCACAGGAAGCGGCGCACCTGTGCGCCGACCAGGACTGGGCCGGCAACGCCGCCTTCCTGGTGGTGCTCGCCGCCCGGCTGGAGCGGATGAGCGTCAAGTACCACACCCCTCGCTGTTACCGGGTGTGCCTGCTCAACGCCGGACACCTGGGGCAGACCTTCGCCCTGACCGCCACCGCGCTCGGTCTCGGCCCGGCCCAGACCGGAGCCTTCCGCGACGCGGCCCTCGCCCAACGCTGCACGCTGGACAACACCGGACACACTCCGCTTTACGTCCTGGCGGCCGGTCACCCTCACCCCGAACCACGCGAAGCACCGCAGCCAGCCACCCTCGACGCCTTCAAGGACACACCGCTCCACACCTGAGGCGCGGCAGTGATCTTCCAGTCAGCTCCGGAAAGCCGTCCGTGTCAGAGGAAGGAGAGCGCACGGTGCCGAGCCGACTCGGAGTACGCCGTAGGCATTGGCCCCACCTGCGCAAAGACCTCCGGGCCCCTGCCGTCCTGCGCAGTGAAACCAAAGCTCTTTTCAGAGTTGAACCACTTCACGGTTCCGCTTGCCATGCTTGTGCCTCTCCATCGCTGTCGGGTCCGCACCGCGCGGCCCGGAGGTGATCGCCCTGTACGGCACCACACACCAGGACACCCGCGCCCGGAGCACCGGCAGAACCACGACAGCTGACGCTGACGTAGATGCCGAAACCGTCCACCATCAGAGAGCACCGACCTTCAGCCATCGACAACCACCGGCACCCACCCACGCGTTACGCCCTGCGATGTTCAGGACAGCGAGGTCGGCCTGCGTGGCGGCGGGACGGCGCGCAGCAGCTCCCACAACGGCTGGGAGCCGGCTGCCCACACGGCCAGGGTGTTCCGGTCCACCACATGGAGCCGCTGCTGCCGGGCGAACGTCACGGCCGGCGCGGTCACCCGGCCATTGGTCACGATCACCGCGATGTCGGCGCCGTGGACCTGACGGGCGGTGCCGTTGAGCACTTGCAGATCCGGCGTACCGACCGCGGAGCCGGCCAGCCCCTTGCTTCGGTGCTTGCACTGAATCACCCAACGCCGCCCGAAAGGATCGGTGGCCTTCACGTCCGCCCCCAGGTCACCCCCGCCGCCCACCCGGGCCGCGTCCCGGCAGCCATCCCGGAGCATCAGATCCCGCACCGCCTCCTCGAACCGGCTGTGATGCAGCGCATCCAACTGCGGCAAACCGAAGCGCAGCCCCTGTGCACGCACCGCCTCCCACCGGGCTCTTTGCTGCTGCTGGTAGATCCACACGCCGCCCGCCAGCGCCGCGAGAACGCCACCGAGGATGAGGATCCACCTGTGGAGCAGCAGCCAGTCGACCACGGCCCCCAGCAGCACCACCGCTACGGCCCCCGCCACGGCCAGGCCGGTCAGGTCGTTCTTGCGCCGCCGCCTGCCGGGCCGGGCGGGCCGCCGCCGCGCCGGCGAGCGCCTGGCCATCATCGCCGGTTCTCCAGGAGGGTGTTCACCGGCTGGCCTGAGAAATGCCGGAGGCCAGCTGGGTCAGCCCGTCCAGGATCCCCTGGCCCACAGCGGTAGGGGCAAGGACGATTCCCAAGGCAAGGACGATGGCGACGGTCAGCTTCTCATCGAACCGGCTACGCGCCTCCGTGCGGCGCCGCAGCCGCACGATGACGATGACGGCGAGCAGCACCGCCACATTGATCGTCAGCACCTGAATCCCCCTCAAGCCTCGCCAGCACCTGCCGCGTCACGGGCCGATAGCAGCACTACGACCTCTGGTGTAACGCGGCGCGGACGAGGAGATGGCCGCTTCCCGTCACAATGGCAAAAAGCCTCCCCTGGCTCGATCACTTCCAGCCGGGCGCAGCGTCGGATGGCTGCTTCGCCCGCTCCCAGCTCGGCGGCGGTTCAGGCGCGCCTCAGCAGAACGGGCGGAACTCCCTGAAGTCCAATGCCGGGCGCGGCTCGGGCAGCCGGTAGGCGCGGGTTCGAGGCCGACCACTCGCCGGGTCGGTCGTCCCGCCCACCAGAGCGTCCGGCATCGGGCGCCACCCCAGATTGGTCTCGAAGTACGCCGCGGCGGCCCCGACGGAGGGCCAGCAGACATCGTCGAGCAGCACGATGCCGCCGGGCCGGACGATCTCGCCCAGGAAGACGAGGTCGACGAAGACGTTGTGAAAGTGGTGGCTGCCGTCGACGAAGGCCGCGTCCGCGGCAAAACCCGTATCGACCAACCGGGGAAGGAACCGCTGCGACGGCTCGGTCACCAACTCAGCGACGCCGTCCAGGCCGGCGCTCCGCAGCAGCTCCCACCCCACACCGTCGTACGCCGTGTACTGGAACGGGTCGATCACCACGTGCCGTGGGGTCCGCGAACCGGCGCGCAGCAGTGCCTCGCCGATCGCCAGCGCCGAGCGCGCATAGGCCAGCCCGACCTCGACGACCGTGCCGACGCGTTCGTCCACCAGCAGGTCACGTACCTGATCACAGTCGCGCTCCGGCAACGTGACGGTGGCGAAGTCCGGAACGCCGTGCGGACTTCGCGGTGGTCCGTGCTCGGCGAGATCGCGGCGTACGGCGGCCACCCTCGCCAGCCAATCATCCTCGACTCCGTCTGGGTTTGCGTCTGCGTTCGAGCTCATCAATGCACGCTCCTTCGTCCGCTGCTCGATATTCCACGGTCTCCCGTACCTCATCCGTACCTCATCCGCGCCTCCGTGACAGCGGCCAGAGAGGGCCCCACGCTCACCGGTGCCGGGCCGAGACGGCCCGCGAGGCGGCACGGCGTGTGCGACGCCGTACGCCGGATCGGCTGCTCGGCGACTCGACGGCGACGCCGTGCGCTGGCGGGGCCCCCGGCGCCATAGCTCATCCAGGCTCGAAGCGGCTGGCGATGTGGTCAGCCAGGACGGAGACCGGAACGGACCCGTCGATCACAACGGTGTCGAGACCGTGGGTCAGGGCCTGCCTCCGGACTTCCTCGTCCCAGAGCGCGTCGCGGAGCAGACGTTTGGCCAGTGCACTCGCCGGCGGCTCAGTGCCCCAGGTGGCACGGGCACAAGCGGGGTCCGCGTAACGGGTTGCGAGTGCGTTCCTCACGGGTTGCGAGTGCATTCTTCTCCGAAGTAGTTGGGAGAGAGGGCCACTGTCGTTCGACTGTACTTCGCCACTCCCTCGGAGAGAGCGGGGCGGCGCCCCTCCCACCCCGGCCACGTCGCGGCGCTTCTCGCGCCGCACCTGAGCGGCGCACCTCAGCGGCGCACCCGCTGAAGAAGGCGTCTTCCCCAGGCGCAGCGGGCCCAGCCGCACCGGGCCCGGCTCCTCTCAGCCCTCGACGTACTTCAACGCGCGCGCCAGGCTCCGGGCGGGGTCCCCGGCGCGGCCCTGGTCGAAGGCCTGCTCATAGTGGTGGTCGCCTGCCGCCGCGCGGGCTGCGCGCTCGCATTGGTCGCGCATCGCGCCGAGTTCCGGCATTCCGCGCTGCGGATGGCCGGTGGAACGCCAGAACGCCTCACCCGTACCGGAGACGAACGCCGCCTCCTCCCCCCTGCCCTGCGCGGCCAAGGCAGCGGCGAGCAGATCCAGGCCCAACGCCACGCCGAAGCTGTCGCCCAGGCCCCGCTTGCCGACCAGCATCGCCCGGGCGTGGTCGGACGCCTCCCCGGGCTCGTCCTGGAGCAGGGCGATGAGGGCCAGTTGGTAACTCAGGTAGGCGCGCGTCCAGAACTCACCTCCTTCCACGCAGCGTTGTCTCAAGGAATGGGCCAGGTCCTGTGCTGCTGCGAGTTCACCCGTGCCGGTCAGGGCGAAGACCGATACCAGACGGCAGCGGAACCAGGCCCCCGAGGCCCCCTCGCGATCCACCCCGCCCGCCGCCGCCCTATCCGCTGCTCCGTCCGCGAGCGCCGCCGCGTCCCCGGGGCGGCCGGTGAGCAGTGCGAGCAATCCGGCGAGGTAGGCGGCGTCCAGGCGGTCCTCCTCGCCGCCGTGTCGGAAGGCATGGGCCGTGCAGCGTGCACTGACCCGCTCCGCCTCCGCGTACTCCCCCTGCAAGGTGAGGGCCACGCCCAGGGACCACAGGGCACTCGCGTAGTGCGGACCCGGCGTCTCGCAGCGGGTCAGGGCCTGTTCGAGGTAGGTGCGCGCGCTGTGCAGATGTCCGCAGCACACCCAGAAGAAACCCACCGAGCCGATCAGTTCGACCGCACGGTCCGGATCGGTGGCCAGCAGGTGTTCCATGGCCGCGCACAGGTCGCTGTGCGACTCGGCGAGGCGGGCGTACCAGTGCAGCTGGCGGGCGCTGAACCAGTCGGCGCGGGCCTGCCCCGCCAGGCGCAGGCACCATCGGGCGTGGCGGTCGGCCGCCGCAGCCTCCTCGCCCAGTTCGTGCAGCCAGGCGGCGCCGTACTCCCGGATCGTCTCCAGCATGCGGTAACGGTCGCCGCTGCGCTGCACCACCGACTGTTCCACCAGCGCCTGCAGGGCTGCGGCGATGTGCTGCTCCCCCAGCGGCCCATCCGCGCAGACCCCGATCGCCGCCGCCAGGTCAAAGCCCTCGCAGAGGACCGACAGGCGGGCCCACAGCAGGCGCTCCAAGGGGCGGCACAGTTCATGGCTCCAGCCCACCGTCGTACGCAGCGTCTGCTGACGTGGCGGCCAGGCGTGTTCGCTGCTCTCCAGCGTCTCGAAGCGGGAGGCCAGCCTGGACCTCACGCCGTCCAGGCCGTGCTGGGGCACCTGCGCCGCGGCCAGCTCCAGGGCCAGAGGGATGCCTTCCAAGCGGTGGCAGATGCCCAGGGCAGCCGCCTCCTCCGCCGGTTCCAGCGAGCGCCGGCCGCCCGTCATCCGGTCGGCGAACAGCCGCAGGGCCTCGGGACCGTCCGCTGCAAAGGGCTCCAGGGGCAACACCTCCTCCGCCCTCATCCGCATGGCCTGTCTACTGGTGGCCAGGACGGTGAGGTCACAGACGGTGGTAAGCAAGTCCGCGACAAGTTCGATGCACGCGCCGATGAGGTGCTCGCAGCCGTCCAGGACCAGCAGCAGGCGCTTGCCGGCCAGCCATTCGCACAGCGAGTCGATCGGCATACGGGGAGTGTGGTCGGACAGGTCCACGGCGTCCGCGACGACACTGACCAGGAGCCGGTCCGTCTGCAGCATCGACAGATCCGCCCACCACACTCCATCGGGGAATTCCTCGGCCACCTGCCGGGCCGCACGCAGCGCCAACCGCGACTTGCCCACGCCTCCCATCCCCGTGATCGTGGTCAGCCTCCCGGCCCCGACCAGGCCCCGCACAAGGGCCAACTCCCTGTCACGGCCGACGAAAGTGCTGTGCTCCTCGGGCAGGAATCCGCGCATCCGCACAGTCTGCCCTCACACCTCTCCACTCCCGCACACGACCACCCACGCACAGCCCGGCCAGGGTGCAGTGACGGCCGTCGCACGCCTACGCCTACGTCGACGACCACGGCCTTACGGCCCCTCCACCCCGTTCTCCGCCCCGGTCGGCGCCCCACACTCCCTCCCCTGCCAGACCACCCCGGTTTTCCCTCCAAAGAGCTACGCCCACTCCCGACCCCATCGCCGAACTCGCCTCGTAGCCGGACCGGCCGGCGCCACCACCACCTCGATCAGGAAGTCTGCGCGGTGAGGACCGAGGCCAGGTGCCGCGGATCTTCGGGGCCCAGGTGAGGGGCGTGCAGGGAACGCACGACAAAGGGGTTGCCGGGGGTCGCCGCATCCGCTTCGGCGATCATCCGGTCCTGCAGGGCGAGAGGGATGGCCCGGTCTTGGGTGTAGCGGACGTAGGTGCGCGGGATCCTGCCCCAGGCCGCCCGGTGGCCGCGAGCGTCGTCGGTGGAGACCGCGGCCGCCTCATCCGGCTCGAAGGTATTCAGTGCCGCCAGGAAGGCCGCGTCACTGTAGTCGGCGGCCAGCGCTGCCTTGGTCGCGGCGAGGAATTCGGGATCGGCCGAACGCCAGTTGGTACGGCTGACGCCCAACTCCTCGGGCACCTCCACACTGGGGATGCCAGGCAACTGCGACGAGGATCCCTCGGGTGTCAGGTAGCAGTCCAGAACGCTGCGCAGCCGGACGCAGCAGAACGCCGAGAGGTAGATAAGGCGCTCGATCAGTTCGGGCACCCGGTTGGCCACCTGGGTGATCGTGGCGCCGCCCATGCTGTGTCCCACGAGGATGACGGGACCGTTGCGGGCCGCGCGGCGGACCACGCGGACGACGTGCCGGGCGTTATCGGCGAGCGTCGTGGCGGACAGCACCGTCGAGGGAGCGGTGGCGAACGCCGCCAAGTCCTGCGGCGCCTGGTAGGAGGACGGGAAGTTGCCGCCCGGACCGTGACCGGGCAGGTCAACCGCCATCGCACGGTGGCCGTCTGCGGCCAGGGCGGTGACCAGAGGAGCAAACGAGGCGGCGTTGCCATTCGCGCCGTGCACGAGCACGAACGTCGGCTGCCCCCGGTCGTGCCCACCGGCTGCGGGCGAAGCGCCGCGGGTGCCCACCGTCCAGGCCCCCGAGGCCCCCGAGGCGCCCGAGGCAGCCGCCGCCAGAGCCCCCACCCCACCGGCGCCGGCCAGCGCCGCCGTATGCAGCACAGCACGCCGACCGGGCCGGTAGGCGAAGCGCCAACGCTTGAGCCGGTCCACGCGGTGCGGGCTGTTCGCAGGCTCAGACTCAGACACCGGCCCGCCTCCGCACCGCGTACCGAGCCGCCGCGCAGAGCAGCAGGATGAGACCTGCAGTCCCGAGCGCGATATCGGTCCACTGCGGCAGCCCGGCCGCACGCAGCAGACCCGCCACGCCGAAGCTGGTACCCCACCGTGCTTCGGTTACGGCCGACCCGAAACCCTGCACCGACAACAGCCCGCCCAACGCCCAAAGTCCACCCTGAACCGCGGAGTTCGATGGCTTATTTGACATGCACTCATCCCCCTGACGGTGGCTCACCACCAACCGATACAACTGTATCGGCAACGTACCACAAGGCCGATACACATGTATCGATTAGACTCCCTGCATGCCACACGCGCACCACGACAGCCGACGCCGCCACATCGCCCGCGCGGTCTTCGACCTGATCAGCGAACGCGGTATGGAAGGCGCCACCCTGCGCGAGGCCGCCACCCGAGCCGGCGTCTCCCTGGGCGCCGTCCAACGCTGCTTCTCCACCAAGGAGGAGATGGTCGTCTTTGTCATGGACCACATGAACCGCCAGGTCAGTCAGCGCATACGCGCCGCACTGCCGGACCCCGCCGACCCCGACGCGGCCATGGAGACGCTCGAGCACACCCTCGCCGGAATCCTGGCCCTCGACACGCCGAGCCAAGCCGAAACCCGAGTCTGGCTGGCCTTCGCCGCCCAGGCGGCCCACCACCCCCAACTGGCCGCGCTCCACCGCGAGCAGTACGCCGCTCTGACCGACCTCCTCACGCTCCTCCTCCGCACCGCCCTCGACCGCGGCCAGGCCCGCCCCGACCTCGACATCGACGCCGAAGCAGACGCACTGCTCACCCTCACCGACGGACTCAACGTCCAACTCCTCCTCGGACACCACACGCCCGACACCGCCCGCACCGCACTGACCAGGCGAATCAACACCCTCCGGCCCCACTGAAAAACCAACAGCCGACCCCGCCTGGTCGCGGTAGCGGCGGAGTGGCCCCGGTTGGGGGCAGGAGTGAGCATTGGCCCTACCCGTTGGTCCCCACACGCCATGGCCTTGTCCTTGCCGACGGGTGAAGGTCAACGCGGCAATGGGGGCTTCGCCTCAGTGTGCGCCAGTCGCCTAACGGTCTTCAGGGCGCCAGTAAGGAGGGCGGCCCAGGTACCGGGCGAGATGCGAATCGGCGGTGTGAACCCTTGAATGCGCCGGTGGGCGACGGTCCCCGGCTCGGTGTACTTGAGAATGCCGTCGGCTCCGTGACGGCGACCGAGCCCGGAGTCGCCCATGCCGCCCATGCCGCCCATCAGCGCGTCGACGCTTCCCCAAGCAGCGGCGACGGCCTCATCGACGTTGCCGGTGCAAGCGGGCAGGCGTACAGGCGGGCAGGCGTGCAGCGACGGCTCGGCCTGCCGGTGAGTGGCGGCTGCTGTTACCGAGCGGGTGAATTGGAGGTCTGGGCATCGCCGGGCGGCATCACCGGGCTTTTGTCGCTCCTCGATGGCGAGTTCGATGACAAGGGCGGCCAGGTGTATCGGACGCGCACGCCTCGGTCGCGGAGCCAGGCGGTCTCGCGGTGCCGGAGTTCGTGCGCAGACTCCGGAGCGATGGCGCTGGGCCAGCGGACAAGTACCGCGGTGACGTCGCCTGTCTGTACCAGCTGTCTCACTCGCCGCCAGCCTCGGCGCTGCACCGGGTCGGGCTCACCGTAGGTGTCGGTGACGATCTCGGCGATCTTCAATCCGCGCTCTTGGGCGAAGGCGTGGCCTTCGGTTCGCGCGTATTGCGTGGCCGTCCCGTTCGCGCCCTTGGCTCGTTCGGCACATACGTACAGCACGACGGGAGGAGTGGTTTCGCCGTGGGGGGTCATGGGCGCCTTCCTCTGAGGGGGTCGAGGGGCCTCTGGTCTCTTGTCTGGTAAAGCGGGGGCTCTTGTCTGGTGAAGGGGACGTTGCTGGGCTGGCTGAGCAGTGCCGACTGCAGTCTTTGCCGTTGACGGGTGGGGAACATTTGTACGCAACAGGCCGGGTGCGTTCGTCTTACGTCTAGGCCGAGGCTGCTGGGGCGGCGGGCCCCGCATGCGGTGCTCGCCAGCCCGCAGGCCGTCAGGGTTGCGTCGTCAGCTCTGCCCAGATGACCTTGCCCGCGGTCCGCGTTGAGCGCGTGGAGCCCCAGCGGTCTGTGAGTTGCTCAACGAGGAACAGGCCTCGCCCGCTCTCCTCGCAGGGGCCGGCGCGGTGCGGGGGAAGGCGGACCGGGACCGGATCACGGCCGTCGTCGTGGAACTCGATGCGCAGGATTCGCTCGTCGCCGGTGAAGGTGAGGGTGAGGCCGCACAGGACATGAGCGCTGTCGGTGTGGAGTACGGCGTTCGTGGTCAGCTCGGAGACCATCAGTACCGCGTCGCTGCAGGTTTCGCCGGACACCCGCCAGGCGTGCAGCCGGTCGCGCACGGTGTCGCGGGCCAATCTGGCGCTGGTGCGCAGGGCGGGCAGGCCGAACCAGTACTCCCACCGCGGCACGGTCGTGGCCAACGCGGGAGTCCGGGTCCGTACTGAGGGCGTGGACAGAGTCACAGATGTCGCCTTCCATGCCTTCCGCGGGCAGGCGCGGTGGGGGGTGCGGGCTGCAGCTGGCGCGGCGAGCGGCGTATGCCCAGGCAGGCGCCCTGCGGTGGGGCGTCGGCGAGGCGTCAGCATTCCGCGTCCTGTCCGGACCGGATGCCGCGTCGGGGCTGTGCTGTCACCGCTCACATGCCGACTATGCGCGTGATCACCTCACCCTGCAAGCGACTCTCTGATAATTTCAGCACGCGGGTATCACTCTGGCATCGTCATCAAGTCACTGCAAGAATGGTGTCGTTAACGAGCTCCTGGGAGGTTGGGTGTGAGCGAAGCCCGTTCCGGCACCAGCGCACCGACAGTCCTGCGCATGGTCCTCGGCCGCCGGCTGCAGGACAGGCGGCTCGGCGCCGGCGCCTCGCTGGAAGACGCGGCAAAAGCACTGCGGGTGAAGACCCTGACGATCCGCCGGCTGGAAAAGGCCGAGGTCGCGCTGAAGCCTCTCTACGTAGAGAAGCTCCTGGAGACCTACGGCGCGGACCGCCGGGAGATCGACGAGTTCGTCGAGCTGGCCGAGCAGGCCAACGAGCCCGGCTGGTGGCACTCCTACCGCGATGCCGTCCCCAGCTGGTTCACCGCCTTCGTCAGCCTGGAGACCGACGCCAAGACCCTGCGCACCTACGACCCCCAGTACATAACCGGCCTTCTGCAGACTCCCGGTTACGCCCGTGCCGTGCTGCGCGGCGGGCTGCCGAACGGCAGCGAGGAGGAACTCACGCGCCGCGTGGAACTGCGGCTGCGTCGCCAGAGCCTGCTGGAACGGCAGGATGCCCCCACATTGTGGGTGGTCATGGAGGAAGCCGTCCTGCACCGACAGGTGGGCAGTCCTGAGGTGATGCGGGAGCAGATCGAGCGGCTCCTGGACGTGTCCGAGCTCGCGCACATCAGCGTCGACATCGTGCCCTTCACCGCGGGGGCACACGTCGGAGCATGCGCCCCGTTCACGTATTTCCGGTTCGAGGAACCGGAGCTGCCCGACATCGTGTACAGCGAACTCCTGTCGGCCGCCGTATACCTGGACCAGCGCGCGGACGTGGTCGCCCATCTGGAGGCGCATTCCCGTTTGGCGCTGCAGACGTCCTCCGAGGACAGCAGGAGGCTTTTGAACCGCATGCGCAAGGAGTACTCGTGACCGTCACCGACGAGGGCGTCTACAACGGAATGCCGGCCCGCGATCTCGGGGAACAGGGCTGGGAGCGTCCCTGGAGCGGGCCGACCGGCGGTCAGTGCGTCGAGACGAAGAAGCTCGCCGACGGCCGCGTGGCTGTACGGCAGTCCACCGACCCGGCCGGGCCGGCGCTGATCTACGCGCCGGAGGAGATCGCCGCATTCCTGCGGGGGGTCAAAGAGGGCCTGGCCGACCACTTGGCCGCCGGGTGAAGCGGCGGTCGGTACGAGGGACGACAACACCGGTCCGTGCCTGGCCTGCGGGCCGGCGGATACACGCATGAAAGGGCGAACATGACCAGCAGCCAGACCGGCCGGGATCTCGACACGAGCAGGGCGCATTCGGCCCGGATGTATGACTACTTCCTCGGAGGCAAGGACCACTTCGAGGTCGACAAGGAGGCGGCTCTGGTCGCCGCCAAGGCCCACCCCGGCCTGCCCGTGACCGCCCGCGAGAACCGGGCGTTCATGCACCGGGCCACCCGTGTACTGGCCCAGGAGCACGGCATCCGCCAGTGGCTCGACATCGGCACGGGCATCCCGACCGAGCCCAACCTGCATCAGGTCGCCCAGTCCGTCGCGGTCGACGCCCGCGTCGTGTACGCCGACAACGATCCCCTGGTCCTCAAGTACGCCGAACGCCTCATGCGCAGCACGACACAGGGACGCACAGCCTACATCGAAGCCGACGTCACCGACCCCGATGCGCTGATGAGCGCCGTGGAAGACTCCGAGGTCCTGGACTTCGACCAGCCCATCGCCCTCACCCTCAACGCGCTGATGCACTTCGTCACCGACCCGCATGACCCCTACGCCATCGTGCGCCGGCTACTCGACCCGCTCCCGGCGGGCAGCGCCCTCGCCATGAATCACTGCACGCCCGACTTCGACCCTGTCACGTGGAACAACGTCGCGGAGGCCTACCGAAACTCCGGCACTTCGGTGCAGTTTCGCTCGCACAGCGACGTCCGCCGATTCTTCGACGGGCTCGACCTGATCGACCCGGGGATCTGCTGCTGCCACCGCTGGCGGCCCACCAGCCCCGCCGACGGGACGGAGCCCGCGGACGCTGACATCAGCCTGCTGGCGGGCGTAGGCATCAAGCGGGCGCAGCCTCGGGCGATGGGTTCGTGACGTCCTCCAGAAGGTAGGCCTTCGTCCGCCAGGAGGTAGATCCGCTTCTGCCACTTCTGCCGCGGTGGGCGGCCGACGACCGCGACCGCGACGAGCGAGGCTTCGGAACCGAGCGAGGCTTCGGAACCGAGCGAGGCTTCGGTACCGAGAGAGGCTTCGGCATCGGTGGGCGCGAGGGCGCGCATGTGGCCTACCGGGTAGGTGCACCAGGACCTATGCGGAGTCCGATGGCCGTGACGGCTCCTCACCGGTGCTGGTGCGCGGCTGCTCCCGCATGGGAAAGGCCATCAGGGTCACACCCACGGGAATCGTTCCGGCTGAGCGCGACGGGCGGGCGGCGTCGTGGAGTTCCGCCGCGATGTCGGCCAGCTTCCGTCGGGCTTCTTCCCAGGCTGCCGGCTCCACCCACAATTCGGCGTCGACCGTCACCCCCCTGCCGTCCGGATGCCGGCGTACGGCGCGGTCCTTGAGCGTGTGGGCCAAGGTGGCCCCCAGCAGCTGCGTCCCGTCGCTCCGGTCGGACAGCGGTGATCCGTGGACGGTGCGATAGCGGCGTTCCCGGCCCCCGCGGCGGGTGCGCTCCTCGGCGAGTTCGACCAGGCCGACGGCATCCAGACTGCGGAGGTGTCGACTGGCCAGGGCATGGGAGATGTCCAGCTCACGGGAGAGCTCTGCGGCGGACAT
Source organism: Streptomyces sp. NPDC050806 (assembly GCF_055586425.1). Classification (NCBI taxonomy): domain Bacteria; kingdom Bacillati; phylum Actinomycetota; class Actinomycetes; order Kitasatosporales; family Streptomycetaceae; genus Streptomyces; species Streptomyces sp. NPDC050806. The sequence continues at coordinate 1,091,440 of NZ_JBVJIF010000001.1, read as the reverse complement.
GGGTCCGGGCCACATGAGCGTGAGCATCCGCAGCCGCACGGGATGGGCAAGGGCCCTCAGGACGGGATCTGTGTCGGTCACACCGGCAAGTAAAACGCATGCCACCATCACCAACACCTACCCCCAACGAAATGGTTGGGGGTAGGGTGCCGAAGCCTGCGGACGCAGCGGAGGGGGCTGGTTATGGCGGTGGGCCTGTTCACGGTGCTGCGGGACCGCAATGCCCGGCTCTATATGACGGGAGTGGTCGTCTCCGGCTTCGGCGACTCGGCCATGCTGCTGGCCGCCGGGGTCTGGGTGAAGGAGCTCACCGGTTCCAACAGCCTGGCCGCCTTGGTGAGTTTCTGCTCCTGGGCGCCTGCCTTGGCCGGACCGTTCCTCGGCACGCTGGCCGACCGCATGCGGCGCCGCACGCTCCTGATCGCCACGAGTCTGGCCCTGGCCGTGGTCATGACGGCACCGCTCGCGGTGCGTTCTGCGCAGGACGTCTGGCTGCTCTTCGCCGTGCTGGCCATGGTGGGTGCGGGAACCGTGCTCATGGACGCCGCCGAAACCGCGTTGATCGCATCAGCGGTTCCCGGCGAGCTGCGCGGGGATTTCAACGGCCTGGTCCGGACGGCGATCGAGAGCAACAAACTGCTCGGCCCCCTGATCGGTGCGGGCCTTTTCACCCTCCTCGGCGGCCCCACCGTCGCTCTGCTGAACGCCCTGTCCTTCCTCCTGGCCGCAGCCGCTTTCAGCCTGATCCGCGTACGTGAACCCCGCCTCGCGGACCGGCAACGGCAGCACTGGGCCGCCGAGACCGCGAAAGGCATCCGCTACTTGTGGCGGCATCCGATGCTGCGCTCCCTGGTGGTCGGGGCCGGCTGCGCCATGGCAGCATCGAGCCTCAGCAGCACGGCCACGTACGCACTCCTCGACGTCGGCCTGCACCAGCCCGCAGCATTCGCCGGCGTCCTCACCTCCGTCCAGGGAATCGGCTCAGTCATCGGCGGTTTGGCGGCCGGCGCGCTCCTGCGCCGCGTCCCGGCACGCGCCCTGTCGGCCATCGGCCTCACCGTCTTCGCCCTCGGAGCCCTGGTCCGGCTCACCGGCCTCGTCCCAGTAGTACTGGGCGGCAGCCTGCTCATCGGCCTGGGCCTGCCCTGGCCGCTCATCAGCGCGCTGACCACGGTTCAGAAGGAAACGCCGGACGAACTCCTCGGCCGGGTCGCGGCCACCGCGAACACCCTGGTCTTCGCCCCGACCGGCCTCGCCCTCCTCGCGGGCACAGCCATGATCGCCGTCTTCGACTACCGAGTGCAGCTTCTCGCGGCGGGCTCACTCGGCCTGGCAACAGCCCTGCTGCTGACGCTCACCGCCCGCGCCCCGCACCGACGCACTCCCGGCGAGCCGGGCGGCAACGGTCGACGGCGCGAAGCCAATGCCGAACAGCAAGCACGGAAGGGATGAGCGATGCCGGGCGACACGAACGAAGAGGACTTCCACATGCTCTCCCCCTCCCCCTCCCCTCTCCGCAGGTGACGGCTCTTCAGCAGTACACGTCCGCCGACCTGAACGACATCGCAGGTGACGAACCCGACCCGTTCGAGGTCTCCGCCTTGGCCTGACCTGGCGAGCCAAGGAGCACCATGTTGGCATCAGGGTGGCAGAGCGCCTGGTGGCGCATGCCGGGTGGATCGCGGTACCCGTCTCGGTCTACGACGCCAGGGTGGCGGTGGCAAGGCAGGTCTGGCCGACGTGATCGTTTCGCCCGAGTTCCGGAGTTCCGGAGTTCCGGGGACGCGGTCTGGCCAGGCTCGTCGTCCGGGCCTGCGCGAGCAGCTGGGCCACCCTCGGGAGTCACTCCGGTCCGGCCTGAAGGCGGCGCTGGCCGGATCGCGGCCTGGCAGCGCGATCACTCGCGCCCTAGCGTGCCGTTTGCCGTGCTCAGCTCATGGCCCTTTCTTTCCAGGAGGTCGCATGTCAGGGAACATCACGTACTCGATCAACATCGGTACAGCCGACGTCGACGACGCAGGTACCGATGCCGCGGTGAAGATCCAGCTGATCGGCGAGAAGGGCAAGAGCCCGGAGATACCGCTGGACAAGGCCGGCAACGACTTCGAGCGTAAGGACTTCGATGTCTACAAGGTGACCATCGACGACATCGGAGACTTAAAAAAGGTCCGCGTGTTCCACGACAACTCCGGCATCGCGCCCGGCTGGTGCATGGGCAGCCTCAGCATCGGCTGGCGCTCTGCCGATGACCGCCAATATCAGAACTGGTGGCCCGAACTCGGATGGGTGAAGGCCATGAGGTTCGCGCAACACGGGCCGCTCGGCGAGACGACCGTCCAGGGACTGTGGCTGGCCAGCGATGAGGGCGGTACCGACAAAACCCTGGACCTGCAGACCACCGGGGTGAAGAACAACATCGCCGCCTGGGGCGCCATCGGTCCCATCAGGTGATACCGCCGGCCGCCGCCTCCGACGCCCGGTAGGTCCATCGAGAGACCCGCTCACGGGACCACAGACGGGCCCTCGTCAGACCTGGTTGGTTCCCACAGGACCAACCAACCAACCGGGGCCCGTCGTCCTTCCCGTCCGTCCACGTACCCATCAACGAGCTGCGTCCGGGAAGGTCAGGAGGCGGTGGCCGCGCGTCCGGCCGACCACGCGGTAGAGTGCCGCGCGCCGCAGCGGAGCGAGCCGTCCGGGCGGCGCGCGTCATGCCAGGGGCGCCATGCCGCTTCGCGCTCCGACCGCACCGACCGCGTCGGCAGGTCCGTGAGCCGGGCACGCGGCCGCCGGGTTAGCGTGGTGCCATGCGCCATGAAGTGACCGACATCGATACCGCGGTGGCGGTGGGCAGCGGCGATGTGCCGGTGCTCGCCACGCCACGGCTCATCGCCTGGATGGAGGCGGCCACCGTGCAGGCCGCCGCGCCGTTCACCGGAACGGGTCAGACGACCGTGGGCACCGCGGTCCGTATCGAGCACACGCGTGCCACCCGGGTGGGCGGCAAGGTGGAGATCTTCACCGAACCGCCGGTGGCCCCGTCGGGACGGCGGCTGACGTTCCGCGTGCAGGCGGTCGACGACTCCGGCGACCTGGTCGCGTCGGGCGAGATCGACCGGGCGATCGTCGACCGGGAGCGGTTCCTCAGCCGGTGACGATTCCGGCGACGGTGCAAGCGACGCTTCCGGCGGCGAGGCTGATGACGATGGCCAGGACGCTGGTGCCCAAGTCGTAGGGCAGCTAGCGGTACACGCAGCGCCATCGCACGGATTCTGGGGCTGGACGCATCGGTGTCGGAGACCTGGCAGGTCTGCTCAGGTCGCCGGAGCTCGGCCCCGAGGGAAACGTACGACGGGAAACGGGGAGTTGGTTGCGAGGTCATAAGCGGGGAGTTGGTTGCGCGCTCATCGTTGCGTCTTGCTCGCTGGACCTTCGGGGTGTTCGGGGTGTTCGGGGAACGCAGGCAGGACCTCGACGAGCCGCTCGATCAGGGCAGGGTTGCTGAGGTTGATCCTGCCGCCGTGGGCCAGGCCGAATGCGCTGCCGGGGACGATGTCCACGCCGAGGTGGGCCAGTTCGCGGGGCAGGTCCAGCGTCTCGTCGCGGGCGGCGAGGTATGCGGCGAAGCACGCGCTGTGCGGAGCCAGCCGGATCGATGTGCTGCGGACTGCGTGAGTGAGCGTGTCCAGGTTCCGCTCGACGGTGCGCTGCGTTGTGTGCTGGTAGTCGGTGTCGCTCAAGGCCGCGCGGGCCGCCACGATGGCGATGCTCGCCAGTTCCGCCGGGGAGATCGTGCGTGCCAGGTGGTGTGCGTAGGCGCGGGGGGTGACCAGATAGCCGATCCGGAGGCCGGACAGGCCGTAGAACTTGGAGAAGCTGTGCAGGAACAGGGCATTGGCGTACGTGTTGACCAGTGGTGATCCGGACTGCTGGGGGTAGATGGAGTCTGCCTCGTCGATCACGAAGAGCGTATCGGGGCAGGCTGAGAGTAGTGTGCTGATCTCTTCGGCGGGCCACCGACGGCCGGTGACGGCGCTCGGGTTGGAGAAGATGACGAAGTCGAGGCCGTCCGCACGGACGAAGTCGATCATTTCGTCGATGGAGACGGCATACGGCCAGTCGTGGTGCCGCAGGCGGCTGATCCTGCCTCGGGCGCGTTCGGCGTAGAAGCGGAAGCCGGGCCAGTCCGGGAGCAGCAGCCCCATGTGGATGTCAGGACCGGCGAACACCTCGAAGGCGTACCGGATGGCCCCCGTCGCTCCGGATGTGAGCAGAACCTGGTCGATTCCCACACCGTGCGCGTCCCCCAGTTGTCGGCGCAGGGTTGTGTCCTGGGAGTTCCAGTGGTCGATCAGCAGGTCGGCAGAGGCTTCCCGGACCGCTTGGACGGCCTGGTACGACGCCAGGTAGTTCTCGCATCCGGCGAGGTTGCACCGGGTCCCGGGCTCGGTGCCGACGTCACGAAAGCGCGTGGGCATCCAGATCTCGGGCACCGAGAACGGCTCGATCACCATGGCCTCCGGCACGGGCGGAAGAGCGGCAAGGCGCACCCTTCTGTCTGAGAGGCCGCGACACCGCATCGTTTGCACATCCTTCACATGAGCTACCTCCCGCCGGCGGCGCCCATGTGCCCCGCTGAGCGGCTTCACCCCCATGCACGCATGCCCCCATGCGCGCATGCGCGCGACGCAGACCAGATGGCTCGGGCCGGCGACCGACACGGCGGAGGAGCCGACGGGAGGTCGCGGAGCATTCGCGAGCGCGGTTGGCCCTGGCGGTCGTCGTACGTGAGCTGCGAAGATGCTGCCGCCGTACGTGTGACGGCGTCGGTCGCCGACACCCGTACCAGCGACCGCACCGCCGGGACCAGAGCGGCTGGCGCATCCCTGGCCTGACGTCCGAGGACCACGTCACCGGCTGGCGGGCGCACCCGCCTCCCGTGCTGGACCGCCACCAAACCGTCCTGGACAACGCAGAAGACGGGCCGGTGGCTACACGTTCAGCCCTACGGTGCTGCCGCGCGCTCGCACCGGTCATTCGTAGGATCGGTGGGCCCGAGGTTTCCGGGTATGGCAGTGAGCTGGCTGTCGACGCGTCCATCGACGTCCCCGAGAACACCGGGGACGTCCGGCGCCAAGGCACTGGCGCAGTGGCGGCAGTGCCTCCCCCTCCGGCATGAGGTGGGTACGCCGCCGACCGTCCCCGGTGACCGGCTTCGCTACATCAGCGCTTCGCTGCTGGCTTGATCAGATACATACGGCGGGCCAGGTCCAGCGCGGTCAGCCACACCCGGGGGTCGCCGTTCCAGGGGAACTCGTGGCGTTGCCGCCACAAGGGGCCCAGGCCACTCCGGTCGGCCCCGTGCGCTTCCACGACGACTTCGGAGCGCTGGCCCCAGCTTTGGATCTCATCCGCGTGGTTGCCCACTACCCAGTCCTGCCCGCCGCGGATGTGCTGGGCTATCAGGCCGGGAATCACCTGAAAGCGCGCCCCTTCGGCCAGGCCCACGGCCAGTGTCTCGACATCCGGCCGCAGTCCCCAGCTGCTCGTGCTGGGGTCGTGGTCGAACAGGCGGCGTACGGCATCCTGCAGACGGCCCCGGCTGACATGGACACTGGGGAGGTCCTGGTAGGTGACGGGGAAGGGAAAGCGCGCCCTGGTCACGCCCTGGTACACCTCTCGCGGGATCATGTCGCTCCCGCCCTCGGTGAAGGTGTAGAGGGTCTGGCGGTTCCCGTGCTCCACGTAGAACCCCAGCAGATAGTTGTCGGACCGGCGGAAGAGCCCTCGGACCATGCCGCCGTCGATGTCGTCGCGCGCGGCGAGCCGTCCGATGTAGCTCGACTGGAAGGCTCTGGGGTCGGGGTTCCGGATCAGATAGCCGGACCCGGGCTGCCGGGAGGCGTCCTCCCCCAGCATCGCGTTGCGGACGCTGGCGACCGTGTGCGTGTAGAGGTTGGCGTACTCCTCGTCGCTTCCTACCGCCTGCGGCCGGGGCTGGGCCTGCGTCTGTGACCGAGCCTGCGTCTGTGTCTGGGCCTGCGGCGGGTGCTCTGCGCCGTTCTGGGCGACCGCACTTCCCGCACCGAGCGTACCCGCCAGCACGGAAACCACAACCACCGTACTGGTCAATCGCCGCCGCATTGAACGGCGTTCGGCCTCTCGCGCCATCTCTCCTGAGCCCCCCATGTCAGGCCCAGAACTCGAACTCGGCCCGCAGACAGCCCTTGGTGACCCGGCCCCCGTCGCTCCAGTAGAGGGCCTTGTACTCCATGCCCTTCTCCAGGTTCGCGCTGATCAGGGTCGAGCCGTACGCGCCGCAGTGGTCCTGGCCGCAGGCCCAGTCCCATGTGACGCGCCGGTTGTTCTGGTCCACGATCTCGATCCAGTCCCAGCCGTCGTACGGATCCCGCCCCGAGGGCGTCATCCACGTGACGCTGACCCCCTTCACGTGGGTCTGGTACCACCAGCCCTTGTACTGCGCCGGCGACACCTCGCTGATCAGGAAGTCGGTGTTGAGCTTGCCGGGCTCCGTCCCGGGGTCCCCGGGACCATCACGCTGGTCCATCGGCGGCTGCCAGTTCTCACGCGCCGAGTCGCCCGCCGGAACCGCCTGCACGGCAGCCGTCGTCGTCTCCTCCGAACCCTGCGACGCCGCGGTAGCCGTCCCCAGCGCCACCACCGACACGCTCGCCAGCACCCCGGCCATGACCGCGGCCCTCCCCCGGGACAGGTGCGCCCCGGCCCATAAGGAAGAGTTCGTTCCCTTGCCCCGCGTGCGGAACAACATGCTTACTTCACCTCGCCGTTGATCGGTGATCGATGCGCCGCAAACGCTAGGGATCGACGATCAACGTCCCTTTTACGATCGCTCAATGCACGACCTCACGCGAGCGATGTGTGAGGCGGACCCGTCCCGGGCGCCGGCAGGCGGCGGCCCCCTGCCGGCATGGCACCACAGCAACGGACAGCACCCGGACCCCGGCTTCCACCACTCGGCGCGACTTCAGCACGACTGCCGCGTGCCCACCCGGGCAGCTGCCCCGGTTGTCCAGCCCCGCCGTCCGCGCCCCGCTCCCTGCAGGGGAGGTCCTCACCCATGGGAGGCCTTCGTAGGCCAGCTACCTGTCACCAACGTCCCCGGACAGCACATCTAGGCGCAATGCCGTTGCTTCAGGTGTGGGCGTAGGCTGCTGGCACGGTGTCCCGGGGGTGGCGCCGGTGGCTGAGGGTGTGCCGGAGTTATCGGGTCTGGGACTGTTGACCTGGGTGTACCCGCCGGGTCTGGTCGATCGGGTGGTGGCTGCGTGCGGCCGGACCGAGCAACGCAGACGGCTGCTGCCCGCCCGGCTGGTGGTCTATTTCGTCCTCGGTCTGGCGCTGTTCTCGCCGGCGCCGTATCTGGAGGTGTTACGGCATCTGGTGGCGTGCTTGCGCGGGGCCGGCTTGTGGGGAGCTTGGCGGATGCCGGCCAAGTCTTCGCCGTTCAGGGCCCGGGGTCGGTTAGGGGCCGAGCCGCTGCGGGTGCTGTTCGCCGCCACAGCTCATCCGCTGGCCGAGGAATCAACGGCGGGCGCGTTCTGGCGAGGGCTGCGGCTGGTGGCCGTGGTCAGCCCCTGCTGGGACGCGGGCGACACGCCGGCGAACGAGCAGGCTTCCGGCCGCCCGGGCAACACTCGCGGCTCGTCCGATGCGGCTCAGTGGCCGTAAGCGATCAATGACCTGGTGATCGGTGTGCCGGCGTTGCAGTTGTGCCAGATCGCGCAGGTCATCGTCATGATCCGCTGGGTCACGCGGTCGCCGACGCCTTCGATGGTGCGGCCGCCGTGGTGGTCGAGGTCAGGTCGGCCCTTGAGGATGTCGTGGACCGGGCTGGTGTGCCTGTGGCCAGAACTGCTCGGCGCCGGGTCAGCGGGCAAGGGCCCGGGAGAGTTCCGGGCGGTGGGGCCGTGGACGAGCGGTGCACCAGTCCCAGTTGTTCCTGCCGCCCCGGCCTGTCTGGCCGGGGCGGCAGGAGCTACGTCTACCCGGTGTTCGTTACTGGGTCACGGTCAGGCTCACCGGGCCTGCGACGGAGGTCAGCCCTTCCGGGCTGAGGCAGGCGGTGACTTCGGTGTTGAGCAGTACCTTGGTCTGGACGACCGTAGCTCCGGTGAACAGGCCGGATTCCACCGTGCCCGTCAGGACCAGGACAGTGATTCCGTTGGGCTTGACGTTGATCGCACCGGTGCCTTTGACAGTGCTGGACTGCCCGGTGCTCCAGTGGTAGGTCATCGTGTTGGAGACGCTGCCCGCGAGGCAGCTCGCCGTGCCCTGGCCGCTGGCGGAGAAGGTGGCGCCGGCGATGCCGTGCCCGCTGAGATCGACGCAGCCGGATACGTTGCCGCGCGCCTGGAAGGTGACGCCGCGAGCCTCGTACGTGAGGCCCGGGCTGTAGGTGCCGACCTGGCTTCCCACCGGGCAGGTGATGTCGACCAGCGGTGCGGCCGATACGGGCTCGGCTCTGGCGGTCGAGGCCGGAACGGACACGCTTAGCAGGACCCCGAGGGCCACCAGTATGCCGCGCACTCGATGTGACACCAGTCAACTCCTCTGTCGCATAAGGACATTGTCGGATCGGTTTCTCGCCCTAACGCCCCGGCCCGAACCCCTTGGCCCCCAAGTGCCTCCCATCGAGTGAACGCATCCCAGCCACTGCGGGCGGCGTATTGGTCATGCCGCTCACACAGGGGCTATGAGCCATCCGAAACCGGGCCGGGGACTCGGCGAAGCGCTTCTTGTATGCCTTGACGAAATGGCTGCTGTCGGCGAAGTGCCAGCAAGCGGCGATTTCATACGGTCAGGCGTGTCGAGGCCAACTCTGCCCTGGCGCGTGCGAGACGGCGTTCGCGTACATATCCCATGACCGACGATGTGGCCCCTTGGCCGAATGCGCGGTAAAGGGTGCGGACGGACACGTTCAGCGCCGCCGCTATCCCCCGGGGGTTGAGGTCGGGGTCGGTGAGCAGCCGGGCCTCGATGTAGTCCATCGCCGCCCTGAGGAGCGCGGGTGCGACCTCCGCGCCGTCGACGACCTGGTCGTTCATCAGCCCTCTGAACAGTTCCAGAGTGGCGTTGCGGGCGGCACAGGCGGCGGCAGTGCTGAGTCCGTCGACAGTTCCGCCCAGAGGCGGAGCTGGGCGAGCAGAAGTGCCGCGGCGGCCGACGCCTGTTCTGTGGTGAACTCCCGCGTGTTCGCCGGGAAGCGGATCTCGCTCGCGGGAAGGACCAGGGTGATCGCCCGGGTGCCCCGGGCGATCTCGAAGTCCCACGGGTCCTCGTTCCTCCGCACACACAGCATCCCGGCTCCTGCGGTGGATCGCTGGTTCCCCGAGACGAAGCGCCACTCACCACTGAGCGTCACGCTCGTCACGATCAGGTCCTCGAGGCGCCCACCCGGGCCCCCGGTGCTCCCGCGACCGCGTCGCTGTACTGGTCCTCAAGGAAGAAGTCGAGCAAGTTCTGCTTGTAGATGCGAGCGCGGTACGTCCCTTCGCTGTGCCGCGGCAGCCGTAGAGGCGGGGCCGGCACCGACTCGCCCCCCTGACGCCGCCACTCCCGGAGCAGCACACGGTTCCGGTTCTCGTTCGCGTACGGCACGGTGACGTCGACCACGGGCGTGGAGGGGGCCCCGACCCGCCAGGAAGACACGCTGACTCCGGTTCTCATCCGGGCAAAGGTACTCATTCCCCTGGCCACCGCCCCGGCCAGGCCCACAATCCGCGGCCTTGGAGGGGCACGGAAGTACCACGCACGGGGCCGACTGGTACAAGCCGCCGGCGTCCCGGCCCTGTGAGCATGATCGGGCGCCTCCTCTCCTCCCCGGGACGAGCAGGTTCTTTTTCCCGGGACGAGCAGGCTTCGCCGAAACCTTCGGGTCCGGTTCCGACTGCCTGGGCGCCGATCTGCCTGTTCGAATTCGCTTCGCTCACCAACCGGAGTATTCGGTGTCCGAGTCCGTACTGACTCTCTTCGAGGGTCCCGTTGGCGCTCAGCCGCCGCACGACGCATCCGGAGCCGGTGCCCCTGCCCGCGTCAGCGAGCGACCGCGCGCCGGCCCCGGTCGGGGGAGAGCACAAACCGGTCTACGGGACTTTGGGAGCCCCGTAGACCGGTCCGCCCGTCGGGCAGGGTCAGGCGAGGGTGATGTTCTCCGCCTGGGGACCCTTCTGGCCCTGGGTGACCTCGAAGGTCACGGCCTGGCCCTCCTGCAGCTCACGGAAGCCGGTGGCGTTGATGTTGGAGTAGTGCGCGAAGACGTCCGGACCCCCGCCGTCCTGCGCGATGAAGCCGAAACCCTTTTCGGAGTTGAACCACTTCACGGTTCCGCTTGCCATGCCTGTGCCTCTCCATCGAAATCAGACCGCACCGTGCGGCCCGGAGGTGATCGCCCTGGTCCGGCACCACACAGCAAAACACCCACGCCACAGCGAGGGCAGGGACTGCGAACCACGACAGCTGCTGCCGACGCTACATCCCGAAACCGCCCACCACCAGAGAGCGACGATCTCCAGCCAACAGCAACGGTCATCACGCGCACCACACCCGGCGCCCCAGCCGCACGTCGTACGCGCACGAAAAACGCCGATGGTGTACCCGACCGCCGGATCGTGGGCGGTCACAGGCCGACGCCATACGACACAGGACGCGGGCGGCGCGAACAGTGGCCCGACGAGCGGGGAGCGGGCAGAACCTCCTCGCTATTTCGCAGGCGGCCCCGCGCCCTGGCGTCTTCGATTCGCAGGCCGAGCGGGTGAGAGGGGATGAGATCCACGGGCGTTGCGGGAGCATCCGCCGCCCGTCTCCCGTCCGCTGATCAGGAATCCCGGCTGACGGTCAGGAAGACACTCCCCCGATTGTTGCCGTAGAAGCCCCAGGCGTCGTTGGCGTATGCGTAGAAGTAGCCGGGTTGTTCCAAGCGGTGAGTGGCGTGACTGCCCACGGATATGCGGTCGTGGCCGCGGCCTCCGGGGGCGTCCTGCAGGTGTTGCGCATCGTTGGCGACACAGCCGACGAGGTGCATCCACGGGAGATCCACCTCACGTGGCGCACCCGGGGCGGTCGCCTCGTCCTGGTGGGTCACGCTGCGGTAGAGGCGGACGCCCTGGCCGATGAGGGTGCCGACGTGGCGCAGCGCGACGGCGGGGTGCAGTTGGGCCCACCCGGTGGTGCCGTCGGGACCCGACCAGATCCAGCCGTCCAGCCATCGGCCCGTGGCGCGGAAGGTGTAGGTGCCGGGGTGGAGGTAGAGGCCGGTGTCGTTCCACAGTTCGCGGGCGAACACCTCCACCGTGGTGGTTTCGCCGGGCTGGAGGATGCGAGTGGGCCGGTAGGGTCCGCTGGTGATCGGCTGCTGTTCCTGTCGCTGCCGCACCGACTCATCCAGTGTCCAAGGGCCGGGCACGGGCAGCCTCGCGCTGTCGGCAGACGGTACGACGGGCGGTACGGCGCGTGGCCGAAGTTGCCACACCACCTGCAGCACGGTGTCCAGCACGGGCTCGGTCAGCAGAGGCACCACGCCGAAGATGCCCCGGTTGTCGTCATGCTGGATGTCTGCCGGATCCGGACTGATCTGACGCAGGGCGTGCGGGGAGAAACCCAGCCCCACGGCCTCTTCCGCCTCCTGGATCATCCACTGCAGGGCGCGGTCGCTCAGCCCGGCCCGTACATGCCCACCACCGACGTCCATGTGGCTGCCGGGAAAGAAGCGCTGCTCGATGTCCTGATCGTGATCCGCCGCCGTGTTGTCCCACAGCGTGGGAGTGAAGGGGCGACGCCACTCGTCCATGGCCACGGCGTGGCGGGCATGCTTGATGTGCGGGTTCAGCCTCACGTTGTGACGGAATTCCAGGCGCCGTGCCGGAACGAGCAGATTGATGCCGGCCAGATGGTTGGGGATGCCCAGCGAGCCGACCGTGTCCCAGACTCCGATGAAATCGACCGGCATCGCGGCAGCGGCGTCGGGATCGAAGCCGAAGCGCAGCCCCGTACGCCACCGCCGGCCCTCCTCCCGGGCCCGGTAGTGGGCGTAGGCACGGCGCACGTGCCGACCGGCAGTGGACGCGTCCAGCCCGCCGATATCGATCAGCCCGGAAGCAGTGATCAGGCCCGCCAGGCTGCGGGCCGTGTAGGCGCCGCGGCTGAATCCGAACAGCGCGATGGCATCGCCCGGCCGATAGACGGTGACCAGCCACTGGTAGGCATCGAGGATGTCCTGCGACAGCCCCGCCCCCAGCGCGCCCCCCAACAGCCGACTCAGCACGCCGCCCTCGGTCCCCACTCCCGGCTCGTAGTGGCTGCGCTGAGGAGACCCGTCGGCATCGGTGGCACGCAAGGCGTTGTGCAGACGGCGCACGTTGGAGACGGACGCCATGGACGGATCGAACCAGGTGCCATCGCAGCACACGACAAGACGTTGCGGCACGACGGTGCCCCCTCCCCGACAGTGCCCCCGTCTCCCCCGGTTGTAGTGGGAAGGGCCAGTGACGAACAGACAACATCGCGCACACATATGAGCCGACGAGGCAGCGCTTCCACCGACTCCACCAGCCGGATCGACTGGATCACCCGGACCGAGCCATTCCTGAGATCCGCAGTTCGGCGAACTCACTCCTTCAGGTGTTGTGGGCTGCTCATGAGCGGCCTTCTCGCAACGGTTGGGCAAGGTGGATGTGTAGGGTCTTCACCCGACTGGGGGTACGCCATGGACTGTCTCGCCGTAGTAGTCAGTGTTCGCTCCCGAAACGGCAAGAACGTCGACGGGCCACCATGGATGACGGCGTCCAAGGACTTGCTGTGGTCGGCGTCTCCGCAGCGACCATTCCATTGAGATCTGGAGCAGAGGAACTGCTCCTCGGCCCACTGATCGGCGCGATGCGTGGCCACGTGATTCATGAATCGCGACGGAAGCCGGAGGGCCTTGGGCGAGATTTTTGACGAATCCCGTCGAGCCGGCCTTAACAGCAACAAATCTTGCTGGATGAGGAATCCCAGCGATGCCCCTTGCCGGCGTCGATGCCGATGCCGAACCGTATCCACGAATGATGCGTACTCGTAGCCCGGCGCTGCTCCGATCCTCCGTGGCCAGCAACTCCACAACCGCCGATGCCCACAGTTCTCAGTCATCGGCCGGAGCATCCGGAGGGCCGGGCAGGTCTTCTCCTGGAGCCATCAACGGCAAACAACCGTCGGCCACATCCGATCCTCCCGGACCGCCAGCCTCTCTTAAGGATGACCGTGGATGTACCGGAAGTTAAGCCTCCCTCCGGGCCTCAAGAAGAAGAACCGGCAGCAATCACAAGTCGCCCGGCTCTCGCCGCGTTCACCTCGCGACTCGCTTCCGAACTCCAGGACGAATACAGACGCATTCTTCTCCCGTACCGCCTTGAGAATCATGCGAGGAACCTTGCCTCCGGCAGAATGCTTCGTTCGCGACTGGCGGCTGCTGCCGCAGGTGTGATCTCGGATCGCCTCATCCTGCGGTGCACCTCCCTGGAGTTGCTCCACACCTCCACACTCATTCACGACGACATCCTGGACCAGGGCATACTGCGCCGCGGTTTACCGACGCTCTGGAAGGCAGTCGGCATGGAGCAAGCGCTGCTGATCGGAAACCTTGTCGCCGTCCGGGCGCTGGCCCTTGTGTGCGAGGATCGCGCCGAACTGACGCGGGCGTTCATCGAGGCATTCCAGCGAGTCAACGTCGCGCAACTACGCGAGGAAAACGGGCTCGGCCTGCTCAAGGCCCGCTCCACCCACGAGACCATCCACATCGGCAAGACTTCCTCGATGATGGAGCTGGGACTCCTCGTAGGCTGTATGTCGAGCCCATTCTGGCCGGTCGGCCTCACCCATCTTCGTTCGGCAGTACGCGAGTTCGGCGTGGGCTTCCAATTGATCGACGACGTCGAGGATGCTCGGACATGGCTGGAAGGCACGGCCGTCACCCGTTCGAAGACCGCCGCATTCGACGCCGACCGCGGGAATTTCACGCTGCCCCTCACTCTGGCCCTCAAAGCCGCGCACGCCGACGCGAACTCGAAGCCCGGCGCCCGACTGCCTCCGGAAGCACTGCGGGAGGTGAGTCGTGATGTGTGGGAGTCCGCTCTGGCGTCAGCCCTCGACATCGCGACCGATCATCTGCGTACCGCCCAGGGGCACCTCGACAGGGAATTGAACGGCACCGGGGGGTACGGAGCCCCGCCTTGTGCAGTTCGGGGAGGTGGCCGTAGTCGACGGCGTCTCCGCCACCCGTCTCGGTGCCATTGCTGCCTACGGCTCTTCCCGTGCTCGGCATCATCCCCAACAGGGCCAAGTTCACCATTGCCGGCCTGCGGGCCCTCCACGTGAAACTCGCGGTCGGGCGTCGCGTCACCGCTGATGCCTGGGTACTGGCCACCCGCATCGGGCCCTGGCGCATCCGCCTCTGGTACACAGCGGCTACAGTCATCGACCTCGGTGGCCTCCTTGCGCCCCTGCGCCTCCTCCCCCGCCGTCCCACGGAATCGGCTGCCGGCACGCTGATCAACAAGTGGACCGTGCGTGACGCGGCACCCGACTTCCAGATCTTCCACCACAAGACCTACGTGCCTCACCCCAAGCTCAACGACGGCGACGGCCCCATCTGCGCCTACCGCAAGTGGGCCCAGCAGTTCTACCTCTAGTCTTGCGTGCTGGTACCGGGTGCGTGTCCCCGAACCGACGGACGCTCGCCTCCGTGCAAGCCCGTGGCACCGTGTGGTTACTGGGACGGCAATGACTACTGCGGGCTACGCGGACATCGGGCCCTCGCCGTCGCGAATGATGACGGAGACCGTGGACGCCCGTTCGACATCCTTGGGGGTCTGGTTCCGGGCGGCGTGAACAGCACTCTCAGCGGGCGCGCGAGGGTCGGTCAACGCAGTTGGCGGCCCGCAACCGCACACGATCGGCGTGAGTAAGGCACGTCATTGCGCTCATAGATTGCGGTCAACGGTTGCGGTCAGCGCAGTCATTGGTCTGCGTCGCGGACCAGGAGTGCGATCTGTACCCGGTTTTGGGCTGCCAGCTTGGCGAAGAGGCTGCTGGTGTGTGCCTTGACGGTTGCGACGCTGATGTGGAGCCGCTGGGCGATTTCCGGGTTGTCCAGTCCGTCCGCGATGGCCCGGGCGGTTTCGAGTTCTCGTTCGGTCAGTGTGGACAGCTGCTTCCGTGCGGCTTCGCGGGACGAGTCGCGGGCGTGCGAGGACTGCGGTGCGGTGGCCGCGGCGATCACCCGTGCCGTGGCCGCCGGAGACAGCGCGGGATTGCCGTCCGCGACGGTGCGCACCGCGTCGAGGATCTGCGGCGGCTGGGTGTCTTTGAGGACGAATCCGAGTGCTCCCGCGCGCAGTGCGCCCAGCACCAGGTCGTCGGAGTCGAATGTCGTCAGCATGAGCACCCGTGGCGGCGCAGGCCGGGCGAGGAGTTCGCGGGTCGCGCTGAGACCGTCGCGGCCTGGCATGCGTACGTCCATCAGTACGACGTCCGGCTGCTGCTCCTCCACCGCGGTGATCGCGGCGTCCCCGTCGGCCGCTTCCGCGACGACGGTCAGGTCCGGTTCGCCGTCGATGACGAGCCGCAGCGCCATCCGTACCAGTTGTTCGTCGTCGACGATGACGACGCGCACCGGCTTCCGCTGGCTGTCCACTTAAGTTCTCTTTTCGCTGGGGTGGTTCGGCCACGGTAGTTGTGCGGTGAGGAGGTATCCGTCGTCAGGTGTGGGGCGGTGGTCCAGTTGCCCGCCGGCGAGGGTGACGCGTTCGGTGAGGCCGGGCAGGCCGAATCCCGATGCCGGTGGTGGTCCGGTGCGTGCGGTGTGTTCGGTGCGTGCGGTGTGCCGGGAATTGCGGACGTTGACCTGCAGTGTGCCGCCGGCTGTGCCTTCGAGGGTGATGTGCACGCGTGCGCCCGGGGCGTGTTTGGCAGCGTTGGTGAGTCCTTCCTGCACGATCCGGTAGCAGGTGCGTCCGAGAGCGTCGGACGGACTTCCCGTAACGGTGGTGCTGAGCTGGACGTCCAGTCCGGAGGAGCGGGCATCGGCCACCAGCTCGGGGATGCCGTCGAGGGAGGGCTGTGGTGGTTCCGGGCGGCCCGGATCCGCCCTGAGCACACCGAGGACGTCCCGTAGTTCTTCCAGCGCCTGGTGAGAGCCGTCCGCGATGCCCCGGACCAGCATGCGGCTCTCCTCGGCTGCCAGGTCCCGGCGGTGGTCAAGCACTCCGGCCTGCATGGCGACCAGGGAGATCCGATGCGCGAGCACGTCGTGCATCTCGCGGGCGATCCTGTTGCGTTCCAGGGCCCGTGCCTGCTCCGCGCGGGCCGTCTGTTCGCGTTCCGCGCTCTGCGCCCGGTCCCGCAAGGACCGCACCTCGACACGCCTGGCGCCGACGGCCATGCCCACGGCCACCGCGATGCCCGCGGTCAACGCCGGCAGCATGAGCCGGAGCCACCACGAGCCCGGCGAGCTCTGGACCGGGTAGAGCGCGACGCTGAACTGTGCCCCGGTCACGTAGGCCAGCACCACGCCTCCGATCTCCACCGGGCGGCGACGGGTGGAGATCGAGCCGAGTGCCAGAAGCGCCGCGCCGGTGGCGGCCGCCGATACGGCCGAAGCGAGCACGACCGTGATGGCGACGGCGAGTGGGAACCGCCGCCGCCACAGCAGCGCCGTCAGGCAGCCGAGAGCCACCAGCGGATCACCGATGTGGAACCAGGGGCCCGCCTCGGCCCCCTGCCAGTTCAGCAGCACACCGGTGTAGATCCAGGTCAGGGCGCCCACTGCCGCGGCCGCCGCCAAGCGCCAGGTCAGCTGCCACCCTCCGAGGCGTGGCGCGAGGTCCGTGTTCACCCGGTCATTATCGCGGGGCCGTGCGACCGGTGCCTCAGACCAGAGGCCGAGACGCCTTCGACCGGAGTCGAATAACCGTCTCGACGGTGGTCGAAGACGGTTCGAGCCGCCGGGCTGATGTGCCGGGGGCGTCGAGGGCGCAGAGTCGATCACGTGCCGTAACCGTCGGAACCGTTGGAATCACCGGAACCGCCGGAACCGCACGCCGGAACCCCGCCCGCCTACGCGCACCTCGTGCGCCCTGAGGAGGACATCGGATGCGCAGGAAGACCCTCTACCTCGCCCTTACCGCTACCACGGTCACCGCGACCGCGATAACGGGAGTATCGGCGGCGGCAACGCCGGACACGGTGACGGCAACGCAGACAGCCACGCAGACAGCCACGGAGGCAGCCACGCAGAGCTCCCTGCGGTGGGGCCCGTGCCCGAAGGAGCCCGATGCCGAGGCGCAGAAGACGGACTCGCAAGCGGCCCACTCCCAGGAGGTCGACACGCAAAAGGCCGACTCGCAGGGGGCCGGCTCGCAGAGCGCCGGCACGCAGAGGGGCGACAAGCAGCCCCGTCTTGAGTGCGCGACGCTCGACGTCCCGCTGGACTATCGCAAACCCAACGGCCGGCACATCGAGATCGCGGTCTCCCGGCTGGCGAGCAAGGACCCCTCGAAGCGCCGCGGTGTGCTGCTGACCAACCCGGGCGGCCCCGGCGGCTCGGGACTCGGCTACCCGGCCCTCCTCGCCGCCGCGGGACTGCCGAAGGACGTGCTGGACTCCTACGACGTCATCGGCTTCGATCCGCGTGGCGTCGGCCGCAGTACGCCGGTCACCTGCGACCTGACGCCGCAGCAGCAACAGCGGGGCAACTTCCCGCCGTACGCGCACACCGCGGCCGACGTCGCCAAGGAGGCGAAGTACGCGCGGACCATCGCCCGGCAGTGCGCCACCTCACCGACGGCGTGGATGCTGCCGTACACCACCACCGCGAATACCGCGCGCGACATGGACCGGATACGGGCGGCGCTGGGCGAGCCGAAGCTGTCCTACCTCGGCGCCTCCTACGGCAGCACCCTCGGCGCGGTGTACACGACGATGTTTCCCGGGCGCAGCGACCGGATCGTACTCGACAGCAACATGGGCCCCGGCGGCTACGACCTCACGGCCTTCCGCCTGATGGCTCGCGGGATGGAGGACCGCTTCCCGGACTTCGCCGCGTTCGCGGCCGCGCACCCCCAATACGGACTGGGCACCACACCGAAGCAGGTGACCGCCAAGTTCTTCGAACTCGCGAAGCGGCTGGACGCCAAACCGGCCGACGGCATCGACGGGACGTTGTTCCGCGGGCTGACCTTCGACCGCCTCTACGTCGACGGCCTCATGCCCACGCTGGCCGAGAACTGGCAGGCGCTCGACAAGGGCAGGCCGGTGCCGCCTCCCCCGCCGGTCTCGGAGAACCTCCTGGCCAGTCGCCTCTACGTGATCTGCGGTGACTCCCGTTGGCCGGGGCAGGTCCGGGACTACCAGCGCAATGCCGCGATCGACCAGTTGCGGTACCCGATGGTGGGTGGGTCCACGGGCAGCATCGGACCGTGCGCGTTCTGGCCGGACAAGCAGGTCGAGCCCCCGGTGCGCATCGGCGACCAGGGCCCGTCGAACGTGCTCATGGTGCAGAACGAACGCGACCCGGGGACACCGCTGGCCGGTGCCAAGCAGTTGCGGCGGGCATTCGGCGAACGGGCCAGGATGGTGATCGCCGATCAGGGCGGGTACGGCGTCTACCCGTTCGGCAGCAACACGTGCGCGAACGATGCGGCGACAGCGTTCCTGACCACAGGACAGCGCCCGGCCAAGGACCTGGTGTGCGCGGCGAAGCCGAGCAAGTGACGGGAGCGAGACACATGATCAAGGAGTGGCGGCACCGTCGGGTCACGCAGCGGGTCGAGCCCGGGGACGGGCGACCGTTGAAGCGATTCCGCTGGTGGCAGTTGCCCTTCCGCGCGCTGTTCCATCTGCGGCTGACGGACATCGACGGCCTGCAGACGGTCCGTACTGTCGGCGGCCGGCAGACGTTCCGTACCGTCGACAGCCGGCACACGTTCCACACCGCCGACAGTCGGCAGACGGCCCGTACCGCCAACGGCCGGGAGGCGGTCTATGCCGTCGACGTCAGGCACTGGCAGAACCAGTCCTCCGGAGACGTCAAAGCCCACCTGTACCTCGACGGCAGGCTGCACGCCGAGTCCAGGCTCCCTGCCGTCTTCCCCGTCCCGGGCGGCTCCATCGAAGTGAAGATGAGCGCCTTCGGCCTCAAGCGCTGCCACTACGTCACCACCGAGGGGGACGAGTACCAGCTCGTCCCGGATCCCGCCTCCGCCGAAGGGCGCCGCGCGCGCCTCCACCGCGCGCACCCAGCGCTGAGCCGCACGATCGGTCTCCTCTCAGCGTGCATTCTCGTCGCCGCCCTGGCCCTCCTCATCCCACAACTCCTCGAACAGCTCACCAAGCCCGAGGCCATCGCCCAGCACACCGGCACCCTCAACTCACCCATCGACCTGCCGATGTGGGGCAACATCGCGGTCGGCGTCGCCACCTTGGCGGCCAGCACGGAACGGGCCCTACGCCTGCGCTTCAACTGGCTGCTCGACGGCGGGGCGGGGTGAACGCCCTTCTCTGCCACAACCGTTGCTGAGTACGCCGGCCGGTAATCCGCCGTGCCGTACCCGACATCCACGGCCGTCCCCTGTTCGACCGGGGGGGTGGGGGCGGCGGGCTGGTGAGCCAGGTCAGGAGGAGGGGCCCGTACTGTCCGGGGCGCGATCTAGAGGCGCGGCTTGGGGGCGAGGGCGTGGGTGATGCCGGTGTCCAGGTCGGTGGTGTAGCCGGTGTCGAAGGCGCGTTGGTAGGCGCGGTCGCCGAGGGCGGCGCGGGTGTGCTGTTCGCAGGCTTGGCGGGCGGCCACCTGCGTGGGGACGCCCGCCTGCGGCCGGCCGAGGGTGTCCCACAGCTGCGTGGCCAGGCCGAGCAGCCAGGCGGCGTCCCGGCTGTGCCCCATGGCGGCGGCGGATCGGGCCAGCGAGTCGAGGGCAAAGCCGGTGCCCCCGCCGTCGCGCAGTCGGCGCGCGACGAGCAGGGCGGCCCGGGCGTGCTCATGTGCCTCCTCGAACCTGC
Source organism: Streptomyces sp. NPDC050806 (assembly GCF_055586425.1). Classification (NCBI taxonomy): domain Bacteria; kingdom Bacillati; phylum Actinomycetota; class Actinomycetes; order Kitasatosporales; family Streptomycetaceae; genus Streptomyces; species Streptomyces sp. NPDC050806. Next base: position 1,071,373 of record NZ_JBVJIF010000001.1, on the reverse strand, counting down.
CCAGTGCCAGCTCGGCCTGGGCACGGACGAAGTCGCCCCAGGCGCGCATCCAGCGCTCGCCGTTGCGGTCGCAGACGGCGCTCAGCTCGTCCAGCAAGGTGAACGCCTCCTCCATGCGTCCCGAAGTGATGTGCGTGTGGGCGCCGATCACCAGGGTCACCAGAGGAAAGAAGGCGAGCGGTTTCTCGCGCCAGTCCGTGGCGAGCAAGGTCTCGGCCAGGGACACCGTCCGTGCCGGGTCACCGCGCAGGGCCGCCACTCGAAGGTCGGTGGCCGTCGCGTACGTCCGCTCCGTTTCACCGAAGTGTGCGGCCAGGGCGGTGCACTCGGCGGCGCACTCTTCGAGGGCGGGCAGGTCGCCCAGGTGGAGCAGGAGCGTGCCGCAGATGTACAGGGCCTTCGCCCGCGCCCGGGAGGGAGTGGTGTCGGCGGCCAGGGCCCGCTCCAGGTAGTACCGGCCCTCCTTGAGGAAGCCGCAGGCACGCCAGAAGAACCACAGTGCGCCGGCCAGCTCCAGCGCGGTGTGGCCCTCGGCTTCGGTCAGGCTGTACTCCAGGGCGGCGCGGAGGTTGTCGTGCTCGGCGGTGATCCGGTCATACCAAGCGAACTGGTCGGGCCCGATCCAAGCGGCGTCGCCCCGGCGGGCGAGTGCCAGGTAGTGATCCCGGTGGCGACGGCGCAGCGCGTCGTCCTCGCCGAGGCCGCGCAGCCAGTGGGCCCCGTACTCGCGGATGGTGTCCAGCATCCGGTAGCGCTCGCCGCCCCTGGTCGCTTCCCGGATCAGGATCGACTTCTCGGCCAGGGTGCCCAGGACTGCGGGGATCCGCTGTGCCGGGAGGTGGCGGTCGGCGCAGATCTGCCGGGCCGTCGTGACATCGAAGCTGCCGGCGAAGACCGACAGTCTGGCCCACAGGAGCCGTTCGGCGGGGGTGCACAGCTGGTGGCTCCAGCCGATGGTGGTGCGCAGGGCCTGATGCCAGGGGGGTTCGGCGTCTCCTTCGATGGTGTCGGTGTCGCCGAGGACGGCGAAGCGGTCGTCCAGCCGTGCGGTCAGCTCCCGTACCGGCAGGTCGCGCAGGCGGGCCGCGGCCAGTTCGATCGCCAGTGGCAGCCCGTCCAGCCGTCGGCACAGCCGTACCAGCTCCGCGCGGTCGGCCTCGGAAACCGTGAATCCGGGCACCGCCTCGTGAGCGCGCATCGTCAGCAGGACCACCGCGTCCGCCGTACCCGACCGCGCATCGCCAACCCCTGGCACCGGCAGCGGCTCGATGGTCAGGATCCGTTCGCCGACGAGGTTCAGGGTGCGGCGGCTGGTGGCCAGAATCCGCAGGCCGGGTGCCGCGCACAACAGCGCCTCGGCGGCCAGCGCGCAGGCATCGGTCAGATGCTCGCAGGTGTCCAGCACCAGCAGCAGCTCCCGCTCGGCCAGATACTCCGCCACCACGTCGATCATCGGCCGGGCTGTCTGGTCGGCCAGCGGCAGCGCCTCGGCAATGACATGCGCCAGCAGGGCACCTGAGCGCAGCGGTGAGAGCTCCACGAGCCAGGCGCCGTCGCGGAAGCGGGGCTGAAGCGCGGCGGCGGCATTCAGCGCCACTCGGGTCTTCCCCACTCCGCCCACTCCGGTCAGCGTCACCAGCCGTGCCGGCCCCTCCGCCCCCTCATCCGAGGACCCGTCGAACAGCCGCTGGATCTCCGCCAGCTCCGCCGAGCGATCGACCGTGCCCGTCCGCGGTAGGACCAGGTTCCCCACCCGTCGCTCCTCCGCCACCACGTACGAACTGCCTCCCCCTGCGCGGCCGCACGCCCACTGCGTGTGCTGAGGACACCAGCCAACACTCCTACCACCACGCTCCGTAACCGTTGACCGCAATTGCCCGCAAGCGCCCTTGAGCTGATCGCGGCGGATCGGATCACGTCCCTTCGGCTGCCTTTACTGTCCCCAACGGCTCGGCGCTGTGTCGTACCCCAGCCCGAGCGACTCGGGTTGGGGTACGAGATACGCAGGCCCCCACCCTGTGGAGCTGCCCCAAGGGCGACGACGGAGAGTTCTACGTGGCCAACGCGCCCCCGAACTCCGGAAGTTTCACCTGTGCGTGATCTGCCCAGTCTGAGAGTTGTCCCGGGAATGATCTCGGCAGTGCTACCTGACCAGCTTGTTCGCGAGCCGGTCGGGTTCTCGGACGGGTTCTCCGTCGGAGTCATGGGCGTGGCGGGTGTTGGTGAGCCGGCCGATGACGACGACGGTCAGGCCACATCCGGCAATGATCCACCAGGCGGGGCGGGCGGCGGCGGTGTACGTGGCGGCGTAGGCGTGCGGGTCGAGGTGGGAGGCGAGGACGGCACCGAGGACGGCGATGCCGAGGACGCTGCCGGTCTGCCGGAAGGTGGAGGCCAGCGAGGAGGCCACGCCGGCTTGGGAGATGGGCATGCCGGAGACGGCGGTGTGGGTGACGGGGGCGTTGACGAAGCCGAACCCCGTGCCGAACAGGGCACAGCCAAGGATCATGGACCAGGTGTGGGTCTGCCCGTCGAAGGCCGCGAACAGGGTGCCGCTGGCGGTGATCGCGCAGCCGGCGACGAAGAGCGGCGGGCGGGGGCCGACGCGCGCGACGAGACGTCCGGACAGCGGAGCGGAGGCGAAGACTGTCACGGCCATGGGCAGCAGCCACAGACCGGCGTGCAGAGCCGACAGATGACGGACGTTCTGCAGGTAGAGGGTGGTCAGGAACAGGAAGCCGCCCAGGGTCGAGAAGCTGGCCAGGGCATTGAGGGCGGCGCCGGTGAAGGGTGCGGAACGGAAGCAGCGCAGCTCGATCAGCGGCTCCTCACGTCGCAGTTCGTACCAGGTCAGGGCGGCAAGGAGGATGAGGCTGACCGCAGCGCGGACCAGGGTGGCGGGCGAGGCCCACCCGGTGTCGGGAGCGTGGATGATCGCGTACGTGAGCAGGGCCAGCAGGGCGATCACGAGAAGCTGGCCGACCGGGTCGGGACGGCGGGCGGTCTCGGCACGGGATTCGGGGACGAACAGGCGGGTCGCCATCAGAGCGGCGAGGCCGACGGGCAGGTTGATCCAGAAGATCGAGCGCCAGCCCGCGGTGTCCACCAGCAGGCCGCCGACCAGAGGCCCGGCCGCCATCGACAAGCCCACCACCGCGCCCCAGGCGCCGATCGCGCGGGCGCGTTCACGGCGGTCGGTGAAGGTGTGGGTGATGATCGACATGGCCACCGGGTTGAGCATCGAGCCACCGACCGCCTGCACCATCCGGAAAACGATCAGCCACTGCAGTGTCGGCGCGAGGGAGCACAGCACGGAGCCGACGGTGAAGACGGTCAGCCCGGCCATGAACACCCTGCGCCGCCCGAACCGGTCCGCCAGCGATCCGGCGAGCATCAGCAGGGAGGCCAGCACCAGGGTGTAGGCGTCGATCGTCCACTGCAGCCCGGACAGCGGCGCGTGCAGGTCCCGCTGAAGGGAGGGCAGGGCGATCTGCAGGATGGTGTTGTCGAGCGTCACGATGAACAGGCTCGTGCAGCAGATCGCCAGCACCAGCCGACGGCGAGAAGCGGACGAGGGGGTCGGCGAGGTCGAGGACGTCGGCGATGTCTGCGAGGTCGAGGAGGTCGGGGAGGTAGTACTCACGGCCTCGATTGTCGGCGGGCCCCGGGGCCGCTGTCGAAGATCGAATAGGTACCTGCCGATACCCTGAAGGTATGGAGATTGATCTGCGGCTGATGCGGTACGTCATCGCGGTCGCCGAGGAAGAGAGCTTCACCCGCGCCGCCGAACGCCTGCACATCGCGCAACCGCCCCTCAGCCGCCAGATCCGCGCCCTCGAAGACCACCTCGGCACCCCCTTGTTCCAGCGCCGGCCGGTCCGGCTCACCGAGGCCGGCGCCGTCTTCCTCAAAGGTGCCCGCGAGATCCTCACCCGCACCGACCGGCTCGTCGAACGCACCGCGCGCACCGGGCGCGGAGAACTGGGGTGCGTACGCCTGGGCTACGTCCTCTCCGCCGCCTACGACACCCTCCCGCGCCTGCTGGCCGCCGTACACGAACAACATCCGGGACTTACCGTGGAAGCCCGCGAGGGCTGGTCACCGGACCTGGACACCGCCCTCGCAGCGGGCGAGCTGGACGTCGTTCTCGCCCACACCCTGCCCGACCACCCCGCATACGCTCGTCAGCCCCTGCGCCGCGAGGCGCTGGCCGCCCTCGTCGGCGCCCGCCACCCTTTCGCGGGCCGCACCTCAGCGCGCCTGCGCGACTTCGCAGGCCAGACCTTCCGCTTCTACTCGCCCCGCTACGCTCCCGCCCACCACGCCCTCCTCACCACCGCCCTGGAACAGACCGGCCAGACCTTCGCCTACGAAGAGGACCCCGTCCCCGGCCTGCGCCACGTGCGCCTGGACGACCCCGACAGCTTCACCCTCGTCCCTGCCTCCATGGCGGCCGGCCTGGCCTCGGCCGAGATCGTCCCGCTCACCCTCACCGACCCCGGCCTGCCCACCATCGACCTCGAACTCCTCTGGCGCCCCGTACACGCCACGCCCGCCGCAGCCCTGTTCCTGAACGTCGCCCGGACACTCACGCACACGTGGTCCGACGTATGACCCGAACAACAAGACGGCACCGCCAACCCGCCACATGCCCACTGACGCCGTCGCACGGTACGCGTCAGCCGGCGCTTCGAGGCGCTGGTCGCTCCCGGCCGGAGGGCCCGCGGACCGCCGACACACGCACGGGCCCGCGGACCGGCCGGCACGCGCACCGGCCGGCACGCGATCCGGGCAAGCAACAGGTCAGCCGCCGGCGCCGATGAGCGTGTGCAAGAGGGCCTGAGTAGTGGGCAAGCGGTTGGCTGCTTGTCGCCAGACGAGGGACTGCGGCCCATCGAGCACCTCAGAGGTGATTTCCTCGCCCCGCACAGCGGGCAGACAGTGCAGCACCATGGTGTCGGCGGCAGCGTGGGAGAGCAGGGCGCCATCCACGCGGTAAGCGGCCAGGTCTTCGGCCCTCTGGGCGTGTTCTTCCTTCTTGTCCATGGGTGCCCAGATCTCGGCATACACGGCCTGGGCCTCCCGCACGGCAGAGGGCGGGTCCGAGGAGAGGGTCACCGAGCCACCGGTGTCAGCCATGACCCGGCGGGCATCGGCGAGGATTTCCTCGTCGGTCTCGTAACCGAGCGGGCTGGCGAGGGTCACATGCATACCGGTTGCCGCGCACGCTTCCAGGAAGGAATTGCATGTGTTGCTCTTGCCGTCTCCGACGTAGGTGGCCCGCAGGCCGCTCAAACTGCCGAAGTGCTCCTGGAGGGTCAAGAGGTCAGCCAGTGACTGGCAGGGGTGATGCGTGTTGGTGAGGGCGTTGATGACCGGAATCGTCGATACGGCCGTCATGCGCTCGACGATGCGGTGCTCGAAAGTCCGAACGGAGATCGCGTCCAGGTAGGAAGACAGCACCCTGGTCGTGTCCTCCAACGATTCGCCATGTCCGAGCTGCATCTCCTGCCGGTTCAGTACGATTGCAGTCATGCCGAGCCGGTGGGCTGCCGTGGCAAGCGATACCCGCGTGCGCGTCGAGGGCTTCTCGAATACGCACCCCAACACGGCACCTTGAAGGCTCTGGGACCATCCCCGTGGTTCTTGTTTCATTTGGCGGGCCAATGCCAGGAGGTCCGCCAGCACTTCGAACGTCAGGTCGTTCACCCGCAAGAGGTGTTTCGGGCCTCCGCTGTCTCCCTCCCGGGCGAGGCTCTCTGTAGCGAGCGCTGTGCTCAAGGCTGCGGCATCGGTCATGGGCCACTCTCCGGTTTTGAGCCGACGGGGCGGCTGTCGGGGCACTCGACGTACCCACCCTATTCACGCCCCATCGACGCGACTACGCCGACAGGGACGACAGGGCCGACGGAGCAATCTTCCGCAGCCGTCGCCACCCATTCGGCGTCGATCGCGACCGCCAACCCCGCGCGCCCGGGCAGGGCGGTCGACATCCGCACGGACGTGAGTACCGACAAAAAGCTGCGGGAATCACAGCCGAGGGCCGTAGGCCCCGATGCCGGCAAGGAGAACGCAGCGCTCGCCAGGGCCTGGGCCATCGCCGCGCCGCATCGGGGCAACGTAGTGGCTGACCTGGCGGTCGTAGATGGCGTACGACTCCAGGGACTCATTGAGGGTGAACGCCGCGTGGATATCGCTCGGTGGCACCTCATGGGGCTGCCGACCGGCGTACTCCGGGCGGGTGATGAGGTTGTCGCCGCCGACGACATTGCTGCGGCTGATCAGGTGCGCGAAGACGAAGGTGTCGTTGCCGTCCTGATGGATGCAGTTGGGAGAGGCAACGGCCGTTTCGTCTGCCCTGTGCGGGGCGAACCTCATCAGATGGGCAGAGAGGTACAGCGGGCTTCGCTGGTATTCCTGCCGCCACAGGGTTCGCCGTACGTCAAGGCGCAGCAAGTGCACCAACAGCTCATTGTTGCGGATATCCAGAGGGATATCGGGCAGGTGCCGTCCATCCTGGTGGTCGGGGTGGTGTGACTGTCGGAACTCAGCGACGCTGCCGTATTCCGGGTCGGGCTTGCCGGGCACCCAGGAGAGGGTGTCGTCCCAGGGAAGGTAAACGGCATTGGCGAAACGGCGGAACCGATTCGCTTCGGCAGGGGCGTACCGGTCATGCGGCAGGTCGGCGAAGGCGCGAGTGAGTCGCGCCAGGTCATCTGGCCACACTCCACCGTATGCGTCCAGCGCCAAATCCTGCGGATCGTAGCGAGCGTATCCCTGCGTCTGCAGGTCACCTCGGTCCGTGGAGGCGCCAGGAGCATCCGGCACGGTACCGCTGACACGGATATCGGTCATTGCTCCTCCTCGTAAGTCTCTGTGTCGTGTCCCCGGGCGCGATCCTGGAGAAGCAGTCTGAAGCACTCAGAAGCTGTCAGCGACACGAGCGCGAGCCACCTCGGACACCCACGGAATTGGCGGCCGGAGCGTCTCGTGGGCGCGGCCCTCCCACTCGGCCAGCCGGGCATTTCGTTGAATTGCCGCACTGACAGCATCGCGCCAAGGACGCGAGCAGCCCTGGGAGTTACGCCCCGGAGAGCTTGCGCGCATGGGTGTTCACATCTCACGTGCCCGAGTTTCGGGGGCCCCGAGGATCGCCGCAGACATGCCCCATGAGGCCAAGGCGCAACGCGCACGAGACAGGGACACAACTCGACTGGGTGGTGGGATTCCCCCGACAGGGCTACGCCCCCAGCCTCGATATCCGGCACCGGCACGGCTCGGCACCACGCGCCACCCGGACGCTGGCTGTATGACGCTCCGAGGTGGCTCGGCTCGGGTGGCACGGGTGGCTCCTGAACACGGATCCATCATCCCTGGCGGACCGGCAGCCTCGCTCGTCGCGTACGTAACCCGTCCGACCGTCCCCGGCATGCCGCATCCGCCCGCCCGACGCACCGTTGGAAGGTGGGGCGACCACCACCAACCAGCAGAGGGCGGGCTGTCCGCCACCACGGGGACCGGCCGCCGCATGACACCCGGACCCGTCCGCGGCTGACCCTCGGACGGGCATGAACCGACAACGACTTCGGAGGCAGTGATGCCCGGATTCCTCGACCGCGCCACCGACCAAGCACACAGCACCCTCGGCCTGAAAGGAGGCAAAGGGGACACCGCCCCGACCGATCGTCAGACCACGAACGTGTTCTTCTGCCTACGCGTTCCCCCCGAGCTCGTCGACGCCCTGGTCGAGCTGCAACACCACTGCGACAACCGCGTCGACCCCCAGCACCCCGAGCACATCCACATCACACTGGGCTTCCTGCACAACGCCGACAAGAAGAAGCTCGAACAGGCCAAGACCCTGATCAACGAGCGCTCCTGGACCGCCCCCACTATCCGCCTGACCGGAGAAATCCGCCACGCCAGCTGGACCCTGGCCAAGGACCCCGCCTACCGCCACAACGAACAGACCGTCCAAAAGGGCGAACAGGTCCGGCTGGGCGTCGAGCACACCCCCGAACTCGCCCGGATCCAGGAAGAGATCACCCGCGGACTGGACATCGTCGAGGAGGGCTTCTGGCCCCACGTCACCCTCGGCCTGGCCCGCGAGGACTTCCCCACCACCGAAGTCGAGGCGCTCACACTCCCCACCCTCAGCGGGCCGGCCCCCAGCGTCGACGCGCAAAAGGAGGTCTCGGCCACCGAGTTCACCACCCTCGCCCGCAACAACCTCACCCCCGCCTGACGCCCCACACCCCACACCGGCCGGCTGAGCTCGCTGCGCGAGGCCGACCGCGCGCCGCGTGTCTGGGTGGGCGGGGCACGCCGGAGCCCTGCCCACCCCTGTCTGCCGCAGCCGAGACGTCCGTGGTCGCCGGTACAGCGCGCGCGGAGCGTTCAGCTCAGCGGCAGGGAGTACCGCAGGATGCGGGTCCAGCAGGATGCGTACTGTCGAGGCAGCGAGCCGGTCACGTACGGGATGCCGTACCGGCGGCAGATGTCACGCACCCGGGGTGCGATCTCCCCGTAACGGTTGCTGGGCAGATCGGGGAAGAGATGGTGCTCGATCTGGTAGCCGGTGTTGCCGGTGAGGATGTGGAAGAGGGGCCCGCCGCCGAAGTTGGCGGCCCCCTGGATCTGGCGCAGGTACCACTGCCCCGGTGTCTCGTCGGCGACTTCCTCCTCGGTGAAGACCCGTACGTCCCACGGGAAGTGCCCAGATTCAAGGAGTACGTGCAGCCACAGACTGCGCACCGTGTTGGCGGTCAGATTCCCCAACAGGCAGGGCAGCGCGGACGGTCCGGCGAGCACGGGGAAGAGCAGATAATCCTTGGCGAGCTGGCGGGCGGATTTCCCGGCCAGTGTGCGCAACTCGCTCAGAAGCCGCCGGGGCGACTTGCGGCCGCGAATGACCTCGTCCAACGCGAGGTCGTACAGGGCGATCCCTGGCTCGAAGAACGGGGCGAAGAGTGCGTTCAGGAGCGGCTGGGCCAGGTGGACGGGGCTCCAGGGCTGCCGGGGGCTCAGGCGCATCAGCGCGTAGCCGAAATCGCGGTCGCGCCCGACTACGTTGGCCCAGACGTGGTGCCGGTGGTTGTGGGCGTCCTTCCACAGGTCCGCCGGCGGGAGAAAGTCCCACTCCCAGGTGGTGGAGTGGACGGCGGGGTCGCCCATCCAGTCCCACTGGCCGTGCAGGATGTTGTGACCGAGTTCGCCGGTCGCCAGGAGCTTGGCGGTGGCGAGCATGGCCGTGCCGCCCAGCCAGGCGGGCGGGAAGAGTGAGACCGCGAGGGCGGCCCGGCCGCCCGCTTCCAGGCCGCGCTGAACAGCGATCACCGTATGGATGTAGCCCGCGTCCTTCGCGCCGCGGTCCGCGAGGATCTCGTCCCGGAGCGCGTCCAGCTCCTCGGCGAGGGCATCGAGCCGCTCCGGTGAGAGGTGGTCGGTGCCTGTGGTATCGGCGGCGCCGTTGGTATCGGTGATATCGGTGATATCGGTGGTATCGGTCGTACCGGTGTCGACGTCGTCACCGGCCGATGACGGACGTGACGGCCGCTCAGTCTCGGCCGCCTGCGGGGGTGCGGTGGTCGTGGCGGATACGGTCACTGCTTTCTCCTTGGTGCCGGGGGCGGAGGCGTTCTGCGTGGTCGCGGGCCCCGCACCGTGGCCGCGGCAGGGCGGCCGGGCAGAGCGCTACCCCCGCGGGCCCGCGGAGCGGTGCCCTGTCGACCCGCGGCCCGCGGGTCGCTCAGAGCGCGAGAGCGAGCGGGCCGGCGGCTGCCGAAACGCACGTCTGGATCAGCTGCATGCCGCCCCCGGCGTGGGCCTGGCGGACCTCGCCGGTACGCAGATCACGGACACGGCCGTGGGACAGCGGTGCCAGGCAGCCGAAGCAGATGCCGCGACGGCAGCCGTACGGCATCGCCACCCCCGCCGCCTCTCCGACGTCCAGCAACGGCACGGTGCGGGCGGCCACCACCTCAACCCCGGATCGGGAAAAGTACACCGGTGCCGTGTCCCCGCTGCCGCTGTCGTCGTCCCCACAGAGACGAGCGCCGAACGGCGCGGGCGGCCGGAACCGCTCCACGTGCAGCCGTGCGGACGAGCGGGCCTGTGCCCAGTGTTCCTCGACCGCGTCCAGCATCCCGGCGGGCCCGCAGGCGAAGGTCTCGCGCTCGCGCCAGTCCGGGCACACCGCCGTCAGCTGCGCCGGAGTGAGCCGGGCGGCGGGCCTGCCACCGGATCCGGCGCGCGGGCTCCTGGTGTGGTGTTCGTGCAAACGGAACCAAGGGAACTTTCTCTGAGCGGCCCGCAGTTCGTCCCGGAAGAGCGTCCGTTCCGGCGTCGGAGCGCTGTGCACGAGGACGACGTCGGTACCGGGAACGGGACCGGGACCGGAGTACGGGCCTCCGTCCTCCGTGCGGGGTCCGCAGGGGTAGCGGTGGCCGTGGGCCGTGGCATGGTTGCCCGCGTCCATCAGCGTGTGGTCCATCAGCGTGCGCAGCAGCCCCATGACAGGGGTGAGCCCACTCCCCGCGGTGAGGAACAGCACGCGCGTCGGCGGAGGGTCGGGGAAAATGAAGTCCCCCTGGGCGGGGCCGAGTCGTAGCAGGGTACCCGGCGGGGTGTGGCGCACGAGGTGTGGCGAGACCTGCCCATCCGGTACGGCCTGCACAGTGACCGTCACCGTTCCGTCGGGACGGCCGGGACGGCCAGGGCGGCGGGGAGGGCTGGTGAGGGAGTAGGTACGCCACGCCCATTGCCCGTCCAGTTCGACCCCGACGGGCAGGTACTGTCCGGCGCGGTGCCCCGTCCATCCGCGGCCGGGCCTGATGGTGAGGGTGGCCGCATCGGCGTGCTCCGGATGCACGGCCACCACCCTCCCGGACAGTGGGCGCGCGCTCAGCAGCGGATCGATCAGCCCGGCGTAGTCGTCCAGGGAGAGCGGAGTGGTCAGCCAGTGGGCGGCAGTCGACAGTTGCTTCACCAGCCACCCGGCGGCATCGGGGAGTAGAGCGGTCACGCACAAGCCTCCTGTTCCGCGGCCCGGACCGGAGGCGCCAGCGTAACCAGCGTCCCGCGCCGTCTTGTGCCGTCCCATGTCGCCCCAGAGGCTCGGCGCAGTCATCACGCCACCGGTCACGACCCCGTTCGCCACCGCCCGACCAGCACCCTCTCTTGCCGCCTTGCCCCGCGCGGCGCACCCACCCCGCCCCTGACGCCTCCGCGGGCAGCAAAAACAGCCGGAAAGCGGCCCGCACCCGCCGTTGAGGCACCGTTCCGCCAAACACTCCCACTCGGCCGGCTCACCTGCTGGGATGCGGATCGACGGTCGGGCGATCACCTGATTCCCCGTTACGGAAACTAAAGTTGCCAACACGGGCTTGCGGTAACTATAGTTGTCGCATGCCTTCGATTGAGATCACTCCCGAAGAGCGGGCGGAGCTGGGCAAGGCCCTCATCGATACCCTCAACCCGCTGGCAGCGGCCATCCGCTCTCGCGAGTCGGGTCTGCCCGAGGCCCGCATGTGGGAGGTGGACCCCGTTCAGGTGACACTGTCCGTCCTTGCCGCCTGGAAAGTGGTGGATACGGAGGTCAAGCACCTGACAGCGATCGCGGCGGCGACAGCCGGCTCCTACGGGGCGAGTTACGAGCAGATGGGTACGGTCTGGGGCATCACCCGGCAGGGCGCGCGCAAGAAGTGGCCCGACGCGGTCCCCCGCCCCGCGGCCGCGCAGACGAGCGTGACGCTCGAACTCTTCGGCGGCACGGCCCACTTGGTTCAGGACCCGGCATCCGGCGGCTGGTCCTGGACGGGCGAAGGCGCGGACGAAACGCGCGGCGCCGCTGAAGAAGACACCTGGTACGCGACGAAGGAAGAGGCCGCCGCTCACGCCGGGGCCTTCCTGCGGGAGCATGCCACCGACCGCTCGTAGCGCTCCAGTACGGTTGCGTGACCTATCCGGTGGACTCGCCGAACAGCCCGTCGCCCGCCCATGGTGGCCGCGGCGGGCTGTTTGACGAAGACACCATCCGCGAGCCGCGAAGCCCCCCCCCGACAACGAGCCGCGAACTCCCCACAGCAAGTGGCACGGAGCATAGCCCTGACCGGCAGGTGCCGGGAGCCGGCGCCTGCCGCCACATGCTCACACCGCCGCGCGACGCCTCCGGCCGTCAGCGAAGCTCTTGAGGTGCGTTCGTGACCGATAGGTGACCTGTAGGGCGTCACCACAACATGCGCAAAGGACCCGGCTTGTTCTTCCTGTGCACCTCCCGGCCAATGTGTGCCGCCGCAGCAGGAGGCGCTCTGGGCTGGGGGCGAACTGAAGTTACGGCAAGAGGCACCTGGGACGGTGACGCGTTGATCGCGTGGCATGGGTGAGGTGCCTGCTGTCGCCTGGTGCGGCATATGGCGCGCCATTTGCCTGGCAGGTAAGCGTGTCCGTGTCCATCGCCCCCCTTTCGCCGACCCCCACCCCCGGGTCAGCCTTGTGCAGCGCACCTCATGGCATATCAGCGCATTCAGTTCATTTCGTACTACTCGGGGGATGGTCGGTGCGGGAATGGTTCAGAGGGCGCAGACACAGCCGACCACCCGGTTCCGCGGAGTGGCGCGGACCGCGATCCGGACCATCCCCCTGGTGCCGACACACCTGATGGCGAGCGCCCCCAGGCCGTCCGTCGAGGCCAAGCGCCTGCGGTGTGCCGTGGACGTCGTGACGTACGGATCTTCACCGGGAGAAATCCCGGGCCTTCTCGGGTCGCCGAAGCAGTTCTCGTCGGCCACGCGCCCTTCTGCGCCCCTTGAGGCGGGCATGCCGCGTGCGGCCTTCGTGGTGATGGCCTCACGCTGCCCGGTCCCGCGCGCTTGCACGGCGACAGGACGCCGATGTTCCCGCTCGCCCGGCTCGCGACAACGGGGCACCGGCGACCGTCAAGTGCGGCGCTCACGTCGACCACCCCGCAATGCACTTCCATCCGAACATTGCGTATGACAAGGAGCCAGCATGACCACCTCTGCAGCAATCAGGGACGCCTCGGACCCGGAATGGGCGGGCATCCGGACCCTTGGTCACGCGAACCGATTCTCCTGGTGGGACTCGGAGTTCCGGTACGACGGCCGGCTGCGCGTCCCGACGGGCGTGCGGATCACGGAGGTCCGGTACTCCTTCCGCGGTGACGGCAACCCGGACATCAAGGCCCGCGAGGTCACCCGCGGCCGGGGCGGCATCGACCAGGAGTACGAGGTCATCGACCGCACCCCGCACGACGGCTTCGACGTGCTCACCTTCACCCTCCGCGGCGACCTCGACGTCGACCGGGACCCCCGTCCCCGGGACGCCAGCCTCCAGTACCGGATCCTCGTGACGGTCAAGCTCGACAACGGTGAGGTGCGCACTGCCGACCCGCAGATCGATGTCCTCGCCGCGACCTGGGACCGGAACGACTCGGCGCTCGTGGGCCGCCCCTTCGTCCGCCTGCCCTACGACCGCAACTGGGGCGGCGAGCCGAACAGCCAGGCCGGTTTCGGCTACGTCTCGGACAGCGGCTACGTCCCGGGCGACAAGTTCATCGTCGACCTCATCAACCCGCGTGCGGTCCAGCCGGGCACCCCGGGCAGCTACAGCGACCGCGTGTACTACCAGCTGGTGCACGAGGACGGCACCCCCTCGCGGGAGACCCCCGAGCCGCAGCTGTGGAAGGCCGACGGTCACACCGACCGCGGCGACCTGAGCCGCAAGACGATGCTGCCCGCGCTCAACTTCAGCCGGAACGGCGACAAGCCGGGGTACTACCGCTTCCTGGTCTGGCCCCAGGCCGGCAACCCCGACGGGTCGCCGAGCAATCTCGGCTGGGACCGCACCAAGATCGAGGACTCCTTCCAGATCGGCAGCGTGTACTACCAGTACAAGGCGGACGGCGGGGTCACCCCGACACCCGTGCCCCCGAGCCATGGCCAGTTCCTGCTCTCACCGGGCGGCCCGGTGACGCTGCACCGCAACGGGGAGATCCAGTACCCCGGTGTCGAGGTAGAGGCCACCGGTGACGGCAAGGTCGCCCCCCAGACGGTCTCCGTGACGCTCCCCCAGGGCAAGGGGCTGCGGTTCACCGGCCGCCTGGTCGTCGGGGTCATGCAGGGCGCGCAATGGGTGCAGAAGGAGGCCCCCGACGGAACCGTGTCGTCGGACGGCCGGGTGCTCACCGTCCGGAACGTCGACCTCGCACTGGCAGGAAAGGGCTCGAAGTCCGCTGTCCTGGTCGAGCTGCAGGCGCTGGCCAACGCCGTCCCCGGTGACACGAGCCTGAGCTTCCTCATCGGCAACCAGCCCGCGTCGTCCTCCTCCCTCATCCGCATCAGCCAGTAGCTCCGGCCCGCGGCCCCGGTCCGCGTCCGTCGGCGCCGATTCCATACCAAGTCCGAGTGAAGGAGGAAATTGTGTCATCGCCTGCCCCCACGGCAGCGGCTCTCGCTGTTGCCACGACCGACAACGACAACGCCCGTCCGAACCTGCTGAAGAACCCGATCATCGAGCAGCTGCCGACCGCCACGGACATGGGCCCCAGGGACAATCTCTACTACGTCGCGTCCCCCATCATGCCGCAGGTCGGCAGGGACGGCGGCGACCTGCCCGGCTGGCACATCTACACCAGGCCCGGTTGCCCTGTAGGAGGGCAGCAGTTCCTCGACGTCATCAAACAGACCGGCCCTCAGAACAACGACGTGGCCAGGTTCCCGGAAGAGTTCCGGAAGGAATTCCCGGACTGGCGCAGGGCCAACTTCCTCGAAGCCAACGGGCAGCGGGTGTACAGCGGCATCTGGCAGGAGATCCCCACCGAGGACGGAGCCGAGTACGAGGTCTCCTACTGGGCCGGCAAGTCTCCCTGGCGCGATGAGAGCAAGAACTGGGCCAACGGCCGCGTAGAGGTCCTCGACGGCTACGACAAGGTCATCGAGGACCAGACATGGCATGTCGACAACAAGGGAATGCGCGACTCCCTGGGTGTCCACAACCCGAACTGGCAACGCCACGCGTTCACCTTCACCGCCCAGGGACCCACCGCCGTCGTACGCTTCCTCGAAGACGGGGCACAGGACGGCGAGACCACTCAATGCAACCCGGGGTACCACGGCGGCGCCTCCTACGCCGGGATGGCCGTCCGGCGCACGGCCCCCGCCCGCCAGTACGCCATCTCGGGGACGCGGCCGGAGAGCTCCTCGGAGCGTCCGCTCACCGCGCCGCGGGACCAGGCGTTCGGCGAGTTCGCCGTGCGCATCCTCGACAGCGCCAACCAGCCGCTGTCCGCACAGCAAGTGACGCTGGAGCTGGAGCCGCGCGCGACCGGCTCCTACTTCGTCTCCGGGGACCGCACGTCCCAGACGTACTCGGCGCGGACGGACGTCAAGGGGTGGCTGACCGTCCCCGCAGGGGCGCTGCAGGCGGGTGCCGTCGACGGGCCGATGCAGCTCTACGTGCGGCTGAACGGCGCTCGGCTGAACGGTCAGGTGAACCTGGCGGTCGGGGCGTCCGCCGCCCGGTTCTCGGTGTCGGCGCCGCCCTCCTGGGACCTGCGTCCGACGCCGGCGGGGTCGGTCGGCTACCCGGGCGTACGGGTGCGCGCCGAGGAGGTGGGCGAGGTTCCCCGGCAGCGGGTCTCCGTGAGCCTCCCGCCGGACAGGGGGCTGGAGTTCGTCGCCGAGCGCAACGACCGCTACCAGCTGACCGTCCTGGGCGCCGGCCAGGGCACCGCGTACTACCCCGGGACCCTGGCAGGGCAGACCCTCACGTTCGAGGACGTGAACCTGGCCCTGGCGGGCAAGGGGTCGGTCTCCACGCTCTGGGTCGCGGTGCAGGCCACCGGCCACGCCTCGCCGGGAGACACGTACCTGACCTTCCGGGTGGGTGACCGGGAACCGGTCTCCACGCTGTTCCGCGTCACCGCCCCGTAAGGCCGGTCGCCCGCCGGCGCTCTCTCGCCGGCGGGCAACCGAAGCACGTTTCCGCAGGTCCCGCACCCCAGAGGGAGTACCAGCACGTGGATACGGTGGCATCCCACCCGCACCGACTGGCCGCAACCCCCACCTCGCGCACCATGTCCATAGCGGCCCGGGTCTACGGCTACCCACCGGCCCACAACGCCGGCTCGGAATGGATGCTGCACTCCATGCTGCGCCCACTCGCCGAGCGCGGTCACCGGGTCACGGTCTGGCTCTCCCACCCCGGGACGATCGAGAAGAGCTACGACATCGATGGGGTACGGGTCATCCCCTACCAGGAGGGCACCGATTTCGCCGCCCACGCCCAGCGCGCGGACGTGCTGCTGTCCCACTTCGAGAACGTCCCGCTCGTCTCCGGTCTCGCCGCCGCCCGCCGGATCCCCGTGATCGTGATCTGCCACGACAACTTCGCCACCAGCTTCCACAACGCGGCCGGTGCCGACCTCGTCGTCTACAACAGCGAATGGATCCGACGCGACGGCGAGATCTTCTACGCCCGCTACCCCAAGGAATTCCTGCCCAAGACCACGGTCGTCGTCCGCCCTCCCGTACTCGCCGAGGAATACCGCACGGAACCCGGCGACCACGCCACCCTGGTGAACCTCAACCCCGACAAAGGCGGCGAACTCTTCTGGCAGATCGCCGCATGGACCCCGGAATGGCAGTTCCTCGGCGTCCGCGGCGCCTACGGACAACAGATCATGCCACCACCCCGACTCCCCAACTGCGAAGTCATCGACGGCGTACCGGGGAAGGAAATGCGCGAGCACGTGTACTGCCGCTCCCGCGTCATGCTGATGCCGAGCCTGTACGAATCCTGGGGGCGGGTTGCCGTGGAAGCGTTCGCCTCTGGCATCCCTGTGATCGCCCACCCCACCCCCGGGCTCGTCGAGTCCCTGGGCGAAGCCGGCATCTTCGCCTACCGCGACGACGTCAACGCCTGGATCCACGCCCTGATGTCCCTGCGCGACCCCACCAACTGGGCCCGTGCCTCCCGCCGCGCCAAAACCCGCTCCCACCAGCTCAGCGCGGCCCCCGATCTCGACATCTGGTGCGACGCCGTGGAGTCGCTCTACGAAGCCACCCACCGCACCCCCGCCCGCCCGCGCAGGCTCGGCACCCTCGTGGGCGCCGACGACCTGGACTTCACCACCGGGGCCAATCTCTCAGGCCGGGCAGTGGAACGCCACGCATGACCCCAACGCCGATGATGACGCCGAGACGAAAGGACCGACATCATAGTGAACCCACGGGATCGGCCGGGGCCGTTGTCGTCCAGGGGCACGGGTACGGGCCCCTGGGCGGTCAGCCGACGTCGGCGCGGGTAGTGCCCATCTTCAGGCCGTCGATCCAGTTGATGGAGGCGGTGCTGTCGTCGGTGCCCCAGTAGGTGCCCCACCGCGGCTTGTTTCCCCGGTCGTCCCAGGTGCGGGCGTCGGTGCGGGAGGCGATGCGGGTGCCGTCCAGATAGACCGCGAGGGTGCCGGATTCGGCGGAGCTGGTGGTGATGCCGAGCTGGATGGTGTGCCACTCACCGGGCGACCAGGGCGCCGTGCCGATCGATATCCATTTCTCGCCCGGCGCCACGTACCAGACCTTGAGTTTGCCGTCCTCCACCTTCATCAGCACCGGATAATTCTGCGCGTTCTGGTCGTTGGTCCCGTTGGACTTCCACTGGAAGACGGTCTGCGCGTCACCGGTCTTGGTCATGGAATCCCAGCCGAACCAGTAGGTCTTACCGCCGGCGAAGGGGTACTCCTTGCCGTCGGCCCTGACGTTGTGCGCCTCGCATCGTGGCACGCCTATCGGCTTGTTGAACTTGAAGATGTCCCCGCGCGCGGTGCCCCAGTTGTCCACGGTGACACTGCCCGGGGAGTCGCACAGGGTCGTGCCGAACACCCCGAGACCGTGCGAGGCATCGCCGTCCCACAGAACGGACTTGGCGCCGGCCGGAGCGGCACGCCCCTGGGGGGACGAGGATCCGTCGCTACGGGAGGGCGCGGCTCGGTCCTCCTGGGAGTCCTCCTGGGAGGACGGGGCACCACAGGCAACCGCCAGCACTGCGGCGGCGGATATCGGGACGAGATACATCCAACGGCGGGACAAGGGACCTCCTGGACAAGTGGGGGGTGAAGTCGAGCAGCTGCCCGCAGGTGCCGCCCTGCGGGCGGCCTCTGCGCGCTGTCGCCAACGCCATCGGGTCAGGCGTTACCTTAGGTCACTCACGCAGAGGTCCCACAGTGTCAGCACCAGGATCTACGGTCCGACCCGGCCGGCCCGGAGCTCCAGGTAGCGTTGTTCAGCGATGCTGGCGGTGGCCTTCGCGGCGCGGCGGTAGTGGTCGTACGCCGCTGCCGTGTCGCCGGCCTTCTCCAGCAGGTGCGCCCGCACGGACAGCAGGCGGTGGTGCCCGGCCATCCGGTCGTCGCTGTCCAGCCCGGCCAGCAGCGCCAGCCCGGCCTGCGGGCCCTCGGACTCGGCGAGTGCGATCGCGCGGTTGAGGGTGACCATCGGATTGGGCGCGATCCGTTCCAGGATCAGGTACAGGCCGTGCACCTGCGGCCAGTTGGTCTCCTCGGCCTTGGCCGCATTCGCATGTGTCGCGGCGATGGCGGCCTGCAGTTGGTACGGCCCCAGCACCGGGCCGGCCAGCGCCGTCTTGACCAACTCCATCCCTTCCTCGATCAGCGCGCGGTCCCAGGTCGTACGGTCCTGCTCCTCCAGCGGCACCAAATCCCCGGCCGCCGTCGTACGGGCCTCCCGGCGGGCGTGGGTCAGCAGCATCAACGCGAGGAGCCCGGTCACCTCGCCGTCCTCGGGCAGTTGCGCGTGCACCATCCTGGTCAGCCGGATCGCCTCGCGTGCGAGGTCGGCACGGTGCAGCGCGCTGCCCGAGGAAGCGGTGTAGCCCTCGTTGAAGATCAGGTACAGCACGTGCAGGACGACCCGCAACCGCTCCTCGCGTTCCGCGCCGGCCGGCAGGCGGAACGAACTGCCGGCGGCCTTGATGCGCTGCTTGGCACGGCTGATCCTGGCCGCCATCGTGGCCTCCGGCACCAGGAACGCGCGGGCGATCTCGGCCGTGGTCAGGCCGCCGACCGCCCGCAGCGTCAGGGCGGTCTGGGAGGCCGCGGTCAGCGTCGGGTGGCAGCACAGGAACAGCAGGACGAGCGAGTCGTCGGTGTCCGGTGCTTCCGCGGGCGCCATCTCGGCGGTGGCCGTCGCCGACTCCCGCTCGCGGCGCGCGCGGTCGCTGCGTATCTGGTCGATGAGCCGCCGGGAGGCGACCGTCACCAGCCAGCCACGCGGGTTGTCCGGCAACCCCTCGGCCGACCACTGCACCGTGGCGGCGAGGACCGCCTCCTGTACGACGTCCTCACAATCCTCGAACTGACCATGCCGGCGTACTAGCGTGCCGAGGACCTGCGGCGCGAGCTCACGCAGCAGGTCCTCGAAGTCCGGTGCTGTCATGCCTCCAATTGTCCGTCGGCGAACATCACCTGCCGCACCTCGACCCCCAGTCCCTGGATCGCTGCGTCCGGGATCTGCGCTGCCAGCTCGATCGCCCGCTCCTTGCCCTCGCAGTCGACCAAGTAGAAGCCGCCCAGGTACTCCTTGGCCTCCAGGAAGGGGCCGTCGGTGACCACCGGCTGGCCGCCTCGCACCGTCACCACGGCGGCCTGGGACGGGTCGACGAGGGCCTGCGTGGTGATCAGCTCGCCGGACTGCTTCAACCCGTCGATGAACCTTCCATGGCCTTCGCCGATCGCCGCCTTCTCCTCGTCGGTCAGCGCGTCCAGGACGGCCGGATTGATGTGCAGGCTGATCAGGAACTGCATGTCGTACTCCTCGTGATTCGCGAGCCCTGGCAGGGCCTCTCACCCGGTGGTCGGAGCCACCGCTGCCGTCTTGACATCGTCCGCCGGAAAATCTCGCACGAGGTGCCACGAGGTGCGATGTCAAAAATCTCTCCGCCGCTCCGACCACCGGGCAAGACGTCGAGAGAACAGAGAGTGTGCGATATGCGAGACAACCGGGCGTGGCTGGGGCTGATCCTCCTCATGCTGCCGACCTTCCTCGTCGCGCTGGACACGACGGCGTTGCTCCTGGCGCTCCCACAGCTGAGCGCCGGTCTGGGAGCGGACGACGTCGAGCAGCTGTGGATCAGTGACGCCTACGGATTCATGGTGGCCGGCCTGGTCATCACCATGGGGACACTCGGCGACCGTATCGGCCGCCGCCGGCTGCTGATGATCGGCGCAGCGGCGTTCGCGGTGCTGTCGGTCGTGAGCGCATACGCGGTTGACCCGCTGATGCTGATCGTCGCGCGTGCGCTGCTGGGCGTCGCCGGGGCAACGCTGGCACCATCGACCCTGGCATTGATCACCAACATGTTCCGCGACGAACACCGGCGCGGAAAGGCGATCGCGGTCTGGGCGACCTGCCAGTTCGCCGGCGGCGCGATCGGGCCCGTTTTCGCCGGGTTCCTGCTCCAGCACTTCTGGTGGGGGGCGGTGTTCCTGGTGTCGGTGCCGGCGATGGTGTTGCTGCTGATCGCCGGGCCGGCTCTGCTGCCGGAGTTCCGCAGTGACCGTGCCGGGCGGCTGGAGCCGGCCGGCGTCGTCATGTCACTCGCAGCGCTGCTGCTGATGATCTACGGCATCAAGCAACTGGCCGTCGAGAGCGCGCCGCTCGTACCGGCCGCCGCCCTCACCGTCGGCGCAGCGCTCGGCGTGGCATTCGTGCGCCGGCAACTGCGGCTTCCTACGCCACTGCTGGACCTGCGGCTGCTGCGCAGTCACCCGTTCACGGCCGTGCTCGTCGCGCTGGTCTTCGCCGGTGTCGCGATGGCGGGGACGGGCCTGCTGGTGACCCAGTACCTGCAGAACGTGCTGGGCTACTCGCCGGCCACGTCGGCGATGCTGTTCGCACCGATGGGCCTGGGCGTGGCGGTCGGCACCCTGGGCGCGCCGTCGCTGACCGGACGGATGGAACAGCGGACCGCGATCGCCGGCGGCCTGACAGTGTCGGCGCTGGGCAGCCTGCTACTGGTCGGCGTCGGCGGGGGACGCGCCCTGCCGCTGGTGATGACGGGCATCACCGTACTGGCCATGGGCACCGGCCCGCTGTTCGCGCTGGGCACCGGGCTGGTCATCGGGTCGGTGCCGCCGGAGCGGGCCGGCTCGGCGGCATCGATGTCGGAGACCGGCAACTACGTCGGCGGCGCGCTCGGCTTCGCGCTGCTCGGTACGCTGGCCACGGTGGTCTACCGCAGCCGGATGGACGGCAGGTCCGACTCACTGACCGCCGCGGTCACCGCCGGCCGCCGCCTTCCCGCCGACCAGGGCGCGGCACTCCTGCACACAGCGCGGGAGGCGTTCACCACCGGCCTGCACGTCATCGGCGCCATCGCCACGATCATCTTCGCCGGGCTCACCGTATTGATCCTGACCATGCGCCCGACGCCTCGAACCGTTCAGGCCGCACTCCCCGACCACGACACGACGTGTTCATCGCCCCCTGCCGAGGCCGGCAACCACTGACCACATCGGTGCCGCGCCCGAATGACGTGCCGCTCGGCCATATGTCGGCCGTGGCCCGTACCGAGGAGGCTGGTCTCCCCCGTCGTGCTGCACTACCACTCCGTCTCCCCCTGCCGTGCGGCACTCACCCGTCTGGCGGACACCGCTCCGCCGGACCCACCGTTGCGGTGGCATGCCTCAGAACCGGATCGGCGGGGATGGTGGCGGATCCGGTCGAGCAGCCTGACGCAGGCCTGGCCTGTAAGTGAGGTGCAAAAGGTAATTATGCCCGCGATACTCCCCATAGCGGGTCTCCGGTTCGCCGCCCCGCGAAACGTGGAACGGAGGCTCAGATGGACGACTACCCTCTCCTCAACCTCTTCTGGACCATGCTCTGGTTCTTTCTCTGGCTCATGTGGCTGTTCCTGCTGTTCCGGGTCGTCACCGACATCTTCCGGGACGACGAGCTGAGCGGCTGGGGCAAGGCGGGCTGGCTGATCTTCTGCATCCTGCTCCCCTATCTCGGTGTGCTGGTCTACGTGATCGCCCGAGGCCGTGGCATGGGGCGACGGGACGCAAGGCGCGCGCACGAGGCCGAAGCCGCGTTCCGCACGTACATCCGCGAGACGGCTGGCACGGGTACCGGCGACGGGCGGAGCAGCGGCGTTGACGAGCTGACGAGGCTGGCCGACCTCAAGGAGAGGGGCGTCATCAACGACGAGGAGTTCGAGAAGGCGAAGGCGAAGGTACTGGCCTGAGTCGGCCTTCGACGCATCACCGTGCTGTTCGTGCTCATCTTCCCCCGCCTCGCCCTCAGGCTCCGCTCCGGCGCCGACCGAGGCGCACCGGCCGCCCGGCCGCCCGGCCGACTGCGGCCGACGAGGCCACGGAGTCCTGATGAGCACCCGTACAGCCCGTACGCACATACCCAGGAGCGAGCATCCGCACGAACCCACGAGCACCCGCCGCGCGGCGCCCGGCCGTACCCGCGGCTCGGCTTCCGACTGTGTTTCAGGAGGAGGCCCGGTGACCGCGCACACCGGCGCAGCGCCGCCGTCCGGCGTTCCGGAGCCCGCACTCCACGAAGTCCTCGTCAGCCGGAAGTACCTCGGCCTGCTCCTCCTCTGCGTGCTGCTGGGCGTGCCCGTCGCCCTTGCCAGCTTCTTCTTCGTGGGACTCCAGCACACCCTGCAGCACGCCGTGTGGGAGACCCTGCCGCGGCGGCTCGGTCACGACGACGCACCCTGGTGGTGGCCGCTGCCCGCGCTGCTGCTGGCCGGGCTGCTCCTCGCACCGATCGTCACCCGGTTCCCGGGCCGCGGTGGGCACCTGCCCGTCCAGGGACTGGGCGGCTCCCCCATCGGCCCGAAGGAACTGCCCGGTGTCGCCCTGGCCGCGCTGGCCACGCTGCCTCTCGGTGTGGTCCTCGGACCGGAAGCTCCCCTGATGGCGGTGGGCAGCGGACTTGCACTCCTCGCGGCGCGCGCCCGGCCGGACGGCGCGGGACCACGCAACACGGCCGTACTGGCCACTGCCGGATCCACCGCCGCCATCTCGACCATCCTGGGTGGCCCCCTCACCGCGGCCGTGCTGGTCGTCGAGTCGGCGGGCCTCGCCGGACCGCACCTCGTCATCCTGCTTCTGCCCTGCCTCCTCGCCAGTGCGACGGGAGCGCTGGTTTTCACCGGCTTCGGGCGGTGGACGGGGCTGGAGACGGGCGGGCTCACCCTGCCCGACCTGCCGCCGGGCGCGCGACCGGACCCGGGCGACTTCCTGTGGGGCATCCCGATCGCGGCACTCATCGCGGTCCTGGTCATCCTCGGCAAGCGGTTCGGGCAACGGACCGCGGACTGGACGGCGCGCCACCACACCGCGTCCCGCACCGTCCTGTGCACCGTCGCGGCCGGCGCCTGCCTCTCGGCGTACGCGCTGCTGACCGGCCGGAGCCCCGAGGAGGCAGCCCTCTCCGGCCAGTCCATGCTCGCCGAGCTGGGCGCTGATCCGCACGCCTGGTCCGTTACGGCTCTGCTCGCCCTGCTGCTGTGCAAGGCCCTGGCCTGGGCCATCTGCCTCGGCAGCTGCCGGGGCGGCCCCATTTTCCCGGCCGTCCTGCTGGGCGCGGTGGCGGCGACGGCCTGCGCCGGGCTGCCGGGCCTCGGCACGGCCCCCGCCCTCGCGCTGGGCGTCGCGGCCGCCGCCGCGGCGGTCACCGGGCTGCCGCTCAGCGCGGCCGTGCTCGCCGTGCTCCTGCTCGGCGAGGACGCCGGCGCTCAGACACCCCTCGTCGTGATCGCAGCGGTCGTCGCCGCCGTCGTCGCACAGGCATGGCAGAGACGGGTCCGGGACGGTAGTACCGCAGAGCGCCGCGCAGGGAGGCGGACGGCCGGCGGTACGGAAGCGCCCTGAGGGAGTCGTCAAGGGAGTCGTCATGGGAAGAAGCAAACGGGCCGGCCCACCGCGACGCGCGCCTGTCGGCAGGTACGGGGCCAGGCACTGGTCCGGTGCGGCCGTCTTCACCGCGGCCATGGTGGCGGCCTATTTCCTTGCACCGCTCGACGGTTTCGACCCGCGCCGTCCCGTGCTGTGCTGGTCCGTGTTCACGGCGGCACTGGCCCTCGTCGCCGCGCTGCTGCTGCGTCAGATCCTCAACATCCTGACCGACCGACCCCGCACCCGGCCCGGCCTCGTCATCGTGTTGCTGTCGTCTCTGTCCATCCTCGTCTTCGCCGCCGCCTACTACACGTTGGCCCAACAGCCGAGCGAATTCCACGGAATCGCAACTCGCCTGGACGCCCTGTACTTCACCATCGTCACGCTGGCCACGGTCGGCTACGGAGACATCGCTCCGACAGGACAGACGGCACGGGCCGTCGCCCTCATCCAGATCGTGTACGGCTTCATCGTGCTCACCGCGGCCGCAACCGCCCTCGGCCGCCGAGTCCGCACCCAGCTCCTCCACCGGCTCGAACGCTCCAACGACCAGCACACCGGCCCCGGAGAGTGAAGCGGCGAAAAGCAGAACGCCCCGTAAGCAGAACAAGATGGCGGATCACCCGATGCCTCCCGCAACGCGAGGCTTGAGACTTGACACATCGCTCACCGCGGCACGCGTTCACCGCCCCTTGCGCGGATAGCGGTCTCGGGAGACCGACCCCACGAGACCGGCCCCAAGAGACCAGGACGGAGCCTCTTGCAGCCCGGCGACATTCGCGCCGGGCCATGAGCACGCGTGACAGGATACGGAGCCAACAGGGCCCTCCTGGTCACCGGCGTGTTGAGTAGTGGTGTCACTGTCACCACGCCAACGGCAAGGGGCCCTGTCGCGTCATCAGCTCACAGCAATACAAACAACAAGGGGTTGTTCATCGGCAGCATTACCCGCTTGCCGGTGCGCCCAGGAGTGTCCATGTCCATGTATGAACAGGGCGGCCAGGCGCTGCCGACCAAGGAGGCTGCGCGCAAGGCGCGCATTGCCCGTATGCTGCGGCGCATCTTCGCCGTGCCGTTCTGGGCGCTGCTGGGGCTCTGCATCGTCTCCTGGCCGGTCGGGGAGGTGTATCCGGCTACAGCGTGGAACGTGGCCCGGTTCCTGGCGCCGGTACTGCTGATCCCGATCACCCTGATACGCGCGATACCTACCATGCGCGTCGTCGGTCTCTCCCATTACCGCAGCCGCCGCTACAGTCGCAGGCCCGGCTGCCTCGTCGGGTTCGGTTTCTTCTTCGGGGTCTTGGCCCTCTCAGGGGCCGCGAACGTCCTCGCTCCGGCGCTGGTTCCGACGGTCCCGGTGAACGCCGAGGTCACCAGGTGCCGACCTGATGCCAGTGGCGAAGGTGTCCACTGCTTCGGCAACTGGACCGTCGACGGCATCCACGAGGTCGGTCGTAGGATGCCGGTCAACGCCGAGCCCGGCAGTACGGTCCGCATCAACGTCAGCCGGGCCGCCTCCAACGTCGCCTACGCCCGCCTCTCCGACGACCGTGAGGCACTGGGCCTCGTGGTCGGTACGGTCGGTGTGCTCGTGACGGGGGCGAGCCTGTTCGAGCTGATCGCGACCCGCGGCCGGATCCGGCGGGGGCTCGACGACGTGATCGCAGGACGCGCAACCGTACCGGCACGGGTCCTGACCGTGCGCCCACGCTTGCACTGAGCACTGAGCACTGAGCACTGAGCGCGGAAACCGACGCGCCCGAGGCACGGCCTCCATACATTCGCGACGTACCCCGGCCACAGGCCCGCGCCCGCTGCAGAATGTAGGGCAAGTGGCCGCGAACGATGGTTTCGGTACGGCCCGTAGGTCGTTGTGGTGAGGTAGAGGAAGGAGATCCATCATGCCCACGCAGGGATCCGAAAAGCAGCCCACGACCGAACTCGACGCCCGCTACAGCTCCGCGCTCAATCCCCGCCCGGGTGCCGCGGACGTCACCGCCACCGAGTGGGCCGAGGCCCAGCGGCAGCTGGAGGCCGCCGAGATCTTCTGGGTCTCCACGGTACGGCCCGACGGCCGGCTGCACGTCACTCCCGTGATCGCCGCCTGGCACGACGGGGTGCTCTACTTCTCCACCGGCCCCGGGGAGCAGAAGGCGCGGAACCTCGCTCATGACGCGCACTGCGCGCTGACCACGGGGGCGAACTCGCTCACCGAAGGACTCGACCTCGTGGTCGAGGGCACGGCCGAGCAGGTCACCGAAGCGGCTGCACTGGAGCAGGCGATCGCGGCGTTCGAGACGAAGTACGGGCCGCACATCACCTCCCCCGAGGGCACCTTCCACGGGATGGCGGAAGCGATGCGCAAGGGCGACGACACGGTGTTCGCGGTGGCCCCGACCACGGCGTACGGCTTCGGTCGCAACGACGGGGTCTACACGCATACACGGTGGACGTTCTGATACGCAGGCCCACAGCCACCGGGGCGGCACCACTGCCGGGGCGGAGCAACCGGCAGTGGTGCCGCCAGCGACCGGCGCCGTGCGGCATCGCCCGCGTACTCACTCGATGAAGCGCACCTCCGGGTGGGCGGGAGAAGGGCCGTTCAACAGATCCTGGGTCCGGCCACGCAGGTGCTGGTCGAAGAACGCGGTGATGTAGGCGCGCTGGGCAACGGTGCTGCGCTCGGGGTCCACCGTGCCGATGTACTGCTCGCGGACCTGGGCCGGGACGTCGAGGCTTTCGTCGATGGCCGGCACGAACGACTGCGCATCCGTGTAACTGAAGTGACTGCCTCGTTCCAGACGCAGATCGCGCTTCCAGCCCGTCGAGCGGTTCCACAGGGATTGCCAGGACGGCTTGTTGAGGTGCGTCTGGTTGGCCTTGCCCATGAGCATGAACGGACGGTCCAGTCCGCTCCGGGCCACGGGGAGGAATTCGGTGTCGTTGTACTGGAGTGTGCCGTCCATGTTGATGCCCGCGTCGATACGACGGTCCACGCGCATGGTCTCGGCCGCGGTGGCGCCTCCGCCCGAGTGCCCGTACATCCCGATCCGCTCCAGGTTCAGCGCCTTGCCCAGTCCTTTGGGCAGTCGGCGCCCCTCCGCGTCCGGGTTCCGGCCGCGATGCAGCACAGCGAGCTGGTCGAGGACGAAGCGTACGTCGCGCACCCGGGTGTCCACGGCCTTCTTCAGTCCTTCGATTCCGGACATCGGCTTCTGCAGCTCGACCCGGCCCCCGGGAAATTCCACCGCAGGGGCCTCATAGGTGTGGTCCACGGTGACGACGACGTAGCCGCGGCTCGCCAGCTCCGCCGCTGTCGACGTCCCAAGCGTCCGGGATACCTGCAGGCCCGGCGAGTACAGCACGACAGGCAGGCGTTCGCGGGCGTCGACCGGGGCGGTCGCGGCCGCCTCCGTCCGGATGCCGGCCCAGTCCACTTCGCCGGGCCCGGCAAGGCCGAAGGAGCCTGACTCGTCCACGGA
Source organism: Streptomyces sp. NPDC050806 (assembly GCF_055586425.1). NCBI lineage: Bacteria > Bacillati > Actinomycetota > Actinomycetes > Kitasatosporales > Streptomycetaceae > Streptomyces > Streptomyces sp. NPDC050806. Next base: position 1,043,941 of record NZ_JBVJIF010000001.1, on the reverse strand, counting down.
ACGCGCGACGCCGGGCGGCATGTACGGCTGACGCGGACGCCCGTTCGCCTGGCGGGCCGGATACCAGATGCTGACCATCAGCTCCCGGTTCCTGTCGGTGGCCCAGGGATCGCGCCGATCGTCGTCGACGAGATGGAGTTCGGTGCTTCCGACCGGATGTCTCCCCGTCGACTCCGGCAACTCGAACCGCACACCCGCGTGAGCACGGGGCGGCAGCGGGGCGGAGGGGGCGGCAGCGGCGACAGTGCCTGCGCCGATGACCAGGCAGAGGGCAAACGGCACGGCTATCTTCACGACCGGGTGTATTCGCATGCCGACCAATCTCCGCCCAGGTCGGCGCCCCGGACATCCGTCGCCGGGCGGACCCGGCCCCGGCATTCCCCTGAGTAACCTCCCTCCGCTCCTCAGGGCCGGCTGCCACATCTGCGGGCCTGTTCCTCGACGACTCGCCACCTGGCTCGCCACCTGTGAAGGCGGCGAACCGCCATCAGAACAACCGGCGGTCGGGACGAGACACGGTCTGCCGTCCGCGCCACGCCCTTTCCTGACACTCTGACGCCCCTGACACTCTGATGCTTCTGACACAGCGCCTGACACGGCGTCAATACACCGCTCGGTGTTACCCAACACCGTCGCGGTACTCCGTGCGCTGATCACGGTTGTACTCGTGAGCGCTTCGGCCAATGCGGGTCCGGACGCTGAGTTGTTGTCACCCTGCGGAGACCGCCTCGCGATTGTCAGGACGGTGAGCGGTGAGTGTCGCGGCCTTCCACCCGCGGCCGGCCTGAGGCGGCCAGCGGTATCAGCGGAGTGAGTGCCTGCCACTCCTGGTCGGTGAGGTCGTGTCGGCGTACCACCCCACCATGATCACTATCTGGCGGCCCACAGGGACGCTCCTGAGACGTGATGGGGGGGGCGGGGGCCGTCTGATCGTTCGCAGCTCACTAGAGTCAGGGGTCTTGGCGAGTCAGGGGGAGCAACGTGACCTTAGCTGTGGGCATCTTCGATCTGTTCACCTACGGGATACCCGGAGCGCTTCATCTTTCCTTGATCGTTTATGTGCTCGCACGGTTGACCATCATCGACCTCGCAAGCCTGGCCTCGGCACCGTCAGTGCTGCAGGTGATCGGAGCCGCTGCCGCCAGCTACCTGCTGGGGCAGCTTGCATATCCTCTGAGCGCACTCTTGGACAAGGTGGCACCACGCTGGAACTGGAACGCCGATCACGCTCGTCTCGATTTTGTGGCCAGAGTGCCCGAATCCCGGGACCGAGCCTTCGTACGCATGGACACCTCTCTTCTGTTGGCTGCGGTGGAACTCCATGACAAGGAGACAGCGGGCGAAATCACCCGGCTGCAAGGCGTCGCCTTGATGCTGCGGAACTCTGCCCTCGCCCTGGTGTTCGCGTTCGTCGTCGCGGTGATCGAACTTGTCGCGGGTCCCCATCGTGTGCTGGCAGGAGGCTGTGCCGCACTGCTCTTCGTAAGCCTGACTGCCGCGATCAGACACGGGCGCCGTGTGCGGCACTGGGACCGCCTGAAGACGTTGGAGATCTGCTTCTGGATCCCAGACATCGACGACAGGTTCGACACCAGCCACCGGTGATCACACGCACGCACCCCCGCCCTGGCACATAAGGACCCGAGATGTGCGCCGGGGGCGATATCATCCGCGCCCTTGCCACCAAGTTCTCCACCGCCAGCAGCCCCACCCGCGCCGAACTCGACCGTCAGAGCCGTGCCCGCCTGGACACGGCTCTGAGGCGGCTGGGCACCGACCACGCCGAGCCGTACTACCAGCACCGCGCGGCTGCCTCCCTGGCCTGGCGTCGTATCCGCCCGCGGCTCGGTGCTAAGGACGCCCACGCGTGTCACACGCGCCGTCGACCAGCGCATCGCGTCGCTCAGCTTGCGATTTGGCGTCGCCGGTTGAACGGGATGCGAGCAGCAGTCAAAGCCGGGCCTGCTGGGCTGTGGCGAGCGGCCGGTAGACGGGGCGGGACATGCAGCGGGGGCCTCCGCGTCCCTTGACCAGTTCGTCGCCGGCGATCTCGATGACGTTGATGTCGGCATGGCGGAGGTCGCGCAGAACCGAGGTGGCCATGTCGTAGCCGATGACGGTCCGGTCTCCCAGGCACAGGTAGTTGCACGCCTGCTGGAGCCAAGAGGCGTCCCGGCCGGTCTCCACGATCGTGACCTGCAGCTCACGCAGTACCGCGAAGAGGTCGACGTGGCGTTGCCCGTGGGCGTCGAGGTGGAGGGTGGACAGGACGCTGGGGGCATGCGCGACCACGACGTCCTCGGCCACCGGCAACAGTCCGCCGTCCAAGTTCATGCGCCAGGGAGCCAGTTCGATGGCGAAGATCTCGTCCGCCAGGTCCGGGATCAGGACCTCACGCAATCGCCGCACGGCTGCCAGGGTGGTGCGCCGCGCATAGCCGATGAGCAGGCAGCGGTTCCCGCCCCGGGAGAAGGGGACAACATCCCCGCCCTCCAGGTATGCGTCCTCGGCTCCACCCCACTCCAGCCGGTTGAGTCCCAGCGCCTCCAAGGCTGCCGAGAGAATCGGGACCTCCGTGCGCCGCAACGGCTTGGCCATGCGTGCCGGGAGATACACCTCGGGCGCCCACGGAAGGGTGATCGCAGCATCCCGGGCGAACATCAGATTCGGGTCATACTGCGCTGCGCGGACGTCGACCGATTCCTCCGCCAGTTCCATCAGGTACCGACAGTCCACGCCCGCATCGGCGATCGCCTTCGTGAACGCACGGTGCTGCAGCACGAACCGCTGTGTATCCGGCTGCTCCCGGAAGAGGAGGTGCTCCTCCAACTCGCCCGCAGGAACCTCCTCCAGGACGCCCAGCGCACCGAAGGGCACCGGATCGTGCACAAGCACGGTCTCGGGCCGCTGCGCGTATTCGGCGGTGCACCTTGCCATGGCATCTCCCTACGAGAGAAGTTTCTGGCCCTGTCGCCCTGACCGGACGGCCTGCCCCCACGTATTGCTGACATCAGCCGAACCGCCAGATGTACCTGCCCACTCGGGCGGCGGCACATTCGCCCGGCAACTCACGCTCACAGGCGCACCTCGAAGATCGGACCGACGGTCCTACGACGCGCCCCGGGCTTCGTCACGGAATGCATAGCAGCGCTCCACCTGCACCACATCTATCCTCGCGACGCTAGTTCTCAAGCTCGGAAGCCGTGTCACATCCTTGTTGTGAGTTATGAGAATCCTCGGCCCGGACGCGATGAGTAGCGACTTTGTGGAGGCAGCGCAGATTGCCCATCAGCGGCAGTGCCAGGGTGCCCGTCCCGGATCCGACCGGTGCCCTGCTCCACGCCCACGACGGGCGGCAGGCCGCACTCCCGGGGCGATCACCCGCACCGCGCCGGGGTCATCGGACCGCGGGACTGCGGTCGCGGACGTAGGACCGCCGGACTGCGGTCGTGGATGACCGTTGCGGTACCAGTTCTCTCCGCCGTGAGGTCTCCCCCGCGCCTATGTGCTCAGGGGGTCACGTGCGCGCGTGCCAGTCGAGGCAGACGAGCATGGCGTCGTCGTCGGGTTCGGTGGTCTGCCGGTAGCCTTCCAGCTCGCGGAGGATCGCCTGGGGTACCTGGGTGGGCGGCAGCAGCTGGGTGCTGCGTAGCGCGTTGGCCAGGGCCCTCTCCTGGTAGCGCTCACCCGCAGCCGAGAGGACGTCGTACACGCCGTCGCTGGCCAGCAGCAGCCGATCCCCGGGAAGCACTTGGAACGTCTGCGTCTGGTAGTGGGTGTCCTCGAACATTCCCAGTGGCAGCTGCGCATCGAACGGGAGAGGTTCCACGCGTCCGTCACGCATCCGCCATGCCTTCGGCGATCCGGCATCGATGACCTCCACCGAGCCGTCGGTGAGAGAGAAGCGCAGCAGCAGGGTGGACACGTGTGCCGCGCCGCCGTACTGGCCGTACAGCGCCTGGTCGGCGAGGTAGGCCTGGTCCGCCAGGGATACGCCGGCCCGGCGGCCGTTGCGCAGGGCGTTGACGGCGAGGCTGGTGAGCAGAGCCGCCTCGATGCCCTCTCCCATACCGTTGGTGAGCGACAGAGTGAGGTGTTCCGAGGACACGGACCAGTCGAAGTTGTCGCCGCGAAGGGCGTAGGCGGGCTCCAGCTGCCCGCCCACTGTGCACTCGGGCCGGGACAGCGAGCTGCCCGGGAGCAGCTGCCACTGCATTTCGGAGGCCAGGGTGAGGCGGGCGGCCCGTCGCGCCGTCGCATACCGGTCGGTGTGGCGTTCGGCGACGACGAGCTCGCGCCCGAGGATCGCCGCGACATCCTCCAGCGCCGCCACCACCTCCTGCGGCTGCGTGTCGCCCGGCAGAGTGACGGAGAGCACTCCCAGCCGATCGCCGCGGACGGACACGGGCACGTGCACCTCGTGGGTGCCGGCGGGGCCGCCGCTTCGAACATGTGGAGCCTGCGCGCCGAAGGCGCGCCCCGGAGGACTGTTGTTCACCGACTGCGCCGCGACCGCGCTCGCGGCGTCCACCGGCAGCAGTACGGTCATCGCGTAGTCGGCCAGGAACAGCTCGGCCTCGATCGCCGCGAACTGCTGCCGCAAAGCCGACCGAACCTGGCCGACAAGCCGGTCCGGCACCGCGCCTCGCAGCGCGCGTTCCACCTCTGCGACACTGTGCCTCATGCTCGACCGCTCCCTCAGTCCATCACCGCCCCCCTGTACAGCCCCACCGGACGCGAGCGTCTGACGATGATGGAGGGGCGCTTATGGGACGCGATATCGCCGCCTCGGAGGAAGAATCTCACGAGGCCGCCCGCGCGGCATGCGAGGTGGTCGAGCTGCTGGAGTCGCTGTGGGAGCAGGTCCGCGGTGATGTCTCCACCGCTCCGGTGTCCGTCTCGCAGCTCCGCGTGCTGTACGCACTGGAGCGCGCGGAGGGGATCAGTCTGCGGATCCTCGGCGAGGTCGTAGGAGCCACGCCGCCCTCGGTCAGCCGGCTCTGCGATCGGCTGCAGGCCCTGGGATTCATCGAACGGGAGACCAGCCCGTCGAGCCGGCGGGAACTTCAGCTGTGGCTGACCGCCACCGGCCGGAGGTACCTTGAGGACCTGCGCAGCCGGCGCGAAGCGGCTCTGTCCAGCACCATCGGGAACATGACGCCCTCCGCCCGTACCGCTCTCACGCAAGGGCTGGCTGCCTTCCAGGCGGCCGCGGGTGCCGCCGGACCGGCCACGCAGCGGCCCGCGCGCCGCGACCGCGACTCGCGGTCCGCTTGAGACGCTCGTCCTGCGTCTCCGAGCGCCTCTCTGCGTCGCTCTGCCTCATTTCTGTTCATTCCACGGAAAGCGTTGAATGAGCTTCGTTCAGTTACATTTTGCCACTTTCAGTGACGCCCCCCTTCTCCCGATCCGGCACCTTTCCAGCTGCCTCGTCAGCGGTCTCTGCGGACGTCCACCCCGCCCCCCGGGACTGAGGGCATGACGCGGATGGGTACCGTGTTGACTAACGTTTGTCGGACGACAACGATCAGTCGGTGCTACCGGGCTCCACCGGGGACACATCGGAAGAGCAAGGAAGACGGGCATGCACAACCCTGCCGATGACCAGGCGCAGAGCCGCACAACCGACTTCGAAGCGGTCTTCCGTGCGTCGCGCTCCGCTTTACTGATTCTCGACACCGAGCTACTGATCGTCGACGCGAACCCCGCCTATCTGAAGGTGACGGCCCGCTGCCACACCGACCTGCTCGGCCGGCGAATCTTCGAAGCCTTCCCACATCACCCTGACGCTGCCAGGGGCGACGGTGCGGCGAGGCTCACCGCGTCGCTACGTCGCGTGCTGCGGCGGGCAGAGCCGGATGCGGTGCCCTTCTTGCGGTACGACATCGCCTCACCCGACCGTGACGGCGACCTTGCCGAGCGGCACTGGAGCGCCTTCACCACCCCGCTGCGTAACCACGACGGTTCTGTGGCGGCCCTGCTCCACCAAGTGGAGGACATCACACCACTCCATCGTGACCACATCGAGGGCGCCACCTCCGATGCACCGGCGGGTACATCGCCGGGTGCATCGTCGCCGGAAGAGGCGATTCTCGCGCACGCCCTCCGGCGTCTGGAGCGGATGAAGCAGTTGGAGCGGGAGAACACGCAGCTGAAGTCCGCACTGACCTCGCGGGCCACGATCGACCAGGCCATCGGCATCCTCATCGCCGAGCGGCGCATCGCACCCGACGAAGCCTTCCAGATACTGATCACCATGTCGCAGCAGACCAACGTCAAGCTGCGCCACATCGCCGCCTCCGTGGTCCGCCGGGCATCCGGTTCGGTCGGTGGACATCCGGCACATCCGGCCCCATAGCCCCCGAGAGACCGTCAAAGCCTCTGAGAGACCATTGATTTCTTCCGGGAGACGGCTCGCCCGCTTGTGAGAGCAAGGCTGCGTGAGCTGCCACGTCCAGCCGTCCGGCCAAGCCATCCGTCCATCCACCGTGGCATACGGTCGTGAAGTCTCATGTGATGCTCAGGGGCGCTCAGGGCCCTCCCAGCTCAAGGCTTCCATAGAATAATCTACGGGAGACCGGTGGTTAGGCAGCAGCTACCGGACGCCTGCGTGCAGGCTGGCCCACGGGGTCGGCCTGCACGCACCGCACTCCAGCCGTGGCCACGTCGTGCTTTACGGCTCAGGAATTCTGGCGCGAGGTCGCGGCCAGCGAGCCGAGGAGCGTGAGGGCCTCGCTGCTGGGCGAGGCGGGTTCGGCGTGGTAAACGACGAGTTCCTGGCCTGGTGCGGCGCGGACGGCGAAGGTTTGCATGGTCAGTGTCAGTGGTCCGACGTCGCGGTGTACGAAGCGTTTGCTCTCCAGCGTTTTGCCGCGTGCATCGTGGCGGGCCCACAGGTCGGCGAACTCCGTGCTGGTGCGCAGTAGTTCGATGAGCACCTGCCGTACGCGTGGGTGGTCCGGCGCCGCTCCGTGGTGGAGCCGGAAACCGGCAACGGAGTTGCGCGCGACCTCGTGCCAGTCGCGGTAGAAGGTGCGGGCGGCCGGGTCGGTGAACACGATCTGCATGAGGTTGCGGGAGTGTGCCCAGCCGTGAAAGAGCGCGTCGGCGATCGCGTTCGTTGCGAGGACGTCGTACGCGTGGTTGTAGACGATGGCCGGGTTGTGCGGCCAGGCGTCCATCAAGGCGAGCAGACTCGGCTCGACCCTTTCCACGATGGCGGCAGTCCGGGGCTGCGGGCCGAGACCGGCGAGCCGGAAGAGGTGCAGGCGGCCGTCCTCGTCCAGCCGCAGGGCGGCCGCCAGGGCATCGAGTACCTGCGCGGACGGCGTACGCTCCCGGCCCTGCTCCAGGCGTATGTAGTAGTCGGCGCTGACCCCCGCGAGCAGCGCCACCTCCTCGCGCCGCAGCCCCGGCACCCTGCGGTGCCCCGTGACGGGGAGGTTCGCCTCGGCTGGAGTGATGCGGGCGCGCCGGGTGGTGAGATAGGCGCCGAGTTCTGAGCGTGCCATGCCGCCATCGTAGGTGCGGTCCCTCGCGTCTTCCTGGGTGCGCTGCACCCAGGAACAGGCCGCCCTTCCTGCGGGTGCACCGTTCGGGCGAGGTTTGAGGCCATGACCACACAGCAAACGGAAAGCACCGAAGTGGCCGGCGGCAAGGTCGTCCTCGTCACGGGCGCCAGCAGTGGCATCGGCGCGGCCCTCGCCAGGCGGCTGGTAGCCGACGGGCACCGGGTGGTGGCCGGTGCCCGCCGCACCAACCGGCTGCAGGCGCTGGCGCGGAGCACGGCCGAGTCGGCCGAGCGCTCCGGCGGCAGCCTGCTTCCGGTACGGCTGGACGTGACGAACCGCGCGGACGTCGCCGGCTTTGTTCAGGCCGCGCATGACCGCCATGGCCGGGTCGACGTCCTGGTCAACAACGCTGGTGTCATGCCCCTGTCTCGCTTGGACTCCCTGCTCGTCGACGAGTGGGACCGGATGATCGACGTCAACGTACGTGGCCTGCTGCACGGCATCGCCGCTGCGCTGCCCGTGTTCACCGCACAGGGCTCGGGGCACTTCGTCACGATCGCGAGCACCGGCGCCCACGAGGTCGTGCCCACCGCCGCCGTCTACTGCGGCACCAAATACGCGGCCAGGGCGATCACCGAGGGCCTGCGCAAGGAGTCCGCCCCCTTCCTTCGGGTCACGACCGTCTCGCCCGGCGTCGTCACCTCCGAGCTCGCCGACACCATCACCGACCCCGGGGCCGCCGAGGCCATGCGCGCCTACCGGGCCCATGCGATCGGGCCCGATGCAATCGCCGGCGCCGTCTCGTACGCGCTCGCGCAGCCGCCCGACATCGACGTCAACGAGATCGTCGTACGCCCTGTCCAGCAGCGCTGACATCTGCCATCTGACATCCGCCTGAAACCGACGCCGACCGGAGCATCCATGACCACAACACCGCACCAGCCCGCCGCTCCTGCCCACCCCACCGTCCCCGCCACGTGGGATCTCACCGGACGAGTCGCCGTCGTGACCGGAGCCGCCCGCGGCATCGGCCACGCCACCGCGACGCTTCTGCACGCCCGCGGCGCCCGCCTGGTCGTCACCGACCGATCCGAGGCCGTCGAGGAGCTCGCCGCGAAAGACCCCGACAACATCGCCGCACTCGTCGGTGACGTCGCCGACGAGACACTCGCCCGGGACGCGGCGGCCCTCGCGACCAGCCGCTTCGGCTCGCTCGACATCCTGGTCAACAACGCCGGCCGCACCCTCAACAAGCCGGTCACCGAGACCACCACCGAGGACTTCGACGCCATCCTGCGGGTCAACGCCCGTGGCAACTTCGTCCAGGCACGGGAGGCGTTCCGCGCCATGGAAACCTGCGGTGGCGGCGCGATCGTCTCGATCGCCTCCGTCTCCTCACTCGTCGCCTTCGCCACGCAGACCGCCTACGCCGCGTCGAAGGGCGCCCTGGCCCAAATCACCCGGGTGCTGGCCATCGAGGGCGGTCCGAAGGGCATCCGCTCCAACGCCGTACTCCCCGGAGTCATCGACACCGACATCATGGAAGGCGTCGTCGACAACGGCCGCGAAATGCTCGCCTCCTTCGGCCCCGCCCACCCGATCGAACGGATCGGACACCCCAACGAGGTCGCCGAAGCCGTCGCCTTCCTCGCCTCCGACGCGGCCTCCTTCATCACTGGCGCGCTCCTGACCGTCGACGGCGGCTGGACTGCCCAGTGACGACCCACTGACCACGCTTCAGCTTCGAGAAGAAATGCGCCCGAAGGCCACGTGAGCATCTACACGACACCGAGGCGACCTCACCACGGGGCGAACGCGGCCTGCGAAACGAGAAGACGCCCCCACTCAGCATCAACTTCAATTTCAACGAGACTCAAGGACCAACTCATCTCCATGACAGAACAACGACTCGACGGCAAGGTCGCGCTGATCACTGGCGCTACCGGCGGCCTCGGCGCGGCGACCGCCGAACTCTTCGCGCGCGAAGGCGCCAAGCTGGTGATCACCGATATCGCGGAAGGCCCTCTGCGAGACCTGGCCCACCGGCTCGAAGCACGCGGCGTGGAGGTGGTAGCTGCTCGCCTTGACGTCTCCTCAGCGCGGGAGTGGGACGCGGCGATCACCGTCGTACGCGATCGATTCGGCACGCTGGACGTGCTGGTGAACCTCGCCGGCATCCTGGACTGGCCGGGCATCGAGGACACCCGGGAGCAGGCCTGGGACCGCGTCATCGACGTGAACCAGAAGGGCACTTGGCTCGGCATGAAGGCGGCGATGCCACTCCTGCGGGCCGGCGGCAACGCGTCAGTAATCAATACGTCGTCGGTGCTCGGCCTGGTGGGAAGCGGCGCGGCCGCGGCGTATCAAGCGTCCAAGGGCGCGGTGCGCCTGTTGAGCAAGACCGCCGCGGTCGAGTACGCCCGGCAGGGAGTACGGATCAACTCGGTGCATCCCGGGGTGATCGCCACGCCGATGATTCAGGAACTCTTGGACGACCAGGGCGACCAGCAGCCGGACATCCAACGCACCCCCATGCGCCGGGCCGGCCGCGCCGACGAGATCGCCCCCGCAATCCTCTTCCTCGCCTGCGACGAATCCTCGTTCGTCACTGGTTCGGAGCTTGTGGTCGACGGTGGGCTCACCGCGCACTGAGCAATCTGACCGGACCGTGAGCCGGCGGACCGCAGGGTCGGCCGACCGGTGGGTGTCCGGGCGGCCGAAGGCTCAGTCGGCACCGGCAGGTGTTCGGGCGGCACGTCCATTGCGCCCTCATGGACGGCCGACGCTGCTCTCCCGGCCCTGGTCTTGGCACGACGAGCCCGGTAGGCATGGATGGCGTTGTGTTCTCCGTGGCTGTGCCATAACCGCTGCTCTGTGACGTTCGGTAGCGGGCGGCAGAGGTACTCAGCGATGCTTCGGGCTGGTGCTTCCTTTCGTGCGGGGGCGGGATGGTTCACGCCCGAGCTCGCCATTAAGGCCGCGTGCGAAATATCGCGAAAGACGCTTTCTGTGACGTCATGTCCGGCGCTTGATTTTCTCTGTTGCTACTCAGCGAAGGAGATTGCACATGAGCATGATCCAGACCGGCAAGGTCGAACTGTCGTCGCAGAGCCCTGTCGCGACGAAGGGCGGGGACACCAGCACCTTTTCTCGGGTCGACTTCCCCACCCCGTTCCCGGCCGGCTCGGAAGTCATCGTCCAGACCACGGTGCAGACCTTCAACGGATCCGACACCCCGGGTATCCGGCTGCACGAGATGAGCGAGACCGGCTTCCTCATTCGCATGAACGAACTCTTCGGGGCGGGTGTCACGGGCAATGGCGTGCACGGCCCGGAGACCGTCGGCTGGACCGCCTACACCGTCTGAAAAACCTTCCGTCTACCGTCCGCCGGGCCTGACCAGCCAAACTCGGTTCCTTTTCAGGACGGCCGTGTCGTCAGCGATCAGGGGCCGAAAGCTGTGCGGCCGAGGCAGCGGGAGAGCTCCACTCCGGGAGGCGCCAGGGTCAGGGGCCGTTGGTTTTCTCGGCACGCACCTCTGCGCAGCCGACGGACGAGGTGGGCGTCCAGGCCCACTGCGGCGATAGCTCCGATCAGGCCGGTGAGCACGCCGGTGGCCCCGTCGTGCTCAGCTTCAGGCGCGGAGTTCCACGGAGTTCTGGGCGGCGCCGGGCGGCTGCTGGGCAGGCCTACCAGTCCGGGCATGGCAGTGCTGTGCTGAATGCCGCCAACGGTCGCCGGGGCGGTGCGGCGCTCAGGAGTGTGCTTCAGCGGCGCCGGGACATCGCGCGATGACAATCCGCCTGTTGTGCGGCTGCACGACAGGCGGGCCGTTCCGGGGCCTACGCGGCATACGAGGAGGCGCCCGCGAGGCGGCGGTGTCAGGCCTTGACCACATCGTTGACCCAGTCCGTGTAGTAGCTGACCTCGGTGAAGAAGCTGGGATAGTCCGGGCGGCCGGCGTCGACGGCGAAGCAGAAAAGCCCGGCCGGGAGGCTCTACCGATCCCCCTTGCCGACGCAGAGCTGACCGGCCGGCAGTGTCAGCACTCGGTGACCGCTGGCCGAGGTCGCGGAGGCGTGGGAGGGGCTGAAGGTACGACTCAGCCCCCGGAGTGAGCAGTGCCGGCGAGGAAGGCCGCGGGGGCCAGCGCGAGTGCCGGGGGCAGCGCGAGGACGACAACGGCCACGATCAGGTTCACCACAGGCACCAGAGGCTTGGCCTGTGGTGGTGTGGCCTTGATCAGGCGGCGGATGCGCTCGGCCGGATCCGTGCCGGTCATCGCCGGCAGACCGGAGACGGTGGTTGCCGGGCCTGCGGTGCACATCTCCAGCAGCGCGGAGGCCACGGAGCGTCGCCCGTGCTTTCGCGCCGCCTGATCATCCGCCGCCATCTCGGCCAGGCGCCGCACCTGCTGCGCGTACCTGCGTGACAGGCCGCTCCACCCGAGAGCCGCGGTAAGGACGTCGGCGGCGAGGAAGGCCCGGTGGTGCCGGAACTTCAGGTGCGCCCTTTCGTGTTCGAGGGCAGCAGCGAGCTCGGTCTCGGACAACATGTCGAGGGCCGCGCTGGTCACAACGATCCGTGAGCCACTGCGTGTTCCGGGGATGCAGAAGACCGCTGGAGCCGGGTGCGTCAGTACGCGTACGTCGAGGTCCTGGATCCGGTCGTGCGTCCCCAGGGTGTCGGCGGTCAGCCGGTGGCGGTCACGTTCCCGGTGGAGTTTCCAGAGGCCCCGGACGGTGAGACCGACCAGCGTTACGGCCCCCAGGTACAGGATCAGCAGTGCGGCACTCGGTATGTCGGCCACCAGCCAGGAGCCACCGTACGCGTCGTGCACCAGTGGCTCGTCGGCGTCGAAGAGCCACACCATGCCGTGTTCCCAGAGGTCGTGGGCGACCAGGAGCAGGAATGCCACCAGCGAGCCGAGCAGGCTGAGCGCACAGACGTGCCAGCTCCGCAGGGCGACCTGGGGAAAGTGGGCGACCCAACGGGCACGGGTCAGCAGGCGGGCGACCGGCCCGCCGAGCAGGATGGCGTAGACGAACAAGGCAGCGATGACGATCACGATGATGGCCTCAGCTGTCGGTGTCGGAAACGGCGGGCATGGTGTCCAGCGCCCGGCGCAGGGCAGCGGCCTCCGCCGCGTCGAGGCGACCGGCGAAATGAAGCAGAGCGTTGGCGCGGTCGGTGGAGGACTCCAGGGCCTGCTCCATGAGTTCGGCCGTATAGTCGTCCGCCGAGCGCAGCGCGCGGTAGCGGTACGAGCGGCCCTGTTTGGTCCGCTCCAACCAGCCTTTGGTACGCAGACGTTCGGTGACGGTCATCACCGTCGTATACGCCCGTGGGCGCGCCTCGTTGAGGACGTCGGTGATGCGCTGAATGCTGAGTGGCCCCTCGGCCGCCCACACCACACGCATGATGTCCGATTCCAGTTCTCCGAATGGTCTCAACGCCTTCGACCTGCCCTTCTTTCTGCTCTGCGGGCCGCCTGATCCAAGTGACGGCAGTAGAGACGCAGTAGAGACACGAGCGAGGCAAACCGAACTTCTACGCATCGTAGTAGTTTGGTAAGTGTGAACGCCGAGCGATGCAACGAGGCGGCACTTCACCGCCTACCACCCGTGGCTGCCACGTCTCATGTACGCGGTAGCCGCCCCCGCATGTCTCGCCACACCGCCCGGACCGTACTGCCCTCCGCATCCCCCTGCGATTGCGCCCCGCCCTTCGGTTCGGCAATTCCTCTGCCGGCTTCATCGTCGGGGCCACCGCACCGGCCGCACAATGCGATCACCTCGCAGGTAAGCACGGCTGAGGAGCGGCAGCGGACGCGCCTGCCGTACGCGGCGTACGTCGTGGAACCGCGTCGTACACCGTGGAACAGCGTCGTGAAACCGCACCGCCACTTCCGCAAGCAACGGTTCTCCCACTGGAGCCACCCTTTACCGACCACACGGGGCAGCCACCATGCAATCACTCATCGAGCACGCCCGCGCATTTTCGACGAGCGTCGCCGAGCAACGTGGTGACTTCGCCGCGCTCGCCGACGGCCAACGTCCTCAAGCCCTCTTCATCTCCTGCTCGGACGCGCGCATCGTCCCTTCGCTGATCACCGGTGCCCGGCCGGGCGAGATCTTCGAACTGCGCACCGCCGGCAACATCGTTCCCCGGCACAGGATCGAGGCCAACTGCGGGGTGGGAGCCACCCTCGAATACGCCGTCATCGCCTTGCAGGTACCCGACATCGTGGTGTGCGGGCACTCTTGTTGTGACGCGGTGCAGGACTTGGTGGTGGGCAGGTCACTGCCGGGCATGGCACTGTTCAACCGCTGGCTGCAGCGCGCCGAATTCAGGTCCCGGCCCGCCTCAAAGCAGCGAAGGGGCGTCGCCACTCAACGTCACTTGGAAACGCAGCTCGAGCACGTACGCTCCTACCCCTGCGTCGCCTTGCGTCTGCGCCAGCGGCGCCTACGGCTGCACGGCTGGTTCTACGACATCGCCTCAGGCGAGATGTCCGCCTACGACTCCCGGGAACGCATCTTCCGGCCGCTCTGAGCGGGTCGCGCGCCCCGCGAGTCGCTTGTCCACCAGACCCGCGAGCTGCAGCTTCGCGACGTGCGAAGCCGACCTCAATCCGCCCCCCACCGCCTCCCCACCGCCTCCGACTCAAGCCCAGATCAGCGTCGTCGAGGTCCTGCACCCACCACGATAGATCGGGAGCACCACGCCAAGCTGGCCGATTGCGATCGTTGCTGTTGGGCGTAGGGACAGCGGAAGAGAGCCCCGAGGTCACCCACACCTCTCTCGCACCGACAAGAACGGCACCACGTGCGAAGAGGCGCACCATGTCGCCGAATACCGCCCGACCATTTCACCTTTCAAATGCACCAGTCATGTTGGGCCAATGGCACCTAATTCGTCCCGGGCCGGTGGAACTCTTACCGAACCGGCCCGACCCGCTCACCTCGCCACCGCTCCGACCACCCACAGGCTGATAGGCATCGACCTCGCTCGCGGCCTGGCCGTGCTGGGCATGTACGCCGCTCACCTGGGCCCCGATCCGATGGACGGCGGTACGTCGGGTTTCCTGGTGGAAACCGCATACGGCCGTGCTTCCGCCCTCTTCGCCCTCCTCGCCGGCTTCTCCCTGGTCCTGCTCACCGGCCGCCCGGAACCCCGGACCGGACGCGCGGGCCGGCAGGCAGTAGGCAGGGTCGTGATCCGTGCCGCCGTTCTGTTCGCCATGGGACTCGCACTCGTCGCACTGAACACCCAGATCGACGTCATACTCGCCTGCTACGCACTGCTCTTCCTCCTGGCCTTGCCCCTGTACCGGCTGCGCGCCGCCACCCTCACGGTGATCGCCGCCGCCAGCGCACTGGTGTTGCCTCAAGACCTGTACCTGATCAAGGTCTCCATCGAAGAAGGAAACTGGGCCGACGCCGTCATCGCCCTCGACCCACTCGCCAAGATCACCGACTCGGACGGCTTCCTCGAAATCCTCTTCACCGGCGCCTACCCGATCCTGACCTGGATCCCGTTCGTCATCGCCGGCATGGCGGTGGCGCGGCTCGACCTCACCCGCGTGCGCGGCCGCCTGGCGCTTACCGGTGTCGGCCTGGCCGTGCTCGGTTACGGCGGATCCTGGCTCGCCCTGCACCTGGTCCCCAACGCGTACGCCACCATCGCCGCACGCACGGACGGCGGCTCCGCCGGCTCGGCCTGGTGGTCGGACACTGTCGGCGAACCCGACGGCGCGTTTCGCGAATGGCTGCTGGTGGCGGCGCCGCACAGCCAGACCACTTTCTCCATCGTGGGCAGCACCGGCGTCGCACTCGCGGTGCTGGCCGGCTGCCTCATCGCCGTGGACCGTCTGCCGCGCGTACGGCGCCTGGCGACACCGGTCACCGCGATCGGCATGATGTCCTTGACCGTCTATGTCCTGCACATCGTGGGGATCTGGGCCCTGTGGGACGAGGAGCTGCCCAGCAGTCTGTTCGCACTGTCCGCGTTCACCGTGGCGGCGATGTTGCTGGCCGTCGTATGGACCCGCCTCTTCCGACGCGGTCCCCTGGAATACCTCGTACACAACGCCACCACGCTCGCGAACCGGATCAAATGAAGCGCGCCACCGGCCGCCAGTGACCCCCGGGCCGCCACACCGCCACCGCCCCGCACCCGACTCTGTCACCGCCTCCTGGCCAAGCCGACGACTTCCGGTCCGCACGTCGAGGCAGGGCAGGGCGATGGGTGCGGGGCGGCGGCGTGCCCTCTCGCCGTTGCGTCGCAGCAGCCGGGGGCGTTCATCGGGTAATCATGCATACTTCCCGTGCTCGCCATGCGTCCCCTACGCCCCTGTGCGCCGTATTCACCACGGATAACTGGTTTCAGGCTCGGGAAGGCATCCCGGTGCACCCAACAAACGGCCATCGACCACTTGCGTGATACGGGTCAGCCATTGGCCACGGCACTTCGCCTCAGGGGCGGGCCGGATGGTCAGGGGCGTCCTTTCGCCGCTCGGCGTACAGCCAGTGCTCATTGCTCAGCGCGGCTCTCGAAGTCCGCTCGCGGAGCACGTCCTGAGCGGACGATGCCTCCCGGCGTTCCGCTCCTCGGCCCATCCGTTCCGGCGCCTCCTTGCGGGCTTCGCCCTGCAGGCGATGACACCGATTCCGATCCCGCTCCGGGAGAACGACATGAACCAGACCCACGTCCGTCTCACCGGTGGACCGACGGGCATTGACAGTGAGCAGCGCCATCTTGTGGTGCCCGACGAACGGCTCCAAGACCGGATCAACGTGCCCTTCTACGCGGGGTACGAGCACTTCGAAGACACAGGAGAAGAGGAGGAAGATGAGCAGGGAAATTACGTCCGCATCTACCGCTGGTCCTACCGCACGCAAATGGCTGAATGAGCCGAGTGGACCGGATGAACCGAGTGGGCCGAGTGGGCCGAACCACCTACGGGCCCTCGACCAGCCGGGCGATCCCGTCGCCATCGTTGGCATGAGTGGGCGTTTCCCTGGCGCACCCGACCTCGACGCGCTGTGGCACGTACTGAAATCCGGCAGGGAGACGGTGGATACCGCACCCGCCGACCGGGCTTGGATGCACGAACTGCACGATCCCGAGCCCCGCACGCCCGGGCGCATTCCCACCGACCGCGGCGGATATCTGCCAGGTATCGACCTCTTCGACAACCTCTTCTTCGACATGTCTCCCCGTGAAGCCGCGCGCACCGACCCGCAGCTGCGCCTTCTGCTGGAGACGTCGTACGAGGCCGTCGAGGACGCGGGATTCCCCTTGAAGCGCCTTTCCTCCGTACGCACCGGGGTTTTCGTCGGAAGCGTCGCGAGCGACTACTGGCTGCGCCACACCCCGGACCTCGACCAACTGGACATCTACTCGGAATTGGGGGCGGCCTCCCGCGCCGCCTACTCGGGAAAGCTGTCCTACGTGTTCGGGCTGGACGGTCCCTCTCTCATGGTCGACTCGGCGTGCTCCTCCTCCTTGCTGGCCGTCCATCTGGCCTGTCAGAGCCTGCGGACCGGCGAGTGCGAGACCGCCCTGGCCGGCGGCGTCAACCTGATCCTCACCCCCCACACGCACCTCACGTTCGGCTGGGCAGGCGGCCTGTCACCGGACGGCAGCTGCAAGTTCGCCGACGCATCGGCGAACGGCTTCGTGCGCAGTGAGGCCGTGGGCATGGTCCTGCTCAAACCGCTGGACCGCGCACTGGCGGACGGCGATCGCGTACGAGCCGTCGTCCTCGGGACCGCGACCAACAACAACGGGTTCACCGGGAACGGACTGGCCGCGGCCAACAGACCCGCTCAGGTGGCGGTCGTGCGACAGGCGTGCCGTATGGCGGGCCGTGACCCGGCCGACATGGACTTCATCGAGGCCCACGGAACCGGAACCGCACTCGGGGACCAGGTCGAACTGGGCGCGCTCCAGGAGGTGATGGGGCAGCGCGGCCGGGAGGCAGGCCCGTGCCCCGCAGGCACGGTGAAAGCCAACATCGGCCACACCGAGGCGGCTGCCGGGGTGGCCGGGCTGATCAAGGCCGTACTGTCCATGGAGCATCGTGAACTCCCCGGCAATCCGCATCTGACCACCCCCAATCCCGCCGTGGACTGGAGCGGCCGCACGCTCCGTGTATCCGCGGACACGGTGGGCCTGGCGTCCCGGCCCCGGCCGCTCCTGGCCGGGGTGAACAGCTTCGGGGCCACGGGAACGAACGTGCACCTCGTTCTGGGCTCCGCGCCGCCGGCGGAGGAGGAACGGCCCCCGGCATCGACGAGCGGACCCGAGGCATCGGCGAGCGGACCCGCACTGCTCCCCCTCTCGGCCCGGTCCCCGGAGGCACTGGCCGCACTTGCGCACTCCTACCGCGATCTCCTGCGCCCCGGCGATGGCAGTCGCGCCGTGGACCTCAGGGAGTTGTGTGCCGCGGCCGCGTGCCGGCGTACGCACTGGGAGCGCAGGCTCGCGCTGACCGCCGAGTCCACCGACGAAATGGCCGAGCTGCTGGATGCGGGGCCGCCCTCCGACCCGAGTGGGATCGGCGGCGACGGCTCCGTCGAGGCACCGAACGCGCAGCCCGGTGGACCGCGAGTGGTATTCGTCTTTCCGGGGCAGGGCTCGCAGTGGCAGGGCATGAGCCGTGAACTGGCCGTCGAGAGCGAGGCTTTCCGCACCACGCTGGAACGCTGCGACACCATCATCGCCGAGCACACGGACTGGTCGTTGCTTGAAGCACTGAACGGGGAAGACGCCTCATGGCAACGGCGTACCGCCCTCGTACAGCCCGCACTGTGGGCGGTCAGTTGCGCGCTTGCGGATCACTGGCGGGCGTGGGGCGTACATCCCACGGCTGTCATCGGCCAGAGCCAGGGCGAGATCGCCGCGGCGTACTGCGCCGGTGCGCTCAGTCTTGAGGAGGCGGGAAGGCTGAGCTGCGTCCGTGCGGAGCTGATCGACCGGCTCGCACCGCCCGGCGCGATGGCTAGGCTCGGCATGTCACAGTACGCCACCCGCGCGCTGCTGTCCGAGCTCGCGCCGGGCGCTGCCGTCGCGGTCGCGGAGAGCCCCGAGGCCACGGTTGTTTCGGGATCGGCCGATCAGATCGACCGGGTGGTGGCCGGCTGCGAAGAGCGCGGCATGGACTGCCGGCCGGTCCAAGTGGCGTACGCGGCACACAGTGAGCAGATCGACCCGGTGCGCCGCCCACTGCTGGACGCCATGGCCCAGCTCACGCCCCGGCCCACCGAGGTACCGTTCCTGTCGACGGTCACCGGCGCGGAGGTCCCGGGGACCGGCCTCGACCACCATTACTGGTGGCGCAACCTCCGGGACACCGTGCTGCTGGAGCCCGTGGTCCGCGGCACGCTCGGCAAGGAACCGGTCGCCTTCCTGCAGATTTCTCCCCACCCGTTGCTGACGCCGGCGCTGAGCGTGTGTTCCGAGGGACGCGCGCTGGTGCTCGCTTCGCTGCGGCAGGGGCACCCCGAACTCGCTTCCCTCTACCGGTCCTTGGGCCAACTGTACGAGGCGGGCACGGACCCGGACTGGGACGCGGTCCACCCGACCGGCGGCCGCTCGGAGCGCCTGCCGCGCTACCCCTGGCAGCGCGAGCGCCACTGGTACCAGGCTCCTTCCTACCGGTGGCCGGAGATCGGCAGCCCCCGCCCGGCCGAGGAGACCGCCGGCCAAACAACGGACGAGACCGCCGGTAATGCGGCTGAGGAGACCGCCCCGAAGACAGCCGATGAGGCCGCCGGGGAGTCGGAGCATCCCCTACTGAGGACACCACTGGATCTCACGCGTCACGCGTTTCTTCTCGATCATCGGGTCGGGGACACCGCCGTGATGCCCGGCGCCGGGTTCCTGGACATCCTGCTGCACACTGCCGGACCCTCCGGTGAAGTGCGTGACGTCGAGTTCGAGGAGCCGCTGGCGCTGGAAGAGGACACTGCCGTACGACTGCGAGTCGGATCCGGGGCCGATGGGTCGGCGGACGGCGGCCTGCTGGCAGTGGAGAGCCGGAGTGACGAGACCGGCACCTGGACGACGCACGCCACCGGTCGGGCCGGGGACCGCACCTCGGAACGCGGGCGTGCTGAGGACCGTGAAGCGGTGCGGCGCCGCTGCCCCCGGCGGCTGGACGGGGCCGGCTTCTACCTCCGGTACTCCCCCGCCGGGAACGCCTGGCGTGGGGCCTTCGCCGGGATCGAGGAACTGTGGCTCGCACCGGACGAATGCCTCGCCCGGGTCACCGCGCGTCCGGCCGGTGACCACCGGGTTCATCCGGCCTTCCTGGACGCGTGCCTGCAGTCCGCCATCCCGCTCGTGCCGGAGGCGGGCGGCCCACGCAGCCTGCTGCTCGCCGGCGTCGAGCGCCTCTGGGCCGCCGCGCCACAGCCCACGGGGGAGGCATGGGCGCATGCGCGCGTCACTCGCCGGGACGGCGGAAACCTAACGGCCGACATCGTCGTGACCGACAGCGAAGGGAACACCGTCATGGCGGTGAGCGGACTGCGTACGGCGTCACGCCCGGCGACAACGTCAGAGCGCCACGACCTGCAGCACTACCACGAGCAGGCGGACGACGACCACGCGGATCGATCGCACCAGGCCGAGCGAGCGCACCGCGACGACACGAATCGACCGCATCACGACGGGCAGGCGCACCACGACGACACGGATCGCGACCACCTGGACTGGGAGCAGCCCCTGTCGTGGCTGCCGGTACAGCTCAACGCGTCCCGGGCCACCATCGGCGGGAACTGGCTGCTGCTGGGCGCCACCGGAGACGTCGGCCGGGCCCTCGTCCGTCGCCTCACCGCGGCGGGCCACACCGTCACTCCAGCCGCAGCTGAGCCCGGCTCCGAGGCGGCCATTGCCTCGCTGCTCAAGGAGGCGGCGCAGGATCGGCCGCTCGACGGCGTGATCTGTCTGTGGTCCGACCGGCACGACCGCGAGGAACTCGACGCCGACACGGCGACACCGAGCGACGTGCAGGATGCGGCAGTAATGCGCTGCGCCACGCTCGGAAACCTTGTACGCGCCATGGTGCCGCCCCCGGACGCCGCCGCACAGCTGTACGTGGTCACCCGCGGTGCCCAGGCGGTCGGCGAACACGACACCGTACCGGCTCCGTGGCAGTCCGTTGTGTGGGGGCGCGGCCCGGTGGCCGACCGGGAGAACACGGACGTGCATCTGACCATGGTGGACCTGCCCCCGGCGACGTCGGCATCACACGACCAGGTTCCACAGGACCAGGTTCCGCAGGAGCAGGTTGCGCGGGACGTCGCGGCGCTGATGGAAGTGGTCGGTTCCCGCTCCCCCGAGACCCGGATCGCACTCCGTGGTGGAAAGGTGCTGGCCCCACGTCTCGGTGCGCCCACCGTACCAACGGCCTGCGCACCGACACGTACCGTCCAGGCCGAGACCGGGGACGGCGCACTGAGCATGCGTGATGTGCCCCGTACCGCGCCGCCGGGGCCGGGCGAGGTGGAGATCGAGGTGACGCACGCCGGGATCAACTTTCACGATGTTCTCGCAGCGACCCGCACCGACGGGAGCGCGGAAGGCGACATCCCCCTGCTGGGGTGCGAATGCTCCGGCACCGTCGCTGCCGTGGGAACCGGCGTCACAGGGCTGGACATCGGCGATGAGGTCCTCGCGTTCGTCCATCCCGCGATGAGCAGCCGAGTGGTGGCTCCGGCCCCCTTGGTGCGCCGGAAGCCGGCCGGGCTGAGCCTGGCCGAGGCCGCAGCCCTGCCCGCCGCGCACGCCACGGCGTACTACGCACTCGTGGACCGCGCACGCCTGGCCTCGGGAGAGCGGGTACTCATCCACTCGGCCACCGGCGGAGTGGGGCAGGCGGCGATCGGCATCGCCCGCATGCTGGGGGCCACGGTGTACGCCACGGCCGGTACCCCTGCCAAACGCCGCCTGCTGGAACAGCTGGGGGCGGAGAAGGTCGCGGACTCGCGCTCGTCGCAATTCGCCCAGGAGCTGCGCGACGAGGAACAGGGCGGTGTCGACGTGGTCCTCAACACCCTCGTCGGAGAAGCCGTCGAGGCCAACTTCTCGCTGCTGAATCCCTTCGGCCGCTACGTCGACCTGGCCGTGAACGACATTGCAGCGAACCGGCCGCTGCCCATGGGGGTGTTCACCGAGGGCCGTTCCTACCTGCCCGTCAACCTCCTCGATCTGTACGAGCGAGACCGAGGAACGCTGGGCTCACTGGTCCACACGGTGACCGACCTGGTAGCCGAAGGGCGACTGGAGCCGCCCGCGCCCCGTGTCTTCCCCGCTGAAGAAGCCACCGACGCCTTCCGGCTGATGGCACGCTCGGGTCATACGGGCAAGGTAGTCCTGTCCTTTCCTGCCGGGCCCGCCACCGACCGGGCGGAACCGCACGAGGAACCGGTACGGATCCGCTCCGACGCCACGTACCTGGTGACCGGCGGCCTCAGCGGAGTCGGCGGGCTGCTGTCGCAGTGGCTTGCCGAACGGGGCGCCGGGCACCTGCTGCTGACCGGACGTACCGAACTCTCCACGATGGCGCAGACCGATCCCCGGGCCGAACTCCTGGAAGACCTGCGGGGACGTGGCACGCAGGTCGAGTACCTCGCTCTCGACGCCGCCGACGCTACGGGGCTCACCGCTGTGCTCGACCGGCGGGAGAGTGACGGACTGCCGCCGGTGGCAGGCGTTGCCCACTGCGCGGCCGTGCTGAGCCCGGGAAGCGCCGCGGACCTGGGTCCGGAGGAACTCCACAACACCTTCCGCCCGAAGGTGGCCGGCGGCTGGGCACTGCACCGTGTCTTCGCCCACCGGCCGCTGGAATTCTTCACCCTCTTTTCGTCCGCCGCCGCCGTACTCGGCGGCCTGACCCTCGGCACCCATCTGGGAGCGTACGCGGCGGCCAACGCCTTCGCCGATGCACTGGCCGCCCACCGCCTTGCGATGGGGCAGCCCGCGACCGTCCTCAACTGGGGTTACTGGGAGGAGGTCGGGCTGGCCGCGCGCCTGAGCGAGGAGAGCGGCCACGATGTCCGCCCGCAGGGGATGGGCTCCATCCGTCCCACCGACGCCCCCGCCCTGTTCGACAGGTGGCTTACCGCGCCCGGACAACACGCCATCTGGCCTCCCGTCGACTGGCACCACTACCTGCAGGCCTATCCCGGTGACGCCGAGGCCCCGCTCCTGCACGAGCTGTCCGCGGCACACACGGCACAGGAGACGCCTGGTCCCGCCGCCGAGCCGCAGAACGCCCTGTCACCGCAGCAAACCGACTCCCCAGCGACGAACGGCACCGCACTCCCCGACGCCCACAAGGAAACTGACACCACTGAAACGAAGACGGACACGGGCACGGACACAGACACGGGCGCGGTCACGGGCACGGATACGGCCACGACGGCCGCGGACACGACGCCCGCAGACCACCCCGACGGAGCCGCCGTAGAGGAGTACATCGTCAGCCGGCTCTGCAGCATCCTGGGGCTGCGCCCCGCCCAGATCGACCGGAGCCGGTCCATGAACCGGCTCGGCCTCGACTCCCTCATGGCCCTGGAACTGCGCACGGGACTGCGCAAGGAACACGGCATCGACGTCCCGGTCTCCCGGCTGATGAGCACCACCAGTCTGCGCTCACTCGCCGCCGAACTGGCCGAACTGGCCGAGCAACGGGCGGAGCGCGCGGCATGACCGGCGCCCGCGCCCTGCGAACGGTACTGCTGACCGGCGCGACCGGGAGCCTGGGCGGCCATGTCTGCGCCGACCTGGTCGCCGGTACCGCGGCAACCGTGCACTGTTTGGTCCGCGGCAACGACCGCAGCACCGCGGCCGCCAGGCTCGCCGGGCGACTGGAGCAGGGCGGGGAGGAGGCCGCGGCGTGGCACGGCCGCGTAATCCCGGTGCCCGGAGACGTCCGCCGCCCCCTGCTGGGCCTCACACCACGGTCCTACGATGCGCTCGCGGAATCCGTCGGATGCATCATCCACTGCGCCGCGGCCGTCAACCTGGCCGCCGACTACGAGCAGCTTGCACCGGTCAACGTGAGCGGCACCCGCGCCGTCATCGCCTTCGCCGAACGCGCTGCCCGGCTCAACGGGCGCCCACCGCGCATCTGTTACGTCTCCACACTGGGCACCCTCCTGGGAGCATGCAGTTCGGGGATGCCCGTCGTCGACGAGCACACGGTGGCCTCCGACGCGACCGCAGGACCGCTCGGCTATCCGCGGAGCAAAGCACGGGCCGAGCGGTTGTTGTGCTCAGCGGCCGGGCGCGGCCTGCCGGTCACCCTGGTACGGCCGGGGATCATCACTGCGGATGCCCGCACCGGCCACACCTTCGAAGCCGATCTCCTCGTACCGCTTCTCCGAGCGGTCATCGCCCTGGGCCGCGCCCCCGACACCACGGCCACGGTTCCGGTGGGCACAGTGGAAAGCGTGTCCCGCGGCATCGTGACACTGGCCGGGCTCCCCCACGCCGACAGTCATGCCTTCCACCTGGTCCGGCCGGAGCCCTTGCCGCTGTCGGACCTGTTCGCCGCGGCCCGCCGCGCCGGTTACCGGCTCGAAGCAGTCACGCCCGCCAAGTGGTGGGAGGCTGTCGACGCCGCCGCGCCCCACCCGGACATCCAGCCGATGACCATACTCAGCGACGTCTTCCACTACGCCTTCGGCACCGAAGACGGCCACGCCACCGACCGCGCGCCTACGGTGCGCTCGGATGCCACCTGGGCGGTACTCGGCCGCGCAGGCCTCTCTCCGCCGTCGCTGGACGCGTCCTACCTGGACCGGGTCGTCGGCAGTCTGATCACCGGCGGAATACTCCCGCGACCCGGTACGGCGTCCAGGCGGCCGGGTACCGGTACCGGCGGTTCGGGCCGCACAGGCGGCGCCCGGAGAGAGAGCGGAGCCGCAGCCGTGTGAGGGCCGCGAGAGCGGTGCGGGCACAGACCGCGGCTTCCTCCGGCCGCCCCAGCCCGAGCCATGAGCCAGCGACCACCACCTGGGAACGAGTAGCCGCGGGGAGCGCGCAGGTGCCGGCACCACCCTCGGCCGTGTGTGTGCGCCGCCCGACGCGCTCAGGAAGGGCTGTTCCATTCACCCAGCGGGCGGTCCTGCTGGACGATGCGGTCGGTGTGGTGTGCTCCGTCGGCGACGCCGATGATGCGGTATCCGTCGCGGTGGAAGACCCAGAACCAGCTCTCGCCGTTCTCGCGCTGCTTGCCGGGAACGGGGACGATCTCGTCGACCGTTTCCACCCCTGCCAGCGATGTCCAGTCGCTGATCGGGCCGTCGTCGAAGACCTTGGTGTCGCCGTGCGGGGCGGGCCTGATGGAGATGGTGCGGTAGCGCTGCCCGGCGGAGGTGGTGTGGAAGACCCAGTAGCGGTGGTTGCCTTCGGCGTCCGGCTGCGCGTCCGGGACCGGGGCGAAGGCGTCGACGTGGGTCACGTCCGCGAGCGAACCCCAGGTGGAGACGGGGTTGGCGTCGGCGCCGCTGTGACGGCTGCCGGGGGTATCGGCGCCGGTGTCCTCCACGCCGAGGTAGCGGTAGTGCTGTGCACCGTCCTCGCCGGTGAAGAACACCCAGTACTGGCCGGGCTCGTCGTGGATCGGCAGGACGGCGTCGACACGGTCCATGTTGTGCAGGGCGGGCCAGGAGGCGATCGAGTGGCTGGGGCCCGCGAGGAGGTCGGTGGTTTCGCTGCCCTTGGTCTCGGTTGCCGGGCGTACGGTCCGGCCCTGGAAGGACCAGTAGCGGCCGGGATGGGAGGAGCTGGGCAGCATGGCGTCGATGTGGGCGCCGTGCGGGTCGTGGGTCGGGATGTCGGGTACTTCGCCCTCCAGGCGGCCGTCGGTGAGGCGGCGCAGGGTGTCCAGGGAGGGGGAGAAGGCGTAGGCGGTGCCCTCGGTGGTGACGAAGGGGTTGATGCAGACCTGGGTGCTGGTGCGGGCGCCTTCCTTGTTCTTTCCCTCGAATCCGATGTTGCCGTCGCTGACGGCGGTCAGCATTCCGCTGATCATGGCGTCGGGGCCGGCCGGGGGCGTACGGCCCTGGGGGTTGTCGTCGTTGTTGATCCAGCGGATCTGGGTGAACTCGAACTGGCCGACGATGTCGGCCTGGTAGCAGGAGAAGGCCATGCCGCGCTCGTCCCCGGGGCGGCCGCCGGGGCTGCCGTCGGTGGCGATGGGCTTGCCGTAGGGACTGCCGCGACGGATGATGCGGCGCCTGCGGTTGAGGATCTCGGGGACCTTCTTGCCGTCGTTGACGAGGCCGGCGCGGGGTGCGCTCTTGCGGGTGTGGGAGAACAGCGGTGTGACCAGGCCGTCGGGATCGTCGGCGAAGTCGAATTCGTTGTCGGGCTGCTGACCATCGGTCGGCTCTGCCATGGGGCACTTGATGAGCGACGTGCCGTTCTTCCAGCGGCCGACCATGCGAGCGGCGAGCCAGTCGGAGGTCGTGTCCTCGGGGACCGCCCCCTTGGCCTTGAGCTGCTGGAGGGCCTGGTCGACCTGGTTCCACCAGCCGGGCACGTCCTGGGCCAGGCGGCGTACGACGTGGAAGGAGCCGTCGTGCATCCAGGCGGGGATCTTGTCTTCCGGGTAGGAGGCGCGGGCCGGTTCGGCGTCGATGCGGTCGTAGCCGATGATGAACTCGCCCGCGGGCATCATCTGCATGCCCGGCTTGCCCTTGACCTGGGTGGGGTCATCGGGGTCGGGCTCGTCGTACCCCTCCACTCCGGGCTGGCTCACCCCGTCCATGAAGCCGAAGTGCTCACGCCCCGCAAGCTGACCGGGCAGGACGGCTCCGCGCTGGTGGAACACCACGGTGCCACCCGCCTGGGCGATGGCCTTCTTCTGGAGTTCGATGACGTGGATGAGTTCCTCGTCGTCGTCCGAGGCGAGGGTGAGGACGCCGTGAACGGCACGGGCTTCGTCACCGGCGCCGTAGGACCAGCGTTCGGGGGCGCTGGCGTCCACATCGCCGATGAGTTCGGCACGGGCGGCGGCGCCCTGCCGGTAGGCCTCCAGCGTGGTGTCGGCCTGGTCCCTCTCGAAGATCTGGTCGTTGCCGGTGAACAGCTGCAGCCCGGGGTAGGTCACGCTGAAGTTGAGCCAGGTGACCTTCAGGTGCTCCGGGTCGGTGCCGCCGCCGGCGCGGCGGTGGGCGCTGAAGTCCTCGTTGAAGCGGGTGACCTGGGCGGTGGTGGCGATCCTGGGGATGAGGTCCGTCAGCCAGCCGCGGGCCTTGACGGCGTCGGTGAAGTGCAGGAACAGGACGGTGGTGTGGTCCTTCTTGAACCCGGCGAGGATGTCGCCCTGGATCTGGGTGCTGTAGCGCAATGGCAGCGCCGTGCCGCTCTTCGGGGTGGCCGTGCCGGTTTCGGTGGTGGTGGTCGTCGTCATCCGGTTCTCCTGTGGTCGCGGCGGCCGGTCAGCTTTGGGTGTGGACTTCCAGCGCGGTGCGGATGGCGGATTCCAGGGCGCCTTCGATCCAGGCCGGCTTGAGCGAGGTGTGGTCGCCGCCGAAGTGGAGGGGGCCCTCCGCGGTGCCGATGTCGGGGAAGACCTCGGTGTGCTGGTCGGGCAGCAGGATGGAGGCCTCGCCGTAGGAGTACGGGTTGCGCAGCCAGCTCTGGGTCTGCCCCACGCCGGTGTAGAAGACCTCGATGCGCTGGCCGTAGACCTCCTGCAGTCCGCGCAGGGCGTTGGCGTAGCGGCACTCGTCGTCGAGGTTGTCCCAGCGCACCGCGTCGTCCGACCAGCAGTAGGCGGCGAGCACGACGCCGCCCTTGGTGCCGGTGATCGGGTTCGAGGGGTGGAACATGAAGCGGTTGGAGTTGTCGCTGATGGAGCCGCCGCCGATGACCTCGACCGCGTCCGGCTGGTTCTTGGCCATCCAGCGGTCGGCGGCGTAGTGGGCACGCTGGGCGTCGCTGATGTGGTGGGGATGCTCGGTGGGGGCGATGCCCAGCAGGGAGGAGTCGTCAGGGGCTGTGCCATCGGCGTACTTCTGGTACAGCCCCTCCTGAATACCGTCGAGCTCGGTCCGCCACTGGTCCTCGCTGAACTCCCACCAGCGGCGGCTGAATTCGAGGAGGACCTTGGTGGCCGCGTCGTAGTGCAGCTCGATGACGGCGCGCCGCTTGAGGTAGGACATGTCCGGGGCGATCTGGATCTGGCGCAGCCCGGAGAAGGGGATGGTGACGATGGCGACGTCGGCGCTGTACTGCTTGCGCTCCGGCAGCTGCCCGTCGCGCCCCTCGGTGACGGTGTCGACCCATACCCGCTTGCCTGCGGCATCGGCGACCTGCGGCGCATCGGGCTGGGGACCGCGCTCCGGGTCCAGGTATTCGATGCGGGTGACGCGGCGGTCGAAGTGCACCTCGTCGCGGACCGGTTCCAGCAGCTTGTCGGCGAGGACGGCGGTACCGCCGTGCAGCTCGTAGAAGGTGGTCTTCGGGCTGATCAGGGCTTCGTCGATGAAGTTGTTGAGGAAGGACAGGGACAGGCGGGAGGTGACGTTCTGCAGGGTGCCGATGAGGTCGATGGTGGCCTCGTCCAGCCCGGCGGCCTCGCGCAGGAAACGGCGCATGGAGAAGGCGCCGTATTCCCTGATGATGTCCTTCCAGCCCTGGAGCTGCTGCGCCTCGGAGCCTTCGATCTTCTTCTTGAGGTGCTTGAGCGCATCGTGGAGGATCTCGTTGGCGGGCTTGTTGAGGTACTTCTCGGGGACGCCGAAGCTCTCGTTGATCTTCCTCCGCTCGGTCTCGCAGGTCTGGTAATCCCCGTGCCGCACGCGCACGCCGTTGACCACGATCCAGGTGGCGTCGGTCTTGTTGCCGTTGGTGTCTTCGCCGACGAGTCGGAAGGGCTCCTTGCGGATCCGCAGCTTGTCGAGGAGCGTCATGAGCAGCTTGTGCTGGCTCGGCAGCCGCATGGCGCCGGCCTCGGCGTGCTGGCGCGGGTCGGCGAAGGGGTGCTGGGCATGCTCGTGGCCGCCGCTGCGGAAGGTCTTGATGCGTCCGCCGGCGCGGTTGCCATTGGCTTCCAACACCGTCACCCGGTGACCGGCCTGCTTGAGCAGCTGGGCCGCGTACAGGCCGGAAGGACCGGCGCCGAGGACGAGGACGTCCTTCAGGGCGGTACCGGAAGCCGGCAGGCCGTCGCGCAGCACACCGAGGTACTTCTCGGTGAGCGGCTGCTCGTTCTCGTCCATCACCAGGATGGCGCGAGCGACCTCGTCGATGCGCTCCTGCGTCGCGAAGGTCCGGCCGCCTCCGTCCGGAGGAGAGCCTACGGGTTCCTTCTGCCGGTCCGGGGCGACCACGGGGGGCGGCTGCTGCTGGGGAATCGTGAGCGCGGACGCTGCGGATTCCCCGCCCTGCTGGCCGGTATTCGGCTCCCCAACCCCCGGGACTTCCCTTCCGGAAGTGCTTGAGGAATTTCCTTGACCCGGTGCACCGGAATCCGGTTGTTGCTGGCCTGCGGTCGGTTCCTCAACACCCTCTACTTCACGTCCAGGCATGGCTCATCCACCCCTCCAGGCAAGTACACGAGACAGACCCGAATCATCTCGGGCCTTGAATCCTCGAACTACCCGTGGCGGAGAGTCGGACGCGCCTGCCGGGCCGATTAACTCCATCGAGTGACTAAATATTCTGCGACCGATCTGAGCGCCGAAAGGATTCAGCTCATCGCCCCGCCAGGACAAGCAAAAAACGTTTATCCCCAGAGCGGAGACGGCACTCGCAATGAATAACCCAGGGAAAATCAGAAGGCTTTCCTCGCTTTCCTCGCTGACCTCGCTGACCTCGCTTACCTCGCGCGCCGAAGCCATCGGTCATGAGCTGCGGCATCCCCGGACCACAGTGATTCGAGGCCAATTTCAATCCGCCCCAACAGTCCCAGAGATTGACAATACTCACTGCGAACTCACAGCACCGGCGGACCACTGCAACACCTCGCGCCCCCTCTTCGCCGAACACCCCAAAAAAAGAGAATCCCCTCGCACCTCACTCGTGCGAGGGAATGCACGGAAACGAAGTTTCCCGGAATTTTGGGGGGCAAGAATTTCCGGGACATCAGCACTCGCATCAAGGAGGCAGCCTGTGCGTATCCGCCGCTTCTGCGCCACATTCGGCGCTTTGGCCATCGCTTCGGTCTCTATTATTGCCGGCCCCGCTGGGGCGGCGTCCGCCAAGGAATCCGATAGGTGCCCCGAAGGGTACGTGTGTTTTTGGACCGAGGAAAACTTTGCGGGCAACATGACAGTCGACGAGAACCCGAGTGGCCACGATTGCGGGGAGACCCCGGGCATCTCCGCCGGGAGCGTCTACAACAACGACGACCAGTCCTGGGACTTCTACCGGGACGCGAATTGCGGGGCGTACGCCTACACCCTGGCGCCGGGAGAACAGAACACCAAGATCCGGGTCCATAGCTGGAAGTAGCAACCCCTCCGGCTCCGGTCCCCCGGCCCGCCGGCGCGGATCGCGCTGCGGTCGGCGACGCCAAGCCAAAGCAGCGGTACGCACGTACCGCTGCTTCGTCGGTTCAGGCTGTACCGTCAGCCCTCGAACGCCGGATGACGAGCGTCAGCTCTCGCCGTCGGCGTTCTTGCCGTTGTTCCCACTGCTCGTGCCGTTGTTGCCGCTGTCCGCGTCGCGCCGGTTGTCGTGCTTGGTGCACCACTCGGACACGTTGTCGAGGTTCTTCTTGCGTTCCTTCAAGTGGGACACACGGGCCTTACGGTCCTTGAGACGGTCCCCGAGGTAGGTCGCGATCTCGTCGTGGCCGGCCTTCTTCGCGTTGTCCACCCGCTTCTCCAGCCGGGCGATCGAGCCGGGCTTCGCAGCGCTGCCGTCCAGCCGCTGCACGGCCTTGTCGATGCGCTTTTCGATCTTGGGCGCGTGCTTGCAGAGGTGACGAGCACCGTCCTTCTTCGGGACGTGCGCCTTCTTGTTCCCCTTGTCCTGCTTCTTGTCCTGCTTCGTGGCGCCGTCGGTCTGCTGAGCGGCGCTGTCGGAGGCGTGGCTTGCGCCCTCGCCGCTGGTGGCGAACGCCGTGGCGCCACCGCCGAGCAGCGTGGCCGCCGCGACAGCCGCGATGATGGTGCTCTTCGCTGACCTCATGAACGGTCTCCTTTCCGGCATGCGACGCGGCCCGGCGGCCGCGCCGCGGCACAAGTTAGGGACCGTCTTTGTGATTTCTTTGTGGGTGGCGCCGGGCTGCCGTGACCGCGGTGGCACCGGCCAGCCAGTCACGCTGCACCGGCAGCGCCGCATGTGACGCGGCACTGTGCGATGACGGGAAGCGGAGGGCGAATCGTGTGCCGTGGCCTCCCGGCGCGTCCTCCACCCACGCCGTCGCACCGTGCAGTGCGGCCTGCTGCGCGACGAGGGTGAGGCCCAGGCCGGAACCGGTGCTGCGCGGATCGCGATGGAAGCGCCGGAAGACCGTCTCCCGCAGCTCGGCCGGGATGCCGGGCCCGTCGTCGTCCACGGTCAGCATGACAGGCCGGCCCGCCATATGCGCTTCGTCGGCCTGCACGGACACCGTGATACGGGCCTGCCCGTCCACACGGTTCCTGCCGTGCGTGAGGGCGTTGACGAGCAGGTTGTCCAGGCAGGTGCGGATGCCGGGTTCCCACCCGGTCACCGTCACACCGGAGAGCGGAGCGGAGAGCGTGATGCTCGCCGTACGGTCCCGGCGGCGGGCGTCCGCCACCGCCGCCTCCGCCACTTCGCCCAGGTCCACCGGGCCCAGTGCATCCGCCTCGACCAGGTCGCCCTTGCCCAGTTCCCGCAGCATGACCAGCAGGCTCAGCAGTCTGGCGTGCTCCTCGCGCAGCTCGTCGACCACCTCCACGCGGTCCGCCAGGCCCAGATCCGGGTGTTCGGCGAGGATGTCCAGGTTGGTGCGCATGCTCATCAAGGGGGTGCGCAGCTCGTGGCCGGCCGCCGAGGAGAAGGACCGCGCCGTGTCCAGCGCCTGGGTGGTGTGGGCCACCTGCTCGTCGTAGCGGGTCAGCAGCGTCTGCAGTGTCCCGGCCAGGTCGTCGACCTCGCGGACCCCCGTGGGGACGTGGTCCAGCCGCGAGGTGCCGCCTCGCGGATCGAGCCTGCCGGCACGTTGCTGCAGCCGACGCAGGGGGCGGCTCGCCCGGGAGGCGGTCGCCCAGGCAAGGAGCGCGGAAACCGGCGCGCCCAGTACGGCGACGGCAACCACACGACGGCGTACGGAGGCGAGGCGAGCCTGGTGCGTGGTGTCGGGCATGAACAGCCACACTGTGCCTCGCACGCCGGGCCGGGAGCCGTCCACTTCGCGCGAGAGCACCCGCCAGCTCCTGGCGCCGCCCTCGCCGCGCTCCGTTGTGCGCTCGTGCACCGTCACCGGCCGGCCCTCGGTATCGGGGAGCTGGGTGCGGGTGTCGGGCTGCGGTCCTCCTGAGACGGTGCCGAACGGGCCCCGGACCCGGATACCCACGTCCAGCGCGGCGGTGTACATCTGCCGTTCCCGCTGCTGGGCGGCGGCGGGGCGGCCCTTGGCGGTGACACGGAGCAGCTGCCGGGCCTGCCGTGTCACCGCGTCGGCGCGGTCCCGCAGATGGTTGTCCTGCTCGACGTGCAGATCGTGCGCGACGAGCAGATAGAGCAGCCAGCCGGAGGTGAGGACGAGCACCGGTACGACCACGCCGACCGCGAGCGCGATACGGGTGGAGAACTTCATGCGGACACCACGCCCCGGGGCGGCCTTTCCACCGAGGCGCAACGACATCCTGAATCCCCTCGTGCGCCGCGGCTTCGTACGAGCCTCCGGGCGGCACCGCTTCGTACGGTAGGCCGTCATGCCGAGCGTCCCGAGAGGCTGTCGTCGCGCAGCACGAAGCCGACGCCGCGCACGGTGTGGACGATCCGCGGCCGCCCGCCGTTCTCCGTCTTGCGACGCAGATAACTGACGAAGGTGTCCACGGCGTCCGTCCGTACCGCGAAGTCATAGCCCCAGACCCGCTCCAGCAACTGGTCCCGGGTCAGCACGATGCCGGCATTGCGGGCGAGCACCTCCAGCAGCTCGAACTCGCGCCGGGTGAGATCCAGGAGGGCTTCGTCCAGCCGAGCCTGGCGGGATGCCGGGCACAGTGCCAGGCCGCCCACCCGCACCGTTTCCTCGTCCGCAACAGCCGCGACGGTCCGGCCGCCGGACCGTCGCCGCAGCAGCGCGTCGAGCCGCAGTACCAGCTCCTGCAGTGCGAACGGCTTCACGAGGTAGTCGTCCCCGCCCGCCTGCAGCCCCGCTATCCGGTCGGCCGTCTCATCCAGTGCGGACAGCATCAGCACAGGCATGTCATCGCCCTGCGCCCGCAGTGTCCGGCACACCTCGATCCCGCTGAGGTCGGGCATGGAGACGTCCAGGACGACCGCGTCGACGGGTTCTCGTCGGATGTGTTCCAGGGCGGCTCGCCCGCCCCCGGCCAGTTCCACGGCGAACCGGTTGAGCCGCAACCCCCGCCGCAGCGACCGCAGGATCGCCGCATCGTCGTCCACCACCAAGATCCGCCGCCCCTCGAAGGCGGCCTCGGCCCCTTCAAAGACACCATCCATCGTTCCTCCAGCCCGCCGGCGCTCCTCCTTTCCCATGATCTCCGGCCGCCGGCCTCAGCCGCTCCTGGGGTCGGCTGGAGGTCGTCAACGGCGATCCCGACGACCCCTGGATCCTCAACCTGACGCTCTGGGAGGACCTCGGCTCGCTCTCCGCCTTCACCTACGGCGGGCTGCACGGCGGCGCGCTGCGGCGGAGACGTGAATGGTACAAGCCGTACCTGAAGGCGCAGTTCCGTCCTGTGGTGGCATCCGGTGGGGAACCCCTCACCCAGGAGGAGGGATTCGCCCGGCTCGACGCCCTGCGCGTCAAGCGCCCGTCGCCCGAGGCGTTCACCTTCCGACGCCACTTCCCCGCGCCGACCGGCTGACCAGGTCCGCGGTCACCGAGAGGCAGGTCGGAACGCGGCCACGTGCTTCCGCACGATGCCTGCCGGGCGACGACACAGGTCCGGGGCAGCAGCGCCATCGCCTCCTGGTCGTCAGTCGCGGGCGGGAGAAGGTGGCGGTCTTCTCCCGGACTCGGCCGGCGGGGCCGGTGACGCCCGGGAGCTGCCCTGCCTGGCGGTCACGACCGGCCCCTGACCCACAGTTCGAGGGCCTGGTCGGGAGGCGCCGCGTCATTCAGCGACGGCGCATGCACGGGGCTCAGGCCCTCGGCGCGCAGCGCGGTGCGCACGGAGGTGCCGTCGATGTATTTGTCGTGGATTTCGATCAGCAGCCGGTCGACCCTGGACAGCCAGACGGGGCTGCCCGTGAAGAGGTCCTCTTCGCCTCCCTCGATGTCCATCTTCATCAGGTCGACACGGTCGATCGCGTTGCGGTCGAGGATCGCGTCCAGGGTGTCGGCGCGTACGGTGACCGGCGGGCGGGGCATGGCGTGCTCGATGCGGTGGGTACCGGTCAGCCGGTGCTTGCCGATGGACGGGACCGAGGTGGCGGTACACCAGTGACCACTGACGTAGAGCTCCAGAGGACCTGGCCGCGCCGCAGCCGCCACCGGCTCGATCATCCACGGCCTGGCAGCCAGGGCAGAGTTGCTGCGCAGCACGTCCAGGTTGGCTGCGACCGGTTCGATGGCCAGAAGCCGTTCGGGGCGGTGGCGGGCGGCCAGGTAGGCGGCGGCCAGGCCGGCGTTCGCGCCGACGTCGACGATCGTGGCAAGCCGCCCCTCAAGAGGCAGAGGTAGTTCGTAGCAGCGGCGGACGAAGATTTCCCACAGCACCGTGAGGTCGCTCTGGTTGGTCCGCAGAGCGACCTCGGCCCGACCGCCGCCGGGCAGCTGCCAGCTCTGGCGAGCTGTGGTGTCGCTGTCGAAGGGCGTGGTGGCCAGTCCGGCGAAGCGGCGGGCCATGCAGTAAGGGCCGTGCAGCCGGGTCAGCCCACGCGCCCGAACGGCGGCACGTGCCATGGACAGCAGGCAGTCGGCGCCCTCGCGGGCCAGGACTGCGACAAGGGCGCGGCCGGTGGCGACGTCCGCGTCCCCGCGCAGGTACTGAAGCGGCATACGGTGACCATCCAGCTCTCTATCCGAGGCGGTCAGCCCGTGCACACAGGGCTCCGCACTGAGGCAACGGCGACCGCAAGCAGGCGCCATGATCGACAACGACGGTGCGGCACGCAGGATGCGCCCTGTCACACTCCGGGTTTGGCCACGCCCCAGGCCCCGTCGACCGTCAGCGCCGCACCCGTGAGGTAGGACGCTTCCGCGCTGAGCAGGAAGGCAATCGCCTCGGCCACCTCCTCCGGCCGCCCCAAACGCCCGGCCGCCGTCTGCTGCGCGGTCGCACACCGCTCCGCCTCCCCCAGGCCGTCCCAGGCCCCGGTCAGCACCGGCCCGGGCAGCACACGACCGGCCCGCACCTGCGGCCCGTATTCAACGGCGAGCCGGCCGGGCCGAGCAGGCCTCGCGCGGTGAGGCGTGAGCGAAGTGCCAGTCCACGCCCATGCCCCGTCCGCAGCCGGCTGCAACGAGTCGCTTCGTACGCGGCGCCGGCGCCTCCCGTGCCCCGCTGTTGGAGCAGCCACTGACACTCCGCTGCCGGCGCCTATCTGCTGCTACGCCGCCGCCCACTCACACGCCAGTGTGCACCGTGCCGGGGAAGCGGTTGCGTCGACCGAGCGCTGCGGGCACACGGTCCGCGGTTCAGCTGTGGCAGAGCACTTGGTGGGTGAGGCGGGGGACCCAGGTGAGTTTGCCGGTGTCGAGGGACAGCCAGCGGGGGGAGACGGCCTTCACGCCGGTGCCCAGTCGGTGGTGCATGGCGGTGCTGGGGTCATGGATGTCCGCGTCGCCCGGGTTGTAGAGCACGCCGGTAACGGTGGTGAGGACCGTGGCGGCGGCCAGGCCTGGGATGAACTCATCTGCGCCGTACAGGATGCGTTTGGCCAAGCCGGTATCGCTGGGCCATGCGGTGGACGCGGTACGGTCGGCGGGACCCTGCGGCCAGGAGTCGGGGACGCCGCCGGGGTGGATATCGAGGGTGGAAGCCGGAGCGTAGTCCGCTAGCGCGGTGCCGTCCCCGAGGTTGCGGAACACGGTGAACGGTCCGTGGATCACCATGCAGGACGGATGAGCGTGCAGAGCGGGCGGCAGCCGCAGGCGCAGGAACGCCTTCAGCCGGTAGGTCGAGGGTGGGTCGGGCAGCAGGCCGCGGCAGTGCTCGGCCATCGCAGCGTCCAAGGTGGCGCGGGAGCACCAGCTGGCGTTGACGACGCGTTCGGCATGCGCTGTGCGGGGTCCGTCCGGGGTACGGATGTCCAGCCGGACGGCCGAGGCGGATTCGCCGGGGTGGGCCGCCGAAGCACCGGTCACCTCGTGGCCGGTGAGCACCGTCACGCGCGGGTGCCGCAGCGCGCGATGCACGACTCGCTCGGCCAGGGCGTCGAGGTCGACGAAGGGCTCCAGCGTGGCGGCTGCCATCTGCACCCGCTCAGGTGACAGGTGACGCGTCCAAACCTTGTCGGGCAGGGGCCGGAAGAAGTCCTCGGCGTTGCCGAACGTCACCGACCGCCGCGCGGCTTCGGCGGCGTAGTGGGCGCGCATCGCCTCGGCACGCTGGACAAGCGCATGCCGCGAGGTGAAGGAGCCGTGCGCCAGCGCCACCCAAGAGCCCGGGCCCTGTCCGGCGATCCGGCCGGCACCGGGAGCGGTCACGGGTGTCATCAGGTCGCCGAACTCCTCCAGGAACTCGAACGCGCAGGAGATGGACTCCAGCGCGGTGGCCAGGCTCCCGGCGAAGTGCCATCCGTGATGGATACGGCCCCAGTTGTGGCGGCTGGCCGCCGCCATCGGCTCGGCCGCCCGTTCCAGCACCGAGACCTCGAAGCCCGCATCGGCCAGCGCCACCGCGCAATGCAGCCCGGCAAAACCCGCCCCGATCACCACCTGGTCGCAGATCATCGGCTCTTCGGTCATGGCGCCTCCTCCTGGCCTCGCACGAGGGCCGTCCGGCCCGCTGCATCCAACGGCACACCCCCGGCACAGGTCACGCCTGGTCCGCCCCGATTCCCTCGGCCAGACCGGCGACTCTCTGCGGCTGTGCACCGCCGTACCGCATCGAGGGCCGCGCTTGGGCGCTACGGCGGAAGAACCATCACCTTCACCGGTCCAGGAGCGTTGTACGTCACGGCGTGCCACCGCCCGGCCACCAGGCCGGGCCACGACCACAGGGAGCGCCATGCCCGAGAACATCGAGAACGTACGGGCCGTGCTGGAGACCGAGTACACCCGCACCGTGGACCGGGGCCGCCTGGACGCCATCGAGCAGGAGCTGGACGCGGTGATCCGCGCGAACGTGCCGGGGGATGTGGTGGAGCTGGGCTGCTACCGCGGCGCGATGACGGCCTGGATGCGGACTGTCCTCACCATGCTCGGCCAAGCCCGCACGGTGCACACCTTCGACTCCTTCCAAGGGCTCCCGCCCGGTGGGGCACATGACAACGCCGGCGTGCCGGCTGGCGAATTCGCAGCGGGGCCCGCGGAGGTGACGGAACTGCACCACCGGCTCGGACTGCCTCACCCTCTTGTGCACCAAGGGTGGTTCGCCGACACCCTGCCGCGCCGTCTGCCCGACTCGATCGCCTTCGCCTACCTGGACGGCGACCTGTACGACTCCATCATGATCGGCCTGACCCATTGCGTTCCCCGCCTCTCCCCCGGCGCGGTAATCGTCATCGACGACTACGCAAACGGCTCGGCTCCTCCCGGCGAGGCAGCAGCGGCCAAAGCGAAGTACCCGGGGGTGTGGCAGGCGTGCGCCGACTACTTCGACTCCCCGGTACCCGTCCAGCACCTTCCCGGCGCCCCCGAACTGGGCATCTACCGCCACGCGACCGAGGATGCCGCGTGTCCCCTCTAGCCTCGCCGATGTCTGGGCCGGCTTCCGTGGTCGCGCATGCGGAACTTCTGCATGCGCCCGCTTCCAAGATTCTGGGCGTGCACCTCGATGCAATCGTGATCATTGTGGATGGCACAGTCAGTCCCGCGAGTGCGTACCACAAGTTCACCTGGACCCGAAACTCATCCGGAATGCCCGACGGCACCGCCGCTCCAGCGTCATGCTGATGCCGACCCTCCACGAAGCCACCGGACGTGAGGGGTCCCCTGGCACCAGCCGTGACGATGCGTCATCCGCTGTAGACGGTGGCTTCCCGGGAAGTGCTCTGGATGCCGTCGGGGCCCTGGAAGATCCGTCGGCCCCAGTTGGTGAGCTGGTTGCGGTCGAAGCCGGTGGCCATGTCGAGGTACTCCACTCCCCCGCCGTTGCCGCTCCATGACCAGCCCAGGTAGCCCAGGCGCAGCGTGTTCGCGGTGCTCATGATGGCGTCCTCGTCGGGGTTGCCGTCGGAGTGCTGGTCGCCGAACTCGCCCACCACGATCGGCAGCTTCGCGGCCACGAAGCGGTTCAGGTAGTCCCCGACCTCGGCCGCGGTGTCGAACACGCCGTACATGTGGAGGGAGAAGACGGTGTTGGCTTGGGGGTCCGCCGCGAACACCGACGGGGCGTTGTCCCGCATGGTGAAGGACCAGTCCTGGCCCCAATTGGGTGCGTCCGCCATCAGCAGGTGGTGCAGGCCGGCGGCGCGGAGCTTGCGGATGGCGTCGGTGGTGTCGGCGGTCCAGGCGGTGTACCCGGTGTTGCCGTACGGCTCGTTGCCGAGGTTCACCACGACGTAGTCCTCCTGGCCGACCAGCGCGCTCTTGATGCCGACCCAGTAGTCGGCCGCCCTGGCGAGACTCACGGCGGCGCCCTGCTCGCCGTACCCGGTGGTGTCGTGGACCTCCAGCACGCAGATGAGGCGGTTCTGCTTGCACTCCGCGATGATCTGCGTGACGTCGGCGGCCGAGGTCTTCGTCCACTGGTCACCGGTGCTGAGCACCACTCGTACGGTGTTCGCGCCCAGGGTTTTGACGTCCCGCAGCGCGGTGGTGGTGCGGTCCGGGTACCAGGCGTGGGCGTGGTTGACGCCACGCATGACGAAGTCGGCACCGTTGCGCTCGACGATCCGCCCGGAGTCCACGTGCAGCCCGGCGGCGGACCCCCGGGCGGCTGTCGTCCCGACACCGGCACCCGTGGTGGTACCGGCACCAGCGGCGAGCGCGGCCTGGGCGCCGGTCACCGCCGCCAGGAAGAAGGTGACGAGGACCGCGAGGAGCAAGGAGGTACGCCTGGACGAGGGACGCCGTCCTGCCTGCTCTTTCAGGCTGTACGCCGGATGTCTCATGCTGCACTCCGATCGGACGGATGGGACGGCTGGAGGACAGATATACGGGAGCGCTCCCATA
Source organism: Streptomyces sp. NPDC050806 (assembly GCF_055586425.1). Classification (NCBI taxonomy): domain Bacteria; kingdom Bacillati; phylum Actinomycetota; class Actinomycetes; order Kitasatosporales; family Streptomycetaceae; genus Streptomyces; species Streptomyces sp. NPDC050806. The sequence goes on along the minus strand of NZ_JBVJIF010000001.1, from coordinate 1,005,013 downwards.
GTTCGACTGTGCGCCAGATGCGTCAAGAGTGCCTGCCACACAGGGAGTTGAGGATCCGTGGGCGACAAATCAGCGAAGTGTGTCGAGTTTCGTCGTGCGCCTGTTGCCGAAGCGTAATTCGGCGCTACGGTTCCAGAGCGACAAATGGGAGCGGTTCCATGAACCGTTCCTGCCGGAGGCGAGCGGGTGGCCCGTCTTCCCGCACTTGCCTCACCTGTTCTCCCTTCGCCCCGGGCGGGGTGCGGCGCCGTCGCGTACGGACACGCGGCACCGCGTCCGCCTGACACCGGGCGCCGGATATCGATGTCGAACCACGCATGGCCCTGCCACGCGTCACCGACGGGGGCCGATGTCCGCAGCACCTTCTCACCCGCACGAACCGAGACCGCACGAGCAGTGAGAGGACCGAACATGAGCCGCATCACCGCACCACGGAAGTCGTTCCGCGCGACCGCGCTCGCGGCGTGCACCTTGCTCGCCGCGACCGCCGGGGCCGCCCTGTCCCTGGACGGCACCGCCGCCGCGGCCACCGACACGCAGCGCACCCACGCCGCTGCGCCCGCCGCCGCCAAGGTCGACAACCCCTACGCGGGCGCCCAGGTCTATGTGAACCCCGAATGGTCGGCCCGGGCCGCGGCGGAGCCGGGCGGCAGCAAGGTGGCCAACCAGCCCACGGGCGTCTGGCTCGACCGCATCGCCGCCATCGAAGGCGCGAACGGCGGAATGGGGCTGAGAGACCACCTCGACGCGGCCGTGAAGCAGTCCGCCAACGGAAAACCCACGGTCATCCAGCTCGTCGTCTACAACCTCCCCGGCCGTGACTGCGCGGCGCTCGCCTCCAACGGCGAGCTCGGCCCCAACGACATCGACCGGTACAAGAGCGAGTTCATCGATCCCATCGCCGCCATCCTTGCCGACCCCGCCTACGCGAACCTGCGGATCGTCACCACCGTCGAGATCGACTCGCTGCCCAACCTCGTCACCAACGCCGGCGGCCGCCCGACCGCCACCGCGAACTGCAACACGATGCTGGCCAACGGCAACTACATCAAGGGCGTCGGGTACGCGCTCAACAAGCTGGGCGCGATCGGCAACGTCTACAACTACGTCGACGCCGGCCACCACGGCTGGCTCGGCTGGGACGACAACTTCGGCGCCTCCGCCCAGCTGTTCCAGCAGGCGGCCACCGCCGAGGGCAGTACCGTGGCCAACGTACACGGCTTCATCACGAACACCGCCAACTACAGTGCGCTGAAGGAGGACAACTTCTCCATCAACGACCAGGTGAACGGCGTCTCCGTGCGTCAGTCGAAGTGGGTGGACTGGAACCGCTACACCGATGAGCTGTCCTTCGCGCAGGCCTTCCGCCAGGAGCTGATCAGCAAGGGCTTCCGGTCCGACATCGGCATGCTCATCGACACGTCCCGCAACGGCTGGGGCGGCTCGGCCCGCCCGTCCGGCCCCGGCGCGCAGACCAGCGTGGACACCTACGTCGACGGCGGCCGTTACGACCGACGGCTGCATCTGGGCAACTGGTGCAACCAGTCGGGTGCGGGCCTCGGCGAACGGCCCCAGGCGGCCCCGGCCACGGGCATCGACGCGTACGTGTGGATGAAGCCGCCGGGCGAGTCCGACGGTGCCAGCAAGGAGATCCCCAACGACGAGGGCAAGGGCTTCGACCAGATGTGCGACCCCACGTACGAGGGCAACATCCGCAACAACTACCACAAGTCCGGTGCGCTGCCCGACGCGCCGCTGTCGGGCAAATGGTTCTCCGCGCAGTTCCAGGAACTGCTGAAGAACGCCCACCCGGCACTGTGACGTTCGACGGATGAACAGGTGCGGCGGCGGGGGCCCGGAAGGGGCCGGCCCCCGCCGCCCACACGCCCGCTCGCCCAGCACGCCCAGCACGCCCAGCACGCCCCTGCAACGCACCGCCCGCACCGCATCGAAGGAGGCTCCGCTCATGCACTCCCCCATCGGCCCGCGCCGCGGCCACGACAGACGCACCACCGGCACCCGGAGGAGGGGCCGCAGCCGTACCATGCGCCGGTTCTCCCTGGCCTCCGCCCTCTCAGCGGCGGCCGCGTTCGGCCTGGTCGTGACGGCCGCGCCGCCGGCCGCCGCGCACGGCGCCATGATGACTCCGGGCAGCCGTACCTTCCTGTGCTGGAAGGACGGCCTGTCGCCGCAAGGCGACATCCAGCCCATCAACCCCGCCTGCGCCGCCGCCGTCGCCGAGAGCGGGGCCAACTCGCTCTACAACTGGTTCTCCGTGCTGCGTTCCGACGGCGCGGGCCGTACCGAAGGCTTCATCCCCGACGGCCAGTTGTGCAGCGGCGGCAACCCGAACTTCTCCGGCTTCGACAAGCCGAGCATGCAGTGGCCGGTCACCCATCTCACGGCCGGTGCCCCGCTGAACTTCTCCTACAACGCGTGGGCTGCCCACCCCGGTTGGTTCCACGTCTACGTGACGAAGGACGGGTACGACCCCAGTCAGCCACTGACCTGGGACGATCTGGAGGACGAGCCGTTCGCGACGGCCGACCACCCGCCGGTGACCGGACCGGTCGGAAGTGTTGAGGGTGCCTACAAGTGGACCGCTGACCTGCCCTCCGGCAAGAGCGGCCACCACGTCATCTACTCCGTCTGGCAGCGCTCCGACAGCACCGAGACGTTCTACGGCTGCTCGGACGTCGTATTCGACGGCGGCAACGGCGAGGTCACCGGCGTCGGCCGGCCCTGAGTCCTCGCCACCTCAATACATCGCGCCCACCGCCTGAGCGCGTACCGGCCACTGTCCGGACGCCTCAGGCGGACTCGCGCCGTACGAGCTCGGTGCGCAGGATGACATGCCGCCAGGCGGCACTGCGGTTGGCGATCTCCTCCAACAGCACCCGGACCATCGTGCGCCCCATCTCGTCGATGGGCTGGCGCACCGTGGTCAGCGGCGGATCGGAGTGCTGGGCGAGTTCGGAGTCCTCGAAGCCGACGACCGCGACGTCGTCCGGCACCCGGCGTCCCTGCGCGCGCAGCGCTCCCAGCGCCCCGAGCGCCATCAGGTCCGAGGCGACGAACACCGCATCCAGCTCCGGCGCGGCCCGCAGCAGCCGCTCCATGGCCGCCCGGCCGCCCGCTTCCGTGAAGTCGCCCTCCGCGACCAAGGACGGCTCGTCACCGTACCCTCTCTTTGCGAGCGCCTGCCGGTAGCCGGCGAGCCGGCACTGCGCGGCGTACATGTCTCCCGGACCGGTGATCGTGCCGATGGTGCGGCGCCCCGCGTCGATCAGGTACTGCACGGCGGCCCGGGAACCGCCGATGTTGTCGCTGTCGACGTAGCTGCACGGCTCCTCGCTGGACCGGCGGCCGCTCAGCACCGTGGGCACGTCCAGATCGGCGAGCATGTCCGGCAGCGGGTCGTCGACGTGCATGGAGGTGAGGAGTACGCCGTCCACACGCCCGGCACGGGCGTACTGGGCGAAGCGTTCGCGCTCCTTGGCCGTCCGCACGAACGTCAGCAGCAACTGCATGTCGGTGTCGGCGAGTTCGTTTCCGGCACCGTGGATGAGGTCGGAGAAGTACGGCTCGGCGAACGCCTGCTTCTCGGTCTCGGGGATGACCAGGGCCACGACATCCGTGCGGTTGCCGGCGAGAGCCCTGGCGGCACGGTTGGGCACGTAACCGAGCTCGGCGATCGCCTGCTCGACCACCAGGCGGGTGGACTCCCGCACCCGTGGCGAGTTGTTGATCACGCGGGACACCGTGCCGCGCCCGACACCGGCCCGGAGCGCGACTTCTTCCAGAGTCGGCCGTGCCTGCGGGTTGCGTTGCCCCACCATGTCGGCCTCCCTGCCGGTTGTTCCCCGCGCCCTGCCGTCCGTGCGCGGCCGCCGTCCCACTGCTGTCTCGGCCACTACTACCGCATGGACCGCCTCAGCAGTGGCGATTCCCGACGCACAACGAATGAGAGCGCTCCCACGCCTCTCGGGAAGAGTACCCGTTCTGCCGTACTCGGGCAGGCGAAACGACGAGGACGACTCGGACGGGCGGGACAGCGCGGGGAGCCCCGCAGCGGGACAGCGCGGGGAAGCCCCGCACACTCACGACGGCACCCTGTACCGCAGTCCGTGAGCGCGCGGGGCTCCCTCAAGGCAGCTCTTGGATCACACGACGGGCCACCTGTTCAGCGCAGCACGTCGCGGTCCGGTCCCGGCGGCGTACTGCCACCCGCTCCGGCACTCATCGCACGTTGAGCGAGAAGGAGTTGGTCCGCAGGCCCTGGCCGCCCTGCCACGGCTCGAAGCCCGCCTGCACGCTCGTCAGGTACCAGGACGCGTCGAGCGAGCCGCGAGCAGCCGCGTCCCGCGCGAAGGCGCGCAGGTCAAGGGAGGTCACCGCGTCCGTGGCACTCGTACGGACGTAACTGATGACGTTCCAGCCGATGTTCCCGGCCCACACGTCGTAGGTGGCACCGGCCACGGACACACCGGAGGCGACCTTCGTCCCCACCGGCTGCACAGCGCCGCGGAACTTGTTCCAGATCATCAGCTCGCCGGCGTTCTGCCCGGTGGGGTTCGGGTTCGGGTCGAACCACAGGTCGTAGGCGACGTCGTACACCCCCGCGTCCGGAGACGACGTCGACCAGCTGCTCACCGCCTCGTTCAACTGGTCCAGCCGGCGCGGCAGGCCGCTGCCAGTGGTGCAGTTGCCGTAGTGACAACCCGCGTAGATGGAGGGGTAGGAGGCCGGGGCACCGTTGGTGGCGTTGTTGTGCTCGGCACGGGTGACGGTGAAGGACGTGCCGTCGACGGACAGGCACTGTGGGGTGGAGGCGCCCCAGACGTTGTTCTGGACGATGTATCTACCACCGTCGACACTCAACGAGTCGAACGGCTGGCAGAGTTCGGTCGCGGCGTGCGCCGGGCCGGCCATCGCCACCGGAGCGCAGAGGGCGGTCACCAGCGCTCCGACGACGACGCTCGACCGGGACCGGACACCGCGGGTCCACCGACGCCGGCGTGCGGCGGTACGAGGCAGTGCAACGGCGGCGTGAGTCGATGTGACGGCAGTGCTGCGGACAGTGGAAGGAGTGTGCATCGTGACAGGCCTCCTTGATGACGGGAGCGCTCCCGCACCCAGCTGTACGAATGCCACCGCGCGGACCCCGAGGTCGCAGAGGCAGCACGCGGTGCGCAGAGGCAGGTGCGCAGAGATTGGCGCGCAGAGATCGGTGTGCAGGTCAGGTGGGGCCGAACCGGCACCGACGTGGCGCACGTAGCCCCGAACCACTGACCCACGTCCCGCACCAGCCGTCAACAGCCCCAGCAACAAGGGGCGTTGGCGCCAAGGGAAACGACGTGAACACACCGCCCCCAGCAGCACAGATGCGTCACCGACCGCTCCTCTGTGTTCGTGACCACACTCGACACACTCCGCCTCAATGGCACCGTTGAGCCAGGCCACCCCCCATGCCGAGGGCGGCGGCACGCCACACCCCCGCCCCGGCGAGCGCCCTCCTCCCCCGGACAGGCAATACAGAACACGGGCAAGTCCTCGCCATCGCTGCACCGCGCGTTGACGGGGTCGGACGGTGACCTTATAACGGTCAGCACCGCCCACCTCTGGGATCCATTCTGGGAGCGCTCCCCGCAAGCGCCTCCCCTGCACGCTCCCTCGCCGCCCCCCATTCCGGCCACCCACCGAAGAAGGCGCCCGATGAACCGCTCCTCTCTCGTGCGGACCTCTCGTGCCGACCGTTCAGTGCTGTCCCGTCACGCGACCAGGCGCAACCAGGCCGCCGCGAGTGCGGCGTGACCGGCCGGCGTCGGGTGTACGCCGTCTGCGGACCAGTACTCCGGCCCGGTCGTCGTGGCGAGCTCTGCGAACATGCGGTCGGCGTCAAGCAGATGCGCGCCGTATTTGCCGGCGAGCCTGCGCACTGCCTGGATCTTCGGGTCCAGGTCGGTGCGCCACTCCTTTCGCTCTTGCTCTCCGATGAGCGCGGCACCGGCCTCGACGACTCCGTGGATCGGCAGGAGGAACGGCTCGATGAGGATCAGCTCCGTGCCCGCCTCGGCGAGGGGCGCGAGCAGCCGGTCGTAACCTGCTTCGAATTCCTCCACGGGGATCACGTACCCCATCGGGTCCAGCGTGTGCCAGCCCATGTCGTTGACCCCGACGAGGATGGACACCACGTCCGGGCGCGCGTCGAGCACGTCCGCCTGCCACCGAGGTTCGAGGTCCCTCACCTTGTGGCCCGCGATGGCGGAGTTCAGCCAGGTCACGGGCCGGTCCGGGTGGCGGAAGGCCCACTCGCCCGCGACGCGCAGTGGGTAGCCGAACCCGAGACCGTCCTCGCTCTCCAGCCGTTGGCAGTCGGTGATCGAATCACCGGTGAACATCACGGTGCTTCCCGGGCGAACGGTGATCGTCATGCGCACTCCTTGAACTCGGCCATACCCGCAGCCGGACGGACACCCGGCAGGACCTCTCGAAAGGTGCCAAGCCTCACCGACATCGCACCGACAGGCCCCGATACGCCACCGACAGACACCACGCCGGCATTGCCTTCGCGTACGCCTCACCCTGGCGGGCAGCCGTTGAGCACTTCTGCCGTATGAGGGACCATGCAGCATGCGCCCGGATGGCTGGTACCTCGCCTCAGACGTCGACGACTTTCTCGCCCGAGCCGGGGACTTCCTTCGTTCGCGGCCCGGCCTGCACGTCATGCAGCTGACGTGGGCCGAAAGGGTGCGCACGCGTGGGGCGGGATCGTTCGGTGCCGACGCCCCCGTCTTCGGCCTGCTGGAGCGAGCGGGCGAGGTCTGCGCCACCTTCTACCGCCTCCCGCCCCGTGCTCTCGGCCTCTCCCCGCTCACGCCCGAGCAGGCCGACTCGCTCGCCGCTCACCTGGCCGCCCTCGGGCACTCCCTGCCTTCCGTCAGCGCGGATCACAGCACAGCCACCCAATTCGCCGAGGCCTGGCAGCGGCACACCGGGGCGACGCCGAAGCTCCGTGACACGCGGCTCCGTCTCTACCGCCTCGGCACGCTCGCCCCACCGGATCCGATGCCGGCGGGGCGGGGCCGCGTTCTGGGCGAGCAGGACCTTGAGCAAGTCATGTTCTGGTGCGGCGAGTTCGCCAAGGCCGTCGGCGAGGTGGTTTCCATGGACGCCGGGTCCTGGGCCGACACGCGCTTCGCCGACAAGCGCTATACGCTCTGGGAGACCCCGGACGGCACCCCCGTCTCCATCGCGGGGCTGAACCCGATGATCGGCGGCCAGATCCAGGTGGACATCGTCTATACCCCGGCCCACCTACGTGGTCGCCGCTACGCGGGTGCCGTGACGGCCGAGGTGAGCCGGGCCGCGGTAGCCGCAGGCGCGAGGGACGTCGTCCTGTTCGCGGACCTGTCCAACCCCGCCAGCAACGCCCTCTACCAGCGGCTCGGCTATCGCGCGCTCACCGACTGGGCAGCGTACGACTTCTCGTCGCCCTCCTCAGGCCCAGCGCTTCACGAATCAGCCCCAGCGCTTCACGAAATCGATCGCCGCTGAGTTGACCTCCGCGGGGTGCGAGGCGCTCAGGAAGTGCTGCCCACCCTGGATGACTTCCAGACGCGCCTCGGGAGAACGGGAGAACATACCGATCTCCTCCTCGGCATTCGCCACGGAGTACACCTGGTCCGCGGTGCCGTGCAGCCACAGGATGGGGCAGCGGACGTCGTCCAGCCGGCCGTGGAGCCCGTCGCGGTCCCGCAGGTTCACCGTGCTGAGGCGCAGGCGGTGACGCCCGGCGTCGCCGGCGTAGTTCGCACGGTACGTGGCGAGCCAGAACTCACGTTCCTCGGCCGAGACGCCGCCCATGGCCGTGTCGAACACGGCGTCCACGACCTCGTCCGGCACGACCCAGTCCTCTCCGACCGGCTCGGCGAGGGCATCGACGAGCGGCGTGTTGAATTCGACGCCGTCCCAGCACCCCAGGTCGCGGCTGCGCGGGCTTTCGAAGTCCATCGACGTGCCCAGCGTGATGAGGCCCTTCACGGTGTCCGGGGCGAGCAGCGCCATGCGGGCCGCCACCCAGCCGCCCTGCGAGGTCCCCAGGACGAAGGCCTCGCGAATCCCGAGGGCCGCGAGGGCCTGCAGGTTCGCGATTGCGCTGTCCCAGTAGGTGAAGTGCTGGTACGAGGCTCTCGTGCGGCCGTGCCCGTAGGGCTCCAGGGCGAGCAGGTTGACCGCGGACCCGAGCGCCGGGTCGGCGTACTGCGGCCGGTACAGCTCGGCCGAGGTGGTGTACGAGTTGATCAGGACCAGCGTCGGGAGCGCGGGATCGTACGGCCTGCCGAAGGTGTATCCGATGGTCGACCCGCCGAGGTGCGGGATCTCGACGGTCTGCTCGGTCTTGCTCACGGATTGCTCCTCTGTCTGTACGCGGGAAATCTCCGGGGACGTGCCCACTTGCCCGAACAGGAACCCAGCCCCGGTCCATTCCTGTACGGCTCAGCCGCGACGGCCTCCTCCGCCCGGATTGGTTTCGCTGTTCCCGGAATTCGCGCACCCGGGGCAGCTCCCGGCCCCCTGCTGGAGTTGCCGGTGTTCGTTCGCGAGGTCGACCACCCGGGCCATCGAGGGCTGGTCGGTTGAAACTCCGAAGCCGTACCGGTTGAAGAAGGCGAACATGTCGGCGTTGGCACGTTCCACCGCATCCTGTGTCCCGTCGTATGCCGCCAAAGCGAGGCTCCTGACATCGATGCGGACGAGCCTGTCACCGTCGGGCGGGGCCTGGCCGACCCGCTCGCCCCACTTGAGGAAGATCTTCTTCACCGGGCCGTCCTCCACCAGCCCGCCCAGGTACTCCTTGACGATCTGCACGGCCGCGTTGTCTCCCAGGTCGAGAGTGTCGAAGGTGCGGGTGATTGCCAGGGAGGCGAGCTCGGCGAACCGGTCGACCTGTGTCTCCCGTTCTTCGGTGCGCTGCTGGCTCTCGTCGAGCTGCGCCAGCTGATCCGCGACGTTCTCGGCCTCCGGTTCTTCCGCCGGTTGCGGCGGGGCCGGGTCATCGAGGTCGAGTGTGGCTGCCTGGAACCGGCCGACCTGCCGTGCGATGTCCAGAGCCGTCCCGTTCACGGGCTCTCCGGATCGCGAAGGAGCGGCCCGGTTCACCTCCACCACCACTGCCCTCAGCCGGGCAGCGACCCGGGGGTGCGTGGTGACGTACCGGTGGATCTCCTCGTACGCGTCCGCCGCGCCCGCTGCGTACTGCTGGCGCTGTGCCTCGAACGCATACCTGTGCGCCACCGGCTTCCTCCATGTTCCCTCGGACACCGGAGCCAGTACGACGGCACACAGCAGGGCGACCATGAGTCCGATGTTGATCCCGCCGAGGGACCGCCGGCCGAAGTTGAGGAGGGCACCCAGCGGCAACCGGGCTTCGCCGAAGCGGGCCGGACGCAGCCGCTGCCTGATCCGCGCCACACGGTCGGGCCAGCGCAGCACGGCATAGCTGCCGATGGCCAGCAAGGCGTAAGCCATCAGCCAGTACAGCCAGTGCACCTCGGTCAGCCCCTGTACCTGTTCCAGCACGCGGCGTGCTGCCGCGACTTGAGCCGGAGAGAACGACAGCACGTTGGCCAGCCACACCACGAGCAGCGCCAGCACCAGGCCGAGTTGCAGGGAGAGGACGAGATCGGCCGCCGCCTGCACTGTCGGCCGTGTCGAGTCCTTCAATTTCCGCCAGCCGCGCCAGGACAGCCAGATCGCCAGCGGGAAGAACAGCCCGGCGGCCGGGCCTGTGGTCAGCACGTCGCCGCCGACGAGCTGCTGGGCGGCAAGGGCGAACAGCGCTGCTCCGGGAAGGTCAGGCAGGTGGCGCACCACCCAGCGCTCGGACTCGCTCCACCGCTTCACCGCGAGCAGCAGAGTCCAGCCACCGAAGAAGAGCAGCGTCACCAACGGGATCAGCCGGGCGGGAAACTCACGGAGCAGGAGGCCGAGCGCCACCACCAGGTTGCCGACACCGAGTACGAGGGCGCCTGCCGCAACGTACCGGCGATGCAGTATCCAGCGGAGCAGTGCTTCGACAAGTGCCCTGCCCGCCACTGCCACCGCAGCCGCGAGACCCAGCCCGAAGACCGCCCCGAAGACTCCTCCCATGACTGCGCCGAGGGCGGCCAGCAGCACGTCCCCCACACCGTCGATCTCGTTCCGGGTGGCCAGGCGCCACGCCGCCCAGGCGGCCAGCCCGAGCGTGACGTACAGCCCCACGAGCGCGGTGGTGTCGCTCAGGTCCTCGTCATCGCGGGCAGCCGGAACCGGCGCTGCCGGTGCCCTGCTCTCGTGCAGTCGCCGGGCGACATCGAGGAAGGCCTCGGCATTGGGCATCTGGTAGAGAGGCTTGACGCAATGCGGCAGGACAGCGTTTCCTCGCGAGGCCACGACGAGACCGCGCTCGTCCGTGAGCGCGACCGAACCGACATCCTCCCAGGAAGTGAAGTCTTCCCGGCTGCGGCCATACCTGCGCCGCACGGCCAACCCGTCCTGGCGCAGCACGAGATCCCCGAAGGCAACCTCACCGCCACTCCGGATCGCCGCGGCAGCCGATCGTCCCTGGGCCTCCCGGACCCCCTGCCGGATCGCCGAACCCCACTCCCTCTCCTCCGGGAACTGGGCGCCCCTGATCACCGTCCGGGTACGCACTCCTCGGATCTTCTCCCCGGACAGCAACGGCGGGCGATGCGCCGTTCCTATCGTGCTGACCATCCCGTCGGGATTGGCCAGCTTGTAGCGGTTCCAGCCATCCATGAAGAGCACGGTCGACGACCACGGATAGACCACTTCCGAGCCGTCGGCCGTGACCGCGACCAGGCCATGCTCGTAGAGCTGGATCTCCCTGGCGCGCCTTCGGCGCCACAACGCCCTCGCAGCGGACAGCCCCCACACCATCAGGCCGGACATCACCGCGACTGAGCCGGCGCGTGCCAGGCCGAGGACCTCACCGAGAAGGAACACCAGCAGGAGGACCAGAAGCGCCAACGGCACCAGGGACAGGAGCTGCAGCGCATATCTGGCAGGACCCAAGCGCTGCGGGACGTAGGTGCGGCGATGGCTCCCCAGTCCCGGGCGCTCCACACTCCCCTGTGCACCCACCAGACCATCCATCCCAGGGTGCGTTCCGCACAACACCCGTCGCAGAAGTATCAAGTTGACTTCTGCGGCACGGTAGCAGCACGCCCTCCTGCGCGTCGGTACCTGCCCGTGATCCCGGTCGAGGACGCTTCCTTGTCGCTCCCGCGTCGTGGGCTCCGTGTCGCGGCCTCCATGCCGTTGGCGGCCTCAGCTCTTGATGGCCTCAGCGATCCGCGAGGCGGCCTGGGCGGGTGTGAGGTGCGTGGTGTCGACGACCTCGGCCTCGGCGTGCAGCCACGTGCGAGCCGCCTCGGCGTAGGGCTCAAGGTATTTGAGGCGGAACGGGGAGGGGCCTAGAACGGTGTCCCCCTCGATGCGCTCGCGAAGGGTGCCCTGGTCGGCGTGGAGAACGAAGTGGCGTACTGGGATGGAATGGTGGGCGAGACCCGTGCTGATCTCGCGCCAGTACTCCTCGACCAGGACGGTCATGGGCATCACCAGCGTGCCGCCGGTGTAGTCGAGTACGCGGCGGGCGGTCTCGACTACCAGAGGCCGCCACGGCGGCCAGTGCTGGAAGTTGTCCGTCACGGGCAGCCCCGGCGTGATGTCCATGAGCGTCTCGCCGACCTTTTCCGCATCGAACACCCGGGAATCCGGGATCAGTTGCTGGACGAGTGCACTGGTCGTCGTCTTGCCCGCGCCGTGGGTGCCGTTGAGCCATACGATCACGGTTCCCGACGCTAGCGCTGTCCGGGCCACGAGGACCGGGAAGAGCGGAAATCCGGTACGGGTTCGGCGTGTCTCGGCCTGGCGCCAGCCACCAAGAGCGGGTGTCACAGTCACAAGTGACCGCCCGGTCACGGATGACCGCCCTTGTGAGGGATGGCATTCGTGAGGCGCGAGCGGGACGCTCGACGGAAGCGTCTCCACAAGGCATGTGTGTCGCCGGAGAGTAGACCGGAGGCGCGGATTGTCGGCAGCAGGGGACGGGGACGTGAGTGCCATGGGGGCGCAAGGACAGGGACAGGGCCGAGCCGAGCGGCTCGACGGGCTGCTGTGTGAGGTGCGGCGTCAGGCCGCACGCGGGGTGGAGCCGAATGTTCGAAGGATTCTCCACTGGCTGCACGAGCAGACCGGCGCACACGTTGCGCTGGTCGCCCACGATGCGGAAACGGTGGAGTGCGCCACTGCGGGATTTCCCCGGAGGGTGTTGCGTACGCTCGCTTCGCTGCTCACGCGATTATGCGAAGGACAACTGGCCGCGGCCGCGACTCAGGCCGAAGGGCTGCACGTGCGCTGTGAAGCACTGGGGCCCCACACGCCACGCCGGGTGCTGGTGGTGGCCGGCGCCGCGGAACCGACCGCCGACACGCTCACCCTGATTTCCCACACCAGCAGCGTCCTCACACTGCTGCGCCGGGCCGGGGACAGCGACCGAACCCGGCGTGACTACCAGCGCAAGGCACGCCAGCTACGGTTCGCGGTACTGCAGGCACTGTTGGCGGGGGAACCGCTACTGGCCCGCCGGATGACGGCCGGTGCTGTCCCGCCGCTCCTGGACGTCGGCCGGCTCCGTCTCCACCTGCTGCACTGCTCGTCGGCCGACCGTGACGGGATCGTCCGGGCCCATCAGGACCCCTCCGGCTACCACGGCGCTGACCTGATGGTGCAGTGTCCCGTCTTCAAAGAACACGTGATCTGCCTCATCGCCGATGACGAGCCGGGCGACCGGACCAGCGGCGAGACCAGTGTCGAGATCAGTGGCAAGAGCGGCGGCAAGAGCGGTGACGGAGAAACAGGGCACTCCGGCGGCCAGGCCGGCGGACTGAGCGAGACCTTGCGCCGTCTCGTCCGCGACAACCCACGCTACGCGCTGGGCATCAGCGGAACGCACCCGCTCGACGCTACGGCCGCGGCCTACAGTCAGGCCGCGCACGCCCTGGCCGCCGCCCGCACCATCCCCGACCGCGTGGCTTTCTCGCACGGCCAGTCGCCTCTGTTGGGCGTCCTCCCCCGCCGGAGCGCTGTCGGCTGGGCCCGCGCTCTGCTGCATCCGCTGGACACCGCCCCGAAGACCAGCGCCGATATCACCCGCCTGGCCATGAACATGCCCCGGTCCGCCGTGGCCGGCCTCCTCGGCCTCAGCCGTAACACCGTCACCGCCCATGTCCAACGTGCCGAGCGGGCCCTCGGCTGCGATCTTGCCGATGTCCGCTCGCGCGCCGCTGTCCACCTGGCCTTCGCCCTCAGCAGCTCCTGCACCGATCCCGACCTCGAAACCGATGACCGTGGACCATCCGCCACCCTGCATGACCTGCTGTGTACCGAACGCGCCGTCGCCTGGGCCCGCACACTCCTGCGCCCCCTTGAGGTACGGCACCGCCGGACTCTTCAGGCGTGGATCGACGTCAACGCCGATGCCCAGCGGGCCTCCCACCACCTCGGCATCAGCCGCAACACGGTCCGGGCTCATCTGCGCGCCGCCGAGGCCGCGCTCGGTCTCGATCTGTTGACCCTTGGCACCGGCATCCACGACGTCGTCCACGCCCTGGACATCACCGCGACCCGGGCGGCGGAAAGCATCGTGCACAACTAGAGCACTTTGTTGAGCACCGTGCACATTGGCCGTCAGGTGCGGTCTCTTCTAGCGTCTTGGTTACCGAAGCCCGCGAGCGCCCAGAAAGTCCGCGTAACCCAGCGGACGGGGGGCCACCTCGGAGACGAGTGGCACGCGGCGGGCCATCCAGGGGGAAGGAACATCATGCGTACCACCATGAAGATCGCGTCGGTCACCGCTGCCGTCGCCGTAACCGCCGGCGCGTTCGCCGGCGTCGCCAACGCTCAGGAAGCACAGCCGGAGAAGGCGCCACAGAGTGTGCAGGCTACGCTCGGAGGCGCGGCCATCGATCTGAGCGAGACCTGGGCAGGCGCCGACGTCTGCGAGGTCGGGGCGTCCGGGAAGGCACGCTGCTGGGACCGGGCAGCGGCAACCACCGCGGAGCAGAAGGCGGAGTTCGCCAAGAGGAAGAAGTGCAAGACGCACAACTTCTGCCTCTACGACGGCAAGAACTTCAAGGGCCGCATGCTGAAGTTCAACGACGAGTACTGGCACAACCTGGCCAAGTACGGCTTCAGCAACAAGACCTCGTCCGCGAAGAACAACCAGAACGGCGACGGCCCGTTCAAGGACCACGCCTACCTCGCCAACGGCCGTAACGGCGAGGGCAAGAAGGTCAAGATCGCCCAGGGCGAGAGCGCGGCATCGCTGGGCAAGTTCAACAACAAGGCCAGCAGCGCCCACGGCTGACACCGCTGAGCCGGTCATGATGCCCGGTGCGCCGTCAGGTCTCCCACGGCGGCGCACCGGTCACGAAATTCGCCGGTCCTTTCACGACCGCGTCGTCAGGCGCGGCAGCGCAGCATTTCCAGCGGCGGCTTCGCGAGGAGATCCGACCAGAATTCTTCGCCGAACTCACGGATGCCGGCCTCGGATACCTGCAGCGGGACCCATTTCACCTCACTGAAACCGGCGGTCAGCAGACACTCCTCGTAGACCTCTCGACGCGGGACCGTGCTGACAATGCTGATGGGACGCGGGTCAAGGAGAGCCGTGACCCGCGCGCGCGGTCCCGTCTCGCCTTCCTCGCCGGTGGGCTCGCAGCGGAATCCGTACTTCTCCAGGGACGGGCAGTCGAATCGGTAGTCGGGTTTCTGAGCGAGCACGAAAAACTCCCCACCCGGCACCAGGCTGCGGTGGATGTTGCGGCACATCCGCCCCATCGCCGCGGCGTCCTCGGCGTAATTGAGGCACTGCACTCCCAGCGCGATGTCGAAGCGGCGGTCGAGGGTCCGCAACTCGGCCACGTCCGCGACTTCGTAGGACACATCCAGAGGGTCTCGCCGTTCGTTCTCCCGCGCGGCGGCGATCATCTCGACGGAGATATCGACGCCGAGAACATCAGCGGCGCCGCGCCGCTTGAACTCCCTGCTGTAGAAACCGGTGCCGCAAGCCAGGTCGAGAATCATCTTGCCGCTCACATCCCCGACCATGGAGAGAAAGCTCGGCACCTCGCCGTAACGTATCAGCGGCAGGGTCTTGAACCCCTCGAATGCCTCGCCGATCTCGTCGTACTGCTGCACACCCACGTGCCACTCCTCCCGTGCTTCACCCTGTGGCTCGTCCGTCCCGGCAGAGTCTCCTCCGCCCGGGGCCGGTAGCCGTACTGGCAGATGGCACAAGACATTGGCCGTGCTTCTCCCCTATCAACCAACTACTCAGCCAACTACGCCACGAAGCGCGTTTGCGGGGCGCCGATTCAATCGGTGGGGGCCGCCTCTCACGCCGTCACCGTTTCCCGGAGTGCCGCGAGGCCGTCGGTGTAGATGCCGTGGAAGAGCGCTACGGCCTCGTCGTCGCTGACTCCGGCCGGGGTGAAGCTGCCCGACCACTCCACCCGCGATCCGGCGCCGCCGGGCAGCTCGTGCACCGTGAGAGTGGAGAGGTAGTCCGTGACCGGGAAGGGTGCTTGCTGGATGGAGTAGGAGTAGGTGCGCGCAGCGTCGTCGAAGGCCTGGAGGCGTTCGACGATCGTCCCGCCGTCCTCGTTGGTGAGGCTGCGTATGCGTCCGCCGTCGCTGAGTTCGCTGGTACGGATGTAGGGCAGCCAGTCGGGGAGGGAGTCGAAGCCGCCGATGAGCTGCCAGGTGCGGTCCGCGGGCCACGGAAGGTCGATCGACGTGGTCGTGGTGGCCATCTCTGTCTCCTGCAGTGGTGGGTCGGATGAGGTGGTGGGGCTGGTGGGTGAGCGGGTGGGTCTGCGTGGTGGGGTCAGGCGCCCGGTACGGGGGCGTCCGGCTGGATCAGCCGCTCGGTGCGCAGGTCCGTCCAGAAGGCCGCCGGTACGTTCTCGTTGAGTGCCGTCACGTCCTCGGCGATGCGGCTGGGGCGGGTGGCGCCGGGGATGGCGGCCGCGGTGGCGGGGTGGGCCAGGGCGAACTGCAGCGCCGCGGCCTTGATGCTGACACCGTGCCGGGCGGCGAGGGCCTTGATGCG
Source organism: Streptomyces sp. NPDC050806 (assembly GCF_055586425.1). Classification (NCBI taxonomy): domain Bacteria; kingdom Bacillati; phylum Actinomycetota; class Actinomycetes; order Kitasatosporales; family Streptomycetaceae; genus Streptomyces; species Streptomyces sp. NPDC050806. Next base: position 988,836 of record NZ_JBVJIF010000001.1, on the reverse strand, counting down.
CTCGACCTTCTCTATGATGGCGGGCGGCGCCTGCTGGTACTCGAAGTGCTGTCCGCCGGCCAGGATGCCGGAGCTGTAGGGCCCGCCGACGACGATGTCGACGTCCTGCTCGGTGGCGGTCGGCAGCAGCCGCTGCAGGGCGCGCTCGTGGTCCAGCAGGGTGTACCGGCCGGCCAGGAGGAACGCATCGGGCCGGGGCTCGTCCAGGTCGAGGGTGAGTTCCAGCGGCTCGACGCGGTTGACGCCGAGACCCCATGCCTTGATGACACCCTCGTCGCGGAGCTTTTGCAGGACGCGGAAGGCGCCGGTGCGGGCGGACTCGTAAGCGGCCACCCACTCGTCGCCGTAGAAGTCCTGGGCGACATCGTGCACCCAGACGATGTCCAGGCGGTCGGTTCCCAGGCGCTTGAGGCTGTCCTCGATGGAGCGCTTCGTGGCGTCGGCGGAGTAGTCGTTAAGGATCTTGTTCGGGCGACCGTGCTCGAAGATGCCGCCCTTCTCGCCGAGGTCGCGGTGGGCCGGGTCCTCCACCTCGTCCAGGATGACCCGGCCGACCTTGGTGCTCAGGACGTACTCGTCGCGAGGCTTGCCGGCCAGTACCTCGCCGAGTCGGATCTCCGACAGCCCGGCGCCGTAGAAGGGGGCGGTGTCGTAGTAGCGAATGCCCTGGTCCCAGGCGGCCTGGACGGTCGCGGCGGCCTCCTCGCCGGGAATGGCACGGAACATGTTGCCCAGCGGCGCGGTCCCGAAGCCGAGCCGTCCCGGCAGAAGTGAGCTGATACCCATGGAACTGATTCCCATCTGTCACTCAGAGTGACGCGAGGCCGGATATGCACCCGTCTGCGCACTCATTTCTCTTACGTGTTCGACGGTATGGTCGATGCTTGAGACTGTCCAAGACATGCTTGGACACACTTGAGTCCCCAGAGGTCTTAAGAGGCAGAGGCCTCAAGGGGCAGAGGTCTGTTACGAGACAGAGGTCTTACGAGACGCCGTACGAAAGGTCTTGCATGCTGGATCTACGTCAGCTCCGGTACTTCGTGGCCGTCGCCGAGACGGAACACGTGGGGCGGGCCGCCGAGAAGCTGCACATTTCCCAGTCACCCCTCAGCCGGCAGATCGCCCAGCTGGAGAAGGACCTGGGCCTGCTCCTCTTCGAGCGCAGCCAGCAGCGCATCCGGCTCACCGCCGACGGCCGGACCTTCCTCTCCGAGACCCAGGCCCTGCTACGGCACGCGGACCGGCTGGAGAATCTGGGCCGCCGGCTCGGCCGCGGCGAAGAGGGCGGCCTGTGCGTGGGCTACCTCGGCGACGCCATGCACTCCGGAGCGCTGCCCCGGGCACTGCGGGACCTGCACGAAGCGCGCCCCGGCATCCACGTGGCCCTCTACAACCTGCCGCCCGCCGAGCAGTTCGAGGGCCTGCGGCAGCGCAGCCTGGACATCGCACTCGTCCCCGAGCCGCCACCCCAGGACGACCCCGATCTGCGCGGCGCACTGCTGCTGGAGGACCCACTACTACTGGCCGTACCGGAACAACACCCGCTCGCCTCACGTGCGGAGGTCCGCCCGGAGGATCTGGACGGCCGGCCGTGGGTGGCGGTCGAGGACAGCCAGGACCCTGCCTGGCGCGACGCCTTCATGGCCTCCTGCGCGGCATCCGGCTTCCGGCCCGACATCCGGTTCGAGGCCACGGAACCGCTCACCGCCACGGGACTCGTCGCCTCCGGCCTCGGCCTGGCCCTCGTACAGCGGAGCATGGTCCGGGCCGCCCAGAACGTGGTCGTACGGGAGCTGCCGTGGCTCGATGAGACGGTGCGGCTGTGGGCGGCCTGGCACCGGATCGACCTGCGGCCGGTGGTCGCCGCGTTCCGGTCGATCGTCCTGGCACCGGTGACGGACGGTGCCGATCCCTCTGTCGGCTAGCCCCGCGCCCCGGGGCGGCGCGCCGGTGTGATCCAGGTAACGGACAGGTTCAGACAGGTACGCCTAGGCTGTGGACATGTCCGAACAGGCACGCAAGCATCAGCGCGTAGCGCGCATCCTGAGCCGGGAGATCCGGGCCGGTGCCCGGCGGCCCGGCAGCCGGTTGCCGGGGGAACACGCACTGACCCGGCAGTTCTCCGTCAGCCGGGCCACCGTGCGCGAGGCGCTGCGCCTCCTCGCCGAGGACGGGCTGATCACGACCCACCCCGGGGTCGGGTCGATCGTCACCTTCGAGGGCAGCGTGCTGGACCACCGGCACGGTTGGTCCCAGGCGCTGACCGAGCACGGTACGGCCGTGGATACCACCGTGCTGAACCTGGAGATCGTCCAGGACGCGAACCTCGCTGCCGAACTGGCTCTGGAGCGAGCGGATTTCCTTGCCGTGGACCGCGTCCGCACCCTCGCTGATGGCACCCGCATCTCGCTGGAGCGCAGCCGGGTGCCGTTCCAGGACGAGCTGGTGGAGGTACCGGCACGCGGTCTGGTCGACGGCTCGCTCACCGCTACGCTCGCCTCGGTCGGGATGGTGGTGGCGTCGGGGGAACAGCGTGCGACCGCCGTACCGCTGAACGACATCGACGCGGTGCTGCTGATGCGCACGGCCGGTACCTCCTTCCTCCGTGTGACGCGCATCGGCCGCTCCCCTGCGGGCGCGCCGATCGAGCACGTGGTCAGCCTCCTGGACCCGGAACGGTTCGAGCTGCGCACCCACTTCGGAGAGCCGGGCTCGCTCTGACACCGGGCGCGAACGCCTCACAGCACCGCACCACAGCCGCCGCTCCCCCCACCACCAACGCACCTCCGCCCCCGCGCTGCCGTACGAGCCGCAGGCCATGCCCGCAAGGCCCTGAGAGAGACCAGGAAACACCGCACATGAACGACCCCCGCACCGATCGCGCGCTCGGCGCCCTCTACGGTCTCGCCCTGGGCGACGCCCTCGGCATGCCGACCCAGATCATGTCGCGCACCGCCATCACCGCCCGTTTCGGCAAGGTCACCGGCTTCGAGGCCGGCCCGCCGGACAACCCCGTCGCCGCCGGTCTGCCCGCGGGCAGTGTCACCGACGACACCGACCAGGCCCTCATCGTCGGCCGGCTGCTGGCCGAGGGCCGGGGACGCATCGACCCCACTCAGCTGGCCACCGCGCTGCTGGAGTGGGAGGCCGAGATGAAGGCCAAGGGCTCCCTGGACCTGCTGGGCCCGTCCACCAAGGCCGCGCTGGACGCCGTGACCCGTGGCGTATCCGTCACCGAGACCGGCCGGACCGGCACCACCAACGGCGCCGCCATGCGCGTCACCCCGGTGGGCATCGCCTTCTCCCACGACCCGTTGGAGACCTTCCTCGACCGCGTCGTGGAGTCCTGCCAGGTCACCCACGACACCAACATCGGCATCGCCGGAGCGGCGGCCGTCGCCGCCGCGGTCAGCGCCGCCGTGGCCGGCAGCGGCCTCACCGCCGCGCTGGACGCCGCGCAGACCGCGGCCGCGGCGGGGGCGCGACGCGGCCACTGGTCCGCCGGCGCCGACATCGCCACTCGTATCCGCTGGGCGCGCGACCTGGTCGCCGGGGCCACGGCCGAGGACGCCGTGGACACCATCAGCGACCTGGTGGGCACCAGCGTCGCCTCTCAGGAGTCGGTCCCCGCGGCATTCGCGGTGCTCGCACTGGCGGGCGACGACCCCTGGCAGGCCTGCCTCCTGGCCGCCAACCTCGGCGGCGACTGCGACACCATCGGCGCCATCGCGGGCGCGGTGTCCGGTGCCGTCGCGGGCCTGCGTGCCCTCCCCCCGGAGGCCGTCGCCACCCTCCGTTCCGTCAACACCCTCGATCTGGAGCCACTCGCCGCCGACCTGCTCGCGCTGCGGACACACTGAGCCCCGCTCCTGGGATTCCCCTCCCCGGGAGGCCCGCCCCGGCCCGCCTCCCCTCTCGCCTCGTAAGGAGGTTCCGTCATGGCCGACTCGACGACGAGCGATCGTGCCGGTGACCAGGCCGATGACCACGCCGGTGCTCATGCCGGCGAGCACGTCGGTGACCACGTCAGCGACCGCGTCGGTGCCGTGGAGACCCGCGGAATCGAGCCCGTACCCGACTCGGAGCGGCACGGCCACGCCGGGCAGATGTTCTGGACCTGGTTCGCCGCGAACATCTCCCTCCTCGGCCTGCCGCTCGGTGCCACGCTCGTGGCCTTCCGCGGACTGAACATCTGGCAGGCCGTACTGGTCGCCGTCATCGGAGCCTTCGGCTCCTTCGCGCTGGTGGGCGCGTTGAGCATCGCCGGGAAGCGCGGCGGCGCACCCGCCCTGACCCTGTCCAGGGCCGTCTTCGGCCGCCGGGGCAACGCCGGACCCACCCTGGTGACGTGGATCAGCCGGGTCGGCTGGGAGACGGTGAACACAACAACCGCCGCCTACGCGCTGCTCTCCCTGCTCACGATCGTCTTCGGCGTAGGGCACAACACCGTGCTGACGCTGGTGTGTCTGCTGGTCTTCATCGCCTGCACGCTGCTCATCAGCGGGCTGGGCCACGCCACCATCATGTGGATCAACAAGTGGGCCAGCTACCTCTTCGGCCTGCTCAACCTGGTCGTCATGGCCTTCCTGGCCGCCACCGTGGACTGGGCGAAGGTGGCGCACGCCCCGGCCGCGCCGCTCAGCGCCGTCATCGCGGGCATCGGCATCATCGCCGCGGGCACCGGTATCGGCTGGGCCAACGCGGGTGCTGACTACGCCCGTTACCTGCCCCGCGCCATCCCCGGCAAGCGCCTGGTCCTCGCCTCGGCCTGGGGTGCCGGCATCCCCCTGGTACTGCTGATCTCCCTCGGCTCATTGCTCTCGGCGGGCGACACCTCCCTAGCCGCCGCGTCCGACCCGGTCTCCGCCATCGACGCGATGCTGCCGTCGTGGATGTCCGTGCCGTACCTGATCGCGGCGTTCGGCGGACTGCTGCTCTCCAACCACCTCTCGGTGTACTCCGCTGGCCTGACCCTGGTCACCCTGGGAGTGCGCGCCAAGCGTACGGTCGCCGTCGGCCTCGACGTCGTCATCACCTTCGTGGGCGGCATCTACTTCATGCTGATCGCCAAGGACTTCTACGGGCCGTTCACCACCTTCCTGACCATCCTCGCCGTTCCGATCACGGCCTGGGTCGGTGTCTTCGCCGTCGACATGCTGCGCCACCGGAGCTACGACCCCGATGCACTGATGGTCGCCGGACGCGCCGGGCGCTACTGGTACAACGGCGGCTTCGCCTGGTCGGCCGTCTTCTCCTGGGCGCTGGCGATCGTCGTCGGACTGCTGCTCACCGAGGCCAGGACCAGTGACACCGACATCTGGTTCTCCGGCCCGCTCTCCCACAGCTGGCTGGGCAACAACGGTCTGGGCTGGGTGGTGACCTTCGTCGTCGGCGCCGCCTGCTACGCCCTCCTGCGGCCCTTCGACAAGGCGGTGACCGCCGAGACCCAGCACACCGAGCCGCACACCGACCCCACGACGCCGAGGACCACCGTATGAACACCCGCCTCTTCCTCGCCGGCAACGTCATCATCGACCTCGTGATGCGCGTGCCGCAGCTGCCCCCGCGCGGCGGCGACGTGCTCGCCTCCGGCACAACGCAGCGCGTGGGCGGTGGCCTCAACGTCCTCACGGCCGCCCGCCGGATGGGCCTGCCCGCGGTGTACGGGGGCATCCACGGCACCGGGCCCTTCGGCGACCGGGTACGCACCGCTCTCCAGGCCGAACAGATCGACGTGGCGCTCCCGCCCCGCACCGACGCCGACACCGGATTCTGCGTCGCCCTCGTCGACGACGGCGGCGAGCGCACCTTCGCCACCGCACCCGGCGCGGAAGGCACCCTCACCCCCGACGACACGGCGCGGATGGCGGCCGCCCTGCGCCCCGGCGATATCGTCCAGCTCTCCGGCTACGGACTGGCCTATCCCGGTACCTCCGCAGCGCTCGCCGACTTCGCCACCGCCCTCCCGGACGACGTCGTACTGTGCCTGGACCCCGGCCCGTTGGTCGCCGACATCGACGCCGAGCACCTACGACGCGTCCTGGCCCGCTGCGACTGGCTCAGCTGCAACCGCCGCGAGGCCCGGCTGCTGTCGGACCTCCATGACGCCGCAGCCGCCGACGCACTGACCGGGCGGATCAAGCCCGGTGGCGGTGTACTCGTACGCGGCGACGCCGACGGCTGCTGGCTCGCCACCGGCACGAGCCCCGCCGTTCACGTACCCGGCCGACCGGTACGCGTCGTCGACAGCAACGGCGCCGGCGACGCCCACACCGGCGCCTTCCTCGCACTCCTCGGCCAGGGCACCACACCGCTGGAAGCCGCCCGGGCAGCCAACGCCGCAGCCGCCCTCGCCGTCACCCGCCCCGGCCCGGCCACCAGCCCCACGAGCGCAGAACTGGCCACCGCACTCGGCCCCTCGGACCCCCTGCACCGGATGCTGACGGCGGACTGACACTCGTAGCCCGCTTGTCCCACAGCGGACCCGGGCTCAGAAACGCATCGCTGTCGCATGAGAACGCGGGTGTGTGACAACCAAACTCTGGAGGCTCCCATACCCCATACCTCCGCTTCGACGGCGAACACCCCGACGCCCTGCCGATCGTCCTGACCAACGGGTGGCCCAGCTCCTTCCTCGCGCTGACCACCCTCGCCCGCCGGCTGGCCACGCCATGCCAGTACGGGGGCGACGCCGCCGACGCCGGCGGTCGCCAGTCCGGTCGCCTACGACGCGACCGGTGTTACCCCTGAAGAGCAGTACTACCTCGATTCCGTCGCGGCATGGTCCGCGGAAGAAGGCGGGTACCTGCACCAACAGAGCACCCGCCCTCTCACGCTGAGCTATGGGCTGGCCGACTCGTCGACCGGGCTACTCGCCTGGCTCGTCGAGAAGTACCGTGCGTGGAGCGACTGCGGCGGTGACCTGTCGCGCTTACCGGTGAGCGGGCGCCGCTGGGGAAGTTCGAAGATCTCTACGCTGTGAAGAAGTCGGCGAGCGCGCGGCCGATGCGGTCGGGGGCGTTCTCTGTGGGAATGTGATCCGCATGCGGGATGCGGATGAGCGTGGTGTGGGGCATCTCCGAGGCGAACCGTTCGGCGTATTCCACCGTCTCATGGAGGTTATCTTCCCCCCAGATCAACAGCTTGGGCGTCGTGGACCGCTGCAGCGCGGGAACGAGGTCAAGGGTGTAGCGGTTATCGGCCGCGCCCGCCAGGGCCGTCCAGGAGCGGCGCACCCGCTCATTGGTCCACGGATCCGCGTAGTCCGCGATCAACGACTCAGTGGCGACACCGGCCAGCACCCTCGCAATCGCCTGCCGACGGGCGGCGAGCACGCCCTCGCCCGTCTCCCCGTTCCGGAAGCGGGCCACGTGGGGTGCGGGCCAGGAGTCGTAGAGGACCGAGTTGACCAAGGCGAGCCGGGACACGTCGAGCCGGCTGTGGGCGAGGAGGTGCTGGGCGATGGCGCCGCCGATGTCGTGTCCTGCCACGGCGATGGGGCCGGAGAGATCCAGCGCGGAGACGAATCGCGTCACCCAGCCGGCGAGGGCCGGAACCGTGGCCGTTTCCGGGGTGAGCCGGCCTCCTGAGCGTCCCAGCCCGGGGAGGTCGACCGCTAGGGGCCGCAGCCCCGCGTCGGCGAGGTGGCCGAGTACGGGGAGCCAGACTCGGCTCCAGTACGTTCCGTGCAGCATCAGCACGGGCGGGGTGTCCTGCCGCCCGGCGGTCACGTAGCTGGCCGACTCGCCGTCGACCTGGACCGCTGCCCTCATCACTGTCGTTTCGGTGGTTTCGCTCATGGGTCCACCATGTCCTGTGCGGGCCATCCGGCCGAGAGTCCAGAAAGACACCTTTGGGTACAATCTTGCCATGGGACCTCATCGGGTGGTGGCCCTGCTCAATCCGCCGCAGTCGCCTTTCGAGCTCTCCTGCGCCAGCGAGGTCTTCGGCACGGCCCCGCAGGATGAGCCGCCCCGCTACAGCTTCGGGATCTGCACCGAGCACCCCGGCCGACTGCCGACCACCGCCGGCTACGCGATGGTCGTCGACGCCGGCCTCGAGGCTCTGGAGCAGGCGGACACCGTGATCGTCCCCGGCTGGCAGCCGCCCGGCGCCCCCGCACCGCCGGCCGTCACCGCGGCACTGCGGACCGCCCACCGGCGCGGGGCGAGGATCGTCGCCATCTGCACAGGAGCCTTCGTCCTCGCCCAGACCGGACTGCTCGACGGCCGTCGCGCCACCACCCACTGGCGCAGCGCCCCCCGACTGGCCGCCGCCTTCCCCAAGGTGCACATCGACCAGGACGTGCTCTTCGTGGACCACGGCGACGTGGCCACCAGCGCCGGAACCGGTGCAGGCATCGACCTGTGCCTGCACCTGGTGCGTTCCGACCACGGCGCGGCATACGCCGCCCGTATCGCCGGAGCCATGGTCCTGCCGCCGCACCGGGAGGGAAGCCAACTCCAGTACGCCGCGCGGCCCACACCGGCCAAGACGGAAGAGTCCTTGGCACCTCTGCTGGAGTGGGCCACCTCCCGGCTCGACACACGACTGACCCTCGACCGGCTCGCCGAACGCGCCGGGCTTTCCAGCCGGACCCTCGCCCGGCGTTTCACCGAACAGCTCGGCACCAGCCCAGGGCAGTGGCTGCTCGACCAACGCATCGACGCGGCACGTGTCTTGCTGGAACAGACCGACCTGCCGATCGAAGCCATCGCCGCCCGCGTCGGACTCACTTCGGCAGTCAACCTGCGCCGCCGCTTCCGGGCCCATCTCGGCACCACACCCGGCGCCTACCGACGCACCTTCGGTCCGCCCCGTTCGAGAACACCCACTTCGGCACCAGGCAACTGACCGTCCGCGATCCTGACGGGCGCCTGCAAAATCTCCAGGCTCCCGCCGGGAATCGACCGCAATGGAGGCAGCGCCATGAGGGACGAAGTTACCGAACGGCCGGACAACACTGCGGTGCGCTGCGCGCTTTGGCGGGCGATGCACGTCCGGCTCGACGCAGCGCCCCATGTACTGGAGGACGAGGTCGGGTTGCAGTTGGTGGCCCCGGCTGCCGACTGGCCACACCGTCCGGACATGGATCCGGAAGCTACCAGCCCCTTTCGGGCGGCCATGGTCGCCCGCGCTCGCTTCATCGAGGACCTGGTCGCCCAGCAGGTCGAGCTCGGTGTCACTCAGTACGTCATCCTGGGTGCCGGCCTGGACACCTTTGCCCAGCGCAGGCCGGAGGTTGCCTCCCGCCTGCAGCTCTTCGAGGTAGACCAGCCCGGCACCCAGGCGTGGAAGCGCCGGCGTCTGGTGGAGCTCGGTTACGGCATCCCCGAGTGGCTGCATCTGGTACCGGTTGACTTCGAAGCGGGCGAGTCATGGTGGGAGCAACTCGCCGCTGCGGGATTCGATCCGCGCCGTCCGGCGGTCATCGTGTCCACCGGCGTCAGCATGTATCTCACCGAGGACGCAACTGCGACCACCCTGCGCCAGATCGCGGCACTCGCGCCAAGATCAACTTTTGCCATGACCTTCCTGCTACCGGCCGGCCTCGTTGACGAATCCGATCGCTCCGGCCTCCGGGCGAGCAAGGAAGGCGCGCAAGCAGCCGGCACGCCCTTCGTCAGCTTCTACGCCCCGCAGGACATGCTGGCACTGGCCCGTGAAGCCGGCCTCAAGGACGCGCGGCACGTATCGGGAGCTGTTCTTGCCGAGCGCTACTTCGCTGATCGCACCGACGCCCTCCACCCGTCCAGCGGAGAAGACTTCTTGCTGGCCACGCTCTGACCTGCGCTCACTCTCGGCCTGGGCAACTGCTTGATGATGCCTGAGCCCTTGAAGGCGGTCCAGTCGCTGCGGCTGTCCGATATCGGGCGGCCACGACCAACACCAGGCGTGCGGCGCGTCGGGAAGGTTCGACGGGTGTCAGTCGTCGGCGGCGATGAAGTCCGCTATCGCGGCAGCGATGGCTTCGGGCTGCTCGTCGGGGATGAAGTGTCCCGCGTCGGGCAGGACGATTCCGGTGGTGTTGTCGGCCCATGGGCTGATGGAGGCGGCCATGTCCGGAACGGAGCCGTGGCTGCTGGATATTCCGAGGATCGGCACAGTCAGGTGCCGCCGCTTGAGCGCCTCACGGTTCTTACGCGCTGACTCCGCGGCGTCTCGGTAGTACGCGAGGGAAGCGCGCAGGCCGCCGTCGACGGCGACGGCCGCCGCGTAGTGGTCGATCTCGGCGTCGTCGAACGTATCGGGAGACAGGGCCTTCGCCTTCAGGAACCATCCGACGTACTCGCGTTCGCGGCCGGCAAGCAGCGTCTCGGGCAGGTCGGGCACGATGTGGAACGCGAAATGCCAGGTTTTCCACGCCCGATCCGGGTCGGCGGGAATCGCCTCCGGGAGAGTGATACCGGGAATTCCGGCGTCGAGCAGAGCGACCCCGCGCAGATGGCTCTCGAAGTCGAGGGCGAGGGAGAAGGCGACCCAGGCGCCGATGTCGTGGGCGACCAGGGAGTAGGTCGACACTCCGAGAGCCTGCACGGCGGTGTGGACGTGCGCGGCGACCGCGTGCGTGTCGTAGCCGCGCTCCGGACGCTCGGAGTGGCCCTGACCCGGCAGGTCGATCGCGATGACGTGGAACCGGCGGCCGAGGCCGGGCATCACCTTTCGCCAGGCCCACCAGGTCTGCGGGAATCCGGCGAGCAGGACGACGGCCGGGCCGCCCGGCCGTCCGCCTTCGACGGCATGAAGACGGACGCCGTCCGCGTCGACCCAGCGGTGCGTGAATCCGGCCAGATGCTGCAGGGGCAGGTCGCGGATGGGGTTGCTTTCGGAGACATGCGGAGTGCTGGTCGCTGGGCCGGTCACGGGGATCCTCCATCGGTGTCAGGTGTGCGGTGGGACGGTGTAGCTGACGGGCTGACGGCGGTGGCTGGGACCACATGGGGTGTTACGCCGCGCGGTCGCGAAGTGCGCCGCACGCCTGGCCATGACCACGCTTGAAGACTACACATCTTGAACCGATCAGTCCAAGATAGAATGGTGCGCAACACAGTCCGAACCATCGACGCATCGGCAAGGAAGTACCGCGTGGCAGGCAAGAAGCAGTTCGACATGGACACGGCGCTCGACGCCGCGATGATCCAGTTCTGGCGCGAGGGCTACGCCGACACCTCACTGGACGATTTGTCCCGGGCGACCGGCCTGAACCGCAGTTCCATCTACTCCTCCCTCGGCGGCAAGGACACGCTCTTCCTGCGCTGCCTGGATCTCTACGCCGCGCGCTATGGCGAGAAGTACGACGCCGCCCTGTCGTGCGCAGCCTCGGACCCCGTTGCCGCTGTTCGTGCGTTCTTCGACGTCACCCTCCAGCGCATCGCCGATCCCGAACTCCCTGATGGGTGCCTGATTGCCCAGTCAGCCATGGCGATCCCAGTGCTGAGTCCGGGCGTCGCGGCGCACGCCAAGCAGGCGCTCGGCTTCCAGCTCCTGCGCCTGCGCACCGCGCTGAAGGCCGGCCGACTGACCGACCAGGACGCCGAGGCCTTCGCTGTGCACGCGGCGGCTGTGAACCAGTCGCTCGCCGTCATGAGCAGGGCCGGGGCGAGCCCGGCGCAGCTCCTGGCCATCGTGGGCGTGACCGTGGACGCGCTGTCGCAGGCGTTGCGCGCGTAACGAGTCTGATCACGCACGGCAGCCTCGTCCCAGACCGCGCCCGAGGGCAGGTGCTGGAGCCCACGAGGGCGAGCGTTCCCCGCGAAGGTCGCCCACGGCGGGCGGCGGAGCCAGGACGCCATAGGCATCCCCTATAGCCCGTGCTGACTTTTGGTCTTTGTCTCTCGGCCTTTTGCCTACGTACCGTGAAACAGCTCGACGAGGCGCCGCGCGCACCGCGATTTCTCCAAAGAATTCGCGCGCCGCGCCGCGCACGTCGGGATTTCTTCCGCCGAGCGGAAAATTACGTATTCGAAAGGACCGGTGACATGACCACTATCGAGAGCGGATCGGGAACGCGAGAACTAGCGGGAAAGCGAGCCCTGGTCACGGGTGGTTCTCGCGGAATCGGAGCGGCCGTCGTGCGGCAGCTCCTGGAGGCGGGCGCCGAGGTGCTCACCACTGCCAGGTCGGCGACGAGCACGGTGCCGGAGGGGGCCGCCTTCGTGGAGGCCGACGTGCGGACACGGGCCGGAGCGGAGGCCCTCGCCGCGGCCGCGCAGGAGCGGCTGGGTGGGGTGGACATCCTGGTGCACAACGCGGGCGGGGCGGGGCCGTACAAGGGTGCTTTGGCCATCCCCGACGAGGAGTGGCAGAACGCGCTGGACTTGAACTTCCTGGCGTCGGTGCGGCTGGATGCGCTGCTGGCACCGGGGATGCGGGAACAGCGTTCGGGGGTGATCGTGCACGTCTCCTCGGCCGCGGTCCCCACCGTGGCGCCGCCGTTCCTGCACTACGTGGCGGCGAAGGCGGCGCTTGAGGCATACAGCCGGGGAATGGCCTCGGAGCTGGCTCCGTTCGGAATCCGGGTCAACACCGTGTCTCCTGGCAGAACGGCCACCCCCGGCGGTGAACAGACGCGGGAGCAGTGGGCGCGTCTGGACTCGGGACCGGGCCAGGACACCACCACTCCCCCTCTGGGGCGCGACGGTCAGCCCGGCGACATCGCCCACGCGGTGCTGTTCCTCCTGTCCGACCGGGCGGGCTGGCTGACCGGAAGCAATATTATTGTGGACGGCGGAGAATTCCCCAGGGGCTGATGCCGGCGGACGCCGTCGGCATTTCCGGAACACCGGCGTCGACATCAATAATTCAGCGGCGCCCAATACCTTCTCATACCTTCTCGACCGTAAGGAGATAGGGACACCGGTGAGGACCGTCAGGACACCGGCGAGAGGGAAGCGGGCTCCGGCCAGGACTCCTGACGGAGGAATTCGAGCAGGGCCGTCTCCGCCGGGCCCGCACTGCTCCGGACGACGGCGATGACGGGCTGGGACACGGCCGGGAGCACCGGGCGCACGAGGTGCTCGTGACCATGGGGCACCGCGGAGGCGGGGACCAGCGTCACCCCGAGACCGTGGGCGGCCCAGCGCACAGCCGTCGCCGTCTGGGACACACGGGCGGCCGTGGTCGGGGTCAGCTCGTTGTCCCGCAGGACCTCCAGCAGCACGCCGTCCAGCGCGCTGTCCCGGTCGAACCTCACCCACGATTCCTCCTTCAGTCCGCGCAGCTCGACCCGGTCCGCGGCGAGCTGCCCGTGGCCGTCGCCCAGCACCACGACGAACTCTTCGTCTCCGAGGTGGTGGGCGTCGGCGGGGGTCCGCTCACACGCCGCCATCAGGGCAAGGTCCACCACGCCCCGGCGGCACAACCGTTCCAGCTCGGCGGAGCTCGGCTCCTCGAACATCGTGACCTCCACCCGTGGGAAGCGACGCCGCAGCGCGCTCAACGCGCCCGGCAGCTGCCGCGTGCCAAAGCCCATCTGGACCGCGACCATCAGCTCGCCCACCAGTTCATCGGCACCGGCCCGCGCCGTCGCCCGCGCCCGCCGCGCCGCACTCACCGCGGCCTCCGCCTCCCGCAGGAACGCGCGGCCGACCACGGTGGGCACCAATCCGGTCGGCGTGCGGGCGAACAGATCCACGCCGAGTTCCCGCTCCAGGCCGCGGATCTGCTGGGACATCGACGGTTGAGCGACGTGCAGCCGCTCCGCCGCCGCGGTCACCGAGCCCTCCTCGGCAACGGCCAGTGCGTACTCGAACTGACGAAGGCTCATCGGCTCCTGTTCCTTTCCTGCGGTGGACCGCGGCCCCCGTTGTCATCGCTGTCATCGTCGTCGTTGTTGGTGTCGTCGTTGTTGTCGTTGTGGTCACAGTCAGTAACTCGGTCCCGCCGGTGGGGATTCCCGTGGCCGCGGCCACGCTCATCAAGCGGCCGGCCAGTGTCGAGCGGTTGTACTCTCGGCCCTCATGAGCTGGCTGCCTGACGACTTCGTCCACCCCACCCACGTGCCCGTACCCCACACCGCGCTTCACCTGCGGCCGATCCGGGAGGGGGACACCGCGCTCGACTACCCCGCCGTGATGGGCTCCCGTGAGCGCCTATGGGAGACCTTCGGCCCGGCATGGAGCTGGCCGAAGGAGACGATGACCTTTGACGAGGACCGCATCGACCTGCTGCGGCACGAGAAGGAAATAGCCGCGCACCAGTCGTTCAACTACGCGCTGCTGGACGAGGAGGAGACAGCGCTCCTCGGCTGCGTCTACGTAGACCCGCCCGAGCGCACCGGCTCCGACGGAGAGATCTCCTGGTGGGTGGTGGACGACCTGGTAGGCGGCGAGACGGAACGCGCCCTCGACGCGCTGGTGCCGCAGTGGATCGCCACCGCCTGGCCCTTCCAGCACCCCCGTTACCTGGGCCGCGACATCACCTGGCAGGACTGGCTCGCGCTACCGCGCGCCTCGTGACACCGCCCTGTGCATCACAGCACTTCTCCTCTGGGCGGCGCCAAGTGGGGTCACGTGGGGCCAAGTGAGCCAACAGGCGTGCCCTGGTCGATACGCACCACGTACTTGCCGCGTACGCCGCCTGCCTCCAGTGCGCGATGGGCGTCGGCGATGTCCGCCAGTGGGAAGACGGTGTCGACGATCGGACGGAGCGTGCCCTTCTCGACGTATGACGTGAGTTCCGTGAAGAGGTCGGTCTTGGGGTTGCCGCTGAAGAAGCGCACCCGGCTGCGGCCGTGCACGGCGCTGGCCAGGATGTAGCCGAGGGAGGCGGCGATCCTGTCGGCATCGAAGGCGATGGCCACCATGCGCCCGCCCGGGGCGAGCAGCCTGCGATAGGCGGGGAGGCCCTTGCCGACAGTGTCCAGGACCACGTCGTAGCGGCCCAGGTCGGCCGGTGTGGTGGCGCGGTAGTCCAGCGCCTCGTCGGCGCCCAGTTCGCGGACCAGGGCAAGATTGTCCGCGCGGGCGAGCCCCGTGACGTGCGCTCCCATCGCCTTGCCCAGCTGCACTGCCACATTGCCCGCTCCCCCGGCCGCCCCGCGTACCAGGAGACGCTCGCCGGGGCGCAGCCGTGCTTTGTCCCGGAGGGCGGTGATGGCCGTGGTGCCCACGGGCACCGCGACCGCGTCGACGGGGTCGAGTCCCCTGGGGCTTCGGGAAAGCCGCTCCGGCCGGACGACGACGTACTCCGCAGCACTGCCGAAGCCGGAGGAGCGCGCCATGATGCCCCAGACCTGATCGCCTACGGCGAGGCCGGCGGCGGGAGAGGGCAGTTCGGCTACCTCTCCGGCGAAGTCCAGGCCAGTACGCAGCGGGAACTTCCTGCCGGTGACCGGCTTGAGCCGGCCGGCGCGAGCGTACAGCTCACCGCCGTTGATGCTCATCGCGCCGACCCTCACCAGCACCTCACCGGGCCCGGGGACGGGCTTGGGCACCTCGCCCACGTACAGCACCTCGGGGCCGCCGAAGCGGTCGTACAGTGCGGCTCGCATCATCTCGGTCATCTCGCACACCTCGTCGTCATCGCGTCTACGATCGACCGTACGGTGGTAAGTGGATGCCATCGTCCACTTACGCCGGAGGTGAGAGAGATCGACGCCAATTCCTCTCGGTTGCGTGCGGACCGGTTGCGTGCGGACGCGGAGCGCAACCGGCAGCGGATCATCGAGGCCGCCCGCGAGGCCTTCGCCCGGCACGGGGTCGAGGTGCCGATGGCAGCCATCGCACGCAAGGCCGGGGTGGGCGTCGCCACGCTCTACCGCCGCTTCCCCACCCGCGACGAGCTGGTCAGGGAGATCTTCGCCGACCAGCTCCAGACGTGTACGGCGGCGCTGAACGAGGCGCTGGACGACCCCGACCCCTGGCGTGGCTTCTGCCACGTGATCGAGAAGGTGTGCGCGCTGCAGGCGGCCGAGCGCGGCTTCACGGAGGCATTCCTCAACGCCTTCCCGGACGCGGCCGCGGACCATTCCCGGCGGCGGCTGCAGGGCGAGCGCGGCTTCGCGGCCCTGGTCCGCAGGGCCCAGAGCGCGGGGGCGCTGCGCACGGACTTCCATCCCTCGGATCTGACAGTGGTACTGCTCGCCAACAGCGCACTCACTGCCACACCCGACCCCGCGGCGGCCTCACGGCGCCTGGTCGGCTATCTGCTCGACTCCTTTCGTGCCGATGCCGCTCACACGCCGCTGCCGCCGCCGACCGGCCTGGACCTCGGGCATCTGTTGACTACCGGGCACCACGCCCGGCAGGACAGCAATGGATGACACCACATCGGAGAGCGGGCCGGGGTGGGCACAGCGGCAGTCATGAGTCGCGAGTCGTGACATATGTACTGCACAAGACGTGATCGAAGGCCCTACTGGGGCGACTGCCGCTCTTCCTAGACTCCACACCATGGCGAAAGCACAGAAAATCGGACCGGACGACTCCTGGGAAGGCGTCGTCACCCATACCTCCCGGGGCATGCTCGACGGCTCGAACATGTACCACTTCGTCGAGGTCAGCCTTGCCGACGGCGAATCCATAAAGGTCCGGATCAGCCGCCGGCTCTGGAAGTCGATCGCGGTCGGCGACCGGATCATCAAGCGGCCCGGCACCGACCCGGCCAAGGGGTGACCCACCCCGGCACCTGACGTTGCGTTGAATGGGCACTGGACCAAGGGTGCCAAGGGGCCGGTGGGCCGGTGGGCCGACAAGCGCCTCTACCGCGGCTGACGACGTGCCACACGGAAGTCACGGAAGTCCGCGTGCAGCCGCCGCCCATGGTCGACCGTGCGGACAGGGCCGGTGAGGCGGACCCGGGCTGTCAGGCGGGTGTCCGTGCTGGAGGCGCTGAAGCGCAGTTCCAGGTCGCCGGGCTCGACGATGCGGTGCCCGTCGCGGCCGGTGAAGGACGCCAGATCCGCGGGGACGGTCGCGCGTACCTCCGCCGCCTCGCCCGGGGCGAGGTCGAGACGTACGTACCCGATGAGGCGCTGGACGGGCTGGACGACGGAGGCGACGGGGTCGTGCAGGTAGAGCTGGACGACCTCCGTGCCCGTACGCGTACCGGTGTTGCGTACGGTGCAGGCCACCTCGAACTCGCCGTCCGTGCCGGTCTCCTCGTCGGCGATGACGAGCCCGTACCAGTCGAAGGTGGTGTACGTCAGTCCGTGGCCGAAGCCGAAGGCCGGGGTGGGGTCGATGTTGGAGACCTCGGTGGAGTGGCCGAGGCGGGCCGCGAGGTAGGTGGAGGGCTGTGCGTCCGGGAGCCGGGGAACGCTTACGGGGAGCCGGCCCTCCGGGGCAACGCGCCCGCTGAGGACAGAGGCGAGGGCCGTCGTGCCCTCCTCGCCGGGGAAGAACGTCTGGACGACGGCGGCGGCCTCGGTCGCCGCACGGCCCAGGGCATAGGGCCGGCCGGCGAGCAGGGTGAGGACGAGGGGGGTGCCGGTGTCCAGCAGCGCGTCGAGCAGCTGCTGCTGTACTCCGGGCAGGGCCAGGGAGCCGGCGTCGCAGCCCTCGCCGCTGCTGCCGCGGCCGAAGAGCCCGGCCCGGTCGCCGAGTGCGGCGATCACCAGGTCGGCACCGCGGGCAAGCTCGGCGGCCGCGGCGAAACCGTCGGTTGTGGCGCCGACGGTTGAGCCGTCGTCGGTTGTGGCGTCGTCGATGTCGCACCCGGCGGCGGTGACGATCTCGCTGTCGGGGAATTCGGCGGCCAGTGCCTCCTGCAGCGTGGGGAGCTCGATGCCCACGGGTACGTGCGGATGCTGGCTGCCGACGTGGACGGGGAAGGCGTAGCAGCCGAGTACCGCGGTGGGGGTGGCGGCGTTGGGGCCGATGAGTGCGATGCGTGCCGGGGTGCGGTCGCCCGACAGGGGCAGCGTGCCGTCGTTGCGGAGGAGGACGATGGCCTGCTCGGCGACGCGGCGGGCCAGGGCGCGGTTGGCGGCCGTGTCCAGGTCGACCGTGCCACGCAGATCAGCGGTATCCAGGTCAGCCGCGCCCCGCAGACCGACGGCATCCGCACAGGCCGTATCCGCGTCCGTGCCGATCGGGCAGGCCTCCGTATCGTTCGGGCCCGCGTCCGTACCAGTCGGGCTCGCGTCCGTGCCAGTCAGGCTCGCGTCCATGCCAGTCAGGCTCGCGTCCATACCAGTCAGGCTCGCGTCCATACCAGTCGGGCAGGCGTCCGTACCGGCCCTGTCCGCCCCCCTCCCGGCGAGCGCCGACGGTGTCGGGCCCCAGTCGGCGTCGAGCAGACCCAGCTGGGCCTTCTGTCTCAGGACGCGGCGTGCGGCGCGGTCCACGGTTGCCTCGGAGACCAGGCCTTCGGCGAGCGCCGCGCGGAGAGGTGCGCCGAACGCCTTGACGGTGGGGAGTTCCACGTCGACGCCCGCGGTGAGCGCCGTGGCGGCGGCTTCGCCGAGGCTGCCGGCGACTCCGTGCAGAGTCTGGAGGAAGGCGATGCCGAAGTAGTCGGCGACGACCGTTCCCTCGAATCCCCAGGCGTCCCGGAGCAGGCCGGTGAGCAGCCGTTCGTCGGCCGCTGAGGGAATGCCGTCGGTGTCGGTGTAGGCGTGCATCACCGAGCGGACACCGCTCTCGCGTACGGCCATCTCGAACGGCGGCAGGATGACGTCGGCGCGTTCTCGGGCGCCCATGCCGACGGGGGCCAGGTTGCGTCCCGCGCGGGAGGCGGAGTAGCCGGCGAAGTGCTTGAGGGTGGCGACGACGCCGGCACCCTCCAGGCCGCGTACGTAGGCGGTGCCGATGGTGCCGACGAGGTAGGGGTCCTCGCCGATGGTTTCCTCGACCCGCCCCCAGCGGGCGTCGCGCACGACGTCCAGGACGGGGGCGAGTCCCTGGTGGACGCCGACCGCACGCAGGTCACGGCCGATCGCCGTGGCCATCTCGTGGATGAGCCGGGGGTTGAAGGTGGCGCCCCAGGAGAGGGGTACGGGGTAGGCGGTCGCGCCCCAGGCGGCGAAGCCGGCGAGGCACTCCTCGTGGGCGAGTGCCGGGATGCCGAAGCGGTTGGCGGCGGCGATCCTGCGTTGGGTGCGCAGCAGCGAGAGCGCGCCGAGCGCGGGGTCGACGGGGGTGGTGCCGAAGGGCCGGGTCAGCTGGCCGAGGCCATGGGGCAGCAGGTCGTCGAGAGGTGCCGGCTCCTCCATGTCGTGCTGATGCGGGGCGACTTCGGCGCCCTCGGCGGAGGCGCCGACCCACACCCCGAAGAGCTGGGCGGTCTTCTCCTCCAGTGTCATCTCGGCGAGCAGGGCATCGGCCCGCTCCCCCGGATCGCGGGCCGGGTCCCGCCACAACGGGACGCCGGTAGCTTCGGCGCGCCCAGTGTGTTCACTGCGTTCGGTGCCTTCGGCGTGCTCGGTGCGTCCAGTGTCTTCGGGGTCTTCGGCATGTTCCGTGTGTGCGATCTGTGCAGCCACGTGGCCGGTCACTTTCCTCCGACGCCCATCAGGCCCTGGACCAGGGCGCGGCGGGCGAACAGATAGACGAGCAGGATGGGGAGCATGGACAGGACTACCGCGGCGAGCAGGCCCGGGATGTCGACCCCGTGCTCGGTCTGGAAGTCGTAGAGGCCCATGGTGATGACCTTGGTGTCGGCGGACTGCGTGAGCACCAGGGGGAAGAGGAATCCGTTCCATGCCTGCAGGGCGGAGAAGACGATGACGGTGGAGAGACCGCTGCGGGAGAGCGGCAGGACGAGCTGGAAGAAGACGCGCCGGGAGGAGGCGCCGTCCATCGTCATCGCCTCGTACAGCTCCGGGGTGATGTCCCGCATCACACCACTGAGGATCAGGGCGCACACCGGCATGGCGAAGGCGGCGGTCGGCAGGATGACGCCGAGCAGGTTGTCGTAGAGTCCGGCCTCGCTCATGACGTAGAACATGGGCACGATGACGGCCTGGGAGGGGATGGCGAGGCCGAGCAGGAACAGCCGGAAGACCGTGTGCGTCGTCCTGCTGCGGCTGCGCACGATGGCGTAGGACAGCGGCGGTACGAGGAGCACGACGATGCCCACGACGCACACGGTGACGAGGGCGGTGTTGAGGAAGTACTGCCCGAATCCGCTGTGGAAGTCCTTGACGTAGTTGTCGAGCGTGAAGGTCTTCGGCCAGGCCAGCGGTCCGTTCGCCCCATAGTCGGCGCGCGACTGGAACGTGGCGACGAGCATCGCGTACAGCGGCAGTCCGACCAGGAGGAGCCAGATCAGGGAGCCGAAGCCGGCGAGGTAGTTGGGGCGGCGCTTGCTCACAGGCCCTCCATCGTGCTGCGCATCCTGTCGTAGCCCGAGAGGCGCACCACGATCAGTGAGATGACCGTGGCGACCAGGACGAGCAGCACGCCGATCGCCGAGGCCGTCCCGTAGTCGAAGTTCTTGAAGGCCTTTTGGTACATGTAGTAGGCGCTGATGGTGGTGTCGGTGCCCGGGCCGCCCTGGGTGAGGATGAGGACGGTGTCAAAGGTCGTCAGGCCGCCCACCACCATCAGGATCATGGACGTGATGATGCTGTTGCGCAGCTGCGGCAGGGTGATGTGGAAGAACTGCCGGACCCTGCCCGCGCCGTCGATCTGGGCCGCCTGGTAGAGGACTTTGGGCACCGCGCGGGCCGCACCCTGGTAGATGAGCGTGTGCAGCGGTGTGAACTGCCAGGCGCTCACGAAGGTGAGGACGCCGATGGCACTGCTCTGTACGCCGAAGAGGTTGCCGTCGCCGAACAGCCACTCGGCGTGTGCGGGCACACCGAAGTTGGGGTCGAGCACGGCGCGCCACAGCACGGACACGGCCGCCGCCGACAGCAGCAGCGGGACGAAGTAGATGGCGGAGAGGACGGCCCGGTTGCGCTGGTGGCCCGCCGCCCAGACGCCGAGCAGGATGCTCAGCGGTGTCTGGACGGCGACGCCGAGCCCGGTGAGCAGGACGCTCAGCCAGAGGCTCTTGAGCATGACGGGGTCCGCGAACAGCTTGCTCCAGTTGTCCAGCCCGGTGAATCGCGGGGCGCTCAGCCCGTCCCAGTGGGCGAAGGAGAGCACGGCGACCAGCACGAGCGGGAGGAGCGCGAAGAGACCGAAGAAGACGGCGGCGGGTGCTGCCCAGGCGAAGCCCGGCCGGCTGACGCCGGTGGCGGTGGGGGTCATGAGAGGGGGTCCATGGGGATCCAAGTCGAGGCGAGGCGCGGTCAGTTCGTGGGAAGTTCCTGCATGGCCTTGATGAATCCGCCCGCATCCAGCCCGCCGTTGAGGAACTGCTGGACGGCCTGGTGCATGCCGACGGTCGCCGTCTGCGGGTACGCCTGGTCCCAGGAGAGCTGGAAGGCGGGCGCCTTCTCGACATGGTCGTACTGGTAGCGGGCGAAGTCCGGGTCGGCGGCGTTGTCGAGGAACTTCTCGGTGGTCGTGGTGGTGGGCAGGTTGCCGATGCCGAGTTGCGCCTTCACGAACTCGTCCGAGTACTGCAGCTTCAGGAACTCCGCGACCGCCTCCGGGTGCTTGGTCTTCTTCAGCACCGAGTAGAAGTTGTTGGTGTTGCCGACGAGGTTGTCCGCATCGCCCTTGCCTCCGTCGACCGACGGGAAGGTGCCGTAGCCGAGGTCGTGTGCGGCGAAGTCGGGGTGGCTGTCCTGCTGGGTGGAGTACTCCCACGAGCCCATCAGCTCGAATCCGGCCTTACCCGTGGCCAGGAGGGTGGGCGAGCCCTGGTCGGTGAACTTCACCGAGTCGTAGTGCGTGCCGAAGGCTCCGGCGTCCCTCAGGTCCTTGAGCATGCCGAGGGCCTTCTTGCTGTCGGCGCTCGCCCAGGCGCCCTTGTCCCCGCCCAGCGCCTTCTGGAACAGCCCGGGTCCGGCCACCCGGTCGTAGAGGTACTCGAACCACATGAGCGTGGGCCACTTGTCGCCGCCGCCCAGGGCGATCGGTGTAACGCCCTTCGCCTTGAGGGCGCGTACCGCCGCCAGCAGGTCCTCCCAGGTCTTGGGCGGTTCGACGCCTGCGTCACGGAGGACCTTCTTGTTGTGGAACAGCAGCACGGGCTGGGTGCCGCGCATGGGTATGCCGTACGGCTTCCCGTTCACCTCCGCGCTTTCGAACACGGCGGGGAGGAACTTCTCCTTCAGGTCCGGGTCCTTGGTGACGAAGTCGTCCAGCGGCATCAACAGGCCGGCGTCGACGAACGGCTTGATGCTGCCGCCGCCCCAGTTGAAGAAGACGTCGGGGGCCTGCTCGCTGTTGATGATGGTCTGCAGCTTCGCCTGGTAGTCGGCGCCCGGGATGGTGTCCAGGACGGCCTTCACCTTCGATGTCTTGTTGAAGGTGGCGATGATCCGCTTCTCCACCTTGTTCGCACTGTCGCCGTAGACCAGTACGTGGATCTTGCCGTCGTCCCTGCCCGCCGATTCGGCGCCCCCGCCGCATGCCGACAGGGTGAGCGTCAGGGTCAGCGCGGCACCGCCGACAGTGGCGTTCCGCAGCAACCGTGTACGTCTTCTCATCGCCCCCACCTTTCGAAACTCTTTCGACATCAATTCCGAAACTTGATAAGTCGGGACGCTAGGACTCCCCGCTCCGGCGGGTCAACCCTCGGTAGGCGAGTTATCAACTCGTGACGCTGCACGCGGAGTTGCCCGTGCCTTATGCTCCTCACCATGCGCGATGACGAGGAGTCGGGCCGTGTCACCCTGGCCCAGGTGGCCGAGCAGGCCGGGGTTTCCCTCTCGACAGTTTCGAAAGTCCTCAACGGGCGGCAGGACGTCGCCGCCCCGACCAGGCTCAAAGTGGAACGCCTGCTGGAGGCGCATGCCTACCGGCGTACGACCCGCTCGGCCCAGGAGGCGCCGCTGATCGAGCTGGTCTTCCACGAGCTGGACAGCATCTGGGCGATGGAACTGATCCGGGGAGTGGAGAACGTGGCCAAGGCCCATCAGGCGGGCGTGGTCCTCACCGAGAGCGGAACCCGACAGGCCCCCGGCCCCGACTGGATCGAAGGGGTGCTCCAGCGCCGGCCGCTCGGCGTGGTCCTGGTCTTCTCCGCCCTGCCTGCCGAGGTCAAGGAGCAGTTGCGCTCGCGCGCCATACCCTTCGTCATCATCGACCCCGCCGGCGATCCAGACCCCGACGTACCCTCGGTGGGCTCGGCCAACTGGAGCGGCGGGCTCGCGGCCACTCGCCATCTCATCGAGTCCGGGCACCGCCGCATCGGCATCATCACCGGCCCCGAGGACATGCTCTGCTCGCTGGCGCGCCTGGACGGCTACCGCTCGGCGATGAGCATGGCGGGCCTGGAGATCGACCCCGATCTCGTTCTGTACGGCGACTTCCACGTGGAAGGCGGCTACGACGGGACCATGAAACTGCTCTCACTCCCCCGGCCACCGACCGCCATCTTCTCCGGCAGCGACCTCCAGGCCCTCGGCGCGCTCGAAGCCGCCCGTGTCAGCGGCCTGCGCGTTCCGCACGACCTGTCCGTGGTCGGCTACGACGACGTCCCCGTCGCCCGCTGGTCCAGCCCCGCCCTGACCACCATCCACCAGCCCCTGCGGCAGATGGCCGAAGAGGCAACCCAGATGCTGCTGCGCATACGGGCCCAAGCACCGGTCACGACAAGGCTCGAACTGGCCACCAGCCTCGTCGTCAGAAACAGCACGGCCCCGCCCCGAGACGGTGGCAGGGACGACGACGGCGGAGGCGAAGGCAACTGCGAAGGCGACGGCGACCGACCTCAGTGAGCACAGCGGTGGCCCCGGCCCGGCCGCCATCACCGGGAGGCGGCTACCGTGCCGCCCATGACCTACGACATCCCCTCCCGGACTCCGCTGACCTTCGAGGAGGAGGTCCGCGCCCGGACCGCCTTCGCCGACTTCCTCGTCCGCGAACTGGCCGCACACGGCACGGTGCGCTTCCCCGCACACGAGCCGGAGGAGCGCCGCCGCCTGCTGGACCTCGTCCCCGCCCTCAGCAACGCGCTGGGCACCGAGGTCCACTGCACACCGGAGGACGTCACGGCCATGCGCTTCACCGTCCGGACCGGCCACGACCAGGCACTCGACCGGACGTGACCTGACCCGGGGTGGGACACAAACCCAACACGACCGGGGCAGGTGGGCCCTGAAAGGTGCGTGCCCTCGTGGTGAGCGGTGCTGCGCTCACCACGAGGGCGGTCCGTCACGAGTGGGCCGTCCGGTGACGGCGGCCCGTTACCGGGTCAGACCCGCACGTCCTCCCGTTCGCGCTGTGCGGGCACAGTCCGCTTCTGCAGCTTCTCACCCTCGATGTCGAGGTTGGGCAGGGCCCGCTGCAGCGGACGGGGCAGCCACCAGGCGGCGCGGCCGAGGAGCGCCATCACCGCCGGGACCAGGGTCATACGCACGATGAAGGCGTCCACCAGAACACCCACGGCCAGCGCGAAGCCGATCGACTTGATGATCGGGTCCTCCATGAACACGAACCCGCCGAACACCGACGCCATGATCAGCGCAGCGGCGGTGACCACGCGCCCGTTGTAGCCCATGCCGTTGACGGTGGCCTGGGATGCCTCGGCGCCGTGCACGTAGTCCTCACGCATCCGGGAGACGAGGAAGACCTCGTAGTCCATGGCCAGGCCGAAGAGGATGCCGATGAGAAGGATCGGCAGGAAGCTCACCAGCGGTCCCGAGCTGTCGAGGCCGACGAGCCCGGCGAGGTGGCCCTGCTGGAACACCGCGACGGTGATGCCGAAGGTGGCACCGACGGTGAGCAGGAAGCCCAGTGCCGCCTTGAGGGGGACCAGGATGGAGCGGAAGACGAGCATCAGCAGCAGGATGGACAGCCCGACCACCAGCAGCAGGTAGACCGGCATGGCGTCCGCCAGCTGCTCCGACACGTCGATGCCCAGCGCCGTCATGCCGGTCAGGGAGACCTCGGCGCCCTTGATGCCCGCTACGTGGTCGCGGATGTCGTGCACCGCGTCCTCGGTGCCGGCAGCGGTGGGCCCCTCCTTGGGGATGACCGCCAGCAGTGCGGTGGTCCCCTCCTTGTTGAGCTGCGGCGGAGCGACCGCGAGCACCCCGTCGGTGTTCTTGATCTTCGCCGCTACCCGCTTGACGGCGGCACCCGTCGACGCGGCGTCGTCGCCGGAGACGACCGCCATCAGCCGGCCGTTGAAGCCCGCCCCGAAGCCCTCGCTGGTGAGGTCGTACGCCTTGCGCGCCGGCGAATCGCTCGCCGCGGTGCTCGCGTCGGGCAGTGCCAGTCGCATGTCCTGAGTCGGCAGCGCCAGGGCGCCCAGACCCACGACCCCCACCAGGAGCAGCGGAATGCGCGCGCGGAGGACGGTGCGGCCCCAGCGGAAGCCGAACGCTTCCTTGGTACTGGACGCTTCCTTGGTGCTGCTGCTCGCCTCGCCGTTGCGCTGCTTGCGCGGCAGCACCCGGTGCCCCACGAAGCCGAGGACCGCGGGCAGCAGCGTGAGGGCGACCAGTACGGCCACCGCGACGGTGCCGGCGGCGGCCAGGCCCATGACGGTGAGGAAGGGGATGCCGACCACGGCGAGGCCCGCCAGGGCGATCACCACGGTGGCACCGGCGAAGACGACGGCGGAACCGGCGGTCCCGGCGGCACGGCCCGCAGCCTCCTCGGGCTCCGCGCCCTCGGCGAGGAAGTGACGGTAGCGGGAGGTGATGAAGAGCGAGTAGTCGATGCCGACGGCCAGCCCGAGCATCAGCGCCAGGATGGGCGCGGTGCTGGTCAGTTCGATGACGCCGCTCAAGGCGTACAGGCCCGCCATGCCCGCGCCGACGCCGATGAGTGCGTTGAGCAGGGTCATACCGGCTGCCACCAGCGAGCCGAAGGTGATGACCAGCACCACGGCCGCCACCAGGACGCCGAGAACTTCGGTGGAACCGACCTCCACCTTGTTGGTCATCACCTCGCCGCCGTGCTCGACCTGGAGGCCCTTGACGTCGGCGCCGGCCTTCTCGAATTCGGCACGCTGAGCGTCGGTGACTTCCTGGGCGCCGCTGTCGAACTGGACCTGGACCAGGGCGTACCGGCCGTCCGGGGATATCGACTTGGCCTTGAAGGGATCGATGGCCGCGGTGACGCCGTCCACCTGTGCGGCCTGCTGGACCACCGGGGCGACATCGGTGGGCTTGAGCTTCTCCCCCTTGGGGGCGGCGATGACGATCGAACCGGTACCGCCGCTGGCTTGCGGGAACTCCTTCTTGAGGGAGTCCATGGCCCGTTGGGACTCGGTTCCCGGCATCTTGAACTGGTCGGTGGTCGAGCCGCTGAAGGCCGCTGCCGCTCCGCCCAACAGGGCGAGCAGCAGCAGCCAGAGCGCGACGACGCGCCCGCGGCGGCGGAAGGAGAACCGGCCTAGCCGGTGCAGCAAGGTCGCCATTGCAGAAGGTATCTCTCTGTTGCAGGTTCACCGGGGTGGTGGTCGAGCAGTTACAGATTCATTCGGGGTGGCGGTCGAGCGCCCGCAGGGCGCTGCGGATCATCTGGGCGCGCAGCGTCTCCTGCGGTACCGGAACATCGCTGGCGCTGGTCACGAAGACCGCGCCGATCACCATCCAGGCACCCACCACAGCCTGCGGCTCCTCGCTGTGTCCGGCCAACGCCGTCAGCAGCCGCTCGGTGAGACCGGGGACGCCGGACAACGCGGAGTTGTTCAGCATCTCGGGGAGGTCGCTGAACAGGAGCTTGACCTCACGCCGGTATCGCAGTGCGAGGTCCACATAGCCGGTCACCGCCGGCTCCACCGCCTGCTCCCCCGTCAGGCCCATCAGGTCCTGGTCGAGTTGGGCCAGCGCCTGGCCGGCGGGCGTCAGCAGCTCGGTGAGTATCGCGTCCTTGCTGGCGAAGTGGTACAGCAGCGAAGCCTTCGAGCAGCCCACCTCGGAAGCGATGTCATGGAGCGACGTCCCCCGGTACCCGTGGATGACGAACAGCCCGAGCGCCGCCTCCAGGATGTGCCCGCGCAACGCGGATGCAGTGCGTGCCATGGCCCAACAGTAACTGTCCGATCGGTCAGACCTGACCGATCGGACAGCTTCCCGCTGTGGCCTTCACCACCCCGGCCCAACCGAAGGCGTACCTTCTCCCCCTCGAAAGCGTCCGGCCAACGGCCGGGATCTAAGGTGTGACCTGCGGCTACCGGCTCTTCCCTCGCCTCCACGAACAGATGGTCAACGGTGGCCGCACCCCCGTCTCAGTCGACCCACCGGCAAGATCGCAGCCCACGGCTGGAGCATTCATGACCGACATGATCGACATGACCAACCTGCGGCAGGCACACGACGCCGCTCACGCAATCGCCGCAGCGGCCCTCGGACGAGACCCCGGCCCCATGACCAGCGCCGAGAGCAACTCCCATCACGTCTACGTCGGCTCGGAGGCGGTCGTGAAGCTCATCGATGCGGACGACCACTCGCGTCTGAACCGGGAGATCGCACTCGCGCCCCACTTGCCCACCGGCCTCACAGCCACGCTCCTCGGCAGCGGAGTCCACCGGCTGGGTACGCACGACATCCGTTACGCCTGCTACGCCCGCGCACCGGGGACAGCCCCCGGCCTGGGCATGCCTGGAGTGGACGCTCTGGCCGCACGCACGTTGGCCGAGGAGGCAGTTCAGCAGCTCACTCGACTGCACAGCTGGGTGCCCGAGAGTGACACCGAACAGGTGCTCAGGGAACCTCTCGACCATGGCGGCTTCACCAGCCAGGCCGCGCTCTGCGCCGAAGTGGAGAACCTCGCCGCCCTGGACCGGCACGGGACCGTACCCCGCCCGCTGCTCGACGGCTTGGCGGCGATCGCGAAGCGCGCGCCGCTGTACGCACAGACCGCTGTCCCGGTTCACGCGGACTGCCATTGGGACAACTGGATCGTTTGCGATCTGAGCGTGACAACCCTGCTGGACTTCGAGTGGGCCCGCTTCGGCGAACCGGCCGACGACTGGTTCTTCCTGGCCCGGTTCAGCGGACCCCACGTGGAGACCGTTCTCGACGTCATCGCCCGGACGACGACGAGCTCGCCGGAAACCCTCCGAGCAGAATGCGAGGTCCGCGAAGCGGCCCACCTCGCCTCCGACCTCCGCATCGCTCTGGAACACCCCGATGCACATGCGCAGCTGGCCGCAGACAGGCTCCGCGCACTCGAAGAACTCATCGTCGGGCGCTACTGGTGGCGCGACACCCGATAATTTCAGCCGCAGCGAGTAATTCAACCGAGTAATTCAACAATGAGGGAGAACGGTATGGAGCCACGGGAACTCCGCCGCGCGGTTGAGGCAGGACGGGCAACCGCTTCGGAGCTGGGCCTACAGGTCGACGATGTGGCCGTCGTCCACAACTCGGACCGCGTCGCGCTCCGCCTGGCTCCTTGCGACGTTCTGGCTCGGGTCGCGCCTTCGGCGCATCTGGCTGATTCCGAGTTCGAGGTAGCCGTCGCTCACCATCTCGCCGAAGCCGACGCTCCAGTGGCAGAGCTGGAACCGCGGGTAGAGCCCCGAGTCCATTTGCGTGACGCCTTCGCCATCTCGCTCTGGACCTACTACGAACCTCTGGAATCAGAGATCGCGCCGGCCGACTACGCAGAGGTATTCATCCGGCACCATGCCGCGCTGCGCCGGATCGACCTCAACGCACCGCATTTCACCGATCGAATCGCCGTGGCACTGAGAGAGGTGAACGACCGGGAGCGCTCCCCAGAGCTCCCCGACGCCGACCGGGAACTCCTGAGCACCACGCTCAGAGGGCTGAGCGCCGCGATCGGCATCGACAAATCCGGTGACCAGCTGCTGCACGGCGAGCCGCACCCGGGCAACCTCCTGAACACGAGCAGAGGGCCGCTCTTCGTAGACCTCGCCACGGCCTGCCGTGGACCGATCGAGTTCGACCTGGCCCATGCGCCCGAGGAAGTGGCAGAGCACTATGCGGGAGCTGACCACGACTTGATTCACCGGTGCCGCGCCCTGAACTGGGCGATGTTCTCGGCCTGGCGCTGGCGCCGGGACGACCAAATGCCTGACCGGGACCACTGCCGAGCAGAAGGACTCAGCCAAGTTCGTGCTGCACTCGATCGCTGCGGACTGGGCTGAATTCAAGACAGAAGGGCTGACGGGCTGACGGGCTGACGGGTGCCGATCCGCTGTCCCGTGTCGGGATGCCGCCCATGGGTCATCCCGGCACGGGACAGCGGATGAACTCGGTCGGGCTTCACGATGAACCCGATCGGGCTTGACCCGGCAAGGACAATTCCTAGGCGATGACTCGCGCCAGGGAGAAGCCGTCGTAGCCCTTGCTGCCCACCGTCTGCAGCGCGGTGGCCGACAGTTTCGGGTGCTCGGCCATGAGTTCCAGGAAGCGGCGCGTTCCCTGCACCCCTGCGTCACTGCTATGAGCATCGGCGACTTTGCCGTCGCGGACGACATTGTCACCGATGATGACGCTGCCGGGCCGGGTGAGCTTCAGCGACCAGTCGAGGTAATGCGGATTGTTGGGCTTGTCGGCGTCGATGAAGACGACGTCGAAGGGCTCGGCGCCCTCGGCCACGAGGTCGGCGAGGCTGTCGAGCGCCGGGCCGACGCGGACCTCAGTACGCTCGGCGAGGCCGGCGCGGACGAGATTGCCCCGGGCGACTTCGGCGTGGCGGGCGTCGTATTCCAACGTGACAAGGCGGCCGTCGGCAGGCAGGGCGCGGCCGAGCCAGATGGTGCTGTAGCCGCCGAGGGTGCCGATCTCCAGGATGCGGCGGGCGCCCTGCATCTGGGCGAGGAGATGCAGCAACTTGCCCTGATTCGGGGCCACGTTGATATGAGGCAGACCGGCGGCGTCGCTGTCACGCAGGGCCGCTTCGAGTGCCTCATCGGCGGGTGCGAGCAGGGAAGTGAAGTAGTCGTCGACTGCGGTCCACTGCTGCTGGGACATGGATTCCTTTCACCTTGCTCAGTCAGCTTCGCTAAGAAAGCTAGCAGAAGGTCCGGAGGGCTGAGGTAATCACACTGGCTCCTGCTTCTGGTGCGCCGCCTTCGGGTTGACGTTCCCCTCCAGGAATTCGTTCATCTCCTTGTACGCCATGGATGCCGCATTGTTGTTCGTGTCATGGAGGCGCAGAAGGTAGTGGTACATCACGCTCACGCACTTGTCGCGACTGCGGTAGGCGGCGTCATCGGTGAGTTGCAGGTCAGGCGAGATTTCCTTGATTGCGCCGTCAGGGTTGGTGTAGAGCGGATGCCATAGGAGTTCGACGGCGGGGTTGAGTTTCTGGATGATGCGCAGTTGCGGGATTTCTTGCGCGATCAGAACGCTGTCCGGGTTGTAGGCGCGCAGGAAGACATGCACCGGACCGGTCGCCCGTTCAACGAATGCACGGGAGAGTACGTTCCACAGCGGCGCCTGCAGCTTCCAATTCGCGTGCAGCTCCAGTTGGTCGACGATCTTCCCGAGTCGAGTGAACTCCAGGGAAGTGTGCCCCTTCGCCTGCGCGTACTTGCTCACATCGAAGCCACCCGACCAGAGCGCCATCGTGGGCGTGGTAACCCGTAGATGGTCGCCCACGAGATTGACCAGCTCTCGGTACCAGGTGTTCGAGGCCCTGCGCGCACGTCGCTCGGCCGGATCGATGGACGTGTCGGCCGACTCCAGGTTCAGGTGGTCCTGTTCGACGAGGCCGCCGAGAACGAGTTGCCAGGCGCTCTCCGTCACATCGGCCGGGAAGCCGCCCTTCTCCATCAAGTTCTGGAACAGCGGCCATTCAGGATGATCATTTGCCTTGGTTGCGAAATGCGTCTTGGGTGCGTCGGCCGACGGCTTACGACGCTGCACCGCGCGGATCGCAGAGGCGTCGGTGGCGCTCTGCTCTTCCTGCCCGGCAGCTCGGGAATGAGGCCCGGCCCGCAGAGTGCGAAGCACCGCGGAGTTTCCTGCCGCTCGCTGCAACGACATCACGGCGTCCGGCGTCAGCCCACTGGGCCGGCCGGCGGCCTGCTCCGCCACCCGCTCGTGGCTCGGCGGCCGAGGCGTCCGGGCAACTCTCTCCCGCCTTGCCGCAGCGCTCGCGCCTTGCTCCCGCTCCTGCACTCGCCCACCTTCCGAGGTGTTCGCCATCTCTGCCTTCCCGGCCTTCCTAGCAGGACACCTGGGGCTGTCCAAGAAGCGAAAGGGCATACACACCTGCCCGGTTGGCCGTACGTGCGCCCCTGAAGCACACAGCTGCGGCACTTCGGGCCCCTGGACACAGCCATTGCGGCCTGGCTCGGCACGGCCAGGGAGACGCGGCTGCCGCACGGAGTAAATGGTCGACGGTCGCATCAAGCCCCCGCGAGGTGCGGCGGCCACGGGCGGGGCGCCCGGATCGCCCCGACAGCCGTTCGCCTGGACCACGGTGGTCACAGGCCACCTCACTGGAACCGGCGATCAGGCTCGGTCTTCGGTGCTGCCGTTGGTGATGGTGATGGCCCGGAACAGTTCGCGGGCGCGCTCGCAGAATTGCTCGACATCCGTGGTGTCCGGCTCGTCCCCGTCCGCCATCATCCGGGCCTGGAGCTTTTCGCCGCGCAGTCCGCCGTAGCGGGCTCGCACCTCCGCGGTCACGGGCTGGACCGCGATGTGCAGGTGCTTGCGCGCGTCCTGGCCGTGCGACCACACGCAGACGTATGTCTGCTCTGGCCGGCACAACGTCTCCACGACATGAGCGGTATCGCGCAGCAACGGGCCCAGTTCCGCCGCTGCCGTGTCATCGAGCTCCGCGACGGCCACGACGTGCTCCCGCGGACCGACGATCAAAGTGCCGAGGTTCATCGGACCGACGACGTGGTTCACCACCCAGGCGGTGGTTTCGTGCAGCACACCTCCTGGCAACTCCCGGCGCCCGGAGAGGAGATCGCACCCAAGACACCCCGTCACATCCATGTGCAACAGCCTATACAAAGCCAGTGGCGGTGATGCCGATTCCGAACTGACTTGTACTGTACGCCGGTTGGCCTCCGCCCCTTCGGCTCAGCTGTCCTCGTCCGGACGTACCGCGAGGAACTGGTCGACGCCCATGCGGCGTTCCTCGAAGGCGAGTCCTCCGCCCGCGAGGTACAGCCGCCACACCCGCGCGGTTTCCTCGCCGACGAGGGCGACGAACTCGTGCCAGTGCTCTTCCAGGGTGTCGTGCCAGGCCCGGACGGTGCGGACGTAGTGCTCCCGCAGCGATTCCACCGTACGTACTTCCAGGCCGGCGCCTTCCAGCAGACCGATGGTGTCGCCCATCGGGCGCATGTGCATGTCCGGTGCGATGTACGTCTCGATGAACGCTCCCCCGCCCGGCGCCTGCCTGCCTCGCGACATCTGCTGGATCAGGGCCCTGCCGCGCGGGCGCAGCGCCCGGTACAGCAGGGCCGCGAAGGCGGGATACTCGGCGTCGCCCACGTGCTCGCCCATTTCCACGGTCGCCACCGCGTCGTACGCCCCGCCCTCGATGTCGCGGTAGTCGCGGCACTGGACGTCGACCAGGTCCTCCAGACCCCGGTTCCTGGCCTGCTCGCGTACGTGATCGGCCTGTTCCCGGGCAAGGGTGACCGCGGTGACCTCGACCTTGTACCGCTCGGCGGCGTACAGGGTCAGCGAGCCCCAGCCGCAGCCGATGTCCAGCAGCCGGTCGCCGGGGCCCAGTGCGAGCTTGCGGCAGATGAGGTCGAGCTTGTCGCGCTGGGCATCGGCAACGGTGTAGGCCGGATCGTCGCTGGTCCACACGGCGCAGGAGTAGGCCATGGTCTCGTCCAGCAGCAGGGCGTAGAAGTCGTTGGACAGGTCGTAGTGGTGGCTGATGGCCGCCCGGTCGCGGCGCCTGCTGTGGAGTTCGCCGCGCAGGCGCGCCCGGGACGCCGGCGCGGGCGGTTGCGAGCCGATCGCGCCCAGTGCCAGTGCGGTGGCGGCGGCGCGTGCCCGGTCGGTGAGACCGAGGCGGGGCGCTTGCAGGCCCCGGTCGCGGGCGGCCTGCCACATGGTCCGCAGTCCGTCGGTCAGGTCTCCCTCGATGTCGAGGTCGCCGGTGAGGTACGCCTCGGCGAGGCCGAGCTCTCCGGGCTGCCACAGCAGGCGTCGCAGCGCGCGCCGTCGTCGTACGACGACGACCGGGGCGTCCGGTGGGCCGGCCTCGCTGCCGTCCCAGGTACGCAACCGCAGCGGCAGGGGGCCACCGAGTGCTTTCTCCACGAGCGGGAGCAGGCGCTGCGCGGCGCCCCGGGTGACTGACGGCATGGGGATGCTTCCTCCTCGATGTGTGGCGTTCATATGTGCCGTTCATGGGTGGCCTTCGTTTTCTCCTTCGGAGCCGCGGGCGTCGCGGATTGGTCATCGGTCCTGGCCGTCCCCGGTCTCCCGGCCTTCGGTTTTCGCGACCAATCCGGTCACGTCACGGCTCCGAAGTAAGGACGTGGGAGACATCTGCGTGTCCGGATGGCCAGATGGCCGGGCGCGGCGGTGTGATGTGAGGCGGCACCGAGCGAAGGAGCGCAATGGGAGCGCCAGAGGTAAGGGGAGGGCCGGGGTCCCGGCCGGCGGGGCAGGATGCGGAGGCGTTGCTGACCGCGGTCGCGCTCGGTGACAAGGAGGCGTTCGGGCTGCTGTACGACGTGGTGGCTGGGCCTGTGCTGGGTCTGGTGACGCGGGTGCTGCGGGATCCCGGGCAGTCCGAGGAAGTCACTCAGGAAGTGCTGGTGGAGGTCTGGCGCACCGCGGCCCGCTTCCGCCCGGACAAGGGCAGTGCGATGACGTGGGTGCTGACGATGGCGCACCGGCGGGCGGTGGACCGGGTACGGGCGTCGCAGGCCAGGGCCGAACGGGAGAACAAGGCGGCGCTGCTGGAGCGGACGCCCGCCTACGACGAGGTGAGTGAGCAGGTGGAGGCGCGGCTGGAGGGCCAGCGGGTACGCCGCTGTCTGGGCGCGCTCACCGAGCGGCAGCGCGAGTCGGTGACGCTGGCCTACTACCGCGGCCTGACCTACCGAGAAGTGGCGCAGCTGCTGGCGCTGCCGCTGGGGACGGTCAAGACTCGGCTGCGGGACGGGTTGATCCGGCTGCGCGACTGCTTGGGGGTGACGGCATGAACGACGCCGACCTGCACACGGCGACGGGCGCCTACGCGCTCAATGCGCTTCCGGAGGACGAGCGTGTTCAGTTCGAGCGGCATCTGCGGGAGTGCGCGGCCTGCCGGCAGGAGGTCGCGGAGCTGACCGCCACGGCCGGGCGTCTGGGGCAGGCCGTGGCAGCGGTGCCGCCGGCGGAGCTGAAGGGCCGCGTGCTCCAGCACATCGCCACGGTGCGTCAGGAGCCGCCGGCGGTGGGCGGTGACCGCTTCTCCGGGCGGGCCTGGCGGCGCTCGCTGCCGCGTCTGGCGCTGGCCGCGTGTCTCGCCGCCGCCGCGGCGTTCGGTGGTATCGCCGTCCGGCAGCACCAGGAGGCCGAGGAAGCACGCTCAGCGGCCCAGCAGCAGGCGGCGGAGCTGGCGGCAGTGCTGGCCGCGCCCGATGCCCGGGCGGCGACCGGCAGGCTCGGTGAGGGCGGCAGCGGTACGGTCGTGGTCTCCCAGACGCGCAACCGTGCGGCCTTCGTCGCCTCCGGCCTGGCCGACCTGCCCGGCGGCAAGGTGTATCAGTTGTGGTTCAACGACGGGGGGACGATGCGTTCCGCCGGTACGTTCAACGCCGCGCGGGGTGCGGCCGCCACGTTGCTCGACGGGGACGTCGGCACGGCCTCCGGCATGGGGGTGACGGTGGAGCCGGCCGGTGGCTCCCGGCAGCCCACGACCCGGCCGATCGCGTTGATGGACTTCCCCGCCCGGACCTGATGCGCGGACGCGCGGAGGGGCAGACGGAAGGACGCCGGCGCACTGCCGCCGGCGTCCTTTCGGTCGTCTGCCGCTCCCCGACTGTCACGCTCCCGACCGTCACTCCCCCAGCCGTCACTTCCCCGACCGCCACTTCCCCGGCCGCCGCTTCGCCGCCGGCCGCACGGAGACGGCGCCGGGCCGGTGTCATCGGTGAGGTGCGGGTGCGCGGGGCGGCAGGGGGAAGAACCCGCTGGTGCGGGCCGCGTACTCGGCATAGCCCGGACGCTCCGCCATGTGCCGCTCCAGCAGGGCCTTGCCGCTGCCACGGGTCAGGAGGAAGGTCATGACCACGGGCGCGAGGACGGTGGCGGCGGCCACGGCGGGGTCTCCGCAGGCGAAGAGGAACAGTCCCCACCAGACGCAGAAGTCCCCGAAGTAGTTGGGGTGCCGGGTCCATGCCCACAGGCCGCGGTCCATGATTTTTCCCCGGTTGGCCGGGTCCGCGGTGAAGCGTGCGAGCTGGTGGTCGCCGACGGCTTCGAAGAACAGGCCGACCAGCCACAGGACCACCCCGGCCGCGATGAGCGCGTCCGGCGCTCCGCGGACGTACTGGGCGGCCTGGACGGGCAGCGAGACCAGCCAGACGAGGGCGGCCTGCAACAGATAGACCATGCGGAAGGCGTAGGCGTTGCGGTTGCCGCCCGCCTTGGCCAGCATCTTCTCGTACCGCGGGTCCTCACCCTTGCCCCGGCCACGCCATGCGATGTGGCCGGCCAGCCGCAGTCCCCAGATCACCGTCAGCGCGGTGACCAGCAGCCGCTGGCCGGCGTCGCCCTCGCCGGCCGACATGCCGTACGTGGTCAGGGCCACCGCGGCGAACGCCAGGCCCCAGGCGATGTCCACGATCCGGTGCCGGCCCCGGCGCAGTGCCACGGCGAACGTGACGAGCAGGACCGCGAGCGCCGCGCCGGCCGCCACCGCCAGGTTGCGGGCGAAGGCGCCCCAGGGGAAGGCATCCGGGGCGCCCGCGGCGTTCAGGAGGAAGGCGTGTGCGGTCGGGTCGCTCATCGGCTGAGCCCCTCGTGAGTCAGTTGGAGTTGGTGCACGTCGATGTAGCCGGCGCGGAAGCCGGCCTCGGAGTACGCGAGGTAGAAGGTCCACATCCGGCGGAACACGGAGTCGAACCCCAGCTCGGCCATCTCATCTCCCCGGGCCGTGAAGCGCTCGCGCCACAGCCGGAGGGTCTCGGCGTAGTGCGCGCCGTAGGGCGTGCAGTCCGTGACACGGAGACCGGCGGCTCGGGCGTTGTCCTCGATGGCCGTCAGGGAGGGCAGCATGCCGCCGGGGAAGATGTACTTCTGGATCCAGGTGTGGGTGTTGCGGGTCGCCCGCATCCGGTCGTGGGGCATGGTGATCGCCTGCAGGGCGATGCGGCCGCCGGGCAGCAGCCTTCGGGCCAGCGTGGCGAAGTACTGGGGCCAGTACTCCGCGCCGACCGCCTCGATCATCTCCACGCTGACGACGGCGTCGAACCGTCCGCGCACGTCGCGGTAGTCGCACAGCTCGACGGAGGCGCGTTCCTGGTGGCCGGCGGCGCGGATGCGCGCCAGCGCCAGGTCCCGCTGCTCGGCCGAGAGGGTGACCGAGTGGACGTGGCAGCCGCGCTCGGCGGCACGGACGGCCAGCTCGCCCCAACCGGTGCCGATCTCCAGCAGCCGGGTGCCGGGGCCCGCGTCGGCCAGGTCCAGCAGCCGGTCGATCTTCCCGCGCTGGGCCTCGGCCAGCCCGTCCCAACGGGCTGGCAGGTCATCGAAGACGGCCGCGGAATAGGTGAGTGTGTCGTCCAGGAAGAGGGCGAAGAGGTCGTTGGAGAGGTCGTAGTGGTGGTGGATGTTGGCCCGCGCTCCCTCGAGTGTGTTGCGTCTGCCGGCCGGTTGCCGCAACGCCCAGAAACGG
Source organism: Streptomyces sp. NPDC050806 (assembly GCF_055586425.1). Taxonomy (NCBI): domain Bacteria; kingdom Bacillati; phylum Actinomycetota; class Actinomycetes; order Kitasatosporales; family Streptomycetaceae; genus Streptomyces; species Streptomyces sp. NPDC050806. The sequence continues at coordinate 952,093 of NZ_JBVJIF010000001.1, read as the reverse complement.
CGCAGGCGTTGCAGCGGAGCGGGGACGAGGGTGGTGACGTGGTCGGCGAAGACTTGCAGTACACCCACCAGGTCCTCAGCCTCCCACTCCCCCGCCAGGTAGGACTCCCCGAAGCCGGTCAGGCCGCGGGCGGCGATGCGCCGGAAGAAGGCGTCAGGGGCCCGTACCGTGAACACCGGTCCCCCGAGGCCGAGTTGTTCGTGTGCACCCAGGTGCGTGGTGAGCGGCAGCCGGGCCAGGGCATGGCGTACGAGGCGTTCGCCCACGTCTCTGCGGGCGGAGGAGCAGGGCGGCAGCGCGGCGACGTCGGGCCATCGCCGGGGGTCGACGGCCGCGGCGATGGGGAGGGCGGAGAGGGTCACTGCATACCTTCCTGGGGGTCGTGCGGAGGGCGGGGCTGAACGGGCAGGCCGCGCCGCCACAGCCGGATGCCGTGGAAGCGGATGCCCAGGGAGACGGCGGCGGTGGACCAGGGGTGGCGGGCGGCGGCGCGGAGCAGGCCGACGGTGCCGGCGGGACGGCGGACGCCGCGTACGGTGGCGGTCAGCAGGTGGGCGCCCTCGTTTTCGAGCCGCACGCTGAGGTCCAGCCGCTCGCCGGGGACGGGCAGCCGCATCCGGTATGCGCCGTCGACGCCGAAGAACGGCGACACGTAGAACTCCTTGTCCGTCCGGCTGCCCTGCTCGGCCGTCCGCGGTTCGAGCAGGTAGCAGTGGCGCTGGCCGTAGGTGTTGTGGACCTCGGCCACCACGCACCGCAGTGCGCCGTCCGGGGTGTGGCACCAGTACACGGACAGTGGGTTGAAGACATGGCCGAAAACCCGGGCGTGCGCGAGCATCAGCACCTGGCCGCCATGGAGTTCCACACCGCGCGCGGCAAGGAACGTCTCCAGCCCTTCCCGGATGGTGTACCGGGCGCCCCTGGCATCCTTGGGGCTGCCGCCCGCGAAGTGGTCACGGGCTTCGAAGCGGGCCAGCGGGCGCAGGATCCGGGGCAGCCGGGGCAGGGCATCGAGGTCCACCAGCCACAGGTAGGTGCGCTGCCGGAAGACATAGCGCCGCGGCTCGGTGCGGGCGTGCGTGATGAGGCTGGGGTACAGCGCCGGGGTGCGGGCGGCGGAGCCGCTCGGCCGGCCGGCGGTGCGCGTGGCAGGGGCAGTGCTCACCATTCCACCCCCAGGGCTCGGGCGGCCGCGACGCCGGAGCGGCAGCCGTCCTCGTGGAATCCCCAGCCGTGGTAGGCACCCGCGTACGCGGTGACCGGGCCGCTCAAGGCGGGCAGCCGGCGCTGGGCGGCCACGGACTCGGGCGTGTAAATAGGGTGCTCGTAGCTCATGCGGGCCAGCACCCGGTCCTGTGCGACGCGCTCGCCGCCGTTGAGCGTGACGACGTACCTCTCGGGCGCGTCCAGCCGCTGGAGCCGGTTCATGTCGTAGCTGACCAGCACCTGGTCGGCGGCGGCCCGGCAGGAGGGCATCAGGTAGTTCCACGAGGAGGCGGTCGCCGCGCGGCGTGGCAACAGGGAGGTGTCGGTGTGCAGCAGCGTGGCGTTGCGCGAGTAGCGGAAGGCCCCCAGCACCGCCTGCTCGTCGTCGGTGGGGTCGGCGAGCAGGCGCAGTGCCTGGTCCGGGTGGACGGCGATCACCACGGAGTCGTAGCGAGCGGTGGTGCCGTCCTCGGTGGAGATCCGCACGCCGCCGCCGGTCCGGCTGACGGCCCGCACAGGTGCGGAGGTGTGAATCGTGGTGAGTTGTTTGGCCACGCGCTCGACGTACGCACGGGAACCGCCCGTCACCGTACGCCAGGTGGGCGAGCCGCCGGTGGAGAGCATTCCGTGGTGCGCCAGGAACCGGAAGAGGTAGCGCGCCGGGTAGCGCAGCGCGGTCGTGGCATCGCACGACCACACGGCCGAGACCAGCGGCGTGAGGAAGTGCGAGACGAAGTAGGGCGAGAAGCGGCCCTCGGCGACGAAGGCGGCCAGCGTCCGGTCGTCCTGGGCGTCGTCGTCGAGCAGCCGGCGGGCTCGCGAGTGGAAGCGCGGCACCTCGGCCAGCAGCCGCAGGTAGCGTCCGCTCACCGCGTTGCGAGGGCGGCCGAAGAGCCCGCGCGGGCCGCGGGCGCCGGCGTATTCCAGACCGCAGCCCGCGCACCGCACCGACATGCTCATCTCGGATTCCTGGGTCACCACCCCCAGCTCGTCGAAGAGTCTCAGCAGGTGGGGGTAGGTGCGCGCGTTGTGCACGATGAATCCCGAGTCCACCTGGTGCACCCGGCCGTCGGCCGAGGCCAGGTCGTGGGTGTGGGCGTGGCCGCCCAGCCGGTCCGCCGCCTCGTACAGCGTCACCTCATGGGCGTCGCGGAGCACGTACGCGGCTGTCAGGCCCGCTATTCCGCTGCCCACCACCGCGGTGCGCACCATCGGCATCCGTCTCCTCCAAGGCCACGGCGGCACCGGACGCACCGCCTGTTCACCGGGGATTCGGAGCGGACGGCAGGACGGATTGGTCACCCGGCCGCAGCAGTGCGGCCGGGCGGGCGCCCCGTGTAAGGACGCCCGCCCGGCACCGGCCGGTGGATCACTGTGCCGACAGTCGATGGATCACTGTGTCGGCGGTCGAGGGCTCACTTCGTCGGCATCAGGACGTTGTCGACGATGTACACGGTGGCGTTCGCCGTGGGCACGTTGCCGCAGACCACGTTCGAGGCGTCGTTGACCTTGTACGACGTGCCGGAACCGGACGTGGTGAGCTTGCTCTTCTCCAGCGTCGGGTAGCTGCCGTTCTCCAGCTGCTGCGGAGTGAGCTTCTGGCCGACGACGTGGTACGTCAGGATCTTGGTCAGCATCTCCTTGTCGTTCATGACCTTGTTCAGCTGGTCCTTGGGCAGCTTGTCGAACGCGTCGTTGGTCGGCGCGAAGACCGTGATGTTCTCGGCGTTGTTCAGGGTGTCGACCAGGCCGGCCTTCTTCACCGCGGAGACCAGGGTGGACAGTGCGGGGTTGTTCGACGCGGCGGTGGCCACCGGGTCCTGGGCCATGCCGTCGAAGCTGCCCTTGCCCTCCTTGGGCACGGTGGAACAGGCCGGACCGAAGGGGCCTGCCATCGGATCCATCGACTTGCTCTTGGATCCCTTGGGCGCGGCGGAGGAACCGGAGTCCGACGCCTTCTCCTTGCCGCCGTCGTCGCTGGAGCAGGCGGCCAGTGCGACGGGGAGGACCGCCGCCGCGGTGACGGCGAGGACGGTACGACGCATACGCAGAGTGTTCATGATGCTTCTCCTGAAGGGAAGGGGTGGGTGGTACGGAGGTGTGCGTGGACGGGCCCTCAAGGGCCGCCCTCAGGGGCTGTTCGGGTCAGGTCACGGTGACCACCACCGAGTGATGACCGGACGCTCCGTCAGGAATGGGGCGGGCCCGTGCGGTGGTCTGGGTGGCACCGGTGCGATCGGTGGCGCGGACCTGGAGCGTGTGGGTGCCGGGCTTGGCCGGCCACTGCCACACCCACTGCCGCCAGGTGTCGACCGGGCCTTGCGCGGCGAGCTGCGCCTCCTGCCAGCTGCCGCCGTCCACCCGTACCTCGACCCGCTCGATGCCCTTGTGCTGTGCCCAGGCCACGCCGGCGACCGCGATGGTTCCGGCCTTCAGCGAGGCGAACGGCCTGGGCGTGTCGATCCGGGACGCGGTCTTGATCGGCGCCTTGCGTGCCCACTTCCGCTCGACCCAGTACGTGTCGTACGCCGCGAAGGTGGTCAGTTCCAGCTCCTGGAGCCACTTGCACGCCGACACGTAGCCGTACAGGCCGGGCACCAGCATGCGGACCGGGAAGCCGTGATCGAAGGGCAGGGGCTCGCCGTTCATGCCCACAGCGAGCATCGCGTCGCGGCCGTCCATGACCGTCTCCACCGGCGTGCCCAGGGTCATGCCGTCCACCGACCGGGCCACCAGTTGGTCGGCACGCCCACCCTGGGAGGGCGGCCGTACGCCTGCTTCCCGCAACACCTCGGCCAGCGGTACGCCGAGCCATCGGGCCGAGCCGACGTACGGGCCGCCGACCTCGTTGGAGACGCAGGTCATGGTGATGTCCCGCTCGATCAGCCGGCGCCGCAGCAGGTCCTCGAAGTCCAGCGTCAGTGGGTTCCGCACCCCCCGACCGTGAACGCGCAGCCGCCACCTTCCGGCGTCCAGGCGCGGCACCGTCAGGGCCGTGTCGACCCGGTAGAAGTCCCGGGTGGGCGTGCGGTACGGCGTCAGGCCGGGAAGCTTCAGGTCCACCCCGCGCGGCAGGCGCGGCGCCGGAGAGCCAGGTGCCGGCAGCCTGATCGCGGCGCGACTCGCCTCGGCATCCACCGCCGCCGAGGCATTGAGCCGCCGGCCCCACAGCCCGGCACCGGTCGAGAACGCCGTGACAGCACCGGCCGCGACCAGGAAGTCTCTGCGTCCCGGCGCCGGGGACCCATGCGCTTCCCCATCAGCGCTCCCGCCCTGCGCATCCGTCCTCAGGAGCAGCCGCCCGAGGAGCACGTACAGCACTGCTGCTCCCGTCACGGCTCCCACCAGCGACGGCACCGCATCGACGGCACCCACCGCATCCGGCCGGCCCATAGCGGCGGCGCCCCCGACGATGCCGAAGATCAGCACACCGGCCGACGCATGCCACCGGTACCGCAGGCCCAGCAGCCCCAGAGCGGCGGCGAGGACGGCGAGTACGCCGAGGATGCCCAGTTGCAGCACCAGCTTGTCGCCGGTTCCGAACTGGCGGATCGCCCAGTCCTTCACCGCGGCCGGGGTCCGGTCGATGACCGCGCCGCCGACCGCCGTGACCGGACTCGCCTCCGGCCGTACGGCCACGGACACCAGTTCCGCCACGGCCAGCGCCGCGTAACCGGCGACCAGCCCGCCCAGCGCAGCGAGGATCCGGCGCTCACGCACTCCGTTTGGCTCGTTCACACCCCTTGTTCGGAGCCATGCCGCGGCCGGATTGGTCCTCCGTCACCCCGAATCGGCCAGGAGCCGGCGATGCGACGAACGGGGTGTCAGGACGGGTGAGCCGCCTCCAGCGGACGGGCGTAGGTGACGGATTCGCGTTCCACCACGAATCCCGACTCCTCGTAGAAACCCAGCGCGCCCGAGGGGTTGGCGGTGTCCACGGTCAGCGACACCGAGTCGTACCCGGCGTCGCGCGCCGCGCCCAGCACTTCCCTCAGCAGGGCCGGCGCCGCACCCCGGCCGCGGTGGGCCCGCCGGGTTCCCAGGTAGCCGACATGGCAGTCCCTGCTGCCCGTTGCGGCCGTCTCCGCCGTGCTCTCCTCCGCCAGGAGGTACGCCGCCACCTCGGCACCCGACACCAGCAGCCGCGACATCGCGGGCCGGAACGCCTTGGCTCCGGTGACCCAGGTGCGCCAGTCGGTCTCGTCGAACGGGGTGAAGTTCCAGTGGTCGCGGAACGCGTCGTTGTGCGCGAGCCGGGTGGCTTCCGCATACCTCGCGTCGTACGGCACGAGACGGGTGCCCTCGGGGGCCGGGCGGGACTCGGGGCGGCTGCTGCCCGCCAGCGGCTGCTTCATGTCGAACCACCAGCGGCTCGGCGTGTACCCGCGCCGCGCGGCCAGCTTCCGCAGATCCTCCTGCCCGGCCATTCCTTCGAGCAGCAGCTCACCCTTCATGGCGGACAGCTCCGCGTCCGCCGCGTGCCGGGCCTGGGCGCGGTCCTCCAGCCAGGCAACGAGGTGGTTGCCGATGCCGCGGTGCCGCCAGTCGGGATGCACCGCCGCGTCCCCATGGAAGCGCGCCACGTCCACCGCTCCGTGCGGTGTGTGCAGCACGGCGTACGCGGCCAGGTGCGGGCCGTCCCACAGCCCCAGGCTGTCCTCTTCCGGCTCCAGCTTGGGGTCGGACAGTACCTCCAGCAGCTCCTCGGCATCGGCGTGCTCGCCGGTCGCGTCGACACGCTCGACGGCCTGGTGGAGCTCCAGCCAGGCCGGGACCGAGCCCTTGCTCAGGGGCCGGTCCTCCAGGCTCTCCGCGGGAACCCGTCCTCCCATGTCGGCCGCTCCTCTCACCTGGTCGCGCCTGTCCTCGGACCTCACTCTTTCAAGATCCTCGGAGCGGCGCGACCGGTAAACGCCCGCCCCGGCGTCACTTCGCCGGGCCCCGAAGCGACGCCGGGCCTGTCAGCGGTCGCCGCGCACCCAGACCGTGGTGTCCGGGGGCAGCAGGCCATCGGTCAGCTCTCCGCTGGTGAGGAGTGTTTCGCCGGCGGGCAGGGGTACGGGCCGGTCGGAGAGGTTGGCGAGGCACTGCCAGCCGGTGGAGCGGGCGAAGTGGACGAGGTCGGCGGTGCCGTCTCCGGCCGGGCCGTCCGCCGCCGTCTCGTCCGGTGCCGAGAGCCATTCGAGCGACTCGTCGCCCTGCAGCTCGCGCCGGAGCCGCAGGGCCGTGCGGTACAGCTCCAGTGTGGAGCCCTCGACGCCGTCCTGGGCGGCCGCCGACAGCTCACCGAAGGCGGGCGGCTGCGGCAGCCAGGCCCCGCCGGGCCCGAAGCCGTACGAGGTGCCCTCCGAGGTCCACGGCAGCGGCACCCGGCAGCCGTCCCGCCCCTTGCGGGTGTGCCCGGTGTTCTCCCACACCGGGTCCTGCAGCGCCTCGGCGGGCAGGTCGGCGACCTCCGGCAGGCCCAGTTCCTCGCCCTGGTAGACGTACGAGGCACCCGGCAGCGCCAGCATCAGCAGGGTCGCGGCGCGGGCCCTGCGCAGCCCCAGCTCCGGGTCGGGAGCCGGGTCCTTGCCGCCGCCCAGCAGCCATGCGTCGGTGTCGGTGCCGAGGGGCAGTGCGTACCGGGAGGCGTGCCGTACGACGTCGTGGTTGGAGAGCACCCAGGTCGCCGAGGCGCCCGCGGCGGCGGCAGTGGCAAGCGACTCGGTGATGACCTTGCGCAGCGTGCGGGCCGTCCACTCCGCCTGGAGGTACTCGAAGTTGAAGGCCTGCCCCAGCTCGTCGGGGCGGGTGTAGAGGACGCGCCGGGAGTTCTTCACCCAGGCCTCGGCGACCGCCATCCGCGGCGGGGTGTAGGAGTCCAGGACGAGCCGCCAGTCCCGGTAGATCTCGTGCACCTCGTCCCGGTCCCAGTGCGGGTGGGTACCGTCCGGCAGCAGGTCGTGGTCGCCCTTGAACTGGTTCTCGCCCATGTCCCGCAGCGGCTCGGCGAGGTCCTTGGCCAGCCCGTGCGCCACGTCGATGCGGAAGCCGTCCACCCCGCGGTCGGACCAGAAGCGCAGGGTGCGCCGGAAGTCCTCGCGCACCTCTTCGTTGCTCCAGTCCAGGTCCGGCTGTTCGGGCGCGAAGAGGTGGAGGTACCACTGACCGTCCGGCACCCGCTGCCAGGCGCTGCCGCCGAACCGCGAGACCCAGTCCGAGGGCGGCAGCTCGCCGTGCTCACCGCGCCCTTCGCGGAAGACGTACCGGGCGCGGGCCGCCGAACCGGGCGGCGCCGCCAGCGCCTCCTGGAACCACACGTGCTGGTCGGAGGTGTGGTTCGGCACCAGGTCCACCAGCACCTTCAGGCCCAGCCGGTGCGCCTCGGTGACCATCGCGTCGAAGTCGGCGAGGGTGCCCAGGCGCGGGTCCACGTCGCGGAAGTCGGCCACGTCGTAACCACCGTCGGCCAGTTCGGACGGGTAGAAGGGGCTCAGCCACAGCGCGTCCACGCCGAGGGTGGCCAGGTGCGGCAGCCGGCCGGTGAGGCCGGGCAGGTCGCCGATGCCGTCACCGTCGCTGTCGGCGAAGCTGCGCGGATAGACCTGGTAGATGACGGCCTGCCGCCACCAGTCGGGATCCTGCGAGGAGGAGTCGAGGGAGGACGAGGCGGTGGTGATCACGGGTGCCCTGCTTTCGAGTCGCGGTGCGGATCGGATGCCTTCGACGGATGGGAGGCCAGGTGCGGGCGGATCGGAGGACTGCTGCGGATCGGGCGGGAAGAGTGGTACGCCGGTCATCCCTTGACCGCGCCGTCGGTCAGGCCGGACAGTACGGCGCGCCGGAAGACCAGGACGAGGAGGGCGATCGGCACGGTCGCGGCCATCGCCCCGGCGAAGATCGTCCCGTACGGGATCTCGTACTGGCTGCTGAAGAGGGCGATGCCCACCGGCACGGTGCGGTAGGAGTCCTCGCTGTTGAAGGTGAGCGCCATCAGGAACTCCGTCCAGGTGGCGGTGAAGGTGAACACCCCGGCCGTGAACAGCGCGGGCCGGGCCTGCGGCAGGATCACCGACAGCAGTGTGCGGGTCGGCCCCGCGCCGTCCACCGTCGCCGCCTCCTCCAGCTCGTACGGGATGCTCAGCAGCGAGTTGCGGAGGATCCAGATCGCGAACGGCAGGTGGAAGGCGGTGTAGGGGATGATCAGGCCCCAGTAGCTGTTGAGCAGGTCCAGTTCGCGTTCGACCAGGTACAGCGGGGTGACCACGGCGATGGTCGGGAAGACGGAGATCATCAGCAGTACGGTCATCACCGGACCGCGCCCGCGCATGGGGGTACGCGCCAACGCGTACCCGGCGAACAGTCCGAGCCCGAGAACGATGGCGGTGGCGCTGACGGCCACCACCGCGCTGTTGAGCAGGTAGCGGTCGAATCCCGCAAAGCCCAGCGCCTGGCGGTAGTTGGCCAGCGTGGGGTGGAGCGGGACGGGGGTCGGCGGCAGGGTGCCGTTCTCCCGTGCCGTCTTGAACGACGTCACCGCCATCCAGAGCAGCGGCAGCGCGGTCACGGCGACCAGGACAAGCGCCCCGAGGTTCACCACGTTCACGTACCGGCGCACTCCCGTGCGCCTGCGGCCGCGCCTCATGCGGCACCCCCTTCGTCGACCTGGTTGCGGAACATCCGCAGACACAGCAGGCAGCACACGATGACCAGCACGCCGGTGCTCGTGGCGATCGCCGCGCCCATGCCGATGTCGAGGTTCTGGAAGAGCGTCTTGTAGCCGAGCACGGCGAGGGACTGGGTGGCCGTGCCGGGGCCGCCCTGGGTGAGGACGAACGGCAGGTCGAAGATCCCGAACGCCTGGAGGACGCGGAACAGTACCGCCACCGACACCACCGGCCGCAGTGCGGGCAGGACGATGTTCCAGAAGGTGCTCCAGGCGCCCGCGCCGTCCACCTCGGCCGCCTCGTACCGCTCCTGCGGGATGCGCACCAGTCCCGCCAGGATGATCACTGCGACGAACGGCGTGGTCTTCCAGATGTCCGCGACGGCCATGCCGGTGATCGCGGGGACGGGCGTGCCGAGGATGACCGGCGGCTGGTCCAGGACCAGCCCGAACAGCCAGGTCACGGCGCCGAACGTGGCATCGTAGAGGAAGTCCCACAGCTGCGCGGAGACCACCGTGATCAGCGACCACGGGATGAGCAGCAGCGCGAGGATCCAGCCGCGTCCGGCCTCCAGCCGATCCAGCAGCACCGCCACCGCGATGCCGAGGGCGATCTCCACGGCCACCGTCACCAGTGTGTATCCGACCGTGAAGGCCAGCGCCTCCAGCCAGACCGGACTGGCCAGCATCGTCGTGTAGTTGCCGAGCGTCCATTCCTCGACGCGAAGGCCGCCGAAGGTGAAGCGGACCTTGCTGAAGCTGAGAACGACGGAGTAGAGGATGGGGAAGATCGTCACCAGCGCGATCACCACGAGCGCCGGGGTGGTGTAGAGCCAGCCGGTGCGGGCGCGCCGGCTCGCGAGTCCGGCCGGGGGACGTGCTGTGCGGGCCTTCTGCGGAGCGGTGGATGTCGACGTCCCGGACCGCGGTCTCTTGTACGTCGAGGCTTCGGACCTCGATGCCTTGGACGTCGAGGCTTCGGACCTCGATGTCGTGGACGTCTGCGAAGGGGTATCCGGGGTGTTCGTCACAGCGCCTCCCCGCGCAGCGCTGCCTGGAGGTCGCCGCGGGCGCGGGCCAGTGCCTGCCGTACGCTCGTGCCGCCGCTGAGCACTTCGTTGACCGGTGTGAACACCGCCTTGCTGACCATGGGGTACTCCGGGGTCCGGGTCGGCCGGGCGACCAGCCGTACGTCGCGGGCGAGCGCGAAGGCGGGGTTGGCCGAGCGGGCCACGGCCTTGCCGTGCAGCTGGGACAGCAACGGCGGCAGGACGGCCGCCTCACGGGCCAGGACCGACTGTCCCTCCTCCTCGGCGAGGAAGCGGGCGAAGGCCAGGGCCGCGCCGAGGTTGCGGGAGTGCGGGTTGAGGTAGTTGCACCAGCCGCCCAGGCAGCTGCGGCCGCCCGTGCCGCCCTCGAAGCCGGGTCGCCGCATCACCCCGATCTTCCCCGCCACGTGCGAGGACGCCGGATTGTCCGCGACTCCCCAGGCGTACAGCCAGTTGCGCAGGAACACCGACCGGCCGCTGGTGAAGGCGTCCAGGCTGTCCTGCTCGACGAAGGTCGTCACCGAGGACGGGGTGACCCCGCGGGTGATCAGTTCGCGCAGGTACGACAGGGCCCGCACCCCCGCGGGGCCGTCGAAGGTGACCTTGCGGGCGTCGGGGGAAAGGATGCTGCCGCCCGCGTCGGCGACCAGCTCCGCGACGTTCGCGGTCAGCCCCTCGTACACCGTGCCCTGCCAGACGAAGCCGAAGTCGGCGTCCCCCGCCCGCTGGATCTTCGTGGCGGTGGTCGCCAGCTCCTCCCATGAACCGGGCGGCCGCAGCCCGTGCTTGTGCAGCAGATCCCTGCGGTAGTACAGGAACGCCTCGTCCAGGTAGAGGGGAAAGGCGTACACCTGGCCCTGGTACGTCAGGGCCCGGATCAGCTCCTCGGGATAGCGCTGCCAGTAGCCCTTCGGCAACAGCGGATCCAGCGCCAGGGCCAGCGAGTTCTCCGCGAACTGGGCCGGCCAGGCCAGGTCGCCCATGTACACGTCCGGCGACGGGCTGCCGCTCGCCACCTGTGTGGTGAGGGCCGCACGGGCCACGTCCGTGGTCGGCGGCGCGGCGATCAGCCGCACCGTGATGTTGCGGTACTTCCGGCGAAAGGCACTGATGAGGACGGGCCGCAGGTCGCTGCCGTCGCGGGCCGCGACCCGACCGGCCCACCAGCGGATGGTGACGGGGCCGCGCGGTACGTCGGTGGCGTGCGAGAGGTCCGGCCCGCGGGCTGCGGCACGTCCGCAGCCGGTCGCGGCGGCCAGCGGGACGGCGGCCCCGGCGGTGGTTCTGAGGAGTGATCTGCGGCTCACTGGCATGACGATGCGCTCCTGACCGAGGGAGAACGCCGAGGGGCGGGCGATGAGGGAAGGGCGCGCTGAAGCGTAGCCCCTTGGGGGGTGCTCCTGACAACGCTTGCACGCTAGGGACGGCCTCAGGGGCTGTCAATGGCGCGCACAGCAACGGGAAGAGGCATCCTCTCGTACGAAGAAGCAGGCAGATTGGTCGAGTTGCTGAGGATTGCCGGACCCATCCCGGTGATAACGCTGTCATCGTCGGGTCCATGCGTGCTACACCTGTGCTACGTTCCGGACCATGCCTCCAGCGCAACGCCACCCCACCATGGCCGACGTGGCCGAACGGGCGGGGGTCTCGGTCTCCACGGTCTCGCGGACCCTGCGCGGCCTCTCCACCGTCTCGGACGAAGCCAGGACGAGGGTGGAGGCGGCAGCCCGCGAGCTGTCCTTCGTGATCTCCCGGCAGGCGTCCAGCCTGGTCACCGGCAAGACCGGTACGGTCGCCGTGCTCGCGCCCACACTCGGCTCGTGGTTCGTCGGACAGGTGCTGCGCGGTCTGAGCGAGGCACTGCGCGACGCGGGCCTGGACCTGAAGGTCTACAGCGTCGGCGACCTCGCCGAACGCGCCGCCTTCTTCGACCGTCTCCCGGCCCGCCGCAACGCCGACGCACTGCTGGTCATCTCCTTCGACCTGACCGAGGAGGAGTTCGCCCGGCTGGACGGGCTGGGCGTCCCGGTGGTGTATGTCAGCCAGCACGCACCGGGCCGGGCCAGCGTGTACGTCGAGGACGTCGCGGCGGCCCGCGGCGGCACCCGCTACCTGCGCGGACTCGGCCACCGCCGGATCGGCTTCGTCCGCGCCGCCCCCGATTCCGGCTTCACGTGCAGCTCGCGCACCCGCCTGTTCGGCTACCGCGAGGCGCTGGCCGAAGCGGCACTCCCCTACGACGAGGACCTGGTGGTCGCCACTTCCCGCGGCCGGCGCGCCACCTCCGAGGCCGTCGGGCAACTGCTGTGCCTGGCCGACCCGCCGACCGCGGTGTTCGTCGAGACCGACGAAATCGCGATCGAAGTGCTGTCGGTGCTGCGCTCGTCCGGCATCGCGGTCCCCGACCGCCTGTCCGTCCTCGGCTTCGACGACCACGACCACGCGCAGTGGCTGGACCTCACCACCATCGCCCAGCCCGCCACCGAGGTCGGCCGCGCCGCCGGAAACCTCGCGCACACCCTCATCGACGACCCGGCCGCCGACCCGGCACACCACGTCGTACTGCCGACACACCTGATACCGCGAGGCAGTACGGGTCCGCCCCCGGAGGCGGAGCCGGATGTGGGTGCTGCTGTCCTGACAACCCCCGTTCGCCAGGACAGCAACACCGCACCGGCCCGCACCGACGCACTCAAAGGCCAGGAACGACGTACGACACGATGAGCGCGAGCGTCGAGAGTGCGAGCATGCCGAGACAGTTGAGCCAGAACTCCGACTTGAGAAAACGGGCTCGGATGTGCGCGGCGGACGCCGCGAGGAAGTAGCAGATCACGCCGGCGTTCGCGGCCACACCGATGCCGGCCACGTAGATTCCGGTGACGAGACCCGCGGCCGCGAGAAGCTTGATCACGACGAGCGTCCACCACCAGTCCTCGGGGAACCCGACCCCTTCGAGGCAGGCACGGATGAAGGCCGGCGGGCGGATGGACATGGCAGCGTCCACGGCAAGGATGCCCGCGAGGACCGCCTGCGGCCACCACGGGTCTGGAAGCACGGTCACTGCTGCTCGCTTTCCTGGCTCTCGGTGAGGAATTCCACGACGGAGACGAGGTCTTCGATGGGCCCGTTCAGGTCGTCCCCTCCGGCCCCGGCCCCGACGAAAAGAGTGCCGAGGTAGGCGAGGTGGATCGCGGTCGCGCCACGAGTGGCGGCATCCGGTGCGCAACCACCGCGGGCGAGGACGTCGCTGATCTCGCGCCGCAGCACCGCGGCGAGTTCGTGGAAGACACCCGCCTCGTGTTTGCCGGTCACGAGGGCCGCCGCGTACTGGCGGGTGAGCTCGGGGTCGCCGGAGAAGAGAGCGACGAACGGCTCGAACAGAGCAAGGATCTCGTCGGCAAGTCGCCCGTGGGCAGCGCCAGTTCGATGCGGTTCGCCGTCCTCCGCCCGCGCCGCGTGCAGGGCCGAGATGCGCCGGTCAAACAGTTCGACCAGGATCGCCGCCTTGTCCCCCACCGCCATGACGGTGCCGACACTCACGCCCGCATCCGCGGCAATCTCCCGGATGGTGGTGGTCTCGAACCCGCGGGCAGCGAACAGCTGCTCCGCGGCGCTCAACACCCGCTCGCGGGTCGCTTCCCGCTGCTCGCTGCGCGAGCTCATACCGTCCTCGAATGAACGCGTTCACTGAACATGTTCAGACCGTAATGCGGTGGGCGCATCCACGTCAACTACGGCCCCCCCTGCCGTCGGCGGTGGCGGTCACCCCGAACCCTCTGACCCGCCTGCGAGTCGCCGAGCCGCACCGCTCGGGTGGCGGCGCCCCGTAGCGCCGCCAGCCCCCGGGCGATGCTGTCCTGACCCTCGCTGCCGCGGCGTACGCAGGTCAGAACGCGGCGTGCGGGCCTGGGGTCGCCGTGCACCGGTACGCGCACCACGGCCGGGTGGCCCGAGGTGGAGACCGGACGCGGCACCAGGCAGACCCCGCGACCATGGGAGACCAGCGACAGCACTGACTGCCACTCGTCGGCGTGGTGGGGCATACGGGGCGCGAACCCGGCCGCGGTGCACAGCGCCCGCGTCAGCCGCTCCTGGTCGTGGTGTGCGGATATCCACTCCTCCGTCGCGGCATCGAGGAGGGTGACGCCGGTGCGAGCGGCGAGGGGATGCCTGGCGGGTACCACCAGGTCCTGCAGCTCATCGAGCAACGGCTGCTGGACGAACCGGGGATCGTCCAGCGCCGGGCTGTCCGCCAGCGGCGTCAGCACCGCGATGTCCAGCTGCCCGGCCAGCAGCCGCTGGAAGCTCTCGGCGGTGCCGGTCTCGCTGACGCGTGTGTCGACCGGCTCGCCCGCCGCCCGCAGCTCCTCGGCGGCGGGCGCCAGCAGTGCGCCGACGCTGGAAGCGAAACCACCGATCCGCAGCGTGCGGTAGATGACGATGCCATCACAGCGCCCCGCGGTTCCAGGTACGGCGGTTCGCAGCCGGTCCGGTGTTCAGCCGTCCGCTTTGATGGTTTTCATGGTGAGGTGCGATTCCAGGCGCAGTACCGCGGGCAGGCCGCTGAGCTTTCCTGTCATGAAGCTTTCGTAGGTGGCGTGGTCGGCGACGGCGACCCGGAGGAAGTAGTCGGGGCGGCCGTACATCCGCCGGAACTCGATGACCTCCTCATAGGAGGCGACAGTGGCCTCGAAGTCCTGGACGGTCTTGCGGTCCTGGGCGTAGATCTCGACGTCGATGAGCACCTCCAGCTCTCGGCCCAGCGCCGCGGGATCGATGACGGCCCGGTAGCCGGCGATGACGCCTGCCTCCTCCAGGCGCTTGACCCGGCGCAGGCAGGGCGGAGGGGTCAGGCCGACCCGTTTGGCCAGCTCGACGTTGGACAGCCGCCCGTCCTGACTGAGGTGCAACAAAATTTCTTGGTCTACGGCATCCAGTTCACTTTCATTGCTCATCTGAAGATCATAAGCCCTTGATCGGCAACCAAATAAGGTGATCACTTTCCTAAAATGTCGGCATGCGAATAAGTCCCCCCCTTGCTGACGCGCCGCAGCCCGCCGCCGCTCCCCCGCCGCCACAACGGTCGGCGGCGCGGGCCGCTTTCCGGGACTGCGCGTCGGTGGGCCTGGGCATGTTGCCGCTGGGCCTCGCCTTCGGAGCACTCGTGATCCAGTCCGGGCTCGACTGGTGGTGGGCGGGGCTGTCCGCGGCGTTGATCTACGGCGGCTCGTTCGAGTTCCTGCTCATCGGCATGGTGACCGCCGTCGCGCCGCTGGCCTCCATCGCCGTGGCGGCCTTCCTGGTGCAGGCGCGGCACGTCTTCTACACCCTGTCCTTCCCCCTGCACCGCGTACAGGGCCGCCTCGCCAAGACGTACAGCACCTTCGCGCTCACCGACGAGGCGTACGCGCTGACCTCCACCAAGCAGTCCCGGGGCTGGTCCAGCCGGCGCATCCTGTGGCTTCAGTTCTTCATGCACCTGTACTGGGCCGGCAGCGCGGTCACCGGGGCACTGCTCGGCTCCCTCATCCCCGACAGCGTCACCGGTCTGGACTTCGCACTGACCGCCCTGTTCGCCGTCCTCGCCCTCGACGCCGTCCGCGACCTGCGCGGCGACCTGCCCACCCCCGTGCTCGCGGCGCTCTGCGCCCTGGCCGCCCGGCTGCTCTTCCCCCACGAGATGCTGCTCGCCGCCTTCGCCCTGTTCGCCGCCGGACTTCTGGCACGCCACCTCGCCACCCGCAGGAAGCCCACTCATGCCTGACACCGGCTACGCCGTCGTCGCGATCCTCGTCACCGCCGCCGTCACCTGGTCCCTGCGTGCCCTGCCGTTCGCCGTCCTGGCCCCGCTGCGGGCCAGCGCCACCGTGCAGTACCTCAGCACGCGCATGCCCGCCGGCGTGATGGTGATCCTGGTCGTCTACTGCCTGCGCGACCTCCCCGTCACGCAGTCGCGCGCCATCGCCCCGCTGGCCGCCCTGGCCGTCACGATCGGCCTGCACCTGTGGCGCCGCAACGCCCTGCTGAGCATCCTCGCCGGCACGGCCGTACACGTGGCGCTGGCCAGTACCGTCTTCGCCCACTGAGCCGGACACCACCGCCACCGGCCGCCACCGCTCCCGGTCTCCCCGCCCGCTGAAGGGCCCGTCCCCGTGCCCGCCCATGCCCGCGGTGGTGTCACCACATGATGGCGTCGTCCATCGACTGCTGCCAGTAGGTGACCTTGAGGGAGTCGTCGATGTAGACACCCTTGGCGGGCAGCGCGGGGTGGGCACCCGTGCCGACGCTCTCGTTGCCGGAGCGGCCGTGGAAGTAGACGGCCAGGGACTTCTCCGTGCGACCGTGGGAACCGCTGCCGTCGGTGGCCGACAGGCTGACGGAGGCGTAGCCGGAATCGCCCGGCTCCAACGTGACGACTGCCTGCGGCTTCGAGTCCTCGATGACCGGCGGCACCGACTGGGCTTCGCCGAAGCGGACGGCCGGGTAGCCGTAGAGGAAGCACCTCTTGCTGCCGGTGTTGGTGACCGTCAGCAGCATGTGGTTCACAGGACGCTTCAGCGGCGCCGCGACCGTCTTGGTGTTGGAGCCCTGGCAGGTGACGGCCTGGCCGGCGGTCGTACCGGAATTGCCGGTACCGGCCTTGTCGTTCTTCGACGCCACGGGAGCGTCCGCGGTCTGCTTCGAACCGGCGGAGGCGGAGTTGGCGTCGTCGTCGGAGGACGGGGCGGATCCCGGCTCGTTGCCGGCGGAGGGAGAGGCGAGCGAGGAGGCGTCTGCTGACGCGCCCTCGGTCTGTACGCCTGATCCGTCGTTGCACGCGGTCAGGGAGAGCGTGGCGAGCGCGACGGTCGCGGCGGCGGTCAGCAGGCGGGTGCGGGAGGTACGGACGCTGGACATGCGAGTGGGCCCCTTCGGCGGTGCGGTGGGTGTGGTGCTTGGATGACTGCAGCTTGTGGGGTGATCCGTCCCAACCGCCACGAAGAGCGGGCAGTTGGGGACACTGGAACGCGAAAACAGGCTGTGACCAGGGGAAACGTGAAGGGTCTGGAACGCGGGAATGGGACGCGCCGGACCGTTCGGGGGAAGGGGAAGCAGTGTCAGGGGCAACAGGGTCCGCGGGAGCGACGGGAACCGCCGGGGAGGCGGAGGCGTTCGCGGAGCTGCTGCGGGGGTTCAAGGAGCGCTCGGGGCTGAGTTACGGGGCGCTCGCCAAGCGGCTGCACATGAGCACGTCGACGCTGCACCGCTACTGCAACGGCAGCGCGGTGCCGACCGACTACGCGCCGGCCGAGCGGCTCGCCCGGATGTGCCGGGCGAGCCCCGAGGAACTGGTCGAGCTGCACCGGCGGTGGATCCTGGCGGACGCGGCGCGGGGGCGAAAAGGGCTTCCCGCATCCGCCACAATGGGACTCCCCGCATCCGCCGCAATGGGACTCTCCGTACCCGCCGCAAGTGAGGAGCCGGTCGTCGAACCGGACATCGGCAGCACGGCAACCGCCGCCTCCTCCGATCCCTCCGCTGCTCCCGCTTCCGAGCGGCCCCGGCGGCGCACCCCGCTTGTCGCTGCCGTCGCCGCGGCCGCGGTGCTGGGTGCCGGCGCGCTCGCCCTGGCCCTGCCGCCCTCGGGCGGTGACGACGGGGGTGGCGGTGGCCAGAAGGCCGCCGGGACCGCCACCCGAACCACCGGCACCGACCCCGCGAACGGAAGCGGTGACGGCCGCCACCCGAAGGACAAGCGGCCGTCCGCCTCGGCCTCCCCTCCCCCGTCCCGGAACGGGACTACCGGCAAGCCCTCCGACTCGGTGACAAAGGACCCCGCGCGCAAGGGCGGTGGCGCCACCGGGGACACCGGCGGCGTACCGGTCAACGTCGCCACCCGGCCTTACGTCTACGACAGCCCGTGCAGCCAGCACTTCCTTGTCGACAGCGAGCCCGAACAGGTCGGCCCGCCGGCCACCGAACAGGACGCGCCTCGCTGGGCCGCCGCCTACGGCGCGGTCTCCTCCGGGGAACAGCGCGTCGCCCTCACCGTGCAGGGCACCGGGAAGGACACCGTCGTCCTGGAGGCACTGCACGTACGAGTCGTCGCGAAGGGCGCCCCGCTCGCCTGGAACGACTACTCGATGGGCGTCGGCTGCGGTGGCAACGTCGGCACCAAGTCGTTCGACATCGACCTCGACAACGGCAGCCCGCACGTCACCGTCAAGAACGGCCAGCGCGACTTCCCGTACAAGGTCAGCGAGTCCGACCCGGAGGTCTTCTACGTCAGCGCCCACACCAAGGCGCACGATGTCCGCTGGGACCTGGCCCTGGACTGGTCCAGCGGCGACCGCCACGGCACCGTGCACATCAACAACAAGGGCGCTCCGTTCCGCACCAGCGCCGACGCCGGACGCCCGGGCTACGACTACCCGCTGGGCGGCAGCGAGTGGATCGAGCGGGAGGAGCAGTAGCCGCGAGGAACCACAGTCGCGTGGAGCCATATTCGCGTGGAGCCACCGTCGCGAGGGGCCATAGTCGCGACGCGCAAAGTCCGGTACACGGTCACGTGCCACACCCGCACCCGCACCCGGAGCAGAACCTCACAGGTGGTGATACTCCTGCTCCGGGCGGCCCGCCGCGCCATACCGGAGACGCATGCGCAGCCGACCGCGTGTGACGAGGTCGGCGAGGTAGCGCTGTGCCGTGGCGCGTGACACACCGATCTGGGCGGCGACCTCGCCGGCGGAGAGCGGGGCGCCGGAGCTGTCCACGGCGGCCAGGACCAGTTCCCTGGTCACGGTCTGCGCGGCGGCCTGCCGGCTGCGGCTCGCGCGCGGGCTCCTGAGCGCGTCGAAGGCGTTGTCGATCACGTTCTGGTCGAGGATCTCCGCGTCGGTCAGCTGCCGGAACCGGGCGTACCCGCGCAGCTTTTCGGAGAGCAGCAGCGGTGGGAACGGCTTGACCAGGTACGCGAGCGCGCCCGCCGACAGCGCCTCGCGGACGGTTTCGCCCTCGGCCGCGGCACTGAGGACGAACACATCGCAGGACAGCTCGGCCATCAGCTCGATGCCGGAGCGGTCGGGGAGATAGCGGTCCACCAGCGCAAGGTCGACGGGGTGCGCGGACGCTTCCGCCAGCGCCGCGCGCGCGGAGTGCGCGGTCCCCACGACGGTGAAGCCGGGGGTGTCGGCGACCAGCGACGCGTGCAGGTCGGCGACGCGGAAGTCGTCGTCGACGACCAGTACGGAGAAGGGGGCTCGCCGTTCCTGACGTTCACGGTGCACTCGGCGGTCGTGACCCCCACGGCGGCCTTCGCGGTGGTCGTCGTCTTCGCGGTGGTCATCGTCTTCGCGGTGGTCGTGGTCTTCGTGGTGATCGCTCATGTCCGGTCTTTCGCGGGCGGGGTGTCGGGGTGGCGTACGACGTGCGGCAGGCGGGCTACGAAGACGGCGCCGCCGGTGACCCGGTCGGGCTCACCGGGTAGGTCGGTGACCTCGTCGGCCTCGTCGACCTCGTCGGTCTCGGTGGCGGTCGGCGGGCCGCCGGGGTCCGTCAGCCGGATGTCTCCCCCGCGGCCCCGGGCGATCTGCCGGATGAGGGAGAGGCCCACGCCCCGCCCGCCGGGCGCCGACGTGTGGTCCTTCGTCGAGATCCCCTCCTCGAACAGGGCGTCGGTCAGCTCGGCCGGTACGCCGTCGCCGCTGTCGGCCACCGTGATGTGCAGGTCCGATTCCACCGTCATCAGCTCCACCTCGACGCGCGGCGGGCGGCGGGTCCCGTCGCGGGCGGCGTCGAGGGCATTGTCGATCAGGTTGCCGAGCACGGTGGTGAGGTCGACGCGTGCCGTCACCGGCCCGTCCACCCAGGTGGCGCCGCCGAGCAGCAGCGTCACCCCGAGTTCGCGCGCCTGGGCGGCCTTCGCCGACAGGATGGCGCTCAGGTACGGGTCCTTGACCGTTTCCAGGCCGGGGAGTGCGGCGCCGGGAGCTTCGAGGGGGCCAGCACCGCCGGTGCCGCCCCTGCCGCCGGTGCCGAGCAGGCTGTCGATGTAGTCACTGGCCCCCTCGATGTGCCCCTGGTGCAGCAGCCCGGACAGGACATGCAGGCGGTTGGCGAACTCGTGCCGCTGCGCACGCAACGCCGAACTCATCGTCTGTACGGCGTCGAGCTGACGGGTCAGGGACTCGACGTCGGTGCGGTCCTTGACGGTCAGCAGTGTGCCGAGGTCGAGGCCGTCCCGCTCGACCCGGCGGGCCGAGACCACCAGCACCCGCTCCCCCACCACAGCCATGACGGGCCGCCCCTCGGGTTCGCCGACCACCTCCAGAACGCGCGGGGTGAGCCCCAGCCGGTCGAGCCGGCTGCCGGGCTCGGCAGGGGTACCCAGCAGTCGGCGTACCTCATCATTGGCGACCGTCACCCGCCCGTACCCGTCCACGGCGAGCACCCCCTCCCCGATCCCATGGACCACTGCCTCCTGCTCCTGGACCAGGCCCGCGAGCTCTTCGGGTTCCAGGCCGAGGGTGAGCCGTTTCCAGCGCCGGGCGAGCAGGACCGAGGCCCCGATGCCCAGCAGCAGCGCGGCCACGAGCCAGCCGACGCCGCCCCACAGCACTCGGGCTGCCTGGGCGTGGACGGCGGCAACGGAGACGCCGACGTTCGCCTCGCCGACGACACGGGACGAGCCGGGGGCGCGTACCGGCACCTTGGCGACCACC
The DNA here is from genome assembly GCF_055586425.1 of Streptomyces sp. NPDC050806. Lineage (NCBI taxonomy): Bacteria > Bacillati > Actinomycetota > Actinomycetes > Kitasatosporales > Streptomycetaceae > Streptomyces > Streptomyces sp. NPDC050806. The sequence continues at coordinate 931,490 of NZ_JBVJIF010000001.1, read as the reverse complement.
TCCTCGCCGAGGTGCGCACGGTGCACGGCGAGTTCCTCGCGCCCGGACAGCGCCCGGGAGGGGTCCGTACTCACCTTCTTGCCCAGCTCGGAGACGTCGGGGTGGGCGAGTCGGATGCCCCGGTCGTCGGTGACCACGACGAACAGCGATCCGGTGCTCTTCCTGACCGTCTCGGCCCGTTTGCGTACCGCGTTCACGGCGAGTGTTGCGGTGCTTTCGTGTGCGGCGCCCTGCCCCGGACGGTCGTTGGTTTCGGAGTACCGGGCGGCCCCGGCCCGTACGGTCGGCTCCGAAGCGACGGTACGGGCGATGGCGAGGGCCCGCTGCTGGTACTGGTGGACGAGCCGCTGGTCGGTGTCGTACGCGAAGGCGCCGAAGGCCGAGGCGAGGACGGCCACGACGACCACGCACTGCAGGAGCAGCATCCGGGTCCGCAGCCGTACGCGCAGTCTCGGGCGGTGGCCGGGGCCCGGCACCGGTGACCGGGACCGGCGACGGGAGCGGGACGGGTAGGGCTTCACCGGCCCCACGGTAGACGCGAGCGGAATCCACGCGTCCGGCGGCCGCGGACCCCGGCCCGGCAGCCTGTACTCACCCACATCGCGGCACACAGGCAACCAGTGCCGGGGCCCCCGGGGGCCCCGGCACAGGCGTGCACACAATGAGCAGAAGTGGCAGAACGCGGCTATCGCGGGCTGTGCACGAATTCTGGAGCGCCGCCGCGACGGCCGATAGCTTCCCGCAGGTCAGACGGAACGTGATCAGCAGGAGAAGCGAATGACAACACACCGCGCAGAGCCGCGCGCGAGTGCTGCCCGCGCCCACGCCGAGGGGGCGCCCCGATGGTGACGACGCATACCTGGACACTGCTGATCACGCTCGCGGGGGCCATCGTGGCCCTGATCGTGCTCATCAATTCCCGGCTGAAGTTCCACCCGTTCATCGCGCTGATGCTGGTCTCCATCGTGGTGGCCGTGGTGTCGGGCGAGTCCACCGAGCAGATCGCCGAGTCGATCGAGAAGGGTGCCGGCGGCATCCTCGGCGACGTCGGCATCACCCTCGCCTTCGGTGCGATGCTCGGCAAACTGCTCGCGGCCTCGGGCGCCACGGACAGGATCGCCCGGGCCATCATCGACCGCGCGGGAGAGCGCTGGCTCCCCTGGTACATGGCGGGCGCCGCATTCGTCATCGGCATCCCGATGTTCTTCGAGATCGGGCTCATCGTGCTGCTGCCGCTGGTCTTCAGCGTGGCCCAGCGGCTGCGTGCCAGTGGGAAGCACACCGGCTCGCCGTACGTCCTGCTCGCCACCCCGGCCATCGCGGCGCTCGCGACACTGCACGGGATGGTGCCGCCGCACCCGGGTCCGCTGATCGCGGTGGAGGGCCTGCACGCCGGCCTCGGCACCACGATCCTCATCGGGCTCGTCTGCGCGATACCGACGGTCATCGTGGCGGGCCCCCTGTACGGGCGGTGGATCGCACCGCGCCTGGCGGTCGACCCGGACCGGGAGCTCGTCGCCCAGTTCACCGGCGGCACGTCCGCGTCCACACCCGATCGGTCCGAGGAGTCTTCGGGGCAGGGGGACGGCCACTCCTCGCACCAGAGCGGCGTCCCGGTGGGCCGGGCGCTGGCCGCCGTGCTCGTACCGGCCGTCCTGATGCTGCTTCGTACCCTCGGCGAACTCACCCTCGGCGAGACGTCCGCGCTGCGCCATGTGCTGGACTTCGCGGGTGAACCGGTGATCGCGATGTTCGCCGGCTTCCTCTTCGCGCTGTTCGTGCTCGGGTACCGACGCGGCACATCGCCGGAGGGCACGCGTCAGGCGCTCACGGACAGCATCAAATCCGTGGCGGGCATCCTGCTGATCATCGCCGGTGGCGGCACGTTCAACCAGGTGCTGGAGGACTCCGGCATCGGCAAGGCCATCGAATCAGTGGCCTCCGGCGCCCACCTCAATCTGCTCGTCCTGGGCTGGCTGCTGGCTCTGCTGCTGTCGTTCACGACGGGCTCCGCGACCGTGGGCATCGTCGCGGCGACCGGCATCCTGACGCCCATGGCACAGCACATGGGCAGCGTCGAGACCTCCCTGCTCGTGGTGGCGATCGGCGCCGGTTCGATCGGCCTGAACTACGTCAACCACGCGGGTTTCTGGCTGGTCAAGGAGTCCTTCGGAATGACGCTCGGCCAGGCGACGAAGTCGCACACCATGATCCAGACCCTGGTCAGCGTCTGCGGCCTGCTGATGGCCCTCCTCATCTCCATGTTCGTCTGACGTCACTTGACTTCCTCTGACGTCCCCTGACCTCGTCGGACCTCGTCGGACCCTCGCGATCAGATCGGCATGCCGCCTTCCCCAACGGCTCAACTGCCCAACGGCTGAACGGCCCGGCTTGGCGCGGGAACGGTCACGGCGCGTGAGCCGTTGGAAGGGCATGGAGCTGAAGATGCGAGCGGGGCATCAGGCGACGGGGCCTGGCGCGATTACTCCTGACGGCTGTGCGGTGGAGCTGTACGCACGGCTCCCCATCGGGGCCGAGCCCGACATGATCGCCGCGGCGGTGCCGGCGGGGGCACACATCCTGGAACTGGGCTGTGGCGTGGGACGAATGACCCATCCACTCCTGGAACGAGGCTTCACGGTAACGGCCGTGGACGAGTCCCCGGAGATGCTGGAGCGGGTCCGCGGGGCGCGCACGATATGCAGCCCGATCGAGGACCTCGACCTCGGTGAGACGTACGACGTGGTGATGCTTGCCTCGTTCCTCGTCCACGCCGGAAGCGTCGAGGAGCGGCAGGCCCTGCTGCGCACTTGTGTGCGGCATGTCGCTCCGGCCGGCTGTGTGCTGATCCAGCGGGAGGGCGAGGACTGGCATACCGACGTCCCTCGTCAGCGCGTCGACCCCGCCGGCTTCACCGTCCGGATCGTGTCCTCCGAGCCGGTCGATGACGGGGTGCGCTCGGTTCATGCGGAGTACGAGTTCCCGGACGCCGGCTGGACCCAGACGTTCCTCTCCCGGCCCCTGACGAAGGAACAGTTCGAGGAGGCGCTGGCGGAGGCAGGGCTGAAGGTGGACACGTATCTGACGGAGGACCGGATATGGGTCCGCGCGATTCCCTCGGATTGAGGCGCTGAGACCATCCACCGGGCGGCAGTCGGCCAGGGATCGGGCTGCCCCGGCCGACCGCAGCCGACTCATCGCCGGCGAGGAGCGTCTTCCCTGCGCTGCTCACCCGTGGCGTCGCACTCAGGCGAACATCTCGCCGAGCATCTCGGGGCCGAGGGCGATGGGGGCCGGGCGGTAGGAGGGCGGCTGCGTGCCCATCAGCTCGCGTACCAGGAAGTCCCAGCAGCGCTTACGGACGTAGGTGAGGCAGTCGATGAACGTGTGCTCGGCTCCGGGGACGATGAGCAGCTCGAAGTCCTTGTCGGCGGCGACGAGCCGGTCGGCCAGCCGCAGCGTGTGGTCCGGGTGGACCTGGTCGTCCATTTCGCCATGGATGAGCAGCAACTTGCCCGCCAGCCGGTCCGCGAGGTCCACGTTGGAGGCGAGGGCCCAGGCATCGGGGTTGTCCGCGCCGTCGTAGGCCTCCACGAAGCCCGGATTGAAGCAGCGGGCGTCGTGCGAGCCGGAGAGGGCGACTCCGGCCTTGTACACCTCCGGGAAGTCCAGCATCGCCCGCACTGTGGCGAACCCACCCCCGGAGTGGCCGAGGGCGCCCAGCCGGTCCAGATCCATCCACGGCCGGGTCCGGGCCAGCTGCCGCAGCGCCGCGACGTGATCGACCAGGCAGCCCGCGTCGGCCAAGTGGCCGTAGGAGGCGTCGTGGAAGGACTTGCTCCGCCCGGGGGTGCCCCGCCCGTCCACCGCCACCACCACGAAGCCCAGCGCCGCGAGGGGTTCAGCGTCGAGGCCCATCCCGCCGGGGTCGAAGCACGGGGCGACCCTGTTGACCTGTGGGCCGGGGTAGACGTTGTCCACCACCGGGTAGCGCCGGGCCGGGTCGAACCCCCGCGGCCGGTACAGCACCCCGTAGATGTCCGTCACGCCATCAGCGGCCTTGACGCAGAACCGCTCCGGCGGCGTCCAGCCGGTGGCGCTGAACTTGCTGATGTCGGCGCGCTCCAGCTCGACCACCACCCGCCCGGTCCAGTCTCGGACCGTCGTCACCGGCGGGGTGTCGACAGTGGATGCGGAGTCGATGAAGTACTCCAGACTTTCCGGGCCTTCCAGCCTTCCCCGGCTCTCCGGCACGGTGACGATGTGGTCCAGCGCGTCGTCCGTGACCTTGGCGAAGCCGGATCCATCCAGGCCGACCCGGCACACCGTACGCCGGTACGGATCCTCGTCGACCAGTCCGGAGGCGGCGAAGTACACCACCCGCTCGGCCTCGTCGACGCGCAGGATCTGCCGCACTGCCCACTGCCCGGCGGTGACCTGCCCGAGCAGCGCGCCGGTGCGCAGGTCGTACCGGTACAGGTGGCCCCAGCCGTCCCGCTGCGAGTACCACAGCACCTCGTCGGCCAGCACCTTCACGATCGGGGGTTCCAGCGACCACTGGTTGGGCTCCACACGGGTCGCCCCGGTCTCGCTGAGCACAGTGGTGACCTCACCGGTGGCCGGATCCAGCCGGTGCAGGGAGAGTGTGCGCTGGTCGCGGGGACGGCTGAGGTAGTAGACGGCCGAGCCGTCCGGAGCCCACCATGCCCACTTGCTCGTGATGGGCGAAAGCACCGGTATGAGCAGCGGCTCGGCCTGCACGCGGACCACCGTGCCCGCGGCGACGTCCAGCACGACCAGTTCGGCCTGCGGGATGCTCTCGTCCCCGGCGTATGCGTACCGCTGGGTGTGCAGGAGGGGCGCGCCACCGTCGGCCGGCCTGGCCTCCACGAGGTGGGTCTGCCGGACGCCGCGCTCATCGGTCCGGTGCGCCAGCACCTTCGTCGAGTCGGGCGACCAGGCCACAGCGGGCGGCAGATGGGGCAGACCGATCTTGCGCAGCAGAGTGGGGTTGCTCGTGGATTCCGGGCCGGAACCGTACTGGTAGCCGGGCTCCCCGTCCGTGGTCAGCGCCCATTCGCGGCCGTCGGACAGCGAGCGCGCCCACAGGTCGTGCCCCCGCTGGGACACCGCGACCTTCTTGTCGGGTGACAGCACTTCCAGCGGGTTGCCCGGCGTTGTGAACTCGGCCCGCTCGCAGGCGTAGCTGTCCAAGCAGCAGCGCCAGTGCTCGCCGAACGCGTCGAACTCCACGGTGCTCCCCGAGAGTTCGATGGTCATGAAGGGCAAGGCTTCGGAGTCGGCCTGCCGGCCGGATGCGGCGGTCAGTGCGGCGGCGAGCAGGGCGTGATCGAAGGCCGGCTCGCGAGTGCCCGCTGCCGGGTCCACCCTCACGAACCGTCTGCCTGCACCATTGCTCACCGCGTACCAGAAGCGGGTGCCTCCCTCGATCCACTGCGGTCTCACCTTGTCGCCGACGACGAGCTCGCCGGGGCGGACGGGGCGGCGGAGGAGTTGCTCCGCCGTCTGGTAGTCCTGAGTGGTGCTCAATCTCGTCGTCCTTCCTTGGTGTCGCCTCTGGGCACGGTGGTGCCGAAACGGCAGGGGTGGCGAGGGAATGGAAGAGCTCAGGTGAGGGCGCCGGGTTCAGGTGGGGGCGCCTAGAGGCTGCGGGCGGTGACGTTGCCGTAGGCGGTGGTCGCGTTGATGTTCAGTCCGGCGGCGGGGCCATCGGTGTTGTTGAGCATGTTGTGGATCCGGCCGTAGGCGGTGCCGGCGTCCAGCGTCGCGGAGACTCCGCGGGCAGCGCCGATGAAGATCTCGCCGTGCTCGGTGCGCAGCGTGACCTTGCCGCGTACGGCTTCGGCGATGTGGAGGTCACCCTTCTGGCTGCTGATCTCGGCGGGGCCGTCCAGGCGGCCGACGGAGATGCCACCGGCGAGAAGGGCGAGGCGGGCGCCTTTGATCTCGTCGAGCTCGACGGAGCCGTGCGCGCCTTCGAAGGTGACGTCGCCGAGCCGTCCCACGCCCCGGAATTCGGCGCTGGCCGCCTTCGCCTCGATGCGGGAGCCGGCGGGAAGTTGGACGGTCACTTCGACGGCTCCGGGGTTACCGAGGCTCCGGCTCTGCGCCGCCGGGGATTCGATCCGCAGGACGCCGTCGCCGTACACGACCTCGACCCGCTCCGCCGCCTTCACGTCACGGCTCTTCGAGGCGTCAGCCAGCAGGACCTCCACCGTGGTGTCGGCCCGGTCGGCGGCGATGAACCGGATGCGTCCCGCGGGGATGTCGAGAACGGCGGAGATCGGGGTGGGGGTGTCGAACTTCTGCATCGTGCCCTCCTGCAACTCGGCTTGTTTCTGATGTGCGAAACGCTACGTTGCATTCATGACTCCAGCAATAAACTTGTTGCACCGTTACGGCATCACCCCAGCTAGATGACACATATTTGTTGCAATGGATCCGAAGTTAACGCAACCATTGACCATCCACTCGTTGCAATAGTTTGCGGGTGAACGCTATGGTGAGGGCACTCACTGAGCACGGAGGAGATTGCGATGCCGGGCGGCAGGCTCACCCAGCAGGAACGTCAGCAGATCGCGCTGGGGCTGGCCGACGGCCTCGCGTATGCGGAGATCGCCAGAGGCCTTGACCGTCCGACCTCGACCATCACGCGCGAAGTGATGCGCAACGGCGGCCCCACCGCCTACCGCGCCGACCTGGCCCACCGTGCCACCGAACGCCGCGCCCACCGGCGCAGGCGGGCCACGCCCCGCGATGCGGAAACACCTCCGCAGACACACGGACGCGACGCCGAGGCGGTGCGCGAGTACGAGGAGGTGTTCACCACCGTCCTCATGGCGTCGGGCCTGCCCAAGATGATGGCCCGGGTGCTGTCCTGTCTCACCATCACCGACGCCGGCAGCCTGACCGCGTCCGAACTCGTCCAGCGCCTGCAGGTCAGTCCGGCGTCCGTCTCCAAGGCCATCGCGTATCTCGACAGTCAGGGCCTGATCCGCCGGGAGCGCGACGCGTCCCGCCGCGAGCGCTATGTCGTCGACGACGACGTCTGGTACCAGTCGATGATGGCCAGCGCCCGCGCGACCGCCCACCTCGTCGATATCGCTCGGCAGGGTGTCGGCGTCCTCGGTGCCGACACACCGGCCGCCGCCCGCCTGGAGAACATCGCCCGGTTCAACGACTTCGTCTCCGAGAGCATCGCCCGCGCCGCGGAGCAGGCCCGCGAGATCCTCCACACCAAACCCGAAACACCCCCAGGCAGCTCGGACGGCACCGCCGAACCACGCGCAGACCGCGCATAGGCGCCCGCCCAACCCCATTGAGGAAGCCTGGTTCGAGGGCCAATTCATCCATCGGTAGCCTGTGTCACCATGATGCGCGCTTGGATCCTGCCGGTGGTGCTTGTGCTCTGCGGCTCAGTCGCCGCGATCGAGCGGGCCTTCGGGGGAAGCCCGGGCTCAGCCGCGGCACTCCTGTTGGTGTTCGTGCTGCTCGCAGGCGCCACCTCTCCCCTGGTCTTCCCGAGATCGATCGGTGCGCTGGAAGCACAACAGCGCAGCGCGGTCGACGGCCGGCCGGTCGTCTTCTGGCGGCCGGGCTGCGCGTACTGCCTGCGGCTGCGTATCCGGTTGGGCCGTGGAGCCCGCCAGTTGCACTGGGTCAACATCTGGCGTGACCCGGCCGGAGCGGCGGCGGTCAGGGAAGCCAACGACGGCAATGAGACCGTGCCGACCGTCGTCGTGAACGGCCAGCCGCACACCAACCCCGATCCGGCGTGGGTCCGCGAACAGCTCTCCCCGAGCTGAGAGCGTCAGCGCGCCTTCGCGGTGGATTCGCGGACGACGAGCTGGGGCGGGGTCACGGCCGGCGGTGCTGGTGTGTCCTCCTCGCCGAGGTGGCGGAGGAGGCTGAGGGCGGCAGCGCGGCCCATGTGATCCAGGTCCTGGCGGATCGTCGTCAGCTGCGGGTGGAGCAGCTGGCCGACGGGCAGGTCGTCATGGCCGACCACGGAGACATCGCCCGGGACGTCGCGCCCCAGGCGGCGGGCGGCGGAGATACCGGCCAGCGCCATCATGTCGTTGGCGAAGACGATGGCCGTGGGGGGACTGTCGTCAAGGAGCAGCTGGGTCACCGCCGCGCCGGTGGTACGGGCCGCGAAGTCGGAGGCCGCCGTGTGGCTGGGCAGCAGGCCGTGGTGGTGCAGCCGGTCGGTGAACGTGCCGCGGCGGTGTCCGGTGTGTACGCGGTCCTCGGGCCCTGACACGTAGGCGATGCGCCGGTGTCCGAGGCCCACCAAGTGGTCGACGGCGTCCTTCATGCCCTGGTCCCGGTCCGTCGCTTCGACGGCCGGTATCGGGTGGGTCGGCCAGGGGGTGCCGATCAGGACCGCGGGCAGGCGCAGGTCGTGCAGCAGGGCGGCGCGCGGATCGTTGACGCGGCTCTCGGTCAGGACGACGGCGTCGACGCGGCGTTCGTCGGCGAGCCGACGGTAGGCCCGTTCCTCCGCCTCGGGGTGTTCGCCGACGATGTGGAGCAGCAACCCGTAGTCACGCGGGGCGAGTTCGCTCTCCATGCCGGCGATGAGGAGGGCGAAATGGGGGTCGGCGTTGAGGAGGTCGGGGGCGCGGTTGACGACCATGCCGATGGCTCGCGTCTTGGCGCCACGCAGGGCCACAGCGGCGGCGGAGGGGGACCAGCGAAGCCGGTCGGCGGCCCACATGACCCGTTCCCGGGTGACCTCGGGGAAGCTTCCCTTCCCGTTGACGATCTTGGAGACGGCGGAGACGGAGACCCCTGCGAGCGCCGCCACATCGCTGATCGTCGTCCGGTTGGTTCTACGCTGGGCCACGTCCGTCCTTCTCGCCGCGGAGGGCGCCTGTTCCTCCGCCACTAGACCTTCACCGCGCCGCCCATGAGGGCGCCTTCCATGCGCCGTTGGAGGACGGCGTACACGACGTACACGGGGATGAGGGTGACCACGGTACCAGCCGAGAGGACCCCGAAATCGGTGGACAGGGAGGAGCGCAGGGTGGGTACGGCGACCTGGATGGTGCGCTGCGCCTCGTCCGGGCCGATGATCACCAGCGAGTACAGGTACTCGTTCCAGAAGGCCAGGAAGCTGAGGATGAGGACGGTGACGATGCCCGGCACCACCATGGGCAGGTAGATGCGCACCAGCACCGTCCAGTTTCCGGCGCCGTCCATCCGGGCGGCTTCCTCGACCTCGTTGGGCACCGTCCGCATGAACTGCGTGAGCAGCACCACGGCCAGCGGCAGCGAGGTCGCGGGCAGGAAGAGGACGAGGAACGTACGGGTGTGGAAGAGCCCCAGCTGCGCGGCGAGGAGGAAGGTGGGGACCAGCGCGGCGAAGGTGGGGATGAGGAAGCCGAGCGAGAAGGCGCGTTCGATGACGGCGGCGACCTTGCCGGTCGCACGGGCCAGCGCGTACGCGGCGGGCACCGCGAGCAGCAGGATCACGGCGAGGGACAGCACGGTGACGATCACCGAGTTGGCGATGGCCAGGTCGAGGCGGGCGTCGTGGAGGGACGTGGTGAACTTCCGCAGCGACAGCGAGTCGGGCGGGGCCAGGGGCGAGGCGAAGATGTCGCCGTTGTCCTTGAACGAGGAGACCAGCAGGTAGTACAGCGGCAGGAGCAGCATGAGGGCGTACGCCCAGGCCCCCAGGTAGGAGGCGGTACGGCCGACGCCGATCCTGCGTCGTGGGCGTCTGCCGCGTATGCGGCGTACGGGGCGGGCGGCTGCGGGGAGCGTTGTCATGACGGATTCCCTGGGTCAGTACGGCTGCCGGAAGAGGCCGATACGGCGGGCGGGAGAAGCCGATGCGGTCGGCAGAAGAGGTCGGAACGGCTGCCGGGAGGGGTCAGTACGGCTGTCGGAAGACGCGGCGGATGGTCAGCATTCCCACCAGGCCGATGACGAACAGCAGGACGCCGGCGGCCTGGCTGTAGCCGAGGTCGGACTGGACGAACGCCTTCTGGTAGACGAGGAAGGACAGGTTGGTCGAGCTGTTGCCCGGGCCGCCCTGGGTGAGCAGCAGGACGTTCTGGGCCGAGGTGAACAGCGTCCACAGGAACTGCAGCATCACCGTGACGCCCACGTAGTCGCGCACCATCGGGTAGGCGATGCCCCACATGCGCCGCCAGTGTCCGGCGCCGTCGAGTTCGGCGGCTTCGTAGACGGAGGCGGGCAGCGCGTCCAGGCGGGCCGCGTACAGAGTGGCGGTGTAGCCGATGCCGGCCCAGATGTCGATGGCGATGATGCAGCCGAACGCGGTGGCGGTGTCGGCGATCCAGGCGTGCTGGAGGGAGGCGAGGCCGACGCTGCCCAGCAGCTTGTTGATCACGCCCTGGGGCGCGAACATGCCCCAGAAGATCATGGCCTTGGCGGAGGCGGAGATGAGGGCCGGGGTGAAGATGATGACCTTCAGGACGCGGTAGCCGCGGGGCCTGGTGGAGATGAAGTAGCCCAGCATGAACGCGCCGACGATCATGATGGGTACGGCGATGACGAGCTGGACGGCGCTGTTGCGGGCGGCCTGCCAGAAGAGGCTGTCGGCCAGCACGGTGCGGTAGTTGCCGAGCCCGGCGAAGTGGACCTCGGCGAGCATGCCGGGCCAGCGGAGTACCGAGATGACGAAGATGGCCCCGATCGGCCCGATCATGAAGACGGCGTACCAGAGCAGCGCGGGTACGGCCATCACGGTGGTGCGCGGGCCTCCGCGGGAGCGCAGGGCGGGGCGCGGTCCGGAGCGGGTCGCGGGCGCGGAAGGCGTAGACATCGTTGTCAGAGTCATCGTGGCGCACTCCGGTCAGCTGCGGTAGGCGGTGTCGAGGGCCTTGCACATCGCCTGCACACCGGTGCCCCGGGTGTAGGCGAGGGAGGTGGCGCGGTTGAGCGGGGTGGAGACCGCGGCGGGCACGTAGTCGTCCGGCATGACGGCCTCGCTCACGGTGCCGCCGTGCGTGACCCGCGACGACTCACTCACCAGCGGCCGCCCCTTGGAGGGCTGCTGGCCGCGCATGGTCATCACGTAGCCGGACTTGTCGATGAACCGCTGCACCACGTCCTTGCGGTAGAGGAACTTCACGAACTTCTCGGTCAGGTCCGGCTTCTCGGTCCCGTTCGGGGTGAGCCAGATGCCCGTCGAGGTCGCGCCGTTGTAGACGGTGGGCTTGTCATGGGTACCGTCGGACGGAACGGGGAAGCCGGTGACCTTCGTACGCCGGGCCAGCGGGGCCGGGACGGCGGCGATGGTGGAGGAGATGGCCGGCATCATCGCGGCGCGTTCCTCCAGGTAGTCGGCGTTCATCTGGTCGGCGTTCAGCCCCTGGGCGCCCTTGACGAACAGTCCGGCGTCCCGCAGCTCCGCGAAGAGCCGCAGCCCCTTCTTCACCTGCGGTTCGGCGCAGTAACCGCCCTTGCTGAAGACGCGTTTGGCGACCGCCGGCTCCATGTACCCCTGCATGACCTGCATCAGGAACTTCTGGCCCGACCAGTCGTTACCGCCGATGGTCATGGGCGGGATGTTCTTGGTCTGGAGCGCTTTGAGGGCGGCACGCAGTTCCGGCATGGTGCGCGGGGGTTCCTCGATGCCGGCCCGGTGCAGCAGCTTGCTGTTGACCAGGACGGGCCAGGTGAAGCCGGTCCAGGGGAAGGCCCGCACCCGGTTCTTGTCGTCCGTCCACGCCTTCAACGCGCTGGGCTCGACCCGGTCCTTCAGGCCCCATTGCTTCAGGTAGCGGTTGACCGGCGGCGTGGCTCCCAGCTCGGTCCAGGAGTAGGCCTTGTCGTAGAGGTTGATCAGCAGGACGTCGGCCTCCTTGTGGGCGAGCCGCGCGGTCTCGAACGAGTTGAAGATGTCATCGCCGTTGTAGAGGTTCTTGATGTGCACGCCGGGGTTCTCGCGCTCGAACTGCTCAACGACGGAGGAGTAGGTGTCAGCGCCGTAGGTGCCGGGGGCGAACCGGCTGTGCACGACGAGGGTGTGCGGGTCATCGGTTCCGGGATCCAGTGGCCCGCCGCATCCCGTGCACGCGGCCGCCAGGACGGTCACCACGCCCCCTGCCGCCACGGTCAGCCATCGATTCATCGGCGCTCCTGTCCAGGTCATCCGCTTCGAGCGGCCACGTCATGAGCGTCCACGTCATCCGCCGCGAGCGAGAAAACGATTTACCTGTGATGGAGCCGGACATTAACAGCGCCGTCAACTCCTCGCAATCCCTCGACAGTTACCGAGTCAATCGATATACCTACTGACGGCACTGCCCGCTGCCGACGCTTCGGGATTCCCGTGCGCCGACTCGGCGTGTGCTGACTCCGTACGGGCTGACTCCGCATGTGCTGACAGCTCACCGACCGCCCTCCGCTCCACCCCACTTCACTCCACTTCACCGACAGGAGCCCCATGCACCGCACCGCAGCCAAGCTCGGCCCGGCAGACCGGCCCACCGCCTGGATCGGCGTCAACTTCTGGTCGCGGACCGGTGGGCCGCTGATGTGGCGTCACTACGACGGCGCCGTCATCGACGAGGAGCTGCGCACCCTGCGCGACCACGGCATCGCCGTCACCAGGAGCTTTCTGTACTGGCCGGACTTCATGCCGGAACCCGAGCGTCTCGACGAGGCGATGCTGGAGCGCTTCGACGACTTCCTCGACCGTCACCGCGCCCTCGGTATGACGACGATCCCGACCTTCCTCGTCGGCCACATGTCCGGCCAGAACTGGGACCCGGCCTGGCGCGAGGACCGCGATGTGTTCGCGGACGCGTGGTTCGTCGAGCGGCAGGCCTGGTACGTACGCGAGTGTGCGGCCCGCTGGAAGGACCATGCGGCCGTCGCCGGATGGCTGCTGACCAACGAGGTCCCCATCTACGCCGACTGGCAGTCCCGCGGCATCGGCACCGTGGACCACCGGGACGTCACCGCCTGGGCCCGCACGCTCACCACCGCACTGCGCCAGGCCGGGGCCCGCCAGCCCGTCTCCCTCGGCGACGGCGCCTGGGGCCTGGAGATGAGCGGCGAGGACAACGGCTTCCGGGTCCGCGACCTGGAGCCGCTGGTCGACTTCCACGGCCCGCACGTCTACCGCATGGAGGACGACCCCGTCCGCCAGAACCTCGGTACCGCGTTCGTCTGCGAACTCCTCGACATCGGCGGCAAGCCGGTCATCATGGAGGAGTTCGGTGTCTCCTCCGACTACACCTCCGAGGAGAACGCGGCGCACTACTACCGCCAGACGCTTCACCACTCCCTGCTGGCCGGCGCGACAGGCTGGATCCCGTGGAACAACACCGACTACGACGCGCTCGCCGACCAGGAGCCGTACTCCCACCACCCGTTCGAGATGCACTTCGGGCTCACCGATGACCAGGGCCGGCCCAAGGCGCAGCTCCGCGAGGTCCGCGCCTTCACCGACATCCTGGACCGTACGGAGTTCACCCGGCTCTCCCGCCCCGACACGGACATCACCCTGATCGTCTCCTCCTACCTGGAGAAGCAGTACCCCTTCACCCAGCGCGAGGACGCCACCGACGTCCTCGCCGCAACCCGCCAGGCGTACGTCGCCGCCCGCGAGGCCGACCTGCCCGTCGGCGTGGCCCGCGAGGCGGACGGGCTGCCCGCCGACAGCGCCCTGTACCTGCTGCCCAGCACCAAGCAGCTCACCGCTCCCACCTGGCGTGCCCTGCGCGCGCACGCCGAGCGCGGGGCCACCGTGTACGCCTCGTACTTCGCCGGTTCCCACTCCACACAACGCGGCGCCTGGTGGCCGAAGCTGGACGAGACCTTCGGCGTGACGAAACAACTGCGCTACGGCTTGGTCGACACGGTCGAGGACAGCGAGCTGCGCATGGTCTTCCAGCGCGACCTCGGCACCCTGGCGGCCGGCACGGAGCTGGTGTTCCCCGTCGCGGGCAATGCCCATTCCCGCAGCTACCTGCCCGTCGTCCCCAACGGTGCGGAGGTCATCGCCACCGATGCCCACGGCCGCCCCGCCCTCGTACGGCACCGCACCGGCGCCGGCCAGCTGATCCTGGCCACGTACCCCTTGGAGCACATGGCCGCCCGCACCCCGGCCGTCAACCCGGAACCCACCTGGCGCCTGTACGCGGCCCTCGCCGCCGAGGCCGGCGCCACTCCTCCGGTCACGGTCGACGACGGCCGGGTCGTCACCGGCGAGATGGCGCACGAGGACGGCCGCCGGTTCGTGTGGTTCCTCAGCCAGCATCCCGAGGAGCTGACCGTTGTGCCCCGGGTCGGCAAGGGAGCACTCACCAGCCTGGACGACGGCACCGCCCTGACCGAGATCACCCTTGGCCCGTACGGGGTGGTGGTGGCACAGCGCGACGCGTAAGGCCGCACGTGTAATGCCGCGTTGGGAATGCCGCATGAGCCGGGCCGGGCACACGCCCGGCCCGGCTCACACGTGCGCGCAGCACAACAGCAGAGGGGCTACCGGCCGGCGGACGCCGCCTTCGCGCCTGGCACCTTCACCTCACCCTGGTTGAGCACCCGCGGATGGAAGTACGTGTTCTGGATCTCGGCGTTGGTGTTGTTGCCGCGCAGCTGCTCGGACCACATCATGAAGTACGTCCAGTCCGGCTGGCTCGTCAGCAGCGTGTTGTCAGGCACCTTCCCCGTCTCCGCCAGCGCGATCGGCTTGCTCTTCGCGATGCCTTTGAGCTGCTGGTAGTCCGACTGGCCCGGGTAGTTCTTGTACCAGGCGTCCAGCGAGACGACGTCCACGTAGTTGTCACCCGGGTAGTAGCGGGACCAGCCGCCTTCCGGGTTGTCCTGGACGTTCCACACCCAGATCAGGTTGTCCAGGCCCTTGCCGGCGAGGTAGTCATGGGTCATCCGGTAGAGCTTGGCGCCGCCCTCGGAGCCGGGCCGGTGGCCCCACCAGTTCCATGTCTCGTTCATCTCGTGCAGCGGCCGGAACAACACCGGCACACCCGCGTTCTTGAGTTGCTGGAGATACGGCACGGCCTCGTCGAGGCGGCGCTTCCAGGCACTGTTGAGTGCGGTGCCGTCGGTGACGATCTGCTGGAACTGCTGGTCGGAGATCTGCGTTTTGACGCCCCCGTCGAACTCGCAGGTACTGCCGCCGGTGGGCGTGCACACATGCCATGTCAGCGCGACCAGCGAGCCGTTGGCCCACTCGGTCTTGGCCTGATCGACGACCCGCTGCCGGTTGGCCACGTCCTCCGCGCGGAACATCAGGTCGCCGCCCCACAGCCCCGGGTACTGCCCGGTGATGTCCTTGACCTGTTGCGTGTACTGGGAGGGCTGGTTCGCGGGCTCCTTGTTGTGCTGGCCGGAGACGACGTACGAACCCTTGAGGGAGTTCAGATAGCCGAGCACATCCTGCTTGGTGCTCTTGGCGCTCCTGGCGCCCTTGGTGCTCTTGGTGCTCTTGCTCTTGCCATCGCCGGTGGTTCTGCCGGACGTGGCGTTCGTGTCGTTGCCCGTATGTGCCGGGCCGGCCGCGGCTTCGGAGGCCACGGTCAGGGCCAGCACGGTCGTTGTTGCCGCTGCGGCGGTGAAGCAGGCGAGCAGCCTGCCGCGTCGTGGTGTGCGCACGGGTGCCTCTTCCCATCGTGGTGGGCACGGCATGCGTCTCCCGTACGGACGTCCGTCAGCCCTGACACCGCCGGTCGACCGCGGCCCCACGGTAGTGCGCCAGCCACGGGACGTCCATAGACCGGTCCAGAGATACGGGCTCGGACGTACTGACACAGATACTTGCCACAACTGAACTTTTACTTAACTCATCGGGATCGGGAAAACGATGTACCACTTCCATCCCGGCTCGTTGACGCCACTTTCAACTCGCCCTACTGTCACCTCACTTGACAGACGCACGGCAGTTTCTCCCGTCCAGTACAGCAAGGTCCAGTACAGCAAGGGGTCGCGGGGCGCCTCCCTGACTTCGGCGCCCCGCGCACCTCGTGTACTCCCCCGACCTCAGCCGGCCCGACGCGGCGCAGGCCCTGTGGACGCGCGCGGCGTCAGCACCGGCGTCCGTACCGCGTGTGAAGGCTGCGTCTCCTTCGTGAGCAGCGCGAGGAGGGTGCGCGCGACGTCCGCGCCAAAACTGTGGACGTCATGCCCCATCGCCGACAACGTCGGATGGGTCAGCCTGCACAGCTGCGAGTCGTCCCACGCGAGCAGCGAGATGTCGTGCGGTACGCGAAGCCCCAGCTCACTGGCCACCGCGATCCCGGCGACCGCCATGAGGTCGTTGTCGTACATGATCGCCGTGGGGCGAGCGGCGCCGGTCAGCAGGGAACGGGTGGCGCGTGCCCCGTCCTCGCCGGAGAAATCCGTATCGATCTGTTGTCCGGGCGGCAGGCCGAGGTCCGCCATGGTGCGCGCGAACGCGGCGCCGCGAAGGGCGCTGTGCCCCAGGTCAGCTCTGCCACCGACCCGGGCGATGGCGGTGTGCCCGAGGGTGTGCAGGTAGCGCACGGCCTCGGTGACGGCGCCGCCGTCGTCGGTCCACAACGCGGGGAACGGCCCGGCGAGCGACGGGTGGGCCACTGCCACCGCGGGCAGGCCGAGCCGGGACAGTGCGGGCACCCGCGGGTCACGCTCCTGGAAGTCGACCAGGACGGAACCGATGATCTGGCCCGACTGCCACCAGTGGCGCTGCAGCTCGATCTCCTCGTCCATGTCCCGTACGAGACGCAGCAGCAACGCGCTGGAGTGCTCGCTGAGGACGCTTTCGATGCCCGAGATGAAATCCATGTAGAAGGGCTCCAGGCCGAGCTGGCGGGCCGGACGGCAGATCGCGAGTCCCACGGCCCCTGTGCCGTGCCGGTTGAGGGCCCGCGCGGAGCGGTTGGGCTCCCACCCCATGGATTGGGCGACTTCGAGGATGCGGGCACGGGTGGCGTCGGAGACACCGGGCTTGTCGTTGAAGGCGAGGGAGACCGCCGCGCGGGACACACCCGCACGGGAGGCGACATCGCGAATGGTCACGCGCCGTTGCGTGCTCACGGGGCCCCCTCACACAAGGCCACCGCGCGCACCACGTGTCCGTCCGGACTCACGCAGGCCGCCGGGCGAGGAAGACGAACTCTCGTCCTGGCCGATCCGGAGCGTCCCTGACCTCCTCGACGATGTACCCCTGGGCCGCGAGTTCTGCCTCCACTTCCTCCCGCTCGGCAAAACGCATCGTCGAAGTAGAGGTCAGCACGTCATCGCCCGGGTCATCACCCAGTTCATTGCCCAGGTCGTCGCCCGGGTCATCGTTTGGGACGACGCCCGGTAGGAACACATAGGTCCATCGGACGGTCACCAGGGGCCCGCTGACGTCGATCAGGTCGATCCAGGTCTCGACCGGCCCGACCCCCGGAACCTCCGTCACGCGGTGCGACGCCGCGCGATTCCAGGTCTCCCAAACGCGCTTCGCCGGGTTCCGGATCTCGAATGCAAGGTGTCCGCCCGGTCGGAGGGCGTCGTATGCGCCGCGCAGGGTCTTCAGCCACCCCTGCGGGTCGTCGATGGCGGGAGCGACGTTCGCCGTCATGGTCACGAGGTCGACCTGCAGTGGCGGGAGCGCGGTCACATCACCGCAGATCCACTGAACGCGTTCGCTCCCCGGCTTGGCCTTGGCCACGTCCACGGAGGCCTGGGCCGGATCGAGCCCGATGACTTCGATGCCGCGCTCAGCCAGCAGGAGAGCGAACGACCCCGTACCGCAGCCGATGTCGAGGACCCGGCGGGCGTGGCAGTCCTCCGCCACACCGAGGTACGTATCGAGATCGCTGCGGTCGGGGTAGAGCGAGTCATAGACCGCGGCCAGCCGCGGGTGTCCGTATTCCTCGTCAGCCATGCGCTTGAAGATATACGCAGGCAGTGCTCAACGGCTCGCCGAATTGGGCACCTTGGACTGCGGTCAGTCGGTGCGCCCCGTTGTCGCCACCGTCACTCCCAGACCGATCATCGCGAGTCCGCCTGCCCCACCGACCATCGACAGGCGGCGGTCCGAGCGGGCGAACCAGGCGCGGGCCGCCGAGGCGCCGAGCCCCCACAGGGTGTCGGTGATCAGCCCGATGGTGATCGGCACCAGGCCCAACACCATCATCTGGAGCGGAACGTTGCCCGCCGAGTGGTCGACGAACTGCGGCAGCACCGCGGCGAAGAAGACGACACCCTTCGGATTCGTGACACCTACGAGAACGCCGTCCAGGATCGTGCGGAGATCGCCGTGCCGTTCACCGGCCGGCGCCGCCATGCCGGCCGCGCGCATCTCCTTGCGGTGCCGGATCGCCTGTACGCCGAGATGGACGAGGTACGCCGCTCCTGCCAGTTTCACGCCCGTGAACACCGCCACCGAGGTCGCCACCAGCGCGCCGAGGCCCCAGGCCACCGCGATCACCAGAAGGTAGGAGCCGAGCAGGTTGCCGAGGACGGTCTCCAGCGCCGTCCGGCGGCCGTGCGCGAGGGCCCTGCCAACGACGAACAACACACTCGGCCCCGGGATCGCGATCACCAGTAGCGACATCGCCGCGAACGCGAGAATGCTCTCCGTGGACACCATGTGCTCCGCCACCTCTCGAATTGCTCTGCTCTGTCAGGCCCGTTCAACGCATTCAATCAGCGAGGCTTCAGGCCAGATCGGTCAGCTCGGTCAGCTCGGTCAGCTCGGTCAGCTCGGTCAGGTGGGCGCGAAGGTCAGCGTCCAGCGTGCGGATCAGCTCGCCGACTCGGCCACCGCCACCCGGTGCCGCCGGGAAGCGTGCGAGTACGTCCACAACGGCCGGTGTCGCGCGATGCATCGCCTGCTCAACGTGCGCTGCACCAACGGCCCGGTCGTCGCCGGCGGCGAGTTCGGCCGCTCTGGCCGCGTGAGCTGCCGCTCCGAGAATGTGCTTGACCTGGGTGGCCTTGGCCAGTGGGTGCAAGTAGGCGGCGCCTGCCGCCGACATCGCTGCCCAGGCCGCCTCACGTGCGGCCGCGGTGTCCACGCACTTGGCTGCCTTCAGTGCCGCCCATGCGGTGTCGCGCAGAGCTTTCCCGCGCTCACAGCCTCGAGCGAAGTCCCACGCGGCATCGATCGCTTCCCGCGGCCGAGAGTCGTCCGGCTGATCGGCCTCAAAGATGTCGAGCACCACCTCCGCGCACGCCGCGGCGAACGCGGTGACCGCACGAAGGTCCTGCTTGCTCAGCGCAATCTCACTTGTCTCCCCTGGCATGGGTCCATCCTCGACCATCGCGCTACCTGATACGCCCTTCCGCGGTACGCCGTCCCCCGGCATCCGGGCCGTGGGGCCGGAGGTCGTAGAAGCACGGACGGTCGTTCTTGACGCTGCGCCAGACGGTGGCCGAGGGAATCAGCCATTGATCGGGCTGGTGTTTGAAGGTGCCGGTTCACCGGTTGGAGTGATGCATGACCGGTCGCTTGGCGGCTCGTGCTCTGTTGGGCGGCGAAAGGATTGACCAGGGGCCTGATGCCGGTGTTGCGGAAGGTGGTCCTTTTGGTGTGGCCAGTTCCCTGCCCGGGCGGCCGTCGGCCCGTTGTGCGGCGCAAATGCTCACGGCTTCGCTGTAGTGCGCCAGGACCAGTGGCGAGTGCCCCCGGTGTTACCGGCGTTGCCGGAGCAGTGGCTGCCGGGACCTCCCCAGCAGCCGCATCACTCCGGCTCCGGGGTACTCCCCTGCCCCGTCGTTCACCCGCCCCTTGAATAGGAGCACTGTGCACGCACGTACCGCCCTTGCCGTGCCCTTCACGCTCGTACGGCGAGCCGTCGATCTGCTGACGGCCGCGGCTCAGCTCACGGCATGTCCTGTGCCCGCGGCTGTCGTCGCCCAGCAGCACTGCTGGCACCTCCAGCCCACCACTCCTCCGTCCGGATCGCAGCCCCACATAGGCAATCGACCTCACGGTCGGCGGGTCGTCCCGCTGCCCCGCCGCCCCGCCGCCTCTGCTGACGCGCATGGAAGGGGAGCAGGGCGGGCCGGCATCGGAGCAGAAACCGGCGTCGGAGCAGGAGTTGGAGCACGAGCGGAAGATCCCGTTGACCGAGGGCCGGATCACCGAGGGGGTCGTCCGGGTCGGGGACACGGTGCGACGGCCGGTCGGGCACACGGGTCAGGCCGTTGAAGCGGGGCCCGGCGGCAGGTGGACCGTCATGATCAAGTGGCAGGTCCCGGTGCCCGCGCCGCGGTAGGCGTGCGGGGCGTCGCCGTCGAAGGTGGCGGTCTGGCCGGCTTCGACGGCGTGCTCGGTGCCGTCGACGATCAGGGTCATCCGGCCCGCGGTGACGCTGACGGTTTCCACCACACCGGCCTGGTGGGGGTGGCTGGGGTATTCCTCCCCAGGCGCCAGTTGCCAGCGCCAGACCTCGACCGGCGCCGGGCCGGACGTCGTCAGCATGAGCCGGGCCTCGCTGCCCTGCGCCCCGGCCCACAACGGCATGACCGCATCGGCAGCCACGACGCGTACGCGGCCTTCGGCGGGCCCCTCCATCAGGGCCGAGACCGAGACGCCGAGGGTGTCGGCCAGCCGGACCAGGGTGGCGAAGTTCGGGTTGCCCTGGGCTTTCTCCAGCGCCACCAGAGCCCCCTTGCTGACCTTGGCGCGGCGGCCGAGTTCATCCAGGGACAGGCCGGCGCGGGTGCGGGCCGCTCTGACGTTGTGCGCCAGCGTCCGCAGGGCGGCCTCTGCCTCGGCCATCCGATCACCATCCTCGCGAGTGGGTCAGTGCGTGAGTCAATACGTGGGTCAAGTGCACCATCGTTCGACGCATGGGTCAGTGCAATGGACCTTCCGGTCGGTTGATTGACATTGACCGGTCGTTCCGTTGTACGGTCTGGTCGTTCCACTGTCATAGTAAGGGATGTACCGTGATCGCTCTGCTGCTGGCCCTGGGCAGCTCCCTCGCCTACGGATGCGCCGACTTCTTCGGCGGCCTCGGCGCCCGAAAAGCACATGTGCTGCGGACCGTGTTGATCGCCGCCCCGGCGAGCCTGGTGGTCGAGCTGCTGCTGTGGCCGGTACTCGGCGCCTCCTTCAGCCCCGGCGCCCTCGGCTGGGGCGCCGCGTCCGGAGTCGCCTCGGCCACCGCGTTCGTCCTGCTCTACCGCACCCTGGCGATCGGCCCGATGAACGTGCTCTCGCCCGTGACCGCCCTGGTCTCCGCCGCACTGCCCGTTGGGGTGGGTCTGCTCCAGGGCGAGCATCTCGCCACCGCCGGGCTGATAGGCCTCCCGCTCGCTCTTGTCGCCGTCGTACTGGTCAGCGCCGGGCACGGTGCGGGCGCGGTGCGGCCCTCCCGCACGGCGCTGCTGCTGGCCTTCGGCGCGGGTGCCGCCATCGCCCTGCAGCTGGTCTGCCTGCACCAGGCGCCGTCCGACAGCGGGGTGGCCCCGCTGATCATCGGGAGGTCGGTCTCCTCGGCGGTCACCCTGGCCGCGGCCGGCGTGATGTACCGCAGGCTGGGCTCCGAACGGCCCGCGTACGCGATGTCGGCGGCCGCGGGTGTGCTGGACTCGGTGGCGAACCTCCTGTTCCTGCTCGCCTCCCGCAGCGGTGACCTCGCCGTCGTCGCCGTGATCACCGCCCTCTACCCGGCCGGCACGGTCCTGCTCGCCCGCGGCGTCCTCGCCGAACGCATCCACCGCGGCCAGCTCGTCGGCCTGGGCACCGCCGCCGTCGCCGTCAGCCTCCTGGCCCTGACCTGAGCCGATGCCTCCGCAGCGCACCCGCACGCCCCATCGCAAGCCCCCGCCCACATGCAGAAACCCGCCCCCACGCAGAAAACGGAAAGTCGCCCATGCCCGCCTTCCGCCTCTCCTCCGGCGTCACCGATGCCTTCCCCGACACCCTCATCGCCCTGGTCACCGCCGCCGGCCTGCGCGGTCACGAACCCTGGCCGCACACCGCCACCGCGCTGGAAGAGCTGGAGCGGCAGCTCGCCGACGGCACCTGGCGGCCCGCCGACGAGACCGATCCGCGCATCGAGGCCTGGCACACCGCGTACCGCTCCTTCGGCACCAACCCCCGCCGCGTCCGCCCCAGCGTCGACGCACTCGGCCGCCGCCTGGCCAAGAAGGGCACACTGCCGCGCATCAATGCGGCCGTCGATTCCTACAACGCCGTCTCCGTCCGCCACGGCCTGCCCGCCGGCGCCTTCGACCTGGACCACGTCACGGGCGACGTCGACATCCGGTACGCGGACGGCACCGAATCCTTCACCCCGCTCGGCGAACCCGACACCGTCGAGCACCCCAGGTCCGGCGAGATCATCTACGCGGACACCACCGGCGTCCTGACCCGCCACTGGAATCACCGCGACGCCCACCGCACCCGCGTCACCGAGGACTCCACCCACGTCGTCTTCGCCCTCGAAACGCTGCAGGCGACCCGCGACGGCCACCACCTCAAGGCCGCAGCCGACGAGCTGCAGAGCCTGCTCACCCCGCACACCGAGCAGACCGCCGTGCATTACCTCAGCCCGGCACACCCCGCGGCTACCGTCTGATCCCCTTCCTTGAAGCCGGACCCGCCCACGCGCCGCCTTGACCTTGCCCTCAGGGGCAGGGTTTAGCGTTCTTCGAGGTGAGAGAGATGCGGATCGGTGACTTGGCCCACCGGGCGGGCGTGACGACGAAGGCAGTGCGCTACTACGAATCGCTGGGGCTGCTGCGACCCGTACGCCTGCCCAACGGCTACCGGGACTACGACGAGCACGACGTACGGCTCGTTCAGGAGATCCGGGCGCTCAGCGATCTCGGCCTGCCTGTGGAGCGCACCCGGCCGTTCCTCGACTGCCTCGCGGTCGGACATCAGCATGCCGACGACTGCCCGGCCTCGCTGGCCGAGTACCGCGAGGCGATCGACGAACTCACCGCGCGCATCGAGGGGCTCACCGCGCGCCGGACGGCACTGCTCACGCACCTGCGGCAGGCCGCCCACCGCAACAGCCGCATCGCACCGGCCGACGAAGGAGAGGACCTGGTGACCGATTTCACGAACCTGCCCGCCGGCCTGCCCGTACCGCAGGACGACGGCGCAGCCGCCCACCTGCCCGGGATGGCGGTGCCGCCGCTGGAACTGCACAGCACCGGCGGGTCGACGGTCCGCCTCGACGCGCTGGGCGCGGGCCGGACGGTGCTGTACCTCTACCCGCTCACCGGCCGTCCGGGCGTCGACCTGCCCGAGGGGTGGGATGCGATCCCCGGCGCCCGTGGCTGCACCCCCGAGGCGTGCGGCTTCCGTGATCACTATCAGGACCTGCTGGCCGCCGGCGCGACCGGTGTGCTCGGCCTGTCCAGCCAGGAGCCCGCTTACCAGCGCGAAGTCGTCGAACGGCTCCGCCTTCCCTTCGAGATGCTGTCCGACCCCACGCGCAGCCTGGCCGAGGCGCTGGACCTGCCCGTCTTCGAGGCCGGCGGACTGACCCTCCACAAGCGGCTGACACTGATCATCCGCGACGGCACGATCGAGCACGTCTTCTATCCGGTCTTCCCGCCGAACGAGCACGCCGACCAGGTTCTGACCTGGCTGGGGTCCTGACCTCGCCGGGATTCCGATCCGGCTGCGGTACGCCCCCGTCCCGAGACGGCCTGCACCTGCCCTCTTCCCACACCACCAGGGAGAATCCATGTTCACCGGCCTGAGTGCCTTTCCGCTCACCCCGATCATCGAGGACGGCATCGACGAGAAGGCGTTCGCCGCGCTGGTCGGCCGGCTTGCCGCTGCCGGGGTCGACTCGATCGGGGCGCTGGGCTCCACCGGGTCGTACGCCTACCTCACCCGCCAGGAAAGGGCCCGCGCCGCCCGCCTCGCCGTCGAACATGCCGAGCGGACCCCGGTCATCGTGGGGATCGGCGCACTCCGTACCCGGCACGTGCTCGAAGCGGCCGAGGACGCACAGAACGCGGGGGCGGCAGGCCTGCTGCTGGCACCGATGTCGTACCAACCCCTCACCGAGGACGACGTGTTCGGACTGTTCAAGGAGGTGACGGCCAATCTCTCCGTGCCGGTGGTGGTCTACGACAACCCCCGCACGACCCACTTCACCTTCACCGACGAGCTGTACGCACGGGTGGCAGAGCTGCCGCACGTCGCGTCCATCAAGATCCCCGGTGTGCCGGCAGACCCCGAGGCCGCCCTCGCCCGCGTCCGGCAGCTGCGGCAGATTCTGCCGGAGACGGTGGCCGTCGGGGTGAGCGGCGACGCTTTCGCGGCGACCGGACTGAACGCCGGCTGCGACGCCTGGTACTCGGTGATCGCAGGCACCCTTCCCGAGCCGGCCCTGGCCATCACCCGGGCCGCCCAGGCCGGCGAGCACGACCGGGCCCGGGCGGAATCCCAACGGCTGCAGCCGCTCTGGGATCTCTTCGCGCAACACGGTTCCCTGCGCGTCATCGCCGCCGTGGCCGCCCAGCTGGGCCTCACCGCGCCCCACAACCTCCCCCTGCCGCTACGCGGCCTGCCCGCAGAAGACCGCGCACGCGTCGCCGACGTGCTGCGACGGCTCCAGCTGAGCACCTGAGAAACGCGGGCTCCTCCAGATATCTCCTCCAGGTTCTAGGTAGACTGACCTACCTAGAACCTGGAGGGGTCCGATGAGCGACGACGCCGGCACTGCTACGACACCACCCCGGAAGCCCCGGGGGCCCGCGCGCGAGCGGCTGCTCGCCGCCGCGGCGCGCCGCTTCTACGCGGACGGTGTGACGGCGACGGGGATCGACGCGATCACCGCCGAGGCGGGCGTGGCGAAGATGAGTCTGTACAACAACTTCGCCTCCAAGGCGGAACTGGTGCGGGCCTACCTCGACGCGCGGCATGAGGAGTGGCTGGGCCTGTACCGGCAGCGGCTTACAGCCACTGGGGACGGTCGCGGCGGTGTGCTGGCCGTCTTCGACGCGTACGTCGATCACGCGGCGTCCGCCTATGAGCACGGGTTCCGGGGGTGCGGTCTGCTGAATGCGGCGGCCGAGCTGCCCGCCGGGGACGAGGGACGGGCCGTGGTGCGCCGGCACAAGGAGGAGGTCGAGTCCCTGCTCGCCGGGCATGTCGAGGAGTTGCTTCCCGGACGGCCGGAGGAGGCGCGCGCGGTGGCGGAGCATCTGGCGTTCCTGCTGGAAGGCGCGATGGCGCGCGCCGGCCTGGAAGGCGCTGGTACGCGCCTGGAGCATGCGCGGACGATGGCGGCGAACCTGTTGGACCGGCTGTGACGCGGCCCGCAGGACATGCGTCCGGCTCGGTGGGCGTGGGGTCGTTGTGCGTGCTCGTGGCGTCGGTGCTGTGGGGCACCACGGGCACCGCGGCAACCTTCGCCCCGGGAGTCGGCCCGCTGGCGATCGGGGCCGTCGCCATGGGAGTGGGCGGACTGCTCCAGGCCCTGGTGGCCGCTCCCCGCATCGCCCGGCAAGCGCCTGGCCTGCGCGCACATGGTGGTGTGGTGGTGCTCGGGGCGCTGGCGGTCGCGGCCTACCCACTGGCGTTCTACAGCTCCATGCATCTTGCCGGGGTCGCCGCCGGCACCGTGGTGTCGATCGGCTCGGCCCCGCTCGCCTCCGCCCTCATCGAGCGTGTCGTGGACGGGCGCCGTCTCACCCGCCGTTGGATGGTGGGCGCCGCACTGGGCCTGTCCGGGACGGCGCTGCTGTGCGTGGCGGAAGCGGCGGAAGCGGCCGACGCGCACTCCGGCCCCGGGGCCGGATCTGCCGGTGCGACCGTGCTCGGGGTGGGGCTGGGTCTGGTGGCCGGGCTCACCTACGCCCTGTACTCCTGGGCGGCGCACCGTCTGATCCGCCGTGGTGTCACCTCCGGCGCGGCGATGGGTGCCGTCTTCGGGCTGGGCGGACTGCTGCTCCTGCCGGTGCTCCTGGTCACCGGTGCCCCGCTGCTCGACTCGTGGTCCAACGCGGCCGTCGGCGCCTATATGGCCCTGGTGCCCATGTTCCTCGGTTACGTACTGTTCGGCTGGGGCCTGGCGCACGTCCCGGCGAGCACCGCGACCACACTCTCGCTGCTGGAACCCGCCGTCGCCGCCGTACTGGCCGTCCTGGTCGTCGGCGAACGCCTGCCGCTGCTGGGGTCGGCCGGCATCGCCCTGGTCGTCGGGTGTCTCGCCGTACTCACCACACCGACCCGCGCCACTCCGAAGCGCCGTACGGTCACGACGAGACCGGCCACCGGCGCACGGCGACAGGGCGCA
This sequence comes from Streptomyces sp. NPDC050806, assembly GCF_055586425.1. Classification (NCBI taxonomy): domain Bacteria; kingdom Bacillati; phylum Actinomycetota; class Actinomycetes; order Kitasatosporales; family Streptomycetaceae; genus Streptomyces; species Streptomyces sp. NPDC050806. The sequence goes on along the minus strand of NZ_JBVJIF010000001.1, from coordinate 905,274 downwards.
TCTCGGCCCGACCGCATTCCCGTACCGGCCTCCGTCCCCGATACCGTCCCCGACGCCGACGCCGCATCGCCGTCCTCGGCCGTCAGGGTCGCCTCCCCGCGCCCGGCTACCGGCGGGTGTAGTGGCGAAACAGCCCGTCGGCGCCGCCGTCGGAGGTGAGACCGAAACCGCACCGGTCCAGCATCCGGTCGGCCTGTTCCATCGGAAACACCCGGTACCGGGAGCGTTGGTGCGCGACGACGGTGTCCTCGCGCAGGACGAAGTAGTCCTTGGTGAACCGTCCGTTGCCCTCGTCGTGGAGGTCCTGGGCGTACACCAAATCGCCGGACAGCGGCCGCCTGTACGGGCGGTGCGCCGCTTGGACGGCCAGCAGCAGGCTGCCGCCCGGCCGGAGCACGGCCGCGAGGTTCTCCAGCGCCCTGATGTTGTCCTCGTCCTCCACGAGATGGCTGCTCAGGCCGATTCCGTCCTGATCCCGCACGCAGAGCCAGACACCGCCCACCGAAAAGGCGACATCAAAGCCGGCCGGCGCGTCCATGTTCAGGATGTCCTGCCGCAGGAGGCGCACCCGGTCGCCGAGCCTGGCCCGTGCCTGCGCCAGCATGCTTTCGGTGTGATCGATGCCGGTGAGCCGCAGCTCCCCGGGGCCCGTCGCCAGCAGCTTCTCGCACACCAGCCCCGTGCCCACACCGAGCTCCAGCACGTTCTGGCGCTCGCCGAAGTGGGGAAGTAACTCTTCGACGTAAGCGTCGTAGTCGTAATACCCAGAGGTCATGATGAGGTCGTAGTAACCCGCAATCCCTGCATAGGAATTCTCCACGTTTCAACGTTACCAACGGTGGACGCAACACCATACAGCGACTTTGAGCCCCGACCTCTACAAAATATGGCCACTGCGCTCGCGGCTACCTCAGCGGCAGCTCCTGGTTCCGGAGTGCCGCGACGGTCGCGTCGAAGGCTGAGTCGCGGTTTTTCGTGAACTCCTCCTTGGTGAAGACCGGGGTACGAATGTGCGACGGAATGCCGGTACCCTCGAAGGTCTTCCCGCGGCTCGTCAGGAACTCCTCGTTCGGCAGCCAGACCGCCATCCCGTTGGGAAGCCGGCGGTCCAGGGTGTCGGAGAAGACACCCTGTGTGGGCTCGCCGATGCGAAGGGTCCGGCCGGGCCGGTCGATGAGGGCCTGGGTGAAGGTCTCTCCCGCACTGACCGTCGACCCTCCGGTCAGCAGGGCGATCGGGCCGCTGTAGCGGTGGGTTCCCCGAGCGGGCCGTACCGGGATGGGCTGCGGGCGCGTGTACTGAGTGCGCTTGCTGATCCGGCCGTTCGCGAATTCTTGCGGCTTCTCGCCCTTGAGGTCGCGCTGCACGATATGAGTTTTGGTCTGCACGTCCAGTTCTTCGCTGGGCATGCTGGTGCCCGGGCGGACCCGGGCGAAGTGCCGGTCACCGTCGAAGACGACGACATGCGCGTCGTACAGCGGCTTCACCATCTTGCTGAAGAGGGAGAAGAGTTCGCGTCTGGTCGTGTCGGAGTGCACCTTGGGGCGGTATGCGTTCCGAACGGCATGCCAGTCGATTCCCTTGGCGGCGAAGAAGGGGTAATTCTCCTCGAACGACTGCCAGAAGACGTCGAACGTCGTTACCGAATCCTTGGGCGAGGGGTGCCGGCATGCTGCTGGGAGTTCCGCGATCCGCCGCAGTTTTCGGGCCCCCGCCGACCCGGTGACGTGCAGCGACCCGGTCGGCCGGACGGTGCGGACCGCTCCGTCGACGGCGCTGTACTCGCCGCGCCCCGTCTCCTTCGCGGAGACGCCCTTCAGGCAGCTCACGGCCGTCGTCTGGTATTCCTGCAGCGGTGACCCGGTTGGTGCTACAGCGGAGTTTCCGCGGGAGGCATCAGCCCTTCAGGGCGGCCATGGCTTGCTCGCCGAGGCAGCGGATCCTGGCGTGGGTGCTGTTATGCCGACGTTGCCGCAACTTGAGACGGAGGCTGCGGAAGGGCACCGGGATGATGCCGTCGCCGCCTTGATACGCCTTGTCCGCCCCGCACTTCACCTCCGCGTCGCGGGGGCGTAGTCACCGGCAGTCCCCATGGCGTGGCGAGCGCCGGGAACGGTGGGTGAGGCCCACAGCAGTCGACCTGCCGCATCGGCGATGACCTGCCACTCCGAGCCGGGCTCGTCGGACATGGCGGCGCCGACCCGGCTGAGAGCTACCGCGGAGCTGCGCACCGACCGGTGACCGGTCGGTGCGGACCCGGTCTACCGGTTCGCGGCTTCGCGAGTGGCGATCCGGTTCGTGCGACCGACCGCGCGGCCCACCGCGTTGCGCACCGCGAGGCCCGGCCGGGTGCGGGGCACCATGAGCCTGGAGAGCAGACCGACGCGTCGCTGCCGCGGGCCTACCTCACGGCGGAGCCGCGACTCGTAGGCGGCGAAGGCGCGGGCGTAATCACCGGGATGGGCGGCGAGCTCTTCTGCGAGGGCGTACGCGCCCGCCATCGCCATGCTGGACCCGTCACCCAGCAGGGCCGTCGCCGCCGCCGCGTCCCCGAGCAGTACGACCCGTCCGCGGGACCACGAGGGCACCCGGACGGTGGTCAGGGGGTCGAAGAACGGAGCCGGGTGGTCGAGGAACGCCGCTACGAGTTCCGGTGCCCGCCACCGCACGTCGGCGTAGGCGTCGGCCACGGTCTGCTTGTGAAGGGCGATGTTCTTGCGGTCGTGGGGCGCCGCCTGTTTGGCCCGGAAAGTGAAGATCGCGAGCGGGGTGGTCCGCGAGGGGTGGAGGACCAGCATCCGGTTCGGCACGGTCAGCATCGTCATCTCGGTCGGGTCCTCGATGGCGTCGGGTTCCAGCGGGACGGTCGCGCCGTACAGGCCCAGGTCGCTCGCGAACTGCCGCTCGGGCCCGAATACCAGGCGCCGTACGGTGGAGTGCATCCCGTCGGCACCGACTACCAAGTCGAAGCGCCGTGGCGCGGACCGCCGGAAGGTGACGTCCACCCCGCCTTCGTCCTGGTCGAGAGCGGTGACCGTGTCGTCGAACAAGAACTCGGCCTCGGTCTGCGCCGACCGGTGGAGCACCTCGGACAGGTCGGCTCGGGTCACCTCGACCGTCGGCGCCTTGTCCGAGGTGAGCGGGAGTTGCAGGATTCGCCTGCCGCCGGGGTCGAGCAGGGTCAGCGACCGATTGCGGGTGGCGAGCTCGCGGAGCTGCGGGAGGACGCCCATGCGCTCGGCGACCGGGACCGCGGGCCCCTTCACGACGATCGCGCTACCACCGGAGCGCAGCTGCCGGGCGTGTTCGACGACCGTCGGCCGGTATCCATTCCGGGAGAGCCAGTACGCGAGTGCGGGCCCTGCGATTCCGGCACCGACTATCAGCACCTCGGGCTTCTTCATGACGATGACCTCTCGGAGTGTCGATGACCAGGTCCCCGGCGAGTGCCGGGCCGGGTCTGAGGGAGCGGCGGCAGGGGGCGGCGCAACCGGACCAAGGTACGATCAATTTCGTACCTCAGGGAAGCACGCCCTTCAGGTACGATGCAAGTCGTACTTGAAGGAGGTGCCGCGTGGCCGGGAGGAACCTGGACGGCCCGGAGGCCGATGCGCTCGATCTGGGTGCGGTGTTCCGTGCCCTTGCCGACGAGCACCGTCGCTCGGTGATGACGGAGTTGGCCACCGACCGCAGCGACAGCGAGCGGGGCTGCAACTCGTTCGATCTTCCGATCTCCAAGCAGACCCAGACCCACCATTTCCGGGTCCTGCGCGAGGCAGGTCTCATTGACGAGATCGACTACGGCAACCGCAAGGGCATCCGACTACGACGCGCGGACATCGAGAAGAGATTCCCCGGGCTCCTCGCGCTCCTGGGAGCAGGGCCCCGGGCCGATACCGCTCCTCGCTGAGCGCAGCTGAGCACACCGGAGGGGAGTCCGATGCGGCCCTGAGCCGCGAGCTCGACCGAATCCAGCTCGCGCCCGGCTCGCAGGTAGCCGGGCACGACGCGGGCACGAAGGGGATCGGTGTCACTTCGACCACCGTCCCGCGCTCGTGATCGGCGCCGAGCACTTCCGCGCGCTCCCTCACGCCACCCCCCACTGAGGTTTCCTCAACCTGCGTGCGGAGCGGGGCCGCTGGGGTGAGGGCGGGGTCCGGGCGCAGAGAAGCTCCTGGTAGACGGGTGCGTGTCGAGTCCAAGCCATCCTGCCAGGAGCTTCCGCATGCTCGTCTACCCAGCCGGGGTCGATCTGTCCACCTCCGCTCTGCGCTTCCTCGCCCGTGAGCTGACCGCACGTCGTCTTGCGCAAGGGACACGATGGCGCCGGCCGGCCGCCGGACGGCAGGCGCTGCTCGTGCTGGCTCATCTACGATGCGGCCATACCTACGCCCAGCTCGCCGCCGGATTCGGCGTGGGCACCACCACCGCCTACCGGTACATCGCCGAGGCCGTCGACATCCTGGCCGCTCTGGCTCCCACCCTCACCGAGGCGGTGAGGACAGCCTCCGGCTCCGTCCGGCCGAGCGCTCGCGCGATTTCGTCGGCGAGTGCGCGGAGATCCGGTTCGCCGTCGTCGAAGGCGCCACGGATGGCCTGGCTCATGCCGAGCGCGGTGGCCGCGCCGGGCGGGTCTCCCTCCGCCAGCAGCAGCCGGGCCAGGTGCTGGGCCGCCGGTGCGACGTTGCGGTGTGCGAAGGCCGCGCGAACGACTCCGGGCAGCAGCTCACGCGCCCGTACGGCATCGCCTGCCGCCAACAGGTTCGCCATCCGCGCCGGCGCGATCCAGTCCTCCACCGCCTCGTCGGGCAGGGCGGTCTCGCGGCCGAGCGCAGCTGTCCGGCGCAGTTGCCGGTCGGCCCGGGCCGGGTCTCCCGCGCGACGGTGCAGGTCGGCCCGGCAGACCAGGGCCGCGATCCGCAGGAGGTCGTCGCCACGGTCCCGGGCGGTCTGCTCGGCCGTGTCGATGTCCTGCCGCGCGCCCGCCAGGTCGCCACCGCGCATCCGTTCGGAGGCGAGGCCTAACCGGTACTGGACCTCGTCCTGGGGCACGAGTGCGAGCGCGCGCCGGTAGGCGGCGATGGCCTCGTCGTGCTCCCCCTGGACGGAGTGCACCTGCGCCACGCCTGCCAGCGCCATCGCCGTGCACAGATCGTCGCCCACCGCCTCGAACTCGCGGAGGGCGTCGGCCACCGCACTGGCGAGGCCCTCCCACGCACCCCGGTCGTGGTGCATGAAGGCTTCCACAAGGTACGTGCACGCGATGGCCCACCGGTCCCGGCGCCCGCGTATCTCCCGTATCAGGCGCTAGACCAGCTCGTCCAAGCCGAGCAGCCGGCCCGCCGGAAGGATCACCGGCAGCACCGTCGGATGACTCTCCAGCGCCCCGGTGCGGGCACAGTCCTCGATCAGGGCAGGCACCCGCTCGGCATCGAGGGTGGGGCCCCCGGTACCGGTCAGGAGGTGGATCGCGGTGAAGACGGCGCGTGCGTCCGCCGGCAGCGTGTCGCCCAGCTCGCACGCGCCGGCCACCAGGGCCTCGGCCCGTGCGTCGTAGCGCAGCGAGTTCCAGTACCAGTACAGGGGGCCGAGGAGCCGGGCCACGGCGTCCGCTTCGCGTCCGTCGAGGGCCGTCCGCAGCGCGAACACCATGTTGTCGTACTCGGCCGCGAAGAGCGCGAAGGACTCGTGCTGCCGGGCGGAGCGCAGCAGCGGTTCGTGTTCCTGGGCCACGTCGGCGAAATGACGGACGAGCCGTCCTCGGACCACTTCCCCTTCGCCCGCCTGCAGGAGTTGTTCGGCCGCATACGCACGGACGGTTTCCAGCATTCGGTAACCGGCCCCGGGCATCCGGTATCCGTCTCCGGGCATCCGGACACCGTCCCCGGGCGTCCGATGAGCGTCCCCGACCCGTTCCACCAGGGACTTGTCGACCAGCGAGCCGAGTACGCACGGGACTTCCTCGGCAGACAGCGTCTCGTCCGCCCCGTCCGACACGTCCGCGCAGATCGACTCGACGGCCTCCGCCCCGGCCGGGGCGGGGAAGACAGCAATCCGCCGCGCCAGTGTCTTCTCCTGGCCGGTGAGCAGCTCCCAGCTCCACTCGATCACGGCGTGCAGGGTGCGCTGACGCGGCTGCGCCGCCCGGTTGCCCGTGGACAGCCGCCGGAACCGGTCGTCGAGCCGTCGGGCGATCTGCTCGGCGCTCATCGACCGCAGCCGGGCCGCGGCCAGTTCGAGGGCGAGCGGCAGCCCGTCCAGCCTGCGTACCACTTCGCCCACCGCTTCCATGGTGGTCCCGTCGGGTGTGAAGTCGGGACGTACGGCCGTCGCCCGGTCGACGAAGAGACGTACGGCGGCCGACGTGGCGGCCTCGGCCGGATCCACGCCCTGCCGAGGGAGGGGCAGCGGTCCGAGGCGGCAGAGTGTCTCGCCCATGACCTCCAGCGGGCCCCTGCTGTGGCCAGGATGGTGAGGCGGGGGCGTCGTTCGAGCACGCGCTGCGCGAACTCGGCGACGGCGTCGACGACGTGCTCGCAGTTGTCCAGTACGAGCACCGCCTCGCCTCCCCCGAGCAGGTCGATCACCTGCTCCAGCGGCTCCTTGGGACTGTCGCCCGGAGGCCGCGGAAGGTTCGGCGTATTGAGCACGCCCAGCACCGCGTCGACCACCCCGCCGGGGTCGTGCCCCCGGCAAGCGGTACGAGCCAGAGCCGGCCCTGCCGGTAGGCGCGGTGCCTGGCCGCTGCCTCCTCGGCCAGCCGGGTCTTGCCCACGCCGCCGGGGCCGACGATCGTGACCAGCCGGGCGGCCGCCATCAGCCCGTCGAGCAACCCCAGCTCGCCGTCCCGGCCGATGAACGAGGTGAGTCGGGCGGGCAGCCGGCCAGGTGCCGGACCGGGCGGCGGGGCGGGCGACCGCCCTTCGCCGCGCAGTACGGCGAGATGGGCCTCCCGGAGCTCGGCCGACGGGTCGACACCCAGCTCATCGGCGAGTCTGCCGCGTATGTCCTCGAACGCGGCCAGCGCATCGGATTGCCGGCCCGCCGCGTGCAGGGCGCGCATCCGCAGCGCGGCCAGCCGTTCCGCATGGGATGTTCCGCCGAGGCCGCCTCCAGGTCAGCGAGGGGCTGCGCGTGGTGGCCGAGCCGCAGCTGCGCGTCACAACGGTCCTCCAGCGCCGCGATACGCAAGTCCTCCAGCCGGGCAACGGCCGGACCGGCGAACGGGGCCTGCCGTACGTCGGCCAGCGCCGGCCCCCGCCACAACGCGAGCGCCTCGCCGAGCAGCGAAGACGCTTCCTCGGCTGCCCCCACGGCCAGCTCCCGCCCGCCCCGCGTCGCCAGCGCTTCGAACCGCGCGACGTCTACGCACTCCTTCGGCACCGCGAGCCGGTAGCCGGTCCCTGCCGACTCCAACAGCTCGCTGCCGGGCAGGGCTTTGCGCAGCCGGTACACCAGCACTTGCAGCGAATTGAGCGCGTCGGCGGGCGGGCAGGTGCCCCACAGACCGTCGATGAGCGCGTCGGACGAGACGCTGTCGCCCGCCGCCAGCGCCAGCCGTCCGAGCAACATGCGTGGCCTCGGGCCCCCGATGCCGACCGGCGTCCCGTCATCGTCGAAAGCCCGAACCGGCCCGAGCACCGCCATCCGCATCCCCACCGGCCCAGTATCCCCGGACATGCGCCCCGTCCACGGCGGTGGCGGCGCACTAGGGTGGACCGCCGGGATCTTCCCGCACCGCACACCCACGCTCCAAGGAGTGACATGACCGTCTTCGACATCAAAATCGACGCCCTCACCGGCGGCTCCGCCGACCTCGCCCAGTACAAGGGGTCGGCCGTACTGATCGTCAACGTCGCGTCCCGATGCGGTCTGACCCCGCAGTACGCGGCCCTGGAACGGCTTCAGCAGGACTACGCGTCGCGTGGTTTCACCGTCCTGGGAGTCCCGTGCAACCAGTTCATGGGCCAGGAGCCGGGTACGCCCGAGGAGATCGCGACGTTCTGCTCCGCCACCTACGGCACCACCTTCCCGATGACGCAGAAGACCGACGTGAACGGCGACAACCGGCACCCGCTCTACACCGAGCTCGTCGACACCGCCGACGCCGACGGTCACAGCGGTGACATCCGCTGGAACTTCGAGAAGTTCCTCATCGCCCCCGACGGCACCGTCGCCGCACGCTTCGCTCCCAAGACGGAGCCCGAGGCCGCCGAGGTCACAGCGGCCATCAATTCCGTCCTCCCCCGCTGACGACCGCACCCGGGCCCCCGCCACTCCCCCGGATCAGCCCCACAGCCGTCTCGGATCAGCGAGCAGTTCCCTGGCCGGGGGTAGCCAGTAGGTCATCCAGCTCGGCTGCGAAGAACAGAGCGGGGTCGAAGCCCATGTTGGTGAAGTGTCCGGCGAGTTCCAGGGACAGTACGCCGTGCAGCCGGGTCCAGAAGGCCAGGGCCCGGTGGAGGGCCGCGGGCGGGGCCGGGTGGCCGGCGGCCCAGTCCCGGTGGTCTTCCAGGTGGGCGCTGAAGGACGAGGCGGGGCCGTCCGAGCCGGCCGTCGCGCACGCGTCGAGCAGCGTGGTCATGATCTCGTCGGAGATGCCGGTGACGTCGTCGGGCGCGCGGTAGCCGGGTACGGGGGTGCCGTAGATGAGGAGATACCGCTGGGGGTCCGCCAGGGCCCAGTCGCGCAGGGCGTACGCCAGTCCGGCCAGGTCGGCGCCGTTGGCGGCGGCCCCGCGGAGGGTCTCGGCGAGGCTTCGGTAGGCCTCCCGGATGAGTTCGGTGATCAGCTCGTCGCGGCTGGCGAAGTAGCGGTACAGCGCGGGCCCGCTCATACCCATCTGTTTCGCGATCGCGTTGAGGGAGAGCGCGGAGGCCCCCGCCGTGGCGATCTGGTCCCAGGCGTGCTGCTTGACCTCCGCACGCACCTGCTTGCGATAGCGCTCCCGCGGGGTGCCCGCGTCCGTCTCCGCCACGGCCTGCCACCCTCCCCTTCGTGCGGCTGAATGTAACTACCGCTTCGTGCGGCTGAGTGCAGCTACCGCTCCGCTCACGTAGCTACAGCTTCGAGATTTAGTTAGAGGGTATCACTACTCTATTGACCCCTCACCGGCATGCCGTTATACCTTCTAACGAACACATTAGGCTGTATCGAAGCGTCTCGACCAACGAGGAGAACGCCATGTCCCACACCAGGTTCGGCATCCGCCGCACCCACATGCGCACCACCCTGTTCACCGTTCCGTTCGTGGCCCTCGGATTACTCGGCACGGCCGCCGCACCGGCCGGCGCCGCCACCGCACACCCCGCCAAGTCCCTTACCTGCCGCGGACAAGGCGTCGATCCCCACGCTCTCGTCCGCCACCGGACCGAGACCGTGATCCACGCACCGCTGCGTATGATCTGGAAGCTGCAGACCGACGTGGAGCGCTGGCCGTCCTGGCAGGACACGATCACGACCATGGAGCGCCTCGACCACGGCCCGTTCCGGAAGGGTTCGGCGTTCCGGTGGACGACGCCGGTGCCGCCGAACCCCGCTACGCCGGCCACCGGCCTGGAGATCACCTCGACCGTCGAGCAGCTGAAGCGCCACTCCTGCATCCGCTGGACCGGCCCCGCGGTCGGCGAAGGACTGCGCATCAACGGCGTCCACGTATGGAACTTCACCAAGGTCAGGGGCGGCGTCCGTGTGAGCACCGAAGAGACCCACACCGGTGCCGAGGTCGAATCGGATGTTCCCACCGCGACCAAGATTCTGCGTCAGGGCCTCGAAGCGTGGCTTCGCGACCTCAAGGCGGTCGCCGAAGCACCGAGGGGCACCGACTCCCCCAGACATCACGCCCCCGGTTTCCCGCGCTGACCGGCCCTGCCCGGGCCCCGCACGGAAATTGAAAAATTCGGACGACACGATGTCGAGAACGCGTGACCGGCTCCGTCCCCGAGGTGAACGCGACCACAATGGTCGCACCCAGCATCGAGGAGAACCACCATGGCCAAGTACCTGCTGCTGAAGCACTACCGCGGCGCACCGGCTGCGGTCAATGACGTGCCGATGGATCAGTGGAGCCCGGAGGAGATCTCGGCGCATATGCAGTACATGAACGACTTCGCGGCCCGGCTGGAGAAGACGGGCGAGTTCGTCGACGGTCAGGCGCTCGCCCCCGAGGGCGCGTGGGTCCGCTACGACGGTGCGGGGCGCCCGCCGGTCACCGACGGACCGTTCGCGGAGACCAAGGACCTCATCGCCGGCTGGATGATCATCGACGTCGACAGCTACGAGCGCGCCGTCGAACTGGCCGGGGAGCTGTCGGCCGCCCCCGGCGCGGGCGGCAAGCCGATCCACGAGTGGCTGGAGGTGCGCCCGTTCCTGACCGCGCCGCCCACCATCACGGAGTGACCCCTCAGGTGTCTCCTCAGGATTCTCATCAGGGCACTCGGATGGACGAGGCCCTGATCAGGAGCCTCACGCCGAGCGTCCTCACCGTCCTCGGCCGCCGCGGAGCCCACTTCGCGGCGGCCGAGGACGCCGTACAGGACGCGCTGGCCGAGGCAGTTCGCGTGTGGCCCACCGACCCCCCGCGGGACGCGAAGGGCTGGCTGATCACCGTGGCCTGGCGCAAGTTCCTCGACGCGACTCGGGCGGACACCGTCCGCCGCCGGCGTGAGGAACTCGTCGACGAGGAGCCGCTGCCAGGCCCGGCGGTCTCGGTGGACGACACACTCCAGCTCTACTTCCTGTGCGCCCACCCGTCGCTGACACCGTCGTCCGCCGTCGCGCTCACACTCCGCGCCGTCGGCGGGCTCACCACCCGCCAGATCGCCCAGGCCTACCTGGTGCCCGAAGCGACCATGGCGCAGCGCATCAGCCGCGCCAAACGCACCGTCTCCGGTGTCCGCTTCGACCGCCCCGGCGACGTCGCCACCGTGCTCCGCACCCTCTACCTCGTCTTCAACGAGGGTTACTCCGGCGATGTCGACCTCGCCGCCGAGGCCATCCGCCTCACCCGGCAGCTCGCGGCCGCGATCGACCACCCCGAGGTGGCGGGACTGCTCGCCCTCATGCTGCTCCACCACGCCCGGCGCGCCACCCGGACAGCACCCGACGGCAGCCTCGTACCGCTCGCCGAGCAGGACCGCGGCCGCTGGGACACCACGTCGATCGCCGAGGGCATCGGCATCCTCCAGGCCGCGCTCGCCCGCGACCGGCTGGGCGAGTTCCAGGCCCAGGCCGCCATCGCGGCACTGCACGCCGACGCGCCCACCGCCGAGGAGACCGACTGGGTGCAGATCGTCGAGTGGTACGACGAGCTCACGCGGCTGACCGACAGCCCCGTCGTCCGCCTCAACCGCGCGGTCGCCGTGGGCGAGGCCGACGGCCCCCGCGCCGGCCTGGCAGCCCTCGCGGCACTGAGCGACGAGACGCTCCCCCGCCAGACCGCGGTAGCGGCCTACCTCCATGAACGCAATGGCGACCTGGCGACAGCGGCCCGCCTGTACGCCGAGGCGGCCCACAAAGCCCCCAACCTCGCCGAACGCAACCACCTCACCCGCCAGGCCGCGCGCCTGAACACGCACCGGAGCCCCTGAGGGGTGCACCCGCACCCGAGCGCGCGAAAGCTCGGGGCTGAACGAGCTGAACCAGGCGGCCGGTCGAACCAGCGGGCCGGTCGAACCCGGCCGCTGGTCGGCCGTCAGACAGGCAGCCAGGCAGTCAGGTAGGTAGGTAGGCAGCCAGGGCGAGCACTTAGTTGAATCTTTTCAATTCAGGCGCGGGCTCGCACGCGACCCCCTCCCTCTCAAGTGGAAACATCCCTTGACGTCGAGTAGCACTCGGCCCTACGTTCCTGGCGCGCGACTTGAATCGTTTTACTCTCCGGGCTGTCCACGGCCGCCATCCCCCCTCTGGAGGTGCACATGATCAGCCGCCGTCATCTGCTCGCCACCGCAGCCGCTACCGGTGCGTCCACCGCCGCGCTCTCGCTCTCCGCGCCCACCGCCGTTGCAGTCGGTGACAGTGGCGGGGAGGGCGAACACAGCGGCGGCGGAGGTGTGTTGCGCGTCGAGTCCACCACGACGGAGTACGCCGACCGGCCGATCGGGCTGGACACACCGCGTCCGCGGTTCAGTTGGCAGCTCGGCTCCTCCGCTCCCGACCAGGTGCAGCACGCCTATCAGATACGGGTCGCCACCAGCCCGGCACGGCTGGCCGACCCCGATGTGTGGGACAGCGGGCGGCGCGCCTCGCGGCAGTCTCTGCTCGTACCGTTCGACGGGCCCACGCCGCAGCAGGCCACCCGCTACCACTGGTCGGTGCGGGTGTGGGACGGTGCGGACCGGCCTTCGGCATGGAGCGAACCCACCTGGTGGGAGATGGGGCTGACGGACAGTGAGCAGTGGCACGGGGACTGGATCGCGGCACCCGCCACGCTCGTCGCGGCCCCGTCCCTGGAGGGTGCCTCCTGGATCTGGTTCCCCGAGGAAGCGCCGGGCGGCAATGCCCCCGCCGGCACCCGCTGGTTCCGGCGTTCCGTCGAGATTCCCGCGGGGGTGCGCCGGGCGCGGCTCGTCATCGCCGCCGACAATGGTTTCACCGCGTACGTCAACGGCACCGAGCTCACCCACCGCGGCGCGCTCGACGTGCAGAAGAGCTGGAGCCGGCCCGCCCTCCTCGACCTCACCCACGACCTCCGCGCCGGCACCAACACCCTCGCCGTGAGCGCGGAGAACGCCGGCGCAAGCCCGGCGGGACTGATCGCCGTGCTGGAGATCACCACGGACACCGGTACCACCCGCCACACCACGGGCGACGGCTGGCTGAGCACCGACCGGAAGCCCGGTGACGGCTGGCAGGAGCCGGGAGCGGACGACAGCGGCTGGCAGCCCGCCCGTACCGTCGCCGCCTGGGGCGCGGATCCGTGGGGGAAGGTGCGGGCCGAGCAGTCACCGGCCCAGTTGCGCCGATCCTTCACTCTCGCCCGCAAACGGGTGGCCAGTGCCCGGCTCTATCTCACCGCCCTCGGGCTGTACGAGGCGCACCTCAACGGCGAGCGCGTCGGCGAGGACCGCCTCGCCCCCGGCTGGACGGACTACAAGCGGCGCGTGCCGTACCAGGCGTACGACGTCACCGACGCGGTGCGGCGCGGCGACAACGCACTCGGCGTCACCCTCGCCACGGGCTGGTACGCGGGCAATGTCGGCTGGTTCGGGCAGGACACCTACGGCGCGCACCCGGCGCTCCTGGCCCAGTTGGAGGTCCGGTACACGGACGGCAGCACCGACCGGATCACCACCGACGAGCAGTGGCGGGCCGCCGCCGGACCACTGGTGACAGCCGACCTGATGATGGGCGAGCAGTACGACGCGCGCGCCGCGACGCCCGGCTGGACCGCCCCCGGCTTTGACGACTCGGACTGGCAGGCCGCCACGGCACAGCAGGACATCACCGCCACCGTCGTACCCACCACCGAAGCGCCGACCCGCATGATGCGGGAGGTCGAGCCGGTGAAGGTCACCGAACAGCGCCCCGGCGTCTTCCTCTACGACCTCGGCCAGAACATGGTCGGCGTCGTACGGCTCACCGTCCGCGGCGGCGAGGCGGGTCAGAAGATCACCGTGCGGCACGGCGAAGTCCTCGACCAGGACGGTGCGCTCTACGTCGCCAACTTCCGTACGGCGCGCCCGGTCGACACCTACACCCTCAAGGGCGCCGGGGAGGAGCGCTACGAGCCGCGCTTCACGTTCCACGGCTTCCGGTACGTCGAGGTGACGGGGTACCCCGGTACACCGCCGAAGGATGCCGTCGTCGGACGGGTGCTGCACACCGCGGTGCCCTTCACCCTGGACTTCTCGACCGACGACGCAATGCTCAACCAGCTGCACAGCAACATCACTTGGGGTCAGCGCGGCAACTTCCTCGCCGTGCCGACCGACACCCCGGCCCGGGACGAGCGGCTCGGCTGGTCCGGCGACATCAACGTCTTCGCGCCCACCGCCGCCTACACCATGGACTCCGCCCGCTTCCTCACCAAGTGGCTGCGCGATCTGCGTGACGGGCAGAGCGACGACGGGGCCTTCCCCGACGTCGCGCCCCTCGTCGGCCCGGTCGGCTCGGGCGTCGCGGGCTGGGGGGACGCCGGGGTCACGGTGCCGTGGGCGCTGTACCAGGCCTACGGCGACGAGGGGGTACTGGCGGAGAACTGGCCCGCGATGCAGAAGTGGATCTCCTACCTGGAGGCGCACAGCGACGGCCTGCTGCGCCCGGCCGAGGGTTACGGCGACTGGCTGAACGTCGACGACGAGACCCCGAAGGACGTCATCGGCACCGCGTACTTCGCCCATGCCACCGACCTCGTCGCACGCATCGCGAAGGTGCTGGGGAAGGACAGCGGGCCGTACGACACACTCCTGACCCGCATCCGGCAGGCGTTCAACGACGCCTATGTGTCGGACGGCACCAGAATCAAGGGCGACACCCAGACGGCGTATGTCCTGGCGTTGTCCATGGGCCTGCTGCCGTCGGCGGCCGCCAGGCGCGCCGCGGCCGACCGGCTCGTAGAGCTGGTCGGGGCACGGAAGGACCACCTGTCCACCGGCTTTCTCGGTACGCCGCGGCTGCTGCCCGCGCTCACCGAGGCCGGTCATGCGGACGTCGCCCACCGGCTGCTGCACCAGCGGACCTTCCCCTCCTGGGGCTATCAGATCGACAAGGGCGCCACCACCATGTGGGAACGCTGGGACTCCATCAAGCCGGACGGCAGCTTCCAGGACGTCGGAATGAACTCCTTCAACCACTACGCCTATGGCTGCGTGGGCGAGTGGATGTACCAGAACCTCGCCGGCATCACGGCGGGTGAGCCGGGTTTCCGCACGGTCGTGGTACGCCCGCGCCCCGGCGGCGGCGTACGCACCGTCAGTGCGCGCTTCGACGGGCCGTACGGTCCGGTACGGACGCGCTGGACGCTCGACGGCAAGGACCGCTTCACGCTCACCGTCTCCGTACCGGCCAACTCCACCGCGGAGGTGTGGGTCCCCGCGGCCCGTGCCGAGGACGTGACCCACGACGGCACCCGCTTCCTCCGTATGGCGGAGGACTGCGCGGTGTTCCGGGCCGGGTCCGGTACCCACCGCTTCATCACGTCCTGACCCAGAGCTCTGGTCAGGACGGCTCTGTGGGGCGTGGCAGCCGGCCGCGCCCCACTGCCGTCCGGAGCGGTCGGCCGGCGGTCGCTTGGCGGCCGGTGTGGACGTGGCGGCGGTGCGCGTACCGCTTTCGATGACGCCGTCGATGAACCCGGCCCACCGCACCTACCCCTGCCGGCTTCGCTCCGGTCCCACACGCCCAAGCCTGGTCCAGCCGGTCCAACCGCGTTCTTCCAGCAGCTCGATCAGCCGACGGGCCGGCGGCACGGTGTCGAAGGCCAGGGTGTCCATCAGCTCGACGAGCGGAGCCTCGATGCCGGTGTCGTCGAGGTACTCCTCACCCCGTTCGTCGGCCACCTCCGTGACGTAGGCGGCCAGTTTGTCGGCCAGCCCGACCAGCTGCGGGTCATCGTCAGTACGGTCGAGTGCCTGCCCCAGAATGCGATAGAAGCCGACGAGCCGCGGATCGGCGATCTGCTCCCGCTTGCGTGCCACCCACTCCGGTACTCGCTCCGGCGAGTGCGCGGCCAGCGGGATCCAGCCGTCGCGCTCGGCCTGGACGATCCGCTCGTCGACCCCGAGCACACGCAGCAGGTCGAGATACTCGACCACCTCCGGAGGCAGCACCAGATGGTCTCCGGCCGCGAGGCGGGCGATCCGCTCGCGATGCCGCTGCCGCTCCCGGATCTCCTCCTTCAACCGCCTGTCGATGTCCGCGACCGCCGCGGCGAACTCCCCCTCGCCCGCCTGCAGCAGCTCCCGTACGCGCGCCAACGGGACCCCGGCCTCTGCCAGGGTCCTGATCTTGATCAGCTCGACCACCGCACGTCCGTCGTACCTCCGATAGCCGGAGTGGTCCCGCTCCGGCTCCGGCAGCAGCCCCTTGGCGTGGTAGTGCCGCACCGCGCGTACCGTCACTCCGGCGTACGACGCCAGCTCGCCGATCGTCAGCATCACCCCAGTGTCCCAGGGACGGCTCACGAGGCCGGCTCGTCGGCTGGGCGGTGTGCGCTCCGGCGTGTGCTCCGGTGTGTGCTCCGCATGAGTTCCACGCTCCAGGCCCTGGCGCGGGGTCCGTTCCCCGATCAGTTGCGCGATCAGTTGCGCGATCTCCGCGGCGTGCGTGAAGACCAGCCGGTGGTCGGCGTCGAGCCAGAACGCCGAGGTACGCGGACACTCGCGGAGGAGCCGCTCGATACCGGCCCGCCAGAGCCGGTTGTGGCGCGGCGCACGGCCCTCACTGCCGTCGCCCGCGATGGCAGTCGACATGATCATGCTGATGGGGTGGCCGATCCCCCGGTACTGATCCAGGAGGGTGGACCGCACCACATCGATCTCAAGCAACGAGATCGCTCAGGAACGCGTCGAACGAGTACCGGTCGGCGGCCGAAGCAAGCCCATGCCCTCTGAGGTCGAAGGTCACCACGTAGTGCTCCCGCCGAAGGAGCGCAACCAACTCATGCAGGTCAGCCTGCGTCGAGTTCAGCCCAGGACACAGCACCAGCGGGCGTCCCCGCCCGCCGCGGGTGACCGGGATCGTGACGCCATCGTGGCGTACGGTAAAGCGCCGACCGGCAGCGTCGGTCGCCTCGTCGTCCTTCATGGTCCTCATACCGACCACCCTGCGAGGCTGCCCCTGCGTCAGGGTCAACCACTCCCGCGGATCGGGATAATGAGGTGATCACCACCGCACCGATGCACCTCTTTGGGAGCCCACATGACACCCAGCCGCTGGCTGACCGCCATCCTGAGCGCACTGCTCGGCACGACGCTGCTGCTGGCCGCACCTACAACGGCGATAGCCGCCCAACAGCCCACCGTTCAAAGGCAGTCGGCGAGCACCGTGAACACCACCGCCGAAGCCGCCTCGCCCTACGGCTCGCACGTCCACAAGCACTCGGGCTCCACAGTCCACCACCCCACGGCCAAGACGGTCCACAAGGCGTCGGTGAGCAAGCACAAGCCGACGAAGAAGAAGCGCGGCTTCTTCAAGAAGCTCGGCATCCTCCTGATCGTGCTGCTGATCCTCTTCATCGTGGTCGTGGCGCTGCTGATCTGGCTGCTCGTCCGCTTCGTACGCAAGGCCTTCCGCCGCCGCGCCTGACACACACCACGGCCTGACACGCCTCCGCCTGACTGCCTGACTGGCCGTCTGCCTGGCTACCGGCGTCGGGCGGCCCGCCCGACCGGCTGCTGCCCTACCACCGATCCCGCTTATACCAGTAGTCACACCGCTATACCCCCACTTTCACTAAAGGTCGAGTAAGCGTTGTAGGCGCGGTATGTCATGCCGCATTCTTGTTGCGACAGGGACGCAGTTGTCGCGTCGTCCCAACGGGACGGCGCGGCACGTCGCGTCAGGGGAGAAACAGGGGGAAACATGCGAAAGATCGCCAGGGCCGCGGCGCTGACCTTTGCCGTGGGCGCTCTCGCCACGGTCGGGATGTCCACCGCCAACGCCGCCCCGGCAGCGGGCAGCCTGCGCGGCTGTCCCTCGGGGGCCGTCTGCGTCTATCCGCAGAACGCCGGGTGGAACAACGACCGCCCGTCGCTGGTCTTCTACAGCTACGGGGCGCACAACCTCAGCAACCAGGTCGGTCAGCACTACGTCCTGAACAACCAGACGGGCGGCGCGACGGCCCGCACCTGCACTGGCTACAACGGAACGGGGGACTGCCAGGGCTTCATCCAGCCCGGGTACTACGTGGACAAGGACCTGACACCGATCAACTCGATCCTCCTCGTCCGGCCGTAGCAGCAAGAGCCTGACGCTGACGCGCAAGGACGTCCGCTCGGGCCGATCCCTTCCCGGATCGGCCCGAGCGTCGCCGTTCCAGGAACCTCAGGCCGCCGCGAGGGCACTGATCCCGAGGATGAACAGGGCCACAGCCTTGGCCACTTCGGCAGCGACGTAGACCAGGCGGTGCTGTCACGCGGTGGCCCGCCGCGCGTACGCCTCGATCTCGATCTTCATGCGGGGATCGGCAAGCCCGCACACCAGCATCGTGGCAGCCGGCCGTACATCACCGAAGCAGCGGCGCAGCACCGGCCAGCAAGGCTCGAACTCCTCACGGTCGGGCAGCAGATAGCGCACCCTCACCACGTCGGCGAAACCGCACCCCGCCTCGGTCAGTGCGGACTCGATATTGCGCAGGCACTGCTCGGCCTGCTCCACCACATCGTCGGAGATGGTCATGGTGGCGTAGTCGAAGCCGGTCGTCCCGGACACATGCACCCAGTCGCCGTCGACCACGGCACGGGCGTACCCGATCTGTTCCTCAAAGGTCGAGCCGCTGAGAATCGCACGTCGCTCTGTCATGCCTCGCATACTAAGTGTCCAAAGCAACTCACGTGCCCCGAGCACCCCACACGGATACGTCTCTCACACCCCCACTCTCCTGGGCATGATTCGACGCCCCCGAGGCATGCCCCGACATGTCCCACCCCCTCCTCCCTACACACTGAAATGACGTACGACCTGAGCTGCAACGGCTCGCGTCGCACGGGAGGGATGACGGCGGCGATGGCGCGCCAGGTGGACGGAAACGTCGGGGAGCGCGGGGCCGGGGACCGCGGTGAGGCGGCCGTCGCGTAGCGACTCGGCCACATTGGCGTGCGGGAGAACGGTCAGCCCCAGCCCGGCTGCGACGCAGGCGCGAGCAGCTTCGATGCTGCCGAATCGCGTCAGACGGGGCTGGGTGCCGGCGACCGCCAGTAGACGTTGAGCAAGCCAGTCGCTGTAGGAACAGCCCTGCTCGTGGAGGAAGAAGCTCTCCTGTGCCAATTCGCGCCAGGAAGCGGGCCGTTCGCGGCCGGCGAGCGGATGGCTCGGTGAGCACAGCAGGACCAGGGGCTGGCCGGCGATGCGCTCGGCCAGGAGATCCGGGTGGTCGACCTGGTCCTCCAGGAAGAGAGCGCAGTCGAGCCGCCCTGCCCGCAGTCCTTCCACGGCGGAAGCCGTGCTGCACGGCTGCAGGTGCACTTCCACCTCCGGATGGAGGCTGCGCAGCGCAGCAATCACAGTCGGCAGATGGGCCGAGCACAGGGTCTCACCCGCGCCCACCACCACCGCCCCAGTGACCGGCCCGTCCTCAGCGGCGGTCGCGAGCAGACGCGACTCGGCCTCCAGGACCTCTTCGGCCAGGGTGAGCAACCGCCGGCCGGCGTCGGTGAGCAGCGCGCCTCTGGCAAGCCGGTCGAAGAGCCGGGTCCCCAACGCTTTCTCAAGGGCCTTGATCTGCGCTGTGACCGTGGACTGCGCGAGCTGCAGCTCGCCGGCGGCACCCGTGAAACTTCCCGACCTGGCGAGCGCGGTGAAGGTCTGCAGCAGTCGGGTGTCCATGCCCGAAGGCTAGCAAGCCATCACACACTTCGATGGGTTCCATCCATAACTATCGTTGGTAATAATGCCACCCGGGCGGGAGCATGAAGCCATGACTGCTCCTGAAGCCATGACTCGCCCTGAAGGCACGACCTCCGCAACCGATGTCGCTGTCCTGCGCTACGCGGCATTCACCTCCCACCCCGACGGCGGGAACCCGGCCGGCGTTGTCCTCGACGCCGCCTCGCTCGGCGAGGAACAGATGCTGGCGATCGCCGCCGAGGTCGGGTACTCCGAGACCGCATTCGTCACCTCCCGGGACGAGCAGCGGCGCCGGTTCACGCTGCGCTACTTCAGCCCCCTCGCCGAGGTCGCCTTCTGCGGGCATGCCACCGTTGCCACGGCGGTGGCTCTCGCCGCACGTATCGGCCCCGGTGACCTGTCCTTCGACACCCCGGCCGGCGGCATCAACGTCGCCACCGTGGCCGACGGCAACGGTGCCGTACGGGCAACGCTCACCAGCGTGCCCACCCGATCCCGTCCAGCGCAGGCCGCCGAGGTGGACGCCACACTGTCGGCCCTGCGGTGGGACACAGCCGACCTCGACCCGGCGCTGCCGCCGCACGTTGCCTTCGCCGGTAACGAGCACCTCGTCCTCGCCACCGGCTCACGAGCCCGACTGGCCGACCTCGACTACGACTTCGAAGCGCTCGCAAAGGTCATGCGTGCCTACGGCTGGACCACGGTGCACCTGGTCTGGCGTGAGAGCGACAGCCACTTCCACGCGCGTGACCCGTTCCCCGTCGGCGGCGTCCCCGAAGACCCCGCCACGGGGGCGGCGGCCGCCGCGTTCGGCGGCTACCTGCGTACGCTCGGCCTGGCGCCCACAGCTGGTGCGATCACCATCCGTCAGGGCGAGGACATGGGACGCCCCAGCGACCTCACTGTCGACGTGGCCCGGGACGACGCCCGGGTACGCGTATCCGGCTACGCCGTACCGATCCCCACTGCTGCGATTCTCGCGGGAAGCCGCCCGGGTCGGCGGTGACCACCCAGCCCCCTCTACCACGAGGTCCGATTGCTGCCAGCGCGATCCCCTCTCGCCGAGCAGGCTGACGGCATGACGACCTCCCCCAGCACTGAATCAGTAACCGTCCTCACCCACATGTACGCGGCCGAGGCGCAGTACCTGGCCGCCGGAGGCCCCGACAAGGCCTCGTTCGACCTGCTCGCGCCCTACTTCGCACCCAGCGTCGAGCTGCACCAAGCGGATGGCCTGCCGTATGGCGGTACGTGGCGTGGACACAGCGGCATGCGGCAGTTCTTCCGCACGATGGGAACGGTGTGGGAGTCGTTCGACATGGTGGAACAAGAGTTTCTTGCCACCGGTGAGACTGCGGTCGTACTCACACAGGTCCACGCTCGCGCCCGTGCCACCGGCCGTGAACTCAGCTTCCCGATTCTTCAAACCGTCAAGGTCAAGGACGGACAGATCACCGAGGTCCGTCCGTTCTACTGGGACACCCGCACGATCGCCGACGCCTGCGCCCTCCCGGCACCGACAGACTGACTGACGTCGACCGCACACGACGGTCTCATGGAGTGTTGCCCCGCAGGAACACGAGCCGGGTTTCCTCAGTACCTACCGTCACGACCGAACTCGGTTTCGTTGCCTGGCCGCCTGCCCCAACACGGCAGCCCGGAGGACCGGCCTCTCGCCCATGCGAGGACCGGTCCGACGAGCAGCCGCTGCCGCAGCTGTGAGGAACTGCGGCGAGGATGACCGGACGGTCAACGCTGCGACGGCAGAGAGTCCTTGTCCGAATCGTCCGTGAGCAGTCGGATGGTGCGCTGCGGGAAGTGGATGTCGATACCGGCCTCGTCGAGGGCCTTCTTGACTCGACGGCGCAGCTCACGGGTGACTGCCCACTGCTGCAAGGGAACCGTCTTCACAGCGAGCCGTACGACGACACCGTCAGCGTCCAGCGACTGGACGCCCCACACGGAGGGGTCCTCAAGCAGGAGGTCGGTGAAGGCCTCGTCCTGGCGCATGGCCTGCCCGGTGTCCTCGAGGACGCGGTAGACGACGTCAAGATTGGCTTCGTAGGCCACGGGGACGTCCAGCACGGCACGTGCCCAGTCCTGGCTGTCGTTCCGGACGCGCAGGATCTCGCCGTTGCGGATGTGCCAGAGGCCGCCGTTGAGGTCCCGTACGTGCGTCAGCCGAAGGCCGATGTGTTCCACCTCGCCGATGGCCTCACCGAGGTCGACCGAGTCGCCGACGCCGTACTGGTCTTCGATCATGATCAGGAGGCCCGACAGGTAGTCGGCGACCAGGCTCTGCGCACCGAAGCCGATCGCCAGGCCGACAACGCCGGCACTGGCGAGCAGCGGGCCGAGCGCGATACCCACCTGGTCGAGGACCATGGCGACACCGAGCAGAGCCAGAATGATGGTGACGGCACTGCTGAGCACCGCGCCGATGGTGCGGGCTCGCTGCTCGCGCCGTTGCGGGGCGCGGGAGCGGTCACGGTGCAGAACCAGGGGGCCACGCCCCGACGACCGCGATGGCCTGGAACTGGATTCTTCGGCGGCCGGCTCCAGCACATGCTGCACGACCCGGGAAATGGCCCGCCTGGCCACCCATCGAATCAGCGCGAGGACCACGATGATCAGTGCGATGCGCAGCGGTATTCCGACCAGGTCTGCGGTGTGTTCTTCCATCCAGCCGGACCATGGGGCGGCCAGAGTCGTACCTGCGTCCAGAGCTGACTGGGCAGGTGGGTGGGGCGTCGGCACTGCGGACTCCGTTTCTTGAGGACATGGGTCGTGGCGCCGCCTACCCACTGACAGGCAAGCATGATCATCGAATTGGCACGTAGTGCTACTGAATCAGCGAGCGGAGTGCGACAGTCGCGGCAAATCACCCGGTCGGGCGCATCTGATTCCGGCAGCAGTGGGCACTCGCGCCCTGCACGGGGTCGGCCATGCGTCACGCGCTCGGGGGCCGCACGCCGTGCACCGGATGACGTCGGGGCGGCCGGCCCCCTCCCCCGCCGGACGCCCCGCGTCACTCCACGTGACTCCACTTCACGCCTGTTTTCGTCAGATATCGACAGTGCGATTTCCGCACCGCCCGGTGAAGGAACTCCCCTCGGACGGTGGACAGTTCACTGTCCACACGGCCGTACGCCTCGTAGGCAGTCCGCCCCGCTACACCCGTTGCGTACCGTCGACCATGAGCGGGTCGTGACAACGCTGCGCGGGTCGTGACAACGGTGGCTGCCGGGTGGTGCGGGCGTCGGGTACGTCACGTGGGGGCCGCGGATATTCCGGTGCCGTGCCGTCGGCCGAGGTGCAGACTCGTGCCATGGCGGATATGCGAGCGTTCCGGGACGCGGTTACTGGTTGGGCGGCCGGCGGTCCCGGTGGGCCGGCAAGTGATCTGGCGGTGCAACTGAGCGTGCGGACGGCGGTACTGCTGGAAGGTCCGAGTGACGTCGCGGCCGTCGAGGCGCTGGCCGAGCGGCGCGGCCGGGACCTGGACGCCGAGGGGGTGTGCGTCGTACCGATGGGTGGGGCGATGAGCGTCGGCCGGTATGCCGACCTCCTCGGACCAACCGGCCTTCACTTGCGCCTGGTGGGACTGTGCGACGAGGGTGAGCAGCGCTTTTACGACCGTGCTCTGGAGCGGGTCCAGGCAGCGCCGGCACCAAACGGCCACGTCTTCGTGTGCGTGAAGGACCTGGAGGACGAACTCATCCGCGCGCTGGGCACAGCAAGAGTCGAGGAGATCGTCCAGGCGGAGAACGACCACCGCGCCTGGCAGACGTTCCTGCACCAGCCCGCGCAGCACGGCCGTCCCCGGCAGCAACAATTGCGCCGCTTCCTCGGTACGAAGAAGGGCCGCAAGATCCGCTACGGCCGCCTTCTCGTCGAGGCCCTCGGCCCCGGGCAGGTACCGTCCCCACTCGACGACCTCCTCTCGAGCCTGTGACCGGCATCCGGCACCCGGCACCCGGCATCCGACGACCACGCAGGGCGCCGGACCCCGTCCGCCATCCAGGCCCCCACCTGCGGCGATCTCAGCCCTCAATGCGACGCAAGGCCTCCACCGTGAGGTCCGCCAAGGTCGGGTATCCGTCGACAGCCATGAGGAGGTCGGCCTCGGCGAGCAGGGCGCGCAGTACGTGGACGATGCCGTCGGCACCGTCGAGGGCCAGGCCGTAGGCGTAGGGGCGGCCGATGCCCACGGCAGTCGCGCCCAGGGCGAGGGCCTTGATGACGTCGGCTCCGGTGCGGATGCCGGAGTCGAAGAGTACGGGCAGGTCGCCGGCCGCCTCGGCCACGCCGGGCAGGCAGTGCAGCGCCGGCAGTCCGCCGTTGGCCTGTCGACCGCCGTGATTGGAGCAGTAGATTCCGTCCACGCCCGCGTCCTTCGCACGGCGGGCGTCGTCGGGGTGGCAGATGCCCTTCAGGATCAGTGGCAGGTCGGTGATCGACCGCAGCCAGGGCAGGTCGTCCCAGGTAAGAGGGTTGCCGAAGATCTGCGCCCAGTGCATCACCGCGGCAGCCGGGTCGTCCTCGGGCGCCTTGGCCAGACGCGAACGGAAAACCGGGTCACTGGTGTAGTTGGTCAGACAGTGTCCCCGCAGCTGGGGGAAGTTGCTGGCAGCCAGGTCACGGGGGCGCCAGCCGGTGATCCAGGTGTCGAGGGTGACCACGATGCCCTTGAAGCCGGCGGCCTCGGCCCGGTGGACCAGGCTCTCGGCCAGCTCCCGGTCGGTCGGGGTGTAGAGCTGGAAGAAGCCCGGGGTGTCGCCGAACTCGGCGGCCACCTGCTCCATCGGGTCGACGGTCAGGGTGGAGGCGACCATCGGTACGCCGGTTCGGGCGGCGGCACGCGCGGTGGCGAGGTCGCCGTGGCCGTCCTGGGCGCACAGTCCGATCACGCCCACCGGTGCCATGAACAGCGGCGAGGGCAGGTGCATCCCGAACAGGTCGACGGACAGGTCTCTTTCACTCGCGCCGACCAGCATGCGCGGGACCAGCCCCCACTGCTCGAAGGCGGTGGCGTTGGCCCGCTGAGTGTGCTCGTCCCCGGCACCGCCGGCGACATAGGACCGCACCGACGGGGGCATCGCGGCCTGCGCCAGCGGCTCCAGCTCGGCGTAGGTCATCGGCAGCCGGGGCACCACCCCGTGCAGCCCGTGGAAGTAGATCTCGTTCTGGTAGTCGGCATACGCCATGATCCGGCCGCCCTCCTGATCCCCTGGCCCGCCACGTGCGAACCTCTGGCCCCCACAGTGCAAGACTGGCCACCAGGAAGAGGTCAGACGCAGGATTCTCGCCAGGAGTTTGATACTGATGCAGGAAGATGCGACTCCGCTGAGCGAGGACGACCTTGCACTGATCCACGCTCTGCAACTGCGGCCAAGAGCCTCATGGACCGAACTCGGCCGCGCCCTCGGGGTGGACCCGGTCACCGTCGCCCGCCGCTTCAACCGCCTTGGTGAGCGCGGTACGGCCTGGGTCGGGCTCTCCCCCGGCCCCCGCATGTTCGACCAGATGTGCCTCTCGTTCGCGCAGATCGACTGCGCTCCCGGCGCCACCGCCGCCGTAGCTCAAGCCCTCGGCGGACACTCGCACATGCTCACGATCGAGCGCTCCGCCGGCGACCACGACATCTTCGCGACCGTCGCCACCCGCGATCTGCCCACCCTCTCCCGCTACGTCCTCGACCTGCTCCCTCACGTCCCCGGCATCACCGCCGTTCGTACGCGGATCGTCACCCATATGTTCACCGAGGGCGGCCAATGGCGCATCGCTGCCCTCGCCCCCGACCAACTCGCCCGGCTCACCGCACCACCAACCACCCAGCCGCCCCGTAGCGGCCCCAGCGACCTCACCGTCTTCGACCGCGCTCTCCTCACTCACTTGGCTCGCGACGGGCGCGCCTCCTACCAGGCCCTCTCCACTGCTCTGGGCGTCAGCCTGTCCACCGCCAAACGCCGCATCGAGCAGCTGACCCGGCTAGATGTCCTGCGGTTCCGCTGTGACTTCGCCCGCCCCCTAGGCGGCTGGCCCGTCGCCATCACCTTCTGGGCCAAGGTCCCGCCCACCGACCTGCCCGCGGTCGGCCATGCCCTGATTCGCCTGCCGGAAATCCGTAACTGCGCCGCCGTCAGCGGCCCCCACAACCTCATCGTCCAGGCAAGCCTGCACTCCGTGGACGACGCCATGCGCCTGGAGTCCCACCTCGCCGGCACCCACCCCGGCCTGGAGATCGTGGACCGCGTCATCACCCTGCGCCACGACAAGCTCCTCGGCCGGCTGCTCGACCCGTACGGCCGCTCCACCGGCATAGTCCCACCCGACATCTGGGCCGAACCACACGAGCCGCCACCAACTCCGTAGGCTCCAGAGGTCCCGGGGTGCACGCCCCCGGGCGCCGCCTTCGCCACCCCGGCGCGCCCTCCCACCGCCCACGCGAATTGCACCGCCTGCAACGCGGCTTCTCCTCCGCCGCCGACTCGGCGACGCCGCGGCGGAGTGCACCCGCAGCCCGGAGGTGACCAGCGGCTTTATAACCGCTTTGCTTTTCTGCGAAGCGCTTCACCAAACGCGCGTTTTTTACTATCGCAATTAGATCTCACTTCAACAATACCTCCACTGTGATCCACATCACACTCGGGAATGTAAACTTCCGGTTGCTCGGCTTGACGGAACGCGCTTAATCTCCAGACGTCCGACAATGACTGTCGGCCAAAAAGAGGAGGTTTGAATGAAGCTCATCAAGGCCGCCCCGAAGCCCAAGAAGGTCAAGTTCTCCGTGATGTACAACGCATCCTGATTCGGCAAAGCCGAACACTTGCGGGGGTCGCACTGAATGCGCCCCCCGCAAGAGTGTGAATGGATTCCGGAGAGGCGGGGACAATGGAGCGCATTACAGTTGCGGCCGACCGTTCTATTGTGGGTTTCGGCCCGGTCAAAACCCTGATCGGCACGGTGGATACATCCGCTTGGCCCCGCGAGGCCCTGATCGGTCTTCGTCTCATCTCACCCGAGGATCCCGCCGGCAACGCAGTCAGAAGCGAAGCGAGTCTGACCGACGCCGCTCAAGCCCATGAGCGCATCCGCTTCTTCCTGAGGGACCGGCTAAACCGCAACTTCCGTGATGTCGCACGCGCCTACCTCGACTCAGGCGGCGCGCCCATGGTCGAGGTCACGAACGCCGAGCGCCTCGATGCGGGCAGTCGGGCCTTTTTCGAGGTCATGGGCAACGTGCCGGATGTCCACGTCACCCTCCGGCTGGGCGCCACGGGAGATGCAGGTGCGGACAGCGGTGACGAAGCCGGCGATGAAGGGGTCCTGGCCTGGCGCCCCACGGCAACGGAGACCCGTATCGATGCTCTCGCCCAGGCGTCAGCGCTCGACGCGAAGGAGCAGGACTTCCTGTACGAGCAGGCGGTGGACCTGCTCGGCGTGGGCGACAGCTGGAGCGCCGTACGCATTCTCGAAGCGCTCCTGCGGCACCGGAACACGCCGCCCGTGTGGGGGCGCCTCGGCCTGGCCCACGCCATGCTCGGCCGCACGCTGGAGGCGGAGTTCTGCTACTTGCGCTGGTGCGAGGATCCCGATCCCGTCAGTGCGGCGGGCGCCCACTACGGGCTCGCCATGCTCTATGCCCGCCACCACCCCGCCCACCTCCGGTCGCTGGACCGCACGGCACAGCACCTCGAATTCGGGCACGAGATTCTCCAGAAGGCGCCGTCCGATACCCCCGACCTCGAATTTCACCGGGTTTTCAATCGGAATGGTTACGCCCTCGTAGAATTCAGGCGAGGGCGCGTCCAAGAAGCGATCCAGCACCTGACCGAGGGAATCGAGAAACTGCGTTCCGGCTCGGGCAAGCATCACATGCACCAAACCGTCCTGATCTACAATCTGGCGCAGTGCTACCGCCGCTCCGGGAATCTCCCGATGGCCATCGAAACGTACGAGAAGCTGCTGGCTGTCGACGGAAACATGCCCGAGTACCACATGGAACTCGCACACTGTCACCTCGACGCCGAGTCCTTCGAATCAGCGCTCGATGCCCTGATCACTGCACGTGAGCTGGGCCCCTCCATCACCGAGGTGCATTCCCTCCTCGGCTACACCCACCTGCAGCTGGGCCTTACGGAGGAGGCCGTCGCCTCGTACCACCGCGCTCACCTCTGCGCGCCCCGGTCCTACGACACCTTCTACGACTACGTGTACGCCCTCGCCGAGGCCGGACGCAGCGCGGAGGTGCTGGCCGTTGCCACTGGCCGGCCCACTCACGATCTCACTCCCGAACAACGCGGCGGCCTCTTGACGTTGGTGGCGGAACAGCACACCCTCCTGGGGAACTGGGCCGAGGCACGCGACGCACTCGAACACGTCCTCCGGCTGACTCCCGACCATCCCGACGCACGCACCAACCTCGACCTGGTCGTCGAAGCCATGGCGTGAGCAAGGCATACCCCTGACGATGAAACCGACTTCAGCTGCGCTCCCCACCACGCGCGTACGGGGAGCCCGCCGTCTCGCCGCCTTCACCTTCCTCTTCTTCACCGGAATGTGGCTGTCCAAGACAGTCCACCCCCTGTACTTCGAACGCCACGACGATCTCGTCCAGTTCGGACTGTCCTACACCGCCATGGCCATCGCGGGTACGACGTCGGTCGCCATCGGCCGGCTGGCCGACCGCTCGGGCCCGCGGCTGCTCATGGCAGCGGGCGGAGTGCTCTACGCGACGGGCATGGCCCTGCGCGTGGTGCACGCCAGCCCGCTCGTGGCCGTGCTCTCCGGAGTCGTTGCCGGCTTCGGCGCCTGCTCGGTCTTCATCGCACTGCGTGTCTGGATTCTCTACAACACCGACGAGGACCAGCGGACCGGCATCGTCTCCCGCCGCGAATTCATGAACCAGGCGGGCATGGCGATCGGGACCGGGTCGGCCGGAGCACTCGCAGCCTTCATCGGCACCGGCGACCGCGGCTACGTCGCCGTACTGCTCCTCGCCGCCGGCTGCGTACTGGCAACGCTGCTCTTCATCCCCCCTACGAAACCCTCCCCGCACACGGCGGCCGACGGTTCCGCAGGTCCCGACGGCAAGAGCGCCTCGCGTCCACGACTCACGGACCTGTTCACCCACCACCGCGGCATGGCCATCGGCGTCACCGGCCTCGGGCTGCTCATGGGCTTCTACGTCAGCCTGTTGACTCCGTACCTTCCACTGCTGCTGGCCGACCGGGGCGTCCCTCTCGCGTGGGTCGGTACGGTCCTCGCCGTCGCGAGCCTGGTCCGTCTGCTGGCCGCCTCG
Organism: Streptomyces sp. NPDC050806; assembly: GCF_055586425.1. NCBI lineage: Bacteria > Bacillati > Actinomycetota > Actinomycetes > Kitasatosporales > Streptomycetaceae > Streptomyces > Streptomyces sp. NPDC050806. Next base: position 876,467 of record NZ_JBVJIF010000001.1, on the reverse strand, counting down.
CTCGCCGGGCGCTACCTCCGCCGGCGCAACCCTCTGGCCCTCTTCCTCGGCGCCGAAGCCTGCTGTGCCCTGACCACACTGTGTCTCGCCCTGGCCACCAGCCCGTGGATCGCCGCCCTGGCACTGGCGCTGCGCGGCGCGTTTCTCCTCGGGGCCACCGTGTCGCAGGAACTGCTCCAGCTGAACGCCTTCCCCACCGCCCTCGCCGGAGTGTTCTTCGGTCTCGTGCAGAGCGCGTTCCTCGCAGGCGACTCCCTCGGTGGTGCCCTCGGCGGCTGGCTCTACCACTCGCTGGGCAGCTCGCACACCGTTCTCATCGCCACGGCACTGACCGTCGCCAACGCCGTCCTGGTGCCCGCCTTCTACCGCTCGGTGAAGAAGCACTCCACCTCTGACGTCGCCACCGGGACGGCCGTCGATGTCCCGGCCTGAGTCTTCGTCGTCCCGGCGGGGCTCATCACCCCTGTCGGGCTCATCAACCGCCTCCTCCGAGACGGGGACGCCCCCGACGCCGCTGCCCGAGCTTCTCTTCACCGAACGCGCGCACACCCTCCTCACCTGGCGCAACGGTCCGGTCCTCGGCCTGCTACAGGACGACGGAGTGGTCCAGGTCAAGCGGCCCTCAAGGGACGGGCCGCCCGATCGACACCCCGCCCTCGAAGTAAGCACGGTAGGCATCGCTCTCGACGGCGACGCGGCGCTCTACTCGCAAGCGGACGAGGTATTCGCCTGCTTCCACCTCGACCCGACCTCCCTCACCGTGGCAGAACACCACCTCGACGGGACGAAGAACGACTGGCAGGTGGCCCTGCCGGACAGCGCATCCTCCTGGACGCTCACCGATGTCCTGGCCGCACGAACCGAGACCGGCGCCACCTGCTACCTCCTCACCGTGCAGGATGCGGACGAGACCGTACTACTGATCCGGGCAGCCGACGGAGCAGCCGTACGCGTCCACCGCCCCCGGAACCCCGGCGAGGCGGTGCACTGGGCCGATGCCGCCAACGTGGTCGTGCTGCGCGAGGACCGGGGCCCGTGGCCGCCACTGCTCCACGCCGAGCCGTTGGCCACCACTGCATGCGAAGCCACCACCGTTGCCGAAGGCGGTACGGTCCCCGAAACCAGCCCCGCAACCGGCAGCACCCCCCACCGCGCCACCTGGCTCGACGGCTGCACGCACCAGGCCCTGATCGCCATCAACGTCCCCGAAACAGCCGGCCTCGCCGTCTGGGACCTCATCTCGGGCAGCATCCGGGACCTCGGCCACGGACCGGTGTCCGACGCGCGCTTCTTCCTCGACAACCCCGACCACGCCCTCTTCATCACCACCCGTCAGGGAACCGATCGAGCCCACCGCCTGGACCTCACCCGCAATGCCGTCACCGAAGTCCCCACTCCGGGCTCCGGCCGGCTGCAGATGCGTACCACCGCGCCGCACGGCATCGGCCTTCACGGCCTGTCGACCACGGGTGGCACCCGAACCTGGTGGATAGGCCCCGACGGCGACGCCCAACAGTCCCCCGGCGCCGTCCCACCCGATCCGGACCTGCCACCCATCACCCATACCTGGCTGGGCACCCACACCTCGCCGGGTACCGTCCCCGCGCTCATCCACAGCCCGCCCGCACGACCCACCGCACGCCCCACCTCAGCCGTCATCAGCCTGCACGGCGGACCGGAGTCCCTGGAGCGCGACGAACTGCGCTGGGACGGCCTCTACCGGCATCTCCTGCACGAGGGCGCCCTCGTCATCGCCCTCAACTACACAGGTTCCACCGGCTACGGCGCCGAGCACCTGCGAGCACCATGGCTTCGCTGGTCCGAGAGCTTCGCAGCCGATCTGGCTTCCTGCCTCGCCCTGACACGAGAACGCGGTGTCCCACCACACCGCACGGCCCTGCTCGGTGGCAGTTTCGGCGGATCGCTCGCCCTTCTGGGGTGCGTACTCGAACCATCGCTCGCCGGCGCCGTCGCGGCCGCGCCCATGACCGACATCGTCCGGCAAGCGGCACGTGCGGGCGAGGCCTCCCCGCACTACACCGCATGGTTCGCCGAGCGTTACTCCCTCACGGCCGCGACCCCCGCAGAGCGTGTCTTCGACCCGGCGCACCTCACGACGACGACACCGCGGCAGCGCATCACCATCCTGCACGGAGAGAACGACGAAGTCACCAGCTACCAGGACAGTGCGGCCCTGGTCGCCCGCGCGCTCGCCAAGAAGCTGCCCTGGACGCTCCTCAGCGACGATTCCGGGCACACCCCCGACACAGCAGCCACGGCCCGCCTCCGCCACGACCGCACCCTCCGGTCCTTGCGCGAAACCCTCGCCCTCGACGCCGGCAGCTGCTCCCTCGGTCCGTGAATAAGACGTTGTCACGGAAACTCCGAACAATTACCGTTACCGACGTGAACACCGGACCGGCGTCAAGCCACTCACGGATCGGCCACCCGGTGGACGGCTGATCGCACAGCGGGTGCACAGGCACCCCCTCAGTTCGGCACGCGGACCTCCCAGTGCTCCTGCACCAGACGAGTCCGCGTCAATGCCGAACCACAGTGAGGACAACTGAGTGACAGCCACTTTCAACCACACCATCATCGCCGCCAGGGACCGCAACGAGTCCGCCCGCTTCTTCCGCGAGTTGCTGGAAGTGCCGGAAGCGCCGTCCTGGGGCCTCTTCACCAACATCCAGCTCACCGACGGCGTACTGCTCCAGTTCGCCGAGCCGCCGGTCGAGATCCAGATGCAGCACTACGCGTTCCTGGTCGATGACGACCTGTTCGACCGGGCATACCAGCGGCTGTGTGACCACGGCGTCGAGCACTGGGCCGACCCGCAGATGCGACGCCCGGGCGAAATCAACAACGGACACGGCGGCCGCGGCGTCTATTTCAAAGACCCAGCAGGACACGCAATCGAGCTGATCACCCGGCCGTACCTGTAGCCGGGGGGGCAGACGCGCCTGGTCGGGCACATTGCTGCCGTGCCCGACCAGGCTCGGCGTTCATGCGGCGAGATCACGTAGAACATCACATTCCGTATGTGCGTGATCGTGGCACGCGGTGGGCAGACTTGATCAACAAGCTCGCCCAGGCTCCGGTGCTCAGCGCCGCATACAGCAAAGGACACACCAGTGGCACTTGCCGCTCCGTCTGTCGGAACCAGCCCGATACCCCGGGCGCCAGGTGCCACGCCCCTTCTCGGGCACGCTCTGGCGCTCTACCGGGACCCGTTCGGGTTCCTGCTGTCCCTTCGGGAACACGCCGATGACCGCGGCCTGGTACGCATCCAATTGGGCTGGATGCCCGTATACGTGGTCACCACGCACGAGCGGCTGCATGACGTCCTGGTCCGCGAAGGCCGCAAGTTCCAGAAGGGAAGATTCTTCCAGCGGCTGAAGCGACTGGCCGGCGAAGGACTCTCCACCGCGGACGGGGAACTGCACCGCCGCAACCGCCGCCTGATCCAGCCCATGTTCAGTAGGGAACGCATCGACGGCTACTCCGAGATCATGAGTCGTAATGCCCGGCGTCTCTCGGAGTCCTGGCAGCCGGGGCAGAGAGTGGACATCTACGAGGAGGCCGCCGCCTACTCGATCGACTCGATCGCGATGAGTCTGTTCTCCAGCGACATCGGGGCGCCGGCCGTGGAAACGATCCGCACCGAGTTGCCCGTTCTGCTGGACATGCTCCTCAGGCGCGCCGCTTCCCCCAAGCTCCTGGACCGGCTGCCGGTGCGCTACAACCGCGTCTTCGACCGCGCTTCCCAGCACCTGAGCGGGGTCATCGACCAGGTCATCACCACCGCACGGGCAGCCGGTCACGACAAGGAGCACGACGATCTCCTCGCACAGCTCCTCCAGGAGAAGGACCTCGACGACGTCCAGGTCCGCGACGAGGTAGCCACCTTGTTGTTCGCCGGTGCGGAAACCACCGCCTCGACCCTGGCTTGGGCCTGGCACTACCTGGCCCACCATCCCGAGGCCGACCAACAGGTGGTGGAGGAAATTCTGGAGGTCGTCGGTACGGACCGGCCGGTGACCATCGCCGACGTTCCCCGGCTGACCGCGCTGCGGCGGGTACTGGACGAGGTGATCCGCCTGCACGGCGTCACGTTCCTGATGCGCCGCAGCACCGAGCCGGTGACTCTCGGGGAAGTAACGCTGCCCGCGGAGACGGAGGTGGCATTCAGCATGTACGCCATCCACCGGGATCCCGCCGTCTTCGGGGACGACGCCGACGCCTTCAATCCCGACCGATGGGTGGACAACCCCGAGATCAAGCGGTCATTCATGCCTTTCGGGGGTGGGAACCGCAAATGCATCGGCGACCAGTTCGCCCTCGCCGAGGCGACCATCGCCCTCGCGGAAGTACTGCGCTCGTGGCGCATGGTTCCGCAGAGCGGACACACCCCTCAGCAGGTGGTCTCGGCCGTGGCCCGACCGGACCGCGTGCCCATGACCGTCCATCCGCGTAAGCCGTAGCCACAGCCACCCTCCGTTGAGAGGGCCGTGCCCGAGAGGCCGTCCCCCTCGATCCCGGGCACTCCACGGGAAGTTGAGCAGGTAGGCTGCTGATCACTGCTGATCATCACGCCCTGTGCATCCTCGCACAGGGCGTGATGCAAGCCCTCCACCCGGGGTCGCGAAGTCACGGCGCGAACCGGCGGGCTGAACAGCAGGGGATCTGTCGCAACGCCGCTGGGAGGCAGCATGTCCACCTATCCAGACCCCCGTGCCTCATCCGCACCGGCCCCGCCTCCCGGCTGCCCCGCGCACGCACAAAGGGCTCCCGGCCCCTGGCAGCGCATCTACGGCCCCGACGCCGAGCCCCTGGGACCGGTACTGGAACGGCTGCGGCAGCAGTACGGCGATGTAGCCCCCGTGCTCGCCCCCGGCGACATCCCCGCCTACCTGATTCTGGGCTACAACGCCACACGCGATGTGATGCAGAGCAACTCGCGGGTGGTCTGTGACTCCCGCCGAGGCCGGGTCTTCCAGGAGGGCCGGATCCCGGCAGACCACCCCCTGGCTCCGATGACCGCCTACCAGCCCGTCGTGGCGTTCGAGGACGGCGTGCCCCACGCGCGGCTGCGCAGCGCCGTGGTGGAAGGCCTGGATTTCAACCGGCACAGTCTGCGCCGCTACATCGGCCGGTACGCCAACCGGCTCATCGACTGCGTCGCCTCCCGCGGCACGGCCGACCTGGTCTCGGAGTACGCAGCGCAGCTGCCCGCCTTGGTGTTGGCCTGGATGTACGGCATGCCCGAGGAGGAGAGCCCTGCCCTGGTGACGGCCGTGCGCGACCTGACCAGCGGCAGCGAGCGTGCCGCGGAGGGAAACGCCTTCGTGACCCGCGCCATGCAGGAACTCGTCCGGCGACGGCAGGCCGGCGAGACGGTGTCCAACGCCGTCGGCGGCCGCGACTTCGTCACCCGTCTCCTGGACCACGAGGCGCACCTCAGCGAGCAGGAGGTCGTGGAGCACCTGCGCCTGGTCTTCGTCGCCGGCTACACCCCGACGGTCGCCCTGATCGCCAACACGCTGCTGGGGATCCTGACGCAGCGCCAGTTCAGCCGGGACCTGACCAGCGGCCAGATGACACTGCCCGAGGCCCTGAACCGCGTACTCTGGGACGACCCGCCGATCGGGCTGCTGCCCACCCGCTGGGCTGCCGGAGACATGGTCATCGGAGGCCAGCAGATCAAGGCCGGCGACATGATTATTCTGGGCATCGAAGCGGCCAACGCCGACCCCGCTGCCCGGCAGTCCGGACCTGTCCCGCACAACGAGGGACACCTGTCGTTCTCCACCGGCCCCCACGAGTGCCCCGGCCGGGACATCGGACGGGCCATCGCCGAGGCAGGCATCGACATTCTGCTGACACGGCTGAAGGACCTGGAGCTGCTCGTCGCCGAGGAGGAGCTGCAGTGGCAGTCGGCTTGGGTCTCCCGCCGCCTGCTCTCCCTGCCCGTGAGGTTCACCCCGCCGCGGCCCACGGGAGTGCGCGCGCGGCAGCCGGAGATGGAGACCGCGACGGCCGACGCCGGGGCGGGCACGCCCGCAGGCGCGCCGGGCCAGTGGGCCGTCGAAGGCACGAGCCACGATCCGCGCAGGAGGACCGGGCGTTCACGGCTGCGCCGGTGACACCCTCGGGAACCGAAGAGTGCCACGTTCCCAGGAGGCCGGAGCGCCGGTTCCCGGCACCGGGGCGCAGGTGTCAGCGAGATCGAGTCACCCTGGTGGAGGGCTGAGATCTCGCTGACACCCGGATCGGGACCGCGGGGAACCGCCCACGGTCCGCCTCCCTCTGTCCACGGCGTTCTGTCCTACAGAGTCCCGGGGTCGTCCAGGAAACCGAGCAGCACAGCGGCCTCCGCGCGGAGCCGCTGGGCTCGGTCGGCGTGCGCTGGGGCGGTCAACTGTGCTGCGACGTCCAGGCGTTCGGTGGCCTCGGCGCGTACGACATCCGCCACGCCGCGCTCGCTCAACTCGCGCCGTACTCCCTCCGTGGCACCGGCCCCCGCCGGCGAATGCTCCAGGGCCACGCCGCGAAGCTCCGCTTCGTCCACCGGCACCGCTTCAGCGTTGTCCAGCGCGGCGAGCGTTGCGCGCAGGGCGCTCACCGCTGCCTTGTCGCGGGCACGCATCGCTTCCGGCAGTGCTTGACGCATACGGAGACGTAGAGACATGCGGGTGACCTTATGGGCGTCCTTCAGGCGCCACAACGCAATTATGTCCTCGGCCTGTCAGGCCGCGAAGCCGCCGTCCGCGGCTAGCGTGGCACCCGTGACAAAGCCCGCAGCCGGGCCGGCGAGGTGTGCCACCACGTCCGCGATCTCGGAAGGTGCCGCATAGCGGCCGAGAGCGGTGAAGCCCCGGATGGACTCGGCATTGGGGCCGTCCGCGGGGTTGGCCGCGGTGTCGGTCGGTCCGGGGTGTACGAGGTTGACCGTGATGCCGCGGGGCCCCAGGTCACGGGCGAGCCCCTTGGTCATGCCGGTCAGTGCCGTCTTGGTCAGCGCGTACAGGGTGAAGCCGGGGAAGACCGCTCGCTCGGCTATGTTGCTGCCGATGCTGACGATGCGTCCGCCGTCCCGCATGTGTCGGGCCGCCGCCCGGGCGGCGAGGTACGGCGCACGGACATTCACCGCGACCGCATGGTCGAACTCCTCCTCGCCCAAATCCTCCAGAGGACCGACGAGGAAGGCCCCCACGTTGTTCACGACGATGTCCAGCCGGCCCCACTCGGCGACGGTCCGTTCCACAGCCCCGGCGGCGGCCTTCGCGTCCGCGCTGTCGGCGCGGATGGCGAGTGCCCGACGGCCCAGGTCCACGATCTGCTTCGTCACCAGAGCCGCGCTCTTTTCATCCTGCTGATAGGTGAAGGCGACATCCGCCCCACCGGCCGCCAGCCGTACGGCCACCGCCGCGCCGATACCCCGGCTTCCGCCGGTCACGAGCGCTGTCTTCCCTGCGAATTCGTTTGTGTCCATGACTTCATCCTGATCGCCCCCGCGACGGGAATCCGGCGGGATTCAGACCTCGGATTCCCGTCGCGTGTCCGGCCATACGGGTGGCCCTGCGGATGGCTGTTGTCGTTCTGCCGGAGAGGGCTGTGGGTGTGTACGCGACCGGTGATTACCGTGGCGGGCGGGAGGCTTGCCTCGGCGTTCGGCGGTCGGCGGCCCGCCCCGGCACGGTCACCTCGTCCGGTGTGAGGGCTTTCGTACCGGGCAGGGCGCACGCCGAAGGGGAAGCCACGGTATGAAGGAAACAGCTCGGGAGAGACGGTTATGAGCGGAAGCGACAGCGCCGTGGAGCGGATCGGACCGCTGCGGCGGGTGATGCGCGGACGGGATCCGGAAGAGGAGCACCGGGCATCGACGCCGTTGGAGTTGTTGTTCGACCTGACGTTCGTGGTCGCGGTCTCCCAGGCCGCCGCGCAGCTGCACCACGCCTTGGTCGAGGGGCATGTCGGGGCCGGCCTGGTCGGATACGCGGCGGTGTTCTTCGCGATCTGGTGGGCGTGGATGAACTTCACGTGGTTCGCCTCCGCCTATGACACCGATGACATCCTCTACCGGCTTCTGACGTTGTTGCAGATGGCCGGCGTACTCGTACTGGCCGCGGGGGTTCCCTCCGCGTTCCAGCACGGCGACTTCTCCGTTGTCGTGATCGGCTACGTCATCATGCGCGTCGCCATGATCACGCAGTGGCTCCGGGCCGCCGCCGAGCACCCGGGCGGCCGGCAAGCCGCTCTGCGCTACGCAGCCGGCATCGTCGTGGTACAGGCCGGGTGGATCGCCCGGCTCTGGGCGCCGGGAGGCTGGGCCCCTGTCACGTTCGTGGTGCTCGTCGCGGCGGAACTCGCCGTACCGGCCTGGGCCGAGTATCACGGGAGGGCCACTCACTGGCACCCGGAACACATCACCGAGCGGTACAGCCTGTTCACGATCATCGTGCTCGGCGAAGTCATTCTCGCCTCGCTCGCGGCCGTGCAGTCGGCCGTGTCCGCTCATGGCCTGACCGCCTCCGTGCTACTGATCGCGATCGGCGGGCTGATCCTGGTCTTCGCACTGTGGTGGATTTACTTCACCGGTAGCGACGCCCACCTCGGCACTCTCCGCACCGCCCTGACCTGGGGGTACGGGCACTACCTCGTCTTCGCGGCGCTGGCCGCGCTCGGTGCCGGGCTGGAGGCCGCGCTGGATGCCGCCGAGCACCACGGGCAGCTGTCCGCCCAGGCCGCCGGGCTCGCCGTGGCCGTCCCCACGGCGATCGTGCTGCTCGTACTCGGCTTTCTGCACTGGACGACCGGTACCGGTGCGGTGGGCCATGGGCTGCTGGTGGTGGCGGGTGTGCTCGTGGTGCTGGCCCTTGGATTCAGCGCACCGGCTCTCGGCCCGGGCGGCGCCGTGCTGGGCATTGGTCTGGCCGTGGCCGCGACCCTGGCCGCCAACCTGACGGTCTTCCGCCGCCGGACGAATGCCGTGGGCCACATGTCCTGAGGAAAAGGGCAGAGTGGTCCCCTGCACATCCACATCCACATCCACATCCATATCCGCATGCACATGCACATCGGCGCGGGCCCGGCCATGCGGCGCGACGATCATGCCCTCAGGGGTGCCCCTTCGTTCGTTCCGCCCCGGGGTGTTGTCGTGTAGATGTGGAGCAGAGGTGAGCTGCGCGTATGGGAGCGGAGCGCTGGTTGAGGGAGGGCCTGCCGTGCACCGGCACCAGGAGCAGGAAGGCACCGGCAAGGCAGCCGTTCCGTACCGTCGGCCGACGGCCCGTAGCGCGCCGGCTCAGGAGTCCGCACCGGTCTCGTCGCGTGGCGGGAGTCCCGCGGCGGTCGCGCTGACGGCACTGCAGCGTACGGCGGGCAATGCTGCCGTGAGCCGGTTCGTAGGAGAGTTGCGGGGCCGTTCGGAGACCGCCGCACGGGAGCCACAGGGCCGTTCGGGGGCCGCTGCGCACTCCGCGGGACCCGTGGTGCAGCGTGCTCCTGCGGACGACCTGGTACACGACCCGAAGGCGTTCCTGTCGACCTCCGCGCTCGCCCTGGATTTCACGCTGGGTATGCAGAGCCGGACAGGCGGGCTGCCCCTGGACCACCACGCCTTCGTCAGCCGGATGGGCAAGTGGAATCGGCACTGGTTCGTTCTCGTACCGGACACCCGGCGCGCCAAGGAGGGCAGGCCCGCGTATCTGCTCACCCCGGCCGTGGAGAAGTACGTGCAGGCGTTCGGTGACACCGACGACCTGCTCGCCCCGCTCTCCGGGCACCGGGGTCTGCCCCCGGTGCTGCCCGATCAGGCCTACCTGTCGTCCTTCTACGTCCCCTACCTCACCGGGCGGACCGCGGCCCCGGACACCTCCGTGGGCCACTCGCGGATTCCCAAGGATGCCGGGAAGCAGGGGCACGGTTCGGAGTTCGTGTTCACCGCCACGATGAACGGTTGCGCCTTCGCCCTCACCGGTGACGCACAGGACGACCGCTTCACCGCCTGGCACTACCAGTCCCCCACCAGCCTGGCCAACCGCGAGCCCGCCCGCGACTTCCGCCGCGACCGCCGCCCCTCGGACTGGTTCGGTCCGGAGGAGTACGAAAGCCCCGAGCAGGAGGGGCTGTTCGAGACGACGAACATGTTGTGGAACGGCCCGGCGGGCTGGGAGGTGCTCAGCCAGGAGACCGCTGTCTCCGCGCACGACATGAACGATGCCCGCATCGCGGCGTTCCGCAGCCGTCCCCTCCACATGGGCCCGGGACAGGAGGCCGCGTACACCGTCCGGATCTATACCGGACTGGCGCAGACGCAGCTCAAGAGGTTCATGAGGTCGCTTGCCCAGGCACGCAAGGGTGCCGGGAACAGCGAGCAGTTGCGCGCGCTGGAGAAGTACGTCTTCAAGCCGCTGGAGATCACCATGGCGGCGGAGCCCCTGGAGCTCACGGGCGCCACCGCCGCCGACTTCCCTGCGCTCGTCGGCATCGCCGTACGCCTCAAGCAGCAGCGCGCGGAGACTCTGGAGAAGGTCCAGGAGTGGCTCGCAGCGCATCAGGAGGACGCCGCCATGACGCATGAGGGCGGCCTCCTCAACCGCCGTACCAGCGCGGACAAACTCCAGGACCGGCGCGGCCGGATCGATGCTCTGATTCGCGAGTTCTCCGACCGCGCTTGGATCAATGGCCTCCTGGAGGAGGCGACCGATCACCCTGCCGCCTCTCGGGGCGACACGGCCGGAGCGGCCACTTCATCTGCGTGAGTGGCCACTTCGCCCGCGTCAGTGGCCCGCAACGGAGCCGGGCAGGCAACCAGGCAGACGGCAGGTAGCCGGTAGCCGGTCAGCCGAGCCAGAGGAGGTCGGTTACGCGGAGCTCACGCGGTTCGGGGTGCATGACGTAGCTGATCAGGACTGGCAGGCGGGGTACGTCGACGTTGTGGCGGCCGTCCCCCATCGGCAGGCCGGGAAGCGGTTTGTCCGCGTCGGCCGCGGCGCCGGCCTCCAGCGCGAGAGCGCGAACGAACCGCACGAGCTGGTCGTGCAGCTCGTGATTGCCGCCCGTGCGCATCGCTTCCAGGACGCCGGCGGCCTCCTGGGTGAGCGACACGCTCCAGCCCGGTGCGGGACTGCTCACTCGTCACCGCCGACCGGGTGGGGCAGCGAGACCAGGCCGTGGCCGGCGGCGGCGTCGGCCAGGCGCTGTTGGCGACCGGGCTGCTGGTCGAACATCGCTTCCATCCACCACTTCCGCAGGGTGGCGTTGAGGGGCTCGCCCTCCTCCGCCTGACCGATCTCGGCGTAGAAGGCCATGCGCTTGGCACCAGCAAGAGCGTCGGCCACGGCGTCGATGGTGTGCGGGAGCGGGCGGACCCTGGGATCAGCGGGGTGTTCGGGCTGGGCGCTCATGATGTCCTCATGTCCTCCAGGCGGGCGTCGCTGTAAACCGTACGCGGTCGTGGCGCGGTGAGGGGAGCGATACGGGGGCTTCGCCACACCACTCCGTACTGAGTTGCCGTTCGCCGCCGAGTCGACCGGCTTCTCGCCCCGATCGCCCCGCCGCGGCCTGGGCGGCGGGGCCGGGGCGGTCGCTGCCTACTGCCCTGAAGGGGCCGGTACGAGGCCGTCCTCCACCAGGCCGGCGAGGACGGCCTCGCCGAGTGCGTGTACGGCGGACTGGGGGCGCACCATGACGGTGAACTCCTTGATCCGGCCGTGGTCGTCGAAGTGCAGCAGATCCACGCCGTGGATCTCCTTCCCGCCCGCTTTCGCGCGGAAGAGGAGCACGGCGGAGTCGGCGGACGAGCCGTCGGTGCTGGTCTGCGCGGTGCCCGTGTAGTCGCCGATGTAGCGGAAGTCCTCGAACGTACGCAACAGGACACCGAAGAGGCCCAGCACCATCGGCTTGCCCTCGAAGGGGGTGAACTTCACCGGGCTGTAGAAGCGGATGTCTTCTGTGAACAGGTCATTCAGCGCCGCGTGGTCACGACGGTCCACAGCAGCACGGAAACGGTCGGCAGGGGTCATGGCGTGCTCGCCCTCCATACTCATCACCCTCACTCCTCATATTCATGATTATGACTAGTCACTTTCATGAGTACCATGGATCCTGAGCCCGGGACAGAGGGACGGGACGGCGGAAACAGTGGGATGAAGAAGGCGGTCCGATGGCGCTCAGGCACGCCGTGCTGGCGGCTCTGCTCGACGAGGAGCTCAGTGGTTACCAGCTGGCGAAGGCATTCGACCTCGGCGTGGCGAATTTCTGGCACGCGCAGCCGCAGCAGCTCTACGCCGAGCTGACCCGTCTGGAGAAGGACGGGCTGATCGCCGGCCGCGAGGTGGTTCAGGAAGCCAGGCCGAACAAGCGCCTGTTCCACGTCACCGAGGCAGGGCTGGCTGAGCTGGAGAAGTTCACGGCCGCGTCAGGGAAGCCCTCCTTCGTCCGCGACGACCTGCTCGTCAAGGTTCAGGCTGCCGATCACGTCGACACCGATGCACTGATCGGACAGCTCTCCGAGCGCGCCGCCTTCGCCCAGGCAAAGATCGACCTCTTCGGCAAGCTCTTGCGCGGCATGCGCCAGGACCGTACGGAGGAGGAGTTCCTGCGGGACGGCGACCGCATCGGGCCGTATCTGACGTGCTTGCGCGGCCTGGCCTTCGAGCAGGGCAACCGTGAGTGGTGCGAGCGCACCATCACCGTACTGAGGGGGAGGCGGCAGGCCCGGTCCCGCGATTGACACGGGCCCGCGGTCACCTCGCCCGGAGCTGGGCCAGCGTCTGCTTCAACTCTCCGCGCAGCGTCCGCCCAGCCACTTCGGCGTCTCCCCTGGCGATGGCGGCCACCAGGGCGGCATGTCCCTCGTCGCCATGGTTCGAGTCGCCGGACCGCAGGTCGAGCAGCTCCACCAAGTCGACCAGCCCCTGCCGCAGTACGGGTACGAACTCGTCGAACAGGCCGGTGAGTACGGGATTGTGGGCCGCGGCGACCACGGCACCGTGCAGGGCGATGTCGGCATCGACGAATTCGGCGTTGCTCGCCTTCGCGGCCCGGCGGCGTTGGGTCAGGGCCGCGTCGAGAGCGGCGAGGTCGCCATCGGTGCGCCGCTCCGCGGCCATGTGGGCGGCTTCGACTTCGATGAGCATCCGGACTTCGTAGACATCGGTGATGGCTGCCCGACGGAGCCGGGTGGGCCAGTCGTCTTCGGGCTCGGTGGCGATGACGAAGACGCCGGCGCCCTGCCGCGCCTGCACCAGACCGGCCCCGGCCAGGGCGCGCAGCGCCTCCCGCACGGTCGAGCGGCCGACGCCGAGGGTCTTGGCGAGGGTGGTTTCGCCGGGGAGTTTGGTACCGATCGGCCAGTGTCCCTCGGTGATCTGGTCGCGCAGGTGTTGCGCGGCCTGTTCCACCAGCGGGCTGGGACGGAGCGTGCCGAGCGGCATCCGGTTGCTACCTCTCTGGTCGCCAAGGGGATGGCTGACGGTTTGGCGGTTTGGCGGTTGGGCAATTGTCTGCGGAGCTGAGGGCTTGGGCAGTTGTCTGCGGAGCTGAGGACTGAGGTCTGAGAACGCCAATGTATCCCGGCGACATGTCGGCTCCCCATCTTGGCGATCACAAACCCTCACACCTCAGCTTGTCTGAGGAGCTGAGGTGTGAGTACTGTACTCGGCATGACGCTGCGTGGGCTCCTTCTTCTTGGCTGCCGCTGCGGGGCTTGATCACCATGTGACCGGCACCCCGCAGCGGGGGGTCGGTTGTGCGCCGGTCACCTGGCATACCTCGCTCAAGGAGAACCTCGTGACCGAACACTGTGCTTTCTCTCGACACTCCGCCGGTTCACGGCACTCCGCCGCTTCGCGGCACCCCGCTTTCTCCCGTCTGCGCTCCCCCGCCGGGGAGATTCCGCCCGGCGCTCCCGCGTGGAATCCGCAGCGCCCCTCCGCGATGCGGCACGACCGGTACCGCCCGGCCCACGAGCGCGTCCCGCTGCCGGCGATGGAACAGCGGGACTGGCCGGGCCGCCGCATCGAGACGGCACCGCTGTGGGTCCCGGTGGATCTGCGGGACGGCAATCAGGCCCTGCCCGAGCCGATGGACACTCCACGCAAGCGGCGGCTGCTGGACCTGCTGATGGCGATGGGCTTCAAGGAGATCGAGGTCGCCTACCCGTCCGCCAGCCGGACGGACTTCGACTTCGTACGCCATCTCGCCGAGAGCGGTGCGGTGCCGGAGGACGTGACGATCAGTGTGTTCACCCCCGCACGGGCGGAGCTCATCGACCGCACCGTCGAGTCCGTCCGCGGCCTGCCGCGCGTACTGCTGCACATGTACACCCCCAGCGCCCCCACCTGGCGGGACCTGGTGCTGCAGAAGAGCCGCACCGAGCACAAGGACCTGATCCTGCGGGCGGCCGAGCATCTGATGCACCGCGCCGAGAAGGAGCTGTCCGACAGTGACGTACGGTTCGAGTTCTCCCCGGAAGTCTTCAACTGCACCGAGCCGGATTACGCCCTCGACGTCTGCAACGCCGTCACCGCCCTGTGGCGGGCCACGCCGGACCGCCCGGTCGTGATCAACCTGCCGGCGACAGTGGAGATCTCCACGCCGAACGTGTACGCGGACCAGATCGAGTGGATGCACAAGAACCTGGACAACCGCGACGGCGTCATTCTCTCCGTCCACCCCCACAACGACCGCGGCACCGGGGTGGCCTGCGCGGAACTCGCCGTTCTGGCCGGAGCGCAGCGCGTGGAGGGGTGCCTGTTCGGCAACGGCGAGCGTACCGGGAACGTCGACCTAGTCACGCTGGCCCTGAACCTGTACACGCAGGGCGTCAACCCGATGATCGACTTCTCCGACATCGACACCGTTCGTGCCGCGGTGGAGGACTGCATCCGCATGCCGCTGCACCCCCGCCACCCGTACGCCGGTGACCTGGTGCACACCGCGTTCTCCGGCACCCACCAGGACGCCATCTCCAAGGGCATGCTGGCCCACGCCAAGCAGGCCGCCGAACTCGGCGTGGCCCCCGATGCGGCCCCTTGGAACGTGCCGTACCTGCCGATCGACCCGGCCGACATCGGCCGTACGTACGAGGAAGTCATCCGGGTCAACTCCCAGTCCGGCAAGGGCGGCATCGCCCACCTGCTGCACACCCACTACGGCCTTGACCTGCCGCAGCGTATGCGGATCGACTTCTCGCACACGGTGCAGCAGGTCACCGACGACACCAAGCAGGAGGTGTCCCACAAGGACCTCAAGGACCTGTTCGACCTCACCTACACCGCCCCGGCCACCTCCGGCCCGTACACCCTCAGCCGGTGGACCTCCCTGCCGCACCGCGCCGGCGAGGGCAAGGGCGAGGGCAATGCCGACAGCCAGGGCAATGGCGATGGCGAGGGCGATGGCGGCACGCAGGAATTCACCGCCACGCTGGACACACCCACCGGCCCGGAGGAAGTACGGGGTACCGGGAACGGACCGCTCGCCGCCATGACCGCTGCGCTGCGCGAAGCCGGCATCGGAGTGGACATCCTGTCCTACAGCGAGCACGCCACATCGACCGGCAGCAGTGGCGAGGCCGTGGCGTACGCCCACTGCGAGGTCGCCGGGCACGACGACCGGTGGGGAGCCGGGGCCGGCACTTCCATCGTGGCAGCCGGCGTGAACGCGATCATGGCCGCCGTCAACCGCGCCCATCGGACGGAGCAGGCGGCATGACAGCGCTGGAAAGCTGACACTGACGGCTGACAGCTGACGGCTGCGGTCCCGGCACACGCGACGCGCCGGGACCGCTCGACACACCGGGACCGCTCGACTTGATAGGCAAGCCACGACTTGCCTATGGTGTGGTGGTGTCGGACGATGTCTTCAAGGCCTTGGCAGACCCCACTCGCAGGAAGATCCTCGACGAGCTGACGGAGCGGGACGGTCAGACGTTGTTCGAGATCTGCGCGCGGCTGACGACCAGGCACGGTCTCGGATCATCCCGTCAGGCGATCAGTCAGCATCTCGCCGTACTGGAATCGGCGGGTCTGATCCGGACCCGGCGCCAGGGCCGCTATAAGTTCCACGACCTCACCATCGAACCGCTTGAGCGCATCGCCACTCGATGGCTCAAGCCCAATGCACCGGAGAACGGAAAATGAGGATCCACCTGTCGAGCGTCTGCGTCGACGACCAGGACAAGGCCCTGCGCTTCTACACCGAGGTGCTGGGGTTCATGAAGAAGCACGCGGTCCCGCTCGGCGAGTACCAGTGGCTGACCGTGGTCTCGCCCGAGGACCCCGAGGGCACCGAGCTCGTACTGGAGCCGGATGTCCACCCCGCCGTCAGGCCGTACAAGGAGGCGCTGGCCAAGGACGGCATCCCCTTCACCTCCTTCGCCGTGGAGGACGTCCACAGGGAGTACGCCCGCCTGCGCGAGCTGGGGGTGGAGTTCACCCAGGAACCGACCGAGATGGGCCCGGTCACCACCGCGGTACTGGACGACACTTGCGGCAACCTCATCCAGATCGAGCACATGAACTGAGCCCCCGGCTCAACCACAACACACCGAGCCCTCCAACCCTCAGAAGCCTCGATGCGGCGCCGGCGGCCCGGCGGTCGTGCTCCCGGCCTGGGATCGCGGCCGCCGTTGTGCCGCGCACCAGGTTGCTCACCGTCGACGCACTGCCAATGTCCCCCGACAGGATCTCGGAAACGGGAGAGTCGGGGGCGGCTGTTCGGCATGCTGGTGGCATGAGTGACATCGGGGATGCACTGTGGAACGCGGACGTGAGTACGTCCGACTACAGCCAGGCCAAGGAGCACTACCGGCAGGCGATACTCGAGCAGTACAAGCTCTGCGTGGAGATGGCCGATCGGGTCAGTGCGCGGCGCAACCTCACGAACACCTTCTTCCTGTCCTTGAACAGCGCTGTCGTGGCGATCGTGGCGATGGTTCCGACCAGTCGGCTGGCCCGGATGTCGGACTGGGTGCTGCTCTCCGGGCTGCTCATCCTGCTCGCCCAGTGCGCGGCGTGGTGGGTCATGGTCCGCTCCTACCGGCAGCTCAACGCCGCCAAGTACGCGGTGATCGGTGCCTTCGAGGAGAAGCTGCCGGCCTATGCGTACTCCCGGGCCGAATGGGGAGCCCTGGGCGAAGGGCGGGACTGGCGCAAGTACGTACCGCTGACCCATGTCGAGCAATGGGTGCCCGCCATCTTCTCGGTGTCGTACCTCGTGGCCTTCGCCGCGATCGTCGCCACGTGAACCATCGGCGGCGGCAGGTGATGTAACCGGGCCTGTCCGGACCGTAGTTGGTGGACCAGCGTTGCGTGAGCGCGCTATGTTCACGCTCATGCGTGGGCGAAAGCTGTGGCGGGGGTTACGGGGGCACGGCGTCTTTCTTCTCGTGGGCGTCGGTGTGCTCGTGTACCTGGGCATTCAGCTGCTGATCCTGCACCGGCGGAACGGCTTCTACTTCGACCCGATGACCTTCGGCCGCCCCCTGATCTTCCTGGCCTGGGTCGCGATACCGATCGCACTGACCTGGGGGCGCTACCGGCGGTCCGCGGAGACGAAGCCGTACCACGAGGTCGTCGGGCCGCTGGTGGGCTCGCGGGAGGAGTACTGCCTCGTCCTGCGGCCCTTCGGCAGTGACGGCGAGGTCGTACTCCCCCACGCGTGGTTCGGCGCCTCGACCATGGAGCAGATCGTCGCCCGGGCCACCCGCAAGAGCCTGAGGATGCAGACGTACGCCCTGGTCGACCAGGACCGCCGGCTCGCGCCACCGGGGCCTCGGTGGATGCGTTCGCCGCACGACCAGTGGCAGACCGCGGTGCGTACCCTCATCCGCCGGGCCCACTCGATCGTGCTGATCCTGCCGCCCGGGCAGGGCATCCGGGAAGCCCTCAAGTGGGAGATCGAGCAGATCACCCAGCACGGTCTGCAGACCCGGCTGACGGTCGTGCTGCCGCCGGCGCGGCTCCACAAGGCCGACTACTCGCGGGCCTTCACGGACGCCTGCGTGATCATGGCCGCGATGGAAGGCTTCGCCGGTTCCATCGACGACGTGAACTCACTCGTGGTGCATCAGCTGGAACTGACGCTGCACGAGCGCACGCAGATCGTGAAGTACTGCCGGACGAGGCCTCACGAACTCGCCCACCTGCGCTGGTGGTTCCCGACGAAACGACTCCGTCGCAAGGAATCGATGCGCTTCTTCCAGCGGACGCTGGCCACCGCGCTGCAGACGACCGAGCAGGAACTGTCGGGCCTGAGCTTCGAGTCCCGCTACCCGTGGCGGTCGTCCCCGTGACGTAGCCCCCGCAGCTGTGCCCCCGTGACGTCGTCCCCGTAACAGAACACCGCAGCCGGCTGCGCAAGCAATGCGGTGCAGTGCGATGCGCAGCCGGCTGTCGGCGTGCCAAGGGGGAGCCCGGCCCCGGAGTCGTCACTCAGTGGGCGACGTACTCACCACGTCGTCCCGTACGCGCAGTCGCTCGCCCAGGAGGCCGCCCAGTGCGGTGAGCAGGGCGATGATCACCAGCAGCAGGGCCGCGGGCCAGGAGGTGGATCCGCCGGCGGCGTCGAGCAGCGCGGTGGCGAGGAAGGGGAGGAACCCCGTCAGTGCGCCCGCGAGGTTGTAGGCCAGGGCCACGCCGCTGTAGCGCAGGTTCGCCGGGAACAGTTCGGTCAGCAGTGCGCCGGAGACCGCGTACGTCACCGCGATCAGGCCGATGCCGAGCGCGATGGCGAGGACGACCACCGCCGGGTTCTTGGTGTCGATCAGCCAGTACAGCGGGAAGGCGCACACGGCCGTGATGAGGCCGCCCCACACGGTGACCCGGCCAGGGCCGATGCGTTCGGCCAGTCGGCCCATGGCGAGGATGACGACGATCTCCACCCCGGCCGCGACCAGCGTCGCGTTGACCATCAGGCTCTTGGGCAGGCCCAGGGTGCCGGTGCCGTAGCTGATGACGAAGGTGGTGAGCAGGTAGAAGCCGCCGACGCCGAGCAGTGCGGAGGCGATGGCCACCAGCAGCCGGCCCCACGCCTTCCGGAACACCTCCAGTGCGGGCACCTTGGCGCGCTGGTCCTGCCTGAGGAGTTCGTCGAACAGCGGTGATTCCTCGACCTTGCGCCGGATGTAGAAGGCGATGGCGGTCAGCGGGAAGGCCAGCAGGAAGGGCAGGCGCCAGCCCCAGGAGTCGAAGGAGGCGGACGGCAGCATCAGTACGAGTGCGAAGGCGCCGGAGGACATCAGCGTGCCGACCGGGGAGCCCACCTGCGGGAGCACGGCGTAGCGGCCGCGCTTCTCCGGCGGCGCGTGCTCGACGGCCAGGGTGACCGCGCCGCCCCACTCGCCGCCGACGGCGATGCCCTGGAGGAGGCGCAGCAGGACCAGCAGGAGCGGCGCGGCGATGCCGATGGTGGCGTAGCCGGGGAGCGCGCCGATGAGTCCCGTGGCGATGCCGATGCCGATCACGGTGATGAGCAGCGCGGGGCGTCGTCCGATGCGGTCGCCGAGCCAGCCGAACAGTACGGCGCCGATGGGGCGGGCCGCGAAGCCGACACCGAAGGTGGCGAAGGCGGCCAGGGTGGCGGTCGCGGGGTTGAGGGAGGTGAAGAAGAGCCGGTCGAAGACGATGGCGGCGGCGGTGCCGAAGAGGAAGTAGTCGTACCACTCCAGCGTCGTGCCGACGAAGGCGGCGAAGGCCACGCGTCCGGCGTCCTTGCCGGTGACGACGGCGGTCGTGGTGCCGGAGGGGGTTCGGCCGGTGCCGTCGGCGGCGCCCGGTGGGGGGTGGCCGGTCTGGTCGAGGTGGTTCATGAGGGGCTCCTTGGGGACGGTCACGCGGCGGAGCGTGCGGGGGCGGGGTGAGGTCCGGTGACGGAGGTGTGGTCCGTCAGGGTGTCGGCGCCGTGCACGCAGGCGCCCGCCACGAAGGTGGCCAGTACGTCGATGGCGCTGATGCGGCCGGCGTCCACGGCGGTGGGGTCCTCGGCCAGCAGCACGAAGTCGGCGTGTTTTCCGGGCGCCAGGCTGCCGCGGCGGTCCTCCTCGTGGCTCGTCCAGGCGGCGTCCAGGGTGTAGGCGCGCAGCGCCTGTTCGGCGGTCACCCGCTCGTCGGCGCCGAGCAGCAGGCCGTCGCGGCTGAGCCGCTGCACCATCGACTGCATGCCCAGCAGCGGCGCGCCGGGGGCGACCGGGCGGTCCGAACTGCCGGGTACGCGCAGTCCGTGTGCCAGGAAGGAGCGGTGCCGGTACAGCCAGCCGATGCGTTCGGGACCCAGCGCCTCGGCCATGGTGTCGCCCACGGCGTGCAGGAAGTGCGCCTGCGGGACGGGGACGACGCCGAGTGCGGCGTAGCGTTCGAGCTGGTCGGGGCGTACGACGCCGGAGTGCTCGATGCGGTGGCGTACGTCGGGGCGGGGCGCGCTCGCCTGGGCCTCGGCGAAGGTGTCCAGGGCCAGGTCGATGGCCTCGTCGCCGATGGCGTGGGCGGCGATGCGCCAGCCGGCGCGGTGTGCGGCGACCATCAGGGCGCGCATGTCGTCGGGGCTGTCCTGGTAAACACCGCCGTGGTCGTGGCCGCACAGGGGCTCGGTGACGGCGGCGGTGCGGCCGATCAGGGAGCCGTCGAGCCACAGTTTCACCGGGCCCATCCGGAGCCGGTCGTCGCCGAAGCCGGTGCGCAGGCCCAGGTCGAGGCCGGTGGTGGTGTGGTCGTCGGCGTGTGCGGCGAGCGGGTGGAGGTTGTCGCCGGCGACCATCAGCTCGACGCGGACTGGCAGGGTGCCGCACTCGCGGGCCAGCTGGTAGGCGGCGGCCTCGACGGGGCTGCGCCCGATGAGGCCGAGCCCGATGCCTGCCTCGGTGACGTGAGTGAGGCCCTCGGCCGTGTACGCGGTGGCTGCCTTGCCGATGGCGCCGGCGAGCTTGTCGAGGGAGACGGGCAGGGTGAGCGAGGTGACGAGGTTCTGTGCCCGCTCCTGCAGCAGTCCGGTGGGGGCGCCGTCGGCCCCGCGTACGACGACGCCGCCCTCCGGTTCGGGCGCGGTGCAGTTCAGTACCCCGGCCTGGTCGAGGACGGCGCTGCTGACGGTGCACATGTGGCCGGAGCGGTGCTTCAGCCAGACGGGGCGGCCGCCGCCGGCCCGGTCGAGGGCGGCGCGGTGCGGGTGGCCGCCCATGACGGTGTCGTCGTAGCCGGCGCCGATCACCCACGTGTCGGCGGGGAGCGTGGCGGCGCGGGCGGCGACCGCGTCGTACAGCGCGTCCAGGGTGGCCGCGGCGGAGAGGTCCAGCTCGTCCAGCGACTGCCCGTACCAGGCCATGTGGTTGTGCGCGTCGGCGAAGCCGGGGACGACGGTCGCGCCGCGGCAGTCGAGCGTGGTGCGCGCCGGCAGGTCCGTGATGTCCTCGTCGAGGCCGACGATGCGGCCGGCCAGCACCCCGAGGGTGTGGGCGGTGGGCCGCGCGTCGTCGACGGTGCGGATGCGGGCGTGGGTGAGTTTCAGGTCGAGCATGCGTCCTTCAGGCCAGGTTCTGCAGCCGGGTGAGGGGGAGTTCGGCGGCGCGGTGGATGTCGATGGGGCGGCCGTCGACGAGGACGGAGTCGGGTGTGGTGGGCACCCGCACATCGGGCACGGCGGTGTTGGCGATCATGTCGGCCCGGCTCAGGCCGCGGGAGTTGCGCAGTGGGGCGTAGCGCACGCCGCGCGGCAGGGCCTCGAAGGACTGCTTGTCGTCGATGCACTGCTGCGAGACGAACACCGTGGACAGGCGGCGGGGCGCGGCGCCCAGGCCGCCGAAGTACGGCTTCATCACACGCGGCTGGGTGAGCCGGGTGGATCCGGAGCCGGAGCCGGTGACGCCCCAGGCGACGAAGCCGGACTTCAGGACCAGTTCGGGCTGCGCGCCGAAGGTTGCGGGGCGCCAGAGCACCACGTCGGCGAGGCTGCCGGGGCGCAGCGAGCCGACGTCGGCGGCCATGCCGTGGGCGATCGCCGGATTCAGGGTGATCTTCGCGAGGTAGCGCAGCACCCGCGCGTTGTTGTCGGCGTCGGGGCCCGTCTCCCCCGCCAGCATGGCCTGTACGTGGGCGAGTTGCCAGGTGCGGCGGGCGGTCTCCGCTATGCGGCCCATGCCCATGGAGTCGGAGTTGACGATGGAGATGGCGCCCAGGTCGTGCAGTGCGTTCTCGGCGGCGATGGCGTGCTCGCGCAGGCGGCTCTGTGCGATGGAGAGATCGCTGGGTACGTCGTGGTGGCCGCGGTGCACCGTCAGCGTCATGGGCAGCAGTTCGGCGGCGGTGGCCGGGGTCAGCGGCAGGGTGGGGGTGGTGGAGGAGGTCAGCACATGCGGCTGCGAGACGATTTCCAGCAGGTCGGGGTGACCGCCACCGCCCTCCACGTGGTACGCGTGCACGGTCCGGCCGCCGGTCGCGTCGAGGGTGTCGGCGAGGTAGCCGGACTCGTTGAGGGTGTCGGTGTGCAGGGCGACGGGCAGGTCCGCCTGCTCGGCGACGCCGAGGCAGGTGTCCACGATGCGCGGGGTCGCGCCCCAGTCCTCGTGGATCTTGAAGCCGCCGGCCCCGGCCAGTACGGCGCGCTCCAGCAGTTCCTGTGAGGAGCTGGAGCCGCGGGCCAGGAAGGCGACGTTGATGGGTGCGTCGCGCCAGCCCTCGATGAGGCTGTGCAGGTTGTACGCCGGGTTCGCGCCCACGTCCCAGACACCGCCGATACCCATGCCCACCAGCGAGGTCACACCCGCCGACAGCGCCGCGGGCACCACTTCGGGGCTGGAGAGGTGTACGTGGGAGTCGACCACACCGGGCGTGGCGATGAGCCCTTCGCCGGTGATCATCGCGGTGTGGGAGTCGACGACGAGCTCCACACCGTCGGTGGTTTCGGGGTTGCCCGCGCGGCCCACTCCGACGATCCGGCCGTCCTTGATGCCGATGTTGGTCTTCCGGATGCCGATCAGCGGGTCCATGACCAGTACGCCGAGGATGACCATGTCCAGCGCGCTCTCCCGCGGTGCGCGGGAGGCGACGAGCAGACCGTCGCGGGCGGTCTTGCCGCAGCCGCCCAGCAGCTCCTCGCCGGGCTCGGTGTCGTCCGCCTCGACGCGCACCCACAGGTCGGTGTCCGCGAGACGTACCCGGTCACCGGCGGTCGGGCCGTACAGCGACGCGTACGCGCGCCGGTCCAGAGTGCTCATCGGCTGCCTCCTCGTGCCACCATCTCGACGTCCCGCGTCTCGCCCGCCGCGAATGCGGCCGAGGTGCCGGCCGGGATGTCCAGCCGGTGACCGTGCGCGGCCTCGCGGTCGAAGACGAGGGCGTTGTTGGTCTCCTCCAGCGGGAAGTGCGAGGAGACCCAGACCGTGCGCGGGCCCTGGTTGGTGACCGTCAGTGTCCGGCGCGGGCGATCGGGCGCCAGCTCGACGTCGCCGTCGGCGGTCAGCACCGCGCCGGGGCCTGCGGGCTCGGCCGGGCCGAACGGTTCGGGGAGGTGCACCAGTGAGGTGCCGTGCGGGAAGAGCGCCTCGACCTGAATGCTGGGTACCGCCGCTGCCACGCCCGGCAGCAGTCGGTCGCGGGGTACGACGCCCGGCGCCGCGGCGACGACCTCCTCCAGCGGCAGGCCGTCCCAGGCCATCTCCAGCACCTCGTCACACACCAGTGCCGTCGCTTCGGTGGCGCCCAGCAGCGCGCCGCGGGCCAGCCGCCTGCGGGCCAGCTCGGCAGCGGAGAACAGCAGCAGACGCTCCTGTTCGCGTGGTGTCAGATGCATTGGGCAATTCCCCTCAAGATCACGTCTGCCGCAGTCGGCGAATCCCGGGCGTGATCAGCAGAATGCCTGGTGAAACCGTGCTTGAACAATGGTGGAATGCTTCGGGTTCGCCGCCGCATAATGGGCAGATGCACAATCCATCCGGGTGGCCCACCGACCACCGCATGCACGCGCCCGTGCCGCCGGTGCTCCGCACCCTCGCCCGGGACTGCCTCGACGACCTCGACACGCTCGTCGAGCGCTACGTCGACGAGGTCGCCCGGCTGGACAACTACGAGGACGTCGTCGACCGGACGGACCTGCGCGAGACCGGCCGTACCTGCTACGAAATGCTGCTCCGCCTCATCGGCGGCCTGCCCGTACCGGACGACCTGCTGCTCACCCCCGTACGGCTGGGCCGCCGCCGCGCCCATCAGGGCGTACCGCTGGACCGGCTGCTGCAGGCGATCCGGATGGACTTCCGTGTGCTGTGGAACGCCTTCCTCGAACGCACGCCGGCCCCGGCCATGCCCGAGCTGACCGAGGGCGCCGTACGGGTGTGGGAGGCCGTGGAGTACCACACCGTCCACGCCCACGCCGCCTACCTCGACGAGGTCGCCGTACTGGCCCGCGAGCGCGCACGCGAGAAGGCCACGCTCATCGGCCGCCTGCTGTCGTCCGACGGCCGCGACCCCCAGTTGCTCGCCCAGACCGCAACGCTTTTGCAGGTGGACATCGCGTGCGACTTCGCCGTCGTCGTTGCGCCACCCGAGTCGCAGGCGCGACTGCGCGAGGTCATGGCCTCCCACACCACCGACCGCGGCACTCACCTGCAACAGCACCACGGCATGTTCGTCCTGATCGCCGCGCTCCCGCCCGGCGCCGACGGGCCGCCCACGACCGCCTGGCTGGAGGGCGTACCGTGCGCCGTCGGGCCGGTCGCGCACGGGCTGGCGCGCGTGCCCGACATGGTGCGGGTCACCGAGGCGATAGCCGCCGTCCTGGAACCGGCGGCGTCCGGCCCGGTGACCCTCGCGGACGCCTGGATGCCCGTGGCCGTCGCCCGGCTGGGCCCGACCGCGGCCGTACTGGCCGACTCCGTTCTGGCCGGTCTGGAACCGCTGCCCGCACACGAACGCGAGCGGCTCCTGGAAGCCGTCACCACCTACTGCGACACCGGTTCGGCGACCGCAGCGGCCCGTGAGCTGTACTGCCACCGCAACACCGTGCTGAACCGGCTGACGCGCTTCACCGAGCTCACCGGCTACCACCCCACGCGCCCCGCCGAGGCCGCCACGATCCTCTTCGCGCTGCACTGCGCCCGGCCCGCGCGACGGCCGGGCCGCGTGGCGGGCAGTACGCCGGCTTGACCTCGCACCGCGGTGCAAGGTGCAGCGTTGCCCGCATGACGCACCCGAACCACCGCCCGTGGACCGGCCCCGCCCGGATCGGCGCCCTCTACGACCTCGCCGTCGCACCGGTCTTCGCCACTCCCTGGACCGCCCGGCTCGCCATCGACGGGCTACGTTCCGTACACACCGCCCTTGGCCTGCCCGGTCCCGCGCCCGGCGGCTTCGGGCCGGAACACCTGCTGTTCGTCACGTTCTTCGGCGTACTGGTGACGATGTGGGCGGTGGTCCGTCTGGTGCGCGGCGACGCCGTGACCACGGCCGCCGACACCGCCGGCCGCATGGCCTTCGCCTTCCTGATGACGGTGGCGATGGTCAACGGCGCGAGCACCGTGCTCGCCGTTTTTCTCGCCGTCGAGATCGGCTTCCTGCTCGCCCAGGGACGGCAGCTGATACGGGCAAGGCAGCGGAGCACACGTACGCTCCACGTCCGGGAGACTGTGTCCCGATGACGACGACGATGACGCCTGCCGAAGCCGCCCGCGCCGCCGGCGTGCCGTTGAGCACCCTGCGCTACTACGAGCGGCGTGGCTTCCTCGCCCCCGCACGCGACCCGCACTCGGGCTACCGCCGCTTCTCGCCGGACGACGTCCGCCGCGCCCGCTTCGTACAACGTGCCCAACGGCTCGGCTTCGGCATGGGAGATGTCGCGGCGTTTCTGGCGCTCTCTCAGGAGGGCGTTGTCGCCTCCCCGCAGCTGCACACCGTCATCGACGCCAAACTCGCGGATCTCGACGCGCGCATCGCCGACCTCGCACGGATGCGTACGGCCCTCGCGGGCCTGGCCGACGGTGCCGCCGAGGGCGACTGCGCGTGCCCCGTCGAAGCAGCGCTGACCGAAACGGTGCCGGAGGCAGGGCCTGCCGCACAGCAACCGGAGAACTCACCTGCCCCGCACGGTCGGAATGCGCACAGCCCGTAGGGTGAGGGTCATGGCTGGTGAGAGCGATCTGCGAACGTTGTTGAGCGGGATGCGTCCGGAGCTGAACGCGGGCTGCTACGTGTTCACCACGGTCGAGGGCGGGGTGCCTTCCGGCGTCTCCCCCGTGGCCACCGTCGCCGAGGACGAGGGCCTGACCCTCGTGGTGCGACGGGAGGAAGCCGACGCGGCGGTGCTCGCGTACGAGTACGTGGCCGGCTGGATCACCTTGCGTGTGCACTCCGCGCTGGAAGCGGTCGGGCTGACCGCCGCGGTCTCGCGAGAGCTCGCCGACGCCGGCCTGAGCTGCAACGTCATCGCCGGATTTCACCACGACCACCTCTTCGTGCCGTACGAGCACGCCGAGCGGGCGATGACGGTCCTGGCGGAGCTGGCACGGCGCTCCGGGACGGACACCGGCTGAGTCGTCGCGCCCGATCGCCTGCCAGCGGCACCGGTGGGACATCGGCGGGACATCGGTGGGGCCCCTCCGCCAGGTGGCGGATCTCCGGGAGTGGGCCGGCCGGACACTCCCGGAGGACGGAGCCCCGCGGCAGCCGTGTGAAGCACACTGCCCTCATGGGTCACAGCAGCCTGCCGAGGTCGGTGCTCTCGCATACATTTCCACCACGGCCGGAGAGCGTGGCGTCGGCTCGGCGGTTCGTTCGGAGCGCGCTGGAAGGCGTTGCCTCCGAGGTGGCGGAGAGCGCCACCCTGCTGGTCAGTGAGCTGGTGACCAACGCCGTACTGCATGCGGCCACCACGGTCGAGGTATCGGTCCGGCTCCTCGGCCACACCGTGCGTACGGAGGTCAGCGACCTTCGGCCGCGCCGGCAGCTGGTGCCCCAGGGCCACTTCCCGCATGCCACTTCTGGTCGGGGCCTGAAGATGGCCGAGCAGCTCGCGTCCCGGTACGGCGTCGATACCGGCGAGGGCTCCAAGACGGTGTGGTGCGAGCTGTGGCTCGGCGGAGGGCAGCCACCGCCCCCCGGGTGGCGGACCGCGGTACCGGCTGCTTCCGCCCCCACCCGTACCGTGGCACTCGTCGACCTGCCGGGCGCGCTGTACGTCGCGTCCCAGCAGCACTGCCGCTCATTGCTGCGCGAACTCACACTTGCCGCGGCCGCCGGAAACAGCTTCGGTGTGCGCCCCAAGGACCTCGTCACCGCGCACGACACGAACAATGTGATCAGCGCCTGTGTGGCGGCCGAATGGGAACAGCAGCCCTCGGCCCCGAACTTCCACACCCTTCGGCTGCCCTTTCCGGCCGATGCCGGGCCTGCCGTACACACCTTGCGCCGGGTACTCGACACGGCCGAGGAGGCGGCCCGCGACGAGCGTCTCCTCACCCTGCCGGCACTCCCCCAGAACCGTGCGCTGAGCCACTGGCTGCTCGATGAGCTGGCCGGTCAGCTCGCCGGCGGAGCGCCCACCGCGTGGACCGTGATGCCCCGCGAGCCGAGCGCCAGCCCGTTGGAGCCGGCGCCCTGGGACGCCGGTCATGCGACGGCCGGCAGCACTCCGACCATCGCCGCCGACGACGACAACCGGATCATCGCCGCGAACGGCCCCGCGGCGGACATGCTCGGCTGGCAGGCCGACGACCTCATCGGCCGACGGCTCACCGACCTCATCCCGGAACACCTGCGGAAGCGCCACGTGGCGGCGTTCACCTCCCTCCTGCTCACCGGTCGGCCCCGCATCCTGGGGCGCTCGGTACCGCTGCCCGCACTGCACCGGGACGGCCGGCTGGTCCCCGTGCGCCTGTTCATCCAGACGCAGGAGACGGCCGACGGCCGCCCCGTGTTCGTCGCCCAGCTCACGCCGCGGACGGTTCTCCCGCCCCCTTCGCCGCACCTCCCCGAGGAGGACCGCAACGAAGCCGCGCAGGCCCCGAGCGGGACGCGTCAGCAGCACGAACTGATGGAGCGGGAGCAGGTCGGGCAGCCGGGGCAGGGCGGGCCGAAGGGGTCGGGTGCGCCGGAGGCGCCTGCGCTGCCGGACACACCGGAGCGTGTCTCGGAGCGGAGTGACAACGAGGCCGCCGGTTCGGCGCTGGAGCGGCAGCTCCTGCTCCTGGCCGACATCAGAGACGCACTGAGCGGCACCACTGACCTCAAAGAGGGACTGCAACGCGTGTGCGCGATCCTCAGCCGGCGACTGGCCGGCTGGTGCGTGGTGGATCTGCTCGACGAGTCCGGCCAGCTGGAGCGCGTGTGCGTCACCCACCGCGGGCCCGAGTCACTGCCCACCCAAGTGAGTACGGGCCGGCTTCCCGCACTGTCCGAAAGCGCTCGGGGCCCGCTGGGCCGGGTGCTGCGCGGAGCAGGGCCGCTGCTGCTCAGCGAGACCCCGCCGCCGCACCGGAGCGGCACTCTCCTGGACACCCACTACGTCGAGTTGTTCGAGCGAATGCGCGCGCGAAGCGCCGTCGTCGCACCGCTGCGGGCGCGCGGCGCGGTCTTCGGCGCTCTCACACTGGCGCGTACCGGCGAGGAGCAGCCGTTCACCGAAGCGGACCTGCCCCAGGTCGACGCCCTGGTCCGCAACCTCGCTCTGGGCGTGGAACACGCCCGCCTCTACCAGGAGTCCCGGCAGATCGCCCAGCGCCTCCAGCGCTCCCTGCTGCCCGTCCTGCCGGACCTCCCGCACCTGGAGATGGCGGCCCGCTACGCCCCCTCCTCCACCGCCGCGCAGGTCGGCGGCGACTGGTACGACAGCTTCGTCGTTCCCAACGGACAGACCGCTGTCGTCATCGGTGATGTCTCCGGGCACGACCTGGAGGCGGCCGTCGCCATGAGTCAGCTGCGCAGCATGCTCCGCGGCATCGCCGTCGACCGGCAGGAGCCGCCGCAGGAAGTGCTGCGCCGCCTGGACCTGGCGAATCACAGCCTGTACCAGGAAGCGACCGCCACCTGCGTCTACGGCCTCGTCGAGGGTCCCGAGAGCGGGCCGTGGACGCTCAGACACTCCTCGGCCGGCCATCTGCCACCGCTGCTCACCACCAGAGAAGGCGACACGTCCTACCTTGAGGGAGGCATGGGGCTGCTGCTCGGCATGGACCCCGACATGCCCCGTCCCGGCGCCGAGGATCCGCTCCCTCCCCACTCGACCGTGCTGCTGTACACCGACGGTCTCATCGAACGCCGCGACGAGTCGCTGGACGTCTCCATGGCCAGGCTCCGCCGGCACACTGCCCCGTTGGCCCGCGAACCACTCGATGTCTTCTGCGACGAGCTGCTCATCGGCCTCAGCGCCGACAGTGCCGACGACATCGCCCTGCTCGCGGTCCGTCCGGTCCCGGTCCCTGACGCCTGACCGATTGCCCCTTGCCGCTTGCCACTTTCCGCTTGTTGCTGGTAGTTGGTTGCTGCCGCCCATTCACCCGCTGCGGGGGATGCCGGACCGACGGGGACGGCGGCTGAATGGAGGGCGGAGACCGCACAGGCTCAGGGACCCGGGCGGGCGTAGGGGGCGGCGGAGATGGCTGTTGTGTCTGCGGTCTCGCGAGCTCTGGCTTCTCGGACTTTGGCCTCTCGGACTTTGGTCTCCCGTGCGGCGCCGGTCGTACGACGCTGGTTGCCCCGCGTACGCCGTCTCGGTCACCGTCTCGCCGAGCAGTTGAGGAGCGTCAGTGTCCTCGATCTGTCGACCCGGCTCGCGGCACAGGTGTTCCTGACCGCACTGCCCATGCTCTTCGTCATCGCGGCCTACTGCCCGCCAGAGGTGCGGGAGCAGCTACGAACGTCGCTGCGTGACGTACTCGGCATCGAGGGTGTCGTGCTGGGGCAGGTCGAGCAGGTCTATGCGGGCAGCGAGCGCGGCTCGGGTGTGTGGGGAGTGCTGGGAGCGCTGCTGACGCTGGTCTCCGCCACCGCGCTCAGTCGGGTACTTCAGCGACTGTGCGAGCGCGCTTGGCACCTGCCGCACACGCCCGCGCGTACCGCGGTGTGGCGGTGGTTCCTGTGGTTGCTCGTGTGGAGCGCCGCCCTGGTGTTCCAGGGTGTGCTGCGCAATGGGCTCGGTACCGGTGTGTGGCTGGGCTTCCCCCTTCAAGTCGCCGCGGCGACGGGGTTGTGGTGGTGGACCCAGCATCTCCTGCTGGCGGGCCGCGTCGGCTGGCTGCCGCTGTTTCCCGGTGCGCTGCTCACCGGCGCGGGAACGTCGATGTTCGCCGCCACATCGAGCTTGTGGATGCCAGGTACGCTGCGGCGAAGCGTGGACCAGTTCGGACTGCTCGGGTCGGTCTTCACCCTCCTGTCCTGGCTGATTCTCTTCTGCACCACGGTGGTGGCAGGCATCGCCATCGGTTATCTGGTGACCCATGAACGGTCGGTCGGACAGCGGCTCGGCCTTCCGGTGCCGACGGGCGATGACGACGCACAATCGCCTCCCGCCGGCCGATGAGCGGGGCGGCTTCCGCTGCCGCCGTGGGCGTGGCGGCCTCACCCACGTGAGGTGATGCGTCCGCCGGATCGCGGACCGCAAGAATGGGCGACACAGCACGGCACGGCACAACACGGCATGGCCGCGGTGGAGGTGATGCCATGGGCGGGACCGAGCAGGCGGAAGGGCCGCGGGGCGGCGCCGGGTTCGAGATCCGCGTTCGCGGGACGGTCGGCGAGGCCTTCAGGGAAGCGTTCGGCGACCTGACGGTCACCCGGCACCCTGCTGAGACGGTGCTGCGCGGTACGCGCCTCGACCAGGCCGCGCTCTACGGCATCCTCGACCGGATCCAGGCGCTGGGCCTCGAACTCATGGAAGTACGCCGCCTACCGCCGACCGAGGAACCGGGGGCGGCCTCGGGGGGCGGGTGAACATCGACTGGTGTGGCCGGACATCCACCGGTGGTACCCGCCCCACCGGTGGCGTCCGGCCCGCCAGTGGTGTCCGGCTGCCCCGGTGCCCCGGCACCCTCACAGCAGTTCCCACTCGCGGGCGCGTCGGACCGCTGCCGAGCGCCGGGTCACGTCCAGCTTCCGGTACACGCTCTTGAGGTGCGTCTTGACCGTGTTGACCGACAGGTACATCTCGGCGGCGATCTCCTCGGTGGTCATGGTCCGCGCGAGGTGTTCCAGCACGTCGCGCTCCCGCCCACTGAGCACTTGGCGCTTCGCCGCGCCCCGGCTCCCGGCGGACTCCGGCGGGACCCCGCCCGGCTCGACCGCGCCGGGCGCGTGGCAGGGAGTACCCGCCGGCCTCGGCAGCCCGTGCGCGGCGGTGCACGCCAGCCGTACCGCGCGCTCCAGCCCCTCGGTGGACCACGGGCCCGACACCGCCGCGCAGAGGTCTCGCACCGCCTCTGCCGTGGGAGCGGCGCCGTACTCGCAGATGTCCGCCGTCTCGACCGCTATGCGGCGCAGGGCGACGACCGGAGGATCGTACGGCGGTATGCACAACGCCGCGTCGACGCGGTCGAGTTCGTGCCGGGCCGCAGCGGGTTCGCCGCGCGCGAGGTGGGACCAGGCATGGACCACGTGGAGTGCGGCCCGGGAACGGTCCGCCGGAGCCCACCCCCGCACCTCTGGGCGTTGCGCGCTCGCGGCCAGCTCGGCGGCGGACCGCGTCCGTCCGCGGAGCGTCGCGAGCAGGGCGAGGTCGATGAGGCAGTCGCGTCGCAGCGGACTGTTTTCGTGCGGGCCAATGCCCTTCAACGCCGCGAGCAGTTCCTGCTCCGCCCGCTTCAGCCGGCCGCAGCGCAGTTCGGCGCCGCCACGTACGAAGTGTGTGAAGGCCCGCAGTTCCGGCCGGCGCTCGATGATGTCTCCCGGAAGCCCGGCACACAACTCCTCGGCCTCGGACGCCGCGGCCAGCGCCCACGAGGGCTCGACGGGGCAGTCCGCCACCATGGCCGCTGTGGCCGCCCCGGCCGCCATACGGATCACGCTTCGCGTCAGACGAGTGGTGAGGGGTACCGCCTTCTCGGCTCCGTGGGGCAGCTCCGCAATCAGCGCGTCGGCCTTCCGCAGGGCTTCGTAACAACCCTCAACATCCCTCTGTGCGAGCGCCACCGCAGCCGCCAGCAACAACACTTCACAGCCTCGCGCCCTGTCCGAGTCCGTGGCGGTGACCGTGGCCATTTCCGTGGCCGCGCTCTGCGAGAGGCCTCGGATCAGGCCCTCGGGCAGTGCCTCGCCGGTGAACCCGAGGATCCGCCCGACCGCCAGCCGCTCGACCGCCACCTGGGCAACATACGCCGGATCACCGGCGGCCAGGGCATGTCCCAGCGCCTCGGGCAGCAGGTCATGCTCACCCAGCCAGCCGGCGGCCCGTCGGTGCAGCCGCGCGACCCGCTCCGGAGCTTCGTATCGCAGCCGCAGCAGGAGCACATCGCGGAACATCCGGTGGTACCGGTACCACCCCTCCCCCAGCGGATGCAGGAAGGAGTTCTGGCGTACCAGCACGGCGAACCGGCCGTCGGCGTCCGCTCCGGCGACGGCGGCCGCCAGCTCCGCGTTCACCCGGTCCAGAATGCTCGTGACCAGCAACAGATGACGCATGGGGGCGGGCTGGACATCGAGCACTTCCTCGGCCAGATAGCTGACGACCGCCTCCTCGTCGCCGGCGAAGCGCCGCACGAAAGCTGCCGGGTCCCGGTGTCCGGCCATGGACATGGCCGCCAACCGCAGCCCCGCCGCCCAGCCCTCCGTACGCCGGGCGAGGCGCCGCACCGCCGAACAGGTGAGGGTGACATCGTGCTGAGCGAGCAGCGTCACGGTCTCCTTCTCGGTGAACGCCAAGTCGCCGGTGCGTAGTTCGGTCAGTTCCCCGGCGAGGCGACGTCGGTGGAGGTGCAGCGGCGGGTCCCTGCGTGCGACCACGATCAGCCGCACCAAGGGGAACGCGTGCCTGAGCAGGAGTGTCACGTCTTCCGCCGGCGCCGAGCCCGGCGCCGGCTCGAAGTCGTCCAGCACGATCACCACGGGCTCGGTGCGCCGTGCCAGGTCCTCCGCCACCTGGGCAGCCGAGGGGCGCCCGTCGGCGGTGCCGGCGCGCGATGCGGTGGCGTCCCCGCCTGCGTACGCCAGGCCCACCCCGACCTCCCGCAGCCTGCCGACCAGGCGCGGCCAGAAGACTCCGGGCACTTCCTTCCCGCCATCGCAGGTGACCCACACCACTGGCCCGGGCAGGGCCGAGGTGTGCGCCCACTCGGTGACCAGCGCGGTCTTGCCGGCGCCCGGCGGTCCCACCACCACCGTCAAGGGGCCGAGCACACCACGGGCGAGCTGGGACACCAGGTGGGGCCTGGGGATGAGCCACTCCGGCAGCGGAGGAAAGGAAGGAGCGCTTGCGGACTCACCCGTGGACTCGGCCATCGCGGCACCTCACTCTCGCGGCAGCGAAGCGGTACGCGGATTGGTGACAGTACGCGGTTCCTGACGGGCGCGGCCACCGCAGTGGCCGCGCCCGCTACGGCTCTTCTCCCAAAGGGATCAGGGATCAGGAGTCCGCATGTCGAGCGTGCCGGACCCCACTATCGTGTGGCGCAGTGGGCAGCGGGCGGTGCGGAAGGCGATGTGATGAGGACGCGGACCCTGAGATTCGGTTTGTACGCGGACGGGGAAGGGTTGGCGTGGGTCAGGGGGCTCGTCGACGAGGCTGTGGCCGCCCGGAGCGCTCGGGTCGTCGAAGTACCCGTCGCGCGAACGGTCTTGGGGAGCGGGCTGGCGACCGCTGACGCCTACGACTTTCTGGCGGAGCAGTGGGGCTGGGAACACCCCGGTCAGGACAGTGGCGCGCGGGAACCGGTCGAGCTGAGCGTCCGTTTGGTGTGTTCCCTGCGCACCTGGCGAGCGATCCGCAAGACCGTGATCAGATCCCTGTGTCCAGTGGGTATGACGCCCCACGTGTGTCGTGTGCCGTGGATGGCGGCCTGAGTCTCCCCCACCACCCGATGTCATCCGTTCAGGATGCGGCGCAGCCAGCGGACGCGGGCCTGGCGGGCGTCGCGGGAGACGGCGGCCTCGGGGGCCAGCTGGTCGAAGCCGTGGAAGCCGCCCGGCCAGATGTGCAGTTCGGCATCCCCGCCCGCCTGCCAGATGCGGGTGGCGTACGTGACGGCCTCGTCGCGGAAGGTCTCGGCCGCGCCCGCGTCGATGTACGCGGGCGCCAGCCCCGACAGGTCCGTGGCCCGGGCGGGTGCCGCGTACGCCGGTACGTCCGCGGTACCGCACGCCTTACCCAGCAGCGAAGCCCATCCGACGCCGTTGTCATGACGGTCCCACAGCCCATGTCCCGCCATCTGCCGGGCGGATGCCGTGTCGTTGCGGTCGTCGAGCATGGGACACATCGCCAGTTGGCCGAGGATGCGGGGGCCGTTGCGGTCGCGTGTCATCAGGGCCAGCGCGGCGGTGAGGCCGCCACCCGCGCTGCCGCCGGCGACGACGATGCGCGCCGGATCGCCACCGAGGTGCGTGGCATTCTCGGCGACCCACCGCAGGCCGGCGTAACAGTCCTCGACGCCTGACGGGTAGGGGTGTTCGGGCGCGAGGCGGTATGCGACGGAAACGACGACGAGCCCCAGCGGCTCCGCCCATTCACGCAGGATCACGTCCAGGCCGGCACGGTTGCTGCCGCTGATCATCCCACCGCCGTGCACGTGATAGACCACCGGTGCGTCCGCCGCCAGGCCGACTGGACGGGCGACGAGGAGCGAGACCTCCGGCGCCCCGACGGGACCGGGCACACTCCTCTCGTACACCTCGAAGGCTCCGTCGGCACGCAGCTCGTCCAGGGTGGGGTCCGGGACCATGCCGGCCAGCCGCTTCCGCCACTCGGGAACCATGGCGGGGTCCGACGGGAACGCGTCCCGCAAGTCGTCCATGCCGCTCAGTACGGTGGCCAGTTCGGGAGCGAAGCGCACCGGGCGGAGCTCTGCCGGTGCGCTCCCCTCGCTCCGCACGGACGACGGTGTGTTGCTCATGTACGTATCTCCTGTGTCTTCTTGCGTGTCTTCTCGTGCGTCTATTCGTGCGTGTTCTCGTGCGTCTTCTCGAACCGAGGAAATCGGTACGGACTCAGGTACGGACTCAGTCGGTCTGCGGCGATTCCAGAGCGGCTCGTACCTCGTCCTCGCTGGTCTCCCGCAGCTCCTCGTCTACCAGCAGCCAGCGGGTGATGCCGGCCGCCTCCAGGAACGGCAGATCGTGGCTGGCGATCACCAGGGCACCCTCGAATGACTCAAGGGCGCTGGTCAGCTGTCGTACGCTCGCCACATCGAGGTTGTTGGTCGGCTCGTCGAGCAGGAGAAGCTGCGGAGCAGGTGCGGCGAGCATGGTCGCCGCCAGGGCCGCCCGGAAGCGCTCGCCGCCCGACAGGGTCCCCGCCTGCTGTTCGGCACGCGCCCCCTTGAACAGGAAGCGGGCGAGCTGCGAGCGGATGTGGTTGTCGGTGACGCCCGGAGCGGTCCTGGCCACGTTCCCGGCGACGCTCAACTCGTCGTCCAGCACGTCCAGGCGCTGCGGCAGGAACCGCAGTGGCACGTGTGCCGTGGCCGTACCGGACCGTGGGGCGAGCTCACCGGTGAGGGTGCGCAGGAGTGTTGTCTTTCCTGCTCCGTTGCGGCCGACCAGTGCGACACGCTCGGGCCCCTGCACATCGAGGGTGGCGGAGCGCAGCCTGCCGAAGGACGGTTGCAGTTCGTGCAGGCTCAGGACGGTGCGGCCGGCCGGTACCGCGGTGTGGGGCAGGCTCACCCGGATCTCGGCATCGTCACGGATCGCGTCCGCGGCCGCCTCGCGGCGCTCGCGCGCTTCCTGAAGGCGTTCTTCGTGCAGGCCACGCAGCTTGTCGCCGGACTCCTGCGCCGACCGCTTGCGTTCGCCGGCGACGATCCTCGGGGCGCGCCGCTGGGCGTCCAGCTTCTTGCTCTGCCGCTGCCGGCGGGCCACCTTGATGCGGGTCTCTTCCAGTTCGCGCTGCTGTCGGCGTACATCGGCCTCGGCCGCCCGCAGCGTGCGGCCTGCCGCCTCCTGTTGTGTGGTCAGTGCCTCCTGGTACGCGGACCATCCGCCCCCGTACCAACTCACCGACCCCGGCCGCAGCTCGGCGGTACGGTCCACCCGTTCCAGCAGGTCACGGTCGTGGCTGACGACGACTAGGGTGCCGGAACGCCAGGAGTCCACCGCCTCGTACAGACGGCGGCGCGCGAACAGGTCGAGGTTGTTGGTCGGTTCGTCGAGCAGCAGGACGTCGGGGCGTTCCAGCAACAGCGCGGCCAGGCGCAGCAGTACGGTCTCGCCGCCGGACATCTCTCCCACGGTGCGGTCGAGGCCGAGGTTGCCGAGCCCCAGGGAGCCCAGTGTGGCCAGGGCTCGCTCTTCGACGTCCCAGTCGTCTCCGAGCGTTTCGAAGTGTTCCTCGGCCACCTCTCCCGCCTCGATGGCGCGCAGGGCGGTGCGCCGTTCGGCGATGCCCAGCGCCTGGTCGACGCGGAGCGAGGTGTCCAGGGTGATGTTCTGCGGGAGGTGGGCAAGGCGGCCGCCGACGGTCACCGCTCCCCGGGCGGGTTTCAGGTCGCCGGCCAGCAGGCGGAGGAGTGTGGACTTGCCGGTGCCGTTGGCACCGACGAGGCCCGTGCGGCCCTTGCCGACGGTGAAGGAGAGCCCGTCGAAGACGGTGGTGCCGTCCGGCCACTGGAAGGACAGGGCGGAGCAGGTCACAGAGGCGTGGGGCGTCGGTCCTGACATGGTGTTCTCGCAGTCGTACGCGGTGGATGGGGACTACGTGTGCGAGCACCACGCGGCGACCGAACCGGCGGAAAAAGGGGGTGCAGCTCTCCGAAGGGCGAGGGACAGCTCAGGCACCGAGGTCGCATGCACGCGAGGTCACGGACGGCGGAATGCCGGATACGACGTGACGGGCGTACGGCCGATGCCGTACCGCGTGATGATCGCGAACCTCAGATGCGCAACGTCCACCTCTATCGGAGACAACAGGACTCTGCGACTGTACCTCATCGCTACGGTGGGCATCGGAAAGACCGGGTCCCTGACATCGGAAGGCCGGCCCGACGTCCTCGACGTCGGGCCGGCCTTCCGATGTCTCGTTCGCCGCGAGCGCCCCAAGCCCTCGCGGAGAACGTTGGCACCTCGCCGAGAGCGATGGTCAGTCCGTGCCGAACTCCATCG
Source organism: Streptomyces sp. NPDC050806 (assembly GCF_055586425.1). Taxonomy (NCBI): domain Bacteria; kingdom Bacillati; phylum Actinomycetota; class Actinomycetes; order Kitasatosporales; family Streptomycetaceae; genus Streptomyces; species Streptomyces sp. NPDC050806. The sequence goes on along the minus strand of NZ_JBVJIF010000001.1, from coordinate 839,244 downwards.
CGGCGCGGTCCAGCGCCTCGTCTTCACCGGAGACCTCGCCGCGGGAGGCGATCGCCTCTGCGCCGCCCTCCGGCATGGTGCCGATCAGCCCGGTCGCGGCCGCCTGAGCAGCGCCGATGGCAGGGCTGCCGGTGCCGATCAGGCCGATACCCGCGTACTGCTCCAGCTTGGCGCGCGAGTCGGCGATGTCGAGGTTGCGCATCGTGAGCTGGCCGATCCGGTCCACCGGGCCGAAGGCCGAGTCCTCGGTGCGCTCCATGGACAGCTTGTCCGGGTGGTAGCTGAACGCCGGGCCCGTGGTGTCCAGGATCGAGTAGTCCTCACCGCGCCGCAGCCGCAGCGTCACCTCACCGGTGATGGCCGCGCCGACCCAGCGCTGCAGCGACTCGCGCACCATCAGCGCCTGCGGGTCGAGCCAGCGGCCCTCGTACATCAGGCGGCCGAGACGCCGGCCCTCGTTGTGGTACTGGGCGAGGGTGTCCTCGTTGTGGATCGCGTTGACCAGGCGCTCATAGGCGACGTGCAGGAGGGCCATGCCGGGCGCCTCGTAGATGCCGCGGCTCTTGGCCTCGATGATCCGGTTCTCGATCTGGTCCGACATGCCCATGCCGTGGCGGCCGCCGATGGCGTTGGCCTCCATCACCAGGTCGACGGCGGAGGCGAACTCCTTGCCGTTGATGCTCACCGGGCGGCCCTGCTCGAAGCCGATCGTGACGTCCTCGGTGGCGATCTCGACCTCGGGGTCCCAGAACCGCACGCCCATGATGGGCTCAACGGTCTCCACGCCCGTGTCCAGGTGCTCCAGCGTCTTCGCCTCGTGGGTGGCGCCCCAGATGTTGGCGTCGGTGGAGTACGCCTTCTCCGTGCTGTCGCGGTACGGCAGGTCGTGGGCGAGCAGCCACTCCGACATCTCCTTGCGGCCGCCGAGCTCGGTCACGAAGTTCGCGTCCAGCCACGGCTTGTAGATCCGCAGGTTCGGGTTGGCGAGCAGGCCGTAGCGGTAGAACCGCTCGATGTCGTTGCCCTTGAAGGTCGAGCCGTCGCCCCAGATCTGGACGTTGTCCTCCAGCATCGCCCGGACCAGGAGAGTGCCGGTGACGGCACGGCCGAGCGGCGTGGTGTTGAAGTAAGCACGCCCGCCCGAGCGGATGTGGAACGCGCCGCAGGTGAGCGCCGCCAGGCCCTCCTCGACCAGCGCCTCGCGGCAGTCGACCAGGCGCGCGATCTCGGCACCGTAGGTCTTCGCACGACCGGGCACCGAGGCGATGTCGGGCTCGTCGTACTGGCCGATGTCGGCGGTGTAGGTGCACGGGATCGCACCCTTGTCGCGCATCCACGCGACCGCGACGGAGGTGTCGAGGCCGCCCGAGAAGGCGATGCCGACGCGCTCGCCGGCGGGGAGGGAGGTGAGGACCTTAGACATGGGAAGAGTATGCACGATTACGCATTTCCATGCAAAGGCAGGTCCGGGTATCCGGGTTTCTCGTCCGGACGGCCGACTGGATGGCGGGCCGGACGGCCTCCGGATGGCGCCCATCCCGCGCCCGGACGGATGCCGGACGGGCAAGAGGCGCGGCCCTCCTTGATCAGGGCAGCAGCTTCAGCCCGACCACCCCGCCGATGATCAGCAGCAGGCAGACCAGGCGCGCGGCCGTCGCCGGATCGCCGAGCGCCACCATCCCGTAGACGGCGGTTCCCACGGCGCCGATGCCCACCCACACACCGTAAGCAGTGCCGAGCGGAATGTGATTCACCGCGTACGACAGTCCGCCCATGCTGAGCGCGAGCGCGCCGATGAACAGGAGGGAGGGCCACAGCCGGGAGAAGTTCCTGGACGCCTCAAGGGCTGTCGCCCAGACCGTCTCCAGGACGCCCGACACGATGAGTACCACCCAGGCCATGGACCGCTCCGTTCTCCCTGCCGCCCGCGAATGATCAACATCGTTCAGTTGACCACCGCGCGCCACCGCCCGCGCGCCGGACAGCAGGAGGTCGGCGGCAGAAGGTCATGACCTGGGGCCGCCAGGGCTTGGAGCCGTCGCCGCGAGGCGCACTACTCCCCCGCCACACCCTCGCGCCGGAGTACAGTCGGCACGTAAGCGAAGCTCCTGATCAGCGCAGATCCTCATCGTCGGCCACTCGGCCACTCGGCAGCGTGTCGCCGCCGGTGCCGCGCCTCTTACACGGAGCCGTTCATGACCACACCGCGGGACTTGTTGATCGTCGCCTTCGACGTGGCTTCCGGCCATCCGGTGGACCCGGGCGACCTGTCGCTCGCCCTCGCGGGGGCCGAGTTGATCGACCTGCTCGCCGCCGAGGTGCTCGTACTGGACGGCGAGCGCATCGTGCCGAGCAGTGCGGGACACCTGGCAGACCGTCAGCTCGACGAGGCCGCTTCGCTGCTCGTTCGCCAGATGCCCTACGAGTCGGTCGACGACTGGCTGTGGCGCCGGGGCCGTGGCCTGTCAGCGGCCTATATGGCCGCCCTGGCCGAGCTGGCCATGGAGAGCCCCGAAGGGACCGCGGAACCGGGAGGGTCGCAGGGAACGGGAGGCCCGGAGGGAACGGGAGGCTCGGAGGGAGCGGGAGGAGCGGGAGGAACCGGGGCGGCAGGGGTGCCGGAGCGCGTCGCTCGGGGCCGCCGCCGCTGGCTCCCCTTCCGGCACCGCCGATCGGAGCTGGCTGCCGACTCGCCCGCTCGCCGCCACGCGGCCGATCGCCTGGCGTCCGGCGAGCCCGTACTCGCCGCCCTCGCGGCCGCCGCCGGGGTCCACGATGCGCCGGCCCCGGCGGAGGACTCCCCGAGTTTTGACAACGAAGCGATCGTGACCGTACTCGCCGCCGTCAACGGGGCGGTGACGGAACTGGAAGCCGTACGGCAGCGCCGCACCATCGAAGCAGCCGCCTTCGACAACATCTGGCGAGGCCAGTAGAGGCCGGCAGAGACCAGCGGAGGCCGAGGGAGGCCAGGAGAGCCGATCCCCGGCTTGGCGCAAAAAGGAGGAACTGGCCTATCGGCCACTTGCGTCGAGAGCACCTCTCAACGAACGGTAGTTCTAGGACTGTCGCTCAGCCCTGCCCTTCTGTGGGGAAATCTGCCGGTCAACCCCGTTTTCGTACCGGGCGGTCTGCCCAGCTTACGCGGCACTTACGCGTGACCTTTCCCCTATTGGATCAATGTGCGGTGGCGCATAATATGCGGTCTGTTGATCACACTGGGTGCCCGCGAAGCACCCCGGGGGAGTGACCGAAGCGCCTCAGGAGGGCCCGCCAGATGAGTCCGCTGATAGACCCACCGGCCAGCACCCCGACCCCCGAAATACCCCCGCTCTACGCCCCGATCCCGTCCGCCGTCCACCCTCGCCACACGGCCATCGACGCACGGACCGCTGCCTGGGCACGCCGATTCGGGGCCGGCACCCGGCTGAGCGAGCGGCTCGCCGAGCAGGACATCGGGGTCTTCGCCGCGCGCATCCTCCCTGCCGGTCGTGAGGATGTGGCGCAACTCCTGGGCGACTTCGTGCTGTGGCTGTTCCTGGTGGACGACGGCGTCATCGAGGAGGGGGAGCTCGGCAAGGCACCGGGCGCACTCACCGCCGCCCTGCAACGTCTGTTGTGGGTGGCCGAGAACCCGGAAGCCGATCTGCTGACCGATGATCCGCTGGCCGCGGGACTGCGGGACCTGCGGTCCCGAGTGGCGCAGCACGGCACGGCGGGGCAGGTCGCGCTGTGGGTCAACGCACTGCGGGAGTACGCCCTGTCGGTGGCCTGGGAGGCCGGGCACCGTGGGGCCGGCAGCGTGCCCGACCTGGAGGACTACACGCTGATGCGGCTGTACGACGGCGCCACCACCGTCGTACTGCCGCTGCTCGAAATGGGCTATGGGTACGAGCTGTCGCCCCAGGAGCGGGCGCACCCCGCGGTCCGCGCCGCGGCCCAGATGGCCTCCTTCATCATCACCTGGGACAACGACCTGCTTTCGGCGCACAAAGAAGTACAGGAGGCCGGGCAGACCGGGGGCTACTACCTCAACGTGCTGCGAGTCCTGACGCAGCATCACGGCCTGTCCCCCGCCCAGGCCGTCACCGAGGCCATCGCCCAGCGCGACCGAGTGATGGTGCATTTCCAGCGCGTGTGCACCGCCCTGGCCTCCCAGTCCGGCCCGCAGCTGCGGCAGTACCTCGACAGCCTGGGGCACTTCATACGCGCCTCGCTGGACTGGGGCATCAGCAGCCACCGTTACACCACACCGCACGATCCGGCGGCGTTGCCCCATACGTTCGCGTCGATGCCCACCGACGCGCGGGCCGAACCGCTGGACATCAGTGCCACCTCCTGGTGGTGGGACCCGCACCGCCTCCGCCTCAGCCCCTCCGCACGCCGCAACCGGCACCTCGCCGACCACGGCGCATTGCTGGCGGCCCCGGCGTAACAGCCGGTACGAGCCCCGGCGGAAGCAGCCCGGGGAAAATTGTGTCGATTGCCGAGCGCGTCTTTGGCAGGGTCGTGGACGGCCCGCCAAAGACGACAAAGGAATGCCCATGCCCCGTGCCGTGACGCTGATCCGCTCTGCCGCCCTGTCCGAGGTCGCCGAGTACGCCTACGCGGCCACCGCTCCCGCCGAGTCCCGGCTGATCTTCCTCGCCGGAGCGTGCCCGCTGAACGAGGACGGCTCCACGGCGGCCGTCGGGGACTACGCAGGCCAGGCCGCCAAGGCCGTGGCGAACATGCGGACCGCCCTGGCGGACTCCGGCGCCGCGCTGGACGACGTGATCAGCACGCGCGTGCTCGTCGCCTCACACCGGCAGGAAGACCTCGTGACGGCGTGGGAGGTGGTGCGGGACGCGTTCGGCGAGCACGACGTTCCCAGTACGTTGATGGGCGTCACCGTACTCGGCTACACGGATCAGCTCGTGGAGATCGAGGCCGTCGCCGCCGTGCTGGATTCCTGAGCCGCGAAGTGCGGCTCCGATCCGGTCAATTCGCGACTGGCCTCCCAGAGGCGCACCGCCACCGCAGTGTCCGTGTAGTGGCCCTGGACGGGTGCGAGCCGGGGGCGGCCTCGCAGGCCGAAGGCTCTCGGCTCCCACAGCTGCCCTCCCCTCACCTCCGGGTCGAGGACGGCACGCACCATGGGCCATGCACCGGCGTCCTTGCCTTGGACCAGCAGGCCGCCGGGCAGGCCGCGCAGCCGGTCTCCGACGCTCCTCTCGTGCACCGGCGGGCGCGAGGGCGTCAGGGAGTCCAGTGCACCGCCGGGATGGGCCACCACGCTCAGTACCGTGCTGCCGGCCGCCCGCAGCCGCCGGTCGAGCTCGAACGCGACGTGCATCTGGGCCAGCTTCGACCGCCCATAGGTGCGTTTCGGCCGGTAGTCGCGAGTGGACTGCAGGTCCTCCAGGTCCAGTCGCTCCGACCTGGCTGCGAAGCTGCCGACGGTCACGATGCGGCCCGCCGGCGCGGCCGACAGCAGCGGTGCCAGCCATCCGGTCAGGGCGAAGTGACCGAGGTGGTTGATGCCGAACATGAACTCGTGGCCGTCCTCGGTGACCTTCCGCGGCAGGTCGTCGAGCGCCACTCCGGCGTTGAGCACCACCGCGTCCAGGCGGTCCAGCTCCAGCGCATCGGCGGAGCCGCGCAAGGACGTCAACTCCGCCAGGTCCAACCGCAGATGGCGTAGCCGCGCACCGGGCACGCGGGCACGGATCGAGTCCATCGCGGCCCGGGCCCGGTCCGTGCTCCGGCTGCCGAGGACGACCGTGGCCCCCGCCCCGGCGAGCTGCTCCGCGACAAAATACCCGATGCCCGCGTTACCCCCGGTGACGAGGATGGTGCGCTCTTCCGCCCGCGGGAGTCGGTGGACGTCCCACTGCTGGGACCGGGATACGGACGACATGTGGCGGCTCCTCGTGTGCGGGACTGCGGAGTGCGAAGGAAAGGGAAGGCGACAGAGAGGCGGTAGCGATGGGAAGGAACGGGCAGCAAGATCTGCCCTCCCTGACCATCGCAGTGGTCGCCGACAGATTCCCTACGGCTCGGTGACCCCGCCGACAGGCCGCCGATACGGCACCGCAGTCCCGGGCACGGCATGGCCCGCGTCAGTGGAGTGATGGTCCCCGTCAGTGGAGTGTCAGTGCGGCCAGTCCGGGGCGGGGTCCTCGGCCAGGAGAGGGCGGATGGCGCCCAGTACGGCGCCGATGCATACGTCGCGCAGTTCGGCGCGGGTGCAGGTCTCCTCGGTGAGCCAGTCCACGCACAGCACCTGAACGAACACCAGCCAGCTCTTCAGTACGCCCGACACCGCCACCCGGGTGTGGTCATCGGTCAGCGCGAGCGCGCTGAGCAACCGCTCCCGCAGGGCGTCGAGTTCGCCGGCGATGATCGTCTGGATCAGGCGGTCGCCGGCCAGTACCCGGTTCGCCGCGAGCACGGTGTTGCGGTTCTCGGCGAAGTACGCGATATGGGCGTCCAGCCCCTCGGTGAGCTGCTCGACCAGGGAGTCGGCCGGGTCGAGCCGGGTCTTGGCGAGCAGCTGCTCGGCCACCTGCTGGTAGAGCGCGGCGAAAAGGTCCCGCTTGCTAGAGAAGTGGCGGTAGAGCAGCGCGCGGGAGACACCGGCGCGCTCGGCGACCTCCTCCATCAGCACTTCGTCGTACGGCTGCGCGGCGAAGAGCTGGGCGGCGACAGCAAGGAGCTGAGCACGGCGGTCGGCTGGGCTGAGGCGCTGACGAGAAGACACAGCCGCATGTTAGTTGACACGCGTCTACTAGTTGGCCGTAGCTTAGTAGACACGTGTCAACCAGACGCGACCGGCGGCGGAAGAAGGGGCGGAACATGACCAGAGGCAAGGCGCTGCGCGGGCTCGCGCTGGTGATGGGGTACGCCTGCGTGGCGATCGGGCTCTTCCACGTACTGCTCGGCAACGCCGCGATCCCGGGCGCGGGCTCGGCCGGCCCGACGATCGACAGCCTCGGGCGCTTCTTCGGCGCGATCTTCGCCGGGTACGGGCTCGCCTGGCTCTGGGCGGCACGGCAGTCACCGATCCCCGCGACGGCGGTGCGATGGCTGGCCGGAGTGTTTGCGCTGGGCGCGATCGGGCGCCTGCTGTCGCTTGCCGTGCACGGATGGCCGCACTGGTTCCAGGTGGCATTGACGGTCATCGAACTGGTGCTGCCGCCCCTGTTCTTCTGGCTGGCGAACGCCGAGGAGGGGGCGCAGGAGAGGGCAGGGCGGTGAGGGCGGGCCCCCGCGCGCCGGCCACCGACTTTTACCCCGTCACCATTACCTGACTAAGGTCAGAGAATATGACGGAACAAGTAGAGCAGGTACGACGCTTCAACCGGACGGTCGCCGAGCGGGTGGGAGTGCTGCACGACCACTATCTGGGCGGTGCTCGCCCCTACGGCCAGGCGCGGCTGCTCTGGGAGATCGACGACGAGGGCACGCACGACGTCCGCGGCGTACGGGCCCGGCTCGGCCTCGACTCCGGCTACGTGAGCCGACTGCTGCGTGCGCTGGAGCGCGACGGTCTCATCGCCGTCGAGCCCCACCCCCGCGATCGACGGGTACGCACCGTACGGCTGACCGAGGCCGGGCGGGCGGAACGCGCCCTCCTCGACGACCGCAGCGACGCGCTCGCCGCATCGCTCCTCGCCCCGCTCGACGCCCGGCAGCGGGACCGGCTGACCTCGGCCATGGCGGAGGTCGAGCGGCTGCTGACCGCCTCGGTGGTCTCCGTGGAAGCGCTCGACCCCGGCCACCCGGACGCCGCACACTGCCTGCGGTCCTACGCCACCGAGCTGCAAGAGCTCTTCGACGGCGGCTTCGACCCGGCAGGCAGCCTGCTGCCCGACCCGGGCGAGCTGCGCCCGCCTCGCGGTCTGTTCCTCGTCGCCCGGCTGCATGGCGAGCCGGTGGGCTGCGCGGGGCTGAAGCTGCCCGCCGGAGCGCCGGCCGAGATCAAGCGACTGTGGGTCTCTCCCCGCGCCCGAGGGCTCGGCCTGGCCCGGCGCCTCCTGTCCGAGCTGGAGGAACGCGCCGCCCAGCACGGCAGCGACCTGGTGCGGCTCGACACCAACAAGGCCCTGGAAGCGGCCACGCGCCTCTACCGCTCCAGCGGGTACACCGAGGTCCCCGCCTTCAACGACGAGCCCTACGCGCACCACTGGTTCGAAAAGCCGCTCGCCCCTGGAACACGGCAGAAGTAGACGCCGGAGGCAGGATGCGTGTCCTCCGGCCGTCGGCGGCACGGACGTACAGCAGTCGGTCGGTCATGCCGTTGCGGTGCCGCCGGTAGCCCAGGTCCGCCAGTGCGCCGTACCCGGCTTCCCGGGCCGCCACCACGGCGAGATCGTCAGCTGCCGCCATCAGGTCGATGACGGGCTTGGCCGCCAGCCCCGGCACCGCCCTGTGGCCCCCCGGCTCCCGCGCGGCCGCGATGACCAGCCACCCCGCCTCTCGCGCGGGACCGGCGTGATGATCAAATCGGGGTCGGGTTACCATATGAGCACCGCCTAGCTCGAAAGATAAATCCTGTGACTGTCAACGATGACTCGTTCACCAACTGGAAGACTCGCGAGGAGATCGCGGAGTCGATGATCCCGATCATCGGGAAGCTGCAGAGGGAGCGGGACGTCACCGTCCTGCTCCACAGCCGCTCCTTGGTGAACAAGTCGGTGGTCAGCATCCTCAAGACGCACCGATTCGCCCGGCAGATCGCGGGTGTGGAACTGTCGGTCACCGAGACGATGCCGTTCCTGCAGGCTCTCACCACGCTCGATCTCGGCCCTTCGCAGATCGACCTCGCGCGGCTCGCCGAGACCTACAAGGCCGACGACCGGGGCCTGTCCGTCGAGCAGTTCACCGCCGAGGCAGTCGCCGGGGCCACCGGCGCCAACAAGATCGAGCGCGGCGAGGGCCGTGACGTCGTCCTGTACGGCTTCGGCCGCATCGGCCGCCTGGTCGCCCGCCTCCTGATCGAGAAGGCCGGCTCCGGCAACGGCCTGCGGCTGCGCGCCATCGTCGTGCGCGGCGGCGGCGACCAGGACCTCGTCAAGCGCGCCTCGCTGCTGCGCCGCGACTCGATCCACGGCCAGTTCCAGGGCACGATCACGGTCGACGAGGAGAACGGCGCGATCGTCGCCAACGGCAACACCATCAAGGTGATCTACGCCAACGATCCCTCCGAGATCGACTACACGGCGTACGGCATCAACGACGCCATCCTCATCGACAACACCGGCAAGTGGCGCGACCGCGAGGGCCTGTCCCAGCACCTGCGCCCCGGCATCGACAAGGTCGTCCTGACCGCGCCCGGCAAGGGCGACGTGCCCAACATCGTGCACGGCGTCAACCACGACACCGTCAAGCCGGACGAGCGCGTCCTGTCCTGCGCCTCCTGCACCACCAACGCGATCGTGCCGCCGCTGAAGGCGATGGACGACGAGTTCGGTGTGGAGCGCGGGCACGTGGAGACCGTCCACTCGTTCACCAACGACCAGAACCTGCTGGACAACTACCACAAGGCCGACCGCCGCGGCCGCTCCGCGCCGCTGAACATGGTGATCACCGAGACCGGTGCCGCCTCGGCCGTCGCCAAGGCCCTGCCGGACCTCAAGGCGCCGATCACGGGCAGCTCGATCCGGGTGCCGGTCCCGGACGTCTCGATCGCGATCCTCAGCCTGCGCCTGGGCCGCGAGACCACCCGCGACGAGGTCCTCGACTACCTGCGCGACGTCTCGCTCAACTCGCCGCTGAAGCGCCAGATCGACTTCACCACGGCCCCCGACGCCGTCTCGATGGACTTCGTCGGCTCGCGCCACGCCTCGATCGTCGACGCGGGTGCCACCAAGGTCGACGGTGACAACGCGATCCTCTACCTCTGGTACGACAACGAGTTCGGCTACTCGTGCCAGGTCATCCGCGTCGTCCAGCACGTCTCCGGGGTGGAGTACCCGACCTACCCGGCGCCGGCCCCGGTGGCCTGACGCCCGGCCCACTCCGTACGGCGGCCCCAACGGCTGATCCGGGGCCGCCGACCTGGGGACACAGCAGGTGACGAGGGCGGGCAGCCCGAACACCGGGCGTTCCACGGGCAACTGAAAGTGCAGCAGTAACTCGGCTGATCCAGGGCACTTGAAGAAAACGATCTTCGCCCAGCCCTGGAGAGCGCCTCATGGTCACACCGATTCGCCGGCCCCGCCCCGTCACCCGCCGCCCTGCCTTCAGCCTGCGCCAGCTCACCGTCTGCTTCGGGCTGATCGCCATCGGCATCGTCGGGATCGGCCTGATGCTGAGAACGGGCCTGGACGGTGCGGCTCGCCATCCTGTGGCGAGCCTCGTCGTGGTGTTGCTGATCGCGGCGCTGGTCTTCGGGGTCCTGCGCTTCCGTCCTCGCGGAGGGAGCGTCCGTCACACGGGCGCATCGGGCGAACAGGGTCTCACGGTGGACGAGTCCGAAGTCGGATTCGGAGCTGAAGCCGAAGAAGCCGGGCGCGTGTTGGACTACGCGGCCATGGGGGCCGAGGAGTTCGAGAGCGCGGTGGCCGCGCTGTGCGAACGGGACGGCTGCTTCGACGTCCAGGTCGTCGGCGGCGCCCACGACCTCGGTGCGGACATCGTGGGCAGGGCGCCCGACGGCCGCACCGTGGTCATCCAGTGCAAGCGCTACGCCGAGACCCACAGGGTCGGCTCGCAGGATCTCCAGCGCTTCGGCGGCACCTGCTACACCGTCCACGGTGCGGATGTCGCGGCGCTCGTCACCACCAGTACGTTCACCGATCCCGCCCTGGAGTACGCCGAACAGTGCGGCATCCTCTGCTTCAGTGGCACGGAACTGATCGACTGGTCCGCCGGCGACGGGCCCGCGCCGTGGAGCTGACGGTGGTCAGGCGTGTGCGATCGCGTCCACCAGACCGGCGATGAGCTGCGCCCGCTCGGTCATGGCCGCGACCACCAGGTACTCGTGGTCGGCGTGTGCACCGCCACCGACCGCACCCAGGCCGTCGAGCGTCGGCACGCCCAGGGCGGCCGTGAAGTTTCCGTCGCTGCCGCCGCCGACCGCCTTGCCCGTCAGGCCGGGTACGAGCCGCTGAGCCACGGCGAACAGGTCGGCCGACGCCGACTCGGGCATCGGAGGACGGCCGACGGACCCCTGTACCGCGATCTTCGCCTCGGGGAGGTGCGGAGCCAGTGCCGCGAAGGCCGTCTCGATGCGGTTCTTCTCGTCCGCCGACTCGACCCGGACGTCGACGGTGATGGTGGCCTCCGCCGGTACGACGTTGTCCAGGGTGCCTGCGGAGGCGACGGTCGGGGTCACCGTCGTGCCGATGTCAGGGCGGCCGAGTGCCGCGATGTCCAATACCTGGTGTGCCGCCTCGACCAGGGCGTTGACCCCGGCCGCCGGCTCCAGCCCGGCGTGCGAAGCGCGGCCCGTGATGGTCACCTGGAACGTGCCGCAGCCCTTGCGGCCGGTCTTCAGGCCACCGTCGTCGGCCGCGCCCTCGGCCACGAGCACCGCGCCGCACGCGAGCGCGCGTTCTTCGATGAGCGCACGCGAGGCGTGGGACCCGACCTCCTCGTCGGCGGTCACCAGGACCTCGACACCGGACCGGTCGTCGAGCGACGCCACACCGTGAACGGCCTGCACCAGGCCGCCCAGCATGTCGAAGACACCGGGCCCGGTCGCGTGGCCGCCCTCGACCTTGAACGGGCGACGGGCGAGAGTGCCGAGCGGAAACACCGTGTCGTGGTGTCCGAGGATCAGCACCTTGGGGTCGCCGCCACCCGACCAGTGGATGTGGGGACCGGCCTCGCTCGCCACGAGGCGGGCCCGGCCGCCGAGGCGGTCCTCGATGAATGCGGCGACTGCGTTCGCCGATGCCGTCAGGGCGTCGATGTCGCGCGACGGAGACTCGATCTCGACGAGTGTCCTCAGGTCCTCAAGCATGGCGTCGACACTCACATCGACGGTCTTGTGCATGGTCACGCGGCCAGCGTACTCGGTACGTCGCACGCCGTACGTTGCATACCGCGCACCACAAGGCACAACGGCCGCGACGCCCGTCCCACCCCTCGACCCCCCGGCCGCATCCTCAACCCCCGCTGCCGGCCGCGGCCTTGTCCGAGGAGATCTGCTTGCGGACCGCCTCGGCGAACCACTGTTCGCGGACGAGGGGTTTCAGTTCGCGGCGTACGCGCCAGGGGACGCCCAGGCGCGTGGCCAGCTCCGTAGCCAGCAGCAGTCCGACGAGGGCGCGGGAACGGCGGTCGGGGACACCCTGCTCCAGGGCGTCGTGGAAGGAGGCGAGTACCTGCTCGTGCAGCGGTCGGTCGACCACGTGATAGCGCCGGCTGGGGAACAGACCGAGCGCGCGTTGTTCCGCCACCCGGATCGCGCCGCGGTCGGCGAGGGCAGCGGCGGCGAGGTGTTCCGCCTGCTTTCCGTACCGACGGAGCCAGGCCTGCAGACGCTCGCCCTTCCCCTTCCCGTTGGCTCCGCCCGCCGGGCCGGCGGCGAGGTCGCCCAGCACCTGATCCAGCAGCGGCTGACCGACCGGCAAGGGACGCAGGACCACGAACCGTCCCCGCTCCTCGGCCACACTGCCGTATCCCTCCAGCTCCGCGAGCGCCGCCGCTGCCAGGCCGTAGCGGAGGTAGGCGGACTGGCCCCGGGGCCGGGAGCGGGTGGGGTCGAGGGCCAGGAGCAGCAGTTCCTCGGCCATCGTCAGGCGGGGCGGCGGAATCGTGGTCATGGCGGGGAGGACGCCGTCGCGGCGATCAGCGGTTGCCCACCGGGAGCTGCGCCCAGCCCCGTTCCAGCAGGGCGAAGGCCTCTTCGGCGGCGCGCTGCGGGTCGGCGTGGCGCCAGGCGAGAGAGGGCACCTCCAGGGCGAATCGCGCCAGCGCGGTGCAGGCGACGTCGTCCTCGGGGGCGCCGGCCTCTTGGGCGATGGCCCGCGCGAGGTCCGTTTCGTGGCGCGTCCACAGGTGGTGGGCGTACTCGGCGAGGGCCGGCGTCTCCTCCACCAGTCGCAGGAAGGTGGCGAGCTGCGCTTCGTCGGCGGTCTTCGCCGTCACGGAGTACGGCCCGGGCGTGGTGCGGACGTACTCGCACAGCGCCTGCGGGATGGAGCGGCCGGGCGCGCGGTCGCGTACGGCGCCGACGAGCGCTTCGCGGAAGTCGTCGTCCCGGTCGAAGACCAGCGCTTCCTTGCAGGGGAAGTGCTTGAACAGCGTCGTCACCGACACGTCGGCGGCATCGGCGACGTCCTTGACGCCGACCTGGTCGTAGCCGCGGTCGAGGAAGAGGCGGAGCGCCGCGTCGGCCAGTGACTGGCGGGTCTGGGCCTTTTTGCGCTCACGGCGTCCGATCGGTTCGTTCACCGGCACACCGTACCTCAGGGTTGATTCACTATAAAAGTTTAGTGATTGCACTTTCTTAGTCAGTGTGCTTTTTTGGTGGGGCGAGGCCCACGCCCCGCCTACGCCTGCACCCCACACACCGCTGGAGTGGCACATGAGAGACACCACCCCCCGTCCGCACATCGCGATCGTCGGCGCCGGCCCCGGCGGCCTGCTCTGCGCCCGCATCCTCCAGATGAACGGTCAGCGCGTCACCGTCTTCGAGCGCGAGCCCGCACCCGACGCCCGCGCGCAGGGCGGCACCCTCGACATACATGACGACACCGGCCAACTCGCGCTGCGTGACGCCGGGTTGCTCGACAAATTCCATGCGCTCGCCCGCGCCGAGGGGCAGGAATGGCGGGTGCTCGATCCCCGTACGGCGGCCCTCACCGCACACCAACTGCCCGACGACGGCGAGGCCGACCGGCCGGAGATCGACCGTGGCCTGTTGCGCCGTCTGCTGCTGGATTCCCTCGCCCCCGGCACCGTCCGGTGGGGGTGCCCCGTCGATGGCGTCGTGCCGCTCGGCGACGGCACCGGCCGCCTGCGTCTGAGCGATGCCACCGAACTGGACTTCGACCTGGTCATCGGTGCCGACGGCGCGTGGTCGCGGGTGCGCCCGGCCCTGTCCGACGCCGTGCCCGCGTACACCGGGATCACCTTCGTCGGGACAGGGCTGAGTGACGTGGGCGCCCGCCATCCGGACGTGGCGCGCCTGGTCGGCCACGGCACCATGATGGCGCGGGCCGACGAGAAGGGGCTGATCACTCAGCGCACGAGCAGTGGCCGTCTCGATGTGGTCGCCGCTTTCCGCGCCCCGCGGGACTGGTACACGTCCGCGGGAGTGGGGCTGGAAGACACGGCAGCCGTACGGGCGCACCTCCTGGAGCGGTTCGACGGCTGGCACGACAGCCTGCTCGCGCTCCTGCGGGACAACGACGAGGGGTTCGTGGACCGCCCGCTCTTCGCCCTGCCCGTGCCGCACACCTGGCACCACGTTCCCGGCGTCACGCTGCTCGGCGACGCCGCGCACCTCATGCCCCCGCTCGGCGTGGGCGCCAACCTCGCCATCCTCGACGGCGCCGACCTGGCCAAGGCCATCGTCCGGGAAGCCACGCTCGACGACGGGGTCCGTGCCTACGAGAGCGTGATGCTGCCGCGCTCCGTGGACATCGCCAAACAGTGCGTGGAGGGGCTGGCGGATTTCCTCCCCAAGGGTTCGGGAGTTGAAGCCGGAGGTCCCATGATGGCCACGAGAACCCTTGACGGGCCTGCGAAGGAGGGCTAACTTCGCCGAAATTCTCGTAGGGGAATGATCCACCAACCTCTCCCCTCTATTCAAAAGGTGAATACATGGTGCGTGGGCGAAGGCGTACGAGAACGGGACCGATCGGCGGTGGGCTGATCGCCCTGGCCGTGCTGGCGTCCTCCGGTGTCCTCGTGTCCCCGGCCGGCGCGGCGGTGCCGGAGGGCCGGGCCGGCTCGATGGCCGGCGGTGGCGGTGCCGAGGGGTGCGGGGAGATCGGGGACAGCGGGCGGTTCGCGGGCGGGACCGGGACGGCGGCGCTCACGATCGTCGATGTCGCCGGTTCGGGGGACGACTGCCTGCGGACGTACCAGCTGGTCGGCTCGGTGGCGACGAAGGAGACGGAAGAGGGGCGGACCGAGCGGACGTTCCGTGAGCGGGCGGACCGGCCGGCACTGCGGTCCGGTTCGGTGTTGCTGGACGGGCTGTACGCGATGGCGCACGACGAGGCGGCGCAGAACGCGACCGACCGGCTCACCGACGGTTCGTACAACAACGGCAAGCCGGTCGCCTGCCCGGGCGGCTGCTACATCACCGGCAAGTCGTGGACGTACGTGTGGACGCGCGATGTCTCCTACTCGGCGGATCTGGGGCTGACGGCCGCCGATCCGGAGCGGATGCGCAACACGCTCGCGTTCAAGCTCAGCGACCGCCGGGACGGTTCCGGGGACACGCAGATCATCCAGGACACCGGTACCGGCGGCAGCTATCCGAGCTCCACCGACCGGGTGGTGTGGGCGCTGGGCGCGAGCGAGATCCTGGACTGGCTCCCGGACGCGGACGGCGAACGCACCGCCTTCGCGGCGAAGGCGTACGACGCCATCCGCAACACCGTCGAGCACGACCGCAAGGTCGTCCACGACCCGTCGGAAGGGCTCTACAAGGGCGAGCACTCCTTCCTCGACTGGCGCGAGCAGAGCTATCCGGACTGGACGAAGGACGATGTGGCCACCATCGCCACCTCTCGTTCGCTGTCGACCAACGTCGCCCACTGGGTGGCCATCGATGCCGCGGCGCGCCTCGCGGCCGGTGCGGGCGATGCCGCGGCCGCAGCGAAGTACCGCGGTTGGGCCGGCCGGCTCGCCTCGGCGATCCGGAGCGAGTTCTGGCTGCCGGAGCGGGGACAGTTCTCCCAGATGCTCACCACCGAGCTCGACACCGCGCCGGCCGACCGGTACGACGCGCTGGGGACCTCGCTGGCCGTGCTCACCGGTGTCGCCACCCCGCGGCAGGCCCGGGAGGCCGTCGCCAACTACCCGCAGACGCCGTACGGGCCGTCCGTGCTGTGGCCGCAGCAGCAGGGCGTACCGGCGTACCACAACAACGGCATCTGGCCCTTCGTCACCGCGTACCTGATGCGCGCGGCCGCGAAGACGGGGAACGACGGGGTGGCCGCGGTCCAGGCGCGGTCGCTGGTGCGCGGAGCCGCGCTCTTCGGCACGAACAAGGAGAACATCAACCTCCTGGACGGCGGCACCAAGACGGAGATCAATTCCGACCGGCAGCTGTGGAGCATCTCGGGAATGCTGTCGATGGTGCAGCAGAGTCTCTTCGGCATGGACGCGCGGCCGGACGGGCTGCATGTGCGCCCTTTCCTGCCGGCACAGGTGCGCAACCAGTACTTCCGCGGCAGTGGCCGGGCCGCGCTGCGGAACGTGAACTACCGCGGGCACCGGCTGGACATCGCGCTCGACCTGCCGAAGGGCACCGCTGCGGAGGGTGCCTACCGGGTCAGGTCGCTGCAGGTGAACGGGAAGCGGCTGCCCTCCGGCGCTCCGATCACCGAGAAGATGCTCGGCGCGAGCACCTCGAAGGTCGTGATCGAGCTGGGTCCGCCGCGGGCGGGTTCCGCGACGCCTGCTCCCGAGCCGGTGAACACCGCCTCGAAGGAGGCGCTGTACGGGCCGAGGACGCCGGCCGTGCACGGCGTCGAGGCCGACGGAGACGGCCGGATGCGGCTGTCCGTGGACATCGGTACGGAAGACGCTTCCCGCGTGACCATGGACGTGCTGCGGGACGGCAAGGTGATCGCCGAGGACCGGCCCGTCACCGGCGGAACGCAGAACTGGACCGATCGCAGCGCCACGGATGCGGCTGACGTCTCGCACTGCTACAGCGTCCGGCTGCGCTACACCTCCAGCGGCAACACGTCGCAGCACGCGGAACCGCGGTGTTACCGAGGGCCGGACGACGAGCGGGTCATCAAGGTCACCGGCGCGGACTTCGATGTCGTCGGCGGGCGCCGGGCCCACGGTGAGCACGGTGTGTACTACGCGGACTGGGGCACCGCACCGGGCGACCGGATCACGGCCCGCATCCGGCCCGAGGCCAGTGGTGAGTACCTGCTGCAGGCGAACGCGGCGGTGGGCGGCGCGATCAACACCGGGGTGGCCGGCGGTATGAAGATGCTGCGGGTCATCGACGACGCCACGGACCGCGCGGTCGCCGAGCATGTCATCGCCCTGCCCAACACCGGGAGCTGGACCGCCGTACGCGGCTCCACCTACGCCGCGGCGCGGCTGCGCGAAGGGAGGACGTACCGCGTCGAGCTCGTCCAGGATCCACTGGCGGTCAACATGAGCTACTTCTCCGCCAACGCGCTCTACAACGACACGCGGAGCGGGCCGTCCAACTACAGCGACGTGTACGCCATCAAGGCGATGCTCAAGCGGCGCACTCGATAGGACGGGGCAGCCGGTTCCCTCGTGCCGAGCGGTGCTGATCGTTATGCTGCCGCCGAACGCTCAAACGCACACACAGGGGGCGGGGCATGCGGGAACCGGTGGAACTGCGGCGGCAGCGCATACTGGCCGTCTTGAGGTCGCGCGGGTCGGCTCGCGTCGCCGACCTCGCGGCCGAGCTGGAGGTCTCGGTGGTCACCGTCCGCCGGGACGTCGAGGACCTCGAGCGTGCCGGGAAGCTGCGGCGCGGTCACGGAGTGGCACGTTCCATCGTGCCGGTCGAGGAAGCGGGTAGGGGTGCCGCCGCGGCGGTGGCGGCGGGCGGGCGGCCGGGTGAGGACTCGGCTCCGGCGATCGGCCTGGTGGTGCCCGAGCGGCACTCGTACCTCTTCGAGACCCTGCACGGTGCGCGTACCGTGCTGGAGGAAGCCGGCATGCGCATCGCGCTGCACATCGCGCCTGCCGTGTCCGGCGGTGAACGCCCCATGGTGGAGCGGGCGTTGGCGAGTGGTGTGCGGGGGCTGCTGATCGCGCCGCGGTGGCGCGGGCGGGGTGCGGAGGAGGCCGACTACGGCTGGCTCGGGGCGCTGGACGTACCGACCGTGCTGATGGAGCGCCGCCCGCGGCCCGGCAGCGCGCTGCACGCGTTGGACTCGGTCTGCTCCGACCACTGGTACGGCGTGCATCTCGCCGTCGAGCATCTCGTGGCGCTGGGCCACCGGCGGATCATTCTGGCCGCGCGGGACGACAGCCCGACGGCCCGGGCGGTGCGTGCGGCGTTCACCGCGATCGCGGCGGAGCGGACGGAGATCGAGGACTGGGCGGTGACGCTGAGTTCGCCGACCGCGGTGCCGGAAGCGGCGGAGCGCGAGCGGGCCGGGGCGGAGGACGGCGGCCGGGCGCAGGGCGGTCAGGAGCCGCCCGATGTCCTGGAGCTGGTGCGTGACCGTGGCGCGACGGCGGCTCTGCTGCACGGGGACGTGGACGCGTTGATGCTGGTCCAGCGGTTCCAGGAGGCCGGGATACGGGTGCCGGAGGACTTCTCGGTGGTGGCGTACGACGATGTGGTCGCGGCGCTGGGCAGTACGCCGCTGACCGCGGTGTCGCCGCCCAAGACGGAGGTCGGGCGGGCGGCGGCCGAGTTGTTGCTGCACCGGCTGAAGCCGTCCTCCGGAGGACGCCCGGCACCCGTACGGCGCATCGAGCTGCTGCCGGATCTGCAGGTCCGCGGCTCGACCACACTGCCGGCCGGTGCGGGTGAGTGAATGGTCATCAGGCTTCGCGGTCGCTGACCCTCCCTCAATGAGCGTTTGACCGCTTTATTTTCTTCTGATCGCTCTATTGACCGAGTTCTGTCGTGCCGATCACTATTCCCGTGTCCCGAAACGAGCCGCGGGAGGCACGCATGCCGGGTCAACAGAGCCGTCGATCCGTACTCGCTGTGCTCGCCGCCCTGTCCGTGTCCGGTGTGAGCGCCTGCACCGGCAGCGGCGGCAGACAGCCGCGCACCACTGGCAAGAGCACCACTCGCGTCACCTTCTGGTCCGCGCTGCGCGGCAGCCAGGAAGTGGTGGACGCGTTCAACCGCACACACGATCACATCCAGGTGGACTTCCAGCAGGTCCCGTCCGGCGCGCAGGGCGGATACGCCAAGCTCAGCAACGCCGCCCGGGCCGGGAACGCGCCGGACGTCGCCACCATCGAGTACCCCCAGGTCCCGGGTTTCGCGATCGACGGCGTCACCCGCGACATCACCGACCTCGTCGACGACGACCTGCGCGGCAAGCTGCTGCCGCAGGCCCTCCAGCTGACCACCTTCGACCGCCGGGTCTTCAGCGTCCCGCTGGACGTCGAGCCGATGGTGCTGCACTACCGGACGGACCTCTTCCGGGAGTACGGCCTGGACGCCCCCGCCACGTGGGACGACTTCGAGGAGGCGGCGCGGGTGGTGCGGAAGCGCGCACCGGACCGCAGGCTGGCGCTGTTTCCCACCGACGGCATGACGCAGTTCGCCGCCTGGTCCTGGCAGGCGGGCAGCCGCTGGTTCGACACCTCGCGCGGCGCCTGGAACGTCTCCATGGCCGACGCACCCAGCCGGCGGGTGGCCGACTACTGGCAGCGGTTGTACGACCAGGACCTGATCTTCATGAATCCCACCGACGGCACGCGCGGCACCGCCCAGGTCGGCCAGGGCCGGCTGCTCGCCCGGCTCAGCGGCGCCTGGGACGCCGGCGCGCAGATGAACGCCCACCCGCAGCAGGCGGGCAAGTGGGCCGTGGCGCCCCTCCCCCAGTGGGACACCAAGCGCCCCGTGAGCGCCACCCACGGTGGTTCCACCTTCGCCATCACCAAGGACTGCCGGAACCCCGAGGCCGCGCTGGAGTTCATCAGCTGGCAGGTCACCCATCCCGACGCGCTGCGCGCCCGGCTCTCCAGCGGGACCAGCAGTCAGTTCCCCGCGGCCCCCGGGCTGATCGAGGTGGGCCGCAAGGCCTTCGACCGCCGCTACTACTCCGGCCAGGACATCTACGCGCTCTTCCGGGACCAGGCCCGGCTGATAGACGACCGGTGGACGTGGGGGCCGCGGATGACGGCGACACAGAAAGTCATGCAGGACGGGTTCGCCCGTGCCGCCGGCGGCCAGGGCACGATCATCGACGCCGTTCGCGAAGCCCAGCGCGGCACCATGCCCGACCTCAGGGCCCTCGGCCTGGCCACCACCGCACGCAGCAGCTGACGACCGTCAGAGAGGCAGGTGACACCATGACCACGACCACAACCACCACGGATGCCGTCGCACCACCCGACCGGGCCGCCGCCCCGTCCGCCGCCGCCCAGCGGCGCGGCGCACGGAGGCGGCGGCTCGGCGCGTGCGGCGTGCTGATGACGCCGTTCTTCGTCCTGCTCGTGACGGTCTTCCTCATCCCCGTCGGCACCGCCGTATGGCTGAGCTTCTTCGGCGCCGACCAGCCGGGGCTCGGGTTCGGCCCGGAGCGGACGGTGTTCGTCGGGCTGCGCAGCTACGCCGCCGTCCTCACCGACCCGACCTTCCTCGGCGGCCTCGGCACCGTCGCCGCGTACTGCCTGGTCTACATCCCGCTGATGGTGGTGTGCGCCCTGGGTCTCGCACTGCTGCTGGACTCGGGGGTGGTGCGGCTGCGGTCCTGGGCGCAGCTGGCGCTGTTCCTGCCGCACGCGGTGCCCGGCATCATCGCCGCGATCATCTGGCTGTACCTCTACACCCCCGGCATCAGCCCGGTGATCGAGCTGCTGGCCCGCGGGGACATCACCGTCGACTTCCTCGGTGTCCACACCGTCCTGCCCTCCATCGTGAACATCGCGGTGTGGAGCAACCTCGGCTACAACACCATCATTTTCTACGCCGCGCTCCAGGCGGTGCCGCGCGAGGTGATCGAGGCGTCGGTGGTCGACGGCGCGGGGCCGGTGCGCACCGCGTTGCAGGTCAAGACCCCGCTCGTACGGTCCTCCGTCGTCATGGTCGCGATGTTCACGCTGATCTGGGGCCTGCAGTTGTTCACCGAGCCGATGCTGCTGGGCCAGCAGACGCCGATGATCAACTCGCGGTTCACCCCGAGCATGTACATCTACGACGCCGCCTTCAACCGCAACAACTACAGCCTGGCGGCGGCCGCCTCCGTGATCCTGCTCATCTGCACCATCGCCCTGTCCTACGGCGTGACCCGCTGGACCAACCGGTCCGGCGGCACGGAGGAGGCTGCCCGATGACCACCACCTCCACCGCCCTGCGTCCCCGCATGCTCGGCCGGACCGCCGTGAACGTCGTGGTCGGCGTGTGCGTGCTGTACACCCTGCTGCCCGTGCTGTGGCTGGTGCTGGCCGCCGCGAAGAACCGTGAGGCGCTCTTCAGCAGCGACCTGCTGTCCCTCGGCGACTTCTCGCTCTTCGCCAACCTGGGCGATGTGTTCTCCATGGACGGCGGGCTCTACAGCCGCTGGTACGGCAACAGCCTGCTGTACGCGGTGGTCGGCGCGGCGCTCGGCGCGCTGATCAGCATGGCCTGCGGCTACGCCTTCGACAAGTACCGCTTCCGGCACAAGGAGAAGCTGTTCGGCCTGGTGCTGGCCGCCGTCATGGTGCCGCAGACCGTCCTCGCCCTGCCGCTGTACCTGATGGCGTCCGGCGTGGGGCTGGTGAACACCTTCTGGGCGGTCTTCATCCCCGTCCTCTTCAACCCCTTCGGCGTCTACCTCGGCCGCATCTTCAGCCAGGGGTATGTGCCCGACGAGGTGCTGGAGGCGGCCCGCATCGACGGCGCCGGCGAACTGGCCACGTACTTCAAGGTCGCCCTGCGCATGCTCGGGCCCGGTCTGGTGACCGTCTTCCTCTTCCAGCTCACCGCGATCTGGAACAACTTCTTCCTGCCGATGGTGATGCTGTCCGACCAGGACCTGTATCCGGTGAGCCTGGGGCTGTACACGTGGAACAGCTCGGCGACCGTCTCCCCCGAGTACTACCCCGTCGTCGTCATGGGCTCGCTGCTCGCGGTGCTGCCGCTGATCCTCGCCTTCATGATGCTGCAGCGATTCTGGCGCTCGGGGCTCACCGCCGGAGCGGTGAAGTAAGCCCGCGTACGACAAGTCGAAGGAGTTCCATGCCCGACGTCCGTCGCCGGCCGCGTGCCGCGCTCGCCATGAGCCAGGACGCCGCCACGGCCGTCTTCGGCCCGGACGAGACGGCGGCCCTCACCGCCGTGTGCGAGCCGGCGCCCTTCCCCGTACTGGACGACCTGACGACCGAACGGGCCCGCGCGGTCCTCGCCACGACGGAGGTACTGGTCACCGGGTGGGGCTGTCCGCCCGTCGACGACGCGGTGCTGGCCGCCGCGCCCCGGCTGCGGGCCATCGCGCACTCGGCGGGCAGCGTCCGCAACCACCTCACCGAGGCCTGCTGGGAACGCGGCATCGAGGTCTCCTCGGCAGCGGCGGCCAACGCCCTGCCGGTGGCCGAGTACACCGTGGCGATGACCCTGCTGGCGAACAAACGCGTCCTGGAGCGCGCCCGCGACTACCGTGCCACCCGCAGCCGCGACAACTGGCTGCACACCGACCGCTCGATCGGCAACTACCGCAGGACGGTGGGTATTTGCTCCGCCTCGCTGATCGGGCGGCGGGTGATCGAACTGCTGCGCCCGTACGACCTCCAGGTCCTGCTCTACGACCCGTACGTCACCGAGGCCGAGGCAGCGGAGCTGGGCGTGCCGACCGTGGGTCTTGAGCAGCTGTTCGCGGCGAGTGACGTCGTCAGCGTGCACACGCCGCTGCTGCCCGCCACCCGGGGCCTGGTCAGCCGCGAGCTGATCGGCCGGCTGCGCCCCGGCGCGACACTGATCAACACCTCGCGGGGAGCCGTCGTCGACCAGGACGCGCTGACCGACGCGGTGGCCTCGGGCCACGTCCACGCGGTCCTGGATGTCACCGAGCCCGAGCTGCTGCCCAGTGACCACCCGCTGTGGGACTGCGAGAACGCCCTGCTGACCCCGCATCTGGCCGGCTCCCAGGGCAACGAATGGCGCCGCCTCGCCGAACTGACGGTGAGTGAGGTGGCGCGCTGGGCCGCGGGCGACGGCTTCGCCCATCCCGTACACCGCGAAAGGCTGGCGTTCCTGGCATGAACGATGTCCCCGGCACCCCCGCATCCGCACGTACCGGCCACTTTCCGCACCTGCCGCCCGAGGACCGCGCTCTCAGCCCGCACACCGGATACACCCGCGCCCATTGGGAGGCCGCCGCCGACGGGCTGGTCGACGCCGCCTGGCGCTGGGCCACGCCCGGCGGCGCGCTGCTGGACCTGCCGGGCCGGCCGTCCCGGTCCGGGGTACGCTCCGACGGCCTGGAGGGATACGCCCGTACCTTCCTGGCCGCGGCGTTCCGCGTCGCGGGCGCGGGCGGCACCGACCCGCACGGCTTCCTCGGCCGGTACGCGGACGGGCTCGCCGCCGGCACCCGTACGCCGGGCCGTGCCGACGCCGAGTCCTGGCCGCTGATCCTCGACCATCACGTACAGGGCCAGCCGATGGTGGAGTCGGCGTCCGTCGCGCTCGGCCTGCGGCTGACCCGGCCGTGGCTGTGGGACAGGCTCGACGGCGCCGTGCAGGACCGTGCCGAGCAATGGCTGCGCGGCGCCCTGCGGCACACCCCGGCGCCCAACAACTGGTACCTCTTCGCCGTCACCGTGGCCGGGTTCCTGGAGTCGGTCGGCCGCGGTGACGCCGAGACCCGGCGGGCCATCGAGCGCGGCCTGCGCCTGCTGGAGACGTGGTACCGCGGCGACGGCTGGTACGCGGACGGCGACGGCCGGGCCTTTGACCACTACAACGGCTGGGCACTGCACCTCTATCCGGTGCTGCACGCCCACCTCGCGGACGACAAGGCCATGCTGGACCTCTACGGGCCCCGGCTCGGAGAGCATCTGGCAAGCTATTCGCTCCTCTTCGGCGGCGACGGGGCCCCGGTCCACTTCGGCCGCTCACTGACGTACCGCTTCGCCGCCGGGGCCGCGGTGGGCCTGGGCGCGCTGACCGGGCACACTCCCCTCGCCCCGGGCGTCTCCCGCCGGCTGCTGAGCGGTGCGTTGCGCTACTTCGTCACCCGGGGCGGGGTCGGGGCCGACGACGGGCTGCTCAGCCTGGGCTGGCACGGGCCGCACGACGCCTCCCTCCAGACGTACTCCGGGCCCGGCTCGCCCTATTGGGCGTCCAAGGCGTTCGTGGCGCTCCTCGCCCCGGCCGGCGATCCGCTGTGGACGGCCACGGAGGAGGCGGCGCCCGCCGAGGGCGCGGACCGGGTGCTCGCGCTTCCCGCGCCGGGCCTGCTCATCCAGACCACCGGCGGCGACGGCATCGCGCGGCTGCACAATCACGGCAGCGATCACGTCCGTCCGCACGAGGGTGACACCGCCGCCGTGCACGACGTGCTCTACGGGCGCTTCGCCTACTCGACGAGCACCGGCCCCACCGCTCCCGCGAACGTGCCCGACAACCATCTGTCGGTCGAGGCCGGCGGGCGGGCGTCGCTGCGCTGCCGGATCCAGCCGCTGGGCGCCGGCAGCGGCGATGGCTGGGGCTGGGCCGCCTCCTGGCACCGCCCGGTGTTCGCGGCAGGGCCGCCGATGGTGCCGGGGCTGGAAGTCCGCAGCGTGACGGTGGTGCGTGGCCGGTACGAGCTGCGGGTGCACCGGGCGGCGGGGGTGCCGTACGGGGCGCGGATACGCCAGACGGGCTGGGCGACGGGCCCGGATCAGGCACCGGAGTTGGTCTCGGAGCTGCACGGTGTCCACGGCTGGGCGGAGCGGGACGAGGCGCGCGCACCGCAGGGCACGGCGTTCACGCGCTGGGCGGTGATTCCCCGGCTCAGCACGGCTCCCGTCGCGGAGGCGGACGCGACGGTGCTCGTGGCGGCCGTCGCGTCGCTGTCCGGAGTGGCCGGGTCCGCGCAGGCCGAAGGTGTGCCGTTGGCCGATGCCGTGTCGGTGATCTCGGCGGACTCCGACGGCGAGGCGATCACCTTCCGGTGGGCCGACGAC
The DNA here is from genome assembly GCF_055586425.1 of Streptomyces sp. NPDC050806. Classification (NCBI taxonomy): domain Bacteria; kingdom Bacillati; phylum Actinomycetota; class Actinomycetes; order Kitasatosporales; family Streptomycetaceae; genus Streptomyces; species Streptomyces sp. NPDC050806. Next base: position 814,290 of record NZ_JBVJIF010000001.1, on the reverse strand, counting down.
GGGTCGGTCACCCGGGTCGCCTTCGCGCCACTGACCGTCGAGCACGGTGGCCCCGCGGACCGCGGCAACTGACCGGAACCCGCACGGAAACGACGCCGGCCCCCGCCCGAGAGGCGGGGGCCGTGCTGATGCGGAGCGCCGGGCAGGCCTTGCACCTGCATCTCCCCGCAGGAAGCGGGGCGTCTTTCCTTGGACCACCGACGCGAGGCGTGCCGCCTGAGGTTTCTCCGCGGCGCGCTCAAGATCAACTGTAGCACCTTGAGCGGCCGCTCCTCACCACTCAGGCCGTGAGCGCCACATCGGACGGCGTGGCCGCCGCGATCTCGGCACGGGCCAGGTGGCGTTCGGCCACGACGAGGGCGTCCTCCGGCGTCCGCGTGCCGGTCGAGACGCACAGCGTGTAGGTGATGTCCTCCAGGCGCCGGGCCGTCTCATAGGAGCCCTGCTCGGAGTGGAGGACCTGGAGCTCCTCGTACCGGGCGACGAGATTGCGCAGTGTCTCGGGAGACGGCAGCAGCACAACAGCACCTCTCTTAAGTCATCAACCGACGGGTGTCACACCTGTACCCCGATCGCACGAGATATCTCATGTACCACCCGTGCTTGCCGCCGACAGGCGCTCTCCGATACCTGTACTCGAATTCGTGCATCAGAATTCGCGAAGGGATGCATAGAATCGTGGAGCACGGGCAGACGACGCTGAGACCTGAGCTCAGGATGAACATTCGGGAGGGTGGAAGCATGACGACGTCGCCGGCGGTGGATACCGAGGAACAGGTGACCGCGGGAGCCGAGGGCGAGTCCCTGGCCATCGACGCCGGACTGCCGTGGGTCGAGGAAGCCGCCAAGGTGGCGCCGCAGGATGCCAGGGCGCTGTCGAAGCTGTTCTTCGAGCGGCTGACCGAGCTCGACGAAGGCACCAGCGAGTACCAGTACGCGCGCAACACCTTGATCGAGATGAACCTCGCGCTGGTGCGCTTCGTGGCGGGACGCTTCCGCAACCGCGCCGGGGACACCGGGCAGATGGAGGACATCGTCCAGGTCGGCACCATCGGCCTGATCAAGGCCATCGACCGGTTCGACCTCTCGCGGGGCACGGAGTTCCCCACGTTCGCCGTGCCCTACATCATGGGCGAGATCAAGCGGTTCTTCCGCGACGCGACGTGGGCCGTGCACGTCCCGCGGCGTCTTCAGGAACTGCGCGTGGAGCTGGCCCAGGCCAAGGAGCGCCTCGTCAACGCGCTGGACCGGGACCCCACCGTCGCCGAACTCGCCGCCGAGCTGAGCATCAGCGAGGAGGAGGTCATCGAGGGGCTCGTCGCGAGCAACGGCTACACCGCCGGTCCCCTCGACGCCCCGGACGACGGTCCCGACTCGGACGGCGAGGGCCGCAGCCTCACCGACGTCCTCGGCGAGACGGACCCCGCCCTGGAGCTGGTGGAAAACATCCACGCACTGGGCGGCCTGCTGCACGAACTCGACGAGCGGGACCGCCGGATCCTGCACATGCGGTTCGGCCAGGAGATGACCCAGTCTCAGATCGCGGGCGAGCTGGGCATCTCCCAGATGCATGTCTCCCGGCTGCTGACCCGCATCCTCACCCGCCTGCGCCGGGGGCTCCTCGCCCACGGCTGACACGTCCGGCGGGCCCGTTCCCGCCGGACCCCGCCGCCGCGGTGCCGTCCGCCTCGTCCCCCGTGCGAGACGGACGGCACCGCGGCGGCCGTACGTCACACGCCCCGGCGCCGCGGCACGACCGGCCCGCCCCCGGCGGCGAGCACCGCCCAGGCCGTGATCGCCGCCTACGAGCCGGGGTTCGTGTCCCCCGGTCAGGCGGGCGGCGATCCGGGCACTGCCGCTGCTTCAGCTGTCGACCTGGCGCTGGATCACGTCGCAGGTGTGCTGGAACTCCTCCATCAGGCGAGTGGCTTCGACGACCAGGACGCCGTAGGGGCGTTCCGGGTCGGTGAGCGGCAGCCCCTGCCGCTCGGCCTCGTCGGCCACCTGCTCGCGGCACCGCTGGGCCTCGTCCGCCAGGCGGCACAGTTCGCGCGCCTGGTCCGTCAGCGATTCCTCCGCCAGCTCCGCCAGCACCGAGGCGATGGCGGAGATGGACTCCAGGAACCGTGCGTAGCACGCGAGGAAGGAGTGCTGGGCCTCGTCGACAGGGGCCGCCGCGCCTTCGCGGTCCTCGTCCTCCCCGTCGTCGCCCCCGCGCCCGGCGCTCTCCCGGCTCTCGTCCTCACGTTCCTCGCGGTCCTCACGGTCCTCGCGGTCCTCGCGGTCCTCGCGGTCCTCACGCCAGCGGTCGAGGCTGCGGGTCAGTGAGGCCATCTGGTACAGGGTCCGTTCCAGCGCCTCCATCACCGACGCGTACCCCTCGAAACTGCTGGGCGACCGATAGCGCCGCAGCAGGCGCCGGGGGTTGTAGTACTGGCTCTCCTGCGCCGTGCGCAGCCCCGACCTCGCCTGGGTGATCAGTCCCTCGGCCCGCGCCGCCCGGGACCGCCACTGCTCGGTGCGCTCCCGGTCCAGGTCGCCGTCGCGCAGCGCGGGGTAGACGTCGCTCACCAGATCGCACAGGGCGTGCGCGAGCGTGCGGATGCCGTACTCGGCGCTGCGGTAGCGCATCGGCGGGAACACCGCGAGGTTCACCAGCACACCGACGCCGCAGCCGATGAGCACGAGCAGGATGATCTGCCCGAGCTGGGTGATCTTCTCGGTGTTCGACGTGGCGGCGGAGTAGGTGGAGAAGGCGAAGAAGGCCGCGGTGGCGACCTGGGATCGCTGCGCGCCCAGCGCAGGCCAGCGGCCGATGGTCAGCGCGATGGCGGCGACCAGGACGAAGGTCAGCACGTCGGGTCCGGCCAGGAAACCCAAGGCGGCCTGGACCGCCACGCCGGCCGCCACGGCTCCCACGTAACGCAGGGACTGCACGACCGACTGGTAGACCGTGACCTGCATGATCAGCACGGCGGAGAAGGGCGCGAAGGCGGGCGACTGCGCGTTGAGCAGGTTGTAGGAGATCACCCAGGCGACCGTGGCGGCCAGGGTGCTCTTGCCGATGAGCAGCACGGTGTGCCGCTCGTGCCCCGCCGAGCCGACGGCTCTCCCCCACCACTGCCGGATGCGCGCGATCCGGCCCTGGTCGGCCGTCCGTCTGCGCGACGCCGCCTGCCGGCCGGTCCGTCCGGCCGCCTCCCCGGCCCCCGTCGTCCCCCTCGTCTCCGTGTTCTTCAGCGGTCCGCTCCCTCCACGCCTCCCGCGGGCCGGCCCCTTCCGGCGTCGGCCCGCGGTCCTCAGTTGTTCATTGACCCCCGGTACCCGGCAGTACCAGGAGCACCCCTGCTCACTGCGCCATGTGGCCTACGTGACATACGAGGACGGTTGGTCGGCGGGCGTGCGCGCGGTCCGCCGTGGTCCGCCTCGGCACCGCCGCCACGGTCACCGAGGTCGCGGTCCGCTGGGGCTTCACGCACCTGGGCCGCTTCGCCGCCGCCTACCGGACCCGCTACGGCCGACCACCGTCCCGCACCCACCGGAACTGAGCGGGCCTCCGCGGGACCCGACGTATGGGAAGGCCCCCTGAGCGCCGAGCCGGACGCCGGACGTGTCTCGTGTGCCTGTCCGGGTTCCGTGGGTCAATTGGGGCTCCATGTTCGGTAATTGACGCTTTTGCTGGGCGATGGACATCTAATGTGAATGTGCGGTGGCTCATGAGGTCTTCATGGCCTCAGCCGTCGCAGTCATTCGTTGGGGGACGCCTGGCAGGTGTCGAGACGAGAGTGGTGATCCATGGCACGTACGAAGAATCGAATACCTCGCGGACGGCGGGGCATCGCGTACGCGGCGGCGGCAGGAGTGCTGTCGCCGCTGCTGGTGGTGGGGCTGCCCGCGGCCTCCGCTCAGGCGGCCTCCGGGTCGTGGTGCGGTGGCCTGCAAGGGCCGTACCAGAAGCAGGCCGAGAGATTCCTCGGCCGGAAAGCGGACGGCAGACAGTCGGTCGGTGACTGCCGGGCGATCCGTGATTTCCAGCGGGCGCACGGCATTTACCCGCAGTACGGGTATGCCGGACCGGTCACCTGGGACGTCATGAAGCTGGTGAAGACGCAGAAGGCGGCCGGCAAGAGCCCCAACCGGGCGGGTCACTGCCCGGTGAACAAGGGGCGGATCGCCTGTGTCGACCTGACCCGGCAGATCAGCTGGATCCAGGACGGCCGCAAGCTCGTCAAGGGTCCGGTCCCGGTGCGTACGGGACGCAACAAGCACGAGACGCGCACCGGACTGCACCGCGTCTACTGGCGGCACAAGGACCACGTCTCCACGCTCTATGACGTGCCGATGCCGTACAGCCAGTTCTTCGACGGCGGCGAGGCGTTCCACGCCATCGACGGCAGTGTGTGGTCGGCGCCGGGTTCGCACGGCTGCGTCAATATGCGGACCGCGGACGCCAAGAGCTACTGGAAGCTGCTGCGGAACGGCGACGAGGTCTACGTGTACGGGCGCAAGGCCGGGACGTGAGGACCGGTCGGTAGCCCGCGGGCCTCGCCCCGTGGGCCAAGCTGTGGGCCGTCCCGGAGTTGCGGGGCGGCCCACGAGCGTGTCGGGAGGGTGCGGACGACCGGTCGGTCCCGCACACCGGCCACCGGTGTGCCGCGGTGGTCAGCGGGGTGTGGTCGAGGTGGGTGACGGGGTGCCGGCCGGCTCGGTGGCCGCAGGGCGCACGGTCGCCTCGGGGATTTCGGGTTCTTTCAGAGGGCGCAGCAGGAGCCAGCCCAGGGCGGGCATCGCGATCAGGGGCGCGAGGGCGGTCTGCAGTGTGGTGGCGTCGGCGAGGGCGCCGATGAGGGGGCTGGCGATGCCGCCGATGCTGACGGTCAGGCCCAGCGTGACGCCGCTCGCGGTGCCCACGCGCCGGGGCAGGTAGTCCTGGCCGAGGGTGACGTGCAGGGAGAACGGCACGTACAGGCCTGCCGAGGCGAGGACGACGCACACGTAGAGCAGTGGGCCGGGGACGAGGACGACACCGGCCACGGCGAGGACCGTCAGCGCGTAGGACCACTGGACGACCGGGATGCGGCCGTAGCGGGTGGCGAGCTTCCCGCCCGCCACGGTGCCGACGGCGCCGCCGAGGTAGAGCAGGAACAGCGCGGCGGTGCCGGAGAACTCGCCGCCGCCGGTGCGCTGCCGTACGTACAGCGAGATGAAGGCGCTGAGGCCGACGAAGACGATCGAGCGGCACACGATGGCGCCCGACAGCTTCGCGAAGGATGGCCAGTCGTCCCGCGCCGTCGCCGGAGTCCGGCCCGCGCTCCCGGCCCCCGAACCCGTCCCGTTCGGAGCGTCGGCGGTGGCCGCCATGCCGCGCAACGCGGCCACGCACAGCACCGCTCCGGCGAGGGCGGGCACGACGAGGAGCGGCGAGGCGTGCAGGCCGCCCGTGGCGACGACGGCGGAGACCGTCAGGGGCGCGGTGGCGAAGCCGAGGTTGCCGCCGAGGGAGAACCAGCCCATGGCGGTGTGGCTGCCACGGCCCGCGGCGGCGCGCGCCACGCGGGCGGCTTCCGGGTGGTAGGCGGCGACCCCGATGCCGGAGACCGCCACCGCCGCGAGGGTCAGTGGGTACGCGTCGGAGACGCCGGCGAGCGCGACGCCGGCACCGCCGACCAGTGTGCTCACCGGCAGCAGCCAGGGCATCGACCACTTGTCGGTGAGCGCCCCGAACAGTGGCTGTACCACCGAGGACAGTACGGAGGCGGCGAGGACGAGGCCGGAGGCGGCGGCGTAGGTATAGGCGCGTTCGGAGACGAAGAACGGCACCAGCGCGGCGACCGCGCCCTGGTAGATGTCCACGCAGGCGTGTCCCAGGGACAGCAGCGTGAGGGGTCCGGTACGGCGTGCGCTTCGTGCGGGGCGTCCGCTTCGCGAGATCTTGTTCATGGGCACCCGCCCATCGTCACCACGGCCGCGCCTGGCGCGCTTCCGATAAAGTGCCATGTCATGCCGGATATCCGCCACGCCCCTGAGGCGCCCACCGTGACCCGGGTGCTGGCCCCCGGAGAATCCATCGACGCCCACCGGCACGACGAGCACCAGATCGTTTACGCGGGCTCCGGCGTGCTGGCCGTGACCACGGACGCGGGGACCTGGTTCGCGCCCGGTACGCAGGCCATCTGGGTACCGGCCGGATGCGTCCACGCGCACCGCGCGCACGGCCAGCTCGCGCTGCATCTGCTCGGCCTGCCGCCGGACACCAACCCTCTCGGCCTCGACGCCCCCACCGTCCTCGACGTCAATCCCCTGCTGCGCGAGCTGATCCTCGCGTACACCAGGGGCCCGCAGGACAACAGCCCGGAGCGGCGGCGGCTGCGCGCGGTCCTCCTCGACCAGTTGCGCGCCTCACCGCAGCAACCGCTCCGGCTGCCGGCGCCCGCCGACTCCCGCCTCGCGGCCGTCTGCGACCTCCTGTACGGGAATCCGGCGGACCCGCGGACCCTGGCCGCTCTGGGGACCGAGGTGGGCGCCGGCGGGCGTACGCTCAGCCGGCTCTTCCGGGACGAGCTGGGCATGACGTTCCCGCAGTGGCGGACCCGGCTGCGGCTGTACCACGCCCTGCGCATGCTGGCCGACGACCTGCCGGTGACGGCGGTGGCCCACCGCTGCGGCTGGTCCTCGACCAGCGCCTTCATCGACGTCTTCCGCCGCGCCTTCGGCCACACGCCCGGTACGCACCACCGCGGCACCCTGTAGCCGGTGGCCACAACGTCGGTGGTCGCAACAACGTCTGCGGGCAGGACACAACGCCTGTGGTCAGAACAACGTCTGTGGGCAGGACGACGCCTGTGGTCAGAACTCGGAGAAGTCCCCGATCAGGGCCTCGGCCGCCTCGATCTCACCGCTGAGCGGATGGTCCTCCTCGACGTGCGGCAGCCGTTCGGCGGCCGCCGCGAAGGCACTGCCCACGGGGGCGGCCGGCAGATCCTCGCCGGAGAGCCGCAACGCCCTTACCGCTCCGATGAGTTCGCAGGCCAGGACCGTGCGGTAGGCGGCGACGGCCGAGGTGGTGGTGCGGACCGCCTGGGTGGAGAAGCTGGCGTGGTCCTCCAGGCCGCGCGAGATCACCGCGGTGCCGAGCGTGACCGGAGCCGCGGCGTGCCGGAGCCGGCCGAGCGCGTCGTGCGCGACGTACTCCAGGATCATGATGCCGGAGCTGCCCGCGGGGCCGGCGGCCAGGAACGGTGACAGGCCCGTGAGATCGGGCTCGACCAGGTCGCTCAGGCGCGCCGCGGACAGTTCGGCGGCATGGTGCAGTGCGGCGCGCAGGCCGTCCAGCGCGAGCGCGAGATAGGCGGTGGAGAACTGCCCGTGGTGGTGGATCTGCTCGGCGTCGATGTCGATCAGCGGGTTCTCGGCGGCGGCGTTGACGTCGATGGCCAGTACCCGTTCCAGTGTGTCGGCCGCGTCCAGGGCCGGCCCGTGGACCTGCGGGAAGGCCCGCAGCCCGAAGGGGTCCTGGAGGCGCCTGCCGGCGGGCGCGTCGGTGCCGAGGCCGAGGATGCGGCGCATCTCCGCGGCGCAGTACAGCGATCCGCGGTGCGGCCGGGCGGCGTGCACCACCTCGGAGAACGCCTCGGGCGAGCCGCCCAGCGCACGGTAGGAGAGGGCGGTGATCACATGGCTCGCGCGCAGCAGTCGCCGCAGGTCGTGCCAGGCGAGGACGGATTCCGCGAGGGTGACGGCGTTGCTGGAGATGAAGGCGAGGGCGTCGCCGGGGCTGATGGGCACCGGGTCCAGTGACCGCCCCGCCCAGGGCCGTTCGCCGGCGAGGGTCAGCGCGATCTCGGCGAGGGTGGTGAGGTCGCCGGTGCCGATGGCGCCGCGGGCGTGCACCGAGGGCAGCGCGTCCTCGCGCAGTGCGGTTTCGAGCGCGCGGAGCAGCCGGGGGTGCACGCCGCTGCCCGCCGCGGCCAGTTGGTTGAGGCGTACGAGGAGGCCCGCGCGTACGGCGTCGTCCGGCAGCGGCTCCCCGCTGCCGCCGGCGTGACTGCGCAGCAGACGGAGGCCGTGCTGGTCGGCGGAGTCGGCTGCGACCACGGCATGCCGGTTGGCCCCGACACCGGTGGTGCGTCCGTAGACGGCTCGCTTGGCGCCGCTGTCGCGGGCGATCTCGTACGCTCGCCCGGCGCGCTTGAGGGCATCGTCGTCCAACTGCACCCGGACACCGTTCCGCGCGACGCGGACGATGTCGGCGCAGGTCAGGGCGGTACCGTTGATGCGGAGGGAAGTGCTGAGGGTCGTGCGGTCCGGCATGAAGCTCCCTTGACAAGAACTTATTCATTGCGCAGGGTGCATGAAACTCTTCATTCTCTTTCTTGGCAAGAGCAGTTCCCACAGGTCGCTGCCGGTGGCCTGTCCCCTCCATCCCGCCCGACGCCGCGCCGGAGCCGTGGCGTCCCCCTGATCGGAGAGCTTGTCGAGCCATGCCGGACGACCGGACCCTCACCCCAGCCGCCGATCCCGAAGCCGCCGAGTCCGCCGCTGATCCACCGGCCGCACCGGCCGGCGCCGCGGCGACCGACACCTTCGACGACGTCCCCCTCAACCGCTTTCACCTGAAGATCACCGCGCTGACGTTCGGTGCGAACTTCTCCGACGGCTACCAACTGGGCATCATCGGCATCGCGCTGACCGCCATGGCGCCGCAGATGCACCTCGGCTCCATGTGGCAGGGGCTGATGGGCGCCTCGGCCCTCATCGGCATCTTCGCCGGCAGCATCGCCATCGGCTGGGCTGCCGACCGCATCGGCCGGCAGCGGCTCTACATGCTCGACTTCCTGCTCATCGCCGTCGCCTCCGTGCTCCAGTTCTTCGTCACCGGCCCGGTGGAGCTGTTCGTCCTGCGGCTCCTGATCGGTTTCGGCATCGGCGCCGACTACGCACTCGGCCCCACCCTCGTCGCCGAGTTCGTACCGCGCCGGTTCCGTGGCGGCCTACTGGCCTCGCTGACCTGTATGTGGACCGTCGGCTACATCGCCGCCTTCTTCTTCGGCACCTACCTCATCGGCCTCGGCGGCGACTCCTGGCGGTGGCTGCTGCTCAGCAGCGCCGTCCCGGCGATCGTGGTCCTGCTGCTGCGCATCGGTACGCCCGAATCGCCGCGCTGGCTGCTCAGCAAGGGCCGGACCGCCGAGGCCCGGGAGGTGGTCGCCCGTTACGTCGGCAGCCACATCGACTTCGACGCGTTCGCGGCACAGCAGCACACCTCGGAGCGGCGGGCCTCCTACCGCGAGCTGTTCGGCGCCGCGCACTGGCGGAACACCGCGTTCGGCGTGCTGTTCTACAACTGCCAGGTGATCCCGTACTTCGCGATCTACACCTTCCTCCCGCTGGTCCTGGTGAAGATCCAGCTCAATGGCTCCGGCTTCCTCAGCGAGGCCCTGCTCAACTCGTTCCTGCTGCTCGGCGGCGTCGTCGGCCTGTGGCTGGTGGCCAAGCTGACCCGGCGGCGGCTCACCATCGGCTCGTTCATCGTGCTCGCGCTGTCGCTGGCACCGATGGGCATCTGGCCGGACGCGCCGGCCGCACTGCTCTTCCCGCTGTTCCTGGTCTTCACCTTCACCATGTCGGCGGCGACCAACCTCGACCAGGTGTACCCGCCCGAGCTGTTCCCCACCGAGCTGCGCAGCTCGGGCGTCGGCCTGCTGAACGGCATGAGCCGCGTCGGCTCGGCCGTGGGCACGTTCCTGCTGCCGGTCAGCCTGGGCTCGTTCGGGTTCGCGCCGACCATGATGGCGCTCACCGCCATCCTGGTGATCGGCGCGGTGATCTCCGTGCTGTGGGCCCCGGAGACCAGCGGAGCGGCCCTGGACTGACCCCGGCCTCACACTGGAGGGCGCGCCGGACCGGTGCGCCCTCCCCCGCCGGGTGTCTGTTCCCCCCGGGCACCTGCCCCCGGCCGTCGCCGACGGACCGTGCGACACGGAACCCCACGTCGTCGACCTGGAAGCTCGGGTGGCTGCGGCGCCGCGCGGAAGCCCGGCAGCTCCAGCGCTCGTCGAACCTCCGCCGCCCCTCACGTATCGTCTCCCGATATCGGAGTGCATAACGTCTGCGGCTGTGCCGCCGAGGGAGTGGGCCATGAGCAAGCCATCGACCACCGCCGGGATGCCGGACGAGCTGAGCCGTCGACTCGGGGTGCCGGATGCCGTGGTGATCGGTCTGGGGTCGATGATCGGCGCGGGGATCTTCGCCGCACTCGCCCCGGCCGCACGGTCGGCGGGCTCCGGGCTGCTGATCGGCCTGGCGCTCGCCGCGGTGGTCGCCTACTGCAACGCCACGTCCTCGGCGCGGCTCGCGGCCCGCTATCCGGCGTCGGGCGGTACCTACATCTACGGCCGTGAACGTCTCGGCAACTTCTGGGGCTACCTGGCGGGCTGGGGGTTCGTAGTGGGCAAGACCGCCTCCTGCGCGGCGATGGCGCTCACCATCGGCTCGTACGTGTGGCCGGGCCAGGCCCACGCGGTCGCGGTCGCCGCGGTGGTGGCGCTGACCGCGGTGAACTACACCGGTGTGCAGAAGTCCGCCCTGCTGACCCGGGTCATCGTGGCCGCGGTCCTGGCGGTGCTCGCCGCCGTAGTGGTTGCCGCGCTCACCTCCTCGGACTCGGACGCGGCCCGGCTCGATGTCGGGGACGACGCGACCTTCGGCGGGGTGTTCCAGGCGGCGGGCCTGCTGTTCTTCGCCTTCGCGGGGTACGCGCGGATCGCGACCCTGGGCGAGGAGGTCCGCGACCCGCAGCGCACCATCCCCCGGGCCATCCCGATCGCACTGGGCATCACCCTGGTCGTCTACGCCCTCGTTGCCGTCGCCGTCCTGACGGTGCTGGGTCCGCAGGGGCTGGCGGAGGCTGCCGCGCCGCTGTCGGACGCGGCCAGGGCAGCAGGCGCCGACTGGCTCGTACCGGTCGTGCGCGTCGGTGCCGCCGTGGCCGCGCTCGGTTCACTGCTCGCCCTGATCCTCGGCGTCTCACGCACCACGCTGGCCATGGCCCGCGACCGGCACCTGCCGCACGCCCTGGCGGCGGTGCACCCGAAGTTCAAGGTGCCGCACCGCGCCGAGCTCGTCGTCGGCGTGGTGGTGGCGGTGGTTGCCGCGACGGCCGATGTGCGCGGGGCGATCGGGTTCTCCTCCTTCGGCGTGCTGGGGTACTACGCCGTCGCCAACGCCTCCGCCTGGACGCTCACCCCGGACGAGGGCCGCCCGGCGCGGGTCATCCCGGCCGTCGGGCTGGCCGGCTGCCTCGCCCTGGCTTGCGCTCTCCCGGCGTCCTCGGTGATCTGGGGCGCCGCGGTCCTGGCCCTCGGGGCCGCCGCCTACGGGGTGCGCCGCATGATGCCCACGCGCAGTTCCTAAAACAACTCGCCCTCGTCCACCGGCCGGAATACCGCTGGTACCCCCTGCCTCGCGGGACGATGTCGAGACCCGATACGCCTTGCGATGGGAGAGGGGCACTGCACGACTCGGCTCAGCCGCCGACAGGCAAAGCTGGCAGGGCTGCTCACCCGCGTCGCCGTCGTGCCGACGATCGTGAACATGTTCGGCGCGCTGCTGATCACGAAGCTACCGATCCTGTGGGGCGACGCCCCGCTGGTCGCGGGCGAGTCCGGCTGGTGGGACTTCGCCCACGAGTCGCTCACCGACCGCGCCCAGCTGTGCGGCAGTCTCTTCCTGCTGCTCGTCGGCGCAGGCACCCTCCCGCTCGACGCCCGCCCGGCCCGCACCACCCGGCGCCCCGGCCGCTGCGGCCGGCACGGCGGCCCACCGACTCGCCGCCTACGGGGCTTCGTCGCCCAGGACCTCGCGGGCCAGTTCCTTCAGCGCCTGCCGGTCCTCGGCCAGGGCTTTCTTGCCGGCCTCGGTCGCCTTGTAGACGCGCCGGGTACGGCCGTCGACCACTCGCTGCTCCGAGGTCAGCAGGCCGTCCGCCTCCAGCCGGTGCAGCGTCGGATACAGCGTGCCGGGGCTGATCTGGTAACCGTGCGAGGCCAGCTCCTCGGCCATCCACGCACCGTGGATCTCCTCCTCGGCCGCGTGATGCAGGATGTGCAGCCGCACCGCGCCCCGCTGGAACTCCCGCACCCTGGCCACCTCCGGCAGTGACGAAACCGATATCGGCATCCGATCTTACGCCCGCACCGGACTTCACCCGACGCCTCCCGCAACGGCCTCGGGCACAGATGTCGTGAGACGACACCGGATGCCGATAACTGAGAGCGAGCCCGTCGCCGAGACCGTGTGCGTCACCCACGCCCGGCTGCGGGAGGGCGCCACGGTGCCCACGCACCTGTCGACACTCACTCAGAGGCAGGCCGGGGGCGCGCTCGCCCGCACGCTGCCCGGGCACCCCACCCTGCAGGCACAAATCGCAACAGAGAGGGGTCAGTCAGCTGCGGTGAAGCCGACGGCGACCAGCTCGTCCCCCGCGTGCTCCCCCATGAACAGTCTCCGTCCTCGCGAACTCCACTCGTTGGTGGAGCGCATCCCGCCCTTCCGTGCGTCGGTGTTCCCACCGGCCGGTTCTCATGATCTCCTGATGCGGCACGGCAGGGCGACTTCGGTTGGGAAGCAGCCGGCCCTCGCCTCGTACCGGACTGTGGGAGCCGCTCCGCTCCGCGGGCCGCGTACCGCGCTGCCCAGCCCCCACGGCCGTCCGCGGCACTCCGACACAGCACCGGCTTGATGTCACAGGCCATTCGGACCGTACATCGGGCTGTCGTCATCCGCCGGCAGTACCGGCGGCCCGTCCAGGCGCCCGCCGGCGACCGTGGCCGGTGGCAGACGACGGAGAGACAACAGTGGCAGAGGGATACTCGGTCGCGGACCCGGCGATGGCCGACTGTCTGCACCAGATCGGCGCCGGCCGGCTGCCGCTGCACGCATGTGCCGACGTCCTGGGGCTGGACGGTCTGGCGCTGCTGCTCACCACCGATACGGGACTGCCGGAGCCGATGCGCGTCCACGGCCCGCTGACCGAGCCACTGGAGGACCTCCAGCTCGTCCACGGACAGGGGCCCAGCCCGGATGCCGCCCAGCACGGCATGACGGTCCTGGCTCCGGACCTCACCGATCTGGCCGCCTCCCGTTGGACCGGCCTGGCGCCCGACGTGCGCGACCTGGGGGTGGGAGCGGTCTTCGCCTTTCCCCTGCGCATCGGGGCCGTCAGGATCGGCGCCCTCAGCGGCCACCGCAGAGAGCCGGGCATCATGGCTCCGCAACAGCTCGGCGGCGCCGACGCCCTCGCCGACGCCGCCGCGCATGCCGTACTGCGGCAGACGTCCTGGCTCTCGGACCAGGTGGACCTGCCCTTCGGCGCGGCACATCGGGCCGCCGGCGTGCTCACCGAACGGCTCGGCGGCGTCTCCCTCGAACACGCCTGGCTGCGGCTGCGGGCCCATGCCTTCGGCCACGACCGGTCGTTGCTGGACACCGCCGATGCGGTACTGCGCGGCCGGCTCGCCGACCTGTGAGCCGACGGGCTGCCGGGAGGGCGCCGGCAGCCCTGGTCCGGGGGCTCAGGCCGCCTGAGGCTCAGCCGCGCGGGACGCGGCCGCGGGAACCTCGGACACCTCGGGGATCTCTGGGCGTCCGAACAAGGGGGCGTATCCGGAGGGGAGATGGGCCAGGATGCGGGCGAGGAGATCGCGGCCCGCGAGGGCGGCCACCGCCGTGAGGACGGCCCCGGTGTCCCAGCGCATGGTGGCGGGGCTGCCGCCGGTACGGGCCGCGAGGTCCTTGACGAAGCCCCAGCCGGTGAGCGGTTCCGGGGACGGGATCTGGCCCGTGAAGGTGAGCGCGGCCTCCAGGGGCAGGCGCGCGGCCAGTTCGACGCGTTCGTCGCCGGTCAGCTGCCGGCCCAGTGCGGCGAGTACGGTCTGGACGGCTTCCTCGGCGCGTTCCCGGGTCGGATAGGCACCTTCGTACCGGACCTTCTCCAGCATGAGCTGGTAAGTCATCACCGCGTTGCGCCGGGCGGGGGCGGACTGGGAGTCCATCGCTGTCGCAGTCGCCTTTCTCATGTTTTCATCCGTTGTCTGATGTTGTCTGTCGACGTCTGCTGTTGTCTGTCGACGTGTTGCCGCTGTGGGCGAGTCGATGCGTCGAAGTGTTCGGGAGTGACGCTCGCCGGGCGGCCGGCTCGGAGCGGGCCGTCACGGAACACCGCTCCGGGCCCGGCGGCTCAGAGAGGGAGTTGCTTGTCCGTGGAACCCTGGCGGACAGTGATCTTCCGGGGCTCGGCCCGCTCGGTGACCGGGATGCGCAGCGTCAGCACCCCCGCGTCGTAATCGGCCGTGATGTGCGCCGTGTCCAGAGTGTCGGCCAGGACCAGCCGCCGGGAGAAGACGCCCAACGGCCGCTCGGACACGTCCATCCGGGTCTTGTCCCCGTCCGCCACCGGCCGGCGCTCGGCCTTGACGGTCAGCACGTTGCGTTCGACGTCGATGTCGATGGCCTCCGGCGCGACGCCGGGCAGATCGAACGCCACTACGTACGCGTCGTCCTCGCGGTACGCGTCCATCGGCATCGGGGCCGGGCGCGACCAGGTACCGGAACCCATCAGGTGCTGGGCGAGCCGGTCGAACTCACGGAAGGGATCGGTGCGCATCAACACTGTGAATACACCTCCACAAGGCTCAGGCAGTCTCTGCCAATGCGCTTCACCTGACACCGTTGTAGCATGTCATCGGAACGATGACAAAGAGAATGTCGTCCAGAGGATGACAGTCCCGCGCGACAAGCCTGCCGGGTGCCGCCGAGGAGTACGAGAAGGTCATGTCCCCCGCCGATCACACCAGCCCCGCCTCCTTCCTCGCCGCCGCCGCGGCGCTGGAGGCCATCGAGGACGCCGTCCACACCGCCCGGCGGAGCGACGCCGACCCGCCCCCCTCTCCCGCCGACGGACCGGAACAGGCCCTGGCGGCACTGCTGTTGCTGCGCCAGGTGCGCGAAGAGCTCGCCGGGTGGGAGACGGGACTGATCGAAACGGCCCGGCAGGCGGGCGCCAGCTGGGCAGAGCTCGCCCCACCGCTCGGCGTCGCCAGCCGTCAGGCCGCCGAACGCCGCTACCTGCGGCAGCGCCCCGGCCCCGCCGGCACCACCGGCGAGCAGCGCGTCCAGGCCACCCGCGACCTCCGCGCGGCCGACCGCAGCGTCACCGCTTGGGCCCGCCGGCACGCCGCCGACCTGCGCAGCCTCGCCGGACAGGTCACCGCGCTCACCGACCTCCCGGCCGCCTCCCGCACTTCCCTGGCCCGCCTCGGCCAAGCCCTCGCGCACGACGACCCGGCGGCCCTCCTTGCCCCGCTCACCGCGGCCCGCCCGCATCTCCGACGGCGCCACCCCGACCTCGCCGCCCGCATCGACACGCTGACCACACAGACCGATCAGCTGCGCGACGACAGCAACAGCCGGCGCGGCAACGGCTGAGGAACCGTTGCGCGGCGGCTACGGGGCAGGCCGGCGTGCCCGCCGCCCTCACGGGGAGGCGGGGCCGCGCGGCTTCCGCTGGGGAGTGGGGTCCGTCGTGAAGCGGGCGAGGAGGGCGCGGGCCAGGCCGCGGGCGTAGTCGGCGTCCAGCAGGCCGGGGCGGAAGAGAATGCGGTACATCATCGGCGCCACCAGGTGGTCGAGGACCGTCTCCGCATCGGGCGCCGGCTCCCCTCGTCCGGCGGCGCGGTCGAGGAGCACGGCGACCTGCTCGGCGGCGTACGCCGAGCACTGTCCCGCGTTGCCGCCCTCCCGGTCTCCGGCGACCGCGTCCTGGATGTAGGCGCGCCCGGCCGCGGAGGACATCTCCTCCAGCCACTCCACCGACCAGGTCTCCAGGTCCGCTGCCAGGCTGCCGTGGTCGGCGGGCGGCCCCTCCGGGCGCAGCCGCTCCACGGCCACGTCGGACAGCAGCACCTGGAGGTCGCCCCAGCGCCGGTAGATCGTCGAGGGAGTGACCTCGGCGCGCGCCGCGATCAGCGGGACGGTCAGCTCGGCGCGCCCACGTTCGGCTTCCAGTTCCCGTACGGCCCGGTGCACCGATTCCTGTACGCGTGCGCTGCGCCCGCCCGGGCGGCTCTTCGGCTTTGCTCCCATCTCCTCACCTTAACGCTGAATCTTTGCTTCAAGGTCGGTGCACATCACGCGGGACCGGACGGGCCGCCGACGAGCGCGTGACCCACCACGTCCGCCAGCGGGGCCGGTCCGAAGGCCCGCTCGTACGCGTCCGCCGCGTCCAGCAGCGCCGCCTCGCCGTACGGTCGGCCGATCAGCTGCATACCGATCGGCAGCCCTGCGCTGTCGGCGCCCACCGGCAGCGACAGCGCGGGCAGCCCGGTGACGTTCGCGGGCGAGCTGAACCGTACGTACGCGTCGGCCACCCCCTCAACCGTGCCGTCCGGCCAGGTGAACGCCTGCTGCCCGGCCGACACCGCGGTGGCCGGCACGGACGGCGCCGCGATCAGGTCCACCTGCCGCAGCAGCCCCTCCCACTCCCGCCGCATCAGCGTGCGGGCCTGCTGCGCGCGGATGTGGTCGACGGCCGGCAGCAGTGCGCCCGCCTCCAACAGCACCCGTACGTCGTCCCCGTACAGCTCAGGGGCGCCGCCCAGCTCCGTTGCGTGGTAGGCGGTCGCCTCGGGCACCATCAGTCCCCAGTGGGCGGCCTGGATGTAGCGGTGCAGCGGGACGGCCACGTCCACCAGGGTCGCCCCGAGGCCGGCCATGCGGTCCAGCGCGGTGCGGACGGCGGCCTCCACCTGGGGATCCACGTGGTCGAAGAAGTAATCGACGGGTACGCCCACGCGGACGCCGCGCAGGTCCGGCTCGCCGTGGGTGTGGCGCGCGCCGTGGCCGTTGGCGCCGTCGTCCCCGCGCCCCGTTCCGTCCGGGCCGGGGTCGGCGATGGCCGCGAGTACCAGCCCGGCGTCCCGCACCGTGCGGGTGATCGGGCCGACGTGGTCCAAGGACCAGGACAGCGCCGCCACCCCGTCCCGGGGCACCGTTCCGTACGTCGGCTTGAGCCCGACGGCCCCGGTGAGCGCGGCGGGGACCCGGATCGAGCCGCCGGTGTCCGTGCCCAGCGCGAAGGTCGCCGACCCCGCGGCCACCGCGGCGGCAGACCCGCCGCTGGAGCCTCCCGGCACCCGGTCCGGCGCCCACGGGTTACGGGTCTGAGGCGTCGTCAGCCCGTAGGCGAACTCGTGCGTGTGCGACTTGCCGAGCAGCACCGCGCCCGCCTGCTTCAGCCGCGCGGTGACGGTGGCGTCCCGCTCCGGCACCCGGCCGGCGCGTACGGCGGAGCCGGAGGCGGTGACCACACCCGCGGTGTCGATCAGGTCCTTGAGCGCCATCGGGATGCCGTGCAGCGGGCCGCGGTACCGCCCGGCGGCGATCTCGCGTTCCGCGGCGGCGGCCTGCTCGCGCGCCGGCTCGGCCGTGACGGCCGCGTAGGCGCTCACCATGGGCTCCGTCTCCTCGATACGGGCCAGGAGGGAGTCGGTCAGTTCCACCGGAGAGAGGCGTCCGTCGCCGATCGCGCCTGCCGCCTCGGTGAGGGAGAGCTCGTAGGGCTGCACGGCGGTCACCGCCCGTCGGGGCGGTAGGCGGGGGCGGGCGGTACGTCCGTGAGGTCGAGCTCCCGGAGGCGGCCGACCACGGCCAGGATGTGATCGGCGGTGGCGGCGACGGCCGCGTGCCGGTCGTCACGCAGCGGGATTCCCGCGCGCTCGGCCGCCTCGGCGGCTGCCCGCGGGGTGTGGGGAGGCAGGGACATGGCTGATTCGGTTCCTTTTCGGGGAGTGGGTGGAAGGGTGCCTTCGGCGAGTGGACGGTAGGGCGCCGAGCCGCTGGGCGTGCGCGAGGCGTGGTGTGGCGTGGCGCGGTGTGACGTGGTGTGGCGTGGCAAGCACAACGCCGGCTGCGCGGCGCGGGCTTGGGCAAGCGGAGAAGGCGGCGATGCGGCAACTGGACAGTGCGGACGGGACGGCGTCGGTGCGTTCCGCCTCGGATTGTCAGCGATCGTCCGCCGTACGGACAGTAGGCCGCCGCACACCTCTAACGCAAACTGTTTGCTTTAATGACCTCCGCGAGTCTACCGTTAACGCAACTTCTGCGCTTTAAGGCGCCCGACCCGAGGAGTCGCATGCCCTCCCCCGTCTGGACCATCGGTGACATCACCGTCCACCGCATCGACGAAACCGAGCTGCCGCCCGAAACCGGCCCCTGGCTGCTCCCCGGCGCCACACCGGACGTGGTGGCCGCGGTCCCCTGGCTGCGCCCCGACTTCGCCCGGCCCGATCACGGCCTGCGTCTCGCCAGCCACTCCTTCGCCGTACGCGCGGGCGGTCTGCGCATCCTCGTCGACACCGGCATCGGCAACGGCAAGGACCGCGCCAACCCCGCCTGGAACCAACTGAACACCGACTACCTCACCCGGCTCGAAGCGGCGGGCTTCCCGCCCGGCTCCATCGACCTCGTCGTCCTCACCCACCTGCACACCGACCACGTCGGCTGGAACACCCGGTACCACGAAGGGGCGTGGGTGCCCACGTTCCCGCGCGCCCGGTACATGGTGGCCCGCGACGAGTGGGCGTACTGGTCCGCCGCCGAACTGGACGCGGCGCGCCGCCAGATGTTCCGCGACTCCGTCCATCCGGTGTACGACCACGGCCTGCTGGACCCGGTCGACGTCCCCGCCACCGGCACGGAGATCGCCCCCGGCGTCACTCTCGTCCCCACCCCTGGGCACACTCCCGGCCAGGTCGCCGTCCGGCTGAGTGACGCCGGGCAGTCGGCCCTGATCACCGGTGACTGCGTCCACCACCCCGTCCAGCTCGGCCGCCCCGACCTGTCCAGCTGCGTCGACATCGACCCGGCACAGGCCGTCGCCACCCGCCGCGACCTGCTCGCCTCGCTCTCCGGAACCGGCACGCTCGTCCTCGGCAGCCACTTTCCGCCGCCCACCGCCGGCTACCTCCGCCCCGACGGAACCGGCTACCGCCTCGACCCGGCACCCGCGGAGTAGGACGCCCAGGTACACAGCGACGGCGCGACTCCGCGCCCGTCCTCCCCACCCCGGCCGCACGCGCGCGCAATGATGGGCGGGTCGAGAACGCAGCGGGGCAGCACGACGGACAGCCCGTCGCCGCACCCGGCGCGAGACAGAGGAGCGAGTGGTCCGATGCGCATCGTGGTCAGTGAGTTCATGAGCCTGGACGGCATCGTGCAGGCGCCGGGCGGCCCGAAGGAGGACGTCGACGGCGGGTTCGCCCACGGCGGCTGGTCGCACCCGTTCTTCGACCCGGAGGTGATGGGCGGCGCCATCGACGCGGCGATGGACCGGGCCGGGGCGCTGCTGTTCGGGCGCCGGACATGGCAGACGATGGCCGGGGCGTGGCCCGAGCGGGCCGGCGACCCGTTCGCCGACCGGATGAACGCCATTCCGAAGTACGTCGTGTCCCGCACGCTCGGCGAAAGCGAGCTGACGTGGCACAACACCACGCTCATCCCTGGTGACGAGGGTGTCGCCCGCATCCGGGAGCTGCGCGCGACCGACGGCGGCGATCTCTGGGTCATGGGAAGCCCCACGCTCGTCCGCACGCTTCTGCACGAGGGCTTGGTGGACGAACTCCTGCTGATGATCGAGCCGGTACTGCTCGGCGGCGGCAAGACGATCTTCCCGGACGACGGTGCGCTGCGCACATTCGAGCTGGTCTCGTCCGTCACCAGCGGCACGGGCGTCCAGGTGTGCACGTACCGGTCGGCCTCCGGGCCCTCGGCCGAGAGCTGAGGGGCCCGGCGCCTCCTCGCATGGAAGCGAACCGGCGTACGGCTCAGGAACGCGCCGCCACCAGCAGATCGACCAGGTAGGGCTCCTCCACCATTCCGTCCGGGAAGAGTGCGCGCAGCCGCGTGCGTTCCTCGGCGAGGAAGGCCCGGGTGGCCGCCTCGCCGAGGACGAGGAACGCCGAGTGACTGGTGACGTTGGCGAGATGGGTCTCCAGTGGAACGGTACGGGCCCACTGGAGCCGGCGGCGCGCGAAGCGGAGTCCCGGCCGGCCGAGCCCCGAGAGCCGGGCGGCGCGGCTGTCGTCGGGGCGCGCCGCGGAGGGCGGGGTCACTCCGCAGTGGCGCGCGATGCGGCCCTGCTGCGCGCCGATCCACGGAACGTCCGTGTCGCCGAGGTTCCACCACACGGCGAGCGCGCCCTCCGGCCGCAGGACGCGCAGCGCTTCGGGGACGGAGCGGTCGGGGTCGGTCCAGTGCCAGGACTGCGCATAGGTGATGAGGTCGCGGGAGGCGTCGGCGAGGGGCAGTGCGTTGCCGTCGCCCCGGACGATCGGTACGCCGGGGAGCGTCCTGGCGAATTCGGCGGCCATGCCGTCGCCGGGCTCCACGGCGACCACCTCGGCGCCGCGCTCGCGCAGCAGGGCGGTGGCGATGCCGGTGCCCGCGCCGACATCGGCGACGCGGGAGCCCGCGAGGGGGCGCCCCGAGAGTTCTTCCACCGTGTCCAGGAGGGCGGCCGGGTAGGAGGGGCGGTTCGCGCCGTACTGCGCGGCGGCCGTGTTGAACGAGTGGGCGCGTGAGGTGGCGGTCATCCGTTCATTGTGGCGAGGGAGACCACTCGCCGGTTCCCGCTGTGGCGCTTTTCGCGCGTTCCCTCTTCCGTCCACCGTCCGGCAGGAGCGGCAGTCCACCGTCCAGTCAACGTGGCAGTCCACCGTCGGAAAAGATCGGGCAAAAAACGTAAACCTTCCGCCCGATCACGTCACGGCCCATTCGAGCGGGCGTTGAGCAGGTGTGACCCTCTCTGTCGACCATGAACAGCGGTACCCCGTACCCGTCGCGCTGCCCTGCCACCTCTGCCCCGAGCCCACGCCCGCCCTGCCCGAGCTCGCGGTGGCGCTCCAGCCCGCGATCGGCCCCGAGCGCACGGTGTGGCTGTGCCGCTTCTGCCAGGAGACGCGGCCGGGCCGTGACCGGCCGGAGCTGGGCGGTGCGGACTGGAGCTGGCGGAGCCTGAACCGTGGGGCCACCGCCCTGCGGACCGACTTCGCCGCGGGGCAGTGGGCACCGCTCCCGGAGGAGCACCTGTTCGCCGAGTCCCTGAACGGGTGTCGCTGGACGGAGTCGGCGGTACGCGACCTCCTCCACCGTGCCGCCCCCGCCCTCCGGACCGGGCGCCTGGTACCCCTCCTGCAGGACGCCCTCACAGTCGTCCTCGCCCACGTACCGGACACCGACGTATCCCTGCGAGAGGTACGCCGCCTGATCGACCCCCTGACTCCGGGCGCCCGCCCACCGGGCGCCTCCTGAGCGGGACACCCGGAGGCGGTGACACCCCGTCAGTTGAGGGTGTCGGGGTCGGGACCTGTTCGCATGCCCTGGTCGAGGGCCGTGATGGCGTCGATGTCCGCATCGCTCAGAGCGAAGTCGAAGACGTCGAGGTTCTCGCGGATGCGGGCCGGGGTGACCGACTTGGGGATCACGACGTTGCCGATCTGCAGGTGCCAGCGCAGCACGACCTGGGCGGGCGTCTTGCCGTGCCGCTCCGCGACGGCCGTGATGGCCTCGTCCTTCAGCAGTGCGCCCTGCGCGAGCGGGCTCCAGGCCTCGGTGGCGATGCCGTGCTCGGCGTGGAAGGCGCGCAGTTCGCTCTGCTGCAGGCCGGGGTGGAGCTCGATCTGGTTGACCGCCGGGACGATGCCGGAGGCGTCCAGCAGCCGCCGCAGGTGAGCGGGCTGGAAGTTCGACACGCCGATGGCACGGGTGCGGCCGTCGGCGAGCAGCTTCTCGAAGGCGCGCCAGGTGTCGAGGTACCGGTCGCGGGCCGGGGTCGGCCAGTGGATCAGGTACAGGTCGACGTGGTCCAGGCCCAGCTTGGCCAGCGAGGCGTCGAAGGCCGCCAGCGTGGCGTCGTAACCCTGGTCGTCGTTCCACAGCTTGGTGGTGACGAAGAGGTCCTCGCGGGCGATGCCGGAGGAGGCCAGCGCACGGCCGACGCCGGTTTCGTTGCCGTACACGGCGGCGGTGTCGATGCTGCGGTAGCCGGCCTCCAGCGCGCTGGTGACGGCGGCGGTGGTCTCGTCGTCGGGAACCTGGAAGACACCGAAGCCCAGCTGCGGCATGGCCACACCGTTGTTCAGCGTCACGTTCGGAATCGATGTCGAGGGGTTGGGGTTCATGGGGGGGCGGTCCTTTCGCACGGCGATCGGTCGTCGCCGGTGCAGGTCGGTACGGGTTCGCCGGTACGGGTCGCCGGTACGGGTTCGTCGGTACGAGCCCGTCAGTGCGGGCTCGCTCTCCGCTACGGGCTCGTCGCTGCGGTCTCGTCGCGACGGACGGGCTCGTCAGGGAATCAGGGTCGGTGCCACCCCGCCGTCGACGCGCAGCGCCGCGCCGGTGGTCGCTGAAGCGTGCTCGGATGCCGCGTACACGGCCAGCGCGGCCACTTCCTCGGGCCGGATGAGGCGGCCGAGGAGCGAGGTGGGCCGCTCCTGCCGGATGAAGGCGGCCTCGGCCTCCGCGAAGGAGGTGCCGGGACCGACCCGGTCGGCGATGAACTCCTCGACGCCGGGGGTCAGCGTGGGCCCGGGCAGGACGGAGTTGACGGTGACGCCGGTGCCGGCCAGCTCCTGCGCCATACCGCGCGAGACGGCGAGCTGGGCGGTCTTGGTCATGCCGTAGTGGACCATCTCGGTCGGCGTCATGACCGCCGACTCGCTGGAGATGAACAGCACCCGGCCCCAGCCCCGCTCGGCCATCCGCGGTGCGTAGTGGCGGGCCAGCCGGATGCCGCTGAGAACGTTGACGTCGAAGAACCGCTGCCATTCGGCGTCGGGGATCTCGAAGACGGGGGTGGCGGAGAAGATGCCGGTGTTGTTGACGAGCACGTCGCAGTCGGGGACCGCCGCGATCAGGGCGCCGGTGCCCTCGGCGGTGGACACGTCGGCGGCCACCGCGCGGATCCGGTCGGAGCCGGTCTCCTTGGCGATCTCCTGGGCCGCCCGGGCGGTGCGGCTCTCGTCACGGCCGTTGACGACGACCTCGGCGTCGGCCCGGGCGGCGGCCACGGCGATGGCACGGCCGATGCCCGCGGTGGAGCCCGTGACGATCACGGTACGGCCGGACAGATCGATATGCATGGGACAACCCTTCCTTCGACACGCGCCCTGGTCCGGATGCGCCACCTCAAGATTTAACACGCGCATGCAATTATTGCGAGCGCAGGTAAAACGCTAACGCATCCTCCTGCCCGCAAGCACACTGCCGTCAGGCGCCCGGCCACTGGCAGCGGTCCCCTGCCATTCCGACACGTGCGGGGCGAGGCGCTGACGGACGACGCCCCGCGCACGCGCAGCGCCATGCCATCGCGCCGGTCCGCTCAGCCCCGCCGGACCGCTCCGAGCTGGGCCCGGTGCAGGCCGGAGGAGGCGAACCGCTGTGCCACCACGCGCAGGACGCGGGTCATCGCCTGAGCGGGTGGAGTGGTGGGACGGGCCTGGGCGTGGGCGAGCAGGATGCGGCGGGTGGGGGCCGGCACGTCGGAGGCGAAGGGGAGCAGGCGGACGTCGCTGCGGCGGCTGGTGAGGGCGAGCCGGGGTGCGAGTGCGATGCCCAGCCCGGCGGCCACCATGGCCTGCGCCTCCTGGTAGTCGTGCGACGCGTAGGCGATGCGCGGCTCGAACCCGGCCTGGCGGCAGCTGCGGCGCAGCACGTCGGCGACGGGGTGGTTGTCGGCTCGGATGATCCATTCCTGGTCGGCCAGGTCGCTCAGACGCACGGAAGGATGCGTGCGCAGGGGCGAGTCCGCAGGGACCACCAGCACTGTGGGGTCGTCGAGCAGGTGGGTGAGGGCGAGCGCCGGGTCTTCGAGACGGTTCCAGTCGTAGTCCCACAGCAGCGCCTGTTCCACCTCGCCGGTGTGCAGCATCTCGCACAGCTCGGACAGGACGCCCGCGCGCACTTCGATGCGTACCTCGGCGTGCCGGCGGCGGAAGCGGGTGAGTGCGAGCGGCAGGAGCGAGGCGCTCGCGGTGGGGAAGGAACCGAGCCGCAGTGTGCCCTGGTCGAGGTCGGCGAAGGACTCCAAGTCGGCCTGGGCGGCGCGCAGCTCGCGGCGGATGACCTGCCCGCGTTCGGCCAGCGCGGCGCCGGCCGGGGTGGGGCGGATGCCGCGGGGCAGCCGCTCCATCAGCGGCTGTCCGGCCGCCCGCTCCAGCAGGGACATCTGCTGGGAGGCCGCGGAGGTGGTCATGCCCATCGCCTCCGCCGCGGCGGTGAGGGAGCCGCGTTCGGCGGCCTCGGTGAGCAGCAGGAGATGGCGCACGTTCAGCATGGCGCTGAGTTTAGCTGAGCTAAACCCTGGTGAAGCTGACTGCCATTGTGCCCAAGTCGCACCTCTGCGAAGGTCTTCGCATTCGCCGGAGCGGTTCACCGGTTGGCAATGCGCCCGTAACCGTTCTCCGGCCCTTTCCCGCACCCGCGTTGATCGAGAAAGAGCCTCAGACGTGCACACTCCCGCGACCCTGGTCCGCGGTGGCACCAGCAAGTGCTGGCTGTTCCACCAGGTCCATGTCCCCGCCGAACTCGGCGCACTGGAGAAACTGCTGGTCGCCGCCTACGGCGCCACCGATCCGGTGGAACTCGACGGGGTCGGCGGGGCCACCCCCACCACCTCCAAGGCCGCGATCGTCAGCGCCTCGCCCGACCCCGGAACGGACATCGACTACCTCTTCGCGCAGGTCGGCATCGGCACCGGCTCGGTGGAGTGGACGAGCAACTGCGGCAACTGCGCCACCGGCGTCGCCCTCTACGCGGTCGCGAAGGGCCTGGTGCCGATCACCGGGGACCGGACTCGTGTGGTGATGCGCAACATGAACACCGGCGCGGTGCTCGAAGGGCTCGTGGACACCACCGGGGGCGTGGCGCACGACTTCGGCGAGCAGACCGTACCGGGCACCCGCGCCGGTGGTGTCGCGGTCGGCCTCACCTTCCGCGACCCGGCGGGCCGTACCACCGGATCCCTGCTGCCCACCGGGCTGGCCGCACAGGAGCTGCGAGTCGGGGCCGCAGAACCGGTTCTGGTGAGCATGGTGGACGCCGGGGCGCCGGTCGTTCTCGTCGAGGCCGCCAGTGCCGCACGCACCGGCTCCGAGACCTTGGAGCAGATGCGTACGGACGCGCCCTGGCTGCGCACCGTCCGGCACGCCGCCGCACCGCTGATGGGACTGGTCGAGCCGGGCGAGGAACCCGGCGACGCGGTCCCCAAGGTGGGGCTGATCGGCCGGCCGGTCGCGTACACCACCACGCTCGGCGAACGCGTCGCGGCGCAGGACTACGACGTCTCCGTGCGCATGCTCACCATGAACGCGCCGCACCCCGCGATCGGCCTGACCTCCGCCGTCGCCGTCGCGGCCGCGGCCCTGCGGGAGGACTCCGTGGTCTCCCGGGCCGCGGGCCGCACGGCCGGTGAGTGGCTTCGCCTGGGCACTCCCGCCGGTGTGATCGCGGTGCGCTGCTCGGACCTGCGAAACGGCCTGCCGGGCCGGGTCACCGTGCAGCGGGCGGCACGGCTGCTCGCCGACGCCCGTATCTACGTACCGGAGTCGGACCGGCCGCAAGCGGCCTGACCGGGGCCGCCTTCACCCCCCGGGTTGACCTCGCGCCTCAGGGCGCGCCCCCTCCTCACCGCACCAAGGACAATGATGTCTACTGAAGTGATCTCCATAGGCGCGCTACTGGTGATGTTCGTGGTCGGCACCATCCTGCCGATCAACCTGGGCATCCTCGCCTTCGTCGCCACCTTCGCCGTCGGCACCGTCTCGCTCGGCCTCACCGAGGACGAGATCTTCGAGGGCTTCCCGGTGGAACTCTTCGTGACCATCGTCGGAGTCACGTACCTCTTCTCCGTCGCCCGCCGCAACGGCACCATCGACTGGCTCGTCGCGGCGGGAGTGCGGCTGGTACGCGGCAAGGTGGCGCTCATTCCCTGGGTGCTGTTCCTGGTGGCCGCGACGCTCACGGCGTTCGGCACGTTCACCCCGGCCGCCGTCGCGCTCCTCGTACCCATCGCGATGGACTTCGCCCACCGCTACGGAATCAACCCGCTCGTGGCCGGGATGATGGTGATCAGCGGCGGGCACGCGGGCGCCTTCTCGCCCCTCGCCGTCTCCGGTGCGCTCGTCCTGGGTCTGGTGGACGACACAACGCTGCACGTCTCGCCCGTGACCCTGTTCGCCGCCAGCTTCGTGATCAACCTGCTGCTGTCCGCCCTCACGTACGTGCTCCTCGCCAAGCGCCCCGCTCCGCCGGCCGAGACGGCGCACGAGACGGCCGACGGCGAGGCCCCCGCCGCGTTCGGCAGACCCGACTGGCGTCAGTGGCTCACCCTCGGCTCTCTGCTCGCGCTGGTGGTCGGCGCGCTCGGCTTCCGGCTGGAGATCGGCTTCCTGGCCCTGGTGGCGGGCGCGCTGCTGGCGCTGGTGGACATGGAGCGGCAGGAGAAGGCCGTGGACGGCATCAGCTGGTCCACGCTGCTGCTGGTGGCAGGCATGATGACGTACATCGCGATGCTGGAGAAGGCCGGCATCATCGAGGACATCTCCCAGCACGCCGCCGGCCTCGGCGCCCCCCTCGTCGTGGCCCTGGTGCTGTGTTTCACCGTGGCCATCACCTCGGCCTTCGCCTCCTCCACCGCGATCCTGACCGCGATCATTCCCCTCGCCGTCCCGCTGCTGCTCTCCAGCCACCTCAGCGCGGCCGGTCTGATCGCGGCGCTCGCGGTGTCCACCACGATCGTCGACACCTCACCGTTCTCCACCAACGGCGCCCTCGTTCTCAGCAACGCCCGCGGCATCGACACCCGCCGCTTCTACCGCCAGATCATCAGCTACACCGGCGGCATCGTCGCGCTCGGCCCCATCGTCGCGTGGGGAGCCCTGGTCCTCCCCTGGTCATAACGCCTGGCCCTCCCTGCCGAGCGCGGCATCCGCATCGGTGCCCCGGACGTACGGCCGAAGGCGGCCTGCCCGGACGTGTCGTGCTCGTCCCCTGAGGGCCCCTCCCGCACGCGTAACTCGTGATGGTTCCTCGCGTTGGTCTGCTGGGGACCGCCTCCGGTCATACCGAGGGGTGGCCCCGGGCAGATCGGATGCCTCGGTGCGGGGCCAGGAAGAGCGGTTGAGGGCACATCGTCATGCACGTCATCATCAAGAAGATCGCTTCGGCAATCGGAGCCACGGCCGCGGCGCTCGGCTGCGTCATCGTCTCCGGCCCGCCCGCCGCGGCTGCGGGCAAGTGGTGCAACCACTCGGTCTGCATCGAGACCTACGACAGCGGGACGTACCTGGGCAGGGTGGAGGTCTCCGTCACCAACACCAACCAGCCGAACCGCATCTCCGCCCGGGTGTGGACCACCAACGGCTGGAGCGCGAAGACCAAGTCCGAGGACGTCGCCAAATTCCGCACCTACCGGGATCAGGCCTACCCCCAGCGCCACTTCCCCGCAGGCACCCGGCTGTGCGCCGAAGGGTTCCGCGGTGACCAGAGCGTCGGCCTCCCTTGCGTGACCCTCACCTCGTGACAGATGCGGCGCCGGCCTGAGAGCCGCGGCCCTCGGCTCGTTCCGGTGACTCGCCGCTGGCGAGCCGACTCGACGCGCTCACGGCGCTGGGCAAGGATGGGCCAGGTGTCACCGTCGGCATCGGCGCGCCTCGACGCAGCCAGCGGGAGGCGCTTCGCGCACTGTCCGGACGAGAGAGGGCCACATGGACACGCACACATCGGTAGCCAATATCGGCGTCGTCGGACTGGCGGTGATGGGTTCGAACCTGGCTCGCAACCTCGCCTCCCGCGAGGGCAACACCGTCGCCGTTTACAACCGCACCCATGCCCGTACGGAAGAGCTGCTCGCCGAGCATCCCGAGGCGGGATTCGTCGCCGCAGAGTCGGTCGACGACTTCGTCGCGTCGCTGGCGAAGCCACGCACGGCGATCATCATGGTGAAGGCCGGGGCGGGCACGGACGCGGTGATCGACCAGCTCGCCGAACGCTTCGAACCCGGCGACATCATCGTTGATGGTGGCAACGCGAACTTCGACGACACCATCGCCCGGGAGAAGCGGATCGCACCCACCGGCATCCACTTCGTCGGGGCCGGAATCTCCGGTGGCGAGGAGGGCGCGCTCAAGGGCCCATCGATCATGCCGGGTGGCTCCGCGGAGTCCTACCGGACGCTCGGGCCCATCCTCGCCTCGATCGCGGCCGTCGCCGAGGGCGAGCCCTGCGTCACCCACGTCGGCACCGACGGCGCCGGCCACTTTGTGAAGATGATTCACAACGGTATCGAATACGCCGACATGCAGTTGATCGCCGAGGCGTACGACCTGCTGCGCACGGTCGGCGGCCACCGGCCGGCGGCGATCGCGGACGTCTTCGCCGAGTGGAACAGGGGCTCTCTGGAGTCGTACCTCATCGAGATCACCGCTGAGGTGCTGCGCCAGGTCGACCCCGCCACGGGTGAGCCGTTCGTCGACATCGTGCTCGACCAGGCCGGTTCGAAGGGCACCGGCGTGTGGACCGTGCAGAACGCGCTGGACCTGGGCATCCCGGTGGGCGGCATCGCCGAAGCCGTCTTCGCCCGCGCCGTCTCCGCCAAGCCGGCACAGCGCGAAGCGGTGCAGCGGGTCGTCACCTCGCGGCCGGAAGCGCAGAGCGTCGACTCCTCCTTCGCCGACGACGTGGCCAAGGCGCTCTACTCCTCCAAGGTCGTCGCCTACGCGCAGGGCTTTGACGCCATCATCGCCGGCGCGGAGAAGTACGGCTGGGACATCCACAAGGACAGGATCGCCAAGATCTGGCGGGGCGGCTGCATCATTCGCGCCCAGTTCCTCAACCGCATCGCCGAGGCCTACGACGAGAACCCGGACATCGCCACTCTGCTCGAAGCCCCCTACTTCGCACAGGCCGTCGCCGATGGGGAGTCCGCCTGGCGTCGCGTCGTCGCGACGGCGGCGCTCTCCGGCGTACCGATCCCGGGCTTCAGCGCCGCGCTCAGCTACTACGACTCGCTGGCGACCAAGCGGCTCCCCGCCGCCCTCGTGCAGGCCCAGCGCGACTTCTTCGGCGCCCACACCTACAAGCGCGTCGACAAGGACGGCACGTTCCACACCCTCTGGTCGGGCGACCGCACCGAGATCGAGGTCGAGGGCTCCAGCCACTGAGGTCGACCACGCCACCGGGCCCGTCAGACCCGCCGGATGACCGAAACCCGATCATGAGACCTCGGAAACAGCCGAAATTCCGCGCACCCCTCCCCCGCCGCAGCCGTCTCTCAAGTGAGTGAGACGGCCGGACAGCCGGACGTCCGACGGGCGGGGAAGTGGGGTTCAACGACGCTGCCGGACGGTACGCGGGTCCTGCGTACGAAGGAGGACGGCCCGGATCAGAAGGGCGGCGCGGGTTCGGTCGGCTGGACGGTGGATACCCTGCGGCCGGACGGCTTCCGTGTCGTGGTGATGGCCCTCAACTCCCCGGCCCCGGGCCGTCCCGCCGCGCGGGCCCAACCTGCCCTATCTATGGAGGAGTTGCAGGGTCTCGCTCTCGATGAGCGGTGGCTCGCGCGGCGGTGAGCCGCATGCCGGACCAGGTCACTGCCACCTCAAACCAGGTCACTGTCACCTCGGACCAGGTCCCCGTCACCGCCGGCGCGCGGCCCACAGGCTCTCAGGCGATCCAGTGGGGGCGACGACGGGAGGAAGCAGGCCGGGACAGGGCGGCGGGGAGGGCGGTGGCCAGGCGGTGTACGGCCTCGCGGAGGGTGTCCGGCGGGGCGGTGTAGGGAATGCGGAGGCGTTGTTCGAAGAGGCCCGGGTCCGTGGCGAAGTGGGCCCCGCTCTCGATGCGTACGCCGTGTTCCCACGCCTGCTCGGCGAGGGCCGTGGCGATGGGTTCGCCCAGGTCGGCCCAGAGCGACAGGCCGCCGGGCGGCAGGTGCCAGCGCCACTGCGGGAGGTGTTGGGTCAACGCCTCCGCCAAGACGGCCCGCCGGTCCCGGAGTTGCTGGAGGCGGTCCGGCAGGAGCACGTCGGCCCGGTCGAGCAGGTCCAGGGCGAGGAGCTGGTCCAGAACCGAGCCGCCCATGTCGGTGGCGACCCGCTGACCGGCGAGTTCGGTGACGAGCCGGGCGGGCGCGCGCAGCCAGCCGATGCGCAGGCCGGCCCAGTGGGTCTTGCTCATCGAGCCGATGGTGATCAGCCGGCCGGCCCCGGAGCCCGGCGCGGCGTGGGCGGCGAAGGGCGGCGGCGCCGGCCCGTCCAGGGCGAGGTCGGTCAGGGTCTCGTCGATGACCAGCCAGGCGCCGGAGCGTTCCGCGGCGCGCAGGGCCCGGACGCGTTCGTGCTCGGGCATGAGGCAGCCGGTGGGGTTGTGGAAGTCGGGGATGAGGTAGGCGAGTCGGGGCACCGTACGGTGGAACGTCGATTCGACGATCTCGACGTCCCAGCCGGTTTCGGTCACGGGTACCGACACGGTACGCAGCCCGGCACGGCCCATGGCGTCCAGTGCGTTCGGGTAGGAGGGGTTCTCGGTCATGACCCGGTCGCCGGGCCTGCAGAGGAGGCCGAGTACGAGAGTGAGGGCGTGCTGCGCGCCGGCGGTCATCAGGATCTGTTCGGGCAGGGTGGGCAGGCCCCGTCGGACGAAGCGCTCGGCGATGGCGGCGCGCAGTTCCGGTAGCCCGTAGGGGTGATAGCCGGGAGTGTGCACGTGCGCGGCCATGTGGGGTGCGACGCGGGCGAGGGCCTCGACGATCGTCTCCTCGGGGAGGCCGGGGGCGGCCCTGGCCAGGTCGATCGCGGTCTCCCGCGGCCCGAGGAGGCGGGCGACGCCGCTGGGGGTACGGCCTTCCGGCAGCGCCGTCCAGGTGCCGGAGCCCTGCCGGCTGTGTGCGTAGCCGTCTTCGCGCAGCAGGTCGTACACGGCGGTGACGGTGGGCCGGCTGACGTTCAGGGCGGCGGACAGTTCGCGTTCGGCGGGGAGCCTGACGTGCAGTGCGATGTGTCCGTCCAGGATCAGCGCACCGATCGCCCGGGCGAGGTGGCGGTAGACGGGCCGGGCGCCCGCCGGGTCGGGCAGCATCGCGGCGAGCCGGCGGCCGCCGAGGACGCGGTCCGCGCGGCCGGCCTTGTCCGCACGGGGGTATGTCCGAGGAGGGGTGTGCCGGTGCGCGGGGGCATGGGTGGCACGAGTGCCATCGGTGTGCTGGGGGCCATCGGTGTGCTGATGCGCGGGGGCATCGGAAGGCGCCTGGGAGGGCGGAGACGCGTCAGCCATACCATTCTTCCGTGATTGGCCATGGGAACCGAGCCGATCACTGTACAGAGTTGCCCGCAATGGCCGGCCGCAGGGGCTCGGCACACGGACGCATTGCGGAGGCGACGGGCATGGCACGGCAGCGAAGGCGACAGGGGCATGGAGAGGGAGAGGGACAGCAGGGGAAACGGCTACCACCGCGTGGGGACCTGCCACCGCTCACCTATCTCTCCCTCCGCGAGCGGCCGTTGCGCCGGCTGACTCAGCTGTTCGCCGGCCTCGCCCTGTACGGCTTCAGCCTCTCGGTGCTGGTGCGGGCCTCGTTGGGCGTCAATCCATGGAGTGTGCTGTACGAGGGGCTGGCGGAGCGTACGTCCTTGAGCTTCGGCACGGTCAGTGCGGTACTGGGCGTTCTCGTGCTGGTGTTGTGGATTCCGCTCGGACTGCGGCCGACGTTCGGCACGGCCGCCAACATCGTCGTGCTGGCGGGCTCCGCCGACCTCGGTCTCCTGCTCCTCCCCCAGCACCTCGGGCTGCCGGCCCGGATCGCGCTGCTGGCCGGCGGGGTGCTCCTCAACGGGCTGTCCGTGGCCGTCTACGTCGGAGCGCGCCTCGGCCCGGGGCCGCGGGACGGGCTGATGACCGGCACCGCCGCCGCGACCGGGCGTTCCCTCCGGCTGGTCCGCACCCTGATGGAGATCACCGTGCTCGCGGTCGGCTGGCTGCTCGGCGGAACCGTCGGCGCGGGGACGGTGCTGTACGCATGCGCGGTCGGCACGGTCACGCAGTTCTGCGTGCCGTGGTTCGCGTACCGTGGCACGGTCACACCTGATGCACCGTCACGCCCGCGGCGGTCAGGGCGTCCGTCTCCTCGTCCGGCGCCGACTCGTCGGTGATGACGGTGTGCAGGGCGGAGACGGGCGTGACCAGGGCGAGGGCCGTGCGGGAGAGCTTGTCCGCCTCGGCGACGGCGATGACGCGGCGGGCCGAGGCGATCGCGGTGCGCTTGACCGCGGCGTCCTCCAGATCGTAGGCGGTCAGCCCGGTCGCCGCGGTCAGGCCGCAGCAGCCGATGACCGCGGTGTCGAAGCGGAGGGCGGCGAGCGATGCCTCGGTCAGGGGGCCGGTCAGTGCCAGCTCGCCCGGTCGGGGGCGGCCGCCGGGGACGAGCAGGGTCAGACGTGGCGCGCCGGTCAGTGCGTTGACCGCGTGCAGGGACAGTGGCATCACTGTCAGCCGCCTGGATTCCAGTACGCGGGCGACCTCCAGACAGGT
Source organism: Streptomyces sp. NPDC050806 (assembly GCF_055586425.1). Lineage (NCBI taxonomy): Bacteria > Bacillati > Actinomycetota > Actinomycetes > Kitasatosporales > Streptomycetaceae > Streptomyces > Streptomyces sp. NPDC050806. The sequence continues at coordinate 781,656 of NZ_JBVJIF010000001.1, read as the reverse complement.
GGTGCCGCTGTCGAGGACGACGGACTCGCCATCGGTGAGCAGGCCGGCGACCGCGGCGGCGATGCGCCTCTTGGCGGCGACGCCCTCCTGGGCCCGTAGTGCGAACGGCGGCTCCTCGCCGCGCAGCAGCAGACTGCGCGCGCCACCGCGGTAGCGCTCCAGGACGCCCTGGCCGGCCAGTGCTTCCAGATCGCGGCGGATGGTCATCTCCGACGCGCCGGTCAGCTCGGCCAGTTCGGCGACGCCCATCCGGCCCGCCTCGCGTACGGCCTCGGTGATGCGCCTCAGCCGGTCTGTGCTCGCTGTCGTTGCCACCCCACGATAGAACATCCAAGATGTTCGTAAAGCAAGCTTACGAACATCGTGTTTGTTCGATAAGTTCGCCGCATGGAGAGATCTCTGCGGTACGGCCGAGTGGCCACCTTCGCCTACTTCGCCCTGAACGGCTTTCTCCTGGGCATGTGGATCGTCCACATCCCCACGATCGAGCAGCGGACGGGGATCAGCCACGCGGTGCTGGGCTGGCTCCTGCTCCTGCTCGGCCTGGGAGCCTTCGCGGGCATGCAGCTGGCCGGACCGCTCACCGACCGGCTCGGCGCGCGGACGGTCGTGCCGCTCAGCGCCGCCCTGTGCAGCGCGGCCGTCGTCCTGCCGGGTCTGGCCGGCAGCGCCTGGGCGCTCGCCGGCGCCCTGCTGCTGCTCGGCCTCGGCAACGGCTGCCTCGACGTGAGCATGAACGCGCACGCCGTGCAGGTCGAGCGGGGGTACGGCCGCCCCGTGATGTCCGCCTTCCACGCCACCTTCTCCATCGGTGGCGTCCTCGCGGCGCTCATCGGCGCCCGCACGCTGAGCTGGGGCTGGAGCCCCGCGGCCACCCTCGACGGAGTGGCGCTCTTCGGTGTCGTCGCGGCCGGCGCCGCGACCGGCGGACTGCTGCGGCCGGAGCGCACCGCCGCCGGGACGGACCCGGCCGGGGCGGCTTCGGAGACCGGGGCGGCTTCGGACGCCGGGGCAGCTTCGGACGCCGGTAGGGCTCCGGGCGCCGGGGCGGCGCGCCGCGCCCGGACGCCGCGGCGCATCTGGTTCATGGCCGTGCTCGCGCTGATGCTGATGCTCTGCGAAGGGGTCGCCAACGACTGGAGCGTGCTGCACCTCAAGGACGTACTGGACGCGCCGGCCGCCACCGCGGCCTTCGCGTACGGCGCCTTCTCCACCGCCATGACCGTCGGCCGGTTCCTCGCCGACCGGGTGGCGGGCCGATTCGGCGCGGTGGCCGTGCTCCGCTACGGCGCAGCCCTCGGCGGGGTCGGCCTGACGGTGGCGGCGCTCTCGCCGTGGGTGCCGCTCGCGCTGGTGGGCTGGGCCGTCTTCGGGACCGGACTGTCCGGCTGCATCCCGCAGCTGTTCAGCGCGGCGGGCCACGCCGACCAGGACGCGGCCGGGGTGAACGTCTCACGCGTGGCCGGACTCGGCTACCTCGGCATGCTCGCCGGGCCCGCGGTCATCGGGCCGCTGACCCACCTCGCCCCGCTCAACCTCACGTTCCTGCTGCCCGCCGCGCTGTGCGCGGTCGCCGCCTGCACGGCCACCGTACTGCGCGCCCCGGCCCCGGCTCCGGCCGCCGTCCACGCGGAGGCCGACGCCGCGTGAACAACCTGCGGGTCAATACGGCTAGCGGCGCAGCCGCAGCGCCTCCGCACCCGCGTACCGGGCACTGTCCCCCAACTGCTCCTCGATTCGGATGAGTTGGTTGTACTTGGCGGTGCGGTCGGAGCGGGACAGTGATCCGGTCTTGATCTGGCCGCAGCCCGTGGCCACCGCCAGGTCCGCGATCGTCGTGTCCTCCGTCTCTCCCGAGCGGTGCGACATGACGACGGTGCAGCCCGCCCGGTGGGCGGCGTTGACGGTGGCCAGGGCCTCCGTCAGGGTGCCGATCTGATTGACCTTCACCAGGACCGAGTTGGCGACGCCGGAGGCTATGCCCTCGCGCAGCAGGGTCTCGTTCGTGCAGAACACGTCGTCGCCGGTGAGCTGGCAGTACGCACCGACCCGCGCGGTCAGATCCCGCCATCCCGTCAGGTCGTCCTCGGCCATCGGGTCCTCGATCGACACGATGGGGTACGCGTCGATCAGCTTGGCCAGGTAGTCGGCGTTTTCGGCGGGCGTGCGCCGCACTCCTTCCCCGCTGTAGTCGTAGACGCCTTCGCGGAAGAACTCGGACGACGCCGGGTCCATTACCAGGCCGATGTCCGTGCCGGGCCGGTAACCCGTGCGCTCGACGGCGGCCACCACGAAGTCGAGGGCCTCCTCGGCGGTGCGCAGGGCGGGCGCGAAGCCGCCCTCGTCGCCCACGCCCGTGGAGTGCCCGGCGGCGAGGAGGTCGCGGCGCAGGGTGTGGAAGATCTCGGACCCCATCCGCACGGCCTCGGCGAAGGTCTCCGCGCCGATCGGGGCGATCATGAATTCCTGGAAGTCCAGGGGATTGTCGGCGTGCGCGCCCCCGTTGACGATGTTCATCATCGGTACGGGCAGCAGCCGGGCGTCGGAGCCGCCCAGGTAGCGGTAGAGCGGCAGGCGGTGGGCCGCGGCCGCGGCCTTGGCGGTGGCCAGGGAGACCCCGAGGATCGCGTTGGCGCCGAGCCTGGACTTGGCGGGGGTGCCGTCCGCGGCGACGAGCGCGGCGTCCAGGCCGGCCTGGTCCTCGGCCTCGCGACCGGCGACGGCGGCTGCGAGTTCCGTGTTGACGTGGCGTACCGCTTGGTCGACGCCCTTGCCGTGCCAGCGGGCCGGGTCGCCGTCGCGGAGTTCGACGGCCTCGCGGGCGCCGGTCGATGCGCCGGAGGGGACCGCGGCCCGGCCGATGGATCCGTCCGCCAGTTCCACGTCCACTTCGACGGTGGGGTTGCCCCTGCTGTCGAGGACGCTGCGGCCGGTGACGGAGGTGATGGCTGTCATGGGAGCCCTTCCCGTTGTCGCATGCAGGCCGGGGTTCGGCTGCGGCGACGGTGACGCGGAACCCGGCGCGAAGCACTCTACAGCAATGCTGTTCAGTTTTGCTGTTCAGTATTGCTGCGAAGTTCTACTGCGCAGTTCTGCTGTGCAGCTGTGCTGCGTTAACATTCGGTATGCCCCTTCCGGAATCCGCCGCCGTCGCGGCCGAACTGCGCACGGCAATGGGAAAGCTCACGCGGCGCGTGAAGCTGGAGGACCAGATGCCGCTCGGCCAGGTGGCCGTCCTGGGTGCGCTGGACCGAAGCGGCGCGATGACGACAAGCGAACTGGCGACCGATCAGCGGGTGCGCCCGCAGTCCATGGCGCGAGCCGTTGGACTGCTCATGGAGCAGGGGCTGATCACGCGCCGGGCGCATCCGACCGACGGCCGCAAGAGCCTGGTCGAGCTCTCCCCGGCGGGGCAGACACTGCTGGAGGAGGAGCGGGGACGCAGGGCGGACTGGCTCGCGCGCGCCATTGACGCGGAGCTGACCGGCGAAGAGCGGGAGTTGCTCGCGCGGGGAATCGGGCTGGTGGAGAGGCTCGCGGCGCACTGAGGCCTGCCGCGCTCCAGGACCGGAACGAGCTGCGGGGCTGCGTCCTCCGGAGGACGCAGCCCCGCAGGACTGTAGGTGGTGGTGGAACGGCTCAGGCGGCGCGCTTCTCGTAGCCGACCAGGCGGACGCAGGTGGCGAGGCCCTCGATCGCCTGCTCCAGTTCGGCCGGGCCCGGGTAGCTGGGGGCGATCCGGATGACCGCGTCACGCGGGTCATCGCCGTACGGGTGGGTGGCGCCGGCCGGGGTCAGCACGATGCCGGCCTCGGCGGCGCGGCGTACGACCTCCTTGGCGCAGCCGTCCGGGACTTCGAGGGTCACGAAGTAGCCGCCCTTGGGGGACGTCCAGGTCGCGAGGCCCGTGCCGCCGAGCTCGGCCTCCAGGATCCGCGCGACCGCTTCGAACTTGGGCTGGAGCAGGGCGCGCTGGCGCTCCATGTGGGCCCGCACCCCGTCGGCGTCGCGCAGGAACAGCACATGGCGCAGCTGGTTGATCTTGTCCGGGCCGATCGACCGCTTGGAGTTGTTGGCCAAGAGCCACCGCACGTTCTCCGGCGACGAGCCGAAGAAGGCGACGCCCGCACCCGCCGCGGTGATCTTCGAGGTGGAGCCGAAGACGAAGGCCCGGTCGGGGTTGCCGGCCTCGGCACAGGCCGCGAGCAGGTCGGCGATCTCGACGGGCTCGTCGGTGAGGTGGTGCGCGGCGTAGGCGTTGTCCCAGAAGATGCGGAAGTCGGGGGCCGCGGTCGGCATGGCGGCGAGCCGGGCCACGGTCGCGTCGCTGTAGCTGTCACCGGTGGGGTTGCTGTACTTCGGTACGCACCAGATGCCCTTGACCGCGGGGTCCTCCGCGACGAGCCGCTCGACGACGTCCATGTCCGGGCCCTCGGGCGTCATCGGCACCGCGATCATGTCGATACCGAACCGCTCGCAGAGCGAGAAGTGCCGGTCGTAACCGGGCACCGGGCACAGGAACGCGATGCGCTCCTGGTCCGCCCACCGCGACTCCGCACCCGGGACCACACCCAGCAGGGCGTGCACGAGGCAGTCGTGCATCAGCTCCAGGCTGGAGTTGCCGAGCGCGAGCAGCTGCGCGGCCGGCACCTGAAGCACCTCGGCGAATATCTCGCGCAGCTCCGGCAGGCCCTGCAGGCCGCCGTAGTTGCGTACGTCCGTGCCGTCGGCCGCGATGTGCCGTCCGTCGCCGGGCAGGCTGAGCAGGCCCTCGGCGAGGTCGAGCTGCTCCGGCGCGGGCTTGCCGCGGGTGAGGTCGAGCGAGAGCCCGCGTCCGACGAGGTCCTGGTAGTCCTGGCGGGCCCGGTCAAGAAGTCCGGTCAGGGCGTCGGGGCTGAGCTCGGTGGTCATACGGTGTCCTCTCCCGGGTGGCGCGCTTGCTCACGATGCGTGATCTTCGGCGGATGACGCCTGCCGAGGATACAAAGCCGGACGGCGGACGGCCGTGGCGGCCGTCACCCGCACCACGTCCGGCGAACTGCGAACAGCTACCGGCTCTCCCCCGCCGCGATTCACGGAGCCACCGCGATTCAGGGCACCGCCCCGGATCGAGGCACCGTCCGGATCAGGGCAGCAAGCGTTGTTCCTTGGCGACTGCGACCGCACCGGCTCGGGTGTCGACGCCGAGCTTGTCGTAGATGCGGCCCAGATGCGTCTTCACGGTGGCCTCGCTGATGAACAACGTGCGCGCGATGTCGCGATTGCCCAGGCCGTGGGCGAGCTGGCCGAGAATGTCCAGCTCGCGGGCGGTGAGGGTGGGGCGCGGGCTGCGCATGCGGGCCATGACCCGGCCCGCGACGGGCGGCGACAGCGCGGTGCGGCCCTGCGCGGCGGAGTGGATCGCGGCGAACAGTTCCTCGGGCCGCTCGGCCTTGAGCAGATAGCCGGTGGCCCCGGCCTCGATGGCGCGGGTGATGTCCGCGTCGGTGTCGTAGGTGGTGAGGACCAGCACGTACGGGGCTCCGTCCTGGAGGGCCGTGATGCGGCGGGTGGCCTCGACGCCGTCGATGCCGGGGCCGAGCTGGAGGTCCATGAGGACCACGTCCGGTACGAGCTTCGCGGCCAGCGCGACCGCTTCCTCGCCGCTGCCGGCCTCACCGACGACCTCGATGTCCGGCGCGCTGCCCAGCAGGGCGAGCAGCCCGGCCCGTACGACGGCGTGGTCGTCGCAGATCAGCAGCCGTACGGGGGCCGGGGTGGCGGAGGGCGGCGTACTCACGGTTGCTCCGGAGGGTTCAGGGGATTCAGGGGGCTCAGGGGAATCGAGGCGGAGAGTACGGTGCCCTCGCCGGGCGCCGACTCGATGGTCAGCGTGCCGCCCGCCTGGCGCAGCCGGGCGCGGATGGCGGGCAGGCCGTGCCCCCGCATGTCGTGGCGGCCGGCGGCGGGCTCGGGAGTGGCACCGGGGTCGAAGCCGCGGCCGTCGTCCGCGACGTCGAGCACGATCTGGTCGTCCAGGCAGGTCAGGGTGAGGGTGGCGGTCGTCGCGCCGGCGTGTTCGCGCACATTGGCCAGGGCGCCCTGGGCGATGCGCAGCACGGTCGCCTCGACCCGGTCGGGCAGCGCGGTGGGCGTGCCTTCGATGTGGCAGCGCACGGTCAGCGCGGCCGTGCTCTCCCGGGTGGCGAGCGTACGCAGCGCCTCGGTGAGGGAGCCGCCGTCGGCCAGGTCGGCCGGTGCCAGGTCGTGGACGAAGCGCCGGGCCTCGGCGAGGTTGCGTTCGGCCACCGCGGCGGCCGAACGGACGTGACCGCGGGCCTGTTCCGCGTCCGAGAGCCAGATCCGGTCGGCGGCCTGGAGAAGCATGCGCTGGCTGGAAAGGCCCTGGGCGAGCGTGTCGTGGATCTCCATGGCGAGCCGCTGGCGCTCGGCGAGCGTACCTTCGCGGCGTTCGGTGGCGGCCAGGTCGCGCCGCGTACGGACGAGATCGTCGATCAGGGCGCGCTGACGGGCCGACTGCCGCTGCATGTGGACGAAGACGGCGGTGGCGACGGCGGCCACGGCCGGCGGTGCGAGCAGCAGGTTCGGGTCGGCCCAGCCGGCCAGCTTCAGCTGGGCCGCGACGACGAAGACGGTGAGCAGCGCGACCAGGGCGACGGCGGCGCGCGGCGGCAGCGTACGCAGCCCCGTGTACAGCAGCGGCACCGCGCACCACGCGAAGCTCGGCGCGAGCACCACCAGCACCACCCAGACCCCGACGACGAGCGTCAGCCAGGTCAGCCGGGTCAGCCGGCGAGGCATGAGCCGGCCCCGCAGCGCCGGTACGAGGACGTACAGCACGGCCAGTACGGCCGACAGCGCGATGATCCACGGCGTGCGCGGCTCGCCCGGGTGCCGGACCAGGAACCGGACCAGCGAGGCGCCGAGCAGCACGAAGAACGCGGCGTGCATGACGGTGCCGAGCCGGCCGGCGTCGGGATCGGCCACGGTGTGCTGCCGGTGCGGTACCGCCACCTCCGGGTCTCCTTCCAGCAGGTCCCACGCCCGCGCGGACGTGCCGTACGTCCAGGGTGACCCCGAAAGGCCGGGTGCGGGGTCAACCGATCGGATGACCCCGGCGTCGTCCGGTCCGCCCGGTGTGTGGAGCCGGTGGGCCGACGCCCTGCCGCCGGTCCCGGAACCAGGATGGATCACGTCACCGGACATCACACACCACACTCTGGAGTCGGTCTCATGAAGCACGTGAAGAAGGTCTCGAAGCGCACCCGTCTGATCGCCGGGACGGCCGTCGCCGCCGCGCTGGTCGCCGGTACGGCCGGTGCCGTCTCGGCCCAGGCCTCCCCCGCCGCCGGCCAGGCCGGTACCGCCGCGAAGGCCGAGGCGAACAGCGACGGTCTGGTCAACTCCACCCACCTGGGCATCGACACCGCCGTGCAGGCGGCACAGGGCGCGCTGAAGGCCGCGAAGAAGGAGAACCAGCGGGTGTCCGTCGCGGTCGTCGACCGCAACGGCAACACCCTGGTCACCCTGCGCGGTGACAGTGCGGGCCCGCAGTCCTACGAGGCGGCCGAGAAGAAGGCCTTCACGGCGGTGTCCTGGAACGCGCCCACCTCCGAGCTGACCAAGCGCCTGGAGTCCGCGCCCACGCTCAAGGACATCCCCGGGACGCTGTTCCTCGCGGGCGGCGCCCCCGTCGCCGCGAAGGGCGCCCCGGTGGCGGGCATCGGTGTCGCGGGTGCGCCCAGCGGCGACCTGGACGAGAAGTTCGCCAAGGCCGGAGCCGCGGCCATCGCCAAGTAGGCCGGGGCCGCCGTCGCCGAGTAGGCGAGTGTCGCCGCCGCCGAGTGACCGAGTGTCGCGTCCGGTCCGGGCCACCGGAACGGACGCGTCAGCCGGCTGCCTGCGGGCCCGTACGCCGCATGGCCTGGAAGCGGTGGTGCAGTTCACGCATCCGGCCGGCCAGGCCGGGTGCGGGCCCCTGGACCGGCAGGCCGGGTACGACGTCCTCGATGGGAAGGCACCGTACCGGTCCGGCCGGTACGTCCAACTCGGCCAGCCAGTCCGCCAGTTGGACAGCGGAGTGGGCGTACACGATGCGGCCCAGACCGAGCCAGCCGTGCGCGGCGGAACACATGGGGCAGTGTTCTCCCGAGGTGTAGACCGTGGCCGCGGCACGCTGCTGCGGCGTGAGGTGGGCCCGCGCCCAGCGGGCCAGCTCGATTTCCGGGTGCTGGGTGGCGTCATCAAGGCTGTGCACGCGGTTGCGGTCCTCCGCCAGTACCTCACCGTCGGCGCTGACGAGCAGCGAACCGAAGGGCTCGTCCCCCTCCCGCAACGCCTCCTCCGCGAGCTGGACGCAGCGCTCAAGGTGCCGGAGGTCGGTCTCGGAGAGGTCTGTTTCGGTGTGCGTCATGACTGTGGCTGCTCCTCGGTAACGGCTGACGGGCCGCGTGTCCGCCACCCGGCCACCCGGTGCTCGACCGATCGGCGCCCGGCCGCCCGCGCGGGCCCGTCGGTGGATCATGGCTACTCTGCCCGACCCGCACCGGCAGCGTCCAAGACGCACCGGCGATGACCGCCATCGATGTCGTCCATGGCATCCATGTCATCCGTGGCTGACGCGGTGCGGACAACGTCGCGGGAGGGCACTCACACCGAGACGGCGCGGAGGGCGGCCGTCCGGCTGTCCCGTACGTGGACGAGCGTCAGCGCCGCCGCGGCGTCCGCGTCCCCTGCGGCGATCCGCTCGTACATGGCGCGGTGCTGCACGCGCATGTGGTCCGGTTCCGAGTTGAGCCCGAACAGCAGCCGCAGCTGCCAGCTGAGCCGCGCCATCGTGCGCGCCAGCAAAGGATTGCCCGACAGTGCCGCGATCCCGTCGTGGAACGCGGTGTTGGCCACCACCTCCAGCCCCGGTTCCCCGCCGGCCGCCGCCGTCTCCGCCCGCTCCAGGGCGGACCGCAGCCCCGCCAGCAGCGGCGGCTCGTGCGGTGCCGCGCTCGCCACCCGGCGGGCGGCCAGCCGCGACGCCTGAATGGCCAGCGGCTCCCACACCTCGTAGAGGTGCTCCACATCCGTACGGTCCAGCCGCCGCACCCGTACGCCGCTGTGCGGCAGCAGCTCCAGCAAGCCCTCGGCGACCAGCCCGCGCAGCGCCTCCCGCACCGGGACCCGTGACATGCGCAGCTCCTCCGCCACTTCGCGCTCCACCACACGGGCGCCCTGCGGGTACCGGCCGTCGATGACACGCTCGCGGATGGCGTCGCGCGCGCGTTCGCTCAAGGGAACGCGTTCGGGCTCCGCCGCTGCCGGCCGTTCGCCGTCGGCCCGCCGGCCGGTTCGTGCCGCCACGTTCGTATCCCTCGCCCTTCGCGGTACCCGGCTGCCTCTTCCCCCGAGCCGGTCACCCCGCAACGATATGCCGCCCCCGGCACACCGTGAGCGTACGGGCCCCTGTGCGCATCAGCCGATCGGCCGACCCGGCCGTCCTCCCGTACGCGAGGCACGGCCGGCCACTCCGCCGATCCGCGGGACGGGCGGAGGGATCGAGGATGAACGCACCGCACCGAGGCGATCCGGATCAACCACCGCTCAAGGAGGCACACCGCACCATGTACCGAGGGACAGGGATGAGGAAGCGCATCGCAGGGGGACGGCGCAAGCGCCGTTCCGCCGTCGCCGCGGGCGTCCTGCTCAGTGGGATGGCGCTGCTCGCGGGGTGCGCTTCGGCGCCCGAGGACGACACGGCCGGGCATCACAAGCCGACGGCAGCGGGGACGTCTCCGTCCTCCGCCGACCCCGCTTCGCCCCGGCGGTCCGCCGGCCCGGCGGCCGACCGCGCGCTGCTCAAGGCCGCCCGGGCGGGCGACGCACCGGCCGTACGCGCTGCCCTCGACCGCGGTGCCCGCGTCGAAGCGCGCGACGCCAGGCGCCGCACACCCTTGCTGCTCGCCGCGACCGGCGACCACGTCGAGGCGGCAGAGGCCCTGGTCGAGGCGGGTGCCGACCCCGACGCACTGGACTGGCGGCACGACACCCCGTGGTTGGTCACGGGCGTGACCGGCAGTGTGAAGATGGCACGGGTACTGGCGGCGGCCGAGCCCGACTACACCCTCGTCAATCGCTACGGCGGCACCTCCCTGATACCGGCGTCCGAACGCGGCCACGCCGACTACGTGCGCGAAGTGCTGACCAACCCCGACATCCGTATCGATGTCGACCACGTCAACCGCCTCGGCTGGACCGCCCTGCTGGAGGCGGTCATCCTCGGCGACGGCGGCCGGGACCACCAACGGGTGGTCGAGCTGCTCCTGGACGCGGGGGCCGATCCCGGCCTCGCCGACAAGAAGGGCGTGACCGCCCGGCAGCATGCCGAGAACCGTGGCTTCACGGCCCTCGCGCGCCTGCTGCCGGCGCGTGGCTGAAGCAGTACGGGCATCCTGCGCGCGACGGACCGGCCGGCGGTCACGCGGCGGGAACGCCCGTGACGCGGCGCTCGCCGCCGTTGTGCTGCTGCCAGACCTTGTACACCTCGGTCGCGTTCTCGCGGGGCTCGTACCGCATCGGCAGCCGCCGCTCGTCCCAGTTCTTGGCGAACTCGCCGTAGAAGGTGGCGAGTTCGAAGTACTTGCGGTCGTCCACGTAGTGCGGCTCGTAAGCCTCGCGGGTGGTGAGGAAGACGACCTCGTCCGGGCTGCAGTAGTACAGCGCGCCCAGGCACATCGGGCAGGGCTGCGCGAGGACGTAGATGACGGTGCCCGTCAGGTGCTCGGTGCCCAGCTTGGTGCAGGCCTCGCGGATGGCGAGAATCTCCGCGTGGGCGGTGGGGTCGTTGGTCTGCGCGACGCGGTTGGGGCTCTCGGCCAGGATCTCGCCGTCCTTGACGATGACGGTCGCGAACGGGCGGCCACCCTCCTCGACGTTCTGGCGGGCGATGTCGATGGTGCGCTGCTCGAAGTCCATGAGGGTCCTCCGGGGTGATGGGATGGGGATGACGGACTCATTTCACTGTGCATGAGCAGCAGCTATAGCGTCCAAGACGCACCGCACATCACTGCTATCGATGTCATCTATACATCCGTCCGGCTGGCCTATAGTGAGCCGCCATGAGGCCGGAACTACGTCATCTGCGCTATCTGCTCGCCGTCGCCGAGCACGCCAACTACACCCGCGCGGCGGAAGAGCTGCACATCTCCCAGCCCACCCTCTCCCAGCAGATCAAGCAGCTGGAGAAGGCGCTCGGCGCGCAGCTGCTGGACCGCACGGGCCGTACCGTGCGGCTGACCGACGCCGGGACCGCGTACGTCCACTACGCGCGGCGCGCCCTGCGCGATCTCGCGGCGGGCGAGCGGGCGGTGCTCGACGTGCGGGACCTCTCACGCGGCCATCTGCGGCTGGCGGTGACTCCGACGTTCACCGCCTACCTCACCGGCCCGCTCGTCGCCGGCTTCCACGCAGCCCATCCCGGCATCACGCTGAATGTGCAGGAGATGACGCAGGACCGCATCGAGGCCGAGCTGCTGGCCGACCGCCTCGACCTCGGCATCGGCTTCACCACCGCGGATCCGCCGGGGTCGCACCTGCCGGGGATCAGCGCGGCGACGCTGTTCACCGAGACGCTCAGCCTCGTCGTCGGGCCCGATCACCCCGACGCCGAGCACGAGGGGCCGCTGCCGGTGCGTGCCCTGCACGACCGTCACCTGGTCCTGCTCAGTGCGGAGTTCGCCACCCGCCGGCAGATCGACGCACACTTCGCGGAGCACCGGGTCCGCCCGTACATCGCGGTGGAGGTGAACTCCCTCAACGCGCTCACCGAGATCGTCCGGCGCACCCCGCTCGCCACCGTCCTGCCCGACGCGATCACCCGTGAGCACGCCCACCTCTCCCCCGTTCCCCTCACGCCCGCACTCCCCTCCCGCACGGCCGCCCTGCTCCACCGCGAGACCACCTACCGGAGCGCCGCGGCCCGCGCCTTCACGCGGCTCATCACCCAGTGGCCACCGTCTCCCGGCGCCCCCGACTACGCTTGAGTTGACCTCAACTGCGCTGGAGCCCCTAGCGTTTCCGTCAGCCCGGCAGTGGGTGGGGAACCTTGAATTCGCCGTGGCGTTGCCATGGGCGGACCAGGGCGATCAGGCAGAGGGCCGCCGCGGCCAGGGCGCTCAGCATGATGACGGCCATCGGGGTGGAGCTGCCCTCGCCGAAGGCGCCCACCAGGGGCGATGCCGCCGCGCCGAAGAGGAACTGGAGGCCGCCGAGAAGCGCGGAGGCCGCGCCGGGTGCCGCGCGGCCCAGCGTCTGGCCGAGGCTCATCGTCGCGGGGAACGTCATGCCGACGCCGCCCAGCGTCAGGAAGAGGCAGATCCAGGTGCCGGCCAGGGTGCCGCCGACCGTGGCCAGCAACAGGGCCTGCGCCAGCGCTCCCAGTACCGAGAGGCAGACTCCCGCGGTGAGCAGTGTGTTCAGGGGGACGTGGCGACGGGCCAGCTTCCCGAAGACCGCGCCGGCGATCAGCATGGCGATGGCGTTGCACGCGAAGATCAGCGAGTAGACCGTGGCGGAGACGCCGTAGAGGTTCTCGAAGACGAAGCTCGACCCGCTGATGTAGGCGAACAGGGCCGCCGCGCTGAAGCCGAGGACGAGCACGTACCCCATGAACGCGCGGTTGCCCAGCAGCGTGCCCATCGCGCGGAAGGTGCCGCCGATGCCGCCGCCGTGGCGGCGCTCGGGCGGCAGCGACTCCGGGACCTTGGCCACCACGGCGAGCAGCAGGATCGCGCCGATGACGGCCAGGACGACGAAGACGGTGCGCCAGGTGGAGACGGACAGGATGGCGCCGCCGACGACGGGCGCCGCGACGGGTGCGACGCCGAGGATCTGGGAGAGCAGGGCGAAGTACCGCGGTATGTCCGGGCCGTGGAAGCGGTCGGTGAGGACCGCGCGGGCCAGCACCATGCCCGCGGCGCCGCACACTCCCTGCAGGAACCGGGCCGCGGTCAGCACCTCGACGTTCGGTGCGACGGCGCAGGCCAGGGAGAGCACGGTGAAGCCGATCCCGCCCCGGATGAGCAGGCCACGCCGCCCGAGCCCGTCGCTGATCGGACCCACCAGCACCTGCCCGACGACGAGGCCGGCCAGGAACGCGGTCATGGTGAGCTGGACGGCGGAGCTGCTCGCGTGCAGGGACTCACCCATGGACGGGAAGCCCGGTACGTACATGTCGGTGGCGAGCGGGGCAATGCCGGTGAGCGCGCCGAGGACCGCGATCAGTGCGCCCACGCGCTTGCGCGGCGGTCCCGCGGCGTCGGCCGCGGCGGGCGCGTCGGCGGCGCGCGGGGGCGCGCCGGAGGTACGGGAAGGAGGAGACGGGGATACCATTCAAGAAAGGTAACCAATAGTTCACCAGTTTACAAAGCTCACTGGTTCACTAAGCTCGTCCATCAAGGAGTGCGTCCGTGCTGCCCCTCCCCCCGTCCGTGGTCCGCGAGCAGTGGTCGGCCCACAACCCCGGCCTGGATACCTCTCCCATGGAGGTGGTGGCACTGCTCAAGCGGATCGTCGCCCTCTTCGACGAGGCGGTGGAGCCGCTCTACGACGGCGCCCCGCTCACCAACCCCGAGCTGGACGTGCTGGTACCACTGCGGTACGCGGACGAGCCGGCCATCGCCCGCCGCCTCGCCGACAACATGGGCATCTCCCGGGCCGGCATGAGCAAGGCCCTCGCCAAGCTGGAGAAGCGCGGCTTCATCGAGCGCGCGCCCAACCCGGCCGACCGCCGGGCCGCGCTCGTCACCGTCACCCCCGCCGGCAAGGAAGCCATCGACGGCCTCTTTCCGCGCCAGCTCGCCGTCGAAGCCGAGCTGCTCACCGGGCTCGGCGAGGACCGGGCCCGGGTCGTGGACGCGCTGGCGCTGCTCGCCGGCGTCATGGAGCGCCGGCTTTCCGAGGGCCCCATCCCCCCGACGGCCAACACCGGGGCCGCCCCTTCCGAGTGATCGGCGCACACCGCGCCCCGAGCCCAAGAGTGCCGTGGATCCCTTCCGCCTGCGGCTAGTTGAACAGTTTTGTTTTGTTCATTGACATATATCAACAGGAGTCGACAGACTCAGCGCGTTCGGCTGCCTCGTCACCCTCACGGATCACCGGAAGGCACACATGGCCATCTCACGACGCGCGGTTCTGGGCGGAGCCGGCGCCTCCTTCGGCGGAGCCCTCGGTGCACAACTGGCGATGAGCCCCACGGCCTTGGCGGCCGGCCGGGCGGAGCCGGCGGCGGACGAGGCGCTGGGCGCGCGGCGGGAGACCGGCCTCCGCCACGGGTGGCGGTTCGCGCTCGTCAACACCACCGGCGAGGAGGCGCCCCGGCCCGCCGACGACGACCCGGGCTGGCACGAGGTGGACGTGCCGCACGACTGGAGCATCGGACTGGACCCCGTCAAGGACGACCGCACCACCGCCGGTTCCGGCTACCTCCCCGGCGGACTCGGCTGGTACACCAAGACCTTCACGCTGCCCGCGCAGACGGCAGGGAAGCGGATCTCCGTCGAGTTCGACGGCGTGTACATGGACGCGCAGGTGCACTTCAACGGCCGGCCGGCCGCCACCCACCCGTACGGCTACACCGGGTTCGCCGTGGACGTCACCGACCTGGCGCACACCGACGGCAGGACGGCGAACACCCTGTCCGTGCGGGCGCGCAACCAGGTGCCCAGCAGCCGTTGGTACTCCGGCAGCGGCATCCACCGGGACGTACGGCTGGTCGTCACCGATCCCGTGCACATCGTCCGGCACGGGGTCACCGTCACCACCCCGGACCTGGCACGGCACGTCGCGGCGGGCCGTGCCGCGGTGCACGTGGCGGTGGCCGCCGTCAGCGCGACGGGGAAGACCGTACGTGCGGAGGTCACCGCGACGGTACGGGACGCGGACGGGCGGCGGATCGCGTCGGCGTCCGCCCCCGCCACGCTCGGCGGCAACCCGTCCAGCACCCCGCTGGACCTGCGCATCGACAAGCCCCGGCTCTGGTCGGTGCGGCGGCCGTACCTCTACACCGTGGACACCCGGATCACCGTCGGCGGCCGGACCGTGGACGGGACGAGCACGCCGTTCGGGCTGCGGTGGACCACCTTCGACCCCGAGCACGGCTTCGCGCTCAACGGGGAGCGGATGAAGCTCCAGGGCGTCAATCTCCACCACGACCTGGGGGCGCTGGGTGCCGCCTTCCATCCGGCCGCGGCCCGGCGGCAGTTGGAGCTGATGCGCGAGATGGGCGTCAACGCGCTGCGGACCTCGCACAATCCGCCGGCGCCGCAGGTGGTCGCGCTCTGCGCGGAGCTGGGGATCATGCTGCAGATCGAGGCGTTCGACTGCTGGCGCACGCCGAAGAACCCTTACGACTACGGCCGGTTCTTCGACGAGCACAGCGACGCCGACATCAAGGAGATGGTGCACGCGGCCAAGAACTCGCCCGCCGTGGTGATGTGGTCGATCGGCAACGAGATCCCGGACAGCACGAGCGAGGCCGGGGTGGGGATGGCCGAGCGGCTCATCGCGGCCGTGCGGTCGGTCGACACCACACGGGCCGTGGTGATCGGCTCGGACAAGTACCGCAGTGTGCCGAAGGACGGTTCACCGCAGGACCGCATCCTGCGCATGCTGGACGGCGTCGGGCTCAACTACAACACGGCCGCCTCCGTCGACGCGCTGCACGCGAAGTACCCGGACACCTTCTTCTTCGAGTCCGAGAGCTCGTCGAGCACGTCGACCCGCGGTGTGTACGAGAGCCCGGGACAGCTCAACACCGGGGAGAACTACACGCCGGGCCGGCGCGGTGCCTCGTCGTACGACAACAACCTGGAGTCGTGGACGATGAGCGGCGAGTACGCCCTGAAGAAGGACCGCGACCGGGAGTTCTTCGGCGGTCAGTTCCTGTGGACCGGCATCGACTACATCGGTGAGCCGACGCCGTACGACGACGTCTTCCCCGTGAAGTCCTCGTTCTTCGGCGCCGTCGACACCGCGGGGTTCCCCAAGGACCAGTTCTCGCTGTTCCGCAGCCAGTGGAGCCGGACGCCGATGGTGCATCTGGTCCCCATGGACTGGACCGGCCACCGCCCCAAGGACGTGGTGACGGTATGGGCGTACACCAACGCGGACAGTGTGGAACTGTTCCTCAACGGCCGCTCGGTGGGTGTCCGCCGCTTCGACCGCAAGAAGACGGCGGGCGGGCGGGAGTACCTGGAGACGACCGAGGCCACCGGGGACGACAAGACCGTCACCTCGGGCCCGTACCCGGGCAGCTACACCAGCCCCAACGGCAGTGCGGGCCGGCTCCACCTCACCTGGCGGGTGCCGTTCGAGCCGGGCAAGCTCGTGGCGGTGGCACGGTGCGACGGACGTGAGGTCGCCCGCGACACACTGCGCACCGCGGGCGAGGCAGCGGCGGTGCGGCTGACGCCGGACCGCGAGGAGGTGGCCGCCGACGGGAGCGGCCTGGTCTTCGTCACCGCCGAGGTGACCGACTCCCGGGGCGTCCTCGTGCCCGGCGCCGGCCATCCCCTGGCCTTCCGGGTGACCGGCGGCCGGCTGCTCGGCGTCGACAACGGGCAGCAGGAGAGCGCCGAGAACTACGGCTCGGCCGTACGGACCGCCTTCCACGGCAAGGCCCTCGCGATCGTGCGGCCGGCCGAAGGGGCCTCGGCGGTCACGGTCACCGCACGGGCGGAGGGGCTGCACTCCGCCTCGGCCCGGATCTCCGTCACGGGACGGCGGCCGGCCGCGACCGGGTCCGCGGCGTCGGCGGCGGCCGCGGTGACCGGTGTGCGCGAGGCCGCCGCCGGCGCTCCGGCCGCGGACGCGAGCTTCTCCGGCGCGCCGGACACCGTGCCGGCGCGGATGCTCGACGGTGACCCGGGCACCGGCTGGTCGAACCACTACCTCATGGCGGCGACCGGCCTGCTGCCCGCCGTCGGTGCGGCGCGCGCCGCGGACTGGGTGGCGGTGACCTGGTCGCGCCGCCGCGAGGTGGCCGGCGTCGAGGTGTCGTTCACGACGGACGACGACACCTACGCACTGCCCGCCTCGCTCACCGTCAGCTACTGGGACGGCAGGGAGTACGTGCCGGCGGACCGCGTCCGCGTCGACTGGGCGGACGCCTCGGACTCCCCCACCCGGGTCTCGTTCGATGCGGTGCGTACGACGCGGATCAGGCTCGACCTGACGAGCCGTCACCCAGGCAAGGAGAACGGTTCCCTCCGCATCGTCCGCCTCACCGCCACCGACGCGCCCTAGCCGGCGCGCCGCGTCCTGCGGGCCTGCCCCTCCCGGTAGAGGTCCGCCAGCAGGGCGACCGCGGCGTGCGTGGCCGGGTGGGGGTCGTGGCGCCGCCATATGAGGTGGACCGTGACGGGCGGGGCGTGCCGCAGCGGGCGGAAGACGACGCCGTCGCGGCGGTACTGGCCTGCCGTGCTCTCGGGGGTGATGCCGATGCCCCGCCCGGCGGCGATCGCCGCGAGCCAGTCGTCGACGTCCCGGATGTGCTCGATGACGGGGCGGCCGTCCGCCGGCCACAGCTCGGCGGTGGTGGTGCCGGTACGCCGGTCGGCGAGCACGGTGCGGGTGGCGGCGTCGGCCAGCGGGATGGCGCGGCGGGCCGCCCACGGGTCGTCCGCCGCCAGCGCGCAGTAGCGCCGCTCCTCGCCGACGGCGGCGCTGGCGAAGCGGTCGGCGTCGAAGGGTTTGCGTACCACCGCCAGGTCGCACAGGCCCTCGGCCAGACCGCCGGTGGGCGAATTGGTGCGGATGAGGTGCAGCTCGATGTCGGGGTGGAGGGCGGCCCAGCGGCGCTGGTACGCGGTGGTGTGCCGGCCCATCGCCGACCAGGCGTGACCGATGCGCAGCCGGGTGTGACCGGTGGTGGCCTCGCGCAGCAGGTTGTCGGCGTCGGCGAGCAGCTGGCGCGCGCGGGCCAGCACCTGCACGCCGGCGGTGGTGGGGGTGACGTTCCGGCTGGTGCGGTGGAGCAGCTGCACCCCGAGGACGCCTTCGAGCGCGCTGAGGTTGCGGGACACGGCAGCCTGGGAGATCCCGAGGTCGATGGCGGCGTCGGTGAAGCTCCCGGCGTCGACGATGGCCACGAGGCACCGCAGGTGGCGCAGTTCCATATCCATGACTCCAGCGTATAGATAACACATCGCATGCATTTTGCGTATGCGCGCGTGCGGCACATGCTGCGGTGCATGACGCTGAGCCGCAGTGCAGAGGACCTGTCACGCGCCGCCGCCGGGAGCCGTGCGGCGCCGTCGCCCTCCGGGCCGGACCGCCTGGTGGGAGCGGCGCTGATGACCGGCAGCGGGCTGGCCAACCAGGTCGGCGCCGCGACCGCCGCGCTGGCCTTCCCCGTCATCGGCCCGGCCGGTGTGGTGGCCGTGCGGCAGTGGGTGGCGGGTGTGCTGCTGCTGGCGGTGGGCCGGCCGAAGCTGCGGGCCTTCACCTGGCGGCAGTGGTGGCCGGTGCTCTGTCTGGCGTTGGCGTTCGCCACCATGAATCTGTCCCTCTACACCGCGATCGACCGGATCGGGCTGGGCCTGGCGGTGACGCTGGAGTTCTGCGGCCCGCTGGCGGTGGCGCTGTCCGCGTCCCGCCGCCTCACCGACGGCCTGTGCGCGCTGGCCGCGGGGGCCGCCGTGGTCGCGCTGACCCGACCCCAGCCGAGTACGGACTACGCGGGCATCGGGCTCGGCCTGCTCGCGGCGGCGTGCTGGGCCTCCTACATCCTGCTCAACCGGACGGTGGGCGCCCGGCTGCCGGGCACGGAGGGGTCGGCGGTGGCGGCGGGCGCGTCAGCGCTGCTGTACGTACCGGTCGGGATCGCCGTACTCGCGCACCGGCCCCCCACGGCGGGCGCGGTGGCGTACGCGGCGGCGGCCGGCGTGCTGTCCTCGGCCGTGCCGATGCTGGCCGACCTGTTCGCGCTGCGCCGGGTCACGACCCGGTTCTTCGGGATCTTCATGAGTGTCAATCCGGTGCTCGCCGCACTGGTCGGCTGGGCGATGCTGGGCCAGGCACTGCACTGGATCGACTGGCTGGCCATCGGGGCGATCGTGGCGGCGAACGGCGTCAGTGTGCTCACCTCACCCCGGCCGGAAACGCGGTCACCGGCCCCCTGCGGCAGCGGGGCCGGTGATCGCGGTGTCAGCGCCTGACGGCGCGGTGGTCAGGCCGAGCGGGTGCCGGCCGTCAGCTCGTCGGGGCTGAGGACGTCCTCACCGTAGAGGTCCTGCAGCCAGTTGGTCTGGTAGATGGTGTCGAGGTAGCGCTCGCCGAGATCAGGGGCGATGGCCACCGCGGTCAGCTCACGGTCGTCCTGGCGCGCCAGCCAGTCGGTCGCGCCGCTGACCACCGTGCCGGTGGAACCGCCGAACAGGAATCCGGCGCGGGCGAGGCGGTGGCAGGCACGGACGGTGTCCGCCTCCTCCACCTGGATCACCTCGTCCACGTAGGACTCGTCCAGTAGCGCCGGGCGGACGCTGGTGCCCAGGCCCGGGATCATCCGCCGGCCCGGAGGGCCGCCGAAGGTGACCGAGCCGACGCTGTCGACGGCGATCACCCGCACCGGGCGGCGCCACTCCCAGAAGTAGCGCGCGCAGCCCATCAGGGTGCCGGTGGTACCGGCCCCGACGAACAGCACGTCCAGGTCGGGGAACTGGCGGGCGATGGCAGGTGCGGTGGTGCGGTAGTGCGCCCGCCAGTTGCCCGGGTTGGTGTACTGGTTCAGCCAGACGTACCGCTCGTCGGAAGCGCACAGAGCACGCACGTAGTCGATCCGCGCACCCAGCCAGCCGCCGTGGGCGTCCGGCTCGGCGATGAGGTGCACCTGGCTGCCCAGGGCCTCCATCATCCGCCGGGACGACAGATTGCACCGCGGGTCGGTGACGCACACGAACCCGTAACCCTTGCTCGCCGCGATCATGCTGAGTGCCACGCCCAGATTGCCGGACGAGGACTCCACCAGGACCGACCCCGGCATCAGCGCGCCCTCGCGCTCCGCGGCCTCGACCATTTCCGCCGCGGCCTTCAGCTTGATCGACCCGGCGAAGTTGAAGCCCTCACACTTCAGGAACAGTGGCTGTCCGAAGGTCGACCGCAGGTCGACGTAGAGCTCTTCCTCATTGAACTCCAGGGGAACGGATATGACTGGCACGATGACCCCCTCATTTGATGACCCCCCATGTGCGGCCGTAGGAACCGGCCGCTCATCCGTACCGGCGCAGCTCGTGGAAGAAGCCGTCGATGACGTGCAGCTCCCCCGAGCGGACCACTTCGTCGTAGACGTACTTGCCGACCGCCAGGTCCAGGACCCCCAGTCCGAACGGCGAGAAGACCAACGGGCGGCCCGCCGGCGGCCGCGCCTTCCCCGTCATCACCTCGGCCAGCGTCCCGTGCAGGAAGTCCCTGCTGCCGGAGAGCTGTTCCGCCAGGTGCGGTGAGGTGTCGGCCTTCAGGCAGTGCTCCACGTCGTCGACGATGTTGGCCGAGGCGAGCACGATCTGCGGCGCGAGGTCGCGCAGCGAGACGTGCAGCACCAATGGATGGTGTGCGAACCACGACACGTCCGTGATGTGCGGCCGGCCGGCGACCGTGGCGAAGATGACCAGGTCGCTCAGGCGGATCAGCTGCTCGGCGCTGTCGTGGATGGTGATGTGACCGGTGGTGCCGGACTGTTCCAGATACGTACGGAAGCCCGCCGCGCTGTCGGCGGACACGTCGTGCACGCCGATCTCCTCGAAGTCCCAGCCGGTGGCGGCCAGGAACGTGTGGATGTAGCGGGCGATCAGGCCGGTACCGAAGAACCCGACGCGTACCGGACGCGGCCGGCCGCGGCTGAGCCAGTCGGCGGCCGACGCCGCCGAGGCGGCCGTCCGGGTGGCGGAGATGATGGAGCTCTCCAGGCACGCGAACGGGTAGCCGGTGTCGTGGTCGTTCAGGATGAGGACCGCCGAGGCCCGCGGGATGCCGGCCGCCACGTTCTCGGGGAAGCTGGAGATCCACTTCAGGCCGTCCACCCGCTCCGGGCCGCCCACCGAGGCCGGCAGCGCGATGATCCGGGAGGACGGGCGGTCCGGGAACCGCAGGAAGTACGAGGGCGGGTTGACCGTCTCGCCGGCGTCGTGCAGCCGGTAGGTGGCCTCCACCAGGTCGACGATCTGCCGCTCGCGTCCCCGCAGGGCGTGCTGGACCTGTGATCCGGAGATCACCGCGAACGGCGGCACACCCGTCGGTCCCTTCCCCTCGGACCGGGCGGCGGCGGAGTCGATGGTCGTCATCGGGCCGTCACCTCGATCGTGGGCTTGCAGTCGGCGAGCTGCACCGCGTCGGCCATCGCCACCAGCACCTCGCGCGGCCCCTCGAAGGGATCCCGGCTGTGCGCGGTGCGGACGTTGTCCACCAGCAGGAGATCGCCGGCCTGCCACGGCTCCCGTGCGGTGTGCTCCTCGTACAGGGCGGTGAGCAGTTCCACGATGTCCTTTCCGATCGGATCCCCGCCGCCGAAGCGGGTGTTGAACGGCAGTCCTTCGACGCCGTAGTCCCCCACCAGGTACTCGTGCACGTCCGGGTCCATGGTCCATTCGTTCAGGAAGGCGACCTGGTTGAACCAGCAGCGCTCGCCGGTGACCGGGTGGCGTACCACGGCGCTGCGGCGCTGGCTGGTGCGCAGGCCGTCGTCCGGCTGCCACGCGAAGCTGATGGCGTTCGCACGGCAGTACCGCTCGACCTCCGCACGGTCCTCGGTGCCGAAGGCCTCCCGCCAGGGCGCGCCGATCTCTTCGTTGTAACTGCGGGTGAGCAGCCAGCCTTCCTTCTCGAACCGTTTCACCAGCTTGCGGGGCAGCGCCTTGAGCACGGCGGCCGCGTCTGCCACCCCGGTGGCCCCGCCCGACTCGGGCGCGGTCAGGCAGGCGAACATCATCAGACCGGGGAAGGTGAGGGTGTAACTGAGCTCGTGGTGCATGCACATCTGCTGGTGCGGCGGCCATTTGGTGGAGGAGTACACCCCGTCGGCGTACTTGCGCCGCGGGGCGAACGACTCCCGCTCGCTCAGCAGGCCGTCGGCCAGCCGGTGGAAGACGGCTCCGGCCCCGGGGGCATCCCGTAAGCCCAGGCCGCGGACGAGCAGGGAACCGTGCTGGGCAACGGCGGCGCGCAGCGCGTCGCGGTGCTCGGCCACCCAGTTCGTCGCGTCACCTTTGGTCTCGGCCCACAGCATCGGGGGCCCTCCTGGCTGCCGCTCCACGTCGAGCAGGGACGCCGGGAATGACGACATTTCAGGTATTCCTTTCCTTACGGTTCTCAAGAAGAAGCCAACAAAGCGGCGGCGGCCTGTACGGCCTCTGCCGCCCGGTCCGGGCGGGTGCGCAGGAAGTAGTGGCCCCCCTCGGTCAGTTCGTGCAGCTGGACGTCGTCGGCCAGCAGCTGCCAGTCGAGGTGGCGGTCCCGGGCGTCGGCCGTGACCGGGTCGTCGGCGGCCACCACCACGGTGACCGGTGCGGCCAGCTTCGCCGCGGGCGGTTCCGTCAGCAGGCCGGCGAAGTACCGGTGCGCGGCGAGGCAGTCGTGGCGGTAGGCGGCGCCGACGTGTTCGGCGCGCCGGTCGTCCAGCTCCTCCAGTTCGGTGTAGCCGCCCTCCGCGCTCAGCCGTGCGGCGATCTCCGCGTTGCCGAGCGCCGTCAGTTCGGCCATGGCGGCCTGCCGGACGGCGGCGTCGCCGGGCAGCTGCGCCGCGAGGAACAGGCGCTGTACGGTCACTCCGCGCGTCTCCAGCCGCCGCGCCGTCTCGGCGGCGAAGGCGGTCCCCGAGGAGTGGCCCCACAGCAGTACGTCGCTCAGGCCGCGCCGGACGATCTCGCCGACGGTCTGCTCGACCACCTCTTCCAGCGGTACGAACGGCTCGGTGGTCGCGGTCAGGTCGTGTCCGGGCAGCTCCACGGCGTACACGGCGCGTCCGCTGCCGCGCAGCGCGCGGGCCAGCGGCTGGAAGTTCACCGCGTTGCCGCCGGCGTACGGGAAGCAGACCAGCGCTCCGGCCGTGCCGCCGCTCGGCCCGGCGAGGGCGTGCAGCAGTCCGTCGCGGCGTACGGAGCGGCCGTCGACCACGTCGGCCAGGTCGGCCAGGACGGGGTGCCGGGTGACGTCCTTCAGGGAGACGGCGCGCTTGAGGGTGACCGCCAGCTTCACCGCCGACAGGCTGGTGCCGCCCCGGTCGAAGAAGTGGTCGCGGCGGCCGATCCGGTCCTGCGGGATGCCCAGGACCGTCGACCACGCGGCGGCCAGCTTGTGTTCGGTCGCGGTGCGCGGCGCGTGGTACTCCTCCTCGACCGCGCCCAGCCGGCCGGCCAGCGCGGTGAGCGCCTTCCGGTCGATCTTGCTGTTGGCGGTCAGCGGCAGGGTCTCCAGCCAGTGGAAAGCGGCGGGCACCATGTAGCCGGGCAGTGACTCCCCCAGCGCCCGGCGCAGCGTCGTGACCTCCAGCTCGCGCCCGGAGTAGAACGCGACCAGGTGCTTGCTGCGGTCGGCCCGCTCGGCGACCACCACGGCTCCGTCGCGTACGCCGTCCGTGCGCAGCAGGGTGTTCTCGATCTCGCCGATCTCGATGCGGAAGCCGCGGATCTTGACCTGGGTGTCCCGGCGGCCGAGGAACTCCAGCTTGCCCTCGGCCTGCCAGCGGCCCCGGTCGCCACTGCGGTAGAGCCGTTCGCCGGCGCGGTGCGGGTCGGGCAGGAACGCCTTGCGGGTCCGTTCCGGGTCGTTGATGTAGCCGCGGCCGACGCAGACGCCGGAGAAGACGATCTCGCCGGGGGCGCCGAGCGGCACCGGGGCGAGGTGGTCGTCGACGACGTAGACGCGGACGTTGTGCACGGCCGGGCCGAGCGGTACCCGGTCGCCCTCGGGCGGGCCGACCATCACCTCGTGGTTGGTGTCGTCGGAGGTCTCGGTGAGGCCGTAGGCGTTGACCAGCTTGATTCCGGGCTGGGCCGTGAACCAGCGCTGGGCCAGCTCCTTCTTCAGCGCCTCGCCGGTGACCGACACGCACCGCAGGTCCGGCAGGTCGCGGGGCGCCGCCTCCAGCGCGGAGAGCACCACTTCGAGGTAGGACGGGACGACCTGGAGTACGCCCACCCGGTGGTCGACGACGGTCTCCACGAACCGCTGGACGTCCAGCACCGCGTCCTGCCCGATCAGCAGGGTCCGGCCGCCGACCAGCAGCGCGGAGACCAGCTGCCACAGCGAGATGTCGAAGCACTGGGGCGCGGTCTGGGCGACCACCTGGCCTTCTTCGACGCCCAGGTCATGGATCTTGGCGTACAGGTGGTTGAGCATGCCGGCGTGCTCGCACATCGCGCCCTTGGGCTCACCGGTGGAGCCCGAGGTGAAGTAGATGTACGCGAGCTGATCGGGCGTCACGGCGATGCCGAGGTCGTCCTCGGCGTGGCCTTCCTCGTACGCGGCGTCGATGAAGACCTTGCGGGCGCCGGGTACGGAGGTCAGGGCCTCGTCGAGGGTGCCGGTGCTGGCGTGTTCGGTCAGCACCAGGCCGCACTCGGCGCGGGTGAGCGTGGTGGCGATGCGGTCCGCGGGGAAGTGCGGCTCGACGGGCAGATAGACGCCGCCGGCCTTGAAGACCGCCAGGACGGCGGCCATCCAGTCCAGGTTGCGTTCGGTGACCACCGCGACGACGTCCTCGCGGCGCAGCCCGCGGGCCAGCAGGGCGCGGCCCAGCCGGTTGGCGCGGGCGTTCAGCTCGCGGTACGTCCACTGCCGGGTGCCCTGTACGGCGGCGACGGCGTCCGGGTGGGCGCGCACTCGCTGCTCGAACAGCTCGTGGAAGCGGGCGTCGGGCAGCTCGCGGTGTGGCCCTGCGAGCCCTTCGAGCTGGTGGCGGATTTCGTCGGCCGACAGCAGGCTCTGCCGCTCGTGCTCGGCGTCGGGCCCGGCGGCCAGCAGCGCCAGCGCACGGCGGTGGTAGCCGGCGATCCGCGCGGCGCACTCCGCGTCCAGCGCCTCGGTGCGGTACCGCAGCCGCAGTACCAGTTCCTCGCCGCGGGCCTCGGCGCCCAGCCGCAGCACGGTGGTCCCGGCCGGCTCGCCGTCCCCGCCGGTCGGGTCCCACACCGTCTCGTACTCCGGCCCCACCACGTCCAGTTCGCGCCGGAGGTCCTCGACCGGGAACTCACGGTGCGTCAGGACGGCGGCGGCGACGCGGTCGGCGTCGTGCACGACGGCCCGCCAGGTGCCGGCATCGGTCGTCAGCGGGCAGGGCAGCGGCCGGCCGCCCCGTCCGGTGACCAGACCGGTCACCACCTCCCGCTCTCCCGCCAGTGCCGCGAGGGCCTTGGCGTGCGCGGTCAGCAGCAAGGAGTCGAACGGCACCGCCAGCTCCTCCGCCAGCCGGCGCAACGCCGTGACCACCTCGGCCGGAACGCTCGCCACATGCTCGGCGACGCCCGGTACCGGTCGCCGGGTCCACCGCGGAAGTGCGGTGAGGCCGCCTCCCGCGAGCACCCCCCGCCAGAAGTCACGACCGGTCTCTGCTGGCTGTGTCATGGAAACTTCCCCCTCCGTTCACCGTTGCCACGGTGCTGCGCGCCACTGTCAGGCGCGGCGCGGTAGTAGTGCTCGATGTGGTGGCCACTGTTCCGGCCGGCCGTGGTGACCGGGCCGTGTCGGGTTCCGGCGGCGGCCCTGCCGCCCTCTCCGCGTCCAAGGGCCGCTTTCCGGTCCCGTGCGGTGTGTTGCGTTGCGGGGCGTACGGCATGCTCGGTGACCCCCGCGTCACGCGCTCCGGTGCGGTACGGCGCGCAGCTCCGTGGCCGGGTTGCCGGCCCACCGGACCCGCTGCGGGACCTCCTCCCCCTTCATGAGGAAGGAGTCGGCCGCGATCACCGCCCCGTCGCCCACGGTCACGCCGTAATGGACCATGGCACCGACGCCCAGCGTGCTGCCGGCGCCGATCGTGCTGTGGTCGGATTTGAAGGTGCCGTCCTCCTGCGAGTGGCACTGGACCTTGCTGCCGGTGTTGAGCGTGGCGTCGTCGCCGATCGTGGTGAGCGTCCGTTCCGTGAGGTAGCAGCCGTCGTCGAAGACCCGCTTGCCGAGCCGGACGCCCATCAGGCGCCAGAGCAGGTTCTTGAACGGCGTGCCGTTGAACACCATGAAGTGGGTGTCGGGCACCTTCCACAGGCGCTCGTGCCACCAGAAGTACGGCTCGTAGATGGAGCACAGCTGCGGCCGCAGCGGCCGGAACCGCAGGATGACCCGTTCCACCAGGGCGAAGTAGACGCCGGTGAAGGCGATGCTGAGGCCCATATAGGCGGCGACGAGCAACTGCTCGGCCACGCCGTACAGTTCGATGCCCGCGACGGCCAGCACGGTGAGCACGTAGACGTGCACCCACCGCAGGAAGAGGAAGATGCCCATCGTCGTGATGTTGTGCCGGTTCTTCGCGGCGAGGCGCCGGCGGAACTCGCGCCCGGTGCGGAAGTGATCGAAGCGGGTGTCGCGCTCCACCGTGCGGGGGATCTCGAAGCTCGGCGAGCCGAGCAGGCCCACGTTCTCGCGGAGCTTCCCGTCGAGCGGGACCATCACCTTGGTCGCGAGGAGGCAGTTCTCCCCGGTCCGGCCGCCTGCCGGATAGGCGATGAAGTTGCCGAGGAAGTTCCGGTCGCCGATCTCCGTCCGGGAGACCCGGAAGGAGGTGCTGGAGAAGTCGGCGTTGATGACCGACAGCCCGTCGGCGACCATCGTCCCGCTGCCGACCTTGCTCAGGAACGGGGTCTCGTGATCGATGCCCGTACCGAAGTTGGATCCGGTCTGCTCGACCCGGGACAGGTCGTACCCGAGGCAGCGCAGGTAGTGCACGATGTAGGAGCTGTCACCGAAGAGCCACTTGAAGAACTTGATGTTGGTCATCCGCGCGATCGCCCGGTGCACGGAGTAGTGGAAGCCGTACAGCGGATAGACCCGGTCCGGCCGGATCAGCAGGTTCAGCAGGCGCGGGACGGTGAACAGCCAGACCATGCCCAGCAGGGTGAAGCCGAAGAACACCACCACGGAGATGAGCAGCGCGTCGGTGTACAGCTCCGCCGAGGTGAGCCCCTCGGTGCCCGGCCCCAGCCATTTGCCGAGCGCGGGGATCTCGGTCAGCACCATGTACACGACGCCGACGGCCAGCGGCAGGGCGATCAGGCACAGCTGCACCAGGGTGAGGAGGCCGTAGCCGAAGCGCCGCAGGGCGCCGCAGCCGGTCGGCGCGACGCGTACGTAGTTCAGCTCGGTGCGCTCGGCGGGCGAGCCGTGCCAGCGCTGTCCGGCGGGCACGGCCTCGCCGGTCTGCAGCGCCGATGCGTGGCCGAGCTGGGCGCCGTCCCCCATCGACGTCTTGATGTCCAGCACGGTGCGCTCGCCGATGAAGACGTCCCGGCCGAGGGTGACGGGGCCGGTCTGGATCCGCCCGGCGTGCGCCCGGTAGCAAAGGAGGAACGCCTCCTTGCGGATCACCGTGCCGGCGCCGACCGTGAGGAGGTCGGTGCAGACGGGCACGGCGTGCGAAAGGATGGTGACGTTCTTTCCGATGCGCGCGCCGAGCGCCCGCAGGTACAGCACGTACAGCGGGTTGCCGATGAAGAGCCGCATCGGATTGGCGTTGATCAGCACCCGGACCGTCCAGAAACGCAGGTAGCCCAGGCTCCACACCGGAAATTCCGTGGTCCGCCACCGGCCGACGAGAATCCACTTCGCCGCTACCGGAAAGAGGCACATGGCAACGAATCCGGCGCTGCCGAAGAGGGCCGACCGCAGATAGACATCGACCAGGCCGGAGCCGGCGGAGACCCAGGTGTAGCCCCGGATCATGACCATTCCGGCGAGGTAGGAGTAACCGAGGAAGATCAGCAGTTGCAGCGCTCCGCACAGGACGAAACGCGGTGTGCTGCCGACGGGCGCGCCCTCCTCGGGGACGGCCGGCACCTGCGATCCGACGGCGGCGGTCGGCGCGGCAGGCAGGGCCATCGCCAGGCCGCGGGCGGTGGGGTGCCGGTAGACGTCCTTCATGGAGACCGACGGCAGGTCGTCCCGCTTCCTGACCCGCGCGCAGAACTGGGCCATGAGCAGGGAATTGGCGCCGAGGTCGTCGAAGAAATGGCTGTCGGCCGAGACCCGGTCGGTGTTCAGCACACCGGCCAGTACCTCGACGAACATCCCCTCGGTGGTGCGTGCCGGTACGGTGCCCCCATTTTGAACAGTTGAAGATTCAACCAGATCCGCTGTCGAAACCTCGACAGGTTTTCCCACCACGTGAGCTCCTTGTAAGTCAATGTCGATAGCTGTGCGCGAATTCAACGCATGCGTTCCGCGCGGTGGGGGGACTGGTGCGACGCCCGCTGCGGCCGCCTCCCGGGGCAGGGAAAGGCAGCATCGCGCGGCACGAGAAGAAAGGGCTCACGACAGGCACACGCTGCGCTGTCCGCCGCGAAGGCAGGCACGCCGCGCGGCCCGGTGCACTCGTGGTGATCGCTTTCGCCGTCGTCCTCGGCGTGACCCGGGTCCTCTGTGGGGTGACCCGGCTCCTCGGTGCGGCGGTTCAGAGCCGGAGCGCCGTCCGGGTTCTGAGGTGCGTCCGGGTCCGCCGCCCGGCCGGTGAGTCCGGCCCTGAGCGCTGCCCGGTCGAGATATCCGCACGTCCGGAGGGATCTGCTGCGGGCCGGAGCGGGCCCGCGGGCACACCGGCCCGCCGCACCCGTACGCCCGGCGGGCGCGAGGGCGCAGGTCCGTCGGTACCGGACACGATTCGGCGGCGCGATCGTCGTGCACGCCCCCGCGGCGCGCACGGCCGGGGCCGGCCGTTCTTGTGCTGAGTGCTGGAGGAACACCCCCCGTTCCCTGTGTGCGCCCGGGCCCCCCGACCCTGACGCTTCCCCCCTACCGACCAGCTTGTCGTAACCCTGCATCGACGTCATGAGCACGGCTCCCCCTCGAGACGCGCATAGGTGGTGACAGCAGGTTAAGCACGCCCCGACTCGGGAACCATCCGGTGGCCGAACTCGGCGAGAACGGGTTCACCCACAGGTGTTCGTGCAGGTAGCAGGACGAAACAACGGAACCGCAGGACACCGCACGCCACGGTGCGAAGAGGGCGGACGGGCACTTCTGGAGTACACACCCGCGTGCGCCGCTCGCTGTCAACCCCGGAGTGCGCCCTACCGCCCGCCGTCAGGAGTGCCGTGCGGGGCAGGGGGCACGTCCCGGTGCTGAATCCCTCTGAGTGCCGGCTTCGGACGGTGTGTGATTTAGCCGACTCCCCGCCCCATGGAACCGGTCCGGCCGAGGAGGACTCGGTTCGTCCCGGCCGGGGCGCGCCGGCGCCGGTGCGGTTCCGGCCGTCTTCCGCGCCGGTACCGGCCCGCAGCACGTGCCGAACTTTCCGTGGCCGATGCAGGTGTTCCTCGTCGTGGGCGCGGGGTTGTGCCTCGTGGAAGGTTGTACTGCCGGACGCACTCGGCCGGATCCCGCCGAGTGCTTACCCTTTCCCGCCGATTCCCACGCACTCCGGAGGTGGGGCGTCGTTGGGCAGCACCTGCCCCGGAGCGCAAAGTAGCCGGTCACGTCAGGTGCATGCAGTGCTGGGGCGGCGCTGCGGTGTGGCGCATCGCGCACTCCCCGCACGGCTCCATCCGGCCGTAGCGCGCATGGCCAGGTCCCCGCGGGGCCACGCGTTCAGGCCCCGGGCCGGCTGGCCGGATCGGCCGTTGCGAGCCGCCGCCGGTGTGCCGCCGCCCGCCGTGCGACCTCCGACGGCGGTGCCCCAACGGCCTCGCGGCGGCGGTCCGGCGATGACTGGAACGTGTCCCGTCGGGGCATGCATCGTTGGCCTGGTACGGGTGGTGGCACTGCGGGGACCGGATTCCGCTCCCGGCGGCCGCCGGTCGTCCACCATCGCTGAGGGCAGGCGGACCGGCTACACAGGAGGGACCTATGACAGCGGACCGGCACGGGTACCGGATGAGCCACACCGGCGCCGATGCCCTCGTCCACTACGAACAGGCCCTGGATCACCTGCTGTTCTTCCGGCCGGACGTGGCCGGCTCGGCCCGCGCCGCGCTCGACGCGGCACCGCGGTCGGTGATGGCGCAGGTGCTGGCCGCGTACCTCGGCGTCCTGGGCACCGAGGAGAAGGACGCGGCCGCGGCCCGCGACGCCTTCCTCCGCTTCCGCGCCGGCCTGGACGAGGAGGGCCTGACCTCCCGCGAGCGGATGCACCTGGCCGCCGCCGAGGCCTGGCTGGGCGGGGAGATCCACCGCGCCGGACGACTGCTCGGCGACCTCACCGTCGCCCATCCCCGCGATGTGCTGGCGCTGTTCGCAGGGCACCAGCACGACTTCCTCACCGGGGACGCCCAGCGCCTGCGCGACCGTGTCGGCGGGGCGCTGGGCGCCTGGGAGCCGGACGACCCGCACCGCGGGCCGCTGCTGGGCATGTACGCCTTCGGCCTGGAGGAGTCGGGGCACTACGAGCGCGCGGAGGAGGTGGGGCGCGAAGCCCTCGCCCGCCATCCGCGCGACGTGTGGGCGATCCACGGCGTGGTGCACACGTACGAGATGCGCGGTCGCTTCACCGACGGCCTCCGCTTCCTCGACGCCCGCACCGACGACTGGTCGGACGGCACTCTGCTCACGGTGCACAACTGGTGGCACTACGGGCTCTACGCCATGGAGCTGGGCGACTCGGCGCGCGTGCTGGAGATCTACGACGCGGCGCTGCACCACGAGGAGTCGGCGGGCGTGGCGATGCAACTGCTGGACGCAGCGGCGATGTTGTGGCGGCTGTACTTGACGGGCGCGGACCAGGGCACGCGGTGGGCGCGGCTCGCCGACGCCTGGGAGCGCCGCGACGACGGTGCGCACTACGCCTTCAACGACGCGCACGCGGTGATGGCGTACGTGGGCGCGGGCCGCTTCGCGCTGGCCGAGCGGCTGGTGGCGGACCGGCAGCGCTGGCTCGCGGGGGCGGCGCCGGCGGTGTCCAACCGCGCGATGACCGCAGACATCGGACTGCCGGTGTGCCGGGCACTGATCGCCTACGGGCGGCAGGAGTACGACCGCGCCACCGACCTGTTGCTGCCGGTCCGGCACCGGCTGCACGAGTTCGGCGGCAGCCACGCCCAGCGGGACGCCGTCCAGCGGACCCTCGTCGAGGCGGCGCTGCGGGCGGAACGGACGGACCTGGCCCGCACCCTGCTGAGCGAGCGCATTCAGCTGCGCCCGGTCTGCCCGTACAACTGGTCGGCGCAGGCCCGGCTGGAGGAGCAGCTCGGCGATCCGGCGCGGGCCGCGGCGGCGCGCGAGAAGGCCGCCGCGCAGGCCGCGTTGTGATCGACGACCGACGGCGAGGGTTCCGGCCAGTGGCGGGGGCCCGGCGGTAGCCCGCCGGCGCCGGGCAGAGTTGGCCCCCGGCCCTGGTCAGCGCGGCGGAGCCGGCCTCCGCCGCGCGCTGCTGAGGAGCCGGCAGGGACGGGCGTGACAAGAGGCCTCGCCCGGTACTCCGGAATACATATTTCCACGCGTCTCATTACTGATCCCGGCGTGCGCGCCGGCGCTTGCCTATTCAGGACAACCTACTGAATTCACTGGCCGGGACGCGGCGGCGGCGAAAACGCTTGTCATGCCTTGGCGCCGGGTCCGGCGCCGCGGTGTGCGCCCGGCTCGCGTACCGGAGTTCCGGCCTGCCGGTTTTCCGCTCCGCGCAGTGCTTTTCCGCAGGACAATGACGCTCTCCGGCCCGGAGCGGAACCGGGCATGCGGAATTCAGGGCTCACGGCAATTTCCTGCCCTCTCAGTAAGTCGGCTTCTGTACTGTCCGTCCCGATGAGTGCAGAGTGCAGGGCACTCACATCGTCACGCAGTCGTACCGGGGCCATTCCGGCGGAGGATGCATAGATGCTGATCAGGCAGGGGGGCCTGACACACCCGGAGGCACCGCCCCGTACGGGCGTACCGGAATGCGCGGGCCCGACCCGAGCGCCATCGCTCCGACGGCCGTGACGGCGGACCGGTTCCCTCCGGCCCGCAATCTCTTCGTTACTACTTTTCGCGTCGCGCAGCGCACGCACATCCACCAGGAGGGGACAGCACCATGGCACGTATTTTCATCGTGGGTTCCGGTGTCGTCGGCACAGCCACCGGTAAGGGCTTTTTACACGCCGGGCACGAGGTGACCTTCATCGACATCTCGCCCCAGCGGATCGAATACCTGCGTTCGCAGGGCCTGGATGCGCGCGACGTGCTCGACCTGCGTAACGAACCGGACGGTTTCATTTTCCTCACGCTGCCCACGCCCAACGCCGGGCACCGCTACGATCTGTCCGCTTTCGAGGAGGGTACCGCGTCGGTGGGCGCGGCCCTGGCCGACGCCACCGGGGACCACACCGTGGTCGTCCGGTCCACCGTGCCGCCGGGCACCACCGAGGGCCTCGTCCTGACGCTGCTGGAGAAGCACTCGGGGAAGAGCGTCGGCGAGGGCTTCTCGCTCGCGGGCAACCCCGAGTTCCTGCGCGCCGCCACCGCGCTGGAGGACTTCCGGCACCCGTGGATGACGGTGATCGCCTCCCGCAGCCAGCGCACGGTGGAGCGGCTGACCGAGCTGCTGGCACCGTTCGGCGGGGAGCTGCGTACGTTCTCCAACCCGGCGGCGGCCGAGCTGGTGAAGTGCGCGCACAACATCTACAACGCGACGAAGATCAGCTTCTGGAACGAGATGTGGCTGGTCAGCCAGACCCTCGGCCTGGACCTGGACCCCGTCGCGCAGACCGTGGCACGCTCCGCCGAGGGTTCGTACAACCCGCTCTACGGCATTCGCGGCGGTGCGCCCTACGGCGGTGTGTGCCTGCCCAAGGACACCCAGGGCTTCCTGGGGCTCGCCGACACGCTGGGCCTGGACATGCCGCTGCTCAGGGCCGTCGTCCAGGTCAACGACACGCTGATCGAGCGGGCCGACCGCGAAGCGGACGAGCTGGCCGCCGAACTCGCCTGACCCACAGCGGACACCCCCCTCCGTAGCCCCACTCCCCCCTTGCCCGGCCTCGGCACACCCGTGAACGAGAACGGAACCATGAGTGCCCTACTAGACACCACGCTCTATGACTTCCGGTATTACCTGGTCTACCTGCCCCTGGGCATCCTGGGTCTGGTGCGCTGGAGCTGCTGGCTCGTGCGCCGCGCGCCGGCCGCCCTGTACCGCCCGGTGCGGAACGACTTCCGGCTGCCGATGAGCATCGTCGTCCCGGTGTACCAGGAAGACCCCGAGATCTTCGCGCACGCGATCGAGTCCTGGCTGGCCAACGACGTCGAGGAGGTCGTCCTCGTCATCGACGTCACCGACCACGCGTGCCAGGAGGTCGCGGCCCGCTATCCGGTGACCGTCGTCATCACCGACGTACCCGGCAAGCGCGACGCGCTGCGGCGCGGTTGGGAGGTGTGCAAGACCGACCTCGTCGCGCTGGTGGACTCCGACACCATCTGGGCGGAGGACGTGGCGGCCGAGGTGTGCAAGCCGTTCGCCGACCCGAAGGTCGGCGGGGTCGGCACCCGGCAGAACGTCTACAACCCGCGCGGCTTCCTCCAGCGCGTGAACGACATGTACCTGGACTACCGGTACTTCGACGAGAACGCGGCCCAGACCGCGGTGGGCCGGGCGGTCTCCTGTCTGTCCGGCCGGACGGCGGTCTACCGGCGCGAGCTGCTGCTGGAGATATCCGACGACTTCATGCACGAGACGTTCATGGGCGTGCCCTGCATGTCCGGTGACGACAAGCGGCTGACCACGCTGGTCCTGGCGGGCGGCCACCGCACGTACATGCAGCGCTCGGCCCGCGTGTGGTCGACGTTCCCCGGCACCTGGCGGATCTTCCTCAAGCAGCGGCTGCGCTGGTCCCGCAACACCTGGAGATCAGACCTCAGAGCGCTGTCGTCCCGCTGGATCCGGCGGCACCCGTTCCTGGCCTTCACCATGGCCGACAAGGCGGTGAGCAGCTTCACCCTGCTGGTCGCACCGTTCTTCATGACGTACGCGATCATCCGCCAGGACTGGTTCTTCGTGGCGTGCCTGGCCGCCTGGTGGTGGGTCAGCCGGGCGATGAAGATGCTCCCGCACCTGGTGCGCAGGCCGTCGTCGTTCTTCCTCGTGCCCGGCTTCGTGCTGGTGTCGTTCGTGATGGCCGGCGTGAAGATCTGCGCTCTGCTGACGATCCGCAGGCAGCGCTGGCTGACCCGGCAGGTGTCCGTCGTCAACGGTGTCGCGGTGCGGACCTCGCCGCAGGCCGCCGGTTCGGAGGCAGGAGCATGAAAACCGCATACCGCTTCGGGGCGGCCGCGGCCGCCCTCTCGGCCGTCCTGGCACTCGGCATCGCATCAGCGCCGCCGGCGGCAGCCGTCGGCGCTCCGGAGGACGTGGCCGCCTGGGAGCGCACCGGGCGGCCCGACCGGCTGATGGTGCTGCGGCCACGCAGCGTCAGCCTGCTGAGCGGCGGCAACCTGGTGCACCGGCTGTACCCGGGGACGCCGTCCGTGTCGCTCAGCTGGCTGGCCGCCAACGCGGGCCGGGAATGGGTGTCCCAGGAGCCCGGCGCGCCGTCCACGGTGCGGGTGCGTACGGCGATCCTGCTCGCCCCCGGCACCATTCTGCGTATCGACGACCGCACCAAGAAGGTGCTGCTGAGCGCGGGACGGGACGCCCGGTCGGGAACATGGATCACCGGCAGCCGGGCCTCGCTCGACGTCGACAGCACCACGCTGGCGTCGGTGGGAGCGGAGGGCTCCGGCCTCGCGCCCGCCGACGCACCGGGCCGGCCGTACGTGTCGATGGGCGCGGGTGGCCGGATGGACTTCCGCAACGCCACCGTCAGCGGGCTCGGCCGCATCGGTGACACCACCACCGCCGACCAGTCGGGGGTCACCTGGGCGCGGGACAGCACCGGTTCGGCCACCGGCTCGACGTTCGAGGGAAACTACACCGGGCTGCGGCTGGCCGGTTCCAAGGACGTCACGCTGAAGGATGTCACGGCGTCCGGGGCCACCGAGGACGGCATCGTGCTGAAGGGGGACCGCGGCACCAAGGCCGCCGGGCTGGCCGCCGACTCCAACGGCCGTACCGGTATCGCACTCGGTGGTACCGACGACCGCACGCTGACCGGCCTGACCACGCGTGACAACGACGGCGCCGGGATCAAGGCGACGCTCCAGCGCGGCCTGGAGCTGAACTCGCCCAACTCCCACTTCGACCAGGGCGGCGGCATCGACCTGACCTCCTGCCGGCAGTGCGTCGTACGCAAGGCCACCGTGGAGAGTTCGTCGCGGGCCGCGGTACGCGTCTCCGGCGGCGACAGCACGGTCTCCGTCGTGGACTCCGAGCTGACCGGACACAACGGCAGCGAGCCGGGGATCCTGCTCGGCGAGGGCATCGAGAGCGCCACGGTCTCCGGCGGTACGGTCGGCGGCTTCGACCGCGGCATCGGCATCACCGGCTCCCGGGTCCGCATCGAACGCACCGCGTTGTCCGCGAACCGCACCGGCATCGCCATCGGCGGCGAAGCCGACCATGTCGCGCTGCGCGACGTGCGGGTGGACGGCGGCGAGACCGGTGTGCTGGCCTCCGCCACGACCCGCCACATCACGCTCGACGACGTCCGGGTCACCGAGGCCAGCCGCAAGGGACTGGCCTCCAGCTCGCCCGGACTGCGGGTCACCGGCGGGTCCCTGTCCGGCGGGACGACAGCCGTCGACCTCGGCGCCCCGGCCCGCCTGGAGAAGGTCGCGGTCGGCAGCTCCCACCGCGGCATGCACCTGGCGCACAACGTCCGCGCCTCCGGCAGGTCCCTGGACGTGCTGGCCGAACGGCAGGGTGTCGTGGCCGACGCCGGGTCCCGGCTGGACCTCACCGATTCCCGTGTCCGGGCCCCGGTCGCGCTCGACGGGGACGGCGAGGTCAAGCGGCACGGCAAGACGGAGATCACGATGCCGCCGTTCCCGTGGCTGGGCTTCGCGGCGCTGGTGGCGCTCGCCCTGGCCGTGGTCCTGCAGACCCTCCATCACGTCCGGCACCGCGGCACCCCACGGCCGAAGGTCGCCGGGCACGTCGAGAACACGGCCTGACCCCCACGTCAGCCGTACCACCGATACCGGCCGCCGCCCCTCGGGACGGCGGCCGGAGAAGGAGTGCACACATGACCCACCGTTCAACCGGCGCCGGCCGCCGGCCCG
Organism: Streptomyces sp. NPDC050806; assembly: GCF_055586425.1. NCBI lineage: Bacteria > Bacillati > Actinomycetota > Actinomycetes > Kitasatosporales > Streptomycetaceae > Streptomyces > Streptomyces sp. NPDC050806. The sequence goes on along the minus strand of NZ_JBVJIF010000001.1, from coordinate 745,353 downwards.
AACCCCCGGCCGGCGGCGAACCGGTCTCGCCCGGCGGGCGCGCGGTACGCGGCCCCGCCAGAGCCTTGCGTGCCTGCACCGTCCTGCTGTCGGCGGGAGCGCTGATCACCGGCCTGACCGGCGTGTTCGCCCCGCCCGCGCAGGCCGCCGCGTGCAGCGGCCAGGTGCGGTACGCGTCCAGCACCAACACGGTCTACCTCACGTCCGGGACGGCGACGCTCCCCGACATCGCCCGGCAGTGCGCCAGTGCGCCGCTGTACGAGGTCGACGGCTCGCCCGGCACCTGGCAGCTGGACGCCAACCTGGTCGTCCAGAACGGCGCCACCCTGAACCTGCACGGCCCCGATGCCGGCGGCGACCTGAAGGTCCTGCGGCTGAACAGCCCGGCGAGCAACAAGCCCACCGAGGTCGTCTCCGTCACCGCGCAGTACGGCAAGATCGACATCGACGCCGTGGACATCACCTCCTGGGACACGGAACAGAACGGCCCGGACACCGACGCCTCGGCCGGCACCGGGGAGCGCGGCCGGGCCTTCATCCGGGTGCTGTCCTTCCTCGACACCGACGGCACGCCCCGCCAGTCCACGATGAACATCTACAACAGCGACATCGGCCACCTCGGCTACTACGCGGCCGAGAGCTACGGCGTGGCGTACAAGGCCCGGGGCTGCGACATCGACCACCAGGACGTCTGCGACAAGCTGGACGTACTCGGCGACCAGATCGGCAGCCGCTTCCACCACAACTACATGGGCACCTACACCTTCGGTGCCTACGGGATGACGTTCGACCGCAACGAGTACGACCACAACATCACGTACGGGCTCGACCCGCACGACGACTCCGACCACCTGACCATCACCGGCAACCACACGCACCACAACGGCAATCACGGGATCATCTGCTCCCAGCGGTGCGACAACCTGGAGATCGTCGGCAACGAGAGCGACCACAACGGCATACCGCCGTACGTACCGCCGGGCGACGACGACCCCTCGGACAACCAGGTGCACGGCATCATGCTGCACCGCGGCGTCACCGACTCCGTCGTACGCGCCAACGACGTCCACGACCAGCCCAACGGCGCCGGCATCGCGGTCTTCGACAGCAGCGACGACGTCATCGAGAACAACACCATCACGCGTGCAAAGTACGGGCTGCGCTACAGCGTCGGTTCCCAGGACATCAAGGCCTCGGGCAACACCGTCACCGACAGCGGGCTCTACGCCGTCTTCACGTACCAGGGCTCCGACAAGCCCATGTACACCAACGACACCGGCCGGCCCGCCCGGCTGGAGTTCACCGGCAACACCTTCGACGGCTCCGCGGGCAACGTCGCCAAGCTCAACCAGAGCGACGACCTGAACTTCTCGGAGAACACCTTCACGGGCGCCCTCGAGTCCGGTGTGCTCACCCAGTCGACCGCCGGAACGGTCTTCGCGAGGAACACCGCACCGGCCGACCTGACGCACTCCGTCAAGAGTGACGCCGATACCTCCGGGACGATCGCCTTCCACGACCAGAACCCCGTCAAGGTGCAGCTGGACCCGGCCAGTTCAGCGGCGTTCACCGCGAATGGCCTGAAAGCGGGCGCTTCGTACAAACTTGTCGCCGACGGCCGTACTGTGGCCACCGGCAAGGCGGACGCCAAGGGCAGCGTGACCCTGTACGCCAGGCCGACCAGCACCGCGGCGATGACGTACCGCATCAGCGCCGCCTGATCCAGACCGCCCCGTCGCAGGCCTCGCGGCGGGGCGGCCGACGCCCCCGGGCGCAGGAAGGGAGCAACGGCCCATGGACCGGAGGAAATTCGCCGCCGCGGGAGCGGCCGCCCTCGCCGCACTCCTCGCCTCGTGCTCCGGATCGGACGACAAGCCACCGCCCCCGCACCACACGGACGAGCCGTCCTCCCCCGGCTCCACCCTGGACTGGGACACCGCCGCCGTGGCCCGCTTCTTCGGCTCCGGGCTGCGGCCGCGCGAGGAAGGCTCCTTCGGCCTGGAACGCACCGTGCTGCGGCACCACCCGGTGTACGGGCCCGTGCTGCGGGTCCGCTATCCGGCCCGGTCCGCCAGCCCCACCGTCGCCCGGCGGTTCGGCCGCCCCGAGGGCGGCGCGCAGCTGTACCTGCCGCTGCGCTCTGGGCCGACCGACACCCTCCACCTGCGCTACTACCTGCGGTTTCCGCACGGCTTCGACTTCGTCAAGGGCGGCAAGCTGCCCGGTCTGTACGGCGGTTCGGTCACCGGCGGCCGGCACATCCCCGACGGCAAGAACGGCCTGTCCACCCGGTACATGTGGCGGAGCAAGGGCCGCGGCGAGGTCTACGCGTACCTGCCGACCTCCGTGGAGCACGGCACCTCGCTCGGACGCGGCAAGTGGAAGTGGCCGGTCGGCCGCTGGGCCTGCGTGGAGCAGTCCGTCCGGCTCAACACCCCCGGGGAGGACGACGGTTCGGTCGAGGTGTTCCTCGACGGCCGCCGGGTGCTGCGCGAGGACGACCTGGAGTTCCGCACCTCGAAGAAGCTGCGGATCGAGGGCGTGTTCTTCTCGACCTTCTTCGGCGGCTCCGATCCGAGCTGGGCCACGCCGGAGTCGGACTACGCGGACTTCGCGGCGTTCGCGGTCTCACACGAACGCATCGGGCCCGTCCGCCGCGGCTGAGCACCGGAACCGGCCCGCGTACGGGTGGTCAGGAGGACTCACGCACGACCAGCTCCGTGGGCAGGGTGATCCGCTGCCGCGGCGCTTCGGGATCGGCGATCTCGCACAGCAGGACGCGGGCGATGGTGGTGCCCAGCTCCTCGACGGGCTGGCGTACGGTCGTCAGCGGCGGGCTGGTGTGCCGGGCGATGAAGGAGTCGTCGAAGCCGACCACCGCCACGTCCTCGGGGACCCGCCGCCCGTGCGCCCGCAGCTCGGCCAGCGCGCCCACCGCCATCACATCGGAGGCCACGAAGAGGGCATCCAGCTCCGGGGCCCGCTCCAGGAGCGACCGCACGGCGGTCCGGCCGCCCTCCTCGGTGAAGTCCGAGCGGGCCACCAGCCGTTCGGCGGGCGGCGCGGCGGCCTCGCGCAGCGCCTCCTGCCAGCCCTGGAGCCGGCCGCGGCCGACGTCCATGTCCATCGGCCCGGTGACCGTGGCGATGGCCGAGCGGCCCCGGTCCAGCAGGTGCCGCACGGCCGCGCGGGCGCCTCCGACGTTGTCGGCGTGGGCGTGGCTCAGCGACTCCCCGGGCGAGCGGCGCCCGGCGAGGACGGTGGGCAGGCCCATGCCCTCCAGCAGCGCCGGCAGCGGATCGTGCTCGTGCACCGAGGCCACGAGCACGCCGTCCACCCGCCGCTCCGCCACCGATTCGGTGAGCCGGTCGCGTTCGCCCTGGTCCCGGACGAGGATCAGCTGGAGCTGGGTACGGGTGTCGGCGAGGCCGGTGCTGACGCCGCGGATGAGGGCCGCGAAGTACGGCTCGGCCCCCAGCCGGGACTCCGATTCCGGGATCACCAGGGCGATGGAGTTGGTCCTGCTGGTGACCAGGCCGCGGGCGACGGAGTTCGGGACGTACTTCAGCTCGTCGATGGCGGCGAGGACGGCGGCCCTGGCCTCGTCACTGACGAGCGTCGAACCATTGATGACACGGGAGACCGTGGTGCGGCCGACTCCGGCGCGCGCCGCCACGGTCTTTATGGTCGGCCGCTGTCCACCCGCCATCGCGCCTCCCCCGCCGTTGCCCGTCCCCGCGCCCGTCACCAGCGCATTGTGCCAGACCCTGCGGGCTGCCCGTACGGGCTTCGGGCTTCCGGCGAGCGGAGGGCCAACTGCCGTATGTGTTCAAGTCATTGACACAGGCCCCGACTGCGGCCACTCTTCCGGAACATCAGTGGGCACGTTCCCAGTCCCGCACTTCTGCGAATGGGAACGTACCCACTTCCATATGAACCCGGGAGGGGACCGACGGTGAGCGTTCGGAAAACGATGACAAAGAGATCCCTGGCCGCGGTCGCGGCCGTCGCCGCGCTGGGCCTGGTCGCGGGCTGCGGCGGCAGCGACGGGGGCACCGGCGGCGGCGTGAAGGACGGCAAGGTCACCATCACCATGGGCCTGTACGGCGTCATGGGCTTCAAGGAGACCGGCCTGCTGGAGCGCTACGAGCGGGAGCACCCGAACGTCACCATCAAGGCCGAGATAGCCGGCGACGAGCAGACGTACTACACCGCCCTGCAGACCCACCTCGCCGCGGGCAGCGGCCTCAAGGACATCCAGGGCGTCGAGGTCCTGCGCGCCAAGGAGATCGTGGACACCCGCGCCGACAAGTTCGCCGACCTCGCCAAGGTGCCCGGAACCGGTCATTTCCTGCCGTGGAAACAGAACCAGGTCACCGCGGCGGACAAGAAGGTCATCGGCCTGGGCACCGACATCGGCCCGATGGCCGTCTGCTACCGCAAGGACATGTTCGCCAAGGCGGGACTGCCCACCGACCGCGAGAAGGTCGCCGCGCTGTGGGCGGGCGACTGGTCGAAGTACGTCGATGTCGGACGGAAGTTCAAGTCCGGCTACAAGGGCGACGGCGTGGCTTTCACCGACAGCTCCAGCGGTCTGTTCAACGCCATGATCTACGGCAGCTCCCAGCAGTTCTACGACACCAAGGGCAAGCTGATCTACCAGGACAACCCGGTCGTCACCGACGCCTGGAAGCTGGCCTCCGAAGCCGGCTCCTCGGGGCTGACCGCCAAGCTCCGGCAGTTCCAGCCGGGCTGGGACCCGGGCCTGGCCAACAGTACCTTCGCCACCACGGTGTGCCCGGCCTGGATGCTGGCCCACATCAGCGAGAAGGCAGGACCGCAGAACAAGGGCAAGTGGGACGTGGCCAAGGCCCCCAAGGGCGCCAACTGGGGCGGTTCCTTCCTCGGCGTCATGGAGCAGAGCCCGGTGAAGGAGGAGGCGAAGAAGCTGGTCGCCTGGCTCACGGCCCCGGAGCAGCAGGCGTTCCTCTTCGAGAAGCTCGGCAACTTCCCGTCCTCGGAGAAGGCCCTGAAGGCGCCCGAGGTGGCCGACGCGAAGTCGGACTACTTCAGCGGCGCGCCCATCGGCCAGATCTTCGGCGACGCGGCCCGGGAGATCCCCGACAAGCAGGTGCTGGGCCGCAAGGACGGCACGATCAAGGACATCTTCTCGCAGGGCCTGTCGCTCATCGAGGCCCAGGGCAAGAGCCCCGACGCGGCCTGGAAGGACACCGAAGAGCGCATCAAGAAGGCCACCGGCTGACCGCCGGGCACCCGACCGACACAGGAGGACCCCGGTGGCCCTGCAGACCTTCCGGCGGAGTACGTTCTGGCACCGGCTGGACGTGCGCGGCGCTCCGTACGCCTTCGTCGCCCCGTTCTTCGTCGTCTTCGCCGCCTTCAGCTTCTACCCCCTGCTCTACACCGCGTGGATCTCGCTGCACCGGGTGGAGCTGTCCTCCATGGACCTCATGGAGTGGGTGGGCTTCGACAACTACGTGGCGCTGTGGGAGGACGACCGCTTCTGGAACGCGCTCGCCAACACCTTCACGCTCGGCGTGGTCTCCACCGTCCCGCAGCTGCTGATGGCGCTGGGGCTGGCGCATCTGCTCCACTACCGGCTGCGCGGCTCGGTCTTCTTCCGGGTCGCGGCGCTGACGCCGTACGCGACGTCGGTGGGCGCCGCCGCGCTGGTCTTCACCATGCTCTTCGAGCGCGACTTCGGGATGATCAACTGGCTGCTGGGGCTGGTCGGTCTGGACCCGGTCAACTGGGAGAACGACAAGTGGGCAGCCCAGCTCGCCATCTCCGCGATCGTCATCTGGCGCTGGACGGGATACAACGCGCTGCTGTACCTGGCGGCGATGCAGGCAGTACCGGGGGAACGGTACGAGGCCGCCGCCCTGGACGGAGCCTCGCGCTGGCAGCAGTTCCGTATGGTCACGATCCCCGGCATCCGGTCCACCGTCGTCTTCACCATCGTGCTGTCCACGATCGGCGCGACGCAGCTGTTCGGTGAACCGCTGATCTTCGGCCAGGGGCCGAACGGCATCACGGGCGGCGCCGACAACCAGTACCAGACCCTGGGCCTGCTGCTGTACGAGGAGGGCTGGAAGAACTACCAGATGGGGCGCGCCGCGACCATCGCCTGGGCGATGTTCCTGCTGCTGATCCTGATCTTCGTCGTCCAGCGCGTCGTCCGGCGCCTCACCCAACGCCCGGCCGGTGCCCGGCGCGTCCTGTCCAGGAGCGGCCAGTCATGACCACCGACAGTCTCCAGGTCCCGGCGGCGGAACGGCGTCCGGCCGCACCATCGGACCGTACGCGTCCGTCCGCCCGCCGCCGGCTGTCCCTGCGGCCGGGCGCCGGGCGCCAGCACCACGCCGGGCCCGTCGCCTACGTACTGCTCGGCCTTGCCACCGTGGCGTCGCTGTTCCCGCTGTACTGGACGATGGTGGCGGCGTCCAGCGACAACAGCCGGGTCTCCCGTACCCCGCCGCCGTTCCTGCCGGGCCCGCACCTCTTCGAGAACCTGGGCAAGGCGTGGCAGGACGCGGCGCTGGGCAAGGCCATGACGAACAGTCTGATCGTGGCGGGTGTCATCGCGCTGTCGACCGTGCTGTTCGCGACCCTTGCCGGCTTCGCCTTCGCCAAGCTCCGCTTCCGGGGCCGCAACATCCTGCTCATGCTCGTCATCGGCACGATGATGGTGCCGCCGCAGCTGGGCGTGGTGCCACTGTTCATGATGATGAGCGAGCTGGGCTGGGGGCAGCAGCTGCCGGCGGTCATCTTCCCCACCCTGGTCAGCGCGGTCGGCGTGTTCTTCATGCGGCAGTACCTGGCCGAGGCGCTGCCCGACGAACTGGTCGAGGCGGGCCGGGTGGACGGCGCGCACTCGCTCCGCATCTTCTGGAGCGTCGTGCTGCCGATCGCCCGCCCCGCCATGGCGGTCCTCTTCATGATCACTTTCGTGCATGCGTGGAACGACTTCTTCTGGCCGTTCATCGCGCTGGACATGACCAACCCGACCGTCCCGGTCGCCCTGACCCAGCTGAGCGCGGGTTACGTCCGTGACCAGTCGCTGATCATGGCGGGCGCGCTGCTCGGGACGCTGCCCCTGCTGGCGATGTTCGTCGTCTTCGGCCGCCAGATCGTGGGCGGCATCATGCAGGGCGCGGTGAAGGGATGACCCCCGGCCCGCTGACCGCTTCCCGCGCCTCATCCGCTCCGCCTCCGGAAAGGACTCCCTTGACCACCGCATCGCACACCGTGGCCACCGCCCCGCAGCCCACTGCCGCCCGCGCATTCCCGCCCGGCTTTCTCTGGGGCACGGCCACCGCCGCGTACCAGATCGAGGGCGCGGCGGCCGAGGACGGCCGGACGCCCTCCATCTGGGACACCTTCGCGCGCACCCCGGGCAAGGTGCGCAACGGTGACACCGGTGACATCGCCACGGACCACTACCACCGCTGGCGCGAGGACGTTGCCCTGATGGCCGACCTGGGCGTGGGCGCGTACCGCTTCTCGCTGGCCTGGCCCCGCGTCCAGCCCACCGGGCGCGGCCCGGCCGTGCAGAAGGGCCTGGACTTCTACCGCAGGCTGACCGACGAGTTGCTGGAGAAGGGCATCCAGCCGGTCGCCACGCTGTACCACTGGGATCTGCCGCAGGAGCTGGAGGACGCGGGCGGCTGGCCGGAACGGGCCACCACCGACCGGTTCGCGGAGTACGCGGCGCTGGCCGTCGAGGCGCTCGGCGACCGGGTCCGCACCTGGACCACGCTCAACGAACCGTGGTGCAGCGCCTTTCTCGGCCACGCCTCCGGGGTGCACGCGCCCGGCCGTACCGACCCGGTGGCCGCGCTGCGCGCCGCGCACCACCTCAATCTCGCGCACGGCAAGGCGGTTCAGGCGCTGCGCGCGGGGCTGCCCGCCGAGGCGGACGTCTCGATCACGCTCAACATCCACCAGGTTCGGGCCCGCACCGACAGCCCGCAGGACGTGGACGCGGCGCGCCGCATCGACGCCCTCGCCAACCGGGTGTTCACGGGCCCGCTGCTGACCGGCGCCTACCCCGCCGACCTGCTGGACGACACGGCGCGGCTCACCGACTGGTCCTTCGTGCGGGACGGCGACACCGCGACGATCCGCCGGCCACTGGACTTCCTGGGCGTCAACTACTACACACCGACGCTGGTGTCCGCGGCGGACGCCGAGGCTCCCGACCACTCCTTCGACGGCCACGGCGCCAGCGGGCACAGCCCGTGGCCGGCCGCCGACGACGTGGTCTTCCACCGGCCGCCGGGGCGTACGACACCGATGGGCTGGGCCGTCGATCCCAGCGGCCTGTACGACCTGCTGCTGCGGCTCAAGGCGGACGTGCCGGACCTGCCGCTGATGATCACCGAGAACGGCACGGCGGGCGACGACTACATCGACCCCAGCGGTGCGGTGCACGACCCGGACCGGATCGCGTACCTGCACGGCCATCTGTCGGCCGTGCACCGCGCGATCGCGGACGGCGTGGACGTCCGCGGCTACTTCCTGTGGTCGCTGCTGGACAACTTCGAGTGGGGATACGGCTACAGCAAGCGCTTCGGCGCTGTGTACGTGGACTACCCGACCGGGCGGCGCATCCCGAAGGACAGCGCACACTGGTACGCGGACGTGGCCCGCGCGAACGCCCTGCCGGAGCCCGACCCCGAGCCGTAGCCCGGCACCCCCGGAAAAAGAGTGGAGCGCAGACCATCCTTCCACGCCTGAGCAGCGGGCCGCGGCCGAAGTGACCAAACTCCCCGTAGGTGACACGGTGTGCTGCTAACACCGAGTCACCTACGGGCGGGGGACGCGGCAGGACCTGGAAGGGGATGGCCGAAAGTGATGGAAGAGCGGCGGGTGGGGAACCTGCCGGCGGAGCTGGACCGGCTGGTCGGACGACGGGCGGAGCTGGCCCGGCTGGGACGGTGGATCGGGCGGTCGCGGCTGGTGACCGTGACAGGGGTGGGCGGGGTCGGCAAGACCCGGCTGGCGCGGCGGGCCGCCGGTGAGGTGCAGCCGCGCTTCCCGGACGGGGCGTGGTGGGTGGAGCTGTCCCCGTTGAGCGAGGGCCGGCTCCTGCCGTACGCGATCGCCGAGGCGTTGCCGCTGGTCGATCAGTCCACCCGCCCGATGCTGGACGTGGTGGCCGAGTACCTGGCCGGCCGGGAGACCCTGCTGGTGTGGGACACCTGCGAACATCTCGTCGGGGAGTGCCGGGACGCGGCGGCGACGCTGCTGACCGTCGCACCGGGTCTGCGGATCCTGACGACCAGCCGCCGCCCGCTCGGCCTGCCCGCCGAAGAAGTGCTCACCCTCGATCCGCTGCCGGTCCCGGGGGACGACGACGAGGCGGCGGACGCGGTGGTACTGCTGGCCGACCGGGCCGCCGAAGCGGTACCGGGGTTCACCGTCAGCGACGCCAACCGGCCCGGTCTCGCGGCGTTGTGCCGCCGCCTGGAGGGGCTGCCCCTCGCCCTGGAGCTGGCCGCCGCCCGCCTGCGCGAGATGCCGCTGGCCGAGCTGAATCAGCGGCTGGACGACCGCTACGCACTCCTCGGCGACACCGAGGGCACGACGCACCCGGCGGATCCCCCGTGGCACCAGGCGCTGCGCACCGCGATCGGCTGGAGCCACCAGCTGTGCACGCCCGCCGAGCGGCTGGCCTGGGCGCGGCTGTCGGTGTTCGCCGGTGCCTTCGACGCCGAGGCGGCGGCCCGGGTGCTGGCCGATGAGCGGCTGTCGGCCAAGGAGGTTCCCCGCCTCCTCGCCGCACTGGTGGAGGGCTCGATCGTGGAGTGGGTCCCCACCGGCGACGGGGAGCGGTACCGGATGCTGGACACCATCCGCGAGTTCGGTGCCCACTGGCTGCACGAACTCGGCGAGGAGGGGACGGTGCGCCGCCGCCACCGCGACCACTTCCTGGACCTGAGCCGGGCCGCCGACGCCGGCTGGATCGGGCCCGACCAGCTCCTCTGGCGCGACCGGGCGGTCGCCGAGCACACCAACCTGCGCGCCGCCCTCGACTTCTGCCTCGCCGAACGGGACGCGGACGGCGCGCTGGGGCTCGGCGGGGCGCTGTGGTTCCTCTGGTCGGCCTGCGGATTCGCCAAGGAGGGACGGCACTACCTGGACCGGGCGCTGGCCCTGAGCACCTCCCCCGGACCGGTGCGGGCCAAGGCCCTGTGGTCCTGCGGCCGCGCCGCGATCATCCTGGGCGAGGCGGAGACCGGCCTGCGGCTCACCGAGGCCTTCCGCGAGGCCGTGGCCGGGGACCTGGACGAGACACATGTGTTCGCCGCCGCCTTCCTGGAGGGCGGCAGTCTCACGATGCTGGGCAGGCAGCGGCAGGCCGCCGAGGCGCTGGACGCGGTGCCGCGAGCCCGGCCCGGCACCGGGCAGTACGACGCGGAGTGGTTCGCGGTGCGGATCGCCCGGGCCTTCGTCCATGTGCACGACGGTCAGTTCGCCGAGGCCATGGCGGTCGCCGAGGAGATGAACGCCGAGTGCGCCCGGTGCGGCGACACCTGGGCGCTGGCGTACGGCGACTACGTGCGTGCCCTGGCCGCGCTGGGGCTGGGGCGGCCGGAGGAGGCCGCGGCACACGCGCGTACCGCCCTCGACGGCAAGCGGCGGCTGCGGGACAGCCTCGGCATCGCGCTGATCGTCGACGTGCTCGCCAGTGCGGCCGTCGCTTCCGGGCTCGCGGAGACCGCCGCCCGGTTCCTCGGCATCGCCGAGCAGGTCTGGCACTCGCTCGGCAGCCCCCGGATGGGTTCGCCCGAGCTCGCCGCCGCTCGCGAGGCGTGCGAGGACCGGGCCCGCAGCCTCCTCGGGGACGACGCCTACCGGGCGGCCTTCCACTCCGGCCACGACAGCGACCTGGACACCGGCATCACCTATGCCCTCACGTCAGGAGGGCCAGCAGGTGGGCACAGGCGGCCGCTTCGTCCGGGTGGCGGGTGAGGGGCTCGTACGTGCCGCGCTCGTAGCCGCCGGTCTCCCACGCCCCGTCCGGCGTCCTGCGCAGGTACAGGAAGTCGGGGGGCGTGGGGGCCGGCTCGTGGACGCCCTCGATGCGGTAGTGGCCGTCGGCGACGCCGGCCGCGCGCAGCGCGGACCGCAGTTCCTGCCGGTCCATGGCGTCCTCCCTGCTGTCCGCGCCGGTCAGGCGTCGGCGCGCGTGAGGTACTTGTGGTCCACCAGCCACTTCACGTTGAGCCGCTGGCCCTCGCCCGGGTTCAGGAAGACCGCGTCCAGCTTGATCTGCTGGCCGCCGCCCGGCTGCTCGAACCAGGGTGCGATGCTGCCCTGCCACACCCAGAACGGCTTGATCACCTTGTACGTGTGGTAGTCGCACGGCGAGGCCGGCTCGCGGGTGTTGAGGTTCTGCGGGGGCAGCGCGCGCTCGGCGTAGGAATCGCCGGCCGGTGCCAGGTAGCCGCCGAACTCCGATCCGAAGCGGTCCAGCCGCTGGCCGGTGCGCAGCTTCTCGGGTTCCTTGTCCACCTCGCCGTTGACCTCGGCGAACCCGTCGTTGGGCGGGTACTTCCAGCTGCCCGAGTCCGCCGGGCCCTCCCAGTACTTCTTCAGGAAGGCACTGGGCGAGAGGGAGCCGGTCCGCTGGTAGCCCTTCAGCAGCGGGCCGACCGGCGCCAGCCGCTTGTTCGGCAGCCACTGGGGGCCGAGCCGCGCGTCCCCCTGGAACTTCCCGGTGCAGGGCTGCGGCCGGGCGGCAGCGGCCGCGGGGCGCTCCTCCTGCTGCTGCGGAGCGGCGCTCGCGGCAGGGGCCGCCGCCAGCCCGGCGGCCAGGCCGAGCGCGGCGAGCACGGTACGAAGACGGTTCACTGAGGGCTCTCCTTGTGCGGACCTCGTGCGTACTGAAGGCGTGCGGCGCCGCCGGTGTGCGGGGTCGCGCACCGCCATACGCTGCTGATATGCCATCAGCTCTGGGCGTTCCGCACGGTAACCGCTCGATCACGAAGGGCGGTAGCGGGCCGCGCCGATTTCCAGCCACCCGCAGGTGGGCACAGGCGTGCGGCAGGGGGCCGCCGTCCGGTCGGCCCCCTGCCGCGGGTGCTCTTCAGTTCGTACGGGCGTTCCCGGCCGGACCCGGAGAGCCGTCAGAGGCCCAGCAGGCCCAGGCCCAGGAGGCCACCCTTTTCGCCGCCGCCGAGGAGGCCGCCTTGGCCCTTCTGCGGCGTTTGGCCCTTGGCCGCGCCCTGCGGCGGCTGGCCCGGCATGCCGCCCGGCTGGAGGCCCGGCTGCGCGGGCTGCTGCTCGCCGGGGAAGGCACCCTGTGGCTGGGGCTGCGGGTCACCCGGAAGGCTCGCCGGGCCGTTGACGGGGTCCTCGTCGCCGGGGTCGGCGGCCTGGACGGTGCCGGCGGCGGACGCCGGCGCGTAGGCGGCGGCCACGGGGGCGCCGAAGAGGACGATCATGGAGGCGGCGGCTGCCGCACCTGCCGCGAGTCGGGTACGCACGGTGCTCTCTCCCTCGCATCATGGATGTGACGTGACCGTCCTTCCGCGCGAGGGCCCGGTGCTAACGGAGCTTCACCCGACTACCGGGGGCAGGGTCACTGAATCGCACGGTGTCCGAGGTGGCGGCGGGTCGTTGAGCCACGCGGGTGCGTGAGGTGGTTCACGGGAACGAGGGGGCGTTGCGCGAGCGGGGCCGGGTACGAGGCCCCGAGATCGCCGAGCGGGATACCGGTATGAAAGGGTGGAATCTCGGCGAAAGCAACGCGAGAAAGGAGCCGTCATGTCGTCCAAGCGCCGCCGCAAGAAGAAGGCACGTCGCAAGAACGGTGCCAACCACGGCAGCCGTCCCCAGTCCTGAAGGACCGGACGTCTACAGGAAGGCCGGCGGTGCCCATGGCCCGCCGGCCTCCTGCCCCCTCAGAGCCTCGCCTCACGCCACACTCACACGAGTGAATTCCGTGGCGGCCGGTGTCAGTCCAGCTCGTAGTCGAAGGTGTACGGAACGGCCGGCTCGCCGTGTACGGCGGTGAAGGCCCCGGCCCCCCGCAGCCCGGCCAGCTCGCCGGTGCCGGTTCCCGGCACCACCTCGAACGTGCAGCGCACGGTCCCGTCGGCGCCGAAGGACCCGTGCTCCGCCACGACGAAGGCGCCCGCGCGACCGTCGAGACTGCCGGTCAGCAGTTCCATGCCGGTGAACGTCCCGGTCTTCTCCGTCCCGTAGACGATGGTGTATTCGCAGGTCGTCCCGGCTGCTTCGATGCCGCCGGTGAAGGAGTTGGCGACGGAGGCGTGCGCGAGTTTCGGGTGGGCCTCGCCCGGACCGACGGTGCGCTCCGTCCAGTCGGCGTAGGTGAAGTGGCCGGAGGTCTGTACGGGCATGGCCGCCCTCTCGATCGGTCGCACGGTTCGTTCCGCGCGGTGTGCGACCAGCCTGGCGGCAGTACCTGACATCTTCTGTCAGGTACATACGACAATGAGGTCCATGCGTGCCGACCGCCTGCTCTCGCTGCTCCTGCTGCTCCAGAACCGCGGGCGGATGACGGCGCCCGAGCTCGCCGCCGAGCTGGAGGTCTCCGTTCGTACCGTCTACCGGGACATCGAGGCGCTCGGCGCGTCGGGCGTCCCGGTGTGCGCCGACCGCGGACCGGCCGGGGGCTACCGCCTGGTGGACGGGTACCGCACGCGGCTGACCGGGCTCACCGACGCCGAGGCCGACTCGCTCTTCCTCGCCGGGGCACCCGGGCCCGCACGCGAGCTGGGGCTCGGTGCCGTACTGGCCACCGCCCAGCTGAAGCTGCGGGCCGCCCTGCCGGCCGGCCCCGCCGATCGCGCGCGGCGTGTCCAGGAGCGGTTCCATCTCGACGCGCCCGGCTGGTTCCGGGACGCCGACCCCGTCCCGCACCTGACCGAGGTGGCACGCGCGGTGTGGGAACAGCGGGTGCTGCACGTGCACTACCGGCGGTGGGGCGGCGAGGACCGCCGGGCGGTGCTGCACCCGCTGGGTCTCGTGCTCAAGAGCGGGATCTGGTACTTGGTGGCGCTGGCGGACGGCACACCGCGCACCTACCGGATCGCGCGGCTCCGCTCGGCGGACGTCACCGACCAGTCCTTCGAACGGCCCGACGGGTTCGACCTGGCCGCCCACTGGGCGGAGTCCTCCCGCCGACTGGAGAGCGCACTGCACAAGGGCACCGCCCGGCTGCGGATCTCGCCCCGCGCCCAGCGGCTGCTCCCCATGCAGTTCGGCGCGGCGGGCACCCGCGCGCTGGAGACGGCAGGGCCGCCCGACGACGAGGGGTGGGTGCGGGTGGAGATGCCGGTCGAGACGGAGGCCGTCGCGGTCGCCGACCTGTTGCGGCTCGGCACGGAGGCGGAGGTGCTCGGCCCGCCCGAACTGCGCGCCGCCGTGGCCCGGACCGTCACCGAACTGGCGCGGCGGTACGCGGACGCCCCCTGACCACGGCCCGCCGACGGGGCTCAGCGGGCCGGGCTCGTGGCGTCCTCGATGAGCCGGTGCGCCGCGGCGTCGATGCGGGCGGTGTCGCCGGTGACCAGGCGGTCCTGGCACAGACCGCGCAGGCCGGAGACCAGGAGGGTGGCCCGGACCCTGGCGTCCCCCTCGTCGTAACCGAGCCGGGCGTACGCGGCGGCGATCGGGCCCACCATGACCTCGACGGCGTCGGCGGCCAGCGCGCCGTACGGCTCCGGCTGCGTGGTGGCCAGGCTGAGCAGCTGGAGCAGCATGCGGACCAGCCCGCGCTGTCTGCCGACGGTGATGGCTTCCCACAGTTCGCGGGCGGCGGTGTGCAGCCCGGCCGCGTCGTGGACGGGGCCGAACATGGCCTCGGCGTCGGGCCGGCTGGCCGCGAGGGCCTGCGCGAGGAGGTTCTCGCGGCTGCCGAAGTAGTAGAGCAGCATGCGCTTGCTGGTGCCCACCGCCTCGGCGAGCGGGCTCAGGGAGAGGCCCGCCAGCCCATGGTGTTCGAGGTGGCTCACCACCTTGTCCAGCAGTTCGGTCCGTTTTCCGGGATCAGTCGCACGAGGCACCCTCTTGACTGTACCGATCGGTACACCTAAGGTCCAACGCATTCCATTGATGTACCGATCGGTACATCAAAGAGGCGAGACGAGGAGGCAGGGATGGGCGCAAGCGGCCCGAACATCGCGATCGTGGGTGCCGGAATCGGCGGGCTCACCCTGGCCCTCGCCCTGCGCGCCCGCGGCATCGACGCCGAAATCCATGAGCAGGCAACGGCGTTGCGGGAGGTGGGCGCGGCGGTGGCGCTCTCGGCCAACGCCACCCGGCTGCTCGCCCGGCTCGGCCTGGACGCGCGGTTGACCGCGGCCGGAGCCGAGCCGACCGAGCTGGTCCACCGGCACTGGAAGGACGGCCGCCGGATCGCCGCGCACCCGGTCGGCGCCGCGTACCGCGACCGGTTCGGCGGGCCCTACCTGGGCGTGCACCGCGCGGCGTTCCAGCGCGTCCTGGGCGACGCCTGGGGCAGCGAGCGGCTGCACCTCGGCACCGCGGTCAGCGGCGTGACCGAGGACGCCGCAGGCGGGGACGGGGTGCGCCTGGAGTTCGCCGACGGCCGCAGCACCCGGGCCGACCTGGTCGTCGGTGCGGACGGCGTGCACTCCGCCGTGCGGCGCCGGGTCACGGACGAGGACGTGACCGCGTACTCCGGCACCAGCGGCTTCCGCGGCCTCGTACCGGCCGGGGCGATGCCGTCCTTGCCCGGCCCCGGCGCCATCCAGTTCTGGATGGGCCCCGGCGCGCACGTGCTGCACTACCCCATCGACAGCGAAGGCACGGTCAACTTCCTCGCGGTGGTGGAGGGGCCGGACCGGTGGACCGAGGACAGTTGGCGGGCCGAGGCCGCGCCCGGAGAGCTGCTGGCCGCGTTCGAGGGCTGGCACCCGGCGATCATCGAGATGCTGTCGGGCGCGCCGCAGAGCGCCCGGTGGGGGCTGTTCGGGCAGACGCCCCTGCGGCGGTGGAGCCGCGGGCGTGCGGTGCTGCTCGGGGACGCGGCGCACGCGATGCTGCCGCACCACGGGCAGGGCGCCAACCAGACCATCGAGGACGCGGTGACGCTGGCTGACTGCCTGGCCGAGGCACGGACGGCCGGCGGGTCCGACGCGTACGACGTGGCGCTGCGGAGGTACGAGCGGCTCCGCCGGGTGCGTACCCGGCAGGTGCAGCGCAGCTCCTGGGTCACCTCCGGCCTCCTGCACCTGCCCGACGGGCCGGCGGCCGAGCGGCGGGACCGGAAGCTGGCCACGGTCCCGGCGGACTTCGGGTGGATCCACGCCCATGACGCACAGCGGGCGGCGGCGGACGCCGCTGCGTCCTGACGCACTGTCACCACACGGGCCGAGGGGCCCTGAACGCACAAGCGGCGGTGCCGCACCCGCATCGGTGCGGCACCGCCACCGGTCCGCGACGGTTCAGCCGTCGCGCGGGCCGGTCAGTGCATGGACAGGGCGTGGTCCATCCAGTAGGCGGCGGCCTCGGAGTTGCCCACAGTGGTGACGCCGTCGTGCCCACCGACGTTGGTGTAGCTGCCCGCGGAACCGCTCATCATGCCGCCGCCGTCACCGTTGTGCGCGGAGGCGACGCCGCTCATCGGAACGATGGCGGCCGAGGCGATGGCGAGGGCCGCGGCGGTGCGAGCGAAGGTCTTGCGCATGTCATACCTCTTCAGGTAGGTGGGTTGATCGCCCCCATGCTTCACCTCCGGCTCGCCTCAGGAGGGACGACGCTCGGGCAATTGCCCCTGATGGCCGACCGAGGTCCATCAGGTCACCGAGTCGTCGGATTTTCACCCGATACCACCGACCGGGTCATACCGCGCGCCACTGCCCGGAAGTGCTGCGGCGTGCGGCCGTCCCGCTTGCGGAAGAACTTCGAGAAATCGCCGGGCTCCCGGAACCCCAGCCGGCGGGAGATGTCGGCCCCCGAGGCGTCGGTGTGCACCAGCAGGCGCTTGGCCTCCAGGAGGATGCGCGCGTCGAGGTACTGCTTCGCGGTCAGCCCGGTGGCGGCCAGCGAGGCGCGGGTGAGGGTGCGGGTGTTGTAGCCCAGCGCGTCCGCGTAGTCGGCCACACGGTGGGTGTCGGCGAAGTCTCGCTCCACGGCGGCGTGGAAGTGCGCGAAGGTGCCGCCGGGCCGGTGCGCTGCGGGAGTCTCCGGGCGGGCGTGGGCGAGCCGCAGCAGCAGCACGGTCAGCAGCAGGCGCAGCGCCTCGATGTGCGCCGGCAGGGGGATGGACGCCAGGTCGGCGTACTCGTGGGTGAGGTGGCGCAGGGCGAGCCGGGTGGCGCGGACGTGCGGCCCTTCCGGCACGAACGGCGCCTGCTCGAAGGGTGCCTCGGCGTCGGCGAAGCCGGGCTGCCAGATGACGATGGTGCCGCGCGCCGCCGCCAGGTCCTCGGCGACGTACTGGTGGACCTGGCCCGGCCGGATCCACAGCCAGCTGCCGGGGCCCAGCGCGTACTCCGAGAAGTCCACGGTGTGCCGCAGGGTGCCGGAGCCGACGTGGATCAGGTGGTGGAAGCCGGGTCGCTGGGGCCTCGTGAGGTCGATGCCGCGGCGGTGGCCGCGCGCCCGCAGTTCGGCGAAGTCGAGGACGTCCATGCCCAGAGGAGCACCGAGAGAGGGCCGGTAGGCGACGTCCGTGATCGAGAGCTGTCCGTTTTTCCCCATACCGAGTCCGTAGCGTGCCGCTGCTTTCCGCTTACCTCCTCCTACGGTCGCAGAAGAGGCAGCGATGAGCCGGAAGCTGCCGGAGAGCAGAGGTGTGACGTGCGGCTGATCGTCGGAATGACGGGTGCGACCGGGGCGGTCTTCGGGATCCGGGTGCTGGAGCACCTGGCCGAGCTGCCGGAGGTGGAGACCCATCTCGTACTGAGCCGCTGGGCCCGGTCCACGATCGAGCTGGAGACCGGGCGGAGCGCCCGGGAGGTCGCCGGGCTGGCCGATGTGGTGCACAGCCCCGAGGACCAGGGCGCGTCGATCTCCTCCGGCTCGTTCCGGACCGACGGAATGATCATCGTGCCCTGCTCGATGAAGACGCTCGCCGGAATCCGGGCCGGTTACGCCGACGGGCTGGTCGGCCGCGCCGCGGACGTCGTGCTCAAGGAGCGCCGCAGGCTGCTGGTCGTCCCGCGGGAGACGCCGCTCAGCGAGATCCATCTGGAGAACATGCTGGCGCTGGCCCGGATGGGCGTGCAGATCGTGCCGCCGATGCCCGCCTTCTACAACCACCCCGCCTCGGTCGACGACATCGTCGACCACATCACGGCCCGGGTGATCGACCAGTTCGACCTGCCGGCGCCGGCCGCGAAGCGGTGGGAGGGCATGCGCGCGGCCCGCGCCGCCTGACGCCCCGCCCCGCCCTCGCCCCCCTCATCACAGGAGTACCCATGCCCTACGACGACCTGCGCAGTTTCCTGACGACCCTCGACAAGGAGGGGCAGCTGCTGCACATCACCGACGAGGTGCTGCCCGAGCCGGATCTGGCCGCCGCCGCGAACGCGGCGGGCCGCATCGGCGAAGGCGCGCCCGCCCTGTACTTCGACAACGTCACGGGCTTCACCGACGCCCGCATCGCCCTGAACGTGCACGGTTCCTGGCGCAACCACGCCCTCGCGCTCGGCCTGCCCGCCGCCACCTCGGTCAAGGACCAGGTCGAGGAGTTCGCGCGCCGCTGGGACGCGTTCCCCGTCCCGCCCGAGCGCCGCGAGGACGCACCCTGGCGCGAGAACACGCGGGAGGGCGCGGACGTCGACCTCTTCGAGGTGCTGCCGCTCTTCCGCCTCAACGACGGGGACGGCGGCTTCTACCTCGACAAGGCCGCGGTCGTCTCACGCGACCCGGACGACCCGGACCACTTCGGCAAGCAGAACGTCGGCACGTACCGCCTGGAAGTGATCGGCCGCGACCGGCTCGCCATCCAGCCGGTGCCGGTGCATGACGTGGCGCTGCACCTCAAGGCCGCGGAGAGCCGCGACGAGGACCTGCCCATCGCGATCACGCTGGGGAACGACCCGGTGACGACGATCGTGGCCGGCATGCCGATGGGGTACGACCGTTCCGAGTACGAGATGGCCGGCGCGCTGCGCGGCGCGCCCGCGCCGATCGCCACCGCGCCGCTCACCGGCTTCGACGTCCCCTGGGGCTCGGAGGTCGTCATCGAGGGCGTGATCGAGGGCCGCAAGCGGCAGATCGAGGGGCCGTTCGGCGAGTTCACCGGCCACTACTCCGGCGGCCGCCGGATGCCCGTGGTCCGCATCGACCGCATCTCGTACCGTACGGACCCCGCCTTCGAGTCGCTGTACCTGGGCATGCCGTGGACCGAGGTGGACTACCTCGTCGGGCCGAACACCTGCGTACCGCTGCTGAAGCAGCTGCGCGCGGAGTTCCCGGAGGTGCAGGCGGTCAACGCCATGTACACGCACGGGCTGGCCGTGATCATCTCCACGAAGAAGCGGTACGGCGGCTTCGCCAAGGCGGTCGGCATGCGGGCGATGACGACGCCGCACGGCCTCGGCTACGTCGCCCAGGTCATCCTCGTCGACGAGGACGTGGACCCCTTCAACCTCCCGCAGGTGATGTGGGCGATGTCGTCGAAGGTGAACCCGAAGGACGACGTGGTCATCATCCCGAACCTGTCCGTCCTGGAGCTGGCCCCGGCCGCCACCCCGGCCGGCATCACCAGCAAGATGATCATTGACGCGACGACGCCGGTCTCGCCCGACAACCGCGGCAACTTCAGCACCCCGGTCCGCGACCTGCCGGAGACCAAGGAGTGGATCGGCCGGCTGACCTCGATGCTGGCGAAGCGCTGACGCGCGGCGCGCCCTGAAGCGACATCGCTTCATCGACTTACCCACTCATTGCCATAGAGATCTACAGACCTGGAATCCGCATGATCTGCCCCCGCTGTGCGCACGACGCGCTCGACACCCTCGCCCACTCCCCCGTCCCCGGTGTCTGGGACGTGCTCCAGTGCACCCGATGCCTCTACACCTGGCGCACCACCGAACCCGACCGCCGCACCCGGCGCGAGTCCTACCCGGAGCGGTTCCGCCTCACCCAGGAGGACATCGACCACGCCATCGAGGTCCCGGCGGTACCGCCGCTGAACGCCGGCTGAGCCTCCCCTGCACGCGTCCGGGCCCCGCTCTCCTCGTGAGGAGAGCGGGGCCCGGTCCGCGGCGGCGTCCGGTCAGTCGCCGTCGAAGGCGAGGTCCTCGCCCATGCCGGTCTCGATGTAGATCGAGTGCGTCCACTCGTGGCTGGCGTGCGAGCCGTGGTGCCCGGAGCCGCTCTTGTCGTGGTGCGTCTTCGTGACGATGATCCTGCTCTTCAGGAAGTCGTTGTCATCGTGCGCGGACGCGGCGCCGCCGGCGACCAGGACCAGCGCCGTTGCGGGGACTGCGACCGCTGCCAGGCGCAGCGCGGTGCGGATCATCCATACCTCCATCGATTGCCACGGGAAGAGGCGGTGTGCTCCCACCACCCCACGGGTCGATCAGTAGCCGAGTCGCCGGAGTGACACACGTGCTGCCACCCGAACGGCAGGCCCCCTCCCGTGGCTCCGCGGTGCTACGGCCGTACCTGGATCTCGCCGATGCCGGTGCCGATGCGGCCGCAGTGGGCCGTCGACCGGCCGGACCGCCCGGGGTCGAGCGTGACGTGCTCGCCGTCCACGTCGGGCGCCCAGCCGCAGACCAGGTGCACCCAGAAGGTCTGCCGGGCGCTGCCGTTGTTCCGGCAGAGGGCGTAGCCGGTGTACGCGTCGTTGGCGTGCTTGCCGGTGTCGCAGGACAGGCCGGGCGGGACCGCGGCGGCCGGTGCGCCGGCACGGGCCGGTGCGGGCTGCGAGACGGACGCGTAGGCGGTGGCGGGCCGGGAAGCGGTGGCGGCCGGGACGGCGAGCGCGGCCACCATGACGGCGGCGGCCGCCGTGGCCTTCATCCCTGTGGGCGTCAGCTTCATGGTCCCTCCTGGACGTTCTCGGCCGGCCCCCGGATGCCCGGAGCGGTGCGGGGTGCCGGTCGCATGCCGGCTATGACTCCCACCCGGCCGCCGGCCGAAAACCAGGGAGACCGTGACGCTGCGTGAGTGACGGCGGGGCGCGCACGCCATGGCGACGTGACACGGACAGGGCGCGGAGTAGTGTGTTCCGATTGCTCGCCGGACGCCGCCCTGAGCGCACGTCAGCTCGCCGGGCGGGTGCCGGAACGTATGCCGATCAGTGAAGGAGTGTCGGGGATGGGGACGACCGGAGCCGGAAGCGCGGGGCCGGGAACGGCGGTGGTGACCGGGGCCTCCTCGGGGATCGGCACCCGGTACGCCGAGCGGCTGGCCGAGGCCGGCCGGGACCTGGTGCTCGTGGCGCGGCGGGCGCAGCGGCTGGACGAGATCGCCGGCCGGCTGCGGGAATCGGCCGGGGTCGCCGTCGAGACGCTCGTCGCCGACCTGGGGGAACCGGAGGACCTGGCACGGACGGCCGAGCGGGTCGCGCGGGACGACGTGGCGCTGCTGGTGAACAACGCGGGCATCAACGGCTACGGGTACTTCACCGAGGTCGATCCGGCGCTGCTGACTCGGGTGCTGAACGTCAATGTCACGGCGCTGACGGTGCTGGCCAGGGCGGCCGTGCCCGGCATGCTGGCACGCGGCCGGGGCGCTGTGGTCAACGTCGCCTCGCGGCTGGCCTTCGCCGGTTCGCTGCCGCCGGACCCGCTCCCCCGGCGCGCCGTCTACGGCGGCACGAAGGGGTACGTCGTCACCTTCACCCGGACCCTCGCCGCCGAACTGGCGGACTCGCCGCTGCGCATCCAGGTGCTGTGTCCCGGACTCACCGCCACGGAGTTCCACCTGACGACGGGTGAGGAGTCGGTCGCGGGCCTTGCGCAGCAGGTTCACGCGGAGGGCGGTATGCCGGTGGACGAGGTGGTGACCGCCTCGCTGTCCGCACTGGAGCGCGGCGACGTGGTGTGCGTACCGGGCCTGGAGGATCCCGACGAGGCGCTGGAACGGCTGGTCGCCGCGGAGGTGGGGATGCGTGGCGTTCCCCGGCGCTGACCGCCGCCCGCCCGGACCGGGCCGCCCGGTGCGGTACGCGGCGCGGGACGCCGGCCCTGCGCGCCGCCGCCCGACGGAGGTGTGCCGCGGGCCCGGCGATGGCAGGTTTGCCCTGTCCCTTTTCGTCCGTACGAAGGAGCCGGCCGATGCTGTTCGGCAAGGAGCACGTGGAGCGGTACGTCGAGACCGATGGCGCGGAAGGACACGACTGGCAGGGCACCACGACGCTGATCCTCACCACCACCGGGCGGCGGAGCGGTGAGCGGCGCAGCACGCCGCTGATCTACCAGCGCTTCGGTGACGATCTGCTGGTGGTCGCGTCCAAGGGCGGCGCGGACACACCGCCCCTGTGGTACCTGA
This sequence comes from Streptomyces sp. NPDC050806, assembly GCF_055586425.1. Classification (NCBI taxonomy): domain Bacteria; kingdom Bacillati; phylum Actinomycetota; class Actinomycetes; order Kitasatosporales; family Streptomycetaceae; genus Streptomyces; species Streptomyces sp. NPDC050806. The sequence goes on along the minus strand of NZ_JBVJIF010000001.1, from coordinate 722,880 downwards.
ACCTCCGGGCGGACCCCGAGGTCGGGGTGCAGGTGAAGGGCGACCGTTTCACCGCCCGCGCCCGCACGGCGACGGCGGAGGAGAAGCCGGCGATGTGGCGGACGATGGCGGCGGCGTGGCCGCAGTACGACGAGTACCAGCAGAAGACCGACCGGGAGATCCCGGTGGTGGTGCTGGAACGTACCCCCTGAGCGGCCGCTTCCGGGGTGGCACACCGTCCGGGTGCAGCGGGTTTGCCCCGATCCGTCGTGGGATACCTGTGCGCGGACGTGCCGGGCGATCGTGCGCCCGGCGACCGCGAACCCGAGGAGGCATGTCGTGACAGCGCAGGTCAGCAACGAGTTGTGGGACACGTTCCACTCCGTCGTCAATATGACGTCGCGTGAGCTGCACGAGTGGCTGAGCGTCCAGGCCGCGGGGCAGGACGCCGAGGTGGTCCCCGACCAGGCCGGTGCGCCCATCGGCAGGCATGTGGCGGAGATCCTCGGCAAGCGCCGCACCGACCTCACCGAGAAGGACGCACAGGTCATGCGGCGGGTGTGCGAGATCGTGGAGAGCCAGCGCGCCGACCACCGCGACCCGCAGGCGGGCGGCGCCGACTGGCGGCACGGGCTGATGAACATCGGGCACGACCCGCTCAAGCCCGCCTGAGACCGGCGCCCGGGCCGACGTCGGGTCGGTCCGGGCACCGGCTGCGCGTGGGGGCGCAGCGCATGCGGGCGGTTCCGGTTCCCGGTGTTGACATGCATGGTTCAGACCTTTAGGTTCACCGACCATCGCGCCTGTCCATAGAGGCGACCACCGTTCACATACAAGGACGGAACCCCCACATGCCTGTGCAGAGACGCCCCCGCCACGCGGCACGTACCACCGGTACCGCGCTCCTCGCCGCCACCGCCCTCGTGGCCGCCCTCGCCACCTCGCTGGCCGGCGGCCCCGCAGCCGGCGCGGCCGAGGCTTCGCCTTCCGAACGCGCCAGGACCGCCGCGCCCGCCGCCTTCACGCACCCCGGCGTCCTGGTCTCCAGCGGCCAGCTCGACTTCGTACGGGAGAAGGTCAACTCCGGGGCCCAGCCCTGGAAGAGCGCCTACGACCAGATGAAGGCGAGCAAGTACGCCTCGCTGGACCGCACGCCCAAGCCCCGCGCCATAGTGGAGTGCGGCTCCTACTCCGATCCCAACTACGGCTGCACCGACGAGCGTGAGGACGCGATCGCCGCGTACACCGACGCGCTGATCTGGTACATCAGCCGGGACGAGCGGTACGCCAAGAAGGCGATCGAGCTCATGGACGCCTGGTCGGGCACGATCAAGGACCACACCAATTCCAACGCCCCGCTGCAGACGGGGTGGGCGGGCTCCTCCTGGCCGCGGGCCGCCGAGATCATCCGGTACAGCTACCAGGGCTGGGCGCAGGACAAGGTCGACCGCTTCGAGACCATGCTGCGCGACGTCTACCTGCCGAAGGTCATCAAGGGCTCGAACTCCAACGGCAACTGGGAACTGAGCATGATGGAGGCCGCCGTCGGCATCTCCGTCTTCCTCGACGACAAGGCGTCGTACGACAAGGCGATGACGAAGTTCCGCGGCCGGGTGCCGGCGTATGTGTACCTCAGCAGCGACGGTGAGCTGCCGAAGGCCGCGCCCGGCAGCGGGCTCGACACCCGCGACAAGATCATCAAATACTGGCAGGGCCAGTCCACGTTCGTGAACGGCCTCACCCAGGAGACCTGCCGCGACTTCACCCACACCGGCTACGGCATCTCCGCGATCTCGCACATCGCCGAGACCAGCCGCATCCAGGGCCAGGACCTCTACGGCACGGACGTCGGCGAACGGCTGCGGTACGCGCTGGGCTTCCAGGCCAAGTACGAGCTGGGCGAGGCGCCGCCGAGCTGGCTGTGCGGCGGCAGCATCAAGCGCGGCATGGGCCCGGTCACCGAGGTCGGTTTCAACGCACTGCACGGCCGGCTCGGCCAGGCCATGACCAACACCCAGAAGCTCACCGAGCAGGGCCGCCCGGCCGGCTCCAACAACCTCTTCGTCGCCTGGGAGACCCTCACGCACGCGGAGAACCCCCGATGAGGCGGGTCCCGCTGGGCGTCTCCCAGCAGCCGTGGGAATGCACGAAGGTCTTCGCGCGGTACGAGGGCTGAGCCGCACGGGCGGCGACGGGGCCGCCGGCCGGCGTGAGCGGCCGGCGGTTCCCGCTGCGGTCGGCGCGCGTCTCGCTACGTGCCGCGGCCCAGGACCGTGCGCACCGCGCGGCGCAGTGCGGCCACTATCGGCCGGTCGCGGTCCCGGGCCCGCCAGGCGAGCGCGGCGTGGCACGGCGCGAGATCCGTGACCTCGGTGTACGCCACGCCGTGCCGCTGGTAGAGCCAGCGGGCCGGCTCCGGCGGGAGCTGGATGCCCTCGCCGAGCGCGATGGCCGTGAGCGCGGGCTCGAACTCACCGACCTGATGGGCGGTGTAGCGGGCCGGTGTACCGTCGGGCCGCGGATCGACCGACCAGAAGTCCCGCCACACCTTGGGGATCTCCGGTGACCACCCGATGTGCCGGTGCCCGTCCAGCTGCTTGAGCTTGAGCGGGCCCGCGTCCGCCAGCGGATCGGAGGCGGCCAGGCACGCCACGCGGGGCATCTCGGCGAGCCGGTGGAGCTGGATGCCGGGCGGCACCGGCGGGAAGAGGAAGGCCGCGTCCACCCCGCCCGAGAGGACGGTGGCCGCGGAGTCGGCGAAGCTGGTCCGCGCGATCTCGACCTCTATGCCGGGGTGCCGCGCCTTCAGCTCCTCCAGTACGTCCGGGATGGGGTGGATGGAGGTGATGGCCTCGAAGGAGCCGATGACCACCCGGCCCGAGAGCGTACGGACGCGTTCCCCTGCGACCCGCCGCAGCCGGTCGGCGGCGACCACCATCGCCCTGATCTCCGGGAGCAGTTCGAGTCCGGACGGGGTCAGTCCCGCGGTGCGCGTGGTGCGGTCGACCAGGGTCAGGCCGAGGCGGCGCTCCAGCGAACGGATCTGCTGCGAGAAGGCGGGCTGGGTCATGAAGACCCGCTTCGCCGCCCGTCCGAAGTGCATCTCCTCGGCCAGCATCAGGAACAGTCTCAGCTGATGTGTGCTCGGATCCGTCGGTGCACTGCCTTGGGCCCGCAAGCCGGTGTCCCCCGCCATGGCGGCATGGTAACAATGCGCATCACACTGACTACGGAGTAACACCGGACCCTCGGAGCACCGGGTGCAAAAACCCCACACTCCGTCCACCCCCGCCCCACAACAAAATTCGAAAGCTCCGGCGCGGCCGCGCTGTTAGCGTCCGCGACCATGACCGACACCTTCAAGGACTTCACCCAGGTACAGCGCATCGACACCGATCCCGACGTGGCGGCACACCCGCTCATCGCACTGGAGGACGGCCGGCACAGTTGGTACAGCGGCTACCACCACCGGGACGGCTTCGCCGGACGACTGCGCTACGCGTTCGACGACCGTACGGAGTACGGAGCGAGCGGCATCCCCCTCGACCGGCTGCGGATCGGCAACTTCTGCCAGTTCGCCTCCGGCACCGCCTTCCTGCTGGGCGGCAATCACGGGCACGACACCCACCCCGACGCGGTCACCCCGTACGGCTTCAACTTCTTCCCGCACGAGCACGACGCCTGGGCGCCGGCCGGTGACACCGTCATCGGGCACGAGGTGTGGACCGGTTACGAGGCGGTCGTCCTGCCCGGCGTACGCGTCGGGACCGGCGCGATCATCGGGGCACGCGCCACCGTCTCCAAGGACGTCGCCCCCTACTCCGTCGTGGTGGGCGACAACAGGGTCGTGCGGCACCGCTTCGACCCGCTGCGCCGCAAGCTGCTGTGGCGGACCGGCTGGTGGAACTGGAGCGACGAGCGGATCGCGGAAGCGCTCCCACTGATCCAGGGACGGGACGTCGCGGCCCTCGCGCGATACGCCGGCATCGCCGCGGAGGACGTCGCCGACGACCCCGATCCGGCCGCCCTGACCGGCGAGGGCATCCTTTCGCACTGCCCCTGACCTGCACGTTTGTGCACGTGTCAAAACGGCCGGCGCGGAGGGTGTGACATCTGTACATGGTGAGCGGAGCAAATTCTTCCTAGCGTCTGCGTAACGCAAGATCGAACCCTCGTGGCCACCGGGTGACCCCCGGGGGCCCGGGGCCATCCCGGACGGCGGGCCCCGCGAGCCGGGCGTCCGCCCGCAGCGCGCCGCCGGCTCTCCGCCTCCCCCACGCGACGCACCCTCATCGCGACCTGCCGCACCCGCGGCGTTGCGCCCTGCCCCGCGCAGGGATGGAATCCCACCGAATGCCGAGGACCGTATGAGCACGCAACCGACGACCGACGTGGCGCCGCCGCCCCCCGCCCCCGGTGACGGCGGACGTCCTTCGGACGGCCTGCAGGCCGGGCTCAAGAACCGCCATCTGTCCATGATCGCGATCGGCGGAGTGATCGGCGCCGGTCTCTTCGTCGGCTCCGGCTCCGGCATCGCCGCCGCCGGCCCCGCCATCCTCCTGTCGTACGCGCTGGTCGGCGCGCTCGTGGTGTGCGTGATGCGGATGCTGGGCGAGATGGCCGCCGCCTATCCCAGCTCCGGTTCGTTCTCCGCGTACGCGGACCGGGCTCTCGGCCGCTGGGCCGGCTTCTCGATCGGCTGGCTCTACTGGTTCTTCTGGGTCGTGGTGCTCGCCGTCGAGGCGACGGCCGGCGCCAAGATCCTGGAGGGCTGGATACCGGCCGTGCCGCAGTGGGGCTGGGCCCTGATCGTGATGGTGGTGCTCACCGCGACGAACCTGGCGTCGGTCGCCTCGTACGGCGAGTTCGAGTTCTGGTTCGCCGGTATCAAGGTCGTCGCCATCGGCGCCTTCGTCGCGATCGGCCTGCTGGCCGTCTTCGGCGTGCTGCCCGGCGCGCACAGCGAGACCGCGGGCATCGCGAACCTCACCGGACACGGCGGATTCATGCCGAACGGCCCGGGATCGATCCTCACCGGCGTACTGATGGTGGTCTTCTCCTTCATGGGCAGCGAGATCGTCACCCTGGCCGCCGGCGAATCGGAGAACCCGCAGCGCGCGGTCACCAAGGCGACCAACAGCGTCATCTGGCGCATCGGTGTCTTCTACCTCGGCTCGATCTTCGTCGTGGTCAGCCTGCTGCCGTGGAACGACCCCTCGATCACCAAGGACGGCAGCTACGTCGCCGCCCTGAACTCGATCGGCATCCCGCACGCCGGTGAGGTCATGAACGTCATCGTGCTGACGGCGGTGCTCTCCTGCCTCAACTCCGGTCTCTACACCGCCTCCCGCATGGCCTTCTCGCTCGGCCGGCGGGGTGACGCGCCGAAGGCGTTCGCGCGGACCAGCGCCCGCGGCGTGCCGCGTGCCGCGATCCTCTCCTCCGTCCTCTTCGGCTTCGTCGCGGTGTTCTTCAACTACAAGTGGCCGGACACCGTCTTCGCCTTCCTGCTGAACTCCTCCGGCGCCGTCGCCCTGTTCGTGTGGCTGGTCATCGCCTTCGCGCAGCTGCGGATGCGCGCGATGATCCTGCGCGACGACCCGTCGAAGCTGGTCGTACGGATGTGGCTCTTCCCGTACCTGACCTGGGCGACGATCGGGATGATCTCCTTCGTGCTGGTCTACATGCTCACCGACCCGGACGGCCGGCAGCAGGTCACCCTGTCGCTCCTGGCCGCCGCCGTGGTGGTGGGCATCGCCCTGGTACGGGACCGGCTGCGGGCGGGGAAGGCGACCGCACTGCCCGCCGACGGGGTGCGCGATTCAGCGGAGGGCGAAGAAAGCCTTCCGACAGGCTCGTAACCAATATTGCTGGTGACGTGGTGGGCCCATCCGTACCAGGATGGGCCCATGTCCGAACCCAACGCTTCCACCGGTCGCGCCGGCTCCGAAGCCGAGCCGCTGCCCCGCCGGGTCGCCGACGAGTACGTCGACGCCCTCATCGCCCTCGACCCCATCACCGGCACGTTCCTCGGCGTACCGGAGAGCTCCGGCAAGCTGCCCGACTTCTCCCCCACCGGGCAGGAGGCGCTGGCCCAGCTGGCCCGCACCACGCTCGACCGGCTGGCCGCCGCCGAGGCCCGGCCGGGCGCCGACAGCGACAACGAGCGGCGCTGCGCCCGGCTGCTGCGCGAGCGGCTCACCGCCGAGCTCGCCGTGCACGAGTCCGGTGAGGGCCTGCGGGCGGTCAGCAACCTCAGCTCGCCGCTGCACTCCGTACGCCAGGTCTTCACCATCATGCCGACCGGGACGGACGAGGACTGGGCGGCCGTCGAGCAGCGGCTGCGCGCCGTGCCCGCCGCCCTGGAGGGGTACCGGGCCGCACTCGGCGAGGGCCTGCGGCGCGGGCTGCCGGCCGGGCCGCGGCAGGTGCGGACGGTGCTCGGACAGCTCGCCGAGTGGATCGGTGACGACGGCGGCTGGTTCGCGGACTTCGCCGCCGCCGGGCCGGAGAGCCGGCGCAAGGAGCTGGACGAGGCGGCCCGGTTCGCCACCGCCGCGCTGAGCGAGCTGCGCGACTGGCTGCGCGACACCTACGCGCCGGCCGTCGAGGGCTCCCCCGACGTGGTGGGCCGCGAGCGGTACGCCCGCATGGCCCGCTACTACAACGGCAGCGACCTCGACCTCGACGAGGCGTACGCGTACGGCTGGTCCGAGTTCCACCGGCTGCTCGCCGAGATGGAGAAGGAGGCCGCCAAGGTCCTGCCGGGCGCGAAGACCCCCTGGGAGGCGCTGGCCTGGCTCGACGAGCACGGCGAGAAGATCGAGGGCGTCGACGAGGCCCAGCGGTGGCTCCAGTCGCTGATGGACGAGGCCATCGAGACGCTGGACGGCACCCACTTCGAACTGGCCGAGCGGGTCAAGCGTGTCGAGTCGCGGATCGCGCCCGCCGGCTCCGCCGCCGCGCCGTACTACACCGGCCCCTCGCTGGACTTCTCCCGCCCGGGCCGCACCTGGCTGCCGACCATGGGCGAGACCAGCTTCCCGGTGTACGACCTGGTCTCCACCTGGTACCACGAGGGCGTGCCGGGCCACCACCTCCAGCTCGCGCAGTGGGCGCACGTCGCCGACCAGCTCTCCCGATACCAGACCACGGTCGGCATGGTCAGCGCGAACGCCGAGGGCTGGGCGCTGTACGCCGAGCGGCTGATGGACGAGCTGGGCTACCTCACCAACGCGGAACGCCGGCTGGGGTACCTCGACGCGCAGATGATGCGCGCGGTCCGCGTGATCATCGACATCGGCATGCACCTGGAGCTGGAGATCCCGGAGGACTCGCCGTTCCACCCGGGCGAGCGCTGGACACCGGAGCTGGCGCAGGAGTTCATGGACGCGCACTGCGGCCGGCCGTCCGACTTCGTGGAGAGCGAGATCATCCGGTACCAGGGCATGGCCGGCCAGGCGATCGGCTACAAGCTCGGCGAGCGCGCCTGGCTGAACGGCCGCGCGGCCGCCCGCCGCCGCCACGGCGACGCCTTCGACCCCAAGAAGTGGCACATGGCGGCCCTCTCCCAGGGGTCCCTCGGCCTCGACGACCTCGAAAGCGAGCTGTCGGCGCTGTAGACCGCACGAGGACAGAGGGGCGGCGGCCCGACCGGGCGCCGCCCCTCATCCCCCGCCGGAGTAAATCCGTGGCGGCCGGGGCCGGTGGTCCGTAGGGTCCGTGCCCATGACCCTCCTCTTCCTGCTTCCCGGCGATCCGTCGCGGCCCGGACAACCGGCTCCGGATTTCGACCGGGAGGCGCGCGCCGCCCGCGCGGCGGGGGCACAGGTCGCCGTCACCGACGACGAAGCGCTGCGGGTGGGCGACGCGGCGCAGGCCGTCGCCGGTGTGCCCGCCGGGCCCGGACCCGCCTGGTACCGCGGCCGGCCGCTGACCGGCGACCGCTACACCGCGCTGGCTGCGGCGCTCGCGGACCGGGACCGCACGCTGCTCACCGCCCCGGGGCAGTACCTCGCCGCCCCTCAAAGCCCGGCGGACGGCACCCCGTCGGCCGCCGCCGCGGTGCGGGTGTGGTGGGTGGACGGAGTGCCGGTGGTGACGACCGCGCACCCGGACGCGACGGCCGACGCGGCGCCCCTCCCCGCCGCCCTGCCGGCCGAACCGACCACGCTGGTACGCCGCTCGGGGAACCGCTTCGTCACGGCCGACCTCGCGCCCGGGACTGCCGGGGCGTGGCGGACGCTCGCCGTGGGCGACGGGCAGACCGGCGACCTCGGCCCGGCCACGGACTCGGAGACTGCACGGCTGTTCGAGGCGCTGACCGCCGCCGGGTCCGGCTTCCCGCTCGCGCTCACGGCCGGCCGGCTGACGCTGCGGGCGCTGCCGCCGACCGAGTGCGCCCGGCTCGCGGACGGCGGCACGGCCGGGCTGCGCTGGGTGGACGGCCAGCCGCCGGAGGGCACGGTGGAAGGCGCCGGAATCATGGTGCAACTCGCGGCGGCCGGGCTCTACCGGCCCGGCTGGGGCACCTACGCCATCACCCGCGCCGAGGACGGCGTGGCGCTGGGCGGCATCGGCTTCCACGGTCCGCCCGACGAGACCGGCACGGCCGAGCTGGGGTACGACCTGTCCCCCTCGGCCCGCGGCGCCGGCTGGGCGACGGACGCGGTGCGGCTGCTCGCCTCGTGGGCGTGGTCCCGCCCCGAGGTCCGCACGCTGCGGGCCGCCACGGAACCGGCGAACCTGCCCTCGCAGCGTGTGCTGGAGCGGTCCGGCTTCGTGCGCACGGGCGAGGAGGCGGAGATGCAGGTATTTGAATACGGGGGGAACGGGAGCGGTGCTGCGGCCGGTACGGCGGAAGCGGTCGGGGACACGGCCGATGACGGCGGGGCACGGGAGGCGCGACCGCTCAGTGCCGGAAACCGCCCTCCGAGTTGATGACCTCGCCCGTGATCCAGCCCGCCTCGTCCGTGGCGAGCCAGGCGATGAGCCGGGCCGGATCGTCGGGCGCGCCCCACGCCCCGCCGGGGAAGCGTCCGGCGACCCACTCGCGCAGCTCCCCGACCGCGTAACCGGTGTCGACCGGGCCGGGGTTGACGGTGTTGACCGTGACGCCGAGCGGCGCGAAGGCGGTGGCGAGCGTCCGGGTCGCCGAGGCCAGCGCGCCCTTGGCCAGGCCGTAGGCCACCTCCCCCGGCATGCCGCCGCCCTGGTCCTGGCCGGACGTCATCATCACGAGACGGCCGCCGGGGTGCTCGGGGATGCGATGCCGGGCGAACGCCTGCGCCAGCAGGACCACCGACCGCACATCGGTCGCCCAGTGCGCGTCCAGCACGGCCGCGTCAATGGTGTCGAGGGTGCCGTCGCTGCCGTTGAGCGCGTGGTTGGCGACGAGGACGTCCAGGCGGCCGCCGAGCGCGCCCGCGGCTGTGGCGAGAAGGCGGGCCGGTGCATCGGGGCCGGCGAGGTCGGCCGGGCCGTGCGCCACCACCGCGCCGGGCACGGCCACCTCCCGTACGCCCGCCGCGACCGCCTCGGGTCCGCCCGGGTCGGCGCCCCACGGCTGCCGTGCGTCGTGCGGGACGTGGTGGTGCAGGTACACACTCGCACCGTAGGCGGCCAGCCGGCGGGCGACGGCGTAGCCGATGCCGCCGCGCCGGCTGGCTCCGGTGACCAGTGCCGTGCGTCCGCGCAGCGGGTACGGCTCCCGGCGCAGCGCGTCGGCGGACGGGGAGGGTTCGGGTGCGTCGGCGGACCGGTCGAGGTCGTGAGTGGTCATGGCCGACCACCCTGGCCGCCGTGCTGACCGTTGTCACCCCGTTTTCCCCACCCATGACCCATCGTCAGGCCCGGCCTGACGACGCACCAGCAGAAAGAGGCCCACTCATGCCCCAGCTCCTGCCCGCCGATCCGACCGTGCTGCACCCGGTACCCGGCCAGCCGCGCGTCGTGCTGCTCAAGCCGCTGGTCACCTCGCCCCTGATCGAGGTGGGCGAATTCTCCTACTACGACGATCCCGAGGACCCGACCGCGTTCGAGAACCGCAACGTGCTGTACCACTACGGGCCCGAGCGGCTGGTCATCGGGAAGTTCTGCGCGCTGGGTGAGTGCGTGCGGTTCCTGATGAACGGTGCCAACCACCGTATGGACGGCCCCTCCACCTTCCCCTTCCCCATCATGGGCGGCTCGTGGGCCGACCACTTCGACCTGATCAGCGGCCTGCCGGGGCGCGGGGACACCGTGATCGGGAACGACGTGTGGTTCGGCTACCGCTCGACGGTGATGCCCGGCGTCCGCATCGGCCACGGCGCGGTCGTCGCCTCGGGTTCGGTGGTCGTGGACGACGTGCCCGACTACGGCATCGTGGGCGGCAACCCGGCCCGCCTCCTCCGTCTCCGGTACGACGAGGCGGACATCGCCCGCCTGCTGGACCTCGCCTGGTGGGACTGGCCGCTGGACCATCTCACCCGGCACCTCCGCACGGTCATGTCCGGGACGGTGGCCGAGCTGGCGGCGGCAGCCCCGGAACGGAAGGAGCTCTGAACCGAAATTCCCCGGTGAAACCATTGATCCACCGGGGATTCCACTGCTAGACAGCGGTCATGACAGGTTCTCCCCCATACTCCCCCGATGCCACCGACTGGCGGATACTGCGTGCCCTCCAGGAGGACGGGCGCGCGGGGTACGCCGTGCTGGCGCGGGCGGTGAACATGTCCGCCAGTGCCGTCACCGAGCGGGTGCGGCGGCTGGAGGAGGCCGGGGTGATTCGCGGATACGCGGCCGTGGTGGATCCCGAGCGGGTCGGGCTGCCGGTGCTGGCCTTCGTACGGCTGCGGTATCCGAACGGCAACGACGAGCCGTTCCACGACCTCCTGGACACCACCCCGGAGATCCTGGAGGCGCACCACGTCACCGGCGACGACTGCTTCATCATCAAGGTCGCGGCGCGGTCGATGCGGCATCTGGAGGAGGTGGCGGGGCGGATCGGCGCGCTGGGCGCAGTGACGACCAATGTCGTGTACTCCTCCCCGCTCGCCGGCCGCCCCGTCAGCCCCTGAGGCCCCGCGTCGGTGCCACCGGTGTCAGCCGGTGGCACCGGCGACGCGGAGCCGCACGGACGAACCCGACCGGTTCTTGAGGACCTCCAGCTGGGCCGGGATGCGCCGGCGCAGGTCGGCGACGTGGCTGACGATGCCGACGCTGCGGTCCCGTTCGCGGAGTGAGTCCAGTACGTCCAGGACCTCGTCGAGGGTCTGTTCGTCGAGGCTGCCGAAGCCCTCGTCGATGAAGAGGGTGTCCAGGCGGGTGCCGCCGGCCTCGTCCGTAACCACATCGGCGAGGCCCAGCGCCAGCGAGAGCGAGGCGAAGAACGTCTCGCCCCCGGAGAGGCCCGCGGTGTCGCGCTCCTGCCCGGTCCACGCGTCGACGACATGCAGGCCGAGCCCGGAACGGCGGGCGCCGCCGGCCCGTTCGTCGGAGTGCACAAGGGTGTAGCGGCCCGCCGACATCCGCGTCAGGCGGGCACTGGCAGCGGCCGCGACCTGTTCGAGGCGGGCGGCGAGCACGTAGGACTCCAGACGCATCTTGCGTTCGTTGTCCGCCGAGGTGCCAGCGGTGAGGGAGGCGAGCCGGGCCACGCGGTCGTACTCCTCGCGCAGCGGGGCCAGTTCGCGGGCGTCGGACTCGGCACGGGCCGACAGCCGGTCCAGCTCGGCGCAGCGCTCGTGTGCCGTGGCGCGGTCGGTGGCGGCCTCACGCAGCCGGCGGGCCGCGGTCTCCGAGACGGCGCGGGCCCGGTCGGTGTCGGCGGGCGGCAGGGCCGCGGCGTCGGCGACGCGCGGGTCGGCCAGCTCGGCCGCGACCGCGGTCTCCTCGGCCTGCCAGGCGTCCAGTTGCCCCTGGACATGCCGCCAGTCGTCGTCGCCGAGCATGGCGGCCGCGGCATCCCGCGGGGTGTTGAAGCCGGCCTTGTACGCGGCGTCGGCCAGGGCCGCGTCGGCCTCCTTCAGGCGTTCGGCGGCGGTCTCGGCGGCCCGTACCGCGGTGACCGCCTCCGCGAGCAGCGCGACCTGCCGCTCCAGGCGGTGGGCACGGTCGGCGACGCTCGCGCTGTCCCCGCGCGCCCGGCGCAGCCCCTCGGCCAGGGCCTGCTCCTCGCGGTCCAGCGCGTCGCGCCGGGAGTCACGCGCCGCGGTGCGCTGCTGCGCTGCCTGCTGCTCGGCCCGGCGCTGCTCGTACTCGCGCTCGGCCCGCGCGAGGGCTTCGCGCGCGGCGTGCAGCCCGGCGCCGGTGGCGTGCGCCTCGGTGTACTCCGTACGCAGCTCCGCCAGTTCCCGGGCGAGGTCGGCGACCGGTGCGTCTCCGGCGCCCGCGGTCGCGGCGGCCAGCTCCTCCTTGACGGTCCCCCGCGTCTGCTCGGCCCGGTCGCGGGCGGTCACGGCGCGCTCGTAGTCGGCGAACGCGGCCTCCTCCCGCTCGCGGTCCACATGGCCGGCCGTCGTGCGGGCGGGGGCCGGGTGGCCGGTCGCACCGCAGACGGCGCACGGCTCGCCGTCCTTGAGGTCCTTGGCGAGCTCGGCGGCGATGCCGTGCAGCCGGGCCTCCTTGAGCTTCAGCCACTCCTCGTGCGCCTGGTTCGCCGCCTCCTGCGCGCGGAGCACCGCCCGATCGGCGTCGGCCAGTTCGGCGGTGGCGCGGTCGCGGCGGCGGGCGGCGGCCAGCCGGGTCTCGGCGGGTTCGACGCGGGCACCGAGCTGTTCGGCGCGGGCCGCCGCTTCCTGGGCGGTGTCGATGCGGTGCTGGTGGGCGGCGCGAGTGGCATCCCAGCCGGCCAGCCAGTCCGCGGCGTCCAGGAGCGTCTGCTCGTCGTCGCGGGCCTCGCGCTCCAGGGCGGTGCGTTCGGCGGCGATGTCGGCGGCCCGCCGCTCGTCGCGGCGGGCCGCGTCCAGGGAGCCCAGTTCGCCTCTGAGGTGGTGTTCGAGGTCCGACAGCTGGTCGCCGCCGGCGTCCACCAGGTCGGGGCGCAGCAGCCCGCGGCAGCGGTGCTCGGTGGCGTGCGCGGTCTCGTGATCGCGCCAGGCGGCGTCGCGCAGCGCGAGGCCGGGGGCGACGCGCTGGGCCTTGCGTGCGCGGTCCAGCCGCTGCCGGGCCCGGTCGCGGTCGCCGGCCTGCGCGTCGAGGGCTTCGGCCCGGCGGCGGGCCTCGGCGTGGCGCTGCTGGAGCCGGGCGCGTTCGAGGGTGTCCTCCAGTGCGCGGGCGGCGTCGTCGGCGGCGCCCTCGGCGGTGGCGGCCGCCGCCGCGGCGATCTCCAGTCGTTCGCGGGCTCCGGACCTGGCGACCGCCGCCCAGGCCAGCACGGTGGCGGCGAAGCCGGGCTCGCCGGGCGCGGGCGTGGTGCCCGTACGGCCCGCGGCCTTCTTCGTACGGGTACGGGGGCCCTTGCCGGTGCCGGTGGCGGGCTCCTCCGCCCGGCCCGGCGCCGGTACGGAGCCGTCGGTGAGGTCCGGGGTGTCGCCGGCCGCCTGTGCCATCCGGTGGGCGAGCGCGAGGAGCCGGTCGTCGGCGGCGGTGACCCGGTCGGCGGCCGCCTTGCGTACTGCCGCGAGCCGTTCCTCCAGCGCGGCGAACCGGCGGGTGTCGAAGAGCCGCCCGAGCAGCTTGGCGCGGGCCTCGGCGTCAGCGCGCAGGAACTTCGCGAACTCGCCCTGCGGCAACAGGACGACCTGGCAGAACTGCTCCTTGCTCATGCCGAGGAGCTGCTGGATCTCCTCGCCGATCTCCTGGTGGGAACGGCTGAGCGCCTTCCACTCCCCCGCCACCGGGTCGTACTCGCGCAGCGCGCTGTACGCCTTCTCCATCGTCGTGCCCGTGCCGCGCTTCTTCGGGCGGGGCTGTTCGGGCCGTCGGGTGATCTCCAGCCGGCGGCCGCCGACGGTGAGGTCCAGGACGACCTGGGTGGCCGTGCCGGACGGGGCGAGCGCGCTGCGCAGGGACGGGCCGCCGGGGCGGGCGCCGGGGACGGAGCCGTACAGCGCGAAGCAGACCGCGTCCAGGACGGAGGTCTTGCCGGCGCCGGTCGGGCCGTGCAGCAGGAAGATCCCGGCACCGGAGAGGGCGTCGAAGTCGACGGTCTGGGCGCCGCCGAACGGGCCGAAGGCGGCGAGCGTCAGCTTGTGCAGTTTCACGCCGACTCCTTGGCCGCTTCGTCCGTCCGTACCTCGTCGATCGCGGCGCGCAGCACCGACCGCTCGGCGGCGTCGGCGGCCCGGCCCGGCCGCACGTGGGCCACGAAGTCCTCGGCGATCTCCTGGTCGGAACGGCCGCGCAGCCGCTGCGCGTAGGAGACCCCGGAGCCGCCGTCGCGCGCTTCGGGCTCGAAGGCGAGGGCGAGGATGTGCGGGAAGCGCTCGGCGAGCCGGGCCATCGGCTCGTGCGGGCGCGCCGTGTCGGTGAGGGTCGCCTCGACCCAGGACTCCTCGTGCCGGGCGAGGTCCGGGTCGGCCAGCAGGTCTTCCAGCCGGCCGCGGAGCCGGGCGAGCGGCCGCGGCACGGGGCACGGCAGGCGCTGGGCGTCCGGCGCGCCGTCCGGGCCCAGGTCGACGAGCCACATCGACTTGCGGTGGTGGACCTCGGAGAAGGAGTACGCGAGCGGGGAGCCGGAGTACCGCACCCGGTCGGTGATCTGCTGGCAGCCGTGCAGATGGCCCAGGGCCGCGTAGTCCACGCCGTCGAAGACCTCGGCCGGTACGGAGGCGACGCCGCCGATGGTGATGTCGCGCTCGCTGTCGCTGGAGGCGCCGCCGGTGACGAAGGCGTGGGCGAGGACGACGGAGCGGGTGCCCGCGGGGCGCTCCGCGAGGTCGGCCCGTACCCGGTCCATGGCCGCGCGCAGCACCTGGGTGTGGCGGGCCTTCTCGGCGCCGAGCGTGTCGCGGACCAGCGCCGGTTCGAGGTACGGCAGACCGTAGAAGGCCACGTCGCCGTGGTCGTCGGCGAGCACGACGGGCGTGCCGCAGCCGGCCGGGTCGGTGCGCAGGTGGATGCCGGCCTTCGCCATCAGACGGGCGCCGACGCCGAGCCGGCGCGCGGAGTCGTGGTTGCCGGAGATCATGACGGTGGGCACGCCGAGTTCGGCGAGGCGGTGCAGCGCGTCGTCGAACAGCTCGACGGCGGCCAGCGGCGGCACGGCACGGTCGTACACGTCACCCGCGACGACCACGGCGTCGACCTCGTGGCTCCGGACGGTCTCGATGAGGTGGTCGAGGAAGGCACGCTGGTGGTCGAGCATGTTCACGCGGTGGAACGAGCGGCCCAGATGCCAGTCGGAGGTGTGCAAGATTCTCAACAGACGGCTCCGACCTGCATGTTTCTCTTCCTCCCCGTGATGCGCCCGTGTCCGGCCCGCGGCCGGTGGTCAACGGCAGGCACCACGCTAGCGCCCCCGGACCCCCGGTTCCCCACGGACCTCGGTTTTCGCCGCACGGACCGGCCGCCGGGCGGCTAGCGGCCTTCGCGTCTCCGGCGTCGGAGGACGGCCCTGCGGATCAGGAAGCCGGCCAGGACGAACGGGGCGAACAGCGCGACGAAGAACAGCGGTTCCCGCATCGTCCGGCTGATGAACGGCGTGAGCACGAGCAGCAGCAGGATGCCGGCGACGAGCACGCGGTTCGACAGCTGCTTCCGCGCGGGCGGGCCCGCGGCCGGCCCGGCTCCGCTCATGGCGGCCGGGGCCCGGTCCGGCGGCGGCGCCTGCGCGGGCAGCGGCGCCGGAACGGAGTGCGGGGCCTGCACGGCGCCCGGTGGCTGCGTACCCGCCGGTGGCTGCACGGAGACCGGCTGCTGGGCGCCGGACAGCGGCTGCGCGCCGACCGGGGACGGGGCGGAGGGCGGCCCGAAGGAGGCGGGAGGGGCGAAGGCGGCAGGCCGGCCGGTCGGGGACATGGTCGGCGGCGGGCCGAACCCGGGCGCCCCGGCTCCCGGCGCGTGCTGCGTCGCGGTCGGGCCGTCGGCCAGCCTGCGCAGCGTCCGCTCACGGGCGGCCAGCTCCTCGGCCAGCTCGGCGGGAACCACCTGCTGCCACTGGTGCCCGCCGGCGCCGATCCGTTCCAGCCACTCGCTCAGCGCTTCCGCCGTCGGCCGCTGCTCCGCCTCCTTGACCAGGCAGGACGCCAGCAGCGGCCGCAGCGCCTCGGGGACGCCGCCGAGGTCGGGTTCCTCGTGGACGATGCGGTACAGCAGCACGGGCGCCGAGGCGTTCTCCGCGGGCCGGGCGAAGGGGCCGCGTCCGGTCGCGGCGTGGGCCAGGACGGCGGCCAGCGAGAACACGTCGGCGGGCAGGGAGGTCCCGGTTCCGGTGGCCTGCTCGGGTGCCAGGAAGCCGGGTGAACCGATCATGCCGCCGGTGTGGGTGTGCCGGGAGTCGTCGGCGGCGCGGGCGATACCGAAGTCGATCAGCCGCGGATGGTCGCCCGCCAGCAGGACGTTGCCGGGCTTGACGTCCCGGTGCGCGAGGCCGGTGTTGTGCACCTCGCGGAGCGCTCCGCACAGTTCGACGGCCAGGGCCAGCAGGGCCGGTTCGGGGAGCGGGCCCGCCTGCTCGACCCAGTCGCCGAGCGACGGCGCCGGTACGTACTCGGTGGCCAGCCACTGGGGCCGCTGCCCGGCGGTGCTGTGGTCGACGACGGCGACGGACCACGGGGAACGGACCCGGTCGCTGTTGCGGATCTCCCGGTCGAAGCGGGCTTCGAAGCCCAGCTCGGCGCCGAGGTCGGAGCGGACCGTCTTCAGCGCCAGTGGCCGGCCGGACGCCGTGCGGGACAAGTACACCTGCCCCATGCCGCCCGCGCCGAGTCTGGCCAGCAGCGGATAGCCGCCCAGAGCCGGCGGATCCGCGGGTTCGAGACCGTGCATGGAAGTGTTTCGTCCCCCTCGTCCCTCTTGTACGGAGCTGCCCGGCGAACTGCCGTGGATCAACGGATGATCAGCAGCGTAGAGGGCACCCACCGTACGCGGGCAGGCGGGACCGTGCCCACGTACGGCGGAGGCGGCCGCCCCGGCGTGCGGCGCGGCTCAGCCGGCGGTCTCCCCGCGCTGGGGCGCGACCTTGCCGGGGGTTCTCGGGCACGACCTTGCCGGGGTTGAGGATGCCCTGCGGGTCCAGCGCCGCCTTGATCGCATGGTGCATGTCGATGACGGGCGCGGGCAGCTCCTGGGCGAGGCCGTCGCGCTTGAGGAGGCCGACGCCGTGCTCGCCGGTGACCGTGCCGCCGAGGGCGATGGCATCCGCGATGATCTCGTGGAAGGCGGCCTGGGCGCGCTCCCTCGCCGCGAGGTCGCCGGGCGGGGTGATGAGCAGGGGGTGGAGGTTGCCGTCCCCGGCGTGCGCGATGTTGGCGATGAGGGTGTCGTGGCGCGTGGCGGCGCGTTCGATGCGGGCGAGCATCTCGGGCACGGCGGCCTTGGGGACGCAGACGTCCTCGGTCAGAACCGGGCCCAGGCGCTCCAGCGCCGGATAGGCCAGCCGCCGGGCGTCGAACAGCGCGTCGGCCTCCTCCTGGTCGGTGGACTGCACGGCCCAGGTGGCACCCGCCTCCTCGAAGCAGGCCAGCATGCGTGCCGCCTCCTGCTCCCCGGCCGGGCCCGGCGCGTCCGTACGGCCGAGCAGGACCACGTCCGCGTCGACGGACAGGCCCATGTTCTTCCACTTGTCGACGGCGGCCAGGCAGTGCCGGTCGATCAGCTCCAGCGCCGAGGGCGTGAGCCCGGCGGCGCCGACAGCGGCGACGGCGCGGCCCGCGTCCACGACCGAGGAGAAGTATCCGGCGACCGTGCGCTCCGGCTCGCGCAGGGGCCGCAGCCGTACGGTGATCTCGGTGATCACGCCGAGCGTGCCCTCGGAGCCGACCATCAGCCCGGCGAGGTCGTATCCGGCGACGCCCTTGGCGGTGCGCCGGCCCAGCCGGACCAGTTCGCCGGTGCCGGTGACGACCTGGAGGCCGAGGACGTAGTCCCGGGTGACGCCGTACTTCACGCAGCACAGGCCGCCGGCGTTGGTGGCGACGTTGCCGCCGATGGTCGACCAGGGGGCGCTGGCCGGGTCCGGCGGGTACCAGAGACCGTGCTCGGCGCAGGCGGCCCGCAGGTCGTCGTTGACGACACCGGGGCCCACGACGGCGAGCCGCTCCACGGGGTCGATCTCGTGGATCGCGTTCATGTGCTCGGTGGAGAGCACGACGCACCCCTCGACGGCGTTGGCGCCGCCGGAGAGGCCGGTGCCGGCGCCACGCGTGACGAGCGGGACGCCGTGCCGCAGACAGGCCCGGACCACCGTGCGCACTTCCTCCGCGGTGCGCGGCCGGACGACGGCGCAGGGGCTGCCGTGCGGGGCCCACTCGGCCTCGTCGTGGACGAACCCCGCGGCGACCTCCGGGTCCTCGACCAGCCGTCCGTCCGGCAGTTCCTGCCGCAGCTCATCGATCAGCACGCGCGACCACCCGCCCCTTCTTCGAACATGTCTGCCATCTCCGCACGGTATCCACGCCCCGGGGACCGATGATCACCGCCCCTCGGGAGCCGCCGGCCGGGCCGCCCGGGGAGGCCGGCCGGCGGAGCCCTCGGATGCGGGCCCGCTCCGCAGGCGGCACGGTGGACGCATGAGCACCACCCGGATTGTCATCCAGCCGCCCTCCCCCGCCGGCGGGCGGCATGTGCACGTCGACGGGGAGAACCTCGGCCTCGCGCAGAGCGACATGGACGTCGTGGAGTTCCTCCGGCGCAGCGGCCTCCCCGACGCCGAACCCCTCCTCGACGATCCGGCCTGGGTCGAATGGCGCGGCGGCCCGCCGCACGACTACGGCGGCCCCAGCGTCAGCAGCGTGTAGGCCGGGCATCCGCGCGCCACGGGCTCACCGGCGGTACGGATCACCACAGCGGGCCATGAGCGGGCGCTGCCGCGGTCGTCATTCGGTGGCCCTGCGGCGCAGCGCCGAGCCGTCGCGGACGAACAGCAGCAGGATCGCCAGGGCCACCACCACGACGACGAGGATGCCGGTCGTGCCCCCGAGGAAGCCGCGGATCCGCTCCCAGGCGCCGATGTGCGGTGGCGCCGCCGAGTCGGCGAGCCAGACCGAACCGTCCGCCGCGGTCGCGGGCCGGTCGGCGGACTGCCGTATGGTCCGCGGCAGCTGGGGCACCTGCCGGCCCATCTCCGCCGAGCTGAGCTTGTCCGGCCGGAGCGTGCCGAAGTCGACCCCACCGGTCCGCATGACGTAAGTGATGATCTTGTTGCCGACGCGGGTCGTCCGCTTGTAGGTGAAATCCCCTTCGCTGATGGAGCGGAGGTAGGCGGAGTACACCTGCTTCGGCTTCCATGAGCCGTCCAGGGTGGCGGGCCCCAGGTCGCCCGAGCCGATCAGCTTGTCGAACGACGTGGGGTGGCCGGCGGCGTGCCGGTCACGGATCCACTGCGCGACGACGCGGGCCAGGAACGCCTGACGCAGCGCGGCGTATTCGGGGTCCGTATTGACCGCCTTCGCGATCTTCGGCACCACCATTTCCTGTTCCAGCCGCTCGTTGCGTGCCGTTTCCGCGGGGTCCGCATTGCACCCGGACCGGCCCAGCCCGGCGACCTTCTCGGCCTTGGCCTTGACGTCGAGCGCGGCCTTGAGGACGTAGAGCGAGGAACCGTCCTCACGCACCTCCACCTTGCCCGGAACGATCCACATCCGTGACGAATAGCAGCTGCGGCCCCCCGAGCCGCCGAGCTTTCTCCAGTATTCGGCGCCGAAGGAGGTCCCGGGATCCAGCAGCTTTCCCTGCGTCCGTTTCATCCGCCAGTCCGCCTCCAGCAGCGCCCGGCCCGCGTTCGTCCGGCCGAGCGCGGAGTCGATGATGCGGTCCGGCTCGCCCGGATTGAGGTTCACCCAGAACTTGTCCGGGCTCAGCACGAGCCAGGTGCGCAGGTCCGCCATGCTGCCGACGAGCGAGCTGCGGCCCGAGCGGGAATCCTGTTCCAGTCCCTTCTCGGCGGCCTTGGCGGAGAATGCGTACCGCACGCCCGAGTCGGCGTCGTCCGAGAGATAACGCAATTGCAGGGTGGAGAAGTCGACGCCGCCGTAGTCCGATGAGGACAGCGCGCCGGTCAGCCCGCTCCTGTCCCCGCCACAGGGTCCGGACCTGGACAGAGCCGCGAGGTCCATCGTCTGCGCGGTGCCGCCGAGCGGGCAGGGGCTCGTCAGACCCACCTTGTTCACGGCCTCGGTCGCGGCCTTCTCGTCCTGCTTCTTGTACTCCTTCGCCAGCTTGACCGGCAGCTGCTTGAGCGTACTGTTGGCGATCCTCGCCTGTGGAGAGCCCCGCTTGTCGAACTTGACGATGAAGAATTCGTTCCGGAATTTATAGCCGGCCTTGCTGACCTTGGGGGCACAGACGTCGCAGTAGCTCCGCTGGCCCGCGATGCCGGCCCCGGAATGCCCCTTGATCACCTTGATGATGCCGGCTGTCTCCTGCCGCTGGGCCGACGTGCGGGCCGTTCGGCGAAGGGCGTCGTCCAGGGTGCGCGACATGAACTCGTCCATCGCGTCCTCGGAATGCCGGTTGTCGCCCCTGCTGCCCGTGGCGAGGGCCAGCACCTGGTCATTTCCGTAGGAATCCGTGGGGCGCACGCCGAGTTCCTCGAAGAGGTCGTCGTAGAAGTAGTTCTCGGCGTCGACCATGCGGCCGTGCAGCGGATACTTCCAGGCGGGCGCGGTACTGGGCGACCTCACCTGGTCCGTGAACTCACCCAGGAAGTCGGGGTAGCTGTCCCTCAGCCAGCCGGGCAGGTCGGTGCTGTTCACCATCCAGCCGAAGTCGAAGAACGCCACGGAGGTGTTGGGCGGTGCATTGAGGAGCTGCTTGAACCGCTCGACGGCCAGGTGGAGTTCCTGCCCCATCGGGTCCTGGATCACCTTCCTGGCGATGCTGTCCAGGTCCTTGTCCGTCGGTGCCACGCCCGGTGGTACTACCAGTTTGTGATGCCCGGAGTCGGGCGAAGGCGCGGCGGCGACCGTCGGCCCGCCCTCCCACACGGCCGGCGCGCAGGCGAGGAAGAGTGCGCTGAACACCGCGGCGAGACGCAGCGCGTTACGACGCATGGTGCTGCCCCTTCGTCGGCGGGGCCATGCCCGTGGCGTCCAGGTAGGCGGTCAGGGCCGGGTGCGGCCCGGCCCCGCCCCGTTCGCCTGCTCCCATCCGCCGCTCACCACTGCGGTAGATGGCCACCCCCGCGGCTGCCAGGGCGCCGAGTACCAGTACGGCGACGCCGGCCACCCCGGCCGTGGAGGTTCCGGTCGAGCAGGTCCGGTGCTCCCGCAGGGCGTTGATGTCCATCGACGGCCGGTAGCCGTAGCTGACGGCACAGGCGGACGCCTCCTGCGGGACCGACAGCATGGCGCAGGCCGCCAGGACCGCGCAGACCGCCAGCCGCGCGGCGGCCCTGCGCACTCGCGTCCGGCGCGGCGGGCCCGCTGCGGTACGGGACGCACTGTCGTGGCGGCTCACGGGGTCACCCCACGTATGCCCTTGACTCGCATGACCCGTGCCCTCAACTCGTCCCCCTCGGTTCCGGCTTCCGGATCGTTCTGCGCCCGCCAGCTCGCGAGCTCCAACTGGGCGGACTGCAACCGGTGCAGGGCCAGTGCCGCGGTCCTGCCGTATGCCCGCCACGTACTCACCACCGCCCAGAACCGCAGCACGGGCGAGACGAGGACCGGTGCCTCCGCCACCGTGATGGCCCCTGCCGACGCGGTCTCCGCCGCCACCGCGTTTCGCAGCGCGGGGGCGCGGGACCGGATCCCGGCGACGAGGAGCGCCACGGCCAGCGCGAAGAACGGCAGTTGGGGAAGGAGCCAGAGCAACGGCGAGACCACGAGCGTGTCCAGCGCGCTGCCGATCTCCACCTGGCCGTCCAGTCGGCCGGACAGCCAGCCCGACAGGGTCTCGGACGCCGTCGCCCCGCCGACGGCCGCCAGCAGGCCGGCCCCGACGAGGAAGCCCCGGCGGCGGGCACCGGCGGCCGCGCCGAGCGCGGCGCCGACCAGCGCACCGAACGTCACCTGCCCGCCGAGCAGGCCGATCGACTGGCGGATCCAGTACTCGAAGCCGCTGGTGGGCCCCATGAAGACGCCCAACGAGCCGTACAGCTTGATGATCAGCACGCTTTCCACGAAGCAGTAGCCGAGCCCGACGGCCGCACCGAGGAGGAGCCCCGTCACCGCGTCCGTGACGCGATGCCGCAGCAGCGTCAGGAGCAGGACGACGCCCGCCGCGACGATGAGGGCGTTGACGAGGCCGAGGTGCAGGATCAGCAGGGCAAGGGTGTCGTCTAGCCCCTTCGTGAACTCGCCGAGGCCGGTTCCGGCGCGCGGGCCCAGATAGCCGTAGACGGTGCCGAACCCCAGGCTGGTGTAGGCGCGGCCGAGCCCGAAGACGATCAGCACGCCCCAGGCGAAGGCGATCAGCAGCGCTGACCAGGGCACCCGGGCGAACCGTACGACCGAGCGCAGCAGAAGCAGCACCAGGGCCGTGGTGGGCAGGCACAGCAGGGTGATCGGGAAGAACTCGACGAGGACGGTCACGGAGATCAGCCCGAACGGCAGCAGCAGGCATCCCAGGGTGATCCAGGTCAGCGTGATCGCCCGCCGCCCGTTGCCCTCCTCACGGCTGTCGCCCCTGCCGCTGTCGCCCTTGCGGCTGCGGCGGGTGAGCGCCGCGTAGACCTGTACGGCCGCGCCGGCCACGATGCCCGCGAGCATGACCCAGAACACCAGCTCCGGCATCGACAGCAGCCGCCCCAGCGAGCCCGAGTCCCCGGGCAGCTTGTAGAAGATCGACAGGGCCGGTTCATCGGGCAGCAGATGCGGCCGGGTCAGGTTGAGCAGCAGCTCCACGAGGTAGAACGCGATGGCGACGCGTGCGATGAGCAACGCCCGTGCCCGCGCCCGGGGATCGTCGCGTACCGACACCGGACGCGGCCCCCTCATGAGCCACCTCCGGACAGCTCCGGCAGCTCCGGCATGCTGGGCAGACCGGTCGGCAGATCAGTGGGGAGGTCCGTGGGAAGGTCCGTGGGCATCGACGACGGAAGACTGCTGGGCAGGCCGGTCGGCAGATCGGTCGGTAGATCCGTCGGCAGCGAGGTCGGTAAGGAGCTCGGTAAGGACGTCGGCAGTCCGGACGGGCTCGGCACGCCCGGAACGGCCACTTCGTCGGCGCCGCTGAGAACGACGGCGAGTGACGCCGCCAGCAGCGTCGCGCCGCACGCCCCCGCCGCGGTCAGCAACCGCACCTGGAGACGCGGTGGACCGCTCTCCTCGCGCGTCGTGTCATGGGTACTCAACCGATCCCCCGTTCTGTTGAGCAGGCCCCGCTCTTCAGCTGTCGCAGCCCTGAGCCCGCTCTCTGGCTGTTGGTCAGTTCCGCGAGCGGCAAGGCTACTGTGATGGCGTGCCCATGTCATCACTGCACATCGCGCCACAGCATCCGCACCGGCATGGCGCCTACTTCGCAGCGCTTGCTCCGCACCCCGCCCATCCATGACCGCCGCGGCCCCGCTCCGGCTCGGGAGCGGGGCCTTCGGTTCCGTGCCGCACCGTGCACGTCCGTCAGCCGAGGGATGAAGCGCGGCTCACGGCCGGGAGAGCTGTCTGCTGATCACCAGGCGCTGGATCTGGTTGGTGCCTTCGAAGATCTGCATGATCTTCGCTTCGCGCATGTAGCGCTCGACCGGGAAGTCACGGGTGTAGCCGTAGCCGCCGTACACCTGGACCGCGTCCGTGGTGACCTTCATGGCGGCGTCGGTGGCGATGAGCTTGGCGACGCTGGCCTGGCGGCTGTACGGGCGGCCCGCGTCGCGGCGGCGGGCCGCGTCGAGGTAGGTGGCGCGGGCCGAGTCGACGGCCGCGGCCATGTCGGCGAGGACGAAGCCCAGGCCCTGGTGGTCGATGATCTTCCGGCCGAAGGCGGTGCGCTCGTTGGCGTACGCCACGGCCGCGTCCAGGGCCGCCTGCGCGACGCCCGTGGCGCAGGCGGCGATGCCCAGCCGTCCGGAGTCCAGCGCGGAGAGCGCGATCTGCAGGCCCTGGCCCTCGCTGCCCAGCAGCCGGCCGGCTTCAATGAGCGCGCCGTCCCAGTGGGCCGCGGTGGTCGGGATCGCGTGCAGCCCCATCTTCTCCTCGGGGCGGCCGAAGGTCAGGCCCTCGGTGGCGCCGGGCGCGAGGAAGCAGGAGATGCCGCGGCTGCCGGCGGAGGTGCGGGCGAAGAGCGTGTAGAAGTCGGCCTTGCCGCCGTGGGTGATCCACGCCTTGCTGCCGGTGATCCGGTAGCCGGCCGGCTCACGCACCGCCTTGCAGGTCAGCGCGGCGGCGTCCGAGCCGGCTTGCGGTTCGGAGAGGCTGTAGCCGCCGACCAGGCCGCCCGCGAGCATCCCCGGCGCCCAGCGCTCGCGCTGCTCCTCGGTGCCGTACGTCATCAGGGCGTACGCCGACATGGTGTGCACGCTGGTGGCCACCGCGACGGCCGCCCAGCGGGCCGCCAGTTCCTCGACGACCTGGAGGTACACCTCGTACGGCTGGCCTCCGCCGCCGTACTCCTCCGGGTAGGGCAGGCCGAGCAGTCCGGCCTCGCCCAGGGTCCTGAAGAGACCTTCGGGGTAGAGCTCTTCGCGTTCGTGCTTGTCGACGCGGGGAGCGAGTTCCTTGTCGGCGATGTCGCGGGTGAGGCCGAGCAGGTCCTCGGCCTCCTGGGTCGGCAGCAGCCGGTCGACGGTCATCGTGCCTCCGTGGTGGTGCTGAGAGCGCTGGTGGTACCGGCGCCGAGTTCCGCGAGTGCGGTGCGGGCCCGTGCGCGGAAGTCCGCGACGCGGGCCAGCTTGATGTCCTCGTAGCCGCGGATCAGGTCGGGGAGTTCGACGACCTCGCGTACGGCGTCGGTGCTCTCCGGGGTGAGGTGGGCGAGCGCGCCACGCACCAGTTGGCGGTACTCGCCGATCAAGGCCCGCTCCCCGCGGCGGACCTCTGCGTAGCCGAAGAGGTCGAGCGAGGTGCCGCGCAGCACGCGGCCGGCGCGCAGGGCCCGGAAGGCGGCCGGCGCGGTGCGGCGCAGCCGGATCTTGCGCTTCATGCCGAGGGCGCGCAGGACGGGCGGGTGCAGGAGGACGGAGACGGTGGAGCCGGTGCCGAACTCGTCGCGCAGCCTGTCCTGTTCGGTGGCGTCCAGGTGCAGCCGGGCCACCTCGTACTCGTCCTTGTACGCCATGAGCTTGTGCAGGCCGCGGGCGTAGGCGACGGCGATGGCCGTGCCGGCTTCGCTGCCGCCGCGCTCCTCGGCCAGGGCCGCGACGCGGGCGACGTCCTCGGCGTAGCGGCGGGCGTACCGCTCGTTCTGGTAGCCGATGAGGTCGGCGGTACGGGTGGCGACCACGGTCCGCAGCTCCTCGTCGGCCGGCTGTCCGGCGGCGAGCGCCGCGGCGGCCCGGGTGACCTGTACGGCGGGGCGTTCGGGGGCGGCCAGCGCGGCGGTGACGGCGGCGCGGTCGAGCACCGCGGCACGGCCCCAGCGGAAGGCGTCGAGGTTCTTCTGCACGGCGGCGCCGTTGAGGCGGACGGCGCTTTCGACCGCGTCCGCGCTCATCGGGAGGCAGCCGTGCTGGTAGGCGGCGCCGATGAGCACCATGTTGGCCGGCATGTGGTCGGCGAAGAGGGCTTCGGACAGGCCCTGCGCGTCGAGGTAGAGGTTGTCCTCGCGGCGGGTGACCGATTCGATGCGCTCCAGGGCGTCGTCGGGCGAGCCGGGCAGGACGACGCGTCCGGTGACCATGGCGGCGGTCGGTACGACGGCGGTGTTGACGACGGCGACGGTGTGGCCGGTCCGGGCGACGGCCATGTTGGTGTCGGCGGCCGCGCCGAGCAGGTCGAAGCCGACCAGCACGTCGGCGGTGCCGCGGGAGGCGCGCAGCGCGCCGGTCACCGGCGACTTGGCGATCCGCAGGTCGCTGAGGACGGGGCCGCCCTTCTGGGCGAGGCCGGTCTGCTCCAGCCCGGCCGCGTACAGGCCGTCGAGCCGGGCCGCCATCTGCAGGATCTGCGAGACGGTGACCACGCCGGTGCCGCCGACGCCGGGCATCCGCAGGAGCGTGCCGTCCGGGCCGACCCTGCGGTCCGGTTCGCGCAGGGCGACCGGCAGTTCGGGCACCTTCCGCGGCTCCTTGCGGCCCGGCTCGACGAGCAGGAAGGACGGGCAGTCGCCCTTGAGGCAGCTGAGGTCGGTGTTGCAGGAGGCCTGGTGGATACGGGTCTTGCGGCCGAACTCGGTCTCGACGGGCTGGACGGACAGACAAGTCGACTTGTCGCCGCAGTCCCCGCACCCTTCGCAGACCCGCTCGTTGATCGCGACCTTCTCCACGGGCGTCGGCAGCTGGCCGCGTTTGCGCAGCCGCCGCTCCTCGGCTGCGCAGCGGTCGTCGTGGAGCAGAACGGTGACGCCTTCGGTGGCCGCCAGTTCGCGCTCGGCATCGGCGAGTTCGTCGCGGTGCCGCACGGTCGCGATCGGGTCCAGCCGCACGCCGCGGTAGCCGCCCGGCTCCGCAGTAGTGACGACGACCTTCCGTACGCCCTCGATGGCGAGCAGCCGGATGACGGCGGGGATGTCGAGGCGGCCCTCGGCACGCTGGCCGCCGGTCATGGCGACGGCGTCGTTGTAGAGCAGCTTGTACGTCATGGTGACGCCGGCCGCGACGGCGGCGCGGACGGCGAGCGACCCGGAGTGGTGGAACGTGCCGTCGCCGAGGTTCTGCACGAAGTGCGGGTCGTCGGTGAAGGGCGCGAGGCCGATCCACTGCGCGCCCTCGCCGCCCATCTGGGTCAGGCCGACCTGGTTGCCGCGCCCCGCGCCGTCCAGCGCGATCATCGCGTGGCAGCCGATGCCGACGCCGACCAGTGTGGAGTCGGCGGTGCGGGTGGAGGTGTTGTGCGGGCAGCCGGAGCAGAAGTACGGGGTGCGGGCCGCGACGGTGGGCAGGTTGATGCGGGCGGGCCGGGCCGGGGCCAGCGCTTCGAGGTGCGCGCCCGCCCGCGCGGGCAGCCGGTCGGCGCCGATGCGGCGGGCCAGCGCGCGGGCCACGTCCTCCGCGCCCAGCGTGGACCGGGCGGTGAGCAGCGGGCGGCCGGTCTCGTCGCGGCGGCCGACGACGACGGGCGCGTCCGTGGTCCGGTACAGCGCCTCCTTCAGGGCCGATTCGAGGAACGGCACCTTGTCCTCGACCACGAGGACCTGCTCCAGGTCGCCGGTCATGGCCACCAGGTCCTCGTCCGCGACGGGGAAGGGCATGCCGACGCGGATCAGCCGCAGGCCCAGCTCCTCCATCGCCGCCTCGTCCAGGCCGAGGTCGTCCAGGGCGCGCTCGACGACGGCGTAGGAGGTGCCGGAGGCGAGGACGCCGAGGGTGGCGCGGCGGGCGCTGAAGGCGACCTTGTTGAGTCCGGCGGTACGGGCGTACGCGCGGGCGAGGTCGAGGCGGCGGGTGAGCATGTCGTGCTCGGCGTCCAGCGCGGCGGGGCCGACGAGGGCGGGCGAGGCGGCGCGTCCGGTGCCGGCCGGTTCCGGGATGCCGTGGCGCAGCTCGTCGAAGTCCACGGTCGCCGAGGCGTCGGCGATGTCGGCGACGATCTTCAGGCCGGTCCACAGCCCGGTGGCGCGGGACAGCGCGACGGCGTGCAGCCCGAATTCGATGATCTCCGCGACCGATCCGGGCGCCAGGACGGGCATCGCCAGGCTCTGGCACATCCGCTCGCAGGAGCTGGGCACGGTGGAGGACTTGCAGCCGGGGTCGTCACCGATCCAGGCGACGGCTCCGCCGAGGGGTGCGGTGCCGGCGAGGTTGCCGTGCCGGATGGCGTCGGCTGCACGGTCCAGGCCGGGGTTCTTGCCGTACCAGTAGCCGGTCACTCCGGCGTGCCGGCGCCCCGGCACCTGGGCGAGCATCTGGGTGCCGGCCACCGCCGTGGCGGCCAGCTCCTCGTTGACCCCCGCCCGGAAGACCACGCCGGCCTCGTCGAGGAAGCGGGCGGCGCGGCCCATCTCCATGTCGACACCGCCCAGCGGCGAGCCCTGGTAGCCGCTGACGAAGGCCCGCGTGTCGAGCCCGCGGGCCTCGTCCAGCCGGCGCTGCTCCAGCGTCAGCCGCACCAGGGCCTGGACGCCCGAGATCAGCGCGCGGCCGCCGGTGGCCGTGTACTTGTCGTCGAGCGACACCGCGACGGGTGGGGTGCTCACGCAAGCCTCCTCGACAGGTTGTGAAGGATCTTGGGGTGGGGGGT
Organism: Streptomyces sp. NPDC050806; assembly: GCF_055586425.1. NCBI lineage: Bacteria > Bacillati > Actinomycetota > Actinomycetes > Kitasatosporales > Streptomycetaceae > Streptomyces > Streptomyces sp. NPDC050806. Next base: position 694,549 of record NZ_JBVJIF010000001.1, on the reverse strand, counting down.
GGTGACGAACGGCACACAGCACAGCAACGGGAAGCGGAACGCACAAGCATCCGGCTGGAAATCCGCGGCAAGGCGCAAAGTATTTACGTACAGGGCCAGTCGACGTACATTCCTTTGCATGCCTGAGGTCGACGACATCGATCACCGCCTGCTGCGCCTGCTGCGCGAGGACGGCCGCCGCACGTTCTCCGAGATGTCCACCGAGGTAGGTCTGTCGGTGGCCGCGGTCAAGCGGCGCGTGGACCGGCTGAAGGACATCGGGGTGATCACCGGCTTCGCCGCGCAGATCGACCAGTCCAAGCTCGGCTGGGGCATCGAGGCGTTCGTGGAACTGCGGTACGCGGGGACGACACGGGTCAACGAGATCGTGCGGTCGGCCTACAACGTCCCCGAGGTACAGGCCGTCTTCACCATCGCCGGCGACCCGGACGCGCTCATCCAGGTACGGGTCCGCGACATCGCCCACCTCCAGCAGGTCATCGACGGCCTGCGCAGCGCGGGCCGGGTCACCGGCACCAAGACGCTCATGGTGCTGGGCTCCTGGAGCCGCACCTGACGGCCGCACTCCGGTGCGCCGACACGGGTGACACTCCCGACGCCACCTGGCGCATATGTCCGGATTGACCGCACCGGCCTGCGGGAAGCCGTGTCACATGGCACAGGATCACACGCAGGCCCCGGTTCTCGAAGCGCTCGCCGACTACCGCGACCTCGGGCGGCTCTCCTTCACGCCGCCCGGGCACAAGCAGGCCCGCGGCGCCGATCCCCAGGTGCGCGAGGTGCTCGGCGACGCCGTCTTCCACGGCGACGTCCTGGCCAGCGGCTCCCTGGACGACCGGCGCACCAAGGGCCGGGTCCTGGAGCGCGCCGAGCACCTGATGGCCGACGCCGTGCACGCCTCGCACACCTTCTTCTCCACCTGCGGCAGCTCCCTGTCGGTGAAGGCGGCGATGCTGGCCGTTGCGGGGCCGCACGAGAAGCTGCTCGTCGGACGGGACGCGCACAAGTCCGTGGTGTCCGGCCTGATCGTCTCCGGCGTCGGCCCGGTCTGGATCGACCCGCAGTGGGACGCGGACCGGCATCTCGCGCACCCGCCCTCGGCGGCGGCGTACGAAGCGGCCTTCGATGCTCACCCGGACGCCCGCGGCGCGCTGGTGACCAGCCCGACGCCGTACGGCAGCTGCGCCGACATCGCGGCCATCGCGGAGGTCTGCCACCGCCGCGGCCGGCCGCTGATCGTCGACGAGGCGTGGGGCGCGCACCTGCCCTTCCACCCCGACCTGCCCTCGTGGGCGATGGACGCGGGCGCCGACGTCTGCGTGACCAGCATCCACAAGATGGGCAGCGGCCTGGAGCAGGGCTCGGTCTTCCACCTGGGCGGCGACCTGATCGACCCGGCGCTGCTGAAGTCCCGCGCCGACCTGCTCGGCACGACCAGCCCCTCGGTCCTGCTCTACGCGGGCATGGACGGCTGGCGGCGGCAGATGATGCTGCACGGCAAGGAGCTGCTCACGCACGCGCTCGGCCTCGCCGCCGAGGTACGGAACGGGATCGAGAGGATCGACGGGCTGCACGTGAACGACCGCGCCGATTTCTGCGGCCCCGGCCTCGGCGTCGACTTCGACCCGCTGCCCGTGGTCATCGACGTCAGCGAGCTGGGGACGACCGGGTACGCGGCGGCGGACTGGCTGCGCTCCCACCGCCACATCGACGCCCACCTCTCCGACCACCGCCGGATCAGCGCACAGATCACGCACGCCGACGACCGCGGCACGGCCGACCGGCTGCTCGCCGCGCTGCGCGACCTCTCCAGAGCCGCCCCGGAGCTGCGCCCCGCGCGCACGGTCGAGGTACCGCCGCCGGCCGGGCTGCGGCTGGAACAGAGCTGTCTGCCGCGGGACGGGTTCTTCGGCACGACGGAGGACGTACCGGTGGACCGGGCGGCCGGGCGGATCTCGGCGGAGATGCTGACCCCGTACCCGCCGGGCATCCCGGCCGCGCTGCCCGGTGAGCGGCTCACCGAACCGGTACTGAGCTACCTGCGGACCGGCATCGAGGCGGGCATGAACCTCCCCGACGCCACGGACACCACGCTCGGCACGGTCCGGGTACTGGTGGAGGAGACGCACCCGTAGCGCCGCACTCCCGGGCGGCGGCCGCTTCGGGGCCGCTCACGCGGGCGGGCGCCGGTCGCACCGCCCGTCGGACGGCCTCGTGATCAGATGCCCTCGGTGATCGTGAAGAGGCCGCCGTCCGGGTCGCGCAGCGAGCAGCGGTGGCCGCCGCCCTCGGTCTCCACCGGCGGGGAGACCACCGCGCCGCCGGTGGCGACGGCGGCCTCGGCGGCCGCCTTCACGTCCGCCACGCAGAAGTGGACGTGCCAGCGGGGCCGGACGTGCGGGTCGGGCGCCGCCTCGACGGCTCCTCCGCGCAGCTCGGCCACCGTGTGGTCGCTCTCCCGCACGATCACCCGCTCCTGCTCGTACGCGACGTCGCAGCCAGTGCCCTCCCGGGTCGCCCAGTGCAGGACCTCCGCGTAGAAGATGGCGGCGTCGAACGCGTCACGGGTACGCAGCTCCAGCCAGGCCGGTGCGCTGCCCTGGCCGACGGACCAGCCGGCCGGGACCCGGCCCTCCCAGATCCCGAAGGTGGCGCCGTCCCGGTCGGCGGAGATCGCTGCGCGGCCCGGCCCGAAGGCGCGGGGGCCGATGGCGACCGTGCCGCCGCGCTCCCGGATCCGGGCGGCGGTCTCGTCGGCGCTCGCGACGGCGAAGAACGGCGTCCAGGCGACGGCCACGTGCAGGGCGCCCGCGAGCTCGCCGAGGCCCGCGACCGGGTTGCCGTCCAGGTAGGCGACGGAGAACTCCTCGCCCAGCGCCCCGGCCCGGAAGGACCAGCCCAGCACCGCGCCGTAGAACTCCTCGGCCGCCTTCAGGTCGCGCGCGCTCAGACTGACCCAGCACGGAACTCCTGGCACAGGTTCGGTCGACGCCATGCTGGACGTCACTCCTTTCGCTCCGCCCCGGCCCCGGAGTCTCCCGTCGCGCGGCGCGCGAGCCCGGGCCAGGCCTGATCCACTCGCCCCACAGTGTCAGCCGTGGGCCGGGGACACACGTGGACGACACCCCGGTGCCCCGCGTCGGAAACCACCGGAGTACGGGCCGGAGAGCGCGCCCGGCGCCCGGCCGGTCAGCCCACCGCCACTCCCGAGGCTACGCCCGGGAGCGGAAAGTGGCAGGCCACGCGGTGTCCGGGCGTCGCCGGCTCGGCGGGCGGCGGCTCGGTCGTCGCGCACACCTCCCGGGCGAGGGGGCAGCGGGTGCGGAACCGGCAGCCGGAGGGTGGCTCGGCGGCCGACGGGGTCTCGCCGCCGAGCGGTGGTGCCGTGGGCTCGGCTCGTGGATCGGGCACGTTGACCGTGTCGAGCAGGCCGCGGGTGTACGGGTGCAGCGGCCGGGCGAGCACGGCCTCGGCGGGCCCGGTCTCCACGAGCTTGCCGAGGTACATCACGCCGACGGTGTCGGCCAGGTGCCGCACGACGGCCAGGTCGTGGGAGATGAAGAGGTAGCCGATGCCCTTCTCGCGCTGGAGCTCGCGCATCAGGTTGAGGATCTGTGCCTGTACGGAGACGTCCAGGGCGGAGACCGGCTCGTCGGCGACGATCAGGGCGGGGGCCAGGGCAAGGGCGCGGGCCAGGCCGAGGCGCTGCCGCTGGCCGCCGGAGAACTCGTGCGGGTAGCGGTCGGCCGCGCCCCGCGGCAGCCCCACGTCGTCCAGCAGCCGGGCGGTCCGGTCGCGCTGCGCGGCGCGGTCGCCGATGCCCTGGACGGCGAGCGGCTCGCGCAGGATGGCGCCCACCCGCATCCGGGGATCCATCGAGGCGTGGGAGTCCTGGAACATCAGCTGGATGTCGCGGCGGTGGGCCCGCAGCTCCCGGCCCCGGAGCGCCGTGACGTCCCGCCCGGCGAAGCGGATGGTGCCCGAGGTGGGCGCCTCCATGCCGACCACGAGCCGGCCGAGGGTGGACTTCCCGCAGCCGGACTCGCCCACGATGCCGTACGTCTCGCCGCGCCGGACGGTCAGCGAGATCCCGGCCACCGCGCTGACCTGCCCGGCGCCGTTGCGGCGCCGCCGGGCGAAGGGGCCGGCCCGCAGCGCGTACTCCTTGACCACGTCGGTCAGGCGCAGCAGGGTCTCGGGCTCGGCCGTCGGCCGGCCGGCGGTGGCGGAGGCCGTGGGGCGGAGTGCCGGTACGGTCGCCGGCTCCGCGGTACCGGTGGGCTCGGCCGGGTGGAAGCAGGCGAAGCGGTGCCCGGGAGCGGTGGCCGGGTCGCCGCGCAGGTCCGGCGCGGTCGCACGGCAGGTGTCCGTGGCGAAGCCGCAGCGCGGTGCGAAGCGGCAGCCGGCGGGGCGGGTGTCGAGGGCGGGCGGCAGGCCGGGGATGGTGGCCAGCGGCTGCGCGGGGCCGGTGGCGCGTTCGGGGAGGGCGGCCAGGAGCGCCCGGGTGTAGCGATGCCGGGGTGCGGCGAACAGGTCGTGGACGGCGGCCTGTTCGGCGACCTTGCCGCCGTACATGACCGCGACCCGGTCCACCCGCCGGGCGATCACGCCGAGGTCGTGGGTGACCAGGATCAGCGCCATGCCGAGGCGTTCCCGCAGCTCGTCGATGAGTTCCAGGATCTGCGCCTGGGTGGTGACGTCGAGGGCCGTGGTGGGTTCGTCGGCGATCAGCAGCCGGGGCTCGCAGATCAGCGCCATGGCGATGGCGACGCGCTGCCGCATGCCGCCGCTGAGCTGGTGCGGGTAGTTCCGCATCCGCTCGGCGGGACGCGGCATCCCGACGAGCCGGAGCATGTCCTCGGCTCGCTCGCGTGCCTCGGCGCGGCTCGCGCCGGTGTGCAGCAGGAGCGGCTCGGCGACCTGGGCGCCGATGGTCATGGTGGGGTTGAGGGAGGTCAGCGGGTCCTGGAAGACCATGCCGATGGTGTGGCCGCGTACGCCGCGGAGGACCGGTTCGGGGGCCGCGGCGAGGTCGCGCCCGTCGAACCGGATGTGGCCGCCGGTGATGCGGCCGCCGCCGGGGAGGAGCCCGAGGACGGACAGTGCGGTCATGGTCTTGCCGCAGCCGGACTCGCCGACGATGCCGAGGGCTTCGCCGGGGGCGAGGTCGAGGGTGACGCCGTCCAGGGCGTGCACGGTACGGCCGCGCCGTCCGGCGATGTCGACGTGCAGGTCCTCGATGCTGAGCAGCGGGTCGGCCGTGCGGGGGCCGGGGAGCGGTCTCATGGACGGGTCCTCAGTTCTTCTGGAGTCGCACGTCGAAGGCGTCCCGCAGGCCGTCGCCGATGAAGTTGAAGGCGGCGACGGTGAGGACGATGGCGATGCCCGGCGGGAAGATCAGCCACCAGTGGCCGACCTGGGTGTAGGTGATGCCGGCGGAGAGCATCGAGCCCCAGTCGGCGGCGGGCGGCGGGATCGACAGGCCCAGGAAGGACAGGTAGGCGACGTAGAGGATGGCGTCGGCGATCTGGAAGGTCGCGTTGACGACGACGGTGCCGAGGGCGTTGGGCACGATGTGCCGGAAGACCGCCCGGCCGCCACCGCCGCCCATCAGCCGCATGGCGTGCACGTAGTCGCGGCTGCGCAGGGCGAGCGCCTCGCCGCGGACGAGCCGGGCCGGGGAGAGCCAGGCGACGGACGCGATGATGAGGATGAGGACGGGCTTGCTGGGGGTGACGATGGCGGCGACCACGACCAGCAGGAAGAGCGCGGGGATGGCGAGCGCGGCGTCCGTGATCCGCATCATCGCCGCGTCCAGCCAGCCGCCGAAGTACCCGGCGACCGCTCCGTAGACGGTGCCGAAGAGCGTGGCGAGCAGCCCGGCGGCGAGCCCCACCTCCAGCGAGGTCCGGCCGCCGTACATCAGCCGCCCGAGCATGTCGTACCCCAGGTCGGTGGTGCCGAGGAGGTGCCCGTCGGTACCGGGCGCGAGGTTGGCCCGGGCGAGGTCGGTGTGCACCTGGTCGGTGGGGTGGAGCAGCGGCCCGAGGAAGCAGAGGAGGAGCAGCCCGGCGAGGACGGCGGTGCCGGCCAGTGCGAGCCGGTTGCGGGCGAAGACCGCGGCGGTGCGGCGGGCGAGGGAGGGCGTGGCGGCGGCCGCACCGGTCCCGCCGGGCACGGGGAGTTCGGCGGCGGTCATGCGACGCTCCTGATGCGCGGGTCGAGCACGGCGTAGGCGATGTCGGTGAGCAGTGAGCCGAGGACGGTCGCGACGCCGACGACGAGGGTGACGCCGAGCAGGATCGGGAAGTCGCTGCCCTGCGCGGCGTTCCAGAACAGCAGTCCCATGCCGGGGTAGTTGAACATCGACTCGACGACGAGGGTGCCGCTGAAGAGGGTCGGGAGGTAGAGCCCGAGGAGTGTCGCGAGTGGGATGAGGGCGTTGCGCAACACGTGCCGGGCCATGATCCGGGCGCCGGACTGGCCCTTGGCGCGTGCGGTCCGTACGTACTCCTCGCCGAGGTTGTCCAGGACGGCGGAGCGCATGTAGCGGCTGAAGGCGGCGACGATGCCGAGGGCCGTGGTCACGACGGGCAGCACCAGCGCGCGTGGCTCGGCGAGGATGCCGCCCACGGTGTCCGCCTGCGGCGCCTGCGCCGGAAAGACGGGGATCTGCTGGCTGAAGAGAAGGACGAGGACCAGGCCGAGGAAGAAGACGGGGGTGGCGTAGGCGAGGAAGGCGGCGCCGGTGAGGACGTAGTCGGTGGCCTTGCCGCGGCGTACGGCCTGCAGGATGCCGAGCGGTACGGCGAGGACGGCCGCGAGCACGATCGCGAGGCCCGCGAGCAGCGCGGTGCGCGGCAGCCGCTCGGCGAGCAGTGAGGAGACGGGCTGGTTGAGTTTGTAGGACTCGCCGAGGTCGCCGCTGAACAGCCGGCCGAGGTGGAGCGCGTACTGCTCGGGCAGCGAACGGTCGTAACCCTGCTGGTGGTTGAAGTGCGCCACGGCCTGCGGGGTGGCCTGGACGCCGAGGATGGCGCGGGCCGGGCCGCCGGGCAGCATGTGCAGCAGGACGAAGACGATGACGGAGACGAGGAGGAGAACGACGGCGGCCTGCGCGAGCCGCTTGAGCAGGAAGCCGGTCACCGGTCCCGGCCCTCCTTCCGCACGTAGTACCAGTCCTGGGGGGCGAGGGTGAGGGTCGGGTTCTGGTCGACGCCGCGGAGGTCGTTGCGGATGACGGAGACCTGGTAGGCGGGGTTCGGCGTCCAGAGCACCGGCAGCTGCGCGGCGACGCGGCGCCCGTAGTCGCGGAGGGCGCCGGGGTCGTCGGAGAACTCCGTCGCCTTGATCAGCCGGTCCGTCTCGGGGTCGGACCAGTTGCCCATGTTGGAGGGGGCTCCGGTGGCGAAGAGCTGTTCGCCACTGGGGTTCACCGGGAAGTACCAGCTGCCCTGCGTGCCGAAGAAGCCCACCTGCCAGGCGGAGCAGACGGGCTCGGACACCCTGCAGGGAACGGTGGTGCCGAGGACGGTGTTGAGCGTCTGCTGCCGGATGTCGAGCGCGACACCCGCCTTGCCGAAGGAGGACTTGATCTCCTGCATGGTGTTGGAGGTCTCGGTGGAGCCGGACTGCGTGAGCAGTTCGAACCGCAGCTCCTGGTCGCGCGCGATGCCCTTGCCGCACTCCCCCGGCCCGGTTCCGGCGCGTGCGCAGCGCAGCACTCCGTCGCGGTCGTCCGCCGGTGCCCGCCAGCCGTGCCGCGCGAGGAGCCGTTTCGCGGCCGCCGGGTCGTAGGGGTACGGGTCGCGGTCGAGCAGGTTCGCGGGGACCGGGCCGAGCGTCGGGTCGGCGCTGCCGTGCCAGATCACGCGGGAGATGGACTTCTGGTCGATGAGGTGCTGGAGGGCCTGCCGGAGGTAGTCCTGACGGAGCATCGGGCCGGCGACGGGGTGGTGGAAGTTGAGGACGAGGTAGGTGATCGCCCAGCCTTCCCACGGGTCGATCCGGTACCCCAGCTCCTTGAACTTCCCGGCCTGTTCCACGACGGACGGCGGGATGTAGCCGTAGTCGACGCCGCCCGCGCGCAGCACGTTGAACTCCGACTCGGCGGTGGTGAAGGGCTTGAGGACGACACGGTCGAGGTGCGGCTTGTCGGGCCCGCGGTACTTCTCGTTGGGGACCAGCGTGACCTGCCCCGAGGTGTTCCACTTGGCGATGGTCCAGGGCCCGTCGACCGTCTTCCACAGCGGGTCGGTGGCGAACTTCGAGAGCTGCTTGGCGTGTTGCATCAGCCGCGCGAAGACCGCCTTGGGGCTGTCGCCGTCCGGGTTCCAGGCCTGTACGGGCAGTGCGGTGAAGTTCTGCAGCTCGTTGGCGGTGAACCAGGCGGGGTTGTACGCGCGGGAGAGCCGCAGCCGGAAGGTGTGCCGGTCGAGGACGTCGAACCGCTCGACGTCGTCGGGCATCAGGCCGGGCGAATAGCCGGCCCACTCCTTCTTGTTGTGCTTGACGAGGTCGAACCAGAAGGCGACGTCGCGGGCGGTGACGGGCTTGCCGTCGGACCACTCGTACCCGGGCTTGAGGGTGATGGTCACGGTCCTGTTGCCGTCGCTGTACCGGGGCTGCCGGGCGAGGTTGCGCGGGCTGTCCATGGTGAGCGCTTCGCCCTTGGGTTCGGGCGTGTACAGCGGCAGGAACAGCAGGTTCTGGATGGCGCTGTTGTACGAGGCGAGGTAGCCGGGGGCGGCGATCGGGAAGATCCAGTTGGGGGTGGCGGCGGGCGGCAGTGCCATCACGGCGGTGCCGCCCTCGATTCTCGTACCGCCGGTGGCACCGACGTCGGTGACCCTGCCGGAGGTCACGGCGCAGCCCATGAGCACCACGAGGGCGAGCAGAGCCGCGCCAACGGCCTTCAGTGGGCCGCGTATTCGGGTGGAACGCGGCCCCATGCTGCCTCCACTGTGGTCGACCGGCCGAAGATAGCGAGCAAAGTACGGACGGCCGCCAAAAGAAGTCAAGGGTCTGGTGCGAACACCGGTAACTCCTGTCTACTGTCCGGGACTCAGCAGCCCCGCTTCCTTCGCCCATCGAAGGAAGTGACGATCCGAAAGGCGTCACCATGACCGCCGCCGAGGAGCAGCCCGGATCCGCCGCGCACGTCCTCGAACTCGTCGCGAACGGCTCCGCCGCCTCCCGCGCCGACCTCGTACGGGAGCTGGGGCTCGCCGCCTCGACCGTCTCGGCACGCGTCCAGGAGCTGGTCGACGCGGGCCTGCTGGCCGAGGACGGCGAGGGCGCCTCCCGCGGCGGCCGCCGCCCGCGCCGGCTCCGCGTCCCGGCGAACGGTGCCGTCGCGCTCGCCGCCGACCTGGGCAGCCACCACATCCGCACCGGCGCGGTGGGCCTGACCGGCGCGGCCTTCGACGTCGAGGAAGAGGCGCACGACCTGACGGCCGGGCCCGGACCCGCCGTCGAGGTGATCGTGGCGCGTCTGTCGCGCCTCGGTGACCGGCAACGGGCGGCGGGCCGGACGGTACGCGGCGTGGGCATCGGCTTCCCCGGCCCCGTCGATCCGTCCGCCGGCCGCATCGTCGCGCCCTCGCGAATGCCCGGCTGGCATCTGTACGAGCTGCGCGACACGCTCGCGGACCGCCTCGGGCTGCCCGTCGTGGTCGACAACGAGGCCAACGCGCTCGCGCTGGGCGAACATCGCGCGGCACACGCCTCGTTGCGCCATCTCGTCGTGGTCAAGGCGGGCCGCGGCATCGGTTCGGGCGTCGTCAGCCACGGACGGCTCTACCGAGGGGCCCGCGGCTCCGCCGGGGACATCAGCCATGTCCGGGTGGACGCGGCCGACGGGCGGCCCTGCTCCTGCGGCAACATCGGCTGCCTGGAGACCGTCGCCGGCGGCGCCGCGATCGCCGCGGCACTGCGGGCCGACGGCATCGCGGCGGAGTCGGCCGCCGACATCCTGCGGCTGGTCGAGAACGGCGAACCGCACGCGACGACACTGGTCCGGCAGGCCGGCCGGCACATCGGCGCGGTGCTCTCCGTCGTCGTGAACTTCTTCAACCCCGAGGCCGTGGTGCTCGGCGGCGCGCTGTCCGGGGCCGAACCGCTGGTCGCGGCGGTGCGCGGCGTCCTGTACGAGCGCTGCCTGCCGATGGCGACCAGCGAACTGGCCATCACGGCGGCCGCCGGCGGGCCGGACGCCGGTCTCACGGGGGCCGGCCTGGCAGCGCTCCAGTCCGCCGCACCCTGACCACTCCCCCGCTCCGGTCCGTCCTCCGTCCGCCGCGCAGAAAGCGAGTCAGCATGCTCACCCCGACCGGCCGCCGCCTGCGCATCGGCATCGGCGGTATGGCCATCGAGTCCAGCCAGTTCTGCCCGCACCGCACCTCGTACGAGGACTTCCGCGTCACCCGGGACGGTGCGCTGCTGGACCGCTACGCATGGACGCAGCCCGAGAGCGACCTCGCCGGCCTCGTGGAGTGGGTGCCGCTCGTGCACGCCGTCTCGCTCCCCGGCGGCCAGGTCGAGCGGGCGACGTACGACCGCATCAAGGACGAGCTGACGGAACGCATCCGGGAGGCGGAGCCGCTCGACGGCCTGGTCTACGACATCCACGGCGCGATGAGCGTCATCGGCCTGGACGACGCCGAGGCCGACCTGACCACCGCCGTCCGCGCGGTCCTCGGCCCGGACGCGCTGATCTCCGCGGCGATGGACCTGCACGGCAACGTCTCGCGCGCCTTCGCAGCACCCCTCGACCTGCTCACCGCGCACCGGCTCGCCCCGCACGAGGACGCGTGGGAGACCCGCGAGCGCGCGGCACGCAAGCTCGTCGCGCGGCTGACGGCCGGTCTCGGCCGCCCGCACCGGGCGTGGGTGCAGGTCCCCGTCCTACTGCCGGGCGAGAAGACCAGCACCCGGCTGGAGCCGGCCAGGTCCCTGTACGGGCGGCTCGCCGCCGTCGAGGCGCTGGACGGGGTGGTCGACGCGGCGGTGTGGGTGGGTTACGCGTGGGCCGACGAACCCCGCTGCCGGGCCGCGGTCGTGGTCACGGCGGACGATCCGGAACTCGCCCGCGACCAGGCCCGTTCGCTCGCCCGGCACTACTGGGACGTCCGGCGCGACTTCGTCTTCGTCGGGCCGACCGACGACGCCGACGGCTGCGTCCGCCGCGCCGTTGCCTCTGCCGCACGCCCGTTCCTGATCAGCGATTCCGGTGACAACCCGACGGCGGGCGGGGCCGGTGACCTCGCGTACATGCTCGGCCGGCTGCTCGCGAACGAGGACCTGGCAAGCGGCCGGGCCACCGCGCTGCACCCGGGGATCACCGACCCGGAGGCGGTCGCCGCGTGCTTCGCGGCGGGGGTGGGCGCCGAGGTGACCCTGTCGGTGGGCGGCCGGTTCAGCGCGGGCACCGGACCGCACGCCGCGCCGTACGCGCTCACCGGTACGGTCACCGCGCTGGAGGGCCCGGCCATGGATCCGGACGGGGCTCAGCGGGGCAATCCGGCGTACGCACAGGGCGGCCGTCGCGCGGCCGTCACCCGTGGCGGCGTCACCGTCGTGCTGACCGAGCGCCGCACCCCGTTCCACACCCGTGCCGACTTCGGCACGCTCGATCCGACGGCGTACGACCTGGTCGTGGTCAAGATCGGCTACCTGGAGCCCTACCTGCACGACATCGCGGCGGACTGGCTGCTCGCCCTCACCCCGGGCGGCGTCGACCAGGACCTGCTCCGCCTGGGCCACCACCGCGTCGAGCGCCCTCTCTACCCCTTCGACGACGAGGGCTTCGAGGACCCGGACCTCACACCGGTACTCCTGCCATGAGCCGGCCCGCCGGTCACGGCTCGCGCGTGCCGTGGTGCCGGGCGGCGCTGTGCCGCGCGTACATCGGGAGCACGAACCAGCAGAGGACGAACCACACCAGCACGCCGCCGACCAGCCACATCGCGCCGGTGCCGTGCAGCGCGACGCGCAGGATGAGCAGCATGGCCGACACCATCGTGCACAGCAGCAGCACGAGCCCGAGCACGGTGAGCCGGGAGGCCCAGGTGACGGTCTCCGGCTTGAGGCGGCGCCCCGTCACCAGCCGGTGCAGCGAGACCGGGCCTATGAGGGCTCCGGTCGTCGCCGCACCCAGGACGACGGTGACGACGTAGATACGGCGCCCGAGGCTGTCGAGCTCCTCGAAGCCGGGCTGGAAGACGACGGTGAGCAGAAAACCGAACAGGATCTGCACGCCGGTCTGGGCGACGCGCAGCTCCTGGAGCAGCTCGCCCCACCGCCGGTCCGCACGTTCCTCGGCCGTCTCGTGTCTGCCGCGCGCCAGATCGCTCACCGTCGCCTCACCCGGAGATCAGTCGGGCGGTTCCACTGCCGGCGTGCCGGGCGGGGCATCCGGCTGTTCCTCCGGAGGCGCGTCGGGGCCGCCGGGGCCCGGAGTGGCGGGACCTGGTTCCTCGGGCGCCTTCCCGGGATCTTCGGGATCGCGCGGGGTGGGACCCGGGTCGCGGGGAGCGGAACCGGGCGGGTGCCCATAGCCGGAATTGGGTGCATCAGTGCTGGTCATCGCACCTCCTCACGCATCAGGGGCGTGCCGGTGAACGGCGTCGCGCGCGAACATCACAGCCCATAACCATGTAACAGCAAGTAACCGAAGCGAACGAGGAAGATCGCTCGCCCCGTCTGTGACCGGTTACCCCGCACTACCGGCCTCAATCAGGCCAACGCCATGCGGCTAGCCCGCGCCGTACGCCTCGCCGCCCAGCTCCAGTGTGGCCGAGCCCGCTGTGGTGTCGGCGAGCCAGGCGCGGAAGGCCGGCAGCTCGCTCTCCGGGAGGCCGATCTCAAGGGTGACGGCCTCGGCGTATCGCACGTCGCGGACGTCCCTGCCGGTGGCCCGCAGGTCGTTCTCGACCTTGCCGGCCCGCTGGTGGTCGACGGTGACGGTGACCAGCCGGAAGCGGCGGCGGGTGACCGTGCCCAGCGTGTCCAGGGCCTCCCCGACCGCGCCGCCGTAGGCACGGATCAGTCCGCCGGCGCCGAGCTTGATGCCGCCGAAGTAGCGGGTGACGACGGCGACCACGTACCGCATCTCGCGCCGGACCAGCATCTGCAGCATCGGGACGCCCGCCGTGCCGCCCGGTTCGCCGTCGTCGCTCGCCTTCTGGATCCCGCCGTCGGCGCCGAGGACGTACGCGAAGCAGTGGTGCCGGGCGGTGGGGTGTTCCTTGCGGATGCGCGCGATGAACTCCTGGGCCTCGGCCTCGGTCGCCACCGGCGCGAGCGCGCAGATGAAGCGAGACTTGTTGATCTCGATCTCGTGGACGCCCTCGGCGGCCAGGGTGCGGTACTGCTCCTGCATCACGCCAGCCTAATCGCCGGCCGGCCCGCTTCTCCCGGCGGTGCCGGAGAGCGGGGAACGGTGGCCGGCGGGCGGCACGGGCGGCGGCCCGCTCCGGCCGAGCACCGCGGCCACCACCGGGCCCGTCTCCGCCATCGCCGCGCCGACGAAGCCGGCCCGTCGTACGCCCAGCCGGCGCAGCGCGGCGCCGTGGTCCAGCGCGACGAATGCCGTCGCCCCCAGCATCAGCAGGCGCCAGCCCGCCATGGTCAGCACCCGCAGCGGGCGCCCGGGCAGCGCGTCGAGCGAGGCGCGCAGCCGACGGCAGTGGAACGGTATGTGCCGCCGCTCGTCGGCCAGTATCCGGCCCGCGACCTCGGAGACCAGCGGGTCCTCTGCGCCGTCCCGCACCGCCCGGTAGTACGGCACGGCCACCAGCTCGGCGACCATCAGGACCAGCAGCTCCGTGCGGAGTCCGAGCAGCCGCCGCAGCCGTACGAAGGTCCGGTCGCTCCAGCACGTCGTGAGGGTCGGTCTGTTCCCGGCGGCCAGCAGCCGGGCGAGCAGCCGTGCGTGGTTCTGCTCCTCGGCGACGAACAGCCGTACCGCGGCGGCGTAGTCGGCGTCCCCGGCCGCTTCGGCCTTGCCGATCAGGTTCGCGCCGTCGCCGTCCTCGCCCACCTGGAACTTCTGCAGGCTGCGCCATACGGCCTCCGGCGCCCGCGCGCCCCGCGCCCAGTCGGGATCGCCGGCGCGCCGCCGCCACTCCGCCTCGGCCGTGAAGTGCCGTGTCCACTCGGCGAATTCGCTCGTCACCATCTGCCGGCCGCCCCCGTTCCCGGTACCCGGTGCATCAGGCGCCACAGTAATACCTGACGCACCGGCTGTACGGGAGTTCGGTACGGGCGGCCGGCGTCCGCCATGCGCGGTGCCGGGCGTACCGGTTACAGGCGCACCGGCAGGGAGGTCAGCCGCCAGCTGCCCGGTACCGCCGCACGCTGGAGGTCGCCCGGATCGACGGCGAGGGACAGTCCGGGGTAGCGCGCGAAGAGCCTGCCGAACGCCACCTCGCCTTCCTGACGGGCCAGCGAGGCGCCCAGGCAGTAGTGCATGCCGTGGCCGAAGCCGACGTGGTTCTCGGCCTTCCCCGCCGGGTGCCGGGTCAGGTCCAGCCGGTCCGGGTCGGCGTAGTGGCGGGGGTCCCGGTTGGCGGCGACCAGCAGCAGTTGCACGGCCTCCCCCTTGCGTACGGTGGTGCCGCCGATCTCGGCGTCCTCCGCGGCGAACCGCAGCTGGGTCATGTGCACCGGCCCGGCCCAGCGCATCAGCTCGTGCACGGCGGACGGCAGCAGCCCCGGGTCCTTCTTGAGCAGGGCCAGCTGGTCGGGGTGGGTGAGCAGCGCTGCGGTGCCGTTGGTGATGAGGTGCGCCGTCGTCTCGTGCCCGGCCAGCACCAGGGTGAGGATCATGGTGACCATCTCGACGTCGCTGAGCCGGCCGCCGTCGTCGTCATGGGCCCGGATCAGCTCGCTGAGCAGGTCGTCGGTGAGCGCGCCGCGCCGCTCCTCGACCAGCGCATGGATGTGTTCGATCATGGCGGGGAACGTCCTGGCCAGCCGTTCCGGCTCCATCGTGAGGAGGTCGGCGCCCCAGGCGCGCCACTGCGGGCGGTCCTCCTCGGCGATGCCGACCAGCTCGCAGATGACTGTGATCGGCAGTGGGTAGGCGAAGTGCGGGAGCAGATCGACGACGCCGTCCTCGGCGTGCTCCGGGAGCCGCGCGAGCAGGTCTTCCGCTATCTCCTCGACCCGCGGCCGCAGGTCGTTGATCTTGCGTGCCGTGAAGGCCCGGGACACCAGGCGGCGGAGCCGGGTGTGGTCGGGGGCGTCGTTGTTGAGGATGGAGCCGCGCATGTAGACGTGGAAGTGCTCGGGCATGCCCAGCATGTCCAGCCACCGGGTCAGCGGGTCCTCGCGCGTGCCGTCGGCGCGCACCACCGCGGGGTTGTTCACGAACCGCTGGTCCCGGAGGACCTCGCGGACCTCCTCGAAGCGGGTCACGAACCATACGGGCGAGTCGTCCACGAACCGGCCGCGGACGACGGGCCCCTGCTCACGCAGTGCGCCGTAGCCGCCGAAGGGGTCGGCGAGGAGCGCCGGGTCGGCGACGTTCGGCTCGCCCGGATGCTTGCCTATGTAGGCGGTGAGCGGCGAGGACGGGGTGGCGGGTGCTTCGGTCATCGTGCGTTCTCCTCCAGGTCGTGGGGGGTCGGACGTCACTCGCGCAGTTGCCGGTGCATCTCCCGCTCGCTGAGTTCCGCCAGGCGCTCGAAGGCGGGGATGATGTCCGGCGCGGCGGCCGCGGCCGCGCGGGTGCGCGCCGCGGGCTCACCGGTGCCCGGGTCGAGGTCGGGGTCGGCCGAGGTCTCCAGCGCGCCCCGCACCGTACGGGCGAGAATGGTGGACCGTTCCTCCGCGTTCTGCGGGGCCCGGTCGTGGAGCAGGGCCTCGGACAGGAAGAAGCCGGAGGCCGTGGCCAGCAGGGCGTACTGCTGGTGCTCGACGGTCATGTCCGTGCGTACCAGCCCGTGCGCGCGCAGCACTTCGAGGTAGTGCCGCACCACCTCGTTGCTGTACGCGGAGAGTTCGGCGAGCTCCTTCTTGGCGATGTCGGTGAACCGGCCGAGGATGTCGGCGTCGTCGTGGTACAGGGCGCGCAGCACGGGGTCGGCCAGGAAGTCCAGGTAGGCCCCGCTCATCATCCGGCTCGGCAGGACGGCCAGCGGGTCGCTGCGCATGCGGGCCAGCTGGGACCGGTGGCTGCGGAGTTTGGAGCGCAGGACGACGGCCAAGAAGAGCGCGTCCTTGGTCTTCCAGTGCAGGTAGACCGTGCCCTTGCCGACCCGGGCGCGACGGGCGATCTCGTCGATGGTGACGCGTCGGTACCCCCACGCGACCAGCAGCTCCCCCGCCGCTTCCAGAATCCGCTCCCCACGCTCCACCCGCTCCGCCCTCCGGCTCCCTGGCCCTGCTGATCATCCGGTTCCACTTGGTACCGCTTGCTTCCGCTGTTCCTTCTGCCGTTCCTTCTGACTTCGTGACCAGTTTTGAAATCTGGTCACGAAGTCAACGTAGGACGGCCGGAGGCGGTCCATAAGGCGGTTTTCGGCCAGGGGCGGCCGAGGCGCCGCCGGTCCGGGCTCAGTGCTCCTGAGCGGTGGGCCGTACCGTGAGCTCGTTGACGGCCATATGGGCGGGCTGCGTCACCATGAAGCCGACGCACCGCGCGATGTCCTCCGCCACCAGCCACTCCTCCCGCGGCAGCCCGCGGGCCGAGGACGCCTGACTGCCGCTGGTCATCTCCGTCACCACCACCCCCGGCTCGACCAGCCCGACCCGTACGCCGCGCCCGGTCACCTCCTGCCGCAGCGCCTCACTGAAGCTGCACACGGCGTGCTTGCTCGCCGAGTAGACGCTGTTGTTCTTGCGCGGCACCCGCCCGGCGGCCGAGCTGACGTTCACCAGGTCGGCGACGCCGCGCGGGCCGTCCGCCGCAGCGCGCAGCAGGTGCGGCAGCGCGGCGTGCGACATCCGCAGCAGCGCCTTCACGTTGAGGTCGAGCATGCGGTCCCAGTCCTCGGGGTCACTGTCCTCGAACGGGCTGCGCGCTCCGTAACCGGCGTTGTTCACCAGCACGTCCAGCCGGCCGAAGTGGTCCACGGCTTCGGCGACCACCCGAGCGGCCTGCGCCGGATCGCCGAGGTCAGCGGCGAGGGAGAGCGGTTCCGGGCCGCCTTCCTCCCCAATGCGCGCGGTGAGTTCCGCCAGCCGCTCGGCCCGGCGGGCGACCAGGGCGACGGCACACCCCTCCCGCGCGAGCGCCAGCGCCGTCGCGGCCCCGATCCCACTGGAGGCACCGGTCACCAGGGCCACGCTCCCGCTCAGCGCCTGCCGTCCGTTGTCACGATCTTCGTTGCTCATGCCGGTCACTGTGCCCTGGGCGGCGACGACCCACACGGCGGCGTACGCGCCACTGCGCCGATCAGCGGTCCCCGCGATCCGGCGCCGCACCGGCCCGGTCAGGGGCATACCGTGGGGAGCACGACCCGACAGCAGGAGGCTGAAGCGATGTACGGCGACCCGGCGACCATCCGCAAGATTCTGACGGAACTCGGTGACACCTGGGCCGTCGTGGGGCTGTCCTCGAACCAGCAGCGTGCCGCATACGGCGTCGCGAACGTACTGCAGCGCTTCGGCAAGCGGATCGTCCCCGTGCATCCCAAGGCCGAGACGGTGCACGGGGAACAGGGCTACCCCTCCCTCGACGCCATTCCCTTCGAGGTCGACGTCGTCGACGTGTTCGTGAACAGCGAGCTGGCGGGCGAGGTCGCCGACGAGGCCGTGTCCATCGGCGCCAAGGCGGTCTGGTTCCAGCTGGGCGTCATCGACGAAGCAGCGTACGAACGCACCCGCGCCGCCGGCCTGGCCATGGTCATGGACCGCTGCCCGGCGATCGAGATCCCCGCCCTGCGCTAGGGCCAAAAAAGGAGGCCCGCAACCCCGCACCCGGACGCTCCCGAGGCGCCTGACCAACAAGATCCACCTGGCCTGCGTCGCGACGGCATCAGCCACACCATCCCCGAGCGGTCCGATCAGATCCGCAACCGGCTCCAGCGCGGCAGCCGTGGCGGGCGCCCGCCGGCCTCCGACAGAGCGGGCGTGACACCTTGACGACAACCCGTGGTCAGGGGAGGGCAACCCGTGGTCAGGCGAGTTTGAGAAGCAGTTCGCTGAGTTCGCTCGGCATGGTGATCATGCAGTCGTGGCCGGTCGGCAGCTCCCAGACCTGGGCGGCAGTGCCATTGGGTTGGATCGAGGGGACGGGGCGACGGGTGACGCCCGCCGGCATGGCGCCGACATTGTGAATGTGCGTGCGCGGGATCGCGTCGACGGATGGGTTGTCCAGTCGCACCGGCTGCTGCAGGCAGCGCACCGGCTGGTCCGAGAGCATCCCGCGCAGCCAGGCGACGTCGGCCGGGTCGGTGACGCCGAACAGGCCGAAGGGCGCGGGCTGCTCGGGCATCGGCGGCACGCGCCAGCCGCTCTCGGACTTCTCGGCGAGCTCGATCAGTTGCCGTGTCACGGGTTGGACGTCGACCGCGGACTCGCCGTCCTCCGGGACCATCGCGTCGAGGTAGACCAGGTGCGCGATGCGTTCCGGCATCCGGTTGGCCGCGGAGGAGATCACCAGCCCTGCGTAGCTGTGGCCGACGAGTACCACGTCGCCGAGGTTCTCCTCGGTGATCAACCCGACCACGTCGTCGACGTGCGTATCGAGACCCACCTCCGGACCGGCCAGGTGTGCCTTGTCGCCAAGGCCGGTCAGGGACGGCGCGAACACCCGGTGCCCGGCGGCCTCCAGCAGCGGCACCACCCGATCCCAGCACCGTCCGCTGTGCCAAGCACCGTGTAGCAGCAGAAATACGGACATCGTTCTTCCTTCGCAGGAGTAGAAGGGCACGGCCACGCGCATGCCGCCGGCTCGCGGCTCTGACGGTTACCTTTCGTGCCTCGGTACTGTTCGAGTACCAAGAACATGCTGGTGCACACGGAGCGCCGCAGGCAATAAGGCACTTTTCGGTGACCCGGTTCTCTGGAGGTAACCATGGACGCGGCACAGGGCGATCCACAGTCGGCGGCGCAGCCAAGCGATGCGTGCCGAACCCGGGTGGTGCTCAACATCGTCGGAGACAAGTGGTCGCTGCTGGTCGTGCGCAATCTCAGAGACGGACCGCGCCGTTTCACCGAGCTCAAGAGGGCCATCGACGGAATCAGCCAGCGCATGCTCACCGTAACCCTGCGCAGCCTGGAGCGCGACGGAATCCTGACCCGCACCGTCCACGAGGTGATGCCGCCGCACGTCAGCTATGAGCTCACCGACATGGGCATCACCCTGCGCGAGGCCACCGCGCCCCTGCTCGAATGGAGCGTCACGCACCTCGCCCGGATCGACGACGCCCGCGCCGCCTACGACGCCCGCACGGCTCCACCGATGACCTCATAGATGACCTCATAGCGGGAAGGCAAGCCGAGTGCCGCCCGACAATCCGTGCACGAGGCCATGAGAGATGCCCGCAGTCCATCAACTCACCGCCCAGCGTGGGTAATTGACGGGTTGTAGAACTCTCTTCGTGGTTGACTGGAGCAGCGCGACAGGGGCACGACAACTCTGATCGGAAGGCTTCAAGCGTGCACATACCTAGACGTCGCAAGGCGATTTCGGTCGCACTGCTCGCGGCAGCGCTGATCCCCGCGACCCTGACGACCGCCACAGCGGCTGAACCCGGCTCTCCGGACGAGCCGTCGGTGACGACCGGCGTGCAGCGCGACAGCGCACAGTCCGTGCGGGACTTCTGGACGCCGGCACGCGTCAGCAGGGCGCTGGCCAACGAGGAGGCAGACGACGCCGCGTTCGCCCGGAAGGTCAAGGCCGCGGCCAAGGCCTCCAAGGGGAGGGCGAAGAACAGCGACTCGGACCTGACAGCCGAAGCGCAGCGAGTCCTTCCCTCCGGAAAGACCGTGCTCACGTCCTCCGCGGTCGATATCCCGGAAATGCCGGTCGCCCGCGAGGTGCCCTTCCCGCAGACGCCCCCGGCCGTCGTCGTGGGCAAGATCCTGTACATCGCCAAGGACGGGAAGGAACACGGCTGCACAGGGGCTTCCATCGCCTCCGACAGCGGCAACACGGTGTGGACCGCCGGTCACTGCATCCATCCCGGAGACGGGTCCGGAGCCGACGGCTTCCACACCAAGATCACGTTCATGCCCGGCTTCAAGAAGAACACGGACAACCCCGACGGCTACGATGCGCCGTGGGGAAAGTGGACCGCCACGAAGAAGGTCGCCCCGACCCAGTGGACAGCGGACGGCGACGTCGAAGACGCGGACCTGGCGGCGTTCGACGTGACCGTCCCCACCGGCTACACCTCGCTGACCGCCGCGGTCGGAGCGCTGGGCTACCGCTTCGGTGACGGCTCGGACTTCTCCGACGTCATCGACTCCGGCTTCCCCGGCGAGGGCTACCACCGCACCGACATGGACGGCTTCAAGCAGTTCTACTGCACCGGCAACGCCGAAGACGCCTTCGACTGGAACCCCCTGGACGACCGGGTCAAGGTCGACTGCGACATGGGCAAGGGCGCATCCGGCGGACCGATCGCCACGACCGAAGGACAGATCGTCAGCGTCAACTCGCACTACGAGACGTTGGACGACGAGGTCACCCGCAAGAATGACGACCTGTTCGGCTCCGAGCACATGGACAAGGCCGTCGCGGTGATCGACGAGATCAACAGCTAGACACCGCACGCCAAGAGGGCTCGCTGTCCGCCGGCAGCGGGCCCCGCCCCGTTTCCCTCCCCCGCCGGTCAGTGCCGTCCGGCCATGCCCGGGTCTATGTCCTTCGCATTCGGCGCGTTGGCATACACCTGGGAGATGTACCGGTCGCGGATCTCCTGCGTCGACAGCTCCCGCCAGCCCTCCGGCTTGCCTTTCCCCGCCTTCTTCAGCTCATCGCTCCAAGCCGCGATGAGCCCTTGGCGGGTCTGCGGAACGTCCGAGGCGGACTCCGGCTGAACCGTCACCCCCGGACCGTCACTTGCTGCCGACGTCACCGCGAACACCGCGCCGGCGCCCAGAACGAACCCCGCTGCGCCTGTCGCCCACACTCTCTTGCCTGCCACCGCCACTTCGCTCCCTCCCCGTTCCCTACCGATCCTGCCGGAGACTTGGACGTAGCGACGGCGGGGCCGGTTCAATCGGCGCGGCGCCCGGCCGCCGCCTTCGCTCCGGCGGCGCCCCGCGAACGGTAGACGACGTACGGGCGGACGAGGTAGCCCAGTGGGGCGCTGAAGGCGTGGACCAGGCGGCTGAACGGCCACAGCGCGAAGAGCGCCATCGCGAGGGCGGCGTGCAGTTGGTAGATGAACGGGGCGTGCGCCATGGCGGGCACGTCCGGTTCCAGGGCGAACAGGCTGCGGAACCACACCGACACCCCCCGGCGGTAGTCGTAGGAGTCCGCCGCGGCGCCGCTGGCGGTGGCGGCCAGGCCGGCCAGCAGGACGACCGTCAGCAGGGGGTGGACGACGCGGTCGCTGCGGCTCGTCGCCCGGCGCACCGCGCGCACCCGCAGCCTGCGGTAGAGGAGGACGGCCAGTCCGGCCACGGTCGCGATGCCGGCCGCGCCGCCGACCAGCAGGGCGTTGGCGTGGTAGAACTCGTGGCTCACGTGCAGCCGGTCGGTGAGGCTCTCGGGTACGAGCAGACCCGCGGCGTGCCCGGCGATGACGAAGAACAGGCCGTAGTGGAAGAGTGGCCCGCCGATTCCCAGCAGGCGGCTCTCGTGGAGCTGGCTGGAGCGGGTGGTGAAGCCGAAGCGGTCGTAGTGGTAGCGCCAGGCGGTGCCGGCGATCAGGATCACGAGGACGAGGTACGGGCAGACGCCCCACAGGGCGATGTTCAGGTGGGTCACCGGCGGGTTCCTTGGGTGACGTGTCCGGGCTGGGCGGGGAAGGGGTCCAGGCCGACGGTCTCGGCCGGCGGCCCGTTGCGTGCGATGCGGAGGGCTTCTTCGCGGCTGGCGGGGGCCGGCCCGGGCAGGGTGTCGCAGACGGCCTGGAGGACGTCGGCGTACGGGCTGCGGTGCGCGACGAGCGCGTAGCGGAGCACCTCGACGGCGGGCCGGTGGGCGGCGAGCAGGCGCAGCCCCGGCTCGGGGCTGCGCGCGGCGAACTCCAGCATCAGCGGCAGGAAGTCCGGTAGTTCGTCCTCGGGCGGCAGCCAGCCGTGGTCGCGGTAGTGGTCCTTGAGGCGGGCGAGGGAGGCACCGCGGCGGCGGGTGTCGCCGTCGGTGTAGTAGGTCAGGTAGAGGGAGCGTCGGCGGCTGCGGTCGAAGGTGGCGACGTACCGCGCGGCCAGTACGAGCGGATCGGTGGTCCGCAGTGTGGTGCAGAACCGTGCGAGCAGTGCGCTCTCGGCGCCCCGGACGTGGCGTACCGCGCCGTGGACGGTCGCCAGGCGCCGCGGCCAGTCGTCGCCGGGGTAGCACAACAGCAGGGAAGCGGCCTGGTGGACGACGGGCGCGGTCACCGCTCGCCCCGCCCGGCCCGCTTCGGGAAGAGGCCGCCGGGGCGCCCCTTGCCGTTCCAGTTGAGCAGGTTGACCCGGCCCGCCGTGGCGCTGCCGGCGGCGGTGGGTTCGGTGCCCGGTGGGGCATGGAAGGAGCCGGGGTCGTCGCCGCCGGGCATCATGCCGGGTCCGCCCTCGGCGTCCAGGCTGCAGCCGCCGAGGTCCACGTCTCCGGGCGCCGGCGCGGTGTAGCTGGTGGGGATGACGTAGCGCTCGTCGTACTTGGCCAGCGCCAGCAGCCGGTACATGGCGGTGAGGGTGCGTTCGTCCATGCCGACGGCGCGGGCGATGCCCGGGTCCGGTTCCTCGCCGAGGTTGCTGCGCCGCATGTGGGCGCGCATGGCCGCCAGCCGGCACAACGCGGCCTCGACGGGTGCGGTGTCCCCGGCGGTGAACAGTTCGGCGAGGTAGCCGAGCGGGATGCGCAGCGAGTCGATGGCACCGAACAGCGCTGCCGGGTCCTCGCCGTCGTGGCCCGTGGTGGTGAGGGCGTCCACGATCGGGGAGAGCGGCGGGATGTACCAGACCATCGGCAGGGTGCGGTACTCCGGGTGCAGGGGCAGGGCCACCTTGTACCTGCTGATCAGGTCGCGTACCGGGGAGCGCCGGGCTGCCTCGATCCAGTCGTGCGCGATGCCGGACTCCTCGGCGGCGCGCACCACCGCGGGATCCTCCGGATCGAGGAAGCACCCCAACTGGGCTTCATAGAGGTCCTGTTCATCGGTGACGGCCGCGGCGACGCCCGCCTTTTCGGGGTCGTAGAGCATCACACCGAGGTAGCGCAGCCGGCCGACGCAAGTCTCCGAGCAGACGGTCGGCTCGCCCGCCTCGATGCGGGGGTAGCAGAAGGTGCACTTCTCGGCCTTGCCGGTGTGGTGGTTGAAGTAGACCTTCTTGTACGGGCAGCCGGATACGCACATCCGCCAGCCGCGGCAGCGGTCCTGGTCGACGAGGACGATGCCGTCCTCGATGCGCTTGTAGAGCGCGCCGGAGGGGCAGACCGCGACGCAGGACGGGTTGAGGCAGTGCTCGCAGATCCGCGGCAGGTAGAACATGAACGCCTGCTCGTACTCCAGCCGCACGGTGTCGTTCATCTTGCGCAGAACCGGGTCGTCGGCGAGGTGTTCGGGGCCGCCGCCGAGGTCGTCGTCCCAGTTGGGGCCCCAGGTGATGTCGGTGGGGCCGCCGTCGACGAGGGAGCGGGGCGGCGCGGTGGGCAGGTCGTCGCCGAGCGGCGCGCTGGTGAGGTTCTCGTAGTCGTAGGTCCAGGGCTGGTAGTAGTCGTCCAGCGTGGGCAGTTCGGGGTTGGCGAAGAGGCGGGCCAGCCGGCGGGCGCGGCCACCGGTGCGCGGCACCAGACGGCCACGTTTCAGCCGCCAGCCGCCCTGCCACTTCTCCTGGTCCTCGTAGCCTCGGGGGTAGCCCTGGCCGGGCCGGGTCTCGACGTTGTTGAACCAGGCGTATTCGGTGCCGGTGCGGTTGGTCCAGGTCTGTTTGCAGGTGACCGAGCAGGTGTGGCAGCCGATGCACTTGTCGAGGTTCATCACCATGGCCACCTGGGCCATGACGCGCTGGGGGGTGGCGTTGCCGCGGGGCATGTCAGGACTCCACGTCGTCAGGACGTCGTCGGTGGGGCGGGTCTCAGTAGGTCACGTTCTGGGAGCGGCGGCGGATCGTGGTCACCGCGTCGCGCTGGTTCCCGGTCGGACCGTGGTAGTTGGGGGCGAAGGACTGCTGGGCGTAGCCGCCGATGAGGTGGGTCGGCTTGATGAGCAGCTTGGTCAGGGCGTTGTGCACGCCGCCGCGCCGGCCGGTCGCCTCCGACTTGGGCACGTTCACCAGCCGTTCCTGCACGTGGTACATGAAGACCGTCCCGGCCGGCATGCGGTGCGAGACGACGGCACGGGCGACGACCACACCGTTGGCGTTGACGGCCTCGATCCAGTCGTTGTCGGCGACGCCGATGGCGGCGGCGTCCTCGACGCCGATCCAGATGACCGGGCCGCCGCGGGCGAGGGTCTGCATCAGCAGGTTCTCCTGGTACTCGGAGTGGATGGACCACTTCGAGTGCGGAGTGAGGTAGCGGACGGTGACGGCGCGGCTGTCGCCGTCGGCGTCCGGGGCAGTGGGCTCCCCCAGGGCCGCCATGTCCAACGGCGGTCTGTACACCGGTAGTTGCTCGCCGAACTCGGCCATCCAGTCGTGGTCGAGGTAGAAGTGCTGACGTCCGGTGAGGGTGTGCCAGGGCTTCCTGTGCTCGGTGTTGACGGTGAACGGCGAGTAGCGGCGGTCGGGGGCCTCCTTGCCGGACCATTCGAAACTGGTGCCGACCTGGACGGGCCGGTCCTGGGTGTCGGAGAAGACCACCCGGCGCTCGGCGACCGACGCACCCAGCTCCGCGAGCCCCGACCCCGGGCCGCAGCGGTCGGCGAGCCGGTCGAACCCCTCGGCGGCGAGCCGGCCGTTGGTGGTGCCGGAGAGCGCGAGGATCGCCTCACAGAACTTCACGTCCGTGTCGAGCAGCGGCCGGCCGTCCGCCGCTCCCCCGTCCGCGGTACCGCACCGCGCGGCCAGCCAGCCGGCCTCGGGCCCGGGATGCACGGTGACGCCCTTGACGCTCATGCCGTGTTCCTCGGCGAGGGGCCCGAGGGCGGCGATCCGCTCGCCGATGGCGGTGTAGTCGCGTTCGACCAGGGTCACCTTCGGTGCGTTGACGCCCGGTTGCGGTGGTGGGCCGCCGGTCCGCCAGTCGGCGGCGCGCCCGCCGGGCTGGGCGGTCTCCTCGGGGGTGTCGTGCGCCAGCGCGGTGGCGACCAGGTCGTACGCGGTGTCCAGCCGGCCCTTGGCGAGTTCTGCCACCTTGCGGGCCAGGCCGTGGAAGATCTCGAAGTCGGTGCGGGCCTGCCACGGCGGGCTGATCGCGGGCGTGAAGGCGTGCACGTACGGATGCATGTCGGTACTGGAGAGGTCGTGCTTCTCGTACCAGGTGGCGGCCGGCAGGACGAGGTCGGCGAAGAGCGTGGTGGAGGTCATCCGGAAGTCGAGGGCGAGCAGCAGGTCTAGCTTGCCGCGCGGTGCCTCCTCGTGCCAGGTCACCTCACGCGGGCGGTCGCCGGGTGCCGCTTCCTCGGCACGGGCGTTGTCGCGTGCTCCCAGCAGGTGGCGCAGGAAGTACTCGTTGCCCTTGGCCGAAGAGCCGATCAGGTTGGCCCGCCAGACGGTGAGGACGCGGGGCCAGTTGGCGGGGGCGTCGGGGTCCTCGCAGGCGAACTGCAGCTCTCCGGAGGCGAGCCGCCCTGCCACCCAGCGGTCGGGCTCCTGTCCGCTCTCGTGCACCGCGCGGCCCAGATCGAGCGGGTTGGCGCCGAACGTGGGGCTGGAGGGCAGCCAGCCCTGGCGCGCCGACTGGGCCACCAGGTCGGCGGTGTGCCGTCCGGCGAAGGTGCCGCGGCCGGCCGGCGAGGCGAGCGCGTCGGCCGGGTAGGACTCGTAGCGCCACTGGTCGGTGTGCAGGTACCAGTACGGCGTGCCGGCCATCTGGCGGGACGGGCGTACCCAGTCGGCGGCCGTCGAGAGCTGCTGCCAGCCGGTGTACGGGCGGACCTTCTCCTGGCCGACGTAGTGGGCCCAGCCGCCGCCGTTGACGCCCTGGCAGCCGGTCAGGATGAGCAGGGAGAGGAAGGCACGGTAGATGGTGTCGGAGTGGAACCAGTGGTTGGTGCCCGCGCCCATCACGATCATCGAGCGGCCGCGGGTCTGCTCGGCGGTGCGCGCGAACTCCCGCGCCACGCGCTCCGCCGCGGCGGCCGGCACCGAGGTGATCTCCTCCTGCCACGCCGGGGTACAGGGCTGCGAGGCGTCGTCGTAACCGGTGGGCCACTCCCCCGGCAGGCCCTCGCGGCCGACGCCGTAGCGGGCCAGCAGCAGGTCGAAGACGGTGGTGACGGGGCGGCCGCCGATCTCCCGGGTCGGCACGCCGCGGACCACCGTGCCGTTCGGTGTGTCGAAGCGGGGCAGCACGACCTCGGCGTCCGGGCCGCCGTGGCGGTGGAAGGAGAGCAGCGGGTCGACGCCGTCCAGGTCAAGGTTCCACCGGCCTTCGGCGCCCTTGGCCCAGCGGTCGCCGAGGGTGCCCTTCGGCGCGACGACGTCGTCGGTGTCGGCGTCGACCAGTACCGGCATCCAGGCCCGCACCTCGGGCGCGGCGTCGGCGGCGATGCCGAGGTCCGCCGCGGTGACGAACTTGCCCGGCACGTACCGGCCGTCCTCGCGCTCCTCCAGGGCGACCAGGAAGGGCAGGTCGGTGAACTGCTTGACGTACTCCGTGAAGTACGGCACCTGCCGGCGGACGAAGAACTCGGTGAGCACGACGTGGCCCATCGCCATGGCCAGCGCGCCGTCGGTGCCCGGGTGGGGATGCATCCACTCGTCGGCGAACTTCGTGGCGTCCGCGTAGTCCGGGGACACCACCACGACCTTCTGGCCGCGGTAGCGCGCCTCGGCCATCCAATGCGCGTCCGGCGTCCGCGTCACCGGCACGTTCGAGCCCCACAGCATCAGGTAGGCCGCGTCCCACCAGTCGCCGGACTCCGGTACGTCGGTCTGGTCGCCGAAGACCTGCGGGGAGGCCACCGGCAGGTCCGCGTACCAGTCGTAGAACGAGATCATGGGCGCGCCGATCAGCGACATGAAGCGCGCGCCGACGGCGTGCGAGGCCATCGACATCGCGGGGATCGGCGAGAATCCCGCCACCCGGTCGGGACCGTACGTGCTGATGGTGTGCACGTGCGCGGCGGCGGCGATCTCCAGCGCCTCGTGCCAGTCGGCGCGGACCAGTCCGCCCCGGCCGCGCGCCTCCTGGTAGGTGCGCCGGCGTTCGGGGTCGGAGGTGACGTCCGCCCAGGCCGCGACCGGGTCGCCGCCGAGCCGCGCCTTGGCCCGGCGGTACATGTCCAGCAGGACGCCGCGCACCATGGGGTACCGCACCCGGGTCGGCGAGTAGGTGTACCAGGAGAAGGAGGCGCCTCGGGGGCAGCCCCGCGGTTCGTACTCCGGGCGGTCGGGGCCGACGGACGGGTAGTCGGTCTGCTGGGTCTCCCAGGTGATCAGCCCGTCCTTGACGTACACCTTCCACGAGCACGAGCCCGTGCAGTTCACGCCGTGGGTGGAGCGCACGACTTTGTCGTGTGCCCAGCGATTCCGGTACGGCGTGTCATTGACGGACTGATCGGTGCGGTAGACGGCCCGCAGATCGGCGGTCCCCGGTGCTTTTCTCAGTAGCTGACCGGCGCGCAGCAATTGTTCGGCCGCCACCGCCGCCGCCCGTTCCGCTTCCGCTCGCGCCCTACGTCGCACCAGCCCATCAACCTTTCACGAGCGCCTCCGGACAGTACGGCCCGACAGCGCAGGAACATTCCGTTTGCGCCGCCAGCATCCCGCCGCCCACCAGGCCACACGCACAGATTTCTGGCCACTTGGAAATACCTGGAACAGTTTTTTCTCGGTCATTGCCATGGTTTCTTCATGCATATCATTCACGCCCAGAAATATTCGGCCATGCACCGATGACCAGGGACGGACCGTCACACGACCGGCCCCTCCCGTCGCGACAGCGACGGCCCATCGCCGTCATGTGCCCATCGCATAATCGTTGGTCAGGAGTTCCGTCACGCTTGCCCAAGGACTGACAAAACATCAGGCACCCCACGGGCACCAGCCGTCGACCACCGCATCACCGGTGGCCGGATCCGCACACGCCGGCCCGCCGACGGCCGCCCGCACACGCGGAAGGGGCCGCCGGCGGGCCGTGGGATCAGTGGTCGGCGGGCAGCCGGAAGGCGCTGAGCCGGATGCGGGTGACGGCGCTGACATAGCGCGCGCCGCAGCGGTCGGTCGGGACCACGAGCTGCGTGCCGGCGTCGTCGAGTTCCTCGCCGTCGAGGTGGGTCGCCAGCAGCACCGGCGTGTTGCCGAAGTCGGCGTCGATCTCCGCCCAGGACACCACGGCGTGGTGCGTGTCCATGCCGCTCACGGACAGCAGGAAACGGGAGCGTTCCTTGCGCCGGCGGGGGTCGAACGTGGGACGGGCGGCCGCGACGACCTCGCGCAGCAGCGGCCCCTGGAAGACGTGGTGCTGCGGCCCGTTGGTGGCGCAGTCGAAGACGACCTCCGCGCGGTGCTGCGCCCAGCCCGTCCGGAGGTCGGCGACGCTCAGCGTGACCGGCTGCGCGACCTCGCCGCACAGTTCGAAGGTGCACCTCTGCACGGTGTGCGCAGGGAGCGAAGCGGTGCGCCTGCCCATCGATTCCCCCTCGGAAGGTTGGTGCGGCGGCCACATCAAGTGGTACCCAACTCACCCCCTGCGAGCCACACCTGCGACCTTGTTACCCGCGAACAGCTTGCAATTGTGAGTTTGGTACGAAGTTCCGCGTGCGGGCTTCCCGGCTCATCCGCCAAGCGCCCGTCGCCCGACCGCGGCACTCGGCCGGGCGGCTCAGCCGTCAGTCGATGTCGATATGGACATTCGTCGACTTCGCCCGTGCCCTGACGGTCACGCCCACGGCGAGGCCGAGTTCCTCGACCGACTCCCGCGTCACCAGCGAGACCAGCCGGTGCGGGCCCGCCTGCACCTCGACCTGCGCGACCACGTCGTCCATCACCACCCCGGTGACGATGCCGACGAAGGAGTTCCGCACGGACGTGGCCACGCCGTCCTCCCACTGCGCCCCCGCGGCCCGCTCCCGCGCGAACGCCGCGAGGCCCGCACCGTCGATGGCCCGATTGCCCGAGCCGTCCCGGTCCATGGCCAGCCGCCCGCCGTCCGCCCAGCGCCGGACGGTCTCGGCACTCACCCCGAGCAACGCTGCTGCTTGTCCAATGCTGTACGACGGCACACCGGCACTCTAATACCGAGCCCCGAACCGCTCGACGGGCCTGTCCGGCCTGCGGAATTCCCGGCCCGTGGGAACGCCTGTGCGCTAGCGTCCGGGCATGATCGAGATTCGACAGGCGGAGCCGGCGGACGCCGAAGAGCTGGTACGGCTGCGACGGCTGATGTTCGCCGCGATGGACGGCACCGACCGGCCGGGAGACTGGGAGAAGGAAGCCGTGAGCATCGCGCGGCAGCAGTTGTCGGGCGATCAACCAGTCCTTGGCGCCTTCGTGATTGACGCGGAGGCGGCGGAGGCGGCGGAGGCGGCGGGCGAAGCGGACAGCGCCCACCGCTCGCACGGCACGGCGAGCGCCCGTGCCGGCCGGCGGCTCGCCGCGTGTGCCGTGGGGACGGTCGAGCAGCGGCTGCCCGCTCCGCAGCATCCCACGGGGCGGTTCGCCTTCATCTTCAACGTGTGCACGGACCCGGAACACCGCGGGCGCGGCTATGCCCGCGCGACCACCGAAGCGCTGCTGGAGTGGCTGGCCGAACAGGGCGTGTCCCGTATCGACCTGCATGCCACGGACGAGGCGGAGGCCCTGTACCGGAGCCTCGGATTCGCGGAGCATTCGACCGCGCTGTCCCTGGATGCCCGTACCTTCCGGCGGAGTCCGGATCCGAACCGCACCTGACCCACCTGACCCACCTGACCAGGGACTTCGGCCATACACTGCCACCCGGTTCTGCCCCCGTACGAAGGGAACCGCCACCGTGGCCGACGCCGCCGTACCCTCCTCCCCCTCCGCGGAGGAGACGCACCGCACCTCCGTCGCCATCATCGGCGCCGGCCCCGCCGGGCTCACGCTCGCGAACGTCCTGCGCGCCGCCGGCGTCGGCTGCGTCGTACTGGAGGCGGAGAGCCGGGAGTTCATCGAGCAGCGGCCGCGGGCCGGCTTCATCGAGGAGTGGCTGGTCCACGCCCTGGAGCGGCACGGACTGGCCGACGGGCTGCGGGAACGGGCCGAGCGCCAGCGGACGTTCGAGTTCCGGTGGGGCGGGGAGCGGCATGTGGTGGAGCCGGGCCGGTTCTCCGGGCAGAGCCATTTCGTGTACCCGCAGCCGCTGCTGGTGACCGACCTGGTGGCCGCCTACGCGGACGCGGCGGGCGGCGACATCCGCTTCGGCGTACGGGACGTCCGCCCGGCCGGCATCGACACGGACCGGCCCTCCGTCTCGTACACCGACCCGGAGACGGGCGTACGGCACCGCATCGACTGCGCGTACATAGCGGGTTGTGACGGCGCCCGCAGCGTGGCGCGCGCCGCGATACCCGCCGGGGAACTCCGCATCTCCCGCCTGGACTACGGCATCGGCTGGCTCGCGCTGCTCGCCGAGGCCCCGCCGTCCGCCGAGGGCGTCGTCTTCGGCCTGCACGAGCGCGGATTCAGCGCCCACATGGCGCGCACGCCCGAGGTCACCCGTTACTACCTGGAGTGCCCGCCGGGCGACGACCCGGCGAACTGGCCGCACGACCGTATCTGGAGCGAACTGCGTACGCGCCTGGCGGCGACCGGCGCCCAGCCCCTCAGCGAGGGCCGGATCATCGAGAAGACGGTCCTCGACATGCACAACTACGTGGTCGAGCCGATGGGGTACGGCCGGCTGTACCTGGCCGGCGAGTCCGCCCACCTCGTCGCGCCGATCGCGGCCAAGGGCATGAACCTGGCGATCCACGACGCCCTGTTGCTCGCCCGGGGGCTCATCAGCGCCTGCACGACGGGGGACGAGTCGGGGCTCGCCCGCTACTCGGACGCCTGCCTGCAGAAGATCTGGCAGTACCAGGAGTTCTCCCAGTGGCTGTCCGACGTGATGCACGGCGCGTCGTCCGGCGACCGGTTCCGCGCGGGCACCGCGGAGGCCCGGCTGCGCCAGCTGTTCGCCTCCGACGCGGCGGCCGCGGCCTTCGGTGAGACGTACCTCGGCTCGGCGACGGACATCGACACGCTCTGAGCGACCACCGACCACCGGCCATCAGCCGCTGGCATCCGAGCACCGGCGACCGGCATCCCGTCCCAGTACCGGCCGCCACTCAGCCCGCGGCGCGTCCCAGCCCCTCCAGGACGCGGGCGCCCGGCAGGGAGGCGAGGGCCTTGCCCGGGACGATGAGCTTGCCGCGCCGGGCTCCGCTGCCGATCAGGAGGTACGGCGCGTCGGCGACGGCCGCGTCCACCAGCAGCGGCCAGTCGGCGGGCAGTCCGATGGGGGTGATGCCGCCGTACTCCATGCCGCTGCGGCCGACCGCGGTGTCCATGGGAGCGAACGACGCCTTGCGGGCGCCGAGCTCGCGTCGTACGACACCGTTGACGTCCACGCGCGTGGTGGAGAGCACGACACAGGCGGCGAGGGTGACGGTGTCCCCGCGCTTGCCCGCCACGACGACGCAGTTCGCGGACTGGTCGAGCAGCCAGGAGCCGTAGTGCTCGACGAGGAGCGCGGTGTCGGCGATGGCCGGGTCGGTGTCCACGTGGTGGAGCTGCTGGACGTCCACCGGGCCCTGCCAGTCGCGGATCGCGGCGGCGACGGGCTCGGGCAGCAGCTCCGCGCACTCGACGGCCGGCCGGACTTCTTCGAAGGCGTCCATGGGCGTGCGCGAGGGAGTAGGTGTCGGCATGCCCGTCAAGCTAACAGCAACACGAGCACAGTTGACTCCTGTCTCGGCTCCCGGACTCAGCGCCCTGACGGGACGCTCACCGACATGACCATCTCCACGGCCTCCTCGCCGTCGTTGCGGTACTCGTGCGGAACGGACGCCTCGAAGGCGGCCGAGGCGCCCGCCGGCACCCGGTGTTCGCCGCCTTCCAGGACGAGCGTCAGCTCCCCCTCGCGTACGTGGATCAGCTCCTTCGTCCCCTGCGGATGCGGGTCCGAGGTGCTGCGGTCGCCCGGCATCAGCCGCCAGTCCCACAGCTCGAACGGGCCGGGCGCCTCCGTGCCGACGAGCAGCGAGGTGTGGCTGCCGGCCTCGGTCGACCACAGCCGTACGGCCTCGCCGGGCCCGACGAGCCGCAGCCGCGGCCCCTGGTCGTACTCCAGGAGCCTGGTGATGCTGATGCCCAGCGCGTCGGCGATCTTGACGGTCGTCCCCACACTCGGGTTCGTCCGGGCCTGCTCGATCTGAATGATCATGCCGCGGCTCACCCCCGCACGGGCGGCGAGGGCGTCGAGCGTGTAGCCCCGCTCGCCCCGCCAGTGCTTGAGGTTGCGCGCCAGCGACTGCGTGAGCTGATCGAGATCCGTCACGTTCCATCCAGTCCGGTTCGGTCGGGCCGGTTCACCGCAGACCCAGTGAAGGCCGGGTGAAGACCTGGCCTCCACCTCGCCAAGTTCAAAATATTCAATTACGTAGTTCAGTTTGCTGCACTACGCTCTCTTGCACTCCATCGTTCAGCACACTGTACTTGCGAGGTTCCACATCATGACCGCGGTATTGGCTCTGGCCACCAGCCTTCTGTGGGGAGCCGCCGACTTCGGCGGCGGTCTGCTCACCCGGCGTATGCAAGCGCTGACCGTCGTGGTCGTCTCACAGGTGATCGCCGCGGTGGTGCTCGGCGCGATCGTCGTCGCCACCGGCGCCTGGCACGCGGCCTCGCCGCAGCTGTGGTTCGCCGTCGCGGCGGGCGTCGTCGGCCCGGCGGCCATGCTCTGCTTCTACCGCGCACTCGCGCTCGGCCCCATGGGCGTCGTCTCGCCCGTCGCCTCGCTCGGCTCCGTACTCGTCCCGCTCGGCGTCGGCTTCGCCCTGGGCGAGCGCCCCGGCCCGGTGCAGATCGCGGGCATGGTCGTGGCCGTCATAGGCGTGGTGCTGGCCGGCGGCCCGCAGCGCGGCGGCAGCTCCGTCACCGGCGAGGCGATCGTCCTCACCCTCGTCGCGGCCTTCGGCTTCGGCGCGGTGATGGCCCTCATCTCCCAGGCGTCCTCGACCGTGACCGGCCTGTTCCTCGCCCTGTTCGTACAGCGTCTGTGCAACGTCGCGGTCGGCGGCGCCGCGCTGCACTTCACGGTCCGGCGCGGCACGCCCGCGCTGCCCGAAGGCGGCACGGCCGCCATCCGTGCCGCGCTCCCCGCGCTGGCGTTCGTCGGCATCGCCGATGTCGCCGCCAATGGCACGTACGCGCTCGCCACGCAGAGCGGCCCGGTGACCATCGCGGCCGTACTCGCCTCGCTCTACCCCGTCGTCACCGCGGTCGCCGCGATGGGCGTGCTCAAGGAGCGGCTGCGCGCCGTGCAGACGGCGGGCGCCTCACTGGCTCTCGCGGGTTCGGCGCTGCTCGCCGCCAGCGGATGACGCCGGGATCTGCGCCGCCTCCCACTCCGCGACCGCGAGCAGCTGCTCAGGAGTGACGCCGTCGGGGATCGGCACCGGCGGCGGCGTACGCAGCGGGGGCTGCCAGCCCGCCGCCGGGTCCCAGGTGCGGACGACCTTGGCGGGCGCCCCTGCGACCACGGCGTGGTCGGGCACCTCGCCACGCACCACCGCACCCGCCGCGACCACCACGTTCCGGCCCAGCCGCGCGCCCGGCAGGATCACCGCGCCGGCACCCAGCCAGGAGCCGGCGCCGATCTCGACGGGCGCGGTCCGCGGCCACTGCTTGCCCACCGGCTGCGCGGGGTCGTCGTACGAGTGGTTGTCGCTGGTGATGTAGACGTACGGGCCGCAGTAGACCTCGTCGCCGATGGTGACGGTCTGCGAGGCGACGACATGGCTGCCGCGGCCGAGTACGACGCCGTTGCCCAGTCGCAGCACCGAGTCCGGGCCGAGGTCGAGGCCCGGCATCATCCCGGCGGTCAGCGTGACCTGTTCGCCGATGATGCAGTACTCACCGAGCTCGATCCACTGCTCGCCGAAGATCGTGCCCTGCGGGAAGGCGAGCCGGGTGCCGCCCCCGATGCGGCGGAAGCGGTACGGGCCGGGGCGCTCGGCGGTCACCGCGCCGGCCTCCCGCACCCAGCGCGTGCCACGGTGCACGGCCCATGACGCGGCCCGGCGCCGCACGGCGCCGAGGGATGAGAACACGTTCTTCTTCGCTCGCACCCGCTCACCGTACTCACCAGTAGTCCGACCGCACCCCGCCGCGTCCTGTGATCTTCACCCCACGGCCACCCCCGGTCCGGCCCCGAGCCCCGGCTCGGCCGCGCTCTCCTCCGGGGCAGGAGCGTGGCGAACTGCCCGGCACCGGGCGGATTTGGTGGGGTCGGTACGGGAAGCGGGGGCCGGGATGTGGCACGGTGCAGATGCGTCTCGTGGTCCGGTCGGTGGCCCGCCCGTACGGCCCTCCGTACGGTCCGGTTCCGGTGGCCGGGCCGTGCGACGCGGACGCACGCAACGAGGAGGAGAAGAGTCCATGTCGAATCCGCCGCTTCCCGAGGACGCCGTCGCCATGCTGAAGAAGGCGAACCCGGCCGTCATCACCACCCTCCGATCCGACGGCCAGCCGGTGTCCACGGCCACCTGGTACCTCTGGGACGACGGCCGGGTGCTGGTCAACATGGACGAGGGCCGCAAGCGGCTGAACCACGTGCGCAGGGACCCGCGGGTCACGCTCACCGTGCTCGACGAGGAGAGCTGGTACACGCACATCAGCATCATCGGCCGCGTCGTCGAATTCCGCGACGACGAGGGCCTCGCCGACATCGACCGGCTCGCCCAGCAGTACCTGGGCAAGGAGTACCCGCAGCGCGACCGCAAGCGGGTCAGCGCCTGGATCGAGATCGACCGCTGGCACGGCTGGGGCACGCTCAAGGACAACAGCCAGCCCGGCTGACCGGTACTGAGCCGTAACGGACTGCCGAAGAAGCGGCCGCCTCCCCGCGGAGGCGGCCGCTCACGTGTCAGTCGCCGTTCTGCACGGTCTCCCGGTGGCGCGCCGCGAGGTCGACGTAGACCGCGGCATTCAGCTTGATGGACTCGCGCTCCTCGTCCGTCAGCTCGCGCTTGACCTTCGCCGGTACGCCGGCGACCAGCGAGCCGGGCGGCACCTGCATCCCCTGCGGGACCAGCGCCTGCGCGGCGACCAGCGAGCCGGCACCGATCCGGGCCCCGTTCAGGACCGTGGCGCCCATACCGACCAGGACGTCGTCCTCGATGGTGCAGCCGTGCAGTACGGCGTTGTGCCCGACCGACACCCGCTCGCCGACGCTGACCGGGAAGCCCGGGTCGACATGGACGGTGCAGTTGTCCTGGATGTTGCTCTCCGCGCCGATGGCGATGGGGCCGCCGTCGGCCCGCAGGACGCTCTGGTACCAGACGCTCGACCCGGGCGCCATGGTGACCTCGCCCAGTACGACGGAGGTGGGCGCGGTGAACGCCTCGGGGGCGACCTTCGGCTCCGGCCCGCCGACCCCGGAAATCAATGCCTGTCCCGCCATCGCTGTCTCCTCGTCACGTCTCGTGATCACGCCGTGGTCACGTCTCGTCGTCATGGCCTGCCGCCGAGGGCTCACGCCATGGCCTGTCGCGCCGACAGCACCGTAGGCGACGTACGGGCGCGATCCGCCCCTGCTGGGGTGAAGATCACAAGGAGACGGAGCGGGAGTTGCGGGCTACTCGGCGGCCGCGGAGGCCGCCGGCTGCTTCTCCTGGGCGCTCTGCTTCTCCTCATGGGCCGCGGCGGCCTTGGCCGCCCGGCGCTTCATGACGATCAGCGAACCGAGGCCGAAGAGGACCGCGGCGACCAGGCCCAGCCAGGAGAAGCGCTTCAGCCAGGGCTCGGCGACGATGCCGACGCTGTAGATCAGCGCGGTGGTGCCGCCGGCCCAGACGATGCCGCCCAGCACGTTGGCGATCAGGAACTTCCAGTACGGCATGCGCAGCACGCCCGACAGCGGTCCGGCGAAGATCCGCAGCAGCGCGATGAAGCGGCCGAAGAACACGGCCCACATGCCCCACTTGGCGAACTTCTCCTCGGCCATCGCGACGTGCTCGGGCCCGAAGTGGCGCGGGAACTTCCGCCCGGCCCAGTCCAGCAGCGGCTGACCGCCCTTGCGGCCGATGACGTACCCGATGGAGTCGCCGACGATCGCACCGACCGTCGCGCACGTACCCAGCACGTACGGGTTGATGTGGTCCTGCGTCGCCGCCAGCAGCGAGGCGCTGACAAGAACGATCTCGCCCGGCAGCGGGATGCCGAGGCTCTCCAGCCCGATGACCACCCCCACCAGGAGATAGACGCTCACCGCTGGTACGGACTCGAGCCACTCCTGGACGTGCAACGCGCCGTTCCTCCACCTCGTATCGGGCCCGCCGTACGGGCCGCCCCCTGACGCGCGGTGCCGCGCGTCCGGGAAGCGTACTCGATCTGCTGGTCACGGCCGCAGCCGTCGCGCGTGGCGCGGGGCAGGGGTCGGCCGTTCTTCCTTCAGATGGTGGGACGCAACGTGGAGCCCATCAGTTGCCCGCGATCCCGGCGGAATCGCGGGCAGTCTCCGGCC
The DNA here is from genome assembly GCF_055586425.1 of Streptomyces sp. NPDC050806. Classification (NCBI taxonomy): domain Bacteria; kingdom Bacillati; phylum Actinomycetota; class Actinomycetes; order Kitasatosporales; family Streptomycetaceae; genus Streptomyces; species Streptomyces sp. NPDC050806. The sequence goes on along the minus strand of NZ_JBVJIF010000001.1, from coordinate 657,645 downwards.
GCCGCGACAGGAGCCCCTCAGCCGTTGGGGCGGAGGGTCCAGATGATGCTCATCTCGCCGGTCACGGCGCCGTCCTCGCGGGTGATCGCGATGTTGACCGGGAACTCGGGGCGCTTGCCCTCGTCCAGCTCGGCGATCACCTCGTCGACCGGCCGGCCCAGCTCGGCGGTGGCGGTGACCGGTCCCATGGCGAGCTTCTTGTAACCGATCTCGGCACGCACGGCGAGCGGCACGGCCCGGGTGAGCTGGCTGCCGAAGGCCGCCATCACGATGGCACCGCTCGCGGACTCGGCGAGGGTGAACATCGCGCCGGCGTGCGGACCCCCGACGTGGTTGTGGAAGTCGGGCTGGTCGGGCAGCCGGACCACGGCGCGCTCGGCGGTGGTCTCGGCGTACTCCAGGTTCAGGGTGCGGGCCATCGGCACGGAGGCCGCCATCATCTCGCCGATCGTCGGCATGGTCTCGGAGGACATGGCGTCATGTTACCTACGAGTAGCAATACTGAGAAGGGCAGCTCCGCGCCCGGCCGAAGTCGCCCGAAGCGCCACGAAGCGCATGTGAAGGTCAGGGTTCTGTCACGCTCGCCGGGGCAGCTGTGACACCTCCCACCTCGGCCCTTTATCGTTAGCGCCCATGTGGCCAGGACAGCAGCCGCCCGGGGGCGAGCAGAACCCGCAGGATCAGAACCCTTATCAGCAGCCGGGGTACCAACAGCCGAATCCGTACCAGCAGCAGGGTTACCAACAGCCGGGTTACCAGCAGCCCCACCCCTACCAGCACCCGACTCAGCCGCAGTGGCAGGGACCGGGCGGGCCGCAGCCGCCCAAGAACAACGGCGGCAACGAGAAGAAGACCACCGTGACGATCGCCGTCGTCGCGGCGGTGGCGGTCGTGGCGGCCGCCGTGGTCACCGGCGTCCTCGTCCTCCAGGACGGCGAGAAGAAGCCCGTCGCCCATCAGGACCCGAAGCCCAGCAAGTCCGCGACGGCCGAGCCCTCGGAGCCGTCGGGCGACGCGAGTGCGAGCAGCGGTCCCGGCGGCGACCCGAACGCCCCCGACCAGCCGGTCATCAAGGGCTGGCAGACGGTGGTCAACGCCAAGCGGCACGTCGCCTTCGACGTCCCCACCAAGGACTGGACGACCACCTCGCCGGACACCTACACCGGGTTCCAGGACGAGAAGGACAAGTCCGGTTTCCCCAAGACCCTCATCTCCATGACCGCACCGGCCTACTTCAAGGAAAACTGGTGCACCGTCAAGGACAAGGACGGCAACGAGTCCACCGCCTCGCTGGCCGGCACCGGCGTCAAGGGTGCCCAGGGCGCCAAGAGCCAGGGCGAGGCCGCCCAGAACGAGGCCCTGAACTGGGTCTGGGCCGGATACGACCAGAAGAAGACCGGCACGTTCAAGGGCACCAAGGCCAAGTCCTTCAAGAGCGATCACGGCATCACCGGAAAGCTGTCCACGGCGACCGTGACCGGCGTGAAGAAGGACGGCAAGTGCGACTCGGACGGCAAGGCGTACGCGGTCACGTACACCGACACCACGGGTGAGTACGCGACCTGGATCCTCTATGCCGCCAAGGACGTCAAGGGTGAGATCGACGAGGCCACGGTCAAGAAGATCATGAGTTCCCTCCGGCCACTGGAGTAACCGGGCTCCGGCCGGCCCGGGTATCCCAGGGCCGGCCGCGCAAATCCGAGTGACGCCTTCGGGCAAGAACGCGATGCTGTTGTGATGAAGATGAAGCGCCCCGCGTGGGCGGGGCGCAATTACACGCTGCTGACGGCCGCCGCCGTGGTCACCGGTCTCGGAAGTTCCGGGGCCCTGATCGCGGCGGCGTTTGCCGTGCTCGAAGCCGGCGGCTCGGCGACCGACGTCGGCCTGGTCGCCGCGGCCCGCACGGTCCCCCTGGTGATCTTCCTCCTCATCGGGGGCGCGATCGCCGACCGGCTGCCGCGGCACCGCGTGATGGTCGCCGCCAACATCCTGAACTGCGTGTCCCAGGGCGCCTTCGCGCTGCTGGTACTCGCCGGGGAACCCCGCCTGTGGCAGATGGCGCTGCTGTCCGCGCTCGGCGGCACCGGGCAGGCGTTCTTCGCGCCGGCCGCCGAGGGCATGGTGCTGGCCAGCGTCACCGGCAAGCAGTCGGGACGCGCTTTCGCCGTCTTCCGCATGGGCATGAACGGTGCCAACATCGGCGGCGCCGCACTGGGCGGCGCCCTGATCGCGGCCGTCGGCCCCGGCTGGGTACTGGCGGTCGACGCCGCCGCCTTCGCCCTCGCCGGCGCGCTGCGCGCCTTCCTCGACGTACGGGGCGTGCCGCCGCGGGAACCGGGGCACGGCCTGCTCGCCGACCTCCGGGACGGCTGGCGGGAGGTCGTCTCGCGGCGGTGGCTGTGGTCGATCGTCCTGCAGTTCGCCATCGTCAACGCGGTCGTGGCGGCCGCGGAGGCGGTGTACGGGCCGCTGGTCGCGCAGGAGCACCTGGGCGGTCCGGGCCCGTGGGGGCTGGCGCTCGCGGCGTTCGGCGCCGGTACGGTCGGCGGCGCGCTGCTGATGACCCGGTACAAGCCGCGGTACCTGCTGCGCGTGGGCACGCTGTGCGTCTTCCCGCTCGCCCTGCCGTCCGCCGCGCTGGCCGTGCCGCTGCCGGCGGGCGCGCTGACGGCCGTGATGTTCGGCGCGGGGATCGCGGTCGAGGTGTTCGCGGTGACGTGGATGATGGCGCTGCACCAGGAGATACCGGAGGAGAAGTTCTCCCGGGTCTCCTCCTACGACTGGCTCGGCTCCCTCGCCATGGTCCCGCTGGCCACCGCCCTCGCGGGCCCGGTCCAGGACCTGATCGGCCGCACCACAGCCCTGTGGGCGTGCTCGGCGCTGATCGCCCTGCTGACGGCGGCCGTGCTGTGCGTACGCGACGTACGGCAGCTGGCACGCCGGCCGGACACGGCACCGGGAACCGTGGAGGGACAGCCGGCGGCGGAGTCCGCCCACGGGCCCGCCGACGTCACCCCGGCCGACATCCCCGGCCAGGTCCCGGTGACCGGCCTCCCGACCTCGGCCGCCACGGACGACGTCACCCCACGCTGAACGCCCCGGTGGGCGGCTCGGGAGAGGGGACCGCTTCCGCGTCCCCTACCGGTTGCGCGTCGCCGATGAGCTGCCGCAGCCGCGGGCCGTGTTCGACCCTGGCGGGGAAGGCGTCGGCCGCCACCCGACGGGCGATCTCCAACAGCGGCAGTTCTTCCTGGGAGGCGACGAGGACCGCGTTCCCGAACCGCCTGCCGCGCAGCACCGACGGCTCCGCGATCAGACAGAGCTGCGCGAAGACCGCCGCGTAGTTGGCGAGCTGGCCGCGCAGGAAGGTGAAGGGCGCACTGTCGGCGAGGTTCGCCACGTAGCAGCCGCCGGGCCGCAGCGCCCGGCCCGCGGCCCGTGCGCACTCCGCCGACGTCAGATGCGCCGGCACCCGCGACCCGCCGAAGACGTCGGCCACGACGATGTCCGCGGAGGCCGCCGGCGCCGACTCCAGCGCGGCACGGGCATCCGCGGCGTGTACCGCTATGCCGCTGTCGGGCGGCAGCGGGAGGTGTTCCCGTACGAGGTCGAGCAGCGCGCCATCGGCCTCGATCACCTGTTGCCGCGAGCCGGGCCGGGTCGCGGCGAGGTAGCGCGGCAGGGCCAGCGCGCCGCCGCCGAGATGCAGCGCGTCCAGCGGGCGGCCGGGCTCGGCCACGGCGTCCAGCACGTGCCCGACCCGGCGGGCGTACTCGAACTCCAGGTACGTCGGCTCGTCCAGGTCCACGTACGACTGCGGAGCGCCGTCCACGGTGAGCAGCGCGGCCCGCGGCCGGTCCACGTCCGGCAGCAACTTGGCCGTGCCGCAGTCCACTTCCCGCGTGACGGGCACGAGGACGGCCCCAGGGGCGGCCACGGGTACGGGAGATATCGGGTCACCGACTGCTGCCGGCGCGTCGTTTCGCTCTGCCACCGTCCTATTGTGCGGCGTGCGGGGCGACTTCCGTACCCGTCCGGTGGGCGGGTGCCAGGTGGCCGGTCCTCCGGTACGTGCGAGGCGTGCTCCCTGCCACGCCCCGCTCGGGTGCGGGCGGTTCGCCCGTGCGGTCGGCCCGGTCGCCGTCACGTGCACGCACTTCCGTACGCACCTCCGTACGCAGCACCGCGCCCGACCACGTCCCCGGCAGTGGCCGTCGCCCCGCGGGCCGTCAGCCCCCGTCCGTGCCCGTCCACACCCGGGCCGCCTCCGAGACATGGGCAGCGGCCTGGACGCGGCCGGCGCGGGCCGCCGCCGCGCGCTTGGACGGGTCCAGGACGTTACGGCCGAAGGCCGCCCGCGCGGCGCGGTCCGGCGTGACGACCAGCACCTCGGCGCCGTCCGCCACGAGGCGCGCGGCCTGCGTGCGGGGCGGCGTGACGGGGCCGCCGCCCGACGCCATCGGGGCGATCACGACGACGCGTCCGTACCCCGCGGCGAGGTCCACGTTCGCGCACGAGTGGACGCCGCCGTCGATCCACCGCCGGTCCCCGATCGTCACGGGCGGCCAGACACCCGGCACCGCACAGCTCGCGGCGACCGCGTCGGCGAGCTTCACTCCGCTGCCCCCGTCGAAGACGCTGCGCTCCCCCGTGTACGCGTCCACGGCCGTGATCATCAGCCGCCTGGCCGGCCACTCCTGGGACAGCAGCCGCCCGGCGATCACCGCACGCTGGGTGTTCTCCGGCCCCGTACGCGCGGCCAGCGCCAGCCGTCCCATCCGCGCACCGAAGGTCACCGCGTCCCGCGACCGCAGCGCGATGGCCGCGAACCGGGCCATCGACACCGCGCCCATCCGGGCCGGTGCGCCGCCGCCCTGTGCGATGCCGGCGGTGCCTGCGGATGCACCGACCGACGGGCCGCTCGAAGCACCGGCCAGCTGCCGTTCGTACAGCTCCTCCAACGTCAGCTGCCCGGAGGTGAGCTGAGCGCCGACCAGGGATCCCGCGGACGTGCCGATGACGACATCGGCCGTGCAGAGGTTCACCCCCGCCTCGGCCAGCCCGGCGAGCATCCCGATCTCCCAGCCGATGCCTGTCAGCCCGCCACCGCCCAGCACCAACGCCGTACCCGCCATGCGTGCCGCTCTCCCGTTCCTCGATGGTCCGACATTCCTCGCTCGTCGGCGGTCCCCTGCTCCGAGTGCCGCGAGGGCCTCGTGAGCGCCGCGAGGGCCCTGTGTGCCGGGCCCCGGGAACCCGGTGCCACAAGGGTCCGCCGGACGTGCAGTCTTCCATCGGGAACGCGCCGCCGACAGGCCCCATCCGGACCCGGCCCGCACATCCGTACACTCGCGCTCCCGCACGAGAAATTGCACGTGAGTGCGGATGTGCAGGTGCACGCGCGACCGCACAGTACGGCACCGCGGAGGGCTCGCCGGGACAGCGCGTGAGCCCCTTCGGGAGGCCCCCGGGACGTTTTGCTTCGCCGTCCCGAGGCCCTCCCGAAGCACTGTCAGCCCACGTCCGGCATGCCGGAGTCCGGCAGACCGACGTCCAGCAGCCCGGAGTCCGGCAGCAGGCTCCGGATCGTCCCGGCGCCCACCGTGCGGCCGCCCTCGCGGATGGCGAAGCCGAGGCCGGGCTCCACGGGCATACCGCGACCCAGCCGTACGGTGACGTGGACGGTCTCCCCCGGCCGCGCGGTACCGCGCTCCCCGAGGTCCAGCTCACCCACGACATCGGCCGTGCGGAGGTAGAACTGCGGCCGGTACCCGGTCGACAGCGGCGTCCGCCGGCCGCCCTCCTCCGTGGACAGCACGTACACATCGGCGGTGAACGCGCGGTACGGAGTGACGCTGCCCGGCGCCGCGATCACCTGGCCTCGGCGGACCGCGTCCCGGGCCACACCGCGCAGCAGCAGCGCCACGTTGTCGCCGGCCTCCGCGTACTCCATCGGCTTGCCGAAGGTCTCCAGGCCGGTGACCACGGACGTCGCGCCCGTGCCCGCGCCGTGTCCCGTCGAGCGCGCCGCGTCCCCCGTGCCCACGATCTCCACGTGGTCGCCCTTGCGTACGCGGCCGCGCTCGACCGCGCCCGTGACGACCGTGCCTCGTCCGGTGATCGTGAGCACGTTCTCCACCGGGAGCAGGAAGGGCGCGTCCACGTACCGCTCGGGAGTCGGCACGTACGTGTCCACCGCGTCCAGCAGTGCCTCGATGGCCGCCGTCCAGCGCGGGTCGCCCTCCAGGGCGCGCAGCCCGGAGACGCGGACGACCGGCACGTGCTCGCCGTCGTACCCGTTGGCGTTCAGCAGCTCGCGGACCTCCAGCTCCACCAGGTCGGTGAGTTCGGGGTCGCCGGCGTCGGCCTTGTTCAGGGCGACGACCAGGTGCCGCACGCCGACCTGCCGGGCCAGCAGCACGTGCTCGGCGGTCTGCGGCATGACCCCGTCGAGCGCGGAGACGACGAGGATCGCGCCGTCGAGCTGCGCCGCGCCGGTGACCATGTTCTTGATGAAGTCGGCGTGGCCCGGCATGTCCACGTGCGCGTAGTGCCGGGTGCTCGTCTCGTACTCGACGTGCGCGATGTTGATGGTGATGCCGCGGGCGCTCTCCTCCGGGGCCCGGTCGATGCGGTCGAACGGCACGTACGTACCGCTGCCGCGCTCGCTCAGGACCTTGGTGAGGGCGGCGGTCAGCGTGGTCTTCCCGTGGTCGACATGGCCGATCGTGCCGATGTTGAGGTGCGGCTTGGTGCGCAGGTAGGCCGACTTGGCGCCGGGGGCCGCGCTGCGGGCGCGGGCCCGGGCGGGGTTGGGGGAAGGAGTGCGGGAAGGAGTGTGCGACATGGGTACGTGATCTCCTCGCGCGCCCGGGCAGGCATGACGGCGCTGCGGTGGCGCGGTGCTGCGGTGAGACGGCGGCTCGGCCGCCGTACGGACCCCCTGGCCCGGCCGACCCTCCCCCTGCGGGGCCCGCCGGACTGTCCGGGAAGGGTCAGCTTCGGACGCCGTCGAGTGCGGCGCAGGAAACGGCTGCCGAGGCAGCGGCGTGCGGAATCACGGCAGCCTGCGGCGCGTCCGCGGCAGCGGACCTCAGCGCGTGGCAGGCGAACCGGGTCATGCCACAAAGGATCGCGGGCGAATGCCGCCGCGTCGAGCGAATTATTGCGGGGCACCGGGCTGTGGCAGGCGCGCTGTTGCAGCGGTCCCCGCCCCGTCCCTCACCCTCGGTCACCCGTACACACTTATTACACCGTTCTGACACCCGGTTCGGTTACGCTCCCCTGATGCTCGACTCCGCTGCCCCGCCCGACGCCTTCGCCGTGCGCTGTACGCGGCTCCTCCTGTCCCCGTGGTCCCGGCTGGGGCTGCTGGTCGCCCTGCTCGCCTGCGCCGCGGTCGCCATGGTCGTATGGCAACCGCAGCGCCTGCTCGCCCATGGGTGGCCGCCGCAGCTCTCCGGCGGCACGGCCGTGGTGCTGTTCACGGTCGCCTACGGCCTGTGCACGACTGCTTTCGTTCCGCGCCCCGTGCTGAACGCCGCGGCGGGCGCGCTCTTCGGCGCTCAGATCGGCACTCCGGCAGCGCTGATCGGTACGGTGCTCGGCTCCGGGCTCGCGTTCGGCCTGGGCCGGCTGCTCGGCCAGGACGCGCTGCGCCCGCTGCTCCGTGCCCGCTGGCTGACCGCGGCCGACCGCCAGTTGAGCCGGCACGGTTTCCGCTCGATGCTGGCCATCCGGCTCTTCCCCGGCCTGCCCTTCGCGGCCACCAACTACTGCGCGGCGGTGTCCCGTATGCGGTGGCCCGCGTTCCTGCTCGCGACCGGGATCGGCAGCATCCCGAACACCGCCGCGTACGTCGTGGCCGGCGCGCAGGCGTCCAGTCCCACCTCGCCCGCGTTCCTGATCTCGATGGGCTTCATCGCCGTCACGGGCCTGGCGGCGGTCGCCGTGGCATGGTGGAAGCGCGGCGCCCTGCGTGGAAAATCGGAATCCTGACCCGAGTACGCATCCTGACCCGAGTACGCGCACGACATGCGTACGCACGTGCATTCACTCGTGCACGCGCACCGGAATTCGTACAAGCATCTGCACCGACATCTGGAATGCCTTTTCCGCTCCGGGCCGGAAACCATTCGGATGTCGATGCGCCGCTGAATGCGCCCCGGAATACGCCCCATTCCCCCCGCCGTGAGCGACAAGTGAGCCCGCATCGCCAACGGCGAACTGCATTCCCGTAATTTCGTTCAGTTCCGGTCAATCGCCAACGCGGTACGCGCCATTCCCCTTTTCCGTCCCCGCCGCATCAGACGCACCGGAGCGGAACGCGGGCACCGGCCATGTGCGCCGCCGTGCCACCCCCGGACGACGTGTGCGTGTCCGTACGCGGTACCCAGCCGACCGGGATCTCCGCCCAGCACCGCTTGCCCGTCGGCGTCCGCTCGGCACCGTGGTCGAGGGATAACGCCGCGACGAGGAACAGCCCTCGCCCGCCCTCGTCGTCCAGGTCCGCAAGGCCCGCGCTCGGCAGCTCGGCACTGGAGTCGAAGACCTCGATCAGCAGGGCCTCACCGTGTAATCGGGCGCTGACGGCAACGGAGTCACCCCCCGCGTGCTGGACCGCGTTGGTGATCAATTCGCTGGTTACCAGTTCGACGTTCTGGAGTGACTGGGCGTCGAACTGCACGCTCCAGCTCCGTAAGTCGCTCACTACCCGGCGCCGCGCTGCTGCTGCGGCGGCGGGCGTACCAGGCACGGAGAAGCTGAGCCCGTGCGCTTGCATGAGTGGCCTCCTGACTGAGTGGGCCACTCAGGCAAGCAGCGATGTGGCCGCTGTGGCCAGATCGGACGTCGGCGATGCATCACTTATGCAGGAGTTGCATCACTCTCGATTATGGTTTCATTACGCTCGGTTGAGCAGTCAGGATCGGCGGCGGCAAAGGGGCCGTGGCACACATGGTCGACGCACAAAGTGAAGCGAAGCGGCTGGGCGAGGTGATCCGCCGGGCGCGGGTGCTGAAGAAGCGCTCGCAAGCGGATGTCGCCAGAGCCCTTGGCTATCACCAGTCGAAAGTGAGCCGCCTGGAAGGCGGCCGGGGCACCGAAGACACCCGATTGTTGCGAGAAGTCGCACAGGTTCTCGGTATTCCGCTGGACAGTCTCGGCCTTGCTGCCTCCCCGGATGCAAGCACCGCCGACCCTGAGGCAGAGGACATGTACCGCCGCACCTTCCTCGCCGCGAGCATCGCTGCGCTCGCGACGCCCGACGTACCCGCCCCCGTCGCCCATGACGAGCTGGTCCGTTCGCTTCTCCCCGGCCCGGGCAGGACGCCCGCCAGGCCGGCACTGAAACTCGCCGAGCTGAAGGAGCGGGTGGGCACCGTCCGCCGGCTGTTCAGCACCTGCAGCTACAAGGAATTGGAGGGCACGATCCCCGGCGTGATCGCCGATCTGCGGAACGCCGCCGACCACAATTCGGCCGACGTTCCGCACCTTTCCGGCCTGCTTGCCACGGCGTACCAGACCGCGGCGGGCCTGCTGCTCAAGCAGAGCGACCACGGGAACGCCTGGCTCGCGGTCGGCCGCGCGATGGCGGAGGCCGAACGCTCGGAGGACCCCGTGGTCCTCGCGTCCAGCGTCCGCGTACAGGCCCACGTCCTGGTGCGCGAGAAGCACGCCGCGCAGGCCGTGGCGATCGTCCGGCACACCGCGGACCAGCTCTGCGGGTCCTACGACCGGCGCTCGTCGCAGTACCTGGCCGCCGTCGGGCTGATGCTGCTGCGCGGCGTCACCGCGGCCAGCAGCAGCGGCGACCGGGCGGCGACCCGCGAACTGCTGGACGAGGCGCGCGAGGTCGCCCGGTACGTCTCGCACGACCGGCCGGACGCCTGGGCCAACTTCAGCCCCACCAACGTGGAGCTGCACACCGTCAGCGCGTCCGTCTCGCTCGGCGACGCGGGGCAGGCGCTGGAGGCCGCGCGCCCCCTCATGCGCCGGAACATCCCCGTACCGGAGCGGCGCGCGGGGCTGTGGGTGGACGTGGCCCGTGCATACAGCCAGCAGGGCAAGCTCGCCGACGCCTTTCAGGCGCTCCGGATCGCCGAACGCTGCGCCTCCCAGGACATCCGCCGACCCGCTGTACGCGAAATGGTCGCCGACATGGCCGCCCGCGACCGCCACCGCGCCCTCCCGGAGCTGCACCTCTTCAGCCGCCGCCTGGGAGCACCGGCGTGATCTGCCAGGACAGCCGGGAGAGCGGCACGGCGGAGACCGGCGGGGACGGCCGGGGAGAGGCCGGTTCCGGTGACCGTACGGAGGCCGAGGACCGGCCGGAAGGGCCAGGCGGGCCAGGCGCACCGACGACACCCGGGGGCAGTCACCCGGCTGCATCGGGTGCCTCGACCCCGTCGGCCTCCCCGACCCCCTCGGTCACCCCGACCGTCCCCGCCGCGCCCGGCCCCTCCCCCACCGCCATGGGCCGACAGCCGTTCCTGTACGTCGTCCTCTGTGCCGCAGGCATCGCCGACGACGTCAGCAAGCTGATCACGACCGCGCAGCAGCGCACCTGGCGCGTCGGCGTCATCGCGACGCCACGCGGCCGGGAGTGCGTCGACGCGGCGGCCATCGAGGCGCAGACCGGCTATCCCGTGCGGTCGGCATGGCGTACGCCGGGCGAGCCACGCCCGTTACCGCCCGCCGACGCGATCGCGGTCGCCCCCGCGACGTTCAACACCATCAACAAGTGGGCGCAGGGCATCGCCGACACGCTCGCCCTGGGCATCCTGTGCGAAGCCCACGGCTTCGGCATTCCCATCGCGGCGCTCCCCTACCTGAACGCCGCGCAGGCCGCGCACCCCGCCTATGCACAGAGCCTGACCCGGCTGCGCCGCATGGGTGTCCTGCTGGGCGACTACGCGCCGCATCAGCCCCGTACGGGCGGCGGCCGTCGCCTCTTCCGCTGGGAACAGGCACTCGACCTGCTGGCACCGGCCCTGGAACGGCGGTAGCCGGCGGCGGGCTTCAGCCGGTACCGACAGCACCACTGAGGAGCAATCGGCACCGACGGCGTCACTGAGCGACAACCGGCATCGACGGCATCACCGGACGGCACCACTGAGCGACGACCACCGGACGGCAGCCGTCGTACCGGAAGTAACCCGGACCGGCCTCGCGCCAGTCCGGGTTCGGCGCAGCCACGGGCGCGCCGCCGTCGCGACCGCCCCCTCGGCCCGCGCAGCCGCCGTCACCGCCGCCCGGCACCGCGCGGGGCCGGGCCGATCGCCTGTCGGACACTTCGGGGCGCTACGCTGCCCTACGACCGGCGCAAGATCGCGCCGCAGCCCGCCCACGAGCCACCCGAAGAACAGCTGTGCCATCAGTGACCCGCACGTGCGCCTGCACACGTACGCGCTCCGCGTCCCGTGTCGCGTTCCGGGGTCGCCTGATGCTTCATCAGCTCCGCCAGCAAAGGGCCCGCCTGAGGACGACGACCACCACGACCCACTCCCCCGAACCGGCACGTACAGCGGTCGCACACATGACGGCCGCCACCCCGAATTCCCCGCCGGCCTGCACGATTGCCGGTCACGGCACGATCACCTTCCGGATGGCGTACTACCCATGTCTTGGTTTGAATCATTCATCCTTGGACTCGTCCAAGGCCTGACCGAGTTCCTTCCGATCTCCTCCAGTGCGCATCTGCGCCTGACCGCGGCCTTCGCCGGCTGGCACGACCCCGGCGCCGCGTTCACCGCGATCACCCAGATCGGTACCGAGACGGCCGTACTGATCTACTTCCGGAAGGACATCGTCCGCATCATCTCGGCCTGGGGACGCTCGCTGGGCAACAAGGAGATGCGCCAGGACCACGACGCCCAGATGGGCTGGCTGGTGATCATCGGCTCCATCCCGATCGGCGTGCTCGGCGTCACCCTCAAGGACGCGATCGAGGGTCCCTTCCGCGACCTCCGCCTGATCGCCACCACCCTCATCGTGCTGGGCATCGTCCTCGGCATCGCCGACCGCCTGGCCGCACGCGACGAGACCGGCGGCCGGCACCGCGCCGCCAAGCAGCGCAAGACGCTCACCGACCTCGGCGTCCGGGACGGTCTGCTCTTCGGCGTCTGCCAGGCGATGGCCCTGATCCCCGGCGTATCGCGCTCGGGCGCCACGATCAGCGGCGGTCTGTTCATGGGGTACACGCGAGAGGCCGCCGCCCGGTACTCCTTCCTGCTCGCGATCCCGGCCGTACTGGCCTCCGGTGTGTACGAGCTCAAGGACGCCGGCAAGGGCCATGTCTCCTGGCCCCCGACCATCTTCGCGACGATCATCGCCTTCATCGTCGGCTACGCGGTCATCGCCTGGTTCATGAAGTTCATCACCACGAAGTCCTTCATGCCCTTCGTCATCTACCGCGTCCTGCTCGGCATCGCACTGTTCATCCTGATCAGCGCGGGTGTCCTGAGCCCCCACGCCGGCGAGTCCGCGGGCGGCTGAACGACCTTCCGAGGCAGCTCACCCCGCCACCTCATCCCACCGGCCCCGAGTCGTCGTCTCTCCCCGAGCGGTGAAGACGACGCCCCGGGGCCGACTCACGTCCACCGTCTCCGCCCTCGCATGCCACGTAACGACATCGCCTACTAAGAGAACTTTCATCGTCTGATCAGCCCAACTATCAGTGTCTGCCCCTAGCATCGACACATGCCCACTGACCCCGCCGCCGAGGCGAACGAGGCGATCCGTGCCTTCATGCGCCGACGTGCGGGCCGGCCCCTGTGGCCGGACGAGCGGGCGGAGTACGAGCAGCTGCTGGAGGCCTGGGTCATAGCCATCCGCAAGGACGACGCCGAGGCAGCCTAGCCCCCGCACTCCGCCTGGCGCCGTGCAGCGCCCTCCGCAGCGACCTCACCGGGCCCCGGTCGGCCCTGCCCCGTCGCCCTGTACTCCCGACCCTACGCCGTCGCACATCGTCGCTGGTCAGCGCTGGTCAGCGCTGCAGCGGCACCACCGTTCCCGCCGGCGGATCGCCGTAATGCCGCCAGATCTGGTTCAGCTCGTGCTGGTAGTACAGCGCCTGCAGGCCGGCGACGAACATGAGGATCAGCCCGATCCACGCGTTGCAGCTGCCCTCCAGCCCCGCGGCCCGCTGCATGTGTGCGATCCGCTTGCCGGTGCGGTAGGTGGACACGAACGGCGGCACGATGATGATCCAGCCGATGAGCTGGGCCAGCATCGCCAGTACCGGATTGACGTCCAGCCGCCGGTCGAAGTCCCGGGCCTCTCGATTGATCTTGTAATACCAGACGAAGAAGTAGATCCCGAGCGTGATCAGCGGCCAGATCAGCCACACGAGGAAGATGTTGCGCGCCTTGCCGGTGCGTCCGTCCATGCGACCTCCCATGGAGCCCTCCTCGCCCCGCTGGTCCACCCGCTGAGCCCGGTGCGGGCCTCCGGAACAACGGGCCCTATGAATCCAGCGTGCTCCCGAGTCACCGCATGTGCACACCCGAAGCCCGCCGGGTCCGGGCGGTGCCTATCGGCATGTGCCCGTGTCGGCATCACGGGGCAAGCTTGTCAACGACGCCGTCACTCCTCGACACCGCCACTTCTCAGGAGGGACCCGATGACCGAGCCCATGGACCGGCCGCCCATCGCCGCGGCGGTGGTCGTACGCGAAGACCGTGTCCTGCTGATCCGCCGTCGCAGCCCCGAGGGATCGTTGGTGTGGCAGTTCCCGGCCGGCCAGATCGAGTCGGGCGAGACGCCGGAGTCGGCAGCGGTACGGGAAACCCTGGAGGAGACGGGCCTGCGGTCCCAGGTGATCAGACTGCTGGGCAGGCGGTTCCATCCCGAGACGGGCCGGCTGCTGTCGTACGTCGCCTGCTCAGCGGTCGCGGGCGAAGCGCACGTCGCGGCGCCGGAAGAGCTGGCAGCCGTGGCCTGGGTCGCGCACGCTGACATACCGAGGTACGTGCCGCAGGGCCTGTTCGTCCCGGTACAGCAGTACCTGGACGGCACTCTGGCCAGCCATTGACCCTTACCGTGCCTGCTCTCATCCGTCCCCCCTGCCCTTGCCCCTGCGAATGTCCCTGCGAGGGCCACCCGCATCCGGGGGCTCCCCCGTCGGCGGCCGTTTCCTGTGGTCCCGCCCCCCGCGCTGTCAGGGAGCGGGACCGGTCCGAGTAGCGCCAGCAGCTCGGATAGGAACATTGCTCACCGTAGCGGCGGCCACTGACAATCGCCGTCGGCCCGGCTGCGGAACTCCGCCCACGATCGGCCTGACCCAGGCGCCGACCTGCGCTTATCCATGCCCGACCGCCAAGGGTTTGCCCGTCCGGGTGACTCCTTGACCGACCCACCTCCTTGACGGACCTGCCCCGCTCCGGAACCGTGACCATCCTCTCGGGAACGATCACCAGGGCCGATCACGAAGGAGCGCCGTGGGCGAGAACAAGGACCGCATGCTGGCCGGTGACTGGTACATCGCCGATGATCAGGAACTCATGGCGGACACCGAGCGCCGCATCGAACTGTGCGCCGCCTTCAACACCGCCGGCGGGCTCACCCCCGGCACGTACGACCCGGACCGGCGCAACGCGCTGCTGCAGAAGCTGCTCGGATCGGTGGGTGCCGACGTGCGGATCCGTCCGCCCTTCCACTGCGACTACGGATATCTCATCAGCATCGGCTCCGGCACCTTCATCAACTTCGGGGCCGTCTTCCTCGACGCCGCGCCCATCACCATCGGCGCGAACGTCCAGATCGGCCCCAACGTTCAACTCCTCACTCCCACCCATGAACTCGACGCGGAGCGTCGCCGGGCCGGCTGGGAGAAGGGCGTACCGGTGACCATCGGCGACAATGTGTGGCTCGGCGGCGGGGTGATCGTCTGCCCCGGCGTGACCATCGGCGAGAACACCGTGGTGGGAGCCGGTTCGGTCGTCACCAAAGACCTCCCGGCGAACGTCCTCGCAGTGGGCAACCCCGCCCGCGTGGTACGTACGTCGGAAGAGACTCCCTGACGGAGTTCCTCGCACGGTCACCCCCGCCAATCCCTCCCGTCAAACAACTCCCGGTCGATTGTCAGTCCCTCCCCCTAACATGTGTCTCATGTCCGCAACTCCCGCAACTCAGCTACTTCCGGGTCAAGTCCGCCCTACTGCCGCCGAAGTGAACGACTCCATACGGCAGTTCGTCAGGGCTCGGCGCGGTTGCGCCTGGACGGCCGAGGACCGCGAGGAGTACACGCGCCTGCTCGCGGCCTGGACGTCGGCCATGCGGAACGAGATCGTCGCAGCGGCCTGAGCCGGGATGCGGGTCCCGCGGCTCGCCGTGCGCGCGCGTCCGGCGGCACGACGCGGCAGACTGGCCTCATGTGCCGCAGTATCAAGACCCTCCGCCCACCGACCACCCCTGATGTGACAGAGGAGGACATGCACGCGGCGGCCTTGCAGTACGTACGCAAGGTCTCCGGCTTCCGCGCGCCCGCCGCACACAACCAAGAGGTGTTCGACGAGGCCGTGGACGCCATCACCGCCGCGACCCGCGAGCTCCTGTCCGGCCTCCACGTACGAGGCAGCACCAAGCCCTGACCCGCGCCCTCACTCCTTACCCCGCACTTCCCCCCTCGCCGGCTACCACTCCAGCACGGCCTGCACAGGCAGATGATCACTGGGATACTGCCCGCCCTTCGCGAAGACATTGATCTCGGCCCGCAGCGTCCGCACGGAGGGCGAGGTGAGCAGCCAGTCCACGCGGTCGCCGTCCGGCACGAGCGGCCGGTAGCCGTGGAAGGTGGCGTACTGCGGGCTGCGCTCCTCGGCAGCGTCCCAGGAATCCACGAGCGAGCCGGCGCGCAGCATCGTCTCGTACACCGGATTCCCGTGCGCCGCGACATTGAAGTCACCGGTCACGATCCGGGGCAGTGCCGCGTCCATGCCGCGCAGCCGCTCGGTGATGAGCGCGGCAGACCGTTCGCGCGAGCCCTGATGGGCATGATCAAGGTGAGTGTTGAGGGCGTAGAACTCCCCACCGCTCGCCAGGTCACGGAAGCGCACCCAGGTGACCATGCGGATGACGGTGTTGCCCCAGGTCGCCGAGCCGATCAGGTACGGCGTATCGGACAGCCAGAAGTGGTCGAACTCGACGGGCCGAAGTCGTCGCGTGTCATAAAAGATCGCCGCGAACTCATCACGGCTGCCACCCGCTCGCCCGGTCCCCAGCCAGGAGTACCGCGTCCCAAGGTCCACCGCGATGTCCTGCAGCTGCCCGTAGAGCCCCTCCTGCGTACCCAGCAGATGCGGCGCCTCCCGCCGCAGCAGCTCGCGCATGACCGGACGCCGCTGCTCCCAGGAGTGCGGCCGCTCGGCGGAGGCGTACCGCAGATTGAACGTCATCGCCCGCAGCCGCCGCCCGGCCCCCTCCCCCGCCCCCGTACGAGCGGTCACCGCAGCAGCCTGTGCGCCCCCACCCACGACCGGCACGGTAGCCGCAGCGGCCACCCCCGCCGCCCGCAAGGCCAGCCGCCGGCTTACCCATCCCCCACCGGCTCGCGCATCGGCACTCCCCTCGGCGAGTGCGTCCGAACTTGCGGCTTCCGCAACGGTCACGTCGTCTCCCACCAGCGAGAATCCTGCGAGGCACAGAGAGTGTCAGCCCGCTTCCTCACACAGAAGTGACCACCACGCCGCTCCCACCGGAACTCGCCATGACGCGACGGCCCGCTCACGCCAACTCAGCACCCCACGACCGCCGCGCAGACATCAACTCCCACCTCCCGGACATCAACTGCTCCCACGCCGATCAGTCACCCTGATTCATCCCTCACGGCTCACTGCGCTTCACCACGATTCGCCGACGGCCCCTCCCAGTCCGCGTACCGAACACGCGAGATCTCCCGCACCTCCCCCACCGTGCCCCACTCGTCCTTCCCCAGCCGGGACAGCGGACGCAACTTGCGAATGTCCGGATGTCCGTCCGCCATGACGTCCTCGGCAACCGCCGCGTGCACGACCCGCCCGAAGACAACCGTGGAGTCCCCGAAGCGCAACGTACTGTGCAGCTCGCACTCCAACGCCACCGGAGAAGCGGCCACCCGCGGCGGCTTCACGAGCCGGCTCGGCTCCGTGGCGATCCCCACCGCTTCGAACTCACTCTCACCGAGCGGAAAGTCCGTCGCCGTGTCATTGATCTGCTCGAACAACCCCTCCGGCGCGAGGTTCACCACGAACTCCCCACTCGCCTCCGCATTCCGCAGCGAGTCCTTCCGCCCCACCGACGTGAACTGCACAATCGGCGGCGACACGGCGGAGATGGTGAAAAACGAATGCGGGGCCAGATTCGGAGTGCCGCCGTCGGCGCCCACCGTAGACACCCAAGCGATCGGCCGCGGCACCACCGTCGCGGTCAGCAGCCGGTAGAAGTCATTGCGGGACGTGTTCCGGGGATCGATCTCAATACGCATGATCACAAGTATCCCCAGACCCAACCGTGCAGGCTAACCCCACATCGACGACACGGATCACGCTGGTCACTATTGCGCACTGAAGAGCGGCATCGCTCGATGAGCTGTCGTGCAGTTGGTCTCCGCAGGAGCCTCCGGCTGCGTTCCCTTCACCTTTCGGTTGGCGGTACTGCCCCCCCACTCGTGGCCAATTCACCCAGCACGGCCCTCCCGCCTCCACATTAAGCTCACCTCTACGGAACGGGACAGCCCGGTGTCGAGCGCGCTCGGCGTTGTCCAGAGCCGGGCGGTGTGCGGGGCAGTCCGGTCGGCGACGCCCGTGCATTGCAAAAGCACCCGACCGGGCACAAGTGCCGAGGTGCGCGCGAGTGCAAGGTGGGACGAGAAGTGGGCGTGCGGCTCTGTATTGCTTCCGCGTGCTTCGCACACCTCGTTGCGCGCCGGTAGGGCGGTGGGCAAACGCCCTGTAGGGGGTAGAGCGAGAGGACATGGTTCTGTGACGACGGTTCGCAAGACTTTTCTTCCGGTGCGCGAGCTCCTCGGCTGCAGCGTTGCCGGCGCTCTGTTCGACCAGGCCCGGCACAGGGCGGCAGGCGTTCTCGGCCGCGAGGCGACCGGGTGGTGAAGTCGGTCCCGACCTCGCTGTCACCGCTCGGCATGGGCCTGCCGGGTATTCGGCGGGCGGTCGATGCCGTACTGGCCGACTTCCTTCACGCCAAGGCCCGGACCGCTGTGGACGGTCGGCTGCCCGACGAGATCACCCAGCTTCTCCATGGATTCGTCTTCGCTGGTGGCAAGCGGCTGCGGCCGCTCCTGTGTGCGCTGGGCTGGCATGCCGCCCGCGGCAGCGGCGACATCGGCCCGCTGATCCGCACAGCGGCGTCCTTGGAGATGTTCCATGCCTTCGCGCTCATCCACGATGATCTGATGGACCGTTCTGCCACCCGGCGGGGCCGACCGACCATCCACCGCGCCCTGGCCGCCCGCTTTCGCCTTTCACGCCGTCACGACGACAGTGAACACCTCGGCGTGAGCGCCGCCATCCTGGTCGGAGACCTGGCGCTGGCCTGGTCCAGTGAACTGCTGCACACCGCCGGCCTGTGCCCCACCCGGCTGGCCGCGGTCCTGCCGGTGATCGATGCCATGCGCACCGAGGTCATGTACGGGCAGTACCTGGACGTCCTGGCCAGTGGCCGGCCAAGTGGCAAGACGGAGGTGCCGTTGACGGTGATCCGTCACAAGACCGCCAAGTACACGTGCGAGCGCCCCTTGCACGTCGGTGCCATCGTCGCCGGTGCGCGGTCCGGACTTCTCGCCGGGCTCAGCGCGTTCGCTCTTCCCCTGGGCGAGGCTTTCCAGCTGCGTGACGATCTCCTTGGTGTCTGGGGCCGGCCCGACCGCACAGGCAAGCCGGCCCTCGATGACATGAGGGAGGGCAAGCACACCGTGCTCATCGCCCTTGCGTTTCAGGCCGCGGACGAGAGGCAGGCACGGCTGCTGCGCACCCACTACGGCGATCCGCACCTCGACGAGGACAACGCCGATACCGTGCGCACGATTTTGAAGGCCACCGGCGCCGACCTGGCCGTCGAGCACATGATCACCGATCGGTACGAACAAGCCCTGACCGCCCTCGACAGGCTGTCCATCCCCGCCGACACGCGCCACCACCTGCGGCAGCTGGCGGCGCAGTCCGTATGGCGAGCAAGGTGACCGGCGAATCACCGACGCACCGAGGAGACGCCATGTCCGATACCTCCGAGCAGAACGAGACAGCACAACAGCAGATGCCGGGGCCGGGACAGAAGCCTGGCGTTGTCCGTCGGAAACGGCCGAAGCGGTCGAGGACGCACTGACGCAGACGGCCGCCGAACTGGCCCACCTTGGAGCTGCGGTACGGCGGTACCAAGTGCCCGGCGGCAGCTATGCGGCGGTGACCGGTCAGAACCACGGCGAGGTGTTCAGCCTGGAAGCGAGACTGGGCGCGGCGCACCGCAAGCGAGGGCACTCGGTACACGCCGTCTTCCAGGTGTTCGACTGGCGGCAGCCCAACCTCGCACTCCTGCGGATGGTGGAACGGCGCGACGACGACGGTACGCCCACCGAGGACCCCTCCTTCCCGGTTTACAACACGGAACTCGACCGCCGGCTGTGCCAGCTGTTCATCCCGGCCTGCAACAAAGCGCTGAACCATCTGGATCCCACCGGCAAAACCCCACATCGACGGCATTTACCCAACCCCCACTCTCGGCAAGGGACGGGGCATTCGCCACACACATCTTCATTCAACCTGACCGTGGATGGCGCGACAGACGACTGACCCGGTCGAGGGAAGTCGTCAGCACCTCGTTTCGGCATTCGTGCAGGTCATGCCCAAATCGTCAGGCCCCTCCCGCCCGTCCGCAGACGCGGTGTCCAGTAGCGGTGCGCTATGAAAGGCATCAGTCGGCCATGCCGCCGCCGGGGAAGCACGAACGGCCCCGATCGTTGACTTCGGGACACCGGCACTGGATCGCGGGCAGAACCGGGCCCCGCTGACCTCGCCCACCCGTCGTAAGTCAGAACGATCAACGGATAGCTGAACATCACACCTCGCGAGGGCTGCAGCCCGCAGGAGCGGCCTGGGCACACACAACAGATGGGACCGATTGCATGAAGGTGAGCGGTGTGCACCATGCGTACCGTCGCAAGCCGGTGCTCCGAGGAGTCGACCTCAGCTTGGAGCGAGGCATCTTGGCAGGGGTGGTGGGAGAGAACGGTGCAGGCAAATCGACCCTGCTACGGATTCTCTCCGGAGAGCTCCGACCGGACCGGGGAGTGGTGACGCACCGGGGTCAGATCGGTTCCTGCCCTCAGCAGGCGGTATTGAATCCTGCGCTGACGGGGCGCCAGCACCTGAACCTCTTCCGCAGCGCCTACCGGCTGCCCGGGCTCGGCCGCGCCGAGGAGCTGGTGGACGTACTGGGATTTGGTGACTGCCTGGATGGGTTGGTGGGAGAGCTGAGCGGCGGCACACGGCAGAAGCTCAACCTCACTCTCGCGCTGATGCACGACCCGGATGTGCTCCTGCTGGACGAGCCCTACCAAGGCTTCGACTGGGACACCTACCTGCGCTTCTGGGATCTCGCAGGGCAGCTGCGGGACGAGGGCCGGTCGGTGCTGGTGGTATCCCACCTGGCGCCCGACGTCGAGCGCTTGGACGAGTTGTGGCACCTCGCCGACGGGGTCCTGCACGCCGGGAAGCGAGCGGCCGCATGACCAGTGACTCTCTGGCGACTGCCACTCGTTACGCACTGGTGGAGCAGTCGCGCAATCGCTTCGCGATGGTGCTGATCATGCTCTTCGTTCCGGGGTGGATCACCCTGGCGGGCTTCATGCTCCCGAACACTCCGGCGACGTTCCGGCTGCGGGCCGCCGACATCGTGCTGCGTCCGGACGGACACCAGCTCTCCCAGGTGGCCGGCGCCATCAACACCACGACGCTGATCGCCGGGTTCATGATGTTCGCTGCCACCTTCACCACGGGAGACTTCGATCGGCGGCTGGTTCTCGCCGGCTGTCCGCGCGCTCACCTCGTCCTGGCCAAGATGGTTGCCCTCGTCCTTGCCGGCACAGTGGTCTGCGCGTACGCGACCGCAGTCATCCACGTGTACTGGCATCCCCAACAGCCGTGGTTCATGACCGCTGCGTTGTTGTGCGCTTCAGCGACCTACGGGGTGCTGGGGGTCGCCTTGGGTGCGGTCCTGCGCAAGGAAGTAGAGGGAATGTTCGCGATCACCATGATCAGCATGGTGGATGTCGGGCTGCAGAACCCCGCGTTCAGTGGCGGTGCCGGCAGCGATGCGGTGCGCTTCCTCCCCTCGTACGGAACTTTTCAGGCGGCGACGGGCGCCGCCTTCTCATCGGTGCGGCTGGGAAGCTGTCTCGGTCTGCAGCTGCTGTGGTTCGCCGGCGCGGCTGTGCTGGCGCTGTTGGCCTTCCTCAGGCGATCGCGAAACACTCTGCCCAACCGATGATTTCCGCACCCGGCTCCTCTTGAGCTGAAGCCGGGTCAGGCTGCTTCCTTGTCAGCGAACCTGGTCGCTCTGCGGCCCGATGCCTTTGTTACTGGTCGGAGTTCCGTCCGGGGCGAACGCGTCGTGGAAGGTGAAGGCGTGCGGCGCCGAGCCGTGGTCGTGGAGGTGTTCCAGCCTGGAAACCCCGTCCTGCCAGGTGGGTATCACGCCGTCGGAGACCCACCAGAACACGTAATTCGGGTTCCCTGTCCTCTCGAACCAGTCGTAACGCCTGTTCAGCGCCGCACGGTGCAGACCCGTGTAGACGGCGTCGAAGGCGGGGCGCAGGCCGGTCCAGAGTGAGAGGGTCGTGGCCAGGGCGGTGGTTTCCCGCGTTTGGCCCTTGCCGTACCAGGTCGGTACGGCGAACTCTCCCCATGCACCCCAGTCCGCCTCGAAGAGCGCTCCCCGGTCGGCATCTACCACTTCAGCATGCGCTAGGTATCCGGGGTGCTGACTGATCTCCTGGTAGACGGTCTCACCGATGTCGTAGAACTCGCGCGTGAGAGGTGCGGGATCGGCGAGAGGTGACTTCAGGACGCCGAATGTGTACAGCGCAAGATGGGGCATGCGTCTCTCCCTGGTTGGGACTGCCTGGCGTGGACCCGGTTCGGTGGCTTTCGCACGCTTGGGGGGCGAGGGTTCCTGGGGCGTGACCGGATCATCCCGTCGCGGCCGGCCCAGCCTGAAGGAACCCCTGTGCGGCCGTGGGCGACCACCGAGGACCAGATGAAGGTAGCTGCCTCGGCGAGCCATGTCGAAGTTGCAATTTCCCTGCCCAAGTGGCTTCTTGCAAAGGGCCCTTGCGGGAACCGGGAATCGGGGGAACTGGGGTCCTCTGAAAGGACTTTGAGGCTCAGAACCGCGAGCGCAGCGCTCCGGGCGTCGGCCGGCGGTGAGCAGGGTTCAGCTGGATGTCGTCCGCGGGAAGCGTCGCGAACTGCGGTAGCAACTGCGCTACGGGGGTCCTGGTGTGGACACTCAGGTGACGGCCGGTCCGGCGGGCGAGATGGAGAACCTCGGCCCATGAGCTGAACGGCACGATGACGGCAAGGGGCCCGGGTGGAAGCGTCTCGGGGTCCAGAGTCCAGGTCCGCGGGTGAGACAGGACGATCGGCCCGTGCATCCCGGGAGCGAGGTCCGGGCGGTGCCCGCCGTCGTGCAGCACTGTGGCGCCCGCGGCCCGGATGTACGACCGGAGTTCCTGGGCTTGCCCCTCATCGAGCAGTGAGCTCAAGACGGCCTCCGAGGCCAGTGGCGAACGCGACGGCACGCGAGCGACGGCGTTGGTGAATTCCTTCGCGAAGAGGTCGTGGTGGCGTTCGTGTACCAGGACGAGCGGGGTGCTGGTGCAGAGCCTGCCTGCTGTGCCGAAGCAGGAGTGGAGCGCAGCCCGGAGTGCGGACGGCAGCCGGGCGTCGTGCCGTACGGCCATCAGCGCGGGAGCGGTGACCGTGTTTCGCGGGACCGCCAACCCGTAGCGCTCCGGGCAGCATCCCAAGAGGTGTGCGTCGGCGTGCTCGGTGAGCATCGCGTAGGTGGCGCGACGCTCACCGAGCAGAGGCTGCCAGACGGCCGCTGGTAGTCCGGCCCGGCGCGCCAAGGCCATCACGTATGCCGTGATCACTGCCGTGTGTTCGGTGACCTGCGTCAGCACACAGGAGCCGGCGGCGAGCGCCGGCAAAACGGGGCGCAAGAGGCTGGTGAAGGGGCGGGCGTCGTCCGTGGAGGAGGAGAGCACGGGCGCGAAAGGAGCCGGCGAGGAACGGTGCACGAGAGAAGCGGGGTGGAGAGGTCCGCCGCTCCCCATTGTTGCTGTTCGTGGCCGGGGAGCGCTGCCCAGGTCGGCGACGGCGTCCCGGGTGCTCAGCGCGCAAGCGTGTTGTGCAAGTGGAGTCAGAATGTCGCGGTGGGCGTGGACCAGACGCAGGAAGCCGCGCAGGACGGACCGGCGTGCGGAGTACGGGGTGACTGCCCAGCGGTGATGCTGCCGATGGGCGCGGTCCAGGGCATCGAGAACGTCGGTGGCGCGGCAGGTATCGACGGTGCCCAGAGACGCTCCCGTGAGCGCGCTGCTCAGTACCTGTGGCCTACCGGATCCCTCAGTGAGGTGGCGGAGAGTATCGGTCAGGGCCGGGGTGAGCGGGCGGGGCATGGTGAGGGATCCCGGTGTCGGTGGAGCGTGTGAGGGACACCCGTGCGGGGTCGCCGGGCTCTGTGCCTTGCGCCTGGACGGGCAGGTCCGGGGCGGACAGCCATCGGGCCACAGCGGTGCGGGCCAGGGCTCCTCTCGGGTGCAGGAAGAGCGGCGAAACGGCGGCGAAAGCTGCCGGCCCGATGACGGGGCCCAGTGCGTTGACGAGAAGCATCAGGCCGATGGCGGCCAGGGCGCAGAGCACGATCATCGCGCTGAGAATCGTGCCGGCGAAGCGTGTGGCCGCGGTGCCTGGATGGGACGTGCGGGTAGGCAGGGCTTTCGCGCGCAGGTGGCGTAGCAGGACGAAGATGACGGGTACGTGAAGAGCGACCATCACACCCAGGGTGTGGGCGACCGGTGTACTGATCCAGTGGGCGGCGAGCGTGCTGAGCGACTGGTGGGCGGCGGCCGGCCAGTGTGCGGGGTCGGCGGTCAGGAAGCGGCGCAGTCCGGTGCCGTCCCAGCCGTACAGGAGGATGACGTGGACGGCGAAAGAGGGCCAGATCCCTTGCAGAACAGCCGCCCACGGTACGCCCCGGTACAGCAGCGTTCGCGTGACGGCGAAGCCCGCGATGCCGGCCACAGTGATGCCCACCGGAAAGGCGGCGGGTAGCCAGACGGGCGGGTGTGGACTCACCTGCATGGTTTCCCAGGCGGGGAACTGCCGCAGGAGCCAGAGCCCGCTGGGCACGAAGAGGAGGCCCAGGTACAGCAGCGTCGCAGTGAGCGCCGACGTGAGCGGCTGCCGCGGCGAGGCGTGGTCGGCCCGGCCCGCTGGAGCGGCGGCAAGGGTGAAGGCGGCGCCGAAGCCGTAGGACAGGAAAAGGTCGACTTGGACCATGGGGGCGCCTTCCTCTGGTGACCAGGGCGGGTCGGTCAGGCTGAAGTACGGAGTGGAGAGTCAGGGGGTGGTCAGGACGAGGGCGGCGTTCTGACCACCGAATCCGAATGAGGTCGTCAGGGCAGCGTCCATCGGCACGTCACGAAGCCCGGTGGACACGATGTCGAGCTCCCTGCCGGCGTCCTGCCGCAGCAGATTGGCTGTGGGAGGAACCTGTTGCCGTTCCAGGGCGAGGACGGTCAGGGCCGCCTCGATCGCGCCCGCCGCGCCGAGGGCATGGCCGATGACGCTCTTCGGGGCGGTGACCGGAGGCGGTGTCCCACCGTAGAGGCGGAGGTAGAGCTCTGCTTCCACGGCGTCACCGGCTGGGGTGGACGTGCCGTGGGCGTTGATGTGCCCGACGTCGTGGGGACGGCACCCGGCGTCCGCCAGAGCGGTGCGGATGGCTTGTTCGGCCCCATGGCCCTGCGGGTGCGGCGCGGTCGGGTGGTGCGCGTCCGCCGACGCCCCGAATCCGCGCAACAGGGCACGGGTACGGGCACCTCGGCTGCGGGCGTGCTCCGGGCGTTCCAGAACCAGCACAGCGGCGCCCTCGCCCAGGACGAAGCCGTCTCGCTCTGTGTCGAAGGGGCGTGAGGCGCGGTCGGGGTGGTCGCCGCGGCGCGACAGTGCCCTCAGCTGGTGGAAGCAGGTCGCTGTCATGCGCGAGCGTGCCGATTCGCTGCCGCCGGCGAGGACGATGTCGCAGGTGCCTGCCAGGAGCAGATCGCGAGCGACGCCGAGTGCGGTGGTTCCCGATGCGCAGGCGCTGGAGATGGTGAAGTTGGGGCCCTGTACGCCGAGGTCCATGGCGACTTCGCCGGCCACCATGTTGGGCACGCTGCGTGGGAGGGCGAGTGGCGAGACGGCGTTCGGTCTGCCCGCGCCCAGGCGGCCGAACTCGGTGACGTAGGTTTCCAGGCTGTTGCTGCCGACTCCGAGGACCACCCCGATTCGTGGTGCGCAGCGGCCGCTCGGTTCAAGCACGGCGTCGGCCAGGGACCGCCGGGCGGCGGCGAGGGCCAGGTGCGCGAACCTGTCCAGGCGGCGTGCCTTTCTCCTGCCCAGTTCTGCGGTCGGGTCGAACCCCTCGGCCTGGCAGGAGAAGGCGACCGGAAGACCGGCCAGGTCCGGGTCCGGTGTCGCCAGGCAGCGTGCGGCCGCCATGTTCTTCCAGACGCTGTCCGGGTCCGCACCGGCCGGGGTGACCAGGCCGATGCCGGTCACGGCGACACCCGGACGCCGTGTACCGGTCGTGCCGGTCGTGCCGGTCCTCGGCTGCTTCGAGGTCGCTGAAGGCAGCGCGGCGGGAGACCGCGGATCGGCGGATGGGGAGAGACTGCGGTCCGAGGAGGAAGGCATGGGGAGCGTCACACGGCCTGGAAGACCAGGACGGCGTTCTGGCCGCCGAAACCGGAGGAGTTGCTGGCCACCGCGGTCATCCGGTGGGCACGTGGGGCCTTGGTCACCACGTCCAGGTCGATGTCCGGGTCCAGCCGGTCGAGGTTGGCCGTCGGCGGGATGAGCTGGCGGTCGAGGGACAGCACGGAACACACGGCCTCGATGCCGCCGGCGCCACCCAGGGCGTGCCCGAGGACGCTTTTTGTCGCGGTGACCGGCGGCGGGGTGTCGAACACGTCGCGCAGTGCTGCCGCCTCGATCCGGTCGTTCAGGGCAGTGGAGGTGGCGTGGGCGTTGACGTGGTCGATGTCGCGTGCGTGGAGTCCCGCGTCGGCGAGAGCTGTACGGAAGGCGCGCTTGGTGCCGTCGCCGTCGGGATGCGGTGCGGTGGCATGGTGGGCGTCGCCGGTCGCACCGTACCCGGTCAGGCGGGCGTAGGGGCGGGCACGGCGGGCGCGGGCGTGCTCGGCCCGTTCCAGTACGAGGAGGCCGGCGCCTTCCCCCAGTACGAAGCCGTCGCGGTCGGCGTCGAAGGGGCGGGAAGCGGCGGCCGGGTCATGGCGTGGGGAAGCCAGTGCTCCCATCCGCCAGAAGAGGACCGAGCTGACGCGGGAGCACGCGGATTCACTGCCGCCGGTGAGCACGATGTCGCACAGGCCCGACTTGATCATCAGTGCGGCCGTGCCGATGGCGGTGGTGCCGGAGGCACAGGCCGTGCTGGTGGAAAGGGTGGGCCCCAGCGTGCCGAGGGCCGTGCCTACTTCCCCGGCGGCCATGTTGGGCTGGCTGCGGGGGACCGCTGTGGGTGTGACCGCTCGGAACCGCCCCTCGGTCACGGCGGCGAGCACCTCCGTCCTGTCGTGGCTGCTGCCGCCCACGCCGAGCACCACACCGACCCTGGTGGCGTCCCAGGCTGCGGGGTCCAACGCAGCGTCATTGATGGCTTCACGTGCCGCGGCCAGCGCCAGTCTGATGAACCGGTCGGTGCGCCAGGCCAGGCGCTTTCCGACGGCCGTCGCCAGGGCGTCGTCGTCCACGCGGCAGGAGAAGGAAACCGGCAGTCCGGCCAATCCGGGGTCGGGCGCCGCGGTGGATGCACCGTCGCACAGCCGACTCCACGTGGCCTCCACTCCGATGCCGGCGGGGGTGGCGAGTCCCAGGCCCGTGACCACCACCGCGTTGTCGGATGTCATCGCAGCGCACTCCCTTGGGCGGAGTTGCTGCCGGTGTGTGCCTCGGCCACGGCGCGAGCCAGCGCCTGTGCGGCCTCGGCCAACGTACTGGTCGGCCCCAGGCCGAGGTCCTCCTCCCCCAGTTCCAGGCCGGTCTGCTCCTCGATGACCACGACCAGCTCCAGCACCGCCAGTGAGTCCAGTTCGAGTTCGTCGAAGGTGGCGTTCGGCCCCAACTGGTCGGCGTCGATTTCGAAGTGTTCGCTCAGCAACTGCGCGAGCGTCGTCTCGTTGATCTGGGCCATGTCGGGCATTTTTGCTCCATAGTTGTCAGCGGTGGTGGCTGGTGTTGTTCGCAGCGGTAGCCAGGTCGGTGAGGACCGGCATGGTGACGAAAGGCCGCGTGATGTTGGCATGGCAGGCCAGTTCCCTGCGGTCGACTGCGAGGCGGAGGTCGGGGAAGCGGCGGAACAGCTCGACGAGCGCCGTTCTCATCTGGAGCCGTCCCAAATCTGCACCGGGGCAGAAGTGCGGGCCGTACCCGAAGGACACGTGCCGCGCCGGCCCCGAGCGGTCCGGTCGCACCTCCCAGGCCCACGGCCAGACACGAGGGTCGACATTGGCGGCCGGGAAGCAGAGCACCACCGGGTCGCCGACCTCGACGCGGTATTCGCCCAGGGACATCGGCTCGGAGGCGAAGCGCCACACACCATGGGTGAAAGGAGCCGCAAGACGAATGGTGTCCTCAAGGACGGACAGTTCCTGCGCCGTACCGTCCACCAGGGATCGCCTTGCCTCCCGTTGCGTGTCGGCCAGCAGGTGCAGCGCTCCGCTCGGAATGGTGGTCAGGGTGGAGTCCACTGCCGCGAAGAGCACGAAGGAAAGCGAGCCCAGCAACTCATTCTTGGACACCCCACCCTCTTGGTAGGCGGCCAGCAATGCCGTGGTCAGGTTGTTCCCCGGATGTCGCCGGGTGTGTGCGACCACGGCCGCGAGGCGTTTGTTCATCGTCGTGGCGGCGGCTGCCATCTCCGGCGTGTCGGGATGCATGGGTCCGCTGAGCTGAAGGCTGAGTCCGACCAGCTCTCGTGTCCGCTCCAGAGGAAGTCCCAGCAACTGCGCCACCGCCTCCGACGCGACTGGCAACGCGAGGTCCGCCACCAGGTCACCACCGCCACGCTCGGCGAAGCGGTCCAGCGCTCGGTCGACCGATCGGCGCACCGCCGGCGCGCGCTGCGCGACAGCGTCCGAGGTGAGGAAGGGCCGCAGCAGTCCGCGCAGCCGGGCGTGATCGTCAGCGTCGGCGCTCAGTACATGCCTGCTGACGGAGACGCCGTCCAACGGGTATCGCCTCGCCGGAATCCCGTGCCCGGCGCCTTCGACCCGCCGCGGGTCATGGACCAGCCGACGGTCCTTCGCCGCGGCCTTCACCGCCTCGTATCCCGTCACCGCCCATGCCGTGAGTCCTCCGGGAAGGAGGGCTCGGTGCACGGTGCCCAGGTCGTGCAATCGCGCATACGCCTGCGGCGCTCCCACTTCGGCGGTACCCGGCAGATGGAGGGAGAAGGGCGGTGCGTTGCCGTGATCCGTTGGACAAGCCACTGGGCGACCTCCTGGACACACGCGTTGCGCAATGACTGGGCCGTTCACCACCGCGCCCCTTGGCCACATGCGACACGAATCGTTTCTGTCACTACTCCCGGACTCACCGAGTCCTTCGAGGGGGCAACGACGGTGATGGCGAACAGTCTCGGAAGAAGTCCCACGCCTGCGCCATTGGAGTGACCCAGTGCCACTGACGACACCTCTGAGCCGTCTGGGGCGTTCTGGGTATCGGGGCTTCACCATCCCGTCCACACCGAGCCCTGGCAGCGCGGTGGTGTGCGCCGACGCTGCAGCCCGACGAGCGAAAAGGAGACAAGGATCGTGGCCATTGCCCTCACCGGCGCCACCGGCTTCGTGGGCTCCCACCTGCTCGGCGAACTGCTACGGCAGGACGTTCCCGTCATCGCCCTGGTCCGCCAGGAACCCGAGCTCGCCCGTGCCCGGCTCGCCTGTGCCGTGACCGCCACCGGAGCCGGCCCGGAGCAACTACGGCGGCTGGCCCGCGTACGTCTGGTGCAGAGCGACCTGGAGCAGCCGCTTCTCGGCCTGGAACAGTCGAGCTTCCACCGCCTGGCCCGGGAGATCGACACCCTCTGGCATTGCGCCGCCCACATCGACCTGGACGCTCCCGAACAGGCAGCGCGCCGCGTCAACGTCGACGGCACGCGTCGCATCCTGCAACTCGCCGAAGCCGCCGACGGACCGGTCCATCTGGTGCACATGAGCACGGCGTTCGTCGCCGGACGGCGCCCCAGCGGCACGGTGTCCGAAACCGACCTCGACGGCACCCACGGCTTCGTCAACTCCTACGAGCAGTCCAAATACGAGGCGGAAGTCCTCGTCCGCGACTGGGCCGCCGCCCGCCGGACGGCAGTAACGGTACTGCGACCCGGTGTTCTGGTCACCTCCCGCCCTCCCGCGCCCCGGGCACCACGTCACCCGCACGCCGTGATCGGTGCGCGCCTGGCGGTACTGGCCTCCCGTGGTCTTGAGCGGATCCTCCGACGAGCGGGCTTGTCCCTGCCGGACTCAGGACAGGTGACCGCGCGTCTCGCCGTCGACCCTCGAGCCGCGATCAACATCCTCCCCGTCGAATACGCAGCACCCGCCATACTGCGGCTGGCCTCCGCTCCGCACCCCGGGGGCGTACGTACCCACCACGTCGTTCACCCCAACGACACCCTGGTGAAGGCTTGCTTCCAGGCAGTGGCGGGACATGTGCCGGGACTCGACGTACGGACCGTGCCGCAGTTTTCCGACCCTACGCCGCTGGAACAGCTGCTGGAGCACCTCGCCCCCCTCGCCTCCGGCTACCGCGCCTTCGGGCGTCGCTACGACCGCAGCACTCTGGACGCCGCCGATGCGGCGGCCGGCGTCTCTCCTCCTCCTGTTCTTGATGTGGACTACTTGGCCCGCACCTTCGCCACCTGTCCGCCCCACCCCGCTCCCGGGGCAGAAGCGGCGCACTGACGCGCGGAGCCAGACCGTCGGCATGACCCGAACCGACCTCGGCCGGGCCGGCGAAGAAGCACGCGACCGCATCGGTTCACCATCTTGAGCGGATCAAGGCCCCTTCGATCAAGGCCCTTCTCAGGCCCACCCGCAGGCCGGCCGCCACTCGACGGCACGACCCGACCATGTCAGGAGTTTGACGCTGATGCGGGGCGCCCCTACAGTCCTTCATGTCAAAGTCCTGACATCGACTCTCATACCACACGACCATCCGCAAGGAACCACCTATGAGCACCCCCACAACCACGATCTCCGCCGACGCCGACCTGGTCACCCTGGTGAATGTCTTCACCGTCGCTCCGGAACGGCAGATCGAGCTCGCCGATGCCCTGGACCGGGCGACCCGTGATGTCTTTCTGGCCGTGCCCGGCTTCGTCTCCGCGAACCTGCACGTCAGTCTGGACGGCCACCGTGTCGTCAACTACGCGCAGTGGGCCAGTGAGCAGCAGTACAAGGAAGCGCTGCAGCGCTCCGACGTCCGTGAGCACATCGCCGAGGCGGCAGCGATCGCGCAGGCATACGACCCGACCCTCGCTCAGGTCCATTCGGTCCACCGCCCCAGGCTCCTCACCCTCTGACCTGCATCATCGACACGTCGCGCGGATCACGTCGCACATGAGCCGATCCGGATTATTTTTCCGTGGTGTTGACGAAAATCGGCGGGCCTTCGCATGCTGTGCGTCATGCCATCCCATGAGGCAACACGCCCCGGGCGACGAAGAAGGGCGCGCGACTGATGACGACTTCCGAAGACGGGCCCCGCGTCGGGCGGCGATCCCTGTTGGCCGGTGTCGCGGGCTCGTTGGCCGTGACGGCGGCGCTGCCCGCCACAGCGGCACGAGCCACGCAAGCCGCCCAGGCAGCACCGGTCTCACCGGTGAAGAAGGGCGGGGCACCGCGGCGGTACCCGCCGAACCGGCCCGACCTCACACCGTACGGACTCGCCGAGCACACCACGGACCTGTGGCCGCGCAAGGACAACTCCTTCGTCCTGCCGCTCGAATTGCGCCCCCGCGACAAGGAGCACGGCCGGGTCTGGATGCGGGACACCTACGTCAACTGTTTCGTCATCGACGGCCGTCCGCTCTACGTGGCGACCGGCACCACCCGCGTCCCCGGGCTGGAGGCCGCCGGCCCGTGGAACGACGGCATCTTCCTGTGGACCTCCAGGTCCATGCAGGGGCCGTGGCGGCTGGCCGACACCACCCGCATCAGGCCGGGTGCCGAGCGGGGCAAGGTGTGGTCGCCCGAGTTCACCGGCGAGAACCGGCCCGGGCGCACGGTGGTGGCGCCCTGGCAGGAGTACTGGCACGACGACCGGTTCGGCAAGCGCGGCCAGGCGTGGGCGCCGGAGGTGCACCACTTCCGCGGCAAGTGGTACATCGTCGCGTGCATGGGCGACCACTCCCGGAAGGTCGGCTCGTTCCTGCTCGTGAGCGAGGGTGGTGTCGAGGGCCCCTACCGGCTCGCCCGGGGCAATCTCGACAAGCCCTTCGGCGAGTCCTTCATCGGAGGACCCGACTTCATCGAGCCCGGTGCTTACTTCCACATCGACGGCGGCCTCTACAGCGAGGGCGACGACGCGTGGCTCGTGCTCCACAACGACCTGTACGCGAAGTTCCGCGACGACATGGAGGACATCGTCACGCCGACGAACCTCCCCCGCTTCCAGCAGAAGCCCTACTCCCCCGAGCCGTATCTCGAAGGCGCGTACGTGTTCAAGTACGGCGGCAAGTACTTCCTGATGCACGCCGCGTGGGACCGGACGTCGATCAGTGCCGACGGCACCCCGCGGTACGCGTACGACCCGCCGGGCACCGGCCGCGTGCAGTATCAGTACGACGCGATCGTGGCCGTCTCGGACCACTTCGAAGGCCCGTACTCCGAGCGGTGGACCCTGGGCGTCGGCGCCGGACACAACAACCTCTTCGAGGACCACACCGGCCGGCTCTGGGCGACATTCTTCCGCAACCCCGCGTTCGGCTACTGGTCCAACGCGTCACGCGTCGACGATGCCGCCGTGCCCGGTGTCGTACGGGTGGAGTGGACAGGGCCGCACGGCAACCGGCTGTACGTCCAGCGCCCGGATCAGGGTGTGTGACCGGCCACCGGCCAGCTGCTGACCGGCACGGACGGCCGATCAGCGGCGGGCGGCATCGCCCGCGGGGGCGCGGACCACGCGGAAGCCGAGGTTTCCCGAAGTGCTGTCCGGGGTGTTGGCGGTGCGTGCGGCGACACGGTAGCGGTTGCAGTAGGAGGCGTGGCACAGGTACGAGCCGCCGCGCATCGCCCGCAGGCCCGACCGGTCCGGCTCACCCGACTGGCCCGACCGGTTCAACCGGTTCGACCGGCCCGAGTGCCAGGTGTCGGCCGTCCATTCCCAGACGTTGCCCGCGACGTTGAACAGCCCGTAGCCGTTGGGCGGGTAGGCGTGCACCGGAGCGGTGCCGGTGTAGCCGTCGTCCGCGGTGTTCTTCACGGGGAAGGTACCCTGCCAGATGTTGCAGCGGTGGGTTGCGCCGGGGGTGAGTTCGTCGCCCCACGGGTATCGCGCCTGGTCGAGCCCGCCGCGCGCCGCGTACTCCCACTCCGCCTCGGCCGGCAGGCGTCCGCCGTCCCACGCGCAGAAGGCTGCGGCGTCCGCCCAGCTGACGTGGACGACCGGATGGTCCCAGCGTCCTTCCAGCCCGCTGCCGGGCCCCTCCGGTGCGTCCCAGCGGGCCCCCTCCACGCCGCACCACCACGGAGTGGCGTCCGGGCGCGGCGAGACCTTGCGCAACGCCCCGGGCAGGAACTTCGCGAAGACGTAGCTCCAGCCGAAGCGTTCGGCGTCGGTGCGGTGGCCGGTTGCCGCGATGAAGGCGGCGAAGCGCGCGTTGGTCACGGCGTACGCGTCCACGGCGAACGGGGCGACGGTGACCTCGCGTACCGGTCCTTCGGCGTCCCCGGCGTTGGCGTCGCCGTCCTCATTCCCCATCCGGAACGTGCCGCCGGGCAGGTCGACGCTGGTGCGGTACGCCGACGCGGCGTCGTCCGTTGGGCCGGTCGAGGCCGCTGCATCATCCAGCTGATTCCCATCGGTCATCCCGCCCGACGGTGCACCCGCGGCGCCGGCCGTCCCACGGGCGGGTGCGCAGCACGAACGGGCCGCGGCCTCGAAGTCCGCAGGGTTCACGTCCGCTTCTCCCCCGTCGGCCCCGGCACGGAAGCGGCGGTGCCGGGCTCGTTCTC
The DNA here is from genome assembly GCF_055586425.1 of Streptomyces sp. NPDC050806. Lineage (NCBI taxonomy): Bacteria > Bacillati > Actinomycetota > Actinomycetes > Kitasatosporales > Streptomycetaceae > Streptomyces > Streptomyces sp. NPDC050806. The sequence goes on along the minus strand of NZ_JBVJIF010000001.1, from coordinate 624,131 downwards.
GAATGCCGAGAGCGTGGTGTCGTAGTCGGTCTCCACGTCGTACATCGGTGTCATCCAGTGGAAGAAGTTGTCGCCCCGCTCGCGCAGCAGGTCGTAGAGCGTGCGAGTCAACTCGGCTCGTACGTCACGAAGTTCAGGGTGCTCGTAGCGGTTGTGCAGTTCGTCGGGGTCGGTGTGCAGGTCGTACAGCTCGTTGTGCGACTCGGGGTTGACCACCAGCTTGTAGCGGCGGGCGCGCAGCATGCGCTGGGGGTACGGGAAGTGGTGGCCGTGGAACTCGGCGAGGTGGTGCTCCGGCCAGTCGGGCCGCTCACCGGCGGCCAGTGGCAGCAGGCTGCGGCTGTCCACGGCCGGCTTGGTGTCGCTGCCGGCGAGATCGAGGATGGTGGCGGTGCAGTCGGTGAGCGAGACGAACTCGTCGCGTACCTGGCCGGCGGGGCCGCCGGGGACCTTGAGGATGCCGGGTATCCGGTAGATGTCCTCGTACATCGCCGGGCCCTTGTCGTGCAGCCGGTGGGCGCCGGTGAACTCGCCGTGGTCGGCGGTGAAGAACACCGCGGTGTGTTCCGCGAGCCCCAGTTCGCGCACGGCATCGAGGATCCGGCCGATCTGTTCGTCGATGAGGGTGACATAGCCCCAATAGACGGCGATCAGCTTCCGTGTCTCCTCCAGCGGCATCGTGTCAAAGGCCCACAGCTTGCTGTAGTTGCGCTGCACCGGCGGCTTGGCCGCGAAGGTCTCGCTCACCGAGGCCGGCAGCTCGACCAGCGCGGGGTCGTACATGTCGTAGTACGCGTCCGGGAGGATGTAGGGCAGGTGGGGACCGAAGAAGTGGGTGGCGAGGAAGAAGGGCCTGTCACCGTCCGGCCGGTCACCGTCCGTACCATCCCCTTCCCTCGCGGCTCCTGCACCGGCTCCACCCTCGCCTCCCTGCCCTCCCGCCTTGTTCCCCACTCCGTCCGCCGCCCAGCGGCGCAGCATTTCGATGGTGCGGGTGGCGAGGTAGTACTCGAAGGTGGCCTCGACGGGCTGGTGGAGCCGGGCGGCGAGGAGGTTGCCGGGGCTGCCGTTGGGTGTGGTGCCGCGTACGGGGTCGGTGATGCGGTACGGCGGGAGGCCGTGCTCCTCCAGGTAGGCGAGGTAGTCGGGGTGGTCGACGGGGTTGTGCCAGCCGGCCAGGTCCGGGCCCTCGAAGCCGTAATCGGCGGCGGTGCGGCGCACTCCACCGTGCCACTTTCCCAGCAGGCCCAGCCGGTAGCCCTCCGCGCGCAGTTGGCCGGCGAAGGTGAACTGGTCGTCCGCGAGGTCTTCCAGGTAGCCGACGTTGCGTTCGTAGTTGGCCAGCAGCTTGTGGCGGAAGGGGGCGGCGCCGGTGAGCAGGCTGGCGCGGGCCGGGGTGCAGATCGCGGTGGGGGTGTAGCAGCTGTCGAACCGGGTGCCTTCGGCCGCGAGCCGGTCCAGGTGCGGGGTGCGGACGTGCGGATTGCCGTAGGCACCGAGGGTGTCCACGCGGTGCTGGTCGGTCATGAGGAACAGCATGTTGGGGCGCACGAGGAGCCTTTCGGTTCGGTCGTCCTGGTCGGGGGGAGCGGCCGGGCGGCGGGGCGCCGGAACGGCGGAGTGTGGGGGATCTTGACCGGCGCCGTGCGAGGAATGGTCGGCCTCGCGCCAGGTTTATGTCAATGACGTGAACATAAATCTGCCACCACCCACGGTATCCGCAGCCCGCCGCAGCGGGAAAGCCCAGCAACGACGCGGTGAGCGCGTACCGTTCTCGTCACCACGAGCCGAAAACCTTTTTGTTCCGGCTCATTGACGAAAAACCGTGCGGCTCTCCATGCTGTGCGGCATGCAGGCACACGACGGTCCCCTGACACGGCTGCGCAAGAGCCACGAGCAGTCCGTGCTGGACCTCCTCCGCAAGCACGGTCCGCTCAGCCGGGCCGAGCTCGGCGCGCACAGCGGCCTGTCCCGCACCACCCTGTACGACATCGTCGCCGGCCTCGTGGAAGGCGGTGCGGTGGTTGCCGCCACCCCACCGGCGGAGGTGCGCAGGCGCGGCCGGCCCGTCGAGAAGCTCAGCCTCAATCCCCATGCCGGAGAGGCCATCGGCATCGACTTCGCCCGCCGCGCCGTCCATGTCTCCGCGATCAACGTCGCCCACGAGATGATCGGCTCCGCCAGTGAGGCGCACGCACCCGGCCTCACCTGGAACCAGCGCGCCGACATCGCCGAACGCCTCCTCGGCTCACTCGGCGGTTCCGCCCCGCGTGGCGCCGCCGCCCACGGCTCCGTCCCGCGCAGTGCGTCCGCCGGCCGGACCCCGCGGCGCGGAACTCTCCGGCTCGGCTCGCTCAGCGCGATCGGGGTCGGCGTGGTCGGGCCACTCATCGACGCCGGCGGTATCCACGCAGGCGGTACGGATGTCGGCGAGCGCAGCCTCGACGGGCTGCCGGGCCTGCTCCACGAGCGGTTCGGCGTCCCCGTGCTGCTCGACAACAACACCCGGCTCGCCGCCCTGGCCGAGGCCGTGTGGGGCGCGGCCGCCGACGGCGGGGACGTGCTGTACGTACGGCTGTCCCACGGCGTGGGCGGCGGTCTGGTCGTCGGCGGCTCGCTGCACCGCGGGATGTACGGCATGTCGGGCGAGTTCGGGCACGTCACCGTCGACCCCGACGGCGCACCGTGCCAGTGCGGCGGCACCGGCTGTCTGGAGACGGTCGCCTCGGTCGACGCCGTACTGCAGCGCTACCGTGCGGCCGGCGGCAGGGCCGAGGACATCACCGCGTTCCTGGCCGCCGCCGCGTCCGGCGACAACAACGCACACGACGTACTGGAGCGGGCGGGCACCGCCGTCGGCACGGTACTGGCCGCCGTGTGCAACGCGGTCGGCCCCGGTGTCATCGTCATCGGCGGCGAACTCGCCGAGGCGGGCGCCGCGTTGATCGAGCCCGTCGAGCGGGCACTGCACACCCATGTGATGCCGCTGGCCCGCGACCGCGTGCGAGTACGGCGCGCCACCCTCGGCGAAGCCGGCAGCGCGCTGGGCGGCATCGCCCTCGTACTCCACGAATCCCCCCTGCTCTCCCGCTATCCGCAGCCCGTCACCGAGGAGCATGCGTGAATCCAGTGAGGCACCCATGACCGTGATCGTCCCTCCCGAGAAGACCGCCGTGGCGCAGGCCCCACGGCGTACCGCGCGCCGCTCCCGCCGACGGCCGCTCGCCCTCAACCTCCTCGCCCTGGTGGCCGGCCTCCTCCTCTGGGCGGTGGTGGCAGCGCTCGGCCTGGTCGAGAATCTGCCGACGCCGCTCGCCGTGGCACGCAAGGCCGGCGGCATGATCGCCGACGGCACTCTGGCGACCGACACGCTCGCCAGCCTGCGCCGGGTCTTCCTCGGTTACGCGCTCGGTGTGGTCCTGGCCGTGCCCGTCGGCTTCCTGATGGGCTGGTACGTAACGGTCCGCGCCCTGGTCGAGCCCTATATCCAGTTCTTCCGCACCATCCCGCCGCTCGCGCTCATCCCGCTGACGGTGGTACTGCTCGGCATCGGCGAGGTCCCGAAAATCGCGGTGATCTGCCTCGCCGCCTTCATGGCCTGCGTCGTCGCCGCCTTCCAGGGCGTCATCGACGTGGACCGCACCCTCATCAACGCCGCCCGGGTCCTGGGCGCCTCGGACCGGGTCATCTTCGCCAAGGTGGTCGTGCCGGCCGCCACACCGTTCATCCTCGTCGGCATGCGCATCGGACTCGGCGCCTCCTGGGCCACGGTGGTCGCAGCCGAAATGATCGGCGCGCAGGAGGGGCTGGGCTACCGGATGCAGAAGGCGTCCACCTGGTTCGAGATGGACACGATCTTCGTGTCCGTGATCACCATCGGTGTGCTCGGGCTGCTCATGGACCGGCTGCTGCTGCTCGCCGAACGTCGGCTCACCGGCTGGCAGGAACGACGATGACCGACAGGACCGGGATGAGGAACAGGGCCGGGATGAAGAACAAGATCAGCTTTCAGGACGTGGCGAAGACCTTCCCGCTGAAGGGAACCGACTTCACCGCCCTCGACGGAGTGTCCCTCGACATCGCCGACCAGGAGTTCGTCACCGTTGTCGGGCCCTCCGGCTGCGGCAAGAGCACCCTGCTGAGCATGGCGGCGGGACTGCAGGAGCCCAGCTCGGGCCAGGTACTGGTGGACGGCAGGCCGGTGACAGGCCCCGGGCCCGACCGGGGCGTGATCTTCCAGCAGTACGCCCTCTTCCCTTGGCTGACGGTACGTCAGAACGTGGAGTTCGGCCTCAAACTCGCCTCCGTCCCCACCGAAGAGCGACACCGCCGGGCCGACCGGGCCATCGCCCTCGTCGGACTCGACGACTTCGCGGACGCACTGCCCAAGACGCTCTCCGGCGGCATGAAGCAGCGCTGCGCCATCGCCCGCGCGTACGCGGTGGATCCACAAGTCCTGCTCATGGACGAACCGTTCGGGGCGCTCGACGCCCTCACCCGGGTCCAGTTGCAGGACCAGCTGCTGGCGACCTGGAGCCGCGAGAAGCGCACCGTACTGTTCATCACCCACGACGTCGACGAGGCCGTGTACCTGGCCAGCCGAGTGGTGGTCATGGCCGCCAGGCCCGGCCGCGTCCACCGCATCATCGACGTGGACCTGCCGTATCCCCGTACCGAGGAGATCCGCCTCTCCGCGGAGTTCCGGCAGATCCGGAACGAGGTGTGGACGTCCGTGTACCACCAGCAGCCCGCGACTCCGGCGGCGTAGCCGCGCGCCGCCGCCCGCGGTCGGCCCTCCCCCTTACCCTCCCCTCCCCCTCCGATAGGACCTTCGTCATGCCCGGACGCACTCTGCGCCGCACCCTCTCGGCGCTCTTCTCCGTCACGGTCCTCACCATCGCCATGAACGCGTGCTCCAGCAGCGCTTCCGACGATGACCGCACCGTCGACTTCGGCTACATAGGCGACTACAACGGCGCGAGTCTGCTGGCCATCGCCGAGCAGCAAGGGCTGTGGAAGAAGCAGGGCCTGACCGCGCACACGAAGGTGTTCAACAACGGGCCGGTGCAGGTCCAGGCGCTCGGCTCCGGCGACCTCGACTACGGCTACATCGGTCCGGGCGCGATGTGGCTGCCCGCCTCGGGCAAGGCGAAAGTCATCGCGATCGACACCTTCACCTACGCCGACCGGGTCATCGCCCAGCCGGGGATCAAGACGATGAAGGACCTCAAGGGCAAGCGGGTCGGGGTGCCCGAGGGCACCTCCGGCGACATGATCCTGAACATCGCGCTGGCGAAGGCCGGGATGACCACGAAGGACATCCAGAAGATCGCCATGGACCCGTCCACCGTCGTGTCCTCCTTCACCTCCGGGAAGATCGACGGCGCCGGGATCTTCTACCCCGCCATCGACACCATCAAGAAGAAGGTCCCGAAGACGGAGGAGGTGGCCAGCACCAAAGACACCGGGGACATCTTCCCGACCGCCTTCGTCGCCGGGAACAAGGTGCCGGAGTCGAAGAACACCAAGGTGATCAAGGTGCTGCAGCAGGCCAACGACTGGCGCAAGCAGCACCCGGCCGAGACCCTCGCCCTCACGGCCAAGATGCTGCACGTCAGCAAGGAGCAGGCGGAGGCCGACGCCTCACACGTCGAGACGCTCTCCACGAACGAACTGGTGGCAAAGTCGAAGAGCGGCGAGATCGACCGCCGGCTGAAGAGCCTCGGCGACTTCTTCGTCCGCAACAAGCAGCTCGACGAGAACCCCGCCCCGTCCGACTACTACTCCAGCGACCTCTACGAAAAGGTGCACACCCAGTAACTCGGCCGGACGGGCGGGGGGGGCGGGAATGTACGGCGGTTCTGCCGAGCCCTTGGCGAAGCAGGCGCTCAGCTGTCAGTGAGCATGTGCCTCATCGCGGTGGACCGGCCCATGAGCGGCCACGCAGTGCGCCGGCTCGGGCTCCGGAACACCGTGCCGGCTGACATCGAGGGTGCTGGGAGGTGCGTGGTCGACCTGCAGAGTGCTGTGGCTGACCCCGTACTCCCCCTGGAGGATCCTCTCCAGGTCCTGTCGCACCGTGTGGCAGTCCGCGTCCTGCGCGACCAGTACGTGTGCGGACAGGGCGGGCTCACCGGAGGTGATCGTCCATACGTGCAGGTCGTGCACCTCGGTGACCTCACGAAGGGATACGAGACGGTCCCCGATGACATCCGGGTCGAGGCCGACGGGAGCGGCTTCGAGAAAGATCCGCCCGGACTCCCGGACGAGCCCGTAACCGGCCTTCACCATGAGACCCACCACGACGAGGGTGGCGATGGCATCGGCCTGGACGAAGCCGGTGAGCAGCACGACGAGACCGGCGACCGCGGTACCGATGAAGGCGAACAGGTCGTTGAGGATGTGCTGGTAGGCGCCCTCGACGTTGAGTGAGGTGCGGTTGGCCTTGGAGATGCACCAGGCGGCCAGGATGTTCACCACGATGCCCGCGAGCGCGGTGGAGAACATCAGCCCGCCTGCCACCTCGGGCGGGGCGAGGAGCCGCGCCACGGCCTCGTACGCGAGCCACGCACCGAGCAGCAGCAGCGTGAGGCCGTTGACCTGCGCGGAGAGAATCTCGGCGCGCTTGAGTCCGTACGTGAAGCCGCCACGTGCCGGCCGGGCGGACAGTCGCATCGCCACGAGCGCCAGCACGATGGATATCGCGTCGGTGAGCATATGGGCGGCGTCCGATATCAGCGCGAGCGAGCCGGCGACGATGCCGACGACGACCTCGATCGCCATGAACGAGGTGATCAGTGTGAGCGCGATCGCCAGCCATCGGCGGTCGGCGTCCGCGACCACTCCGTGGGCATGCGAGGCGTGTCCACCCGTGCCATGGTCGTGATCATGCGGTCTGGTCGTCATGCGTTCCCCCTCGATCCGGTGGCCCGATTCACCGGCAGTGAAGCGCACGTTGGACAGATTCGCAAAGGCTGTACCGGTCACCGTTGTCATCCTCGTTAAAGACCCTCTGACCTGCACCTTCATCGGCGCTGCCGTTCCCGGGTCGGATGCGACGCTCCTCCGCCGGGGGCACGTGCGTGGGCGCCCGGCCGTTCCACGACGGCCGGGCGCCCACATGTGTCAGCGCAGGCGCAGTGCCTCGCGGACGGTGGCGAAGACCTTGCGCCGCGGCTGTCGCAATGTCATGCCGTGACCAGGTCCTTCTCGGTCGCCGCGAGGCGTCCCTGCCGGGTGAGCCGGGCCACGGCTGCCGCGCACGCCAGCCCCGTTCCCGTGAGAGCCAGCCAGGTCAGCCACATCATGTGATGGCGCTGAGCGAAGTCCCAGAGAGCGCCCGTCGCGAGATTTCCCAGTGTGATGCCCAGCCCCGAGACGGTGTTGTAGAGGCCGTAGTGCGTGGCCACGAGACGGCCGCCGGAGAGGGACACCACGGTATCCATCTCGAACGGGTAGACCACCGCGCTGCCGGCCGCCAGAAGAACCACCGCGACCACCAGAGCGGTCAGCGTCAGCCATGTGTCTCCGGACGGGACCGTGGCCAGCGGGAGGAATGCCGCACCCATCATCGCCAGGCCCCTCGCCAGTGCCTGTCCCGGATTCCACCGGCGCTTCGCCCAGCCGGTGAGCCGCAACTGCCCGACGACCGCGACGGCCGCCGAGACGACGAACAGACCGCTGGTGGCCGCGGTCCCCCCTTCGCCCAGTGCCGCGTCGGCGGCCAGCGGGAGTGCGAGGTAGACCTGGAAGGTCAGTACGTACGAGCCGATCATGGCGAGTGAGAACAGCAGGAAGGGGCGGTTGGCCGCTACGGTCCGCCATTGGGCGAGCACCCCGGCGGGTGTTCCGTCGGCTGCGGTGCCACCGTTCCGGGGCGGAAGGGCGCGCCACTGCAGCACGCTGAGGACGGCGAAGATGACCGCCGCCGTCGTGCACACCACCCGGAAGTCGGCGACCAGCAGGGCGAGTCCGACGAGCGGGCCGAGGAACATGCCGGCCTGGTAGTAGACATTGAAGGTGGCGAAGGCGTCCACCCGCCGGTCTCCCGCCTCGGCGGCCACGTAGGCCCGTACGGCGGGGTTGAACAGGGCGCCGGCGAAGCCGGTGGCAGCGGAGGCGACAACCAGCGCGGGCAGGTTTTCGACCCACCCGAGCAGACCGAAGCCCGCCGTCCGCAGCACGCATCCGGCGATGATCGGCGCCTTGTAGCCGAACCGGTCCGCGAGCGTGCCGCCGACCAGGAACATCCCTTGCTGCGAGAGATTGCGTACGCCCAGGACGAGGCCGACCGCCCAGGCGGCCAGCGCCAGGTCACCGGAGAGGTGCGCGGCGAGGTAGGGCATGAGCATGTAGAACGCCAGGTTGATGGCGAACTGGTTGGCCATCAACAGCCTGACGGCAGGCGGGAAGGACCGGGTCTGCTGCCACAGCGCCTTCACGCGACCACCTCGGCGGAGGCGGGCCGGCGCTCGGCGCCCAGCGGGTCGAGTACGGTCGTGCACCTCGTCCAACGGGTGACGGTCTTCTCGCGATGATGACTGATCGTGTCCGGTTCGTCGGCGGGCTTCCGGCCGAGGAGGCCATGACGTGCGCAGTACGCGTCGTCGAAGACCGTCCCCACGTACCGCTGCGGGCCGTCGGGGAAAATGGCCACGATCCGCGATTCGGCCGGCATCTGCTCGGCGAGCCACCGGGCCGTCAGCGCGACCGCGCCGACGCTCCAACCGCCTGTCGCGTACCGGCCGCGGGCCAGAGCGCGGGCGGCCCACACCGCTTCTTCCGCCGCGACCCAGTGGACCTCGTCGAACAGGCCGTAGTCGACGTTGCCCGGGTAGATGCTGCTTCCCAGCCCGCGCATCAACCGCTGCCCGGCAGGCTGGCCGAAGATCGTCGATCCGGTGGTGTCGACTCCCACCACCCGCAGGCCCGGGAAGTAGTGACGCAGTACGGAGCCGATGCCCGCGGAGTGTCCTCCGGTGCCGACGCTGACGACCAGGGCATCGATCCGCCCCAGTTGTGCGACGAGTTCGTGCGCAAGGGGACGGTACGCCGTGACGTTGTCGGGGTTGTGGTACTGGTTCGGGCACCAGGCGTCCGGCTCGTCCGCCAGCAGTTCCGCTACCCGCTGCCGCCGGGCCTGCTGCCAGCCGCCGACCGGGTGCGGCCTGTCGACCAGCTCCACCTCGGCTCCGTATGCCGTGAGCAGCCCGGTCATGAGCGGTTCCATCTCCGGATCGCTCACCACGGTCACCGGATGCCCGTAAGTGACCGCGGCCAGAGCGAGCCCGAGTCCGAGCGTGCCGGAGGTGGACTCCACGATGCGCGCGCCGGGCAGCAGCTGCCCTCGGTCGCGCGCCTGCCGCACCATGTGCAGCGCGGCACGGTCCTTGATGCCACCGGGGTTGTGGCCTTCGAGCTTGGCCCAGAAGCCGCTCCCGGCGGCGGTGAAGGGTTCCCCGATCCACAGGACGGGGGTGTCGCCCACGAGCCCGGCGGGCGTGTGCATCGGGCGCTTCGCATCCGCCAGCAGCTGAGCCGGCGCGGCGGATGCCGCAAGGGTGGCGTGGTGATTCATCACGTGCTTCTCCCGCGGCCGGCGGCGCGCGCAGAGGCGCCGGCCGACCGTTCGTGGTTGATGAAGATCGATGCTGTTCTGCAGCCGCGGCAGGACACACGGGCGAGTCACCCGTGCCTCCGAGCGGCTCAGCAGCTCACGTTCTCCACACACTCAACTGGGCGCGGGAATGGCCGGTAGCAGGTGGTCCGGACGCAGGCTTCGGACAGGGTCCGGAAGAGGAATCAGCCGGTGCCTCAAGGGCCGCGTTCGCGACGCCGCCGTGGCCGACTCCGGCCGGGAGCAATGCGTCACGCGGTGATTGCACTGTCGGCTCGTCGTTGCCGCAGCAGTGGAGATGAGGATCGTCCTCGGCCGGCTCGCCCGCTCGGGAGGCGGATCCGCAGTAGGCGACGTCATCCCCCGTGCCCCAGGACACCTCTGCGTAGGCCACAGAGACCGGCGCGCCGACAGCCCGCACCGTTCCGCCCTGATCGATCCCGTGGGCGCACGCAAGGACGTGGACCAGCGCAGCGAGCATCACCAACAAGGCCGCCGTGGGCCATGAGACCGGGCGGCTGCCTCGGAGCTCCGACCCAGCCTTCACGTGGCAGAGCGTATGCACATGAGCCCATAAAGTTCACGTGAGGTCGATGCTTTTCCGCCCGTCACTCCAGTCCAGGTGTGCTCAGACACCGCAGTGACGTGAGCAAGCACCGGCAGGGGCCCGAGGCGGCAGGAAAGCGGCAGGAAAGCGGCAGGAAACCAAGCAACACCACAGATCACTGCAACGGGTGAAGCGGGAGAATTCAAGCGCCGTTGACTTCAGGGGCTGACGGAAGTTAGGTAAGCCTCACACAGGTTCCGCGATCCGTCGGAGTGGTCGAGTGGCCGGAGTGGTCGAGTGGCCGGCGTGGGGGAGGCAGGCGTGCAGTGGTCAACGGTCGTCGGGTACGGAGTCGCCTTCGGCCTGGCGCTCAGCGCGGTGTTCACCATCGGGCTGTTCGCCGGGGCAGCCCTCAGCAGAGACTTCCTACTGAACGACTATCCGTCGGCGATCCAGCAACAGTACGGCAAGCCGCAGAGTAGGCGTGGCCGCCAAGTGGCCCTGCTCTTCGGCGTGTTCGTCTGGGCCCTGGGCGGTATCCCGCTCGTGATCACGGCGATGATCAAGCTCCACGGCTCGCTGGAAGGCGGTCTGGATTTCCTGTCCGCAGCACTCTGCGCGGCCATCATCTTCGCCACACTGACGGTCTGGGACCTGGTCGTACTCGACTGGATCATCTTCGCCGGCCTGCGCCCCCGCCTGCTGGTCCTCCCCGGTACGGAAGGCATGCCGGAGTACCGCGACATGCGCTTCCATCTCCACGCCGCCCTCAAGGGCAGCCCATTGATCCTCATCGTGGGGCTGGTCACCGGAGGGGTGTCGGCACTGATCGCTTAGTGGACGGAAGACCGAGGAACCACCGCGCACTTCACCCCAGCCGGATGCCGGCCCCGGGTCCGAGGGGGAGGTCGAAGCCGTAGAAGAGGGCGAGGACGGCCAGCCATACCGCCAGGAACGGTACGACGAAGACTGCCAGGCGGGAGATGAGGGTGCCGAGGCGGGCCTCCGGCTCGTACTGCTGCAGTATCGCGAGAACCAGGAAGAGGTACGGGTTCATCGGGGTGAGGGCACCGGTGGTGGAGTCGCCGATGCGGAATGCGGCCTGGGTGAGGGCCGGGCTCATGCCGAGCAGCATGAAGGCGGGGAGGAAGACGGGGGCGACCAACGACCACAGGGCCGATCCGGAGAGGATGAAGAAGTTGAGGCAGCAGGTCAGCAGCACGAACACCATGATCGCGCCGAAGCCGGTCACCCCGAGTGCCTCGAACAGCGCCGCGGCCTTCACCGCGAGGAGCACGCCGACGTTCGACCACGTGAACAGGGCGATGACCTGCGCGGCGACGAACATCATCACGATGTAGCCGGCCATGCCCCGCACCGACTCCGTGACGGCGTCGACCACGTCCTCCGTGCTGCGCAGCTTGCGTACCGTGAACCCGTAGGTGAGTCCGGCGAGGAGGAAGGCGCCGAACAGGACCGGGACGATGCCGGTGAGGAACGGCGAGGGGACGAGGGCACCGCCCGCTCCGCGCAGCGGCGCCCCTGGCGGCAGCCACAGACACAGCACCGCAGCCGCGTACCCGGCGATGACAACACTCGTGGCCGGCAGGGCCTTGCGCTGTACCGGAGTGAGCCGGGGCGACTCCTCGTCGGCGGCCGTGCCGTCGCCTGGCCGGTACGCGGGGAGACGCGGTTCCAGGACGCGGCTGATCAGGAAGCCGCCGAGGAGGGCGAGGACGAGACTGCTCGCGCCGGTGAAGAAGTAGTTGACGAGCAGGTGGGTCGCGGCCCCGTCGGCTGACGGGAGCAGCGCTGCGGCCTGGTGTGTGATCCCGGCGTACAGGGCGTCGAGCGAGCCGATGGTGAAGCCTGCCGCATACCCGGCGGTGACGCAGGCGAAGCCGCCGATGAGGCCGGCCGCCGGATGCCGCCCCGCGCTCTTGAACATTAGCGCGGCCAGCGGCGGGAGCACGACGGCGGCGACATCACTCATCATGTGCGCCTGGGCCGCGATGAGTGCCACCGCGTACGGCAGGGCGACGCGCGGCACCCGGGCGAGCGTGGCGCGCAGTACGGTTTCCAGCATCCCGGTCCGCTCGCCGAGCCCCACCACCATGATGAGCACCAGGACCGCGCCGACCGGCGGGAACGTCACGAAGTTGGGGACCAGGTGCGCCACGAGCCAGCGCAGCCCCTCGCCGGTGAAGAGCCCGTTGACCGCCTTGGTGTCGTCCGTGCCGGGAACGGCGACCACGGCCCCGGAGAGCGAGAGGCCGGTGGAGACCAGGCCGAGCGCGAGGAAGAGGACGGTGAACAGCGCGACCGGGTGGGGTACGGCGTTGCCGGCCCACTCGATCCAGGACAGCAGGCGGTCGAGCCGGCCGCCCCGCCCGGGAAGCCGGGGACCTTCTCCTCGGGGAGGGCGCGCCGGTCCTGAGTCCGCGTTGAGGCGGTGCGGACAGCGGCGCGGGCAACGGTGGCGCAGGGGTCGGCGGCGCCGGGCGCGTCACTCCGCGGTGGCAGGCGGCTGGTCGTCGGAGGTGCCGGTCTGCTCGGCCAGCTTGCGGCGGTGCTCGCGGTACCAGCTTCCCCAGCCGTCGAGCCGCTCGATGATCTCTTCGAGGCTCCGTCCAACCGGGGTGAGTGAGTACTCGACCTTGGGAGGCACTTCCGGATAGACCGTTCGCTGCACCAGCCCGTCGTCCTCCAGCTCGCGCAGCTGCCGGGTGAGCATCCGCTGTGTCACCGTGGGCATGGCCTGCTTGAGCTCACCGAAGCGGTGGGTGCCCAGCAGCAGGTACTTGAGGATGAGCAGCTTCCATTTGCCGCCGACCACCGCGAGCATCACCTCGGTGTTGCAGTACTCGGCCATCTCGTCCACCTGTTCACGCACTCGCCTCATAACAGCACCATAAGCGGGTATCCCGAGTGAAACCTTGAATACTCGGAGGAACCGAGGCACACGAAAGACCGTACTTGTGCCTTCTCCTGCCGACCGCGCACAGTGAATTGATGCACACGGAAACCAAACGCGCTGCTCCTCACCGGTGGGCCACGCTGGCGGTGCTCTGCGCCAGCCTGCTGATGGTGGGGATGGACCTGACAGTGCTGCACGTAGCGGTCCCGACGATCAGCAGGCAGCTTCTGCCGAACGGGGCCGAGCTCCTGTGGATCGTCGACGGCTACGCCCTCACCGTCGCCGCGGGGCTCATCACGTGCGGAACGCTCGGCGACCGCTACGGGCGGAAGCGCCTGCTGATGTCGGGGTTCGCGGTGTTCGGGCTGGCCTCCGCCGGCGCGGCTCTCTCCGTCTCACCGTTGCAATTGATCATTGCGAGGGCCGCGCTCGGCGTCGGCGGCGCGATGATCATGGCCAGTACGCCGGCCATTCTCCGGGCGACCTTCGACGATGCGCGGGAACGGACGCTGGCGGTGGGCCTGTGGACCGCCGCCAGCAGCATCGGTGTTTCCGTGGGACCGCTCCTCGGCGGCCTGCTGATGGAGCACTTCTGGTGGGGATCGGTGTTTCTGATCAACCTGCCGTTCGTGGCCCTGGCGCTCATGGGTGCGACCTTCCTGGTGCCGGAGTCGAAGAACCCTCGGCCGTCACGGTGGGACGCCGGCGGTGCCGCGCTCTCCGCGCTCGGCCTCGCCCTGACGGTCTACGCCTTGCAGCAGCTCAGTGAAGGCTCCCGTACCCAGCCACTGACATGGCTGCTGGGCGTCGCGGGTTTGGGGCTGCTGGTGGCCTTCGTGCACCGGCAGCGCCGCATCGACTCTCCGCTGCTGGACATCTCCCTCTTCGCCGACCGTACGTTCTCCTTCGCAGCGCTGAGCATTCTGGGCTGCTTCGGCGCATTCACCGCCCTGCTGTTCCTCCTCACCCAACGCCTCCAACTGGTGGACGACTACTCGCCGCTGCGTACGGGGCTGTCCCTCGTACCGTTGGCCGTCTCCAACGCGATCGGAGCGGCACTGGCACCCCGCTTCAGCGCAGCCTTCGGCCACCAATGGGGCCTGTCCGGCGGCCTGCTGCTGACCGCCCTGGCCTTCGCGGGGCTCGGTGTCTTCGGCCCGGCGGACAACTACGCCGCACTCGTCGCCGCGGGGCTGGGGGCCGGGGCCGTGATGACCCTCGCCTCCGACGCGATTCTGGGCGCCGCTCCGACGGAACGCGCCGGGGCAGCCGGCGCCGTGCAGGAGACCTCCTTCTCTCTCGGGACAGGACTGGGACTGGCCTTCCTCGGCACCGCGCTGTCCTTGGCCTATCGCTCCTCCTTCGCGCCCGTACCGCAAGCCACCGAGCACCAGGTGGAGACCGCCCGGCAATCCCTGGGCGGCGCAGCGGAGGTCGCCGAAAAGGCGGGTGGAAAGACCGGCGGGGCCCTGCTCGACAGTGCCCGGCAGGCCTTCGATACCGGCTTCACCGTGGCGACCGCGGTTGCCGCGGCGCTTCTCGTACTCCTCACGCTTCTCGCCGTCCTGTCCGCGGCTCGGCCTCGGAAGGAGGCGTCCCTTTCCGGAGGCAGGTCGTTGGCCGGGGACCGGACGGACAACACTCCCGCTGCGTACGATGAGTGCTGCCTCCGCTGAGACCCCCGATCAGGCATCGCTCCCGCCCGGTCCCGACCGGAAAACGCTCTCCTCCCCCTGTAAGAAGTCACGGCTCCCGACCACTTCCTGGTGAGAGAGCCAAGATGAGGAGACGGTGCGTGACCGACGCCCAACGCTTCCGTGACCTGTACGAGGAGTGCCACCCACGGGTGCTCGCCTACGCCACCGGCCTGGTGGGCCGACAGGTCGGTGAGGACATCACCAGCGAGACCTTCACCGTCGCGTGGCGGCGGATGCGGGACATCCCGGTGCCCCCGCTGCCCTGGCTGCTGGGGGTGGCCCGCAATCTGACCCGGGAGCTCTGGCGCCGGGACAGCAGGCAGTACGCCCTGGCCGCCGAGGAGGCGCAACGCGTCATCACCTCGGGCGCACAGGTCGGCGACGTGGCCACCGATGTGACCGAGCGCGCGGCTGCGCTGCAGGCCCTGGTCCGGCTGTCCGCCGCCGACCGCGAATTGCTGACGCTGGTCGCCTGGCACGGGCTCGGCCCCCGAGAGGCCGCGCGCGTTCTCGGTTGCTCCACCGCCACCTTCTCGGTGCGACTGCACCGGGCCAGACGGCGGCTGGAGCGGGCCGTGGACGCGGAGTTCTCCGCCGCCCCTCACCGGCACGTGACAGAGAAAGTGAAGGAGCACTGACATGGCACGCAAGCGGCCCGATGTCATGAAGACCCTGGCGGAAGCGCGTCCCCCGGAGCTGGACCCGGAACAGCTGGCCGGTTCCGCACGCGCCCGCGACGACCTGACCGCCATCCTGGCCGGCTCGCCGGAGGCGCCCGCCGCCGCCCGGTACGCGCAGCCCCTCCGGTCCCCCCGGCCGTTCACCTGGCGGTGGGCGCTGCCCGTTGCCGCGACGGCGGTCGTGGCCGGCGTGGTCGTCGGCACCCTGCCGCGCGGCGCCTCGGATTCCCAGGGCTCCCCGGCCACGGCCGGGCCCGGCTCGGACGGTGGCCGGCACACTCCCGCGAACGGCCGCCTGGCGCTGCTGAACGTGGCGGCCCAGCTGGACCGTACGGCGGGTGAGGGTGCGTACTGGCAGCTGACCACGCGATCGGGCTGGATCGGCGTCGCCGACGCGTCCGGGGCCGATTACGCGGTCACTTCCTCCTCGGCCCAGCAGCAGTCCTTCGGGGTACGGCCCGGTACGCAGAGCCTGATGGTCACGGGGCTCGACGCCACCACCGAACCCCGCACCGAACGCGACAAGGCACGCTGGCGGGCTGCCGGATCGCCGAAGGAACTGACGCTCGCCGACTCCGGGCCGGGCGGCAAGCTCGGTCTGCGGATGGAGACGGGAGCCGAGCAGCAGCCGACGGTGGACCGGATCGACCACGGCGGCCGCATCGCCGCACTCGGCGCGCGCAATGTGACCTATGAGGATCTGCAGAAGCTCCCCGCTGATGCGGCGAAGCTGAGGGACCAGCTGGTGCGGATGTACGAGGAGGACTCCGGGGGCGAGACCGCCGGCCGTACGGAGTGGTTGTGGCGGCAGGCGGCCAACCTGATCAGCCTGCCGGTCGAGCCCGGCGTCCGGGCCGCCGCGTACCGCGTCATCGCGGACCTGCCGGGCATCCGGTCTCTCGGCGAGGTGACCGACCCGCTGGGCCGCAAGGGGGCCGGCTTCGCCCTCCCCGCGACCGACCGGCCCGGCTACGGTTCCGTACGGTCGGAGCTGATCGTGAATCCGGCGACGGGCGCCCTGCTGTCGGACCAGGAGATGCTGACGAAACCGTCCGCGAAGGCCGCCGAGGCGGGACTCGCGGCGGGCACGCCGGTGAACTACACCGCGACCGTCACGGCGGAGTGGACGGACCGGCAGCTCAAGACACCCAACTGATCACTTCAGGACCGGTCAGGGGCGACACCGGAGACAGCGGCCTCGGCCTCGGACCTGTGCTGCTCGGCGACCTGGCCGGCCAGCAGTCGTAGCGCGTCGGCCGAGGTGGTGTCGTTGGGGGTGTAGACCTCAAGCCGGTGATCGGGGCTTTCGGGCTGGAGCCACACCTGGTAGTCGATGTCGACCCCACCGACGGTCGGGTGCCGCAGGCGCATGGTGCCCACGGTGCAGTCCGCGACATCACCTTGTGCCCACAGCGTGGCGAAGTCGGGGCTCCGCATGGCGAGTTCACCGATCAGTTCGGCCAACCGGGCGTCGGTGGGGTGCCGGCCCGCGGTCAACCGCAGGTAGGCGACATGGGTGCGGGCCAGTTCAGCCCAGTTGCTGTACAGGTCGCGGGTGAGGGAGTCGAGGAAGAACATCCGAGGGACGGAAGGGCGTCGCGCTGGATCGTGGGGCGCGTCGAACTCCGCATGCTCCGCGACGAGCGCATGCCCGGTGCGATTCCAGGCCAGCACGTCCCCACGGCGGCCGAGCACGACGGCCGGCGTGGACTCCCCCAGGGACGCCAGGAGCGCCAGCACTCGTCGGTGCAGCTTTTCGGGGCGGGGGCGGACCAGGCGTGAAGTGGTGCTCTGGCGCGCGAGGTTGTGCAGATGGGTTGTCTCCACCGCATCGAGCTGGAGAACGCCCGCGAGCGCGTCGAGGACCTGCTGGGAGGCGGTACCGGCCTGGCCCTGCTCCAGCCGCGTGTAGTACCCGGCGCTCACTCCGGCGAGCTGCGCGAGCTCCTCGCGACGCAGACCCGGTACGCGGCGAGCCGTTCCGTACGTGCGCAGTCCGACGTCGGCAGGCGTGACCCGGTCGCGACGGTTCTTGAGGTAGGCCCCGAGGCTCTCCAGTTCCATGGCTCCGAGCGTAGGCGCCACGGCCGGATTCCGGGTGCCCCTGAGAGATGTACCCACGGCACGGGGATGGTTGGCGGGCGGACGGTGCCACACCGTCGGAGGCATGGATGCAAAGCGTGCTTCTCACTCACCGGTCTCTCACTCGCCGGTTTCTCATTCACCGGGTCTGCGGGCGTGGCTCGGGCTGCTGGTGGTACTCGGCCCGGTCCTGCTGGTGGCGATGGACGGTTCGGTGCTGTTCCTGGCGATGCCGAAGGTCTCCGAGGCGCTGTCGCCGACTGCCGATCAGGCGTTGTGGATCCTGGACGTCTACGGGTTCGCCGTCGGCTCCCTGCTCGTCGCGTTCGGGAACATCGGTGACCGGTACGGCCGGCTGAAGCTGCTGATGACCGGGGCGGCGGTGTTCGGCGCGGCCTCGGCGGGAGCGGCGTTCGCCCCCGGTCCGGAGGCGCTGATCGCCTTCCGGGCGCTGATGGGCGTGGCCGGTGCCACGCTGCTGCCGTCGGCGCTGGCGGTGCTCAGTGAGCTGTTCACCGACCCGCGCCGGCGCTCGAAGGCGATCGGCATCTTCGCAGCCACCTTTGCCGCCGGGTTCGCGATCGGCCCGGTCATCGGTGGACAGCTGCTGAGCGGCTTCTGGTGGGGGTCGGTCTTCCTGATCAATCTCCCCGTCGTGGCACTGTTCCTGCTGCTGGCTCCGGTCCTGCTCCGCGAGGTACGTGCCACCCGGCCTGGCCGCATCGATGTCCTGAGCGTTGTGCTCTCCGCTGCGGGCATCCTGCTGACCGTCCATGCCATCAAGCACGCCGCCGCGGAGGGGCTGACGGCGCTCCCGATGGCCACGGGCATCGTCGGCATCGTCATGCTGTGGTGGTTCGTCCGGCGGCAGTTGCGCCTCGAACAGCCGCTGATCGACTTCCGCCTCTTCCGCGACCGGGTGTTCACGATCGCGGCCATCACCGGACTGCTGCCGCTGGCCGCATGGTCGGCAGTGGCGTACCTCGGGGGCATCTATCTCCAGTCCGTCCTCGGGCTGACCGTCCTGGACGCGGCTCTCGTCGCACTGCCCGGTGCCGCCGTGCTGACCATCACCTGCATCGTCACGCCGGGGCTGGTTGCGCGTATCGGCACCCGGGCAGCGCTCATCAGCTCACACTTCTTCATTGCCGCAGGTCTGCTCCTGCTGCCGGCCACCGGCGTCTCCGGCGGCATCGGCTGGTACGTGGCCTCCACCGCCGTCGCCGGCATCGGCTACGGCATCTCGTTCAGCGTCGTCGCCGACACGGCCGTCGCCGCAGTCCCCGCGGAGCGGGCCGGGTCCGCGGCAGCGATCGCCGAGACCAGCAACGAGATCGGCAACGCCCTCGGTATCGCGCTTCTCGGCTCGCTGGCGGCCCTGATCTTCCGGCTCCAGGGACCCGACGTCGCGGGCACCCTCAACGAGACATTGCAGGCCCCTGGCCTCACGGCCGCGGTGATCGGCGACGCGAAGTCGGCCTTCGTCACCGGTCTGCACGCCGCCGCCGTCATCGCAGCCGTTCTCCATGCCGCCCTCGGCGCGTTCGCCCTGCGCCACCTGCCGAGGGCCTTCACCAGCACGGACGACGACTCCGCTGACGACTCCGCTGACGACTCCGCTGACCTCGACAGCGGTCGGGCGATTCCCGACGGTAAGAAAGAGCGGGCAGCGGCCACTTCCCTCTGAGAACCCGATACCGACAGAGGGAGCAGCACGATGGCCGGCACCGGCACCAGCACCGCACGACGGACCCGATCCCGCACCGGCCGGAGACGGCTGGGCGCAGCAGCGGCGGTCTCCGCGGTCGCGGTGTGCGCAGTCGCGCTCGGCCCCTTCAGTGCCCATGCGAGCGTCACGACCGGCACCGCAGCCGGGGCCCTCACCGGTACCGATACCGGAACTGCGTACGGCACCGCGTACCACACCGTCTCCGGGCCGGCAGCGCGCGCCACCACCCCGTGGAAGCTGCAACTGCCGCTGGGCGCGACCGTCTCGCGGGAGTTCTGGGACGTCGCCGCCACGGGCGCCGAGGATGTGTGGGCGGCGGGCCGTACGACGGACGGCGCCGACGGTCCGGCCCCCGCGATCAAGCACTGGAACGGCAAGAAGTGGACGGACGTGGCCGCCGCCGAGAGCGGGCCCGCTCAGTTGGAGCAGGTGTCCGCCGCGGCGCCCGACGACGCATGGGCGGTCGGCTCCTCGTACGGTGACGCCTCCGCCCCGCTCGTGCTGCAGCACTGGGACGGCAAGAAGTGGAACAGGGTCGACCACGCGGCTTCCCCGAAGGGGTGGATGAGCTTCGCCGGCGACATCGCCGCGTTCGAGAGGAAGGCGGTATGGCTGACCAGCTTCGACTGGGACCAGGCGAGTGACACCTACGAGTACCGCCTGGAGCGCTGGACAGGCGCCGCGTGGCAGAAGGTGTCGCTCCCCGCAGCCCCCGGAGGCGGCCGTGTGCAGCCCTGGGACATCACCGGTACCGGCCCGGACGACGTATGGGTCGGCGCCGAGGCCGTCACCGGCGAGGTGTCCGTACCCCTGCTGTACCACTGGAACGGCCACGACTGGACGGTCCGTGAGGTGCCCACCCCCACCCAGCACCCGACCGGCTGGGTGGGCAACCACATCGTGGCCACCGGCCGCAATTCGGTCTACGTGCTCGGGAAGACCAACGACGCGCAGGGACCCGAGGCCACCATGGCCACCCGCTGGACCGGCAGCGGCTGGCAGTCGCTGGACGCGCTGCCGGTCGACGAGGTGAACGCCGCGGACGTGGACGGTGCCGGGCGGATGTGGATCGCGGGCTGGTCCGGGGGCAACCGGCATGCGGTGCTTTCCCGTTGGACCGGTACGGAGTGGGCGACCGAGACCCTGCCCGCCGAGGTGACCGAGCACAGTGAGATGTCCACGGTGCTCGGCATCGGCGGCGTCCCCGGCACGAAGGGCGTGTTCGCCGCGGGAACGGCCGGCTGCCAGAGCGACCCCGTCGTGTGCGGCGTGGTGGTCTCCCGCGACCTGCGCTGACCCACCGCGGACAGCAATCGGCCCCGCTCCCGATGTGCGGAGGGGCGGGGCCAACGTGCGGAGGGGGCGGGGCCGATGACGAGAGCGGAGCTCATGCCGAGTGCCGGGCAAGGCCCGGAGGCCCTCCGGTGAGCTGAGCCGATGGAAGGCTGGGATGTCAACGCTTGGTGGTGCTGTTGAAGAGGGAGCGCGACCAGACGTAGCCGACCAGGGCGATGCCGGCGCACCAGGCGAGCGAGATCCAGCCGTCGTTGCCGACCGCCGACCCGGTCAGCAGGCCGCGCAGGGTCTCGGTCATCGGCGTGAAGGGCTGGTTCTCGGCGAACCACCGCAGGCCAGGGGCCATCGACCCGGCCGGTACGAAGGCGGAGCCGAGGAACGGCAGGAACTGGATGAGGAGCGGCTTGTTGCTCGCGGACTCCACCGTCTTGGAGATCAGGCCGAGCACCGCCGACAGCCACGCCACGGCGAACGCGATGGCCGCGATCAGGCCGGTCGCCGCCAGCCACTCGACCGGGGTCGCGTCCGGGCGGAAGCCGAGCGCGACGGCCACGGCGACGACCAGGACCAGGCCCACCAGCGTGGTGAGGACGCTGCCGACGACATGGCCCGTCATGAACGACGAACGCGTGATGTTCATGGTGCGGAACCGGTTGATGATGCCCTCGGTCATGTCCTGACAGACCGCGATCGAGGTCGACATGGCCCCGGCGGCCACGCCCATGATGATGACACCGGGCGTCAGATACTCCAGGTACGCCGACCGACCGCCGTTGCCGGGGAGCCCGGCGCCGATCGAGTCCCCGAAGGCGTACACGAAGAGCAGCAGCATCAGGATGGGCATCATGGCCGGGCCCAGCGACACGGCCGGATAGCGGAGCGCGTGCTTGATGTTGCGCCGCAGCATCGTCATCGAGTCGTGCACGGCGTAGGTGAGGGTGCTCATCGCAGGGTCTCCTTGGCGTGAAGAGCGGCGCCGGTGCTGCCGTCGCCGGTCAGGGCGAGGAACACGTCGTCGAGGTCGGGGGTGTGCACGGAGAAGTCCGCGGCGCGCACACCGGCGGTGTCGAGCCGGTCGAAGAGGGTGCGCAGGGCGGCGAGGTCGCCGTCGCCCGCGATGCGCAGGGCGAGTTCCTCGTCGTCACGGGCCGCGCCGGGGAAGGCGGTGGCCGCCCGCTCGTACTCGTCCGTCTCGTTGAACCGCAGGCGTACGTGGCTGCCGGGGATCTGCGCCTTGAGCTCGTCGGCGGTGCCCTCGGCGACGATCCGGCCGTTGTCGAGCACGGCGATCCGGTCCGCCAACTGGTCGGCTTCTTCCAGGTATTGGGTGGTGAGGAAGACGGTGACACCGCCCGCGACCAGCGAGCGTACGGTCTCCCACATGGTGCGGCGGCTGCGCGGGTCGAGCCCGGTCGTCGGCTCGTCCAGGAAGATCACCTGCGGGTCGCCGACCAGCGTCATGGCGATGTCGAGCCGGCGCCGCATACCGCCGGAGAAGGTCGCGGCCCGGTTGCCGGCGACGTCCGCGATGCCGAACCGCTCCAGCAGTTCCTTCGCGCGCTTCCTTCCCTCGCGCTTGCCGAGCCGCAGCAGGTCGGCCATGAGGAGCAGGTTCTCCTCGGCGGTGAGCATGTCGTCGAGCGCGGCGAACTGCCCGGTGACACCGATCGCGGCGCGTACCCCGGCGGGCGAGGTCGTGACGTCGTGCCCGGCGACCCGGGCCTGGCCGCTGTCGACGGCGATGAGCGTGGACAGGATTTGCACGGTCGTGGTCTTGCCGGCGCCGTTCGGGCCGAGCAGCGCGAAGACGGAGCCGGCCGGGATGTGCAGATCGATGCCGTCGAGCACGGTCTTGTCGCCGTACGACTTGCGCAGGCCGGTGGTGGAAACGGCGGCGGGCGACGAGGACCGCGGAGCACCGTTCGTACTTGATGTGGGCATGACAGAAGAAGGCATGGAGTCCTCCCGTTCGAAGGCCGAAGCGACTGTGACTGGGGCTGGGACTGGGACTGTGATGGAGGCTGGTACTGCGATGGAGCCTGAGACCGCGAGAGGGGGCGAGCGCGGGCCGGTACCGGTACCGGTACTCAGGACCGGGCGCGCAGCACGTCGATGTTGCCGTGGCGGGTACGGGCGCGGACCTCGACGGTGTCCTCGGTCTTCTCGGGGGCCTCGGCGGCGGCGAGGGTGTTGCGCACCTGCCCGGAGCCGGAGCTGACGTCGAGCCAGGCGGCGCTGCCCTCGCGGATGCCGACCTCGATCGCGCCGTAGGAGGTCTCCAGTTGCACGGTGCCGCGGGCGACGTCGGCGACGCGCACGGTGCCGTGGGCGGTGATGGCGACTACCGACGACTCGGCCCGCGCGATGTCGATGTCACCGTGCGCGCCCCTCACCCGCAGCTGGCCGGTCGCGGCGCCGACGGTCGTGGTGCCGTGCGAGTTCTTCAGGACGGCGGAGCCGTCGACGGTGCCGACGCGCAGGCTGCCGGAGCTGGTGGTGATCTCGGCCGCGCCCTCGATCCGGTCGACGGTGATCGAGCCGTGCGAGGCGGTCAGCCGGAGCGGCCCGGTCGTGTCGAGACGGACGTCACCGGACGAGGTCTTCACATGGACCTCGCCGAGCCGGCCCTCACCGAGCACCTGAGCCCAAGCGCCGGTCATCTCGACGCGCGAGCCCGTAGGCAGCTCGACGGTCACGTCGACGGCGCCGGTACGACCGAAGAGATAGCGTTGCTTGGGTGTCCTGACGGTCAGTACGCCGCTCGCGTACGTGACCTCGGTCTGGTCCGCCGCCCGTACGTCCTGGTCCCGCTTGGCATCACGGGGCCGCACCTCGACGACGGTGTCGAGGCGGTCGCCGGCGGTGAACCGGATGGACCCCGCTTCGACGTGGGCGGTGGCCGAAATCGGTTCGGGAGTGTCGTAAGAAGGCATGGCTGTACCGTCCTCATGAGTCCTTGGGTCGTCCGCACTGGTGGGACGTGGTGTGGGTGAAGTTGATACGGGTGGAGCGGTGCGGGTGAAGTGATGTGCGTGGAACGGTGTGCGCGCGGGTGTGGCTAGCGCACCCAGCCCGTGATGCTCTGTCCGATGGTGTGGGTCTTCTGCGTCGTACGCGGTCGCGTGCCGCCGTCGACGGCGGCCGACACAGCACGCACCAGCCAGGCGTTGACCGACAGGCCCTCGCGGCTCGCGGCCTCCTCGGCGCGCGCCTTGAGGTGGGCCGGCAGGCGCAGATTGACGCGGGCGGTGCCGCCCTCGTCGCCGTCGGCGGGCACCGGCGCCTTGAGCGATTCGACGGGCTCGGCGACCGCTTCCACGGAGCTGCCACCGGCGGGCGCCGGCGTCACCACGAAGTCGGGGTCGAGCCCGCGCAGCCGTACGTCGACGGAGCCGGGGGCGAGTTCGCGGGTGATCTCGTCCATCGCGGCGGAGAGCACATTGAGCATCGTCAGACGGGTCGCCGACTCCAGGGGAGCGGTGAGCCGCTCGGCCAGCTCGCGGGCTTCTTCCCCGCCCGCCTCGGCGGCCACCGCGAGTTCACGGCGAAGGGTGTCGACATACGGCGTGAGGTCCATGACGTCATGATGGCACCATTATGGCGCCATACGCAAGACCGAGCGATGTCGCGCGCAGGACAATCCCATCGACAACAACTCTGAACTGCGAAAATACAGAGAATTCAGCATGAGTCATGGTGGCGCCATGCGCAGCCCAGCACCGCGAAGAGCCGGCCATGGCACCGCTTGGCGCCACCATGGCGCCAAGCGGTGCGGCATCGGCGGGGTGGACGGTACCTAGTCGTCCGACCGGTCGGCATCGAGTTCGGCGGCACCGGCTTCCCAGCGTTGTCGCCGCGCGGCGAGGGACTGCTCCCACCAAGGCGTACCGCGTTCGCCGAGCGCCACCTTTGCCGTGTGCACCCGGCTTCGAGCCAGCGCCTCGGCTTCCGGGTCCTCGTTCCGGCGCGATGCGGCCACCGCGCGCCGGGCCGCCATGAGGTGACGGCGCAGGTCGGCGGCGACCCCCTCGGGAATCTCCGGGTCGGTCGCCCGCCATCGCCGGCCGCTCACCACGATGTACCGGCCATCGGGCGTCCGCTCCGGCTCAGCGGAAGAACGCATCTGGCTCATACTGCCCCATGCCAGCACAGATGCGCGTGAACCAACCCCGCCGGTCACCGCGGTCAGCTTGACCGCCTTGATCATCTTCTGCGGCAGGTCTGCAGCAGGGGGCTATCGTGGGTGACGCCGGGGAACCGCGTATGCCGGGTCAGCGCCTGCCGGGGAGCGGGCTGCGAGGCGGCGACAGAGCTTGGGGGGCGGAGTGCGGCCGGACAGCGGGCCAGGCGTCGGTTCCAGCCCGAGGGAGGCAGCAGCCTTCCTGCTGGACAAGATACGTCAGGGCAACGGATACGCCCGCGGCAAGAAGAAGCGGTTCAGTCGAAGCGCCTCCGCCACCAAGGTGGCGACGCTCGTACTGTCCGCCGCGTCCACCGTCATTCTGGGCCTGCAGGATCTCAACACGTGGGCCGGCCTCGCGTTGGCATGTGTGGCGCTGGTGACGTTGCTCGGAGCCGTAGAACCGTTCTTCAACTGGCGCTCCCGGTGGGTGCTCATGGAGGAAGCGCAGTACCGGTTCCAGCGCCTTGCCGATGAACTCGAATACCTCATGGTGTCGACGGCCGCCGACGAGCTCACATTCGACCAGCTCAGCGAGATCTTCGAGCGGTATCAGGCGATCTGGAACGACCTGAGCCGCACCTGGCTGGAGCACCGCCGGGAACCCGCACCATCGACCAACGCGTAGAGGTGCGAAGGGTGCGAGGCCCACAGCGCCGGCCCCGGCTCCGGCCCTCAGGCGTCCTCAGGCTCCGGAGGGTCCGGCTCGAACGTGAAGTAGACGCACAGCTCATAGCGGTAGGGCTCGCCTTCGACGTGCTTCCATGAGACGTCGACCAGATGGACGTTGTTCTCCTTCACCCACTCATGAGCCTGCCGGAAAGCCTCTGCGGCGGTGGCGACGGGAAAGAGCTTCCTGGCCATCGGATGCACCTGACTCTCTTCGTCCGAGTCGTCGAAGCCCTCCGGAACGTCCAGGCAGAGGCCGGGGTCGATCTCCATGACTGCACCCTTCCCATGTGTGTGGCGTGCGTGGCGTGCACGGCACTGCGAGTACGACATCCCATAGGACCATCGCGCCCCCGGACGGGTTGCTTCTCCCCGGACGGGTTGCTTCTCAGCAACTGAGACCCGCGTATGGATTTGGGATCATTGTAAGTTAGGGTTGCCTAAGTAGTATCTGTGTGCCTCGCCGCCTCCGCTGTATGAAGGAGTCCCGTTCCATGCCACGCCCCATCCGGGTGGCCGTCGTAGGCGCCGGCCCTGCCGGCATCTACGCCGCCGACGCTCTGCTGAAGTCCGACGCCGCCCTCGACCCGGGCGTGTCCATCGACCTGTTCGAGCGGATGCCCGCGCCCTTCGGCCTGATCCGCTACGGTGTCGCGCCCGACCATCCCCGGATCAAGGGCATCGTCACGGCGCTGCACAAGGTCCTCGACAAGCCGCAGATCCGTCTCTTCGGCAATGTCTCCTACCCGGACGAGCTGACGCTCGAGGACCTGCGCCGCTTCTACGACGCGGTGATCTTCTCCACCGGCGCC
The DNA here is from genome assembly GCF_055586425.1 of Streptomyces sp. NPDC050806. Classification (NCBI taxonomy): domain Bacteria; kingdom Bacillati; phylum Actinomycetota; class Actinomycetes; order Kitasatosporales; family Streptomycetaceae; genus Streptomyces; species Streptomyces sp. NPDC050806. Next base: position 597,906 of record NZ_JBVJIF010000001.1, on the reverse strand, counting down.
AGCGCCGACCGCGACCTGAAGATTCCCGGCATCGAGCTGGACGGTTCGTACGGGGCGGCCGACTTCGTCTCCTGGTACGACGGCCACCCCGATGTGCCGCGTACCTGGCCGCTGCACGCGGAGAAGGTCGCCGTGCTGGGTGTCGGCAACGTCGCGCTCGACGTCGCCCGGGTCCTGGCCAAGACCGCCGACGAGCTGCTGCCCACGGAGATCCCGCAGAACGTCTACGACGGCCTGGCCGCCAACCAGGCGCGCGAGGTCCACGTCTTCGGCCGGCGCGGTCCCGCCCAGGCCAAGTTCAGCCCGATGGAGCTGCGTGAGCTCGATCACTCGCCGAACATCGAGGTCATCGTGGACCCCGAGGACATCGAGTACGACGACGGGTCCATAGCCACCCGGCGCAACAACAAGCAGGCCGACATGGTCGCCGCCACGCTGGAGAAGTGGGCCATCCGCGACCCCGGAGACCGGCCGCACCGCCTCCACCTGCACTTCTTCGAGTCGCCCGTGGAGATCCTCGGCGAGGACGGCCGTGTGGTGGGGCTGCGGACCGAGCGTACGGAGCTGGACGGCACCGGCAACGTCCGCGGCACCGGGCAGTTCCGTGACTGGGACCTGCAGGGCATCTACCGGGCGGTGGGCTACCTCTCCGACGAGCTGCCCAAGCTGCCCTTCGACACCGTCTCCGGCACCGTGCCGCACGAGGCCGGACGGGTCGTCGACGGCGCCGGTGCCCCGATCACCTCGATCTACGTCACCGGCTGGATCAAGCGCGGCCCGGTCGGCCTGATCGGCCACACCAAGGGCGACGCCAACGAGACCGTGGCCTCGTTCCTGTCCGACCACGCCGCGGGCCGGCTGCCCGAGCCCGAGACGCCGGACCCCGAGGCGATCGTCCGGCTCCTGGAGGAGCGCTCCGTGCGCTACACCACCTGGGAGGGCTGGCACCACCTGGACGCCCACGAGCGGTCGCTCGGCGAGCCGACCGGCCGCGAGCGGATCAAGGTCGTGGAGCGCGAGGACATGCTCAAGGCCAGCCGCGCCTGAGAGAGAACGGCCCGTGGCGGGGCCGGTGACATCCGCACCGGCCCCGCCACGGGCTCAGTTGCGAGCCGCCGCGCCTGCGGCAGCCGCGTGTCGGCCCGGCATCAGCGCGCCGTACGCGGTACCACCCCGCCCGCGAAGTTGATTACAAAAACATCACCCTCCCCTCCCCGCGCCCGACTTGACGCAACGATGGCATGCGCACGTAGCGGCGGTACGAGACGGACGCAGGGGCTGGACCGGTGAGGAACAGCGAGGAGGGACCCGAGGGGTAGGAGAGCAGCGCGGCGGGGTAAAGGGTCTCAGGGCCTGCAGAAGGCGCGGCGGGGGAGGTCGACGGGTTGGCCGTACCGAGAGAACATCCGCAGGGGATCAAGGATGTCGTCCGGCTGTTCCAGGAGTGCCGGACACGCCAGGAGAGTGCCCGGGAGTTACCGGTCATCACACTGCTCGGCAGACGCGGCAGCGGCAAGACCACCGGCCTCAAATGGCTCGGCTACCTGGCGTCCAACAGACCCAACGCGTTCTACGACTTCGCCTCGGCCGTGCCCAAGAGGCCGCACGAAGTGGCGGCCCGGCTCGCCCTCGGCCTGTCCTACCGGCTCCCCCGGCAGCCGGCGGTCCACTTCCCGCGACTGGCACTCGGGCTGCTCGTCGCGCGCGCCGAAATCACCCTCGACAGTGCGGACTCACGGCGTGTGCGAGCCGAACTCAAGCGGGCACTGCGCCAGGCGAAGGAGAGCACGGAGGCGTACGAGAGGGTCAACGGGGTCGTCGAGGGGGTCAGCCTCCTCCAGGACCTCAACGTCCTCCAGCTGCCCGGCCTCAACCTGGTGCTGAAACTCGTCCAGTTCGGCCTCCCGAGGCTCCCCGTCACCATGATGTGGCGTACCGGGCTGACCTGGTACGCCGACAGCCCGAACCGGCCGGTCGACGCGCTGATGAAGCTGAACGAGCTGGCCAGGAGCGAGGCACCGGCCGACGTCGAGGAGGTCGACCGGCTGCTGTGCGGAGCCTTCCTGGAGGATCTCCGTGACCACTATGCACGGCATCCGCGCGACAGGGAGTGCGTCGTGCTGCTGGACAACATCGACGCGACGCAAGGCCGTAAGTTCCTCGACCTCCTGGTACGCATCCGGGAGGCCAACGCGTCATCGAGCCGGGGTCACGATCCGCTGCTCGTCGTCGCGACCGCGGCCAACGCCCGCAGCGTGCCCGGTCCCTACGCCCCCGACTTCCCGGCCGAGCTGCGCATCCGCACCCCGGAGGAGGCCTCGTACGGCGACTGGAAGCAGAGCATTCCGCAACCCGCCTCCACCACCAAGTGGCATTGGTATCCGGTGCAGTTGCGCGACCTGACAGAACCGGAGGTCACCACGCTGGCCGAGCAGGCGGCGTCCGCGCTGGTCCATGCGACCCCGCTGATCCACCGTCTGTCCTACGGGCATCCGTGGAGCGCGCGGGTCCTGCTCGACGCCACGTACGCGATCGTCGTCGAGCGCGGTGGCGGGGCCGCCGAGCTGCGCCACATCCTGGAACACTCCCCGCCGGCCCCGGACGCGCCGGAGGACTCGACGGGCGCCGCGGATCCCACGGCTCCGGACGCGTCCATGGCGCTGGACGAAGCCGCGCGCCAGTACCTCCTGCGCGATCTGTCCGAGGGACAGCGGTCCGCGCTCGTGGTCTGCTCCGCCGCGCGCGCATTTGAATCGGCTGTCGACGCCGGCGTTCTGGAGGAGTACGACCAGCTCACCAAGGACACTCTGCGCAGGGACATCGACGGGCGGCTCTGGCTGATTCCCCCGGTCCCCGAGGACGCCAACACACGCGGCGGCCAGGGCAGCGGCTACCTGGAGCACTGCCGGGAGCGGCCGGAGAACAGGCCGGAGGCCGTGCTCCATCCATGGCTGCGGCTGGTGCTCCTCCAGGCCCTGGGCCGGCACGAGCCCGACGGGCCGTCCGGCTGGACCACCACGCACACGGCCCTGCGCGACTGGCATCGGCGCGAGCCGCAGACCCAGCAGCACCGGCTCGACGCCCTGTACCATTCCCTCGCCCTCAACGACCTCAACAAGGTCGTCGCCCACCTCGCCGGACAGTTCATGGCCCTGCCCGGAACCGACCAGTGGCTGTACGAGCTGTACGCCATCACCGCGGCGCCCATGCTCCTCCCGGAACCTCCCCACCCACGCGGCGAACGGGAGCCCACCCCCTCCGACCGGGTGCGCGACCTGGCCAGACGGCTGGCGCCCGCGGCCCTGGACGAGCACTGGTCGCTCACCATGCTCGTGACAGCCCTGTGGCTGGCCGCCGACCCCCGCAACCGGGTCGCCAACTCCACGCCCGAGCTCAACTCCACCATCGCGGCGATGTTCCACAGGCTCACCGCGCTGCCCCACAGCAGTGCCGCCGGCCTCCTCAGAGAAGCCGAGAGGTACGAACCGCGGCCCTGACCGCGTTCCCCGCCGACAGGAGGCGACAGCACGATGGCGACGCCGCACGCACTGGACCGGCCCGACGACGATGTCCCCATTCCCCGGTGGCGGTACGTCGCCGCCGTCATCGCCGCCCTGCTTCTCGTCGGCGGTGGCATCACCTGGCTCGTGCAGCCGGAGTCCACCGACTGCGCCGAGAACGTGAAACGCATCGAGGCGGCCGGCGGCACACGTTGTGTGGGCCTCACCGACGGCAGCTATCCGTTCACCAAGGACCTGCGCCATGTCTACGACCTCATCAAGAAGGAGAACCGGCGGGTCACCGACGAGGCCGCCAAGCGGAACGGCAGGCCGTACGTCAGCGTCGCGTACCTCCTGAGCATGAAAGCGGTCCGGGGGGACAGCAACACCACCGAATCCATCCGCCATGAGGTGGAGGGCGCGTACACCGCACAGTACGAGGTGAATCACGGACGCGGCCACGGCCAGACGCCCCAGATCCGGCTGCTCCTCGGCGACACCGGGACCGAGAAGGCGCAGCGCGACTACACCCTCGACCGGATCAAGGCACGCCGGGGTCCCGACCGGATCGTCGCCGCCGCCGGTCTCGGCACCAGCCTCACCGGCACCAACGCGATGATCTCCAAACTCAACGACCTCGACATCGCGGCCTTCGGATCCGTCATCACCGCCGACGAGCTGGAGAAGAACGACGGACTGGTACGGGTCGCCGCGCCGAACGCCGATGAGGCGGCGGCGGCAGTGCAATTCCTGACGAAGGAACACCGCAAGGACAAGGTGCTCATAGTCCAGGACGCCAACAAGAACGACCTCTACACCAAGACGCTTGCCTCACGGTTCGGCGCCGAACTCCCCGAGGACCGGCTCGCCTTCCCGGAACCCATGCAGTACAACTCCTCCAAGTCCCAGCTCGCCACCTACTTCAACAACCAGATGCCCAACCTGTGCCTGGATCCGCCCGGCGTCGTCTACTTCGCCGGCCGCGGCCGCGACCTGCCGGACTTCCTCGCGCCGCTCGCCAACCGCCGCTGCAAGTCCGACCGGAAAATCACGGTCCTGTCGGGTGACGATGTGTCACAGGCAGCGCAGTCGGAGGGGTTTGACGACGTCAAGCTGGCGCTGCGGAACGGGAACATCAGACTTCTCTTCACCGGCCTCGCCCACCCCGGAGCCTGGGACAAGGCACCGCAGATCTTCGACAAGAACGCCATCGTCCCCTTCCAGGAAGGCGGGAAGTTCACCAGGACGTTCAAGGACGACACGCTCGACGACGGCCAGGCCATCATGGGCTACGACGCGGTACTGACCGCCGTCGCGACGATCAGGAAATCCGTCCACCTGGAGAACTCCGACCAGGCGATCGAGCGCGATGCCGTCGTACAGATGCTGAGGACGATCAACGGCGCCAATGCGGTCCCCGGAGCGAGCGGCTGGATCTCGCTCCAGAACAACGGCAGCCCCCAGCGCAAGGCCATCCCCATCATCGAGATCGACAGTGACGGCACCACGCGGTCCATCAGTGTCTCCGCCAGCAACGGCAAACCGTACGCACCCGAGTGAGGGCCGCCTACCCGTCATCTCCGCCGAAACGGTGAGAGGGGTGCGGAAAGGGGACGGGTGGCACGCGGAGCGCGGGCGGCAGAGGTAAAGCTGCGGTAACACTCTCCTGCTCCCCCTCCCCCAGCAGGCCTTTTACTGGCACCGTCTGGCGCAGGTGTGCGCCAAGTTGCATAAGGCGCATGCCCGTTCCAGTACGACCCGGGTGCGATACGGCCCGGGACCCCCACGCGTACGGCCGCACCCCGCGGCCGGGAACGAGGAGCACCCAGTGCGAGGCACCACCCCCCATATCTCCAAACCTGCGGCGGCCGGCGAAGCCCGGAGCGCGATCCGCGCGCCCTTCGCCGGATGTCACCGCGCCAGACGCGTCGTGGAAGGCACCAGCAGCGAATAGCCACTGGACGTTGCCGCCGAGCGTGCCGAAACGCGTACTCACGTGGCCTTCCCGACCTGCGGGGAAGGCCACTATCGCATGCGCACCTACGGGGATCGATCCGTAAAGTTCGGATCTTTCCCCGGATCTCGGCGTATCGCGTCCCAGTGCACACCGGGCTTCGGCCCGGCACCCCCACGACACAGGGCCCCGTGCGCGCGGCCGCAGATCAGGAGAACCGAGTGCGAGGCGCTCCCCACATCACACATATGCCGGAAGTCGAGGGCTTCCCCCATCCATCACACGCGGAGGAGGGCGGGGAGGGCATACCTGCGCGGCGTGCCCCTCTCATGACACACCTCTCGCGCCGCGAGGGACAGTCGCATCACCCGGTGTTCATCGACAATTCAGGCTGGCGCAGAAGGCTCTCGCGCCTCCTGGCTGTTGCCGTCGGCTGCGCGTGCGTCGGATACCTGGCGCTCGTCGGCATGCTCATCGGCGGGCTGTGGCAGCCCGTCGGGTCGCAGCCGCCCAGTACGAAGGGCCCGCTGCCGTCCGGTACCACCGGTCCACGGCCGGCCGGCCCCGCCCGTCCGGCCGCCGGGAAACCCGGTACGGACCCCGGCAGAGCACAACGCATCGACACCCCCCGCGTGCCGGACTCCGCCGAGCGTTCCGGCCCCCGGCACGGCCGTACCCCACCGCCCTCCAGAGCCGGAGGCGGAGCCTCGCACGGGGGCGCTGAGAGGTGAGCCGGCACGCGATGCGCCGGCCCCCGCGCGGGCACTGGGCGCTGTTGCTGCTCGTCCTCACCGTGGTCATCACGGCCGTCGCCTTCGAGGGGTGGACCACGCACGAAGTCGACGCGGCGCGCTCGAAGCGCCCGTGCAGTACGCCCATCCCGCGCGAGGCGGACAACGGGAGCCCGGTGCTCCGGCTCGGCGGCGGCCGGATCGAGACGGCGCGCATGCCGGCCGGCACCGCGGCGCTCACTTTCGACGGGGGACCCGACCCGGAGTGGACGCCGCGTATGCTCGGCCTGCTGCGCAAGTACCACGTGAAGGCCACGTTCTTCGTCTACGGCTCGCGCGTGGCCCGCTACCCGGGGCTGATGAAGCGGATCGTCGACGAGGGGCACGAGATCGGCTTGTACACCTACACCGGCGGCGATCTCGGCGCCGCGTCACCCCTGCGCGCCCGCATGGAGCTGTCCCTCACGCAGACCGCGCTGGCGGGCACGGCGGGCGTCAACACCCGGCTGCTTCGGCTGCCGCACACCACGAGGGCCGACACCCTCTGCGGCGCCGAGTGGGCCGCTGCCCAACGGGCGGCCGAGCAGGGCTACTTGCTGGTGGCCGCCGACTACAAGTCACGGAAGCCGTGGCGGGGAGTGGTGCGGCAGTACAGCCTGACGGAGCTCGGCTACCGCGAGGCGGAGGCACTGCTGCGGGACCGGAGCGTACAACGGTTCACCACCGTCACCGGCGGGCTCGGCCGTCCGTTCCACCACACGCAGGCCTCTGTCACCCAGCGGCTGGCGGGCCAGGGGCTGATCCGGGCGCAGGACCTCGGGCACACGTTCACCACCGTGATGGCCTGGGCCCTCGGTGTCGCGGGCGCCCTCAGCGTGCTGCGGCTGCTCATGCTCGTCCTCTTCGCCCGCGCCCACGTACGGCGGCTGGACCGGTTCCGGCCCGGCACACCGCTGCTGAGGGCCGTGACCGAACCGGTGACGGTGCTGGTGCCCGCGTACAACGAGGAGGCGGGCATCGCCGCCACCGTCCACTCGCTGCTGGCCTCCAGCCATCCGCGGCTGCAGATCGTCGTCATCGACGACGGTTCGACGGACAGCACGGCGGCGATCGCCGAGAGCATCGACGACCCCCGTGTGATGGTGGTACGGCAGCCCAACGGCGGCAAGCCCCGGGCCCTCAACACCGGGCTGGCGTACACCCGGCACGACATCGTCGTGATGGTCGACGCCGACACCGTATTCGAACCGGAGGCACTGACGCGGCTCGTCCAGCCGCTCGCGCACCCGGCCGTCGGCGCGGTCAGCGGCAACACCAAGGTCGGCAACCGCCGCCGGCTGCTGGGCAGATGGCAGCACCTGGAGTACGTCATCGGCTTCAACCTCGACCGGCGCATGTTCGAGGTCCTGGAGTGCATGCCGACCGTGCCCGGAGCCATCGGCGCCTTCCGCAGGGACGCGCTGATGGGCATCGGCGGTGTCAGTGATGACACCCTGGCCGAGGACACCGACCTCACGATGTCACTGTGGCGGGCCGGCTGGCGCGTCGCCTACGAGCAGTCGGCCGTCGCCTGGACGGAGGTGCCCGGCTCGCTCGGGCAGCTGTGGCGGCAGCGCTACCGGTGGTGCTACGGCACGCTCCAGTCCATGTGGAAGCACCGCCGCTCGGTCTTCGAGATGGGGCCGGCCGGGCGCTTCGGCCGTAGGGCGCTCTCCTACCTCTGCCTCTTCCAGATCCTGTTGCCACTGTTCGCACCGGTGGTGGACGTGTTCGCGCTGTACGGCGTGCTCTTCCGGGACCCGACGCAGGCGGTCCTCGTCTGGCTCGGCTGCCTCGTCATACAGATGATCACCGCCGGGTACGCGCTGCGGCTGGACCGGGAGAAGCTGAGCGCGATGTGGACGCTGCCGCTTCAGCTCTTCGTCTACCGGCAGCTGCTGTACCTCGTGGTCATCCAGTCGGTGATCACCGCGCTGCTCGGCACCCGGCTGAAGTGGCACAGCATGCACCGCGCCGGCACCGCCGACCCCTTCCTGCGGGCGGAGCCCCCGGACCGGAGTCTGACCGAGGCAGTCGGAACGAGCGAGGGAGTCGGACGATGAGCGAACCGCACGCCCCGTGGGCCGAGGAGCCCCCGTACCGGGACGACCCGCACGACCATCACCACGCCGTGCCGGTCGCCCCCGGGGATTACGCCGGCCGCCCCTCCTCCCACTACGGGCCGAGGCGCGCCCACGCCCGCAAGCCCAAGAAGCGGCGCCGGCTGGGTCGTGCCGTGCTGGGCCTCGTCGCCGCCGTCCTCGCGGGCGCCGTCGGCACGTACGGGTGGGCCGACACCAAGCTCAACCGCGACGTCGACCTCGACTCGTACGGGGACCGCCCGCCGCGCGGCAAGGGCACCAACTACCTGATCGTCGGCTCCGACAGCCGCGACGGGCTCTCTCGGGGCGACCTGAAGGATCTGCACGCGGGCGGAGGCGGCGGCCGTCGCACGGACTCGATGATCGTGCTGCACACCGGCGCCCACGGCACCAGCATGGTCAGCCTCCCCCGCGACTCCTGGGTCACCGTGCCCGGCCACACCAACCCGGCCACGGGCAAGACCTCGGGGCCCACCGGGAACAAGCTGAACGCCGCGTTCTCCTACGGCGGCCCCCAACTCCTCACCCGCACCATCGAGTACAACACCGGGCTGCGGATCGACCACTACGCGGAGATCGGCTTCGCCGGCTTCGTGAACATCGTCGATGCCGTCGGCGGTGTCCGGATGTGCCTGGAGCGCGGCATCAAGGACAAGAAGTCCGGCGCCGACCTCAAGAAGGGCTGTCAGACCCTCAATGGCAAGCAGGCACTCGCGTTCGTCCGCCAGCGGCACCAGGAAGCCGAGGGCGACCTGGGACGCACGAAGAACCAGCAGAAATTCCTCTCCTCCCTCGCCCACCAGGCCGCCGATCCCGGCACCGTCCTCGACCCGTCCGAGATCTGTCCGACCGTCGATGCGGGCCTGGACACCCTCGTCGTCGACAAGGACACGAGCCTGCGGGACCTCACGACGCTGTTCCGTGCGGTACAGAGCGTCTCCGGCGGCAAGGGCAAGCAGATCAACGTCCCCGTCTCCGGCATCGGCGTCCCCACGTCCAAGGGCAGCGTCATCACTTGGGACGAGAAACAGTCCCGCAGACTCTTCGACGAACTCCGACACGACCGACCGGTGACGACGCCGAGGGAGCGCCCGAGGAGATAGCGGAGTGCGCCGGGATCACGGAGTGCGGTACCCGCGGAAGGTGACGTGAGTGCGGGTCTCGAAGCCGAGCCGTTCGTAGAGGGCGATCGCGCCGGTGTTCGTCTCGACCGCGTGCAGGAAGGGTCGCTCGTCGCGCGCCACGATGCGCGCGACGAGCGCACTGATCAGCCGGGCGGCGTGGCCCCGCCCGCGGGCCTCCGGAGCGGTGCACACCGCGCTGATCTCGGTGTGTCCCGGCGGGTGCAGTCGCTCACCCGCCATCGCCACCAGCGTGCCGTTGTCGCGGATGCCGAGGTAGGTGCCGAGTTCGTTGGTGCGCGGCCAGAAGGGTCCCGGCTGGGTCCGTTCGACGAGGTCGAGCATCTCGGGCATGCTGCCTTCGTCCAGTTCCACCACGCCGGAATCGGCTTCGGCGGCACGGCTGCTCGGACTGGTGCTGCCGGACCAGATCAGCTGGCGGCCTTCGAGCGAGAAGACCGGCTCCCAGTCCTCCGGCGGGGTGGCCGGGCAGCTGAACACGTCGGCGAATTGCCCCGGGCCCAGCAACCGGGCGAGGTCGGCCCATGCCGTGGCGTCCGCGTCGGCGGGGACCGCGGAGAAGGTCGCGACGCCCGGCAGGTAGGTGGCGGCCCGGCCGAGCCGGCGGGCCAGGTGGGCGTGGTGGCCGCGGAGCGATGCGCCCACCGGGTCATCGAGCGCGACGGCGTCGCTGTCCACCCTCATGCGGAACCTCTCGTGTCGTACGGGAAAGCCGGTCGCCCAGCATGCCACTGAAGGTCACCACGTCTTGGGCGCACCCGCCCTTACTCGGCCGCACGGCGGTACGCGGCTGCGTATGGACCGCCACGCCCGAGCCTTGAGGAATGAACGGCGACTTACCGGCAAACTGCTACAAAATGGGACGGCTCGCTCGGCGTCCGGATGAGCGAGCAGCCACCGCCCGACCGAGAGGGACGACGTGTCGCAGGCCGCCACCACTGATCCTGCGGCGAAATCCCCGCCGCCGGTCACACTGCCGCTCTTCACACTCGCCACCATGGTGGTCGGCTCCATGGTGGGCGCGGGGGTGTTCTCCCTGCCGCGGCGCTTCGCGGAGGAGACCGGGGTCGCGGGTGCCCTCATCGCCTGGGCCGTCGCGGGTACGGGCATGCTCATGCTCGCCTTCGTGTTCCAGTCCCTGGCGGTGCGCAGGCCCGACCTGGACGCCGGGGTCTACGCGTACGCGAAGGCCGGATTCGGCGAGTACCTGGGGTTCTTCTCCGCGTTCGGTTACTGGGCCAGCGCATGCGTGGGCAATGTGACGTACTGGGTGCTGATCATGTCGACGATCGGCACCATCTGGTCCGCCCTCGGCGACGGCGACACCGCGCCGGCCGTGCTGCTCTCCTCGGCCGGCCTGTGGGCGTTCTTCCTGATGATCCGGCGCGGGGTGAAGGAGGCCGCCGCGATCAACAGGATCGTCACCGTGGCGAAGATCGTCCCCATCCTGGTCTTCATCGTCCTGGCGCTGGTCTACTTCAGGGCCGATGTGTTCGCCGACAACTTCGGCGGAGCGGACTACGCCGGATCCCTGTTCAGTCAGGTCCGGGGCACCATGCTCGCCACTGTCTTCGTCTTTCTCGGTGTGGAAGGGGCCAGCGTCTACTCGCGGCACGCCAGACGCCGGTCCGATGTCGGCAAGGCGACCGTCCTGGGCTTCCTGAGCGTCTTCGCCATCTTCGCCTCGGTGACCATCGTGTCGTACGGGATCCTGCCGATGAGCGAGATCGCCGAACTGCGTCAGCCGTCCATGGCGGGCGCCCTGGAGGCGGCGGTGGGCACCTGGGGCAAGGTGTTCATCAGCGTCGGACTGATCGTGTCGGTGCTCGGCGCGTACCTGGCCTGGACGTTGATGGCGGCCGAGGTGCTGTTCGTCGCGGCGAAGGACGACGACATGCCCCGCTTCCTGCGCCGGTCCAACCATGCGGATGTGCCGCTCCCCGCGCTGCTGATGACGACCGTGCTCACGCAGGTCGTACTGGTCCTCACCGCGTTCTCGAACGACGCGTTCGACTTTGCGCTCGACCTCACCAGCGCCCTGTCGCTGATCCCCTACCTGCTGGCGGCCGGCTTCGCCGTCAAGATCGGCGCGAGCACCCAGCACCACACCGTCGGCGGCCGCACCTCGCGCGGCGAGCTGACCATCGCCGTCATCGCGACGCTCTACACAGCGTTCCTGGTGTACGCGGCGGGCCTGCGGTTCCTCCTGCTCTCCTTCATCTTCTACGCGCCGGCCACCATCCTGTTCGTGATGGCCCGCCGCGAGCAGGGCAGACGCCTCTTCTCCCCGCGTGAACTCGTCATTCTGGCCGTCTCCGTCGCCGGTGCCGTGCTCGGCGTGATCGCGCTGGTCACCGGCTGGATCAGCCTCTGACGGTCCGTGGTCCGAAACGTCCTGCGACACCCCTGTCCCCCATCCCCAGGAAGGCCACCGTGACTCTGCCGAGCACCCCGACCAGTTCCTCGTACGGCGTCCACTCCGAGGTGGGCAGGCTGCGCAAGGTCCTCGTCTGCGCACCCGGGCTCGCGCACCGCAGGCTCACCCCGACCAACTCCGACGACCTGCTCTTCGACGATGTGATGTGGGTGGAGAACGCCCAGCGCGACCACGCCGACTTCGTCAGCAAACTGCGCGAGCGCGGAGTCGACGTGGTCGAGCTGCACGAGCTGCTCGCCGAGACCATGGCGATTCCCGAGGCGAAGTCCTGGCTGCTGGACCGCAAGATCATCGCCAACCAGGTCGGGCTCGGCCTCATCGACGGCACCCTGGCCTTCCTGGATTCGCTGGAGCCGCGGCAGCTTGCCGAGTACCTGATCGGCGGCCTGGCCACCGCCGATCTGCCGGACGAATTCCGCTCGCCCTACATCGCGCTCGCCCGTGAGTCGACCGGCGTCCGCGAGTACCTGATGCCGCCGCTGCCCAACACGCTCTACACCCGGGACACCACCTGCTGGCTCTACGGCGGCCTCACCCTCAACCCGCTGTACTGGCCGGCCCGTCACGACGAGACACTCCTGATGAAGGCGGTCTACCGGTTCCACCCCGACTTCACGGGCTCGGCCGTCTGGTGGGGCGACCCCGAACTCGACTGGGGCCAGGCCACGTTCGAGGGCGGCGACATCATGCCGGTGGGCCGCGGTGTCGTCCTCATGGGTATGAGCGAACGCACCTCGCGGCAGGCCATCACGCAGGTCGCCGCCGCGCTGTTCGATCAGGGCGCCGCCGAGCACGTCATCGTCGCCGGCATGCCCAAGCTGCGGTCCGCCATGCACCTGGACACGGTCTTCACGTTCGCGGACCGGGACATCGTCACCCTGTATCCCCAGATCATGGACTCGGTGCACACCTTCTCCCTGCGCCCCGGCGACAAGGCATCCGGTCTGCACCTCACCGACGAAGGCTCGACCCCGTTCGTCGACGTGGTCGCCAGGGCTCTCGGCCTGCCCCGCCTGCGGGTGATCGAGACGGGCGGTGACGTGTACGCCTCCGAACGCCAGCAGTGGGACAGCGGCAACAACGCCGTCGCCCTCGAACCCGGCGTCGTCTTCACCTACGACCGCAACACCCAGACCAACACCCTGCTCCGCAAGGCCGGCGTCGAGGTCATCACCATCGTCGGCGCCGAGCTGGGCCGCGGCCGGGGCGGCGGTCACTGCATGACCTGCCCGATCGTCCGCGACCCGGTCGACTTCTAAGACCCCGGTCGGCCTATGGAGCACCGGCCGGCCTCTGGAGCGCTGCCTCAGGTGCTGATGGTGGCCACGGGGTCGAGACCGTACGTGCGGGCGTAGCCGTTCTCGGTACCGACGAGGAGGTCGACGATCTCGAAGTAGCGGTCCCAGAAGGGGGTTTCCCGCAGTATGTCGATGAGGAGCTGGTAGGCCTGGTGATCATCGGCCTCCCAGACCCAGACGTCGGTGACGTGGGTGGAGTAGAACTCCGTGTCGTAGAAGCGGGAGCGGACGCCGGTGGTCCTGGCCTTGATGGCGGGCACGACCTCGGTGGCGAAGGCGTTCACCCGCTCCTCGGGGGTCATGGCGAGCCACTCGGGTGTGGTCTTGATGAGCATGAACGCGGTGACGGGCGGTGCGGTTTCCGCAGCGGACATGGTGGGTTCCTCCGGATGTCGGATGGGCATGGGGTACGCCCACATCCTGCGGAGGACCGCGGTGTTGCCACAATGGGAACTTCAGCAACGAATCATTGCCCGGAATGGAATGACACTGGTGAACAGCACAGAGCCGGTCTTCGACGCCCATCTCGCTGTCGCATTGGACGCGCTCCTGGCCGAGCAGAGCGTCACCCGCGCCGCCGCCCGGCTGCACACCTCACCCGCCGCCATGAGCCGCACCCTGGCCCGCCTCCGCCGCATACTCCAGGACCCCCTCCTGGTCCGGGCCGGGCAGACCATGGTGCCCACTCCCCGGGCCCAGGCCCTGCGCGACGAAGCCGCCACGGTCGTACGCCGCCTCGGCGCGCTCCTCACCCCGGCCGGCGACGTGGACCCCGCCACGCTGCGCACCACCTTCACTCTTCAAGCCGCCGACCTGGTCGGTGCGGCCCTCGCCACCGGCCTGCTGCAACTGGCCCGCGAAGAGGCACCGGGAGTCTCGTTGCGGTTCCGCGCCGAAGAGCTGGAGGCCGGTCCGGCACTGCGCGACGGCCGTATCGACCTGGAAGTCGGCTCCATCGACCACGTCGACCCCGAGACCGAGGTCGAAGAGCTGGTCGGCCTCCGGATGATGGCGGCCGTCCGGCCCGGCCACCCACTGACCGAAGGGCCCCTGACCCCGGCCCGGTTCGCCGCCGCCGAACACGCCGTGGTCAGCCGCCGCGGCCGTTTCACCGGCCCCGTCGACGCCGCCCTCGCGGAGCACGACCTGAGCCGCCGGGTCGCCGTCGTCCTGCCCGGTCACCTGGCCGCACTGTCCCTCGCCGCCCGCAGCGACATCGTCGCGCTGGTCCCCGCCCCGCCCCACGGAGCCGGTCCCTCGCCCTTCACTGAAGAGGCCACCCTCCTGGGCCTGCGCCTCCTCGACATCCCCCTGCCACTGCCACCCCTGACGATCGGGATGGCCTGGCACCCCCGCCACACCGCCGACGGAGCACACCGCTGGCTCCGCGACGCGGTCCGCCGGACACTCCTCTGCCGGACCCGGCCGTAGGCGTGTGGTCAGCCGGCGGCGGTCAGGGTGCCGGCCCACTCGTCGATGGTGGCGACCTCGCCGCGGCGCGCCAGGACTTCGTTGAGCAGCGTGTCGTGCAGGGCGGGGTCGGGGTCGGCGCAGGCGTCGGAGAGGACGGTGACCCGGTGGTCGAGGTCGGCGGCCTGCAGGGCGGTGGAGAGGACGATGCCGCCGGTGGAGATGCCGGCCAGGACGAGGTGGCCGATGTCCTGGGCGGCCAGGATCTGCCGCAGGTTGTTGCCGGCGAAGGCGCTGACGCGGTTCTTGTGGACGACGATCTCGCCGTCGGCGGGGGCGACATCGGGGTGTATGGCGGCGCCGGGATCGTCGGCCGTGAAGAGGTGGTGCGGAAGGGCACCGAAGATCTTGTTACGGGGGTGGGCGTCGGTGTGCCCGTGTCGCAGTCGAAGTGCTACGTGGATGACCGGAACACCGGCGGCACGGGCCGTGTCGAGGGCCCGGACGGCGCGGGGCAGGTAGTCGTCGGGCAGGTGGGCGAGGTGGTTGCCCTGGATGTCCATGAGCAGGAGGGCGGTACGGGACATGGTGGTGCCCTGCTTTCTTGTCGTCGGTGGTGCCTTCATGCGCGGGTGGCACCGTTCATCGCCATCGGGCGGCCCAGGGTGCGGTCGAAGACGGTCAGCAGGAGGTACAGCACGCCGGCGCCGAGCATGACCCAGGCGAGCTGGTGCATGCCGCCGGTGTCGGCGCGCCGGCCGAAGGATGCGGCGGTCGCGGAGGAGGCGACCATGGAGCCGATGTACGCGAAGGTGCGCAGCAGCCCGGCCGAGGAGGCGGTGCGTTCGGGGTCGGCCTGGAAGTACACGGAGTTCTGCAGAGCCAGGTTGTTCAGCCCCTGCGGGACGCCGAAGACGAGGGCGATGAGGAGCAGCGTCCACAATGGGCTCTGCCCGGTGAGCGTGAGCATCACCAGGCAGGCGACGATCTGTCCGGCCGCGCCGACCAGCAGCTTCCCGCGTACGCCCGCGCGCCGCCCGGAGACGATCGAGACACCGATCGCCAGCAGGAACATGGGGATCTGCACCAGTCCGGCGTGGAAGGGCGTCAGCCCGTACCCTTCCTCGGTCCACTGGCTGAAGCCGTAGAGGAAGGCGTAGGCGACGACGTAGGCGACGAGCGCGCGTCCGTAGGTGGCCAGGAGTGGTGTGTTGCCGCCGAGCACCCGCAGGTCGATGAAGGGGGTGGCGGCCCGCAGCTCGCGCACCGCGAACGCGGCTCCCGCGGCGGCGGCGATCACCAGCAGGTACCAGTCGCGCAGGTGCAGGTTCATCAGGAACAGCAGCAGCGAGACGAGCATCGCGGCGAAGAGGCCCATGCCGGGCAGGTCGAGCTGCGCGGCCAGGCGGCCACGCTGCGGGGACTCGCCCGTACCGGCCGACTTGGGCAGCCGCCAGAGTCCCAGCAGCACGGCCACGACGGCCAGCGGCACGTTCAGCGCGAAGGTGGTGCGCCAGCCGCCCACCGCGATCAGCAGGCCGCCCAGCAGCGGGCCGATCACGGCGATGGTCTGGTTGGCCACTGCCAGCCCCGTCAGCACCCCGCCGGGGCTGTCCCGTCCGGTGCGTTCGGCCTCGCTGCGCAGCAGTGCCATCGCGGCGGGATAACCGGCGCACGTACCGAACCCGAGCAGGACGCGCGCGGCGATCAGCACCCCCAGGCCGGGTGCCAGTGCGCCGACGATGCCGGCGACGCCCACCAGGCCGGTACTGAGGAGGAACAGCCTGCGCGGCCCGAAGATGTCGATGAGCCGTCCCACGACGGGCTGCCCGAGCGAAGTGGCCAGATAGAGGGCTGAGACCAGCCACGCGGTCTGCGAGGTGGGCGCGCCCAGGGCGTCGCCGATGGGGACGAGCGCGACGGAGATGATCGTCGAGTTGATCGGGTTCAGGACCGAGCCCAGCATCATCGGCGGCAGCAGCCGCCGGTCGAAGCCCGGTTCGTCCGTCGCTCTCCTGGCGTCCGTCCCCGGCTCAGTCATGGGTCAGCCGCTCCAGTACGGCCATGGTGGCGATCACGGCCCGGCGTTCTTCTTCCGTGCACTTGTCCTGCAGCTGGCCGGCGAGCCATTCCGTCCTGGCCTGCCGCCCCTCCGCCACCCGACGCCGGCCCTCCGCGGTGAGCGCGATGAGCAGGCGCCGTCCGTCGTCCGGGTCGGGGCTGCGCTCCACCAGCCCCCGCGCGGCGAGCGAGGCGACCGTGGCCGTCATCGACTGGTGCCGCACCCCCTCGGTGGCGGCCAGCTCACTGGCCGTGACGCCCGCCTTGTCGGACAGGCGGGCCAGGACGGTCGCCTGGCTCAGGGTGAGGTCCTCGGCCTCGGAAGCGTTCAGGATGCGGCGCCGCAGGCGGCTGATGACCGCGCGGACCTCAAGCGACGCCTGAAAGGCCGAGGGCGACAGGGTCGGGTTCTCGCTCATGCCTCCACGCTAACTTCTACAGTCTTAGCTGTACAGTTTTACCTGCACAACAGTGACCGGCGAGACACCCCGGGGCGGCACTGTCAGGGGGACGTCAATGCCGCCGGGCCGGGCGACAAGAAGGCGTCAGGACCGGATGCGCATGCGGAGCCGCGAATTGCCTGGTCGGGTGCGCCGTCTCGCCCCGCGTCTCCCGGAACCGCTGCTGAGCTGGGCATATGGCTGCCGGTCCGGCCTGCCGGCCGTCGAGCGCACACGGCGGTCCGGTGCTATGCAGGCGGTAGGAGATGCCCTGCGGTGCGGCCGGTGGCAGGGACGAGTGCAGGAGGTGCGCATCATGGCCGACTGGACGATGCGAGGGCGCCCCGCGCCGATGCGGCACCACGTCGCGTCCACACGCACGGGGCAGCGCTTCGCGTCGATGCGGCGCCCGCTCGCGCCGGCGGCCGGGTTCGTCTTGCCGCTGCTGGTCGCGGGGGCCCTGGCGCCGTTCCGTACCGCGTTGGCGAGCAGCACCATGGCACTGGTCCTGGTCGTCGCGGTGGTCGCGGTAGCGGCCGCCGGCAGCCGCGCGGCGGGCGCGCTCGCCGCACTCTCCGCCGCCGCGTGGTTCGACTTCTTCCTCACCAGCCCGTACGAACGGTTCGCCATCGGTGCCGCCGCGGACATCGAGACGGCCGTCCTGCTGCTGGTCGTCGGGCTGGTCGTGTCCCAACTGGCGGCGCGTGCACACCGGTTGGAAGCCACCACGGTGGCAGACGCGGCGCATTTCGCCCGCATCCACGACACGGCCCGGCTGGCACGGCGACGGGCGGCCCCGGAGGCCGTCGTCGACCACGTACGGGAGGGCCTCACCGAACTGCTCGGCCTGCGCGGCTGCCGCTTCGAGTACGGCAGCCTGCTCGGGCGGCCGGCGCGGCTGGAGCAGGACGGCGGTGTGAGTGTCGGCCCCGCGCGTTGGGACGTCGACCAGGACGGCTGGCCGGCGGGCGAGATCGAGCTGCGCGCCATGGGCAACGGCCACTACTACGGCAGGTTCATGCTGCTCCCCGGGCCGGGCCCGGTACCCCCGCTGAAGGCACGACTGGTCGCGGTGACACTGGCCGACCAGACGGGTTCGGCCCTGGACACGGCTGCGCAGCCGCGGAACGACTGAGCCACCCGCCAACAACACGTCAGCACACGATGCCGAACCGTCAGCAACGCGTCAGTGCGCGTCCGGTGCACCGGTACCGCGGGCACAGCGTTCTCGGGCCCCGGTCTCCCAGCCCCTCCCCCGTCGGGGCCCTTCCTTCACCCACCTCATGCAGGAGCGTCGTCATGACCACAGTGGATGTCGCTCTCCACGCGTCACACGCTGACGAGTTGTCCGTGTGGCCCGCCTCCACCGTCCCGTTGCCGTGCGGCGACCTCGCGGTGGGCGGGGTACCGCTCGCCGAGGCGGCCGGTGCGTTCGGCACCCCGGTGTATCTGCTGGACGAGGCCGAGGTGCGGGACCGCTGCCGCACGTACGCGCACGCCTTTCCGCACGCCGACATCCACTACGCGGCGAAGGCGTTCCTCTGCCGGACCATGGCCCGCTGGGTGGCCGAGGAGGGCCTGGGCCTGGATGTCTGCTCGGCGGGCGAGCTGGAGGTCGCGGTCGCGGCGGGCGTACCTCCGGAGCGCATCATCCTGCACGGCAATGCCAAGAGCCCCGAGGACCTGAACGCCGCGCTGCGGACCGGCGTGGGCCGCGTCACCGTCGACAGCCTGTCGGAGGTCACCCGGCTGGCGGCGGCCGTCGGCATCCACGACGAGCCCGTCAAGGTGCTGGTCCGCGTCGTGCCCGGTGTCAGCGCGGGCGCGCACGAGAAGATGCGTACCGGCACCGGAACCCGGAAGTCCGGCCTCTCGGTGACCGACGGCAGCGCACAGCACGCCATCGCCCGCGTCCTCGCCCAGCCGGAGCTGGAACTGACCGGCCTGCACTGCCACCTGGGCTCGCAGATCACCAGCGTCAAGCCCTACCTCACGGCAGTGCGCCGCATGGTCGGGCTCATGTCCCACATCCACCGCTCCTACGGCTACACCACACGCGAACTGGACCTGGGCGGCGGGCACGGCATCCCGTACCGGCCGGAGGAGACCGCCCTGGACATCACGGCGCTCGCCCGCACACTGCGCACCGAGATGTCCGAGGGCTGCGCGGCCGTCGGGCTGCCCGTGCCCCGGCTGCTCATCGAACCTGGCCGGGCCGTCGTCGGACCCGCCGGCGTCGTTGTCCACCGGGTGCTCAGCGTCAAACACACCGAAGGGCGCACCTTCGTCACCGTGGACGGCGGCACGAGCGACCACCCCCGCCCCGCGCTCTACGGAGTGCGCTGCACACCCCGGCTGGTCGGCAGGCTCTCGCTCGCCGGGTCCGCGCGGATGACCA
Source organism: Streptomyces sp. NPDC050806 (assembly GCF_055586425.1). NCBI lineage: Bacteria > Bacillati > Actinomycetota > Actinomycetes > Kitasatosporales > Streptomycetaceae > Streptomyces > Streptomyces sp. NPDC050806. The sequence continues at coordinate 578,394 of NZ_JBVJIF010000001.1, read as the reverse complement.
TGGTCGGCCGACACTGCGAAGCCGGCGACATCCTGGCCTCGGACGTCCAACTGCCCGGCGACATCCGCCCGGGCGACCTCCTCGCCGTTCCGGCTGCCGGCGCTTACCAGCTGTCCATGGCCTCCGCCCACAATCTCGTCGGCCGCCCACCCGTCGTCGCCGTCGCGGACGGCAAGGCCCGGCTGCTGGTACGCCGGGAAACCCGGGACGATCTCAGCATCCGCGACGCCGGATAGCGGGCCTTCCTTCCCTTGCCGCCCCCTACCCCTCACCCCCGCCGCAGCGTCGCGGTAGCGACCTCCAGGAAGTCGCGCAGGAGTTTCTCGCGCCGGTCGGCGGGGGCGGCCAGGCAGGTCTCGACCTCCGGCGCGTCCGTGACGGGGAGGTGGACGAGGTCGGGGCGGGAGTAGGCCCGCGCGACGCTCTGCGGGACGAGCGCGATGCCGTGCCCGGAGGCGATGAGTTCGAACTTCTCCTCAAGGGAGGACGTGCGCCGCGTCGGTGCGTCGAGCATACGCACACCGTCGAGGTCCGCGGAGGTGAGCTTCCGGCGTTCCGCCAGTGGGTGCGTAGAGGGCATGCAGGCGAGCCTCGGCTCGCGGCCGATGGGGATGAGGTGCAACCCCGCCTCGTCGAACGGCCGCCTGATGTATGCGACTTGGGCCCGTCCGTCCCTGAGCGGCGCGTCCTGCTCCCACCAGCGCACCGGGACGACGTCGGTTTCGACGTCCGGGTGGCGCGAGGTGAAGGCGCGTATCGCATCGGAGACATGCAGCCCCGGGGAGAAGGCGACCACGAGCCGCTGGATGCCCCTGCCGACGTCGTGCACGCGCCGCACCGCGGCGCCGACGGTCGCGAGGATGGTCTGCGCCTCCGCGTAGAGCTGCTTCCCGGCGGCGGTCAGCTCCACGCTGCGAGTGCTCCGCGCGAGCAGGGTGCACTCCAACTCCTGCTCGAAGGCCCGGATTTGGCGGCTGAGGACCGGCTGGGCAATGTAGAGCTGCTCTGCCGCCCGGCCGAAGTGGCGGTGCTCGGCGACCGCGACGAAGTAGCGGAGCTTACGCAGATCGAGGTCCATACCCTCAAGGTATCAATCGTCAGGAAGGGTATTGGACGCCACAAATGAACGCCCCGAGACTCACCACATGATCGTCATCACCACTCCCACCGGCCGGATCGGCGGCCGGCTCCTGGACATCCTGCTCAACGACTCCCCCACGTGCGGCGATGAGCTGCGCGTCATCGTGCGCGACCCCGCCCGGCTCCCCGACACGGTGCGCGAACGCGTCGACATCATCACCGGCTCGCACGGCGACGCCGAGGTCGTCGACCGGGCCTTCGCCGGCGCGGACGCCGTCTTCTGGGTGGCCCCGTCCGCTTCGCCGACGCCGAGCCTGGACGACATGTACTCCGGCTTCACCCGCGCCGCGGCGAAGGCGTTCACCACTCACGGAGTCGGCCACGTGGTCGGCGTCTCGGCGCTCGGCCGCGGCACTTCCGTGGCCGGCCGCGCCGGCCATGTGACGGCGTCGCTGGCCATGGACGACCTCATCGCAAGCACGGGCGTGGCCTACCGGGCGCTCGCCAACCCGACCTTCATGGACAACCTGCTCGGGCAAGTGGCTTCGATCCGCGACAACGGCGTGTTCACCCAGACCTTCGCCGCCGACCGCGCGGCACCGCTGGCCGCCACCCGGGACATCGCCGCGGCCGCCGCCGGGCTGCTGCTCGACCGCTCGTGGACGGGTACGGGCGAGGTACCGGTACTGGGGCCCGAGGACCTCGAACGACATGGCGCGCATCATGTCCGAGGTGCTCGGCCGCCCCATCAGCTACCAGCGGCAGTCGCTCGACGACTGCCGCGCCGCACTCGCCGGGAGCGGGGCCGGAGACGCGCTCGTGGCGGGCTACGCCGACATGATGCGCGCCAAGGACGACGGCCTCGACGACGGCGTGCGGCGCACCCCTGAGACCGCGAGCCCCACGACCTTCCGCGAGTGGTGCGAGCAGACCCTGAAGCCGGAGGTGCAGGCATGAGCACGAAGACCGCTCTCGTCATCGGGGCATCCCGCACCCTCGGGCTCGGCCTCGCCACCGAGTACGCGCACCGCGGCTGGGACGTCATCGGCACCGTACGCGGCAACGAGCGCACGGGCCTGCACGACCTGGCCGAGGCGTCCGGGGGCCGTGTCACGGTCGAGTCGCTGGACATGACACAGCCGGAACAGATCGCCGCGCTGCGCGAGCGACTGGCGGAACGCACCCTCGACCTGCTGTTCGTGAACGCCGGCATCACGCGGGGCAACCTCCCGATCGGCGACGTCCCGACGGAGATGTTCGTCGAGGTCATGGTCACGAACGCGCTCAGCCCGATGCGTGTGATCGAGTCCTTGCGGTCGCTGGTCACGCCGGCCGGGACCATCGGCGTCATGTCGTCGCGCCAGGGCAGCGTCGGCTTCAACACCAGGGGCGGTCAGGACGTCTATCGCGCCAGCAAGTCCGCCCTCAACCAGCTGATGCGCAGCTACGCCGTACGGTACGCCGACGCCGCGCACACACTGCTGCTCATGTGCCCCGGCCACGTACGCACCGAACTGGGCGGGCCGGACGCACCGCTGACCATCGAGCAGTCCATCCCCGGTGTGGCGGACACGATCGACCGCCACAGCGGCGAGCAGGGCCTGAAGTACCTCAACCACCGGGGCGAGACCGTGCCCTGGTAGCGCCATCGGAGTGGCCACGCCTCTCCGGCTGTCCGAAAACCTCCCCCGGACAGCGCAGCAGCACGCGGAACACACCGTCGGCCAGCAATATCGTCATCTGCAATGGTTTGTACGTGACGACAGGTATCCGGGGTGCCCGCCATGCGTCCGTCCACCACAACGACAGGTGACAAAGCCGTACCGGCGGCCACCCCGGCGCCGGTACGCACCGGCGCCGGGCGCTCCGTGGCCCTGCTCGTACTGTTCACGGTCGCCACGGTCATTGCGCTGGTGGGCCCGCAAGCCGCACTGCACGGCACGGGAGAGGCCGCGGCTCCCGGAGCCCATTGGGTAACACTGCTCCGCTGGCTGCTGTTCGCCGCGGTGAGTGCGCAGGTCGGCGAGGTGATCGCAGCGTGGCTGGCGCGACGCGTCCCCCGGGCGCCAGCGCCGCTGCCACGCGGCTGGTCCACGTCGGCGGCGCTGGTCGGCGCCCTGGCCGCGATGGGACTCGCCCTGATCGTCGCCGCCGGCAACCTCGTCCCGTACCGGCTCGCCGACCTGGACCTCGCCGATCTCTACCGCACACGCGACGGGCTGCTGGCCTTGCTGAGTGTGGACGCCTTCCTCGTGGCGGCCCTGCTCGCGCGCTCGCGCCGCCCCGCGGCACAGGCGCTGCCGCTGGCCGCGATCGCCGTGGCCGAGGCGCTGCGCGCGCACCCGACCACGGAGGACGGCCCGCTCCTCGGCTCGGCCCTGACCCTCGTCCACTTCACCTGTGCCGCGCTGTGGGTGGGTGGCCTCCTCCACGTCCTGCGCATGGTGCGGCTGTGGCGTGCGTGGGAGCCGGCGGCCGGTGCGGAGCTGCTCGCCCGGTACGCGCGCGGCGCCGCCGGCCTGCTCATCGCGCTCACCGTCACCGGCGTGTGCAGCACGCTGCGGCGGATGCCGCCCGGCACGGTCCTGGACCAGCTCACGAGCACCGCCTACGGCCGCACTCTGCTGGTCAAACTGCTGCTGGTCGCGGTGGCGAGCGTACTGGCGCTGTGCGCACGCCGTCGGCTCCGGCACGCCGCCGACCCGCTCACGGCCTGCACTCCCGCCCGCTTCGAGGTCCTCACGCTCGGGCTGACGGTGGCGGTCACGGCGCTCCTCACCGCCCTCCCGGTGCCGATCCGCTGGTAGCGGCGACGAGGCGCCCGGACCGGCGGCGAGGCGCGCGGCCCGGCAGCGAGGCGGAAAAACGAAAGGCAAGGAGGTCTACCCACTCCTTGCCACTCTCAACTTATAGCGCACTGGGGGGCTTGCGGCAAGGCCCTGTCCGTGATGCACAATCGCGGGCCGATGCGAAGAGTGACAGAAATGGGGGGACTCACGAAGTGAGTGCGCTTTTGAGGTCTTACGGGGAGCCGCGCGGCGGCACCAGCGCGTTCCACCTGCCCGACCGGCTCTCCCACAAGGCCGACCCGGCGCTGATCGACGCCGATGAGCAGCACTTCGCAGCCATCGCGGAGAGCCTTGAGCAGTCGATCGCCGAACTGTCCGACCGCCTGGACGCCGAACGCAGGGCACCCGGCGGCGTCGGCCGGGCGGCGATGGACCGGGACGCGGAGATCCACCGGCTGTCCGGCCGCCTGCGGGCCCTGCGCCGCTTCGGGCTGGACCTGTGCCTGGGCCACATCGTCAGTGCGGAGAGCCCCGAGCCCGTGTACATCGGACGCCTCGGCCTCACCGACAGCACGGGGCGCCGGCTGCTGCTCGACTGGCGCTCGCCCGCGGCCGAGCCGTTCTTCGCGGCGACCCACGCCCACCCGATGGGTCTGGTGAGCCGCCGCCGGTACCGGTGGAACCGCGGTCTGATCAGCGACTACTGGGACGAGGTGTTCACTGCCGACGGGCTCGAAGGGCACGCCGCGCTGGACGACCAGTCCGCGTTCATCGCGAGCCTGGGCGGCAACCGGTCCGACCGCATGCGCGACGTCCTCGCCACCATCCAGGCCGACCAGGACGCCATCATCCGCGCGGGCTCGCACGGTGCACTCGTCGTCGACGGCGGCCCCGGCACGGGCAAGACCGTCGTCGCGCTGCACCGCGCCGCGCACCTCCTCTACTCCGACCCGCGCCTCGGCCACCGCCGGGGCGGTGTCCTGTTCGTCGGCCCGCACGAGCCGTACCTGGCCTACGTCGCCGACGTGCTGCCCAGCCTCGGCGAGGAGGGCGTACGGACCTGCACCCTGCGCGACCTCGTCGCGGAGGGAGCGGGAGCGGCGACCGAGGCCGACCCACGCGTGGCCCTGCTGAAGTCGTCCGCCGACATGGTGCGGGCGATCGAGCCGGCCGTCGGCATCTACGAGGAACCGCCCACCGAGGGCATGACGGTCTCCAGCCACTGGTCCGACATCTGGCTGAGCCCGGAGGACTGGGCGGTGGCGTTCGAGGCGGTGGAACCCGGTACGCCGCACAACGAAGCACGCGACCAGATCCGCGAGGAGCTGCTCACGATCCTGATGGACAAGGACGACAGCGACGCGCCGCCGGAGTTGCTGCGCCGCTCGCTGTTGCAGGACCGGGAGCTGATCCGGACCCTCAACCGTGCGTGGCCGATGCTCGAAGCGAGCGACCTCGTCGGAGACCTGTGGTCGGTACCCGCTTACCTGCGCAAGTGTGCCCCCTGGCTCAGCCGCGAGGACGTACGGCGGCTCCAGCGCGCGGACGCCCAGGCCTGGACCGTGTCCGACCTGCCGCTCCTGGACACGGCACGGCAGCGGCTCGGCGATCCGGAGGCGTCGGTACGCAAGCGCCGGCACGAGGCCGCTGTCGCCGCCGAACGGGCACGCAGGACCGACGTCATCGCCAACATTCTGCAGGACACCGAGATCGACGAGAGCCAGGGCGCGGTGGGGATGCTGCGCGGTCAGGACCTGCAGGACACCCTGATCGACGAGGACGCGCTGCCCGGCACCGATCCGGAACCGCTCGCCGGGCCGTTCGCGCACATCATCGTGGACGAGGCGCAGGAACTGACCGACGCCGAGTGGCAGATGCTGTTGCAGCGCTGCCCGTCCCGCAGCTTCACGATCGTCGGCGACCGCGCCCAGGCCCGGCACGGCTTCACGGAGACCTGGGAGGAACGGCTCGCACGCGTCGGGCTCGACCGCGCCACCGTGGCGTCCCTGAGCATCAACTACCGTACGCCGGAGGAGGTGATGGCCGAGGCCGAGTGCGTCATCCGCACCGCACTCCCGGACGCCAACGTACCGACCTCCATCCGCGGCAGCGGCATCCCCGTCGTCCACGGAACCGTCGCGGACCTGACTGCGACCCTCGACACCTGGCTCGCCGCGCACGCGGAAGGCATCGCGTGCGTCATCGCCACCGGTGAGTCCGGAGAGGGCACGTTCCGGGCCGCACCCCGCGTCCGGTCACTCACCCCGGAACTGTCCAAGGGCCTGGAGTTCGACCTGATCGTCCTCATCGACCCCGAGTCGTTCGGCGACGGCATCGAAGGAGCCGTCGACCGCTACGTCGCCATGACCCGCGCGACCCAGCAACTCGTCATCCTGACGACGGAATGACCGCATCACGACTGCACCATCCGAAGTGGGTATAAGGGGGGTGATACGGGGGAGGGTGCGCATGCGCGTGTTCAAGGGGTACAGAGTGTGGAGCAGGCTCGCCACCGCGGTGGCCGCGCTGCTCGTCGGGGCGTTCATCGCCGCCTTCCTGCTGGCCGCCGTCGGCGCCCTGGATTCGCCCAAGGGCGGCACGAAACCGACCTCGCCGAGCTACGACCCGTTCTGGCCGCCCCAGCCGATACCGACGCCGCCGGCCCCGCCGCCGCCCCCGTTGACCGTCTACCGCTGAGGCCGACCATTCACCGCTGGCACCGGGTCAGCCGTTGCCCTCGCGTCGCAGTTGCGCCGAGAGGTGGTGTTGCAGTGGCCGGCCGACCGCCGCCAGGTCGTGGACGAAGTCGAGGGTGTCCGCGTCGGTCAGGGTGTAGCGGCGGCGGGTGGCGGTGACGTCCTTGGCGGTGGGGGCGAGCGCCACCTGATGGGTGGTGAGGTCCACGGTGCCGCCGTCCGCCCGGCCGACCAGGATCTCCGTGATGCCGGTGGGCTGCGTGATCAGCGCTTCCACCCGGCCCTCGGGCTGGAGCCGCCACCAGCCGGTCTCCCGGGCCGCCGGGCGCAGCGGCGCGCCGTCGGCGTCCAGCAGCCAGGCCCGGGCCTCGTAGGAGAGGAAGGGCCGGCCGTCGTGGCTGAAGGTGACCTCCTGCGCGTACGTGAAGTCCTCGGCGAGCGTCGGATACTCGCCGCTCCCCCGGCCCACCCAGGTGCCCAGCAGCCCGGCCACCGGGGCGAGCAGTGCGTGCGGCGCAGGCGTGTCGTCCGGGCCGAGGGCGTCGGGATAGGGAAGCTTCCGGGCGGGGACGGTCATGAGGTGTGCTCCTGGGTCGGGGCCGTTGCCGGATGCAGCCTAGGGCGTCGGCGGGCGGCGGGCCGTGCGCGCCGGGCCACGGCAACAAGGACTTCGCCGGCCGGAGCCGGTGGCCCCGCCCCGCCCGCACTGTGACCGCGCAGGTGACCGATATGCGGACACTCGTGTGGCCGGATCCGACCGGAGCCTACGATTCCGCCGTACGTCCCTGATCTGCACCGGAAGGCGCCCGTGAGCCCCACCTCTCCCCTGCCCGCCAGTACGTCGCCGGAGACGGCGTCCGGCACGGTGCTGATCCGTTCGGCGGCCGACGTCTCCGATCTGGTCAATTCGGGCACGGCACGCGGCCGGCACGCCAGGATGATCGTGATCATCGCGCTCGGCGGCATCTTCCTCGACGCGTACGACCTGAGTTCCCTCGCGTACGGGCTGCCCGACATCACGAAGGAGTTCGGTCTCAGCTCCGCGATGGCCGGGCTGGTCACGGCGTCGATCAGCGTCGGTTCGCTGCTGGGTGCCCTGCTCGGCGGCTGGCTGGTGGACCGCATCGGCCGCTACCGGGTCTTCATGGCCAACATGCTCTTCTTCGTCGTCACCGCGCTGGTGTGCGCGGTGGCACAGGACGCCTGGACGCTGATCTCCGCACGCTTCGTGATGGGCATCGGCGTCGGCATGGACATCCCGGTCGCCATCGCGTTCCTCGCCGAGTTCTCGCGGCTGCGGGGCAAGGGCAGCAAGGGGTCGCGCACGGCCGCCTGGTCGCCCGCCTGGTACGCCGCGACCAGCGGCTGCTACCTGGTGATCATGCTGCTGTACTTCGTCCTGCCGGACGCGCAGCTGGGCTGGCTCTGGCGGTTCACCGTCGGCTTCGGCGCGGTGCCCGCGCTGGTCGTACTGCTGCTGCGCCGGCGCTACATGAACGAGTCCCCGACCTGGGCCGCCGACCAGGGCGACCTGGCGAGCGCGGCGAAGATCCTGCGGCAGTCGTACGGCGTGGACGCGCGCGTCGCCGACGATGTGCCGGCGAACACGCCCCGCCCGCCGCGGCCCGGACTGGCCTCGTACGCGCGGCTCTTCACGCCGCCGTACCGTGCGCGCACGATCCAGTCGGTGACGGTCGGCATCGCCGAGACCTTCGGTTACAACGCGGTCGCCTTCGGCCTGCCGATCATCATCGCGACGCTGATGACCCAGGGCCCGCTGACCACGATCGCGTCGTCCTTCGCCCTGAACCTCGTCTTCGCCCTCACCGGCGGGCTGCTCGGCATCCGCTGGGCGTCGACGAAGGGCGCCTGGCCGATGATGTCGCTGGGCTTCGCGATCCAGCTCGTCGCCATCGTGGTGCTCGGCCTCATCGGGGCGCCGTCCGGGACGGCCGTGGTGACGGCGGGGATCCTGATGCTCGGCGCGTTCATGTTCGCCCAGGGGTTCGGCCCCGGCGCGCACATCATGAGCTACGCGTCGCTGGGCTTCCCGACCTCGATGCGCGGCGTCAGCATCGGCTTCAACCAGGCCGTACTGCGACTCGGTTCGACCCTGGCGCTGTTCTTCTTCCCCATCCTCAGCACCGGCCTCGGCACGGACGTGTACTGGGTCATCCTCGCCGCGCCCGTCCTCGGCCTGATCGCGCTCCTCGTGAAGCGCTGGGAGCCGGTCGGCTTCGACGCGGACGCGGAGGAACGGACCCTGGCCGGGACCGGGGCGGCCGCCCGGAGCTGACCTCCGGGGGCCGCCCGGCCCGGCCCGGTCTCAGTCCTGGTACACCTTGTTGGTGCCAGGGCCGCCGGAGAGGGTGTCCTTGCCCCGGCCGCCGTACAGCACGTCGTCGCCGCTGTTGCCGTACATCGTGTCGTTGCCGTCCTCGCCGTACAGCTTGTCGTTGCCCCGGCCGCCGTAGACCTCGTCGTTCTCGGACCCGGCGTGCAGGATGTCGTTGCCGTCGTCGCCGTACAGCGCGTTGATGTCGCCGGTGCCGGTCACGGAGTCGTTGCCCGCGCCGCCACGGCAGATGTACTGGCAGGCGCCGGTGACGGTGTCGTCGCCGGCGCCGCCGTCGGCACCGAGACCGTCACTGCCGTCGATGCGGTCGTTGCCGTCCCCGCCGTTGTACTGGGTCTGCCCGGTGCCCTTGAGGACGTCGTTGCCGACTCCGCCGTGGATCGCGCCGATGGCGCCGGAGTCTGAGGCGATCGTCGCTCTGTCGTCGCCGTCGCCGAGGTCCACCTCGTAGTTCGTCGAGTCGTCGGAGCCCAGCGGCTCGGGGACCGTGCACTGCACGACGGTGCGGTCCGCGGCGGAGGGGTACACGCAGGCGTCCCACTCGGCCGCGCTCGCGTCGATGGCCATGCCGGCCCCGTCGCGGAAGGTGATGAGGTAGTCGCCGCCGAACTCGGAGGGGTCGACGTCGATGCTCTCGGTGGTGACCGTCAGCTCGTTCTTCTGACCGGCGGCGGCCTTGTACCAGACTGCACCGTCGTCGTGCACGAGGGTGGCCTGGCCGCTCGCGGGCGTGGCGGCCGCCTGGGCGGCGGGCGCGATGAGGACGACCCCGCCCAGGGTGAGGCCGGCGATGGCCGTGGCGGTGGCGGCGATGAATCCGTGCTTACGCATGCAGAGATGCCCTTTCGCGGAACTGGTGGCGATTGTCCGGTGTTTCCGATCACCGAATCAGACAGCGCCTCAAGGGCGTCGGTTGCACCGAACTACCCCACCAGCCCCAGGAGTTGGAGAATTCACCTCGGCGCTGCCCGACGTTCCGCCGGAGTGCGCCGGAAGGCAGCCGCGGGGGCGCGCTCCGATGTGCCACCATCACCGGCCATAGAGGGCCCCGGCGTGCTATCTCTGACCCACGGTGCAAAGTAGCGGGTGATCACGCCACTCGGGGTGCCGTCTCACGGGGCCGCGCCGCCCTCGCCGAACAGCGGTAGACCGCGGCGATCCGCTCCATCGCGCCGGCACCGCACGTCCGGCGTGGCCGTCGGCCAGGTTCGCGGCGAGTCCGGCAGCCTTCTCGGTCAGCAGATGGGCGGCAACGTCGGCGATGCCGGAGAATTGCGTGGAGAAGGAGTTGCGGCTGATGGCCGCCCGGGCCGCTGGATCGGCGACCGTGATCTCCCCCTCCGGCTCTCCGGCCAGTTCATCCGCTAGTGGGCACGGCCGGACATCGCCTACCCGCCGGTCACCGATCTGGAGCCGCTGCCGTACGCGCTGGTGTGGCGGAGGGAGGCGGAGAGCGAGCCCATCCGGGCCCTGGCCGGGATCGTCCGTGACCTGGGCCCTCTCCCGTCGCCCTCTCCCGGTTCTTGATGTCGTCCGTCACCCTCGGGTGGGGTCTGATGCCAAGCGGGCCGGGTGCTGCCCGGCTGTACGCCAATTCGTGCTGTCCCCGATGGGCAGGTGAGCGGCGGCGTCGCAGTCGTAGGAGCCGACCCGGACAATTACGAATGATCGAAGGGGGCGGGGGAGTGGCCTTCCCAGATCCGGCGGGATGCCTGTTCGGGGTAGGGCAGAGCCTTCGACTCGGTGTCCAGGACGCGGGTGAGGTGCCCGCCGGGCCGGTGGGCGGACCAGCCCGCGTCGCCGGTGGTGACGAAGCGGACCCATGCCTCCTGGAGTTCGCGGGAGAGCGCGACGGCCTCGGGGGTGGGTTCCTGGCCGATGAGCTGGGTGCCGACCGGGCTGTCCAGCGTGCCGAACGCCAGGGGCACGTCGAGGCTGTGGCAGGCGCCCAGGATGCCGCCGTGGGCCGGGGTAACCCAGCACAGTTCGAACATGTACGAGGTGCCGCCGGCTGCGGCGTTCGCCTCGGCCAGCTTCTGCGACGGCATGCGGAAGAGGGCGTCGGAGTACACCGTCTCCACCAACTCCTCCGGGCCTGCCTGCGGGAACGCGGCACGGTAGGCCCGCGCGCCGTCCGGTTGCGGGGCGAGCAGTTCCAGGGCTGCGTAGGCGTCCTCCTCGGTGAAGGTGCCGTACCGTCCGCTCATGACGCTGAAGTACCGGAATTCGTCCCGGGCGTGGCCGACGAGCAGTTCGGTCCCGCTCGCGCGCCCGCCGGTCAGCGCGGGCCAGGGCGTTTCCGGGAGGACCTCGCCGTCGACGACGGGGCACAGCGCGGTGCCGGTCTCCGTGAGGCGTCCCCAGCTCTCCCGGTGCGCGTGGAGGCCGGCGTTGAAGGAGGTGAGCTCGGCGGCCAGGTGCCATGGGTCGATGTCGCGCAGGGCCTCTGCGGTGGGGGCCGCCGCGCCGAGCCGGTCCACGAACGCGGCGGTGACCTGCCGGGCCAGCGCTGGGGTGCTGTGCAGCCCCGGCACCGAGTGGGCGATGGCCCGCCGGAACAGGCCGCGCGCGGACTTCATCGTCAGCAGGGCGGCGACCGAGCCCGCCCCGGCGGACACCCCGCCCACGGTGACCCGGCCGGGGTCGCCTCCGAAGGCGGCGATGTTGCGCTGCACCCACTCCAGCGCCGCGATCTGGTCGAGGAATCCGCGGTTGGGCGGCACGTCGTCGAGGAACGCGAATCCCTCCGCGCCCACGCGGCAGTTGATGGTCACCACGACGACTCCCGCCTCGGCCAGCGCTGCCGGGTCGAACATCGGGTCGCTCGACGCCGCCGAGAGGTAGCCGCCCACGGGGATCCACACCAGCACCGGCAGTCCCGCCGCGCCGGGATCCGGAGTGCCGACGTTGAGCGTCAGCCAGTCGGTGCCCTGCGGTGGCACGTCGATCGGCAGGGAAAGGGGCACCACGGGGCCGAACTCGACCGCCTGCCGCGTCCCCTCCCAGCGGTGCGGCGGCGCGGGCGCGGCGAAGCGGAGCGCTCCGACCGGGGGCTGGGCGTAGGGGATGCCGCGGAACACCGCGTGCCCCTGCCGTCGGCGCCCCTGCACCACGCCTTCCGTGGTCCGTACCTTTGGCTGTTCGGACATGACGGTTCCCTCCCTCGAGTGGACCTCAGGATTACGGGTCAAGTGTATTATGTCAACTGTATTGGAATAGTCCCAGGCACGAGAGAGGGGCCGGCGATGCCGAAACAGGTGGATCACCGCGGACGCCGCGAGGCGATCGCCCGCGCACTGTGGCGGGTGGTGGAGCAGCGCGGTGTCACACAGCTGACGATGCGCGTGGTGGCGCAGGAGGCGGGCATGTCACTCGGGCAGCTGCAGCACTACTTCGCCTCCCGGACCGCCATGCTCTCCTTCGCCATGGATTTCGCATCCGAGCAGACCTCGGTGCGCGTACGCCAGGGGCTCGAAAAGCTCGGCGACCGTCCACACCCCCGTGACGTGCTGCGACTGACGCTCGCGGAAATGCTCCCCCTGCATGCCGACGCCCGCGCGACCAGCCGGATGAGCGCCGCCTACGTCCTGGAAGCGCTGCACGACCAGGCCGTGCACGAGCAGGCGCGCCGCGGCCTCGTCCAAGGGCGGTCCCTCGTCGAGCAGTTGGTCCGCCAGGCGATCGCCGACGGGCACATCGACTCCGGCCGCGACCCGGCGACCGAGACCAACCTGCTCCTCGCCCTCACCGGCTTCACCTCCCTGATCGAACTCGACGTGATCGAGCCCCAGGACGCGCTCGCCGCGATCGACGTGCATCTGGACCGGCTGTTCAGCAGTACGTGACCTGCCCCGGACGTGGGGGCAGGTGGGGAAAAGATCAGCCCTGGCGCGGGCCACGGTGCCTGGCATCGGTTGGTCGGAGATCGACGCAACGGCCGGCAGCCCTGCTGCCTCAGCCCGCCGGGCGCCGGTCCTGCGTCGCTGGTTGTCGGAGCGTGGGCGGGGCGGCCGGGGCGAGGTCGAGCCGCCGGTCCATCTCCAGCCGGAAGGTGCCGTAGGGGTTGATGTTCGACCAGAGCAGTGCCGTCAGGCCGCGCCGGTCCTCGGCGCTCAGCCTCTATGCCCAGGCCGGTTCGGCCAGGACCTGCTGGAGCAGCAGAGTGTTGACGTGGACGAGCGCGGACTGGAACAGGTGCAGCGCGAGCATCGACGTCTCGGCGTGTTCCTTGTCCGGGCCGGTCAGGGCGCCGTCCTTGCCGTAGTGCAGCACGGTGTTCGCCGAGTTCCAGTTCTCCACGACCTGGAGGCCGCCGTGGATCTCGCGGCACAGATCGGGGCTGGCGAGGTAGTCGCGGGCGAAGATCGTGCGTACGGCGCGGCCGAGTTCTTCGAGGGCCTGGTAGGTGGGGTGCTTGGGGCCGCCGCGAGTGAAGCGTCGCAGCACCTGCTCCGCCTCGGCGGTCCCGAGCCGCAGCGCGGTGGCGTACTTGACCATCTGGTCGTACTGCTGGGCGATGAGGCCCTCGGGCTGGCGGATCGCCTCCCGCAGCGCCACCAGGACACACGGCTCGTACGGGATGCGCTAGGTCTTGCCGTCGACGTCGGCGTACTTGGCCAGCAGCGCGAGCGCGTCCATCACCGGCCGGTAGGCGGTGTTGTTGCATGTGAAGCCCAGCGTGTTCAGCAGGGGAGGCAGCATCTGCCGGTAGTACGAGCTGTACGAGGAGCGCAGCGTGATCCGTACGTCCTCGCCCGCGTCCCGCAAGTCCCGAGGGGTACATCTTGATCGCCCGCGCCCGCCACGCGGCGACCAGCTTCTCCGAGCAGTCCGCGAACAGTGCCTCCGGCAAACCGAGCTGCCGTACGGCGGTCAGCTTGGTGATCTCCGCCAGCAGCGAATCCAGACCCAGCGCCCCCGGGTCCCGCTTCAACGAGGCCAGCAGCGCGGTGCCGTCCCCGTTGCCCTCCGCCACCAGCTCCAGCAGGCGGCGGGCGCACACCTCGCCCAGGCGCGCGGCGGTCTGCGCGCAGAAGACCCGGTCCGCCCGCGCCCGCGCGGCGGCCGCGATCCGCTCGATACGGCCCGGAGGCTCGACGCGGTCGCTGCGGCACTGCGCGAGCGGGGCCTCGCGCAGCCGGTCCTCCACCAGCTCCACCGGGCAGACCTCATCGGCGAGCCAGCCGGTCAGCCGCTCCTCATCCGCCCGGGTCGCTGGACGGAACCCGCGAGCCTCGCGGATCTGCGTACGGTGGCCCTTCGCCGAGCGGGATGACAGGTCGTACTTCGCCAAGTCCTCCGCCGGCACCTTGACCACGTCGGCCACGTAGCCGACCGCGGTCGGCGGGAACTCCTCCACGAACTGGGGGAACCGGCCCGCCAGCTCGAAGAACTTCAGCGTCAGCGCGAACCCGAGCCGGGTCGGTCCGGACTTGTTCGCGACCAGCTCCCAGTCAGGGCCTACCGGCGTCCAGTACGCGACCACGTCCTCGGATGGCCACTCCTGGCGCATGAACGTCCCCGCCCCTCCACCGACAACTCGTTCGGCTTAACGAAGGGACCGGGCACTAAGCAACAGGAGAGGCAGAGAGCCGACGGCTACTTTGCGCCGTGGGTCAGAGATAGGACACCGGGGCCTAGGGTGAGGGGATGGGCACGACCACGGAGACCCGTTCACTGCCGGCGCTCGGGCCGGGTGCGCTGGACACCCCGTTCACCATCGTGGGGTACGAGGAGGTCGTCGCCCACGACACCACGTGGAACGCGCACTCCCACCCCTTCCACGAGCTGCTCTGGAACGAACGCGGTGCGTCGACGGCCGTCGTCGGCGCGCGGGTGTGGACCATCACGCCCGCGCTGGGCCTGTGGATGCCCGCCGGCACCCTGCACTCCGGTTCCGCGGCCGCCGGCACGCGGTTGCGCACGAGCTTCTTCGGCTTCCACAGCACCACCTCGATCTCGGACGCACCCGTGGCCGTCGAGATCACCCCGCTCCTCCGGCTGCTGCTGGAACGACTCGGCGACTCCGGCCTCTCGGATCACTCGCGGGCGACGACCGAGGCGATGGTGCTCGACGTGCTCGAACCGTCGCCGCGCGAACTGCTCGTACACGCGCCCACGTCCGACCTGCTGCGCCCGATAGCCGAGGCGGTGCGCGAGGACCCGGGCGACCAGCGGACGCTGGCGGACTGGGCTGCCGAACTCGGCGTGAGCGCCCGCACCATCACGCGCGCCTTCGGCGCCGAGACGGGCACCAGCTTCGCGCGCTGGATCGCTGCGGTCCGCGCACAGCACGCGGTCGCGCTGCTTGCCCGCGGCTGGGACGTCGAGGCCGTCGCGGAACAGGTGGGCTACCGGTCGGCGAGCGCCTTCGGCGCGGCCTTCCGGCGGACGACGGGGCTCACGCCGGGTACGTTCCGGGCTTTCTGACCGGAGCCCGATCGGCCGGGGCCGGAGGACGCCGGGCGGCCTCTCGTGTCCCGATCCCTACATCGGGTGTCTCAAAGGATCGATTGCGACACCGCTCACCCTCCACTTAAAGTGCAAAGGCAAGCCTTACCTAACCAGCTTGCACCAGTACGGTGCACCGCTCCACGACGGCATCCCGGGACCCAGACGTGCGAGGACCGGCACCCCTGGCATCCCGACAGTGGAGTACGAATTGAAGAAGCGTTCACATCGCCCTCGGTCGATCCTCGTGGCGGCGGCCCTGCTGGGCCTCGCCGCGTGCGGCGCTCCGTCCGCCGCCGACGACGAGGCCGGGGGAAGCGGTTCGGGCACCTTCCCCATGAAGGTCGAGCATGCCCTGGGGACCACCACCATCCCCGAGAAGCCGAAGCGCGTCGCCACCGTGAACTGGGCCAACCACGAGGTGCCGCTGGCGCTCGGCGTGGTACCGGTGGGCATGGCGGCCGCCGACTTCGGTGACGACGACGGCGACGGCGTGCTGCCCTGGGTCGAGAAGCGCCTCGACGCGTTGCATGCCAAAACGCCCGTACTCTTCGACGAGACCGACGGCATCGACTTCGAGGCCGTCGCGGACTCCAAGCCCGACGTGATCCTCGCCGCGTACTCCGGGCTGACCAAGAAGGACTACGACACCCTGAGCGAGATCGCGCCTGTGGTGGCGTACCCGGATGCCGCGTGGGCGACCCCGTGGCGCGAGATCATCCGGATGAACAGCAAGCCGCTCGGCCTCGCCGACCAGGGCGAGAAGCTGATCAAGAACCTCGAAGGGGACATCGAGCAGACCGTCGCGAAGTACCCGCAGCTCAAGGGGAAGTCCGCGATGTTCATGACGCACGTCGACCCCAATGACGTGAGCCAGGTCGGCTTCTACACCGCGCATGACACCCGCACGCTGTTCTTCGAGGACCTCGGGCTCAAGATCCCGGACAGCATCGCGAAGGCCTCCAAGGGCACCAAGAAGTTCGCCCTGACGCGGAGTGCGGAGCAGATCGACTCCTTCAACGACGTCGACATCGTCACCGGATACGGCGACGAGGACGGCAAGCTGCTCAAGACGCTGAAGAAGGACCCGCTGCTGTCGAAGATGCCCGCCGTCAAGAACGGTTCGGCCTACCTCTTGCCCGGCAGCAACTCCCCCCTGGCGACCGCTGCCAATCCCACGCCCCTGTCGATCCCGTACGTGCTGGACGACTACGTCGCCGCGCTCGCCAAGGCCGCGGACAAGGTCAAGTGACCGCACTCGACACCCGAAGCGTGCCGGACGCCACCGTGGGGCGGCGTCCGGCACGCGTCCGCACCGCATGGCTCCTCGCCGTGGTGATCGCGCTGGCCGCGATCATGGTGGCGTCCGTCGCGTTCGGCTCGCGGAGCGTCGCCTGGTCCGACGTGTGGGCGGCGCTCGGCGGCACGGACGACACCGTGGCTCGGGCGGCGGCCACGAAGCGGATACCCCGTGCGGTGCTCGCGGTGGTGGTCGGCGCGGCGCTCGGCCTGTCCGGTGGCGTCATGCAGGGGGGGGACCCGTAATCCGCTGGCCGACCCCGGCGTCCTCGGGGTCAACATGGGCGCTTCGCTCGCCGTCGTCACCGCGGTCGCGTTCTTCGGGCTCGCCTCGCCGACCAGCTATGTCTGGGTCGCGATGGCGGGTGCCGCCCTCTCGGCGGTGTTCGTCCACACGGTCGGTTCGCTCGGGCGGGGCGGGCCCACGCCCCTCAAGCTCGCGCTCGCCGGCGCCGCCACCTCGGCGGCATTCGCCTCGCTCGTCAGCGCCGTCGTCCTGCCCCGCAACGACATCGCCGAGAGCTTCCGGCTCTGGCAGATCGGCGGCGTCGGCGGAGCCTCCTTCGCACGCATCGGGCACGTCCTGCCCTTCCTCGCGGTGGGCTTCGTCATCTGCCTGCTGTCGGCGCGCGCCCTGAACTCGCTCGCACTGGGCGACGAGGTCGCGGCAGGCCTGGGCGAACGCGTCGCCGTCGTACGGGCCGTGGCCGCACTGGGTGCCGTCGTCCTGTGCGGCGCGTCCACGGCGGTCGCCGGACCGATCGGGTTCGTCGGCCTCGTCGTCCCGCACACCTGCCGGCTGCTGGTGGGGGTGGACCACCGCTGGCAGCTGCCGTTCTCGGCGTTGCTGGGTGCGTCTCTGCTCACCGCCGCCGACGTGGCCGGGCGGCTCGTGGCGCGCCCCGCGGAGATCGACGTGGGCATCGTCACGGCGCTGCTCGGCGGCCCGTTCTTCCTCTACATCGTCCGCCGGCAGAAGGTACGCGCCCTGTGAGCATCCCCCTCGTCACCCGGCCGCCGACGGTCGAGACCGTCGCCCACGGCCGCACCCGCCGCGCCGCGCGGCGCCGTCTGGTCCTCCTGGTGATGGCTGCCCTCGTCGTCGCCGCGTTCGTCGCGAGCCTGATGTTCGGGCAGACCTTCTACCCGCTCGACGACGTGGTCCGGGTGGTCTTCGGTGAGCAGGTGCCCGGCGCGTCCTTCACCGTCGGCCGGCTGCGGCTGCCGCGTGCGGTGCTCGCCGTCCTCGCCGGCTTCAGCTTCGGACTGGCCGGTGTCACCTTCCAGACGATGCTCCGCAACCCGCTGGCCAGCCCGGACGTCATCGGCATCAGCTCCGGCGCGAGCGCCGCGGCGGCCATCGCGATCGTCACCTTCTCCCTCGGCGGTACGGCGGTGTCGGTCCTCGCGATCCTGGCCGGTCTCGGCGTGGCACTGCTGGTGTACGCCCTGGCGTTCCGGGACGGTGTGGTCGGCACCCGGCTCATCCTGATCGGCATCGGGATCTCCGCGATGCTCGACAGCGTCATCTCCTACGTCCTGTCGCAGGCGGCCGAGTGGGACCTCCAGGAGGCGATGCGCTGGCTGACCGGCAGTCTGAACAGCACCACCTGGGACCAGGTCGGGCCCGCCGCCGTCGCCCTGGCCGTGCTCGCCCCGGTACTGCTGTCGCAGGCGCGCAACCTCTCCGCGCTGCAGCTCGGTGACGACACCGCCGCCGCCCTCGGGGTCCGGGTCGAACGCACCCGCATCATCGTGATCGTCGCCGCCGTCGGCCTGATCGCCTTCGCGACCGCGGCGTCCGGACCGATCGCGTTCGTTGCGTTCCTGTCCGGTCCCATCGCGGCCCGGATCGCCGGGCCCGGCGGTTCGCTGCTGGTGCCCGCCGGGCTCGTCGGCTCCTTGCTGGTGCTCGCCGCCGACTTCACCGGCCAGTACGCCTTCGGCACCCGGTACCCGGTCGGTGTCGTCACCGGCGTACTCGGCGCGCCCTACCTCATCCACCTCATCATTCGCAGCAACCGGGCGGGAGGCTCACTGTGACCACGTCCCACTCCCTGGCGGCCGAACGCCTCACCCTCGGGTACGGCGACCGCACCGTCATCGACACCCTCGATCTGGCCGTACCGCCCGGCAGCATCACGGCGATCGTCGGCGCGAACGCCTGCGGGAAGTCGACGCTGCTGCGCGCGATGTCCCGGCTGCTCGCCCCGCGCGCGGGCCGTGTCGTCCTGGACGGCAGGGAAGTGCACCGCCTGCCCGCGAAGGAGCTGGCCCGTACGCTCGGGCTGCTTCCCCAGTCGCCGGTCGCCCCGGAGGGCATCACCGTCGCGGACCTCGTGGGGCGCGGGCGCCATCCGCACCAGAGTGTGTTCTCGCGCTGGAACGGGAAGGACGACGCCGCCGTGGCGGCGGCGCTGGACGCCACGCACACGGCGGAGCTGGCCGACCGCGCCGTCGACGAGCTGTCCGGGGGCCAGCGGCAGCGGGTGTGGATCGCGATGGCGCTCGCCCAGGAGACCGACCTCCTGCTGCTCGACGAGCCCACCACCTACCTCGACGCGAGCCACCAGGTCGAGGTCCTGGACCTGCTGACCGACCTGAACCGGGGCCGCGGAACCACCGTCGTCATGGTCCTGCACGACCTGAACCTCGCCGCCCGCTACGCCGACCACCTCATCGCGCTCGCGGCGGGCCGGCTGCACGCGGCCGGCCCGCCGGCCGACGTCCTCACCGCGGAGACCGTGCGCGCCGTCTTCGACCTCGACAGCCACATCATCGAGGACCCCGTCTCGGGGCGGCCGTTGATGCTCCCCATCGGCCGGCACCATGTCAGGGCGGCGGACGGCGTCGGCACGTAGGCCGGACCGACGCCGTCCCGGCGCTACACCCCCAGCGCGCCGAGCGCCGCGTCCATGGCGAAGACACCGCCGAGGCCGAGGACGGCGAGGACCGTCGTATAGGTGGTCCGGGCCTTGATGGCGTCCAGGACGGACAGGTTGAAGTACTCCTTGAACATCCAGAAGCCCGGGTCGTTGACGTGGGAGAAGGCGATGGAGCCGCAGGACACCGCGAGGACCATCAGTTCCGGGTGGGTGCCGCTGTTGGCGACGAGCGGTGCCGCGATGCCCGCCGCGGTGGTCACCGCGACCGTCGCCGAGCCGAGTGCGATGCGCAGGATCGCGGCGATCAGCCAGGCCAGGAGGATCGGCGAGATGGTCCAGCCGTGCGTGAACTCCTTGATGTAGTCGGCGATCCCGCCTTCCACCAGGACGTTCTTGAAGGCGCCGCCGGCGCCGATGACCAGCAGGATCATCGCCATGGCCTTGGCGGCGTCGCTGCAGGAGGCCGCCACGTCCCCCAGCGAGCGGCCGATGCGCGGCCCGAACGCCCAGGCCGCCAGGACCAGGGTGAGCAGCAGGGCGACCGGGGCCGAGCCGAGGAAGGCGACCAGCGGCATGCCGGCGTGGTGTTCGCCGATGACCATCTCGGCCACCGAGGCGCCCGCGATGAGGACGACCGGGAAGAGCGCGACCGACAGGGACCAGCCCATGCCGGGCATCTCCTCGTCGGTGAACGCGCGGTCGCTGACGAGCCCCTTCGGGATGGACGGGTTCATCCGGCGGACGAAGGCGAGCCGGGGCCACAGCAGCGCGATGAGCGCACCGGCCGGGACGGCGATGAACAGGCCGAAGAAGAGGGTCTTGCCGATGGAGGCGTCGAAGGTGGCCGCGACGGCGGTCGGGCCGGGGTGCGGGGGCAGGAAGCTGTGCATCGTGGACAGCGCGATCGACATCGGCAGGCCGATCCACAGCAGGTTCTTGCCGGTCACCCGGACCAGGGTGAACGCCACCGGCACAATGATCACGAAGGCCACTTCGTAGAACATGGTGACGCCGATGAGCATGGCCGTGACCACCATGGCGACCTGGACCCAACGGTCGCCGAACCGGTCGGCCATCGTCGTCGCGATCCGCTGGGCCGCACCGGAGTCGCCCATCACCCGGCCGACCATAGCGCCGAGCCCGATGACGAGCATGGTGTCGCCTATCTGGCCGCCGACACCTTCACCGAGTACGTCGGGGATCTTCTCCAGGTCGATTCCCCGGATGACTGCCACGGCCACCGCGACCAGCAACAGAGCGATGAACCCGTTGAGCTTGAGCCGGGTCATCAGGAAGAGCAGCGCCACCACGCTGAGCGCCACGACGAGCAGGGGCATATCACTTCTCCCTTGAAGTGATGCCGGGACGCGGACCGCCGGAGCCAATGCCCGGCCGACCCGGGATCCCGGGTGGTGAGTGGAGGGAAAGGCTGTGCCTGCGGGGGGTCAGCGGACGAGGGCCGGCTTCTTCGGGTCGAACTCCCAGCCGGGCAGGAGGTACTGCATGCCCGCGGCGTCGTCGCGACCGCCGAGACCGAGGCCGTGGTACAGCTCCTCGGCCGCGGCCACGCGGTCCAGATCGAGGTCGACGCCGAGGCCGGGGCGGTCGGGCAGGGCGATGGCACCGTCGCGGATGGCGAGCGGCTCGCGGGTCAGATGCTGGCCGTCCTGCCAGATCCAGTGTGTGTCGATCGCGGTGATGTCGCCGGGCGCGGCGGCGGCGACGTGGGTGAACATCGCCAGGGACACATCGAAGTGGTTGTTGGAGTGCGAACCCCAGGTCAGTCCCCATGCGTCGCAGAGCTGGGCCACCCGCACCGAGCCGTTCATGGTCCAGAAGTGCGGGTCGGCGAGCGGGATGTCGACGGCGTCGGCCTTGATCGCATGGCCGAGCTGTCGCCAGTCCGTCGCGATCATGTTGGTCGCGGTGGGCAGGCCGGTGGCGCGGCGGAACTCGGCCATGGTCTCGCGTCCGGAGTAGCCGCCCTCACCGCCGCAGGGGTCCTCGGCGTACGCGAGGACGTCGCGCAGGCCGCGCCCGATCTCGATGGCGTCCCGCAGCGGCCAGGCGCCGTTGGGGTCGAGGGTGACGCGTGCTTCGGGGAAGCGCTCGGCGAGGGCGGTGACGGCCGCGGCCTCCTCCGGGCCGGCCAGCACGCCGCCCTTGAGCTTGAAGTCCTGGAATCCGTACCGCTCCTGGGCGGCCTCGGCGAGCCGGACCACGGCCTCGGGCGTGAGCGCCTCTTCGTCGCGCAGCCGCAGCCAGGCGTCGTCGGCGTCCTTGTCGTGGCGGTAGGGAAGGTCGGTGCGGCCACGGTCGCCGACGTAGAAGAGGTAGCCGAGCACGGGAACGCTGGTGCGCTGTACGCCTTCGCCCAGCAGTGCGGCGGTCGGCACACCGAGGTGTTGGCCGAGCAGGTCGAGCAGTGCCGACTCCACTGCGGTCACCGCGTGCACGGTGACGCGCAGGTCGAAGGTCTGGGCGCCGCGGCCGCCCGCGTCGCGGTCGGCGAAGCGCTCGCGTATCGCGCGCAGCACGGCGTGCGGGTCCCCGACGGACCGGCCGACGACCAGGTCGCGGGCCTCCTCCAGGGTGGTGCGGATGCCCTCTCCCCCGGGCACCTCGCCGACGCCGGTACGGCCTTCGGAGTCGGTGAGCAGCACCAGGTTGCGGGTGAAGTAGGGGGCGTGCGCGCCGCTGAGGTTCAGCAGCATGCTGTCCTGTCCGGCGACCGGGATGACGCGCATCGCCGAGACGACGGGCGTACCGGTGGGAGGTGTGCTGGTGTTCATGATGCGGTGCCTTTCGGGGCGGGGTGCGGCGGGTGTGCGCGGCGGCGGCTCAGCCGTCGATACCCCGGATGAGGGCGGTGAGCTGCGTCAGCTCCGCCGGCTCCAGGTCGGTCAGCGGCGGCCGGACGGGCCCTGCCGGGTGGCCGGTGATCTGCATGCCCGCCTTGACGATGCTCACCGCGTAGCCCGGCTTGCGGTCGCGGATCCGCGTGTAGGGGAGGACGAAGTCGTGGAGCATGCGCAGCACGTCGGTCCGGCGGCGGTCCCGGACGGCGGCATAGAAGTCGAGCGCGAACTCCGGCAGGAAGTTGAAGAGGGCCGAGGAGTAGGTCGTCATGCCGACTTCCAGGAGCGGCAGGGCGTACGTCTCGGCCGTCGGCAGGCCGCCGATGTAGGTCAGGCGCTCGCCCACGTGGGAGTAGAGGCGGGTGAGGGGGTCGATGTCGCCGACGCCGTCCTTGAAACCGATCAGGTTGGGACAGCGCTCGGTGAGGCGGGCGACGGTGTCCGGAGCATAGACGGCGTTGGACCGGCTGTACACGATCACACCGAGGCGGGTGGCCCGGCAGACCGTCTCGACGTGCGCGGCGAGGCCGTCCTGCGAGGCTTCGGTGAGGTACGGCGGGAAGAGGAGCAGGCCGTGGGCGCCGGCGCGCTCGGCCGCCGCGGCGAACTCGACCGCGGTGGCGGTGCCGTATCCGGCGGGGGCGATGATCGGGGTTCCCGCCGGCGCGCTGTCGACGGCGGCGGTGACGACCCGTGCCACCTCTGCCGGGGTCAGCGAGAAGAACTCACCGGTGCCGCCGGCCGCGAAGAGCCCGGCCACGTCGTACTTCCCGAGCCGGGCGATGTTCGTGCGGTACGCGTCCTCGTCGAACGAGCGGTCCTCGGGCCTGAAGTGTGTCACCGGGAAGGACAGCAGGCCGGAACCGAGGCGGCGGCCCAGTTCGGCAGGGGTGTGGTCGGTCATGGCAGGAGGCTCCTGGGTTGCGCGGAGACGTGCGGCTCACGCGGCTTCCCGGTTCTGGGCGTGGCCTGCCCACGACTTCCGGAACTTCCGGGCGGGCGGGGGCGATGGCCCGTGCGCCGGACGGAAGCCGCTTCGATTGCTGGCCGGAACGTTAAGAGCCTGTTGCGATGCGGGTCCAACACCATTTCGGCATGCTGCGATACCCGGGGCGCATCGTTCGGAGCGCCTGGTGAGACCGTGTCTCACCGGTTCGGCGCCGGGGTGCCCGGGGCGTCGCTCACAGGTGCCGGAGGAGCGCGTGCAGGGCCGGGTTGTCGTTGGCCTTCCGCCACACCAGGTGCAGTTCGACGGGGGTGGGGTCGGGCAGTTCGAGCGGCCTGAAGGTGATGCCCGAGAAGCGCATCTGCGCGGCGGCCTCGGGGACGAAGGCGATGCCCCAGCCCGCGTTGACCATCGCCAGGAGGCTGTGGACCTGGCTGAGGTACTGGGTGAAGCGCGGGGTGACACGCGCGGCCCGGAAGATGCTGACCAGCAGTTCGTGGAAGTAGCGGGCTTCGACCGGGGAGTACATCAGGACGTCCTGCCCGTCGGACTCACTGATGCGCAGCGGGCCGTCCGTCGCGCCGAGCGGATGGTCGCGGGGTACGGCGGCCAGCAGGCCTTCGCGGATGGCGGGGCGGGTCGCCAGGTCGGGGCTCGTGCTGGAGGGGCGGATCATGCCGAGGTCGAGCGAGCCCTCGGTGATCGCTTCGAGCTGGTCGCGGGTCACCTTCTCCCGCAGCACTATCTCCGTGAGCGGCATGGTGGAGCGGGCGACGTCGAGCAGTGTGCCGAGCGCGGAGTAGGCGCTCGCCGCGGTGAAGCCGATGGCGATGGCCCCGGCCTGTCCGGCGGAGACCTGCTTGGCGGAGAGGGTGGCCGCCTCCGCCTGGCGCAGGATGTTGCGGGCTTCGTTGAGGAAGGCGCGGCCGGCGGGTGTGAGGCGTACGGTGCGGTTGGTGCGGTCCAGCAGCTGTACGCCCAGTTCGTGCTCCAGCAGCTGTATCTGGCGGCTGAGCGGAGGCTGGGTCATGCGGAGGCGTTCGGCGGCTCTGGTGAAGTGCAGTTCCTCGGCCACCGCGACAAAGCTCACCAACTGCACGAGTGTGAACACCGATACCCTCCAGGTATTGGATCATCCAAAAACTGTGTTGGACGTGGATCAATCGCTGACCCTAGCGTCAGGAAAAACCCACGGCGAGCCGCCCCTCCCCTGCCGGCGCCCGGCCAGGAGAGGGCTGCTGCCCGTGCCTCCGGGGCCCGGCGGCCACCACGGCCGGGCGCATCCGCATCCACCCACGACCCCAGGGACACGAAGTGGTGACCATGACGCACACAGCCACCTCCACAGCCGGCCGTCACGGCGAGGCGACGCTCGACACCATCGCCTGGCTCAGACTCTCGTCGGTCACCCTGCCGCTGGCCACTCCGATCAGCGACGCCAAGGTGCTCACCGGACGGCAGAAGCCGATGACCGAAGTGGCCTTCCTGTTCGTGGAGATCGAGACCGAGCAGGGGCACCGGGGCATCGGCTTCAGCTACTCCAAGCGCGCCGGCGGCCCGGCCCAGTACGCACACGCCAAGGAGATCGCCGACGAGCTGATCGGTGAGGACCCGAGCGACATCGGCAAGCTGTGGACCAAGCTCGTGTGGGCCGGCGCCTCGGTGGGGCGCAGCGGAGTCGCCACGCAGGCCATCGCCGCCATGGACGTCGCCCTGTGGGACCTGAAGGCCAAGCGGGCCGGGCTGCCGCTGGCCAAGCTGCTGGGCGCGCACCGTGACTCGGTGCGTTGTTACAACACCTCCGGCGGGTTTCTGCACACCCCCACCGAGCAGGTCCTCGACAACGCCACCGCCTCGCTGGCCAGTGGTATCGGCGGCATCAAGATCAAGGTGGGGCATCCGGACGGCAAGCACGACCTGCACCGTCTGACCGCCGTGCGCGAGCACATCGGGGACGACGTGCCGCTGATGGTCGACGCCAATCAGCAGTGGGACCGCCCCACCGCCCAGCGCATGGGGCGGGCCATGGAGGAGTTCGGCCTGGCCTGGATCGAGGAGCCGTTGGACGCCTACGACGCGCAGGGACACGCCGCCCTCGCGGCCTCGCTGGACACCCCGGTCGCCACGGGCGAGATGCTGGCCAGCGTCGCCGAGCACTACGAACTGATCCGCCTCGACGCCACCGACGTCATCCAGC
Organism: Streptomyces sp. NPDC050806; assembly: GCF_055586425.1. Lineage (NCBI taxonomy): Bacteria > Bacillati > Actinomycetota > Actinomycetes > Kitasatosporales > Streptomycetaceae > Streptomyces > Streptomyces sp. NPDC050806. The sequence continues at coordinate 552,838 of NZ_JBVJIF010000001.1, read as the reverse complement.
CCGACGCGCCGCGCATCGGCGGCATCACCCAGTTCCTCAAGCTCGCCGCGCTCGCCGAGCACCACCACCTCCAGCTGGCCCCGCACTTCGCCATGGAGATCCACCTCCACCTCGCCGCCGCGTACCCCATCGAGCCGTGGGTGGAGCACTTCGACTGGCTGGAGCCGCTGTTCAACGAGCGCCTGACGATCAGCGACGGGCGGATGCACGTGCCCGCGCGCCCCGGCCTGGGAATCACCCTCAGCGAGCAGGCACGCGCCTGGACGCAGGCCACCCACGAGGTCGGCAAGCGCCCCTGAACCACCGCACCGACCGACCGCCGGCACCTCATCGCCGGTGCGCACCCGCCCGGCGCGGGCCCCGCTGACCCGGTCGGCGGGGCCCGCGCCGTCGTCGTGCGCGGAGTTCCCGGCCGCCCACGGCCGCCGATGATGCGCGCAGGGTATTGATGAATGCCAAAACGGTGTTGGACCGGCATGACTCGGGACTCGTAGCGTCGGTACCAGCACCTCGCTCGCGGCACGGCCGCGCTTCTCACCACCTCACAGCGGAGTTCACGGATGACGTCCTTCAGCCCGTCCTTCAGCCCGTCAGAGCTCGGCCGGCGCATCGGCTCGGGCCTGCTCTCCTTCCCCGTCACCCACTTCAAGGCCGACGACCTCTCCTTCGACGAGGGCGCCTACCGCGGCAACATCGAGCGGCTGGCGAAGTACGAGGTCGGCGGTCTCTTCGCGGCGGGCGGGACCGGTGAGTTCTTCTCCCTGACCGCCGCCGAGACGGAACAGGTGGTGACCGCGGCGGTGCAGGCGGCCCCCGAGGGCACGCCCATCCTCGCTCCGGCCGGCTACGGCACCCGTACGGCCGTGGAGTACGCCGAGGCCGCCGAGCGGGCCGGAGCCGACGGCATCCTGCTGTTCCCGCCCTACCTGACCGAGGCCGGGCAGGAGGGGCTCGCCCAGCACGTGGCGGCCGTGTGCCGCGCGACCTCCCTCGGTGTCATCGTCTACGGCCGCGCCAACGCCACCTACACCGCCGACACCCTCGCCCGTCTCGCGGACACCTGCCCCAACCTCATCGGCTACAAGGACGGCACGGGCGACATCGACGCCATGACCCGCATCTACACCCGGCTCGGCGACCGCCTCACCTACGTCGGCGGCCTGCCCACCGCCGAGACCTACGCCCTGCCCTACCTCGAACTCGGCGTCACCACCTACTCCTCGGCCATCTTCAACTTCCTTCCCGGCTTCGCCCTGGAGTTCTACGACGCCGTCCGCGCGCGCCGGCACGACACGGTCCGCACCCTGCTCAAGGACTTCGTCCTCCCCTACACCGAGATCCGCAACCGGCAGCCCGGCTACGCGGTCAGCATCGTCAAGGCCGGCATGACCGCCACCGGCCACAGCGCCGGCCCCGTACGGCCCCCGCTGACCGACCTCACGCGGAGCGAACTGGCCGAACTCACCGAGCTGATCGGGAAGCTGCCGGCCACCGCCGCCTGACGCACTTTCACCCACCCCTGTACAGAAGGACGAACTCCAGGTGACCGCAACACCCGCCCACGCACCCGAAGGCCTGCCGCAGGGGACGATGTTCATCGGCGCCGAGCCCGTCACCGCCACCGGTGCCGGCCTCCGCTCGCGCGATCCCCGCACCGGCGACGAGCTCGACCCCGCCTACCCCACGGCCTCCCCCGACGACATCGCACGGGCCTGCCGGCTCGCCGACGAGGCCTTCGACGCCTACCGCACCACGGACCCCGCGCAACGCGCCCGGTTCCTGGAGCGCATCGCACACCACCTGACGCTGGCGGGCGACGCCCTCGTCGAACGCGCCCGGCTCGAAACCGGGCTCTCGGCCGCCCGGCTCGCCGGAGAGGTGGTCCGCACCACCGGCCAGCTGCGCATGTTCGCGGCCGTCCTCGGCGCGGGCAGCTGGCACGGTGCCCGCATCGACCCCGCCCAGCCGGACCGCCGCCCCCAGCCACGCCCCGACATCCGGCAGCGCCGTATCCCGCTCGGGCCCGTCGCCGTGTTCGGCGCCAGCAACTTTCCGCTCGCCTTCTCCGTCCTCGGCGGCGACACCGCCTCGGCGCTGGCCGCCGGCTGCCCCGTCGTCGTCAAGGCCCACGAGGCCCACCTCGGCACCTCCGAACTGGCCGCCCGCGCGATCCGCGCCGCCATCACCGACACCGGTATGCCCGAAGGGGTCTTCTCCCTCCTCGTCGGCGCGGGACACGACACCGGCACCCGGCTGGTGACCGACCCCCGCATCCAGGCCGTCGGCTTCACCGGCTCCCGCGCGGCGGGCAGCTCCCTGGTACGGGCCGCCGCCGCGCGCCGTCACCCCATTCCGGTGTACGCCGAGATGAGCAGCATCAACCCGGTCGTCCTCATGCCCGGCGCGCTCGCGGCACGCCCCAACGAACTCGCCGACGCCTTCACCGGGTCCCTGGTGCTGGGCGCGGGCCAGTTCTGCACCAACCCGGGACTGGTGATCGCCGTCGAGGGCGACGGCTTTGACGCCTTCGCGGCGCAGGCGGCGAGCAACGTCGAGGCCGACGACGGTGCCACCATGCTCACCCCGCACATCGCGGAGTCCTACCGGAAGGGCACCGAGGCGGTCGGCAACCACCCCCGCGTGCGCGTCCTGGCCCGCGGTGGCCTGCCCGCCACCGCCGGCGCCGGGCAGGCCGTGCTCCTGTCGGTCGACGGCGACGACTTCTGTGCCGACCCCGACCTCCAGCACGAGATGTTCGGCGCCGCCTCGCTGCTGGTCCGCTGCCGCGACCTGCAGCACGTCGCCGACGTCGTCCGCGCCCTGGAGGGCCAGCTCACCGCCACCGTGCACACCGCCGACGCGGACCTCGACGACGCCCGTACGCTGCTGCCGCTCCTCGAACGCCGGGCCGGCCGCGTCCTGTTCAACGGCTGGCCCACCGGCGTCGAAGTCGGCCACGCCATGGTCCACGGCGGCCCCCACCCCGCCACCTCCGACGCCCGCACCACCTCCGTGGGCTCCCTGGCCATCGACCGCTTCCTGCGCCCGGTCGCCTACCAGAACCTCCCCACCCCCCTCCTCCCCCCGCCCCTCCAGGACGACAACCCCTACTCCGTCCCCCGCCGCATCGACGGCACCCTCACACTGGGCTGATGGGACCACGGGGTCACGGCTGCCGGGTCGTGTAGCGGAATTCCGGGCCGTAGGTGGCTTCGGGGTCGGCGGGCTGCGGGATGCGCATCAGAGTGCGTGCCAACGCGCGCATGCCGGTCATGGCGCTGACCGCACCCCGCAGGGTTGCCAGCCGCCTGCCCTCGTCCGGCGTGCGCCAGGCCGCCTCGAAGGCGCGGAGCATCTCGCTGAAGTAGGCATTGAACTCGTCGAGCAGCACGGCGACCGCCTCGGGGAGCCGGGAGCCGGCTCCCGGGGCGTTCGCCCAGCCACCGGGCGGCACCCTGCCCATGGGGTACACCGGGGGAATGACGACGGGAGGCCCCGAGAATTCCCACGTGCCGGTGCGGTTCTCCAGCTTCCGGCCCCGGCAGATCTCCAGGAAGGCGTAGTAGTGGGCCGGCTCCCCGGCGTGCAGGGGGTACGGATTGACCGGCGAGGCCGAGGTGCCCTCACCCTGTTCCCTGATGATGGTGATCGCCTCGTCCGCCTCCTCCCACGTGCGAAGGGGTTTGATCTCGTTCCCCTTCCCGTGCACGGTCTGGAGGGGCCATTTCAGCTGGTACCCCTTGTCGCCGACCAGGTGCCGGTTCGCGCTCAGGACGCGTTGCGCCTTCTCGTAGAAGGCACCGATCGAGGAGTAGCCCTCTCCTTGGGATGAGACGACCGGGTGGTCGGTCTTCTCGATCGCCGCGAACAGGCCCGCGGCTTCCCTGTCGAGCTTGCTCAGGTGGACGGTCAGGCCGCGGTTCACACCGCCGGGCAACGGCCCCGGATACGTGGGCAGCTGTGCCGGGTCGGTCAGGACGGGGGTGCCGCCGATGGCGCTCAGCAGGTTGCCGACCAGGCCGAAGTGCGACATCTCGTCGAACATCACCTCCCGGACCGCGTGGTGCACGTCCGTCGTGGACCGCGCGTCCTTGATCGACCAGACGGCACAGGCGTACGGCGGAATGGTGGCGAGCTCCAGCATGAGCGCCATCTGCAGCGCGTCCTTCAACCACTGCTCCCCGCACTTCTCGTCGTCCACCTGCAAGAGTTCGACGACGGCGTTGCTCCGGTGGGCAAGGTGCGTCATGGCACATCCCCTCCCCTGCCGGTCCTGCGTCGGGGCCTCATGCGGCGGCCTCGATCTTCGCTTTGATCAGCTGCATCTGGGTCGCGGTGTTGCGGTTGAGCCGGTCGGTCATCTGGGCGTCGTCCAGCGGCGCGCCCGGCTTCATCGCGAAGTCCTGGACCCAGCGCATCCGTACACCACCGGGGTGCTGCGCGTACGTCCAGCGGATGTTCATGTACATGAAAGCGCCGGTTTCCACCCGGTGGGCCGACACCGTGCGGTTCGTCGCATCGGTGGTGCGCCGGGAGACCCAGCTCCAGATGGTGCCCGTCTCGTCCGGGTGGAGCGTGAGCCGGAAGGTGACGGTGTCCCCGTCCCGGTCCAGGATCTCGGCCGCGGCGTACTCGCTGAACAACCGGGGCCAGGCGGCCACGTCGTTGGTCATGGACCACACCAGGTCCATCGGCGCGTCGATGACGACCGCGTTGTCCGTGTGCCCCGCCATCAGACCTCCACCTCCGCGAGTCGCGAGACGACGTACGTGACGGCCTCGCGCAGGGTCATGGTGTGCGCCAGATCGCCGTCGGGGATGGTGACCCCGTATTCCCGCTCGATCCGGCTGGAGAGTTCCAGCACCGCGAGGGAGTCGTAGTCCAGGTCGGTGAACCGCTGGTCGGCGAGGTCCTCACCCGTCATGTGGACATCGTCGTTGGCCCCTGCGGCCTCGTAGAGGATGCGCTTCAGATCGTTGACGGTGAAATCGGCCATGGTCGGTTGCCTTTCGGTCGGTTCGGTCAGATCTCGGGGCAGGTGCGGTTGCCCGCCCCCACCACCAGTGCGGAGGTGAAGCCACCGTGGCCGCGGGCCAGCACCAGCGCGCTGGGCGGTCCGATACGCCGCGGCCGGTCCACGACGAGATCGATCGCGTACTCCGGGGCGGCCCGGTCGAGGCCGGGGGTGTGCGGCACCACTCTCGCGCTCAGGGCGAGCAGCGCGGTCGCGACGTCCAGTGCCGCGCCGCCGTAGAGCCGGCCGGTGAGGGCCTTCGGCGCGGTCACAGGTACACCGTCAGCCCCGAACACCTCGTTGAGCGCCCGGGCCTCGGCCCGGTCGCGCCCCGGTACGCCCGAGGCATCGGCGAAGACCGCGCCGACGTCCTCCGGGCCGAGACGCGCGTCGACGAGGGCGCGCCGGATGACCGACGCGAGGACCGGGGGCCGCCCGGAGTCGGCCGGCGGGTCGAACCCGGCGGCGTAGCCGAGGAGTTCGCCGTAGTGTTCCGCGTCCCGGGCACGTGCGGACGCGGCGGTCTCGACCACCAGGAACGCACCGCCCTCGCCCGGTACGAACCCCGAAGCGGCGGCGTCGAAGGGCAGATACGCGCACGCCGGGTCGTCCGCGGTGGACAGCTCGCCGGTCATCGTCTGCGCGACCAGGCCGTACGGGCTCAGCGAGGCATCGGTACCACCGCTGAGCACCAGCTCGGAGCCGGTGTCCAGGAGCCGCCGGGACTGTCCGAGCGCGTCCAGGCCGCCCGCCTGCTCACAGCACAGCACCCCGCACGGGCCGCGCATGCCGTGCCGGATGGAGACCTGGCCGGTGGTGGCCGCGTAGAACCAGGCGATGGACTGGTAGGCGCCAACCCATTGCGGTCCCCGCTGGTACAGCCGCTCCATCTCGCGCTGGCCGAACTCGGTGCCGCCGGAGGAGCTGGCGGTGACCACCGCCATCGCGTACTCGGGCAGTGCCCCCGGGTCCACGGTGGCGTCGTCCAGCGCCTCCTCGGCCGCGGCCAGCGCGAAGTGCGTGAACCGGTCGGTCTGCGGGACGAGCCGGCCCGGCACCCGTTCGCCGGCCTCGAAGCCCGGCACCTCGCCCGCCACTCGCACGGGACAGCCGGCGGGGTCGAACCGGGTGATGCGGCCCAGGCCGCTCTTCCCGGCGAGCACCGACTCCCAGTGCCGGCGCGCGCCGATGCCCGTGGGGGCGACGACGCCCAGTCCGGTGACCACGGCCGTGCCGCGGTAACCGGTGCGGATTCCGGATGCGCTCATGCCGCCTCTCCCTTGCTGTCCAGGTCGTACCGGCCGAGCACCATGGCGCTCTGGAAGCCGCCGAACCCACTGCCCACGGTGAGCACCCGGTCCATCCGGTGTGCGCGTGCCGTGACCGGTACGTAGTCCAGGTCGCACTCCGGATCGGCCTCGGCGAGGTTGGCGGTCGGCGGGACGGTCTGGTGGCGCAGTGCGAGCGCGCACGCGGCGATCTCCAGCGAGCCGATCGCGCCGAGCGAGTGCCCGATCATCGACTTGATGGAGCTGACCGGCACGTCGTACGCGTGCGGGCCGAGGCTTCGTTTGAAGGCGGCGGTCTCGTGCCGGTCGTTCTGCTTGGTGCCGGAACCGTGGGCGTTGATGTAGTCGATGTCTTCGGGGTCGATCCGGGCCCGGTCCAGTGCGACGCGGATGGCCTCGGCCATCTCGCGGCCGTCCGGCTTCAGGCCGGTCATGTGGAAGGCGTTGCTGCGGCCCGCGAAGCCGAGCACCTCGGCGTAGACCGTGGCGCCCCGGCGCCTGGCGGCTGCCGCCTCCTCGATGACCAGTACCGCGGCGCCCTCGCCCAGTACGAAGCCGTCACGGCGGCCGTCGAAGGGCCGGGAGGCGTGCGCGGGGTCGTCGTTGTTGGGCGTGGTGGCCTTGATGGCGTCGAAGCAGGCGGAGGTGATGGGCGAGAGCGGCGCATCGGTGGCACCGGCCAGCACGATGTCGGCGCTGCCCTCCTCGATGAGCTGGACGCCGTGCCCGACCGCGTCGATACCTGAGGTGCAACCGGTGGAGACCAGCGCCACCGGGCCCTCCGCCCGCGCCTGCCACGCCACCTCGACGGCGAGGGTGCTGGGCACCATGTAGCCGTACAGGTGGGGCACCCCGTAGGAGTGGTCCACCAGCCAGTTCCGGCCGCCGTCGGACAGTACGGCGTACTCCTCCTCCAGGCCCATCGTGCAGCCGACCGCGCTGCCGATGCTGACGCCGACCCGGCCGGGGTCGGCGGCGGGCAGCTCGATGCCACTGTCCGCGACCGCCTCGCGCGCCGCGACGACCGCGAACTGCGCGGCCCGGTCCATCCGCCGGGCCTCCTTCGGGGAGAGGCCGGCCGCGGCGGGGTCAAAGTCGCACTCGGCCGCGACGCGGGAACGGAAGCCGGTGGCGTCGAAGAGGCTGATCGGGCGGGTGGCGGTACGTCCCGCGGCGAGCAGGTCCCAGTAGGCTTCCCGCCCGTGGGCACCGGGCGCCACCACACCGACGCCGGTGAGCACCGCGCGGCGCGTCATCGCCCACCGCCGATGTCCGGGTTCCCGGCCTCGGCGTGCAGGGGGCTTTCGGTGTCCACATGGCCGAGTTCGGGGCGCGGCGCGAGCGGGGACAGGTGGAAGGCGGCCTTCGCCGGTACGTTTCCGGTGTTGACCAGGCGATGGCGTACGCCGATCGGCACGAGAAGCGAATCGCCGGGCAGGAGGGGTGTCGCACGTCCGTCCAGGCTGATCTCCACCTCGCCCTGGACGAGATGGAGGAACTCCTCGGAGTACGGGTGGTAGTGCTCGGTGACGTGTTCCCCGGCCGCCAGGTGCAGCACTCCCCCGAAGCCGGAGGTGCTGCCGGCCGTCTTCGGGCTCAGCGTCACCCGGATGTCGCCGCCGCGTTTGGTGTTGGCCGGCACATCGGCCGAGGAGACCTTGCACGCCTGCCGGGGCTGCCCGTGTGGCCGGGGGCCCTCGGGCGGCGTCCAGGAGTAGAAGGGCACCGCCAGGGCGTCCTTCCGGTCCCGCGAGTCGGGGTCGAACGGCGAAAGGAAGTGGTTCAGGCGGGAGTTGACCTCCTGGAAGAGGGGGTGGCTGCGCGCCTTGTCCAGGTTCGGCTCGAAGTCCTGGTCCGACTCTGCCAGGTGGAAGTACAGGCCGTGGAAGGCGAACAGCGTCCTCCTGGTGACGCCCACCAGGTGCGGCAGCTCGGTGTTATCGGAATCGGCGAATATTGCACGCACGCTCTCGGCGCTCGCGGGGTCCATCTTCGCTACGGTCAGCGTTCGGTACATGGCGGTCTCCCGGTTCATGGGTCATGTCCTCGTGTGCGCGGGCCGGAGCCGGGGCTGGTTCGAGGCAATCGAGCAACGGGCCGTAAATCATGTCCAGTTCGACGACCCGGAGATTCGTCGAGCGAGCCGGGCCGAGGTCAGAGCGCACGGACGGCCACCTCCACCCCTCCTTCGATGGGCAGGGAGAGCGAGACATAACCGTCGTCGTGGCTGAGGAAGCGGGCCAGCGATTCCCCGGGCGGAGGATCACCGGACGGAGGGTCGCCATGTGCCCGGCTTCCCAGGGCCACGATCAGCGCCCCGGGAAGCAGCCTGGGTTCCACCGCCTGGAATACCGGCAGGTGTTCCTCGCCGGGGCAGCCGAGTACCAGCAGATCGACCGGACCGGGCAACCGTCGTAATACGTGCCGGATGTCGCCGTGCAGGACGTCGGCGTACCTCGTGACGCCCGCTGAGCCGAGCGTGCCGGACGCATCCTCCGCCTGCTCGGCGTCGGCCACACAGCCCACGACCCGGCCGCTTCCGTTGTCGCGGAGCGCGGTGGCGATGGACGCCGTCCTGCGCACCGCCGCCGGCCCGCACGCGACCACCGCGGTGGCGCCGGTGGCGAGCACGAGTTGCCGAAGCAGTATGTCCGTCGATTCCTTGTCCGCCTGCGCGGATGGGGCGACTGCCGTGCGGTCGGCGGACTCTTCGGGCATGCGCTTCACATGATCTCTGTGCACTGCGGAGCCTTCCGTAGGTAGGGCGCTTTGCTGTCAGGCGCAACTGGCCACGAGGGCCTGCTCGAATTCGCAGAGCTCCAAGTGGCTCAGCACCGCGCCCGCCATCTGCGGAGAGTCGAGAATGCCGAGGTGGCCGCCCCCGGCGAGGCTGAGGGAATCGGCGTGCCGGCCGTCCGTCGCGCTGGCCAGTGGGACCATGCGATCGGTGGGCGAGCCGATGAGGGACCAGCGGACCCGGCCGCTCGAATACATCGCGGGCAGACCGCGGAGGAATTCCGAATTCACCCGCATCTGCTGGGCGGCCGGGCCGACCCCCGCGCAGGCGAGCGGGGAACCGCGGTGCGGTGTCGCAATGGTGGTGACGCTGATCGGGTCGCCGGTCAGGCCCAGGCGCTGCACGGCATACCGCACGACCAGTCCGCCCAAGCTGTATCCGATGAGATGGACCCCCGGTGTCCCGGCGGCCCGGGTGACAGCGGACACCTGCGCGGCCAGCGCCTCGGCGATCTCCGGAATGCCCGCGCGCAACGAGTCGTAGGCAAAGCAGGTGGTGTTCCGGAAACCGTTCTCGTGCAGCCGGGGCAACAGGGCGTCCCAGCAGCCCAGCGGGGAGAGGTACCCCGAGACCAGGACGACCGGACAGGCACTGTCCTGCGCCGGGCGCGGCAGGCCGGCCGGGCGCGGGAATTCAGGGCGCCGGGTGGCGAAGGGCTGCCTCGGCGCTGCTTTCCTCAGCGTACGGAAAGCGGTCGTCAGGGCGACCAGGGTCGCCTCGGTGGGAACGAGCGCAGCGGCACGCGCGCGCCCTTCCGGGGCGGTCACATTGATTCGCATCTCACCGGCCTCTGAGTTCCTGTCCGACGTCTGCCGTCCGCTGCGGAGGGCCACGCCGCTTCCGGCGCCTTTCGGCGCGGACCCGGAGAGCAGTCCCCCCGCTGCCCTCCGGGAGCTTCCGCGGCGGCGCCTTCATCGTGCTCCCCGGCGTTGCAGGGCTCGTTGCAGTCCTCACTGCAGCGCGAACGGAGCTGCGGGCATGGGTTGTTGAGGCCTGTAAGGGAAAATGACGAACAGGGATGTCATACGTCGGGCGACGGAAGTGCGGCGGGCAGCCACATACGGCAGGATTCAGCGCATCCGCCGCTGAGCGCGCCGGAAGAGGGGCCCTCAGCCTGCGGTGCCGCCGCCGTCGGCGTCGTCCGGGCGATCCGGGCCGAAGGGCTCGATCCTGGGGTTCGCGTAGGGGCCCTGCGTACCGGGCGTTCCCCCGATCCGCGAGCCGGCCTCTTCGGTCACCATGAGGGCGAAGAGGTTCCGGGCGGGGTCGACGGACACCAGGCCGTACGCGGAGTCGACCTCGTCGTCACCCAGCCCGAGCCGCCGCTGGGCACCCTGGAGTGTGGTGCCCGGCGGCAGCGTCACGGTGACGAGGACGGTACGGCTGCCGGGAGCCATGGGTCTCCTATGCGCGGGCGTTGTGCTTGCTGCGTTGGCGCAGTGCCTCCACGATCGCCGCGGTGTTGATGGTGCCGTAGCCGTGGTCGAAGTCGAAGCCGGCGACACCCGCGTCGTTGGCGGTGCGGCGCAGCAGGGTGCGCATCCTGGCCGGCGGCAGTTCCTGGGGCGACAGCCTCGTGCGTACGGCAGCGACGACGCCCGCGGCGACGGGGCAGGCGGCCGAGGTCCCGGAGTCGGGGGTGTCGGGCCCGAGCACCTGTGAACCCTCGAAGTGGGTGCAGGTGGCGATGTCGGGCTTGCGCTGGCTGAGCCGGCCCGGCCCCTGGGAGGAGTAGCCGACCCGCACTCCCCGGGTGTCGACGCCGGCCACGGACAGCACCCGGGGGTGCGAGTTGGCGCCGTTGATGGGCCGGTCGGGGAATCCGCACCGGCCGTCGGGACAGTCACGGCCGCAGTTGCCCGCGGCGAAGAGGATGTCGGCGCCGGCGTTCTCCAGGGCGGCCACCGCGAGGTTGAAGGGGTGGGCACGGTTGTCGGAGTAGTTGCCCGGGTGCCCCGGCGGGAAGTCCCACCGCGGGCTGTACGAGCCCCAGCTGTTGCTGACGACCAGCCCGGTGCGTTGTCCGGGCGGGACCGCCTCCAGCAGTGACCTCAGGTGTGCGTAGGCGGCGATCGCGTCGGAGAGCAGCCCTTCCATGACCGTGGTCCCCTGCCGGGTGGAACCGAGCACGGGAAGGTCGAGGAGGGCGATCCGCCGTGCGACGATCAGCGCGTCGAAGGCGCACATCGTGCCGTGGCGCACGGGGAACCGGCCGAAGGCCTCACCGACCCCGGCGGGCTTCCAGCTGCGCTCGGCGTCGATCTCCACGGCGTTCCCCAGCACCTTCCCCAGGTGTTCGATGTTGATGCCCGTGTCGACGACGGCGAGCGTGACGCCCCGGCCGTCGAGCCCTTCGCCCTTGAGGTCGTCGGTGACGGCGTGCTCGACGTCGTGCCAGTCCCCGACGGGGGCGCCGTCGCAGTTCGGGGTGGTCTCGACGACGGGGTCGGCGGAGATCCCGACGATGTCGGGCCGTGCGGTGGCGAGCGTTGCCAGCCGGCCGGCGACGTCGTAGTCCTGGATCTCACCACGGATCAGGACGCTGGCGTCCTCGGGTGCCATGGAGAACACGAGCGGCTGCTCCAGCGACAGCGGATCACCGCCGGGCGTGGCCGGCTTCGGCTGCGGAACGGGAACCGGCGCGAAGCCGGCGTCCAGGGCGAGGCCGGGAATCGGCCCGGCGACGTCCGCGGCCGGCGGAGTGGCGACATGAGGATCGATGACGGCTGCCATGACATCGCGTTCGGGCCGCATCTGAAAGATGACTCGCATGCTTCCCCCCAGCGCGGAAGCCTCGTGCAGTTGACTGCCGGAGAAATCCCGGCGGTATCGACCGGAGGCCTGCGCGGCCGGGAGCGGTCAGCACAGGACCACGGTTCAATATTTTCTACAACTCCGAGAAATTTCCATCGTATTGCCGGGTGTACCGCCCCTCCATACGCACAAGGGCGTAACGCTTTTAGGAGCGATCGGCCCTTTGTGCGACAGTGCTCCTGCTATGGTGCGCCGATGTCAACGATCAGGCAGTTCCAAGTCACCTTCGACTGCGCGGAACCCGAGCGCCTCGCTCGCTTCTGGTGCGAGGTGTTGGGATACGTCGTACCGCCGGCACCTGAGGGATTCGGCACCTGGGACGAGTACAACCGCTCCCTGCCGCCCGAGCGGCGGGATTCGGGGTTCGTGTGCAGTGATCCCTCGGGCGTGGGCCCTCGGCTGTACTTCCAGCGCGTCCCCGAGGGCAAGGTCGTCAAGAATCGGGTGCATCTTTGTGTGCGGGTCGGCACCGGGCTGGTGGGGCAAGAGCGCCTCGCCGCGCTGGAGGCCGAGTGCGCACGGCTGGTCCCGCTCGGCGCGACACGCTTTCAACTGCTGCTCGCCGACGAGGAGAATGAGTCGTGCCTCGTGATGCAGGACATCGAGGGCAACGAGTTCTGTCTCGACTGAGCTTCCCCTGACATTCCTCAGAAGTGCGGAGCCGGGTCGGCTTCCTTGCGGACCACGTCCTCGCGGTCGAGGGCGGCCAGCCGGGCGCGCACGGTGTCGGCGGCGGGGACGCCGAGACCGGCGTACAGGTTCAGGGCGTGTTCCCAGTGCCGGCGGGCCTGCTGGAGGTCGCCGGTGGCGTGGTCGAGGGCGGCGATGCCCTCGTGCGCGCGGGCCTGCTCGAACCGCTCGCCGATCTCCACGGCCTTGGCCAGCGCGTCGGTGTGCCAGGCACGCGCCACGGTCGTTTCGCCGCTGGACCGCAGGGCTTCGCCGAGGCCGTTGAGCGCCTCGACTTCGCAGGCGCGGTAGCCGGTCTGCCGGGCCAGGTCCAGGGCTCGGCGGTGATGGTCGACGGCTTGCCGGTAGCGACCCTGCCGGCAGTGGACCAGGCCCAGGTGGGTCAGTGTGTAGGACTGGCCGTCGCGGTTGCCGGTCCGCCGGAAGAGGTCCACCGCCCGGCAGAGCTGGTCGATGGCCTGCTGGTAGCGCCGCTGCTCGCAGTGGTCCAGGCCCAGGTGAGTGAGCGCGTAGGCCTGGCCGTTCCCGTCGGCCAGCTGCTCGAAGAGGTCCAGCGACCGGCGGTGCTCGTCGACGGCCCGCTCGTACCGGCCCTGCCGCCAGTGGACCAGGCCGAGGAAGAGGAGGGCGTACGCCTGGCCGTACCGGTTGCCGGTCCGGCGGAAGAGGCCGAGTGCCCGGTCGTGGTGGTCGACGGCGAGCGGGTAGTGGCCCTGCCGCCAGTGGACCAGGCCGAGGTAGGTGAGGGCGGACGCCTGACCGTCGCGGTTGCCGGTCCGCCGGAAGAGGTCCAGTGCTCTGCGGTGGTGGTCGACGGCCCGCGGGAAGTGGCCCTGCCGCCAGTAGACGTAGCCCAGGTGGGTCAGTACGTAGGCTTCGCCGTTGTGGTCACCGTTGTGCCGGGCGGCGTGCTGGGCGTGCGTGTGGATGACCAGGCCGTCGGCGTAGTGCCCACCGGTGTCCAGGTAGCGGAAGAGAGCGGTGGCCAGTTCCACGGCATGGCTGTCCCAGCCGTGACCGGCGGCGTGGGCGCAGACGGCGGCCAGGTTGGCGCGTTCGGCGTCCAGCCAGGCGCGCGCCGCCTCCGGGCCGTCGATCGGCGGCACGGGGGTGGCCGGCGGGGCATGGGTGGGCAGCGGGCGCTGGTCCTCCCGGTGCTGGTGGAGCGTGGTCGTCGCGGTGGTGGCGCTGGCCAGGTAGTGGTCGAAGAGACGGGTCAGCGCGGCGTGCCGGTCGGCGGGCGGGTCGGTGGTGACGGCCAGCTCGGCGGCGTAGGCACGCAGCAGGTCGTGCATGGTGTACCGGTGGGGGCCGGTGGGCTGGATGAGGTGGGCGCGGGCCAGCCGGTCGAGCAGCAGGCCGGCCTGCTCGGGCGTGGTGCCGGTGAGAGCGGCGGTGGCATCGGTGTTCCAGTCGGGGCCGGGGTGCAGGGCCAGCAGCCGGAAGGCCCGGGCGGCCCCGCCGGGCAGGCGCTGGTAGGACCAGGAGAACACCGCGCGCACGTCGGCGCTGGGGTCCTCGTCGTCGTGGAGAAGGTCCAGCTGCCGGTCGGCCAGCTCGGCGGCCAGGTCGGCCAGGCTCTGATGGGGCCGGGCGGCGGCGAGTTCGGCGGTGAGACGCAACGCGAGGGGCAGCCGGCGGCACCGGTCCGCCAGTACGCCGGCGGCCCTGGGCTCGGCAGCCACCCGCGGCCCGATGAGCTGGTGCAGCAGGGCGTGGGCGTCCTCGGCGGGCAGCAGGTCGAGGTCGATGCGGTGGGCTCCGTGCAGGGCCACCAGACCCGGCAGGGCATCGCGGCTGGTCACCAGGGTCGGGCAGCCGGCGGTGCCGGGCAGCAGCGGCCTGATCTGCTCCGGCGTCGCGGCGTTGTCCAGGATGACGAGCATGCGGCGCCCGGCCAGTTCACTGCGGTACCGGGCGGAGCGGTCGGCGACGTCCAGGGGGATGTCCTGGCCGCGCAGCCCCAGGGCGGCCAGCAGGCGGGCGAGCGCCTCCCCGGCGGCCATGGGCTGTTCGGGGTCGTAGCCGCGCAGGTCCACATACAACTGCCCATCGGGAAAGGCCTGTCGTACCCGGTGCGCCCAGTGCACCGTGAGCGCGGTCTTGCCGACGCCCGGGGTCCCGGTGACCAGGCAGATCACCGCGGCCGTCGAGTGCGGGTCCGGGCTCGTCAGCGCGTCCAGTTCCGCCAGCTGGCGCGTGCGGCCGGCGAAGCCCGCGACATCGCCGGGCAGCAGGCACGGGACCGGACGCGGTGGGGACTGCTGCGGCGCGGGCGGCGTGAGAGTCGGGTCGGCGTTCAGTACCGCCTGTTCCAGCCGCTGGAGTTCGGGGCCGGGCTCGATGCCCAGCTCCTCGGCCAGCAGCGTTCGCGTGGTGCGGTACGCCGCGAGCGCCTCGGCCTGGCGCCCCGACCGGTACAGGGCCACCATCAGCCGCTCGCACAGCCGCTCCCGCAGGGGGTGCTCGCGTACCAGACCGGCCAGTTCGGCCACCACCGAGGCGTGCCGGCCCAGAGCCAGGTCGGCCTCGATGCGCTCCTCCAGCACACTGAGCCGGTGCTCCTCCAGCCGGTCCCGCTCGGCGTCCAGCAGCGGACCGGTCAGGCCCTCGCACAGCCGCCCCCGCCACAGGCGCAACGCCGCGTGCAGCGCATCCGCCGCCGTCTGCCAGTCACCGGCGGTTCGCGCCGCCCTCCCCCGTTCGATCTGCTCGTCGACGGTGTCCAGGTCCAGTGCGCCGGGCGGTACGGCCAGTACGTATCCGCTCTCGGTCCAGGTCAGCAGCCGGGACGGGGAACGGGCCGGCCGGTCCGGCTCCAGCACTCTGCGCAGCCCGGCGGCGTGCCGCTGCACCAGATTCACCGCCCGTCCCGGAGCCGCCGTGCCCCACACCGCGTCGATCAGCTTCTCCCGCGGCAGCGGCCGGTTCGCGTGCAGAAGCAGCACGGCGAGCACCACACGCTGCTGCACAGGACCCGGATTCACCTCCTCCCCGTCCCGCCACACCCGCAGCGGACCCAGTGCCTCGAAACGCAACGCCCCCGTTGTCCCGTGATCGCCCATCCTCGCCCTCCCCGCGTGGCAATCCCTCACAAGTTACCCCGGACAGCGCTATATGGACACCCAACGGCACCCATCGGCACGCAACGGACAGCCCTCGGTGACGGACCGCCTCCCCCGTACCCCTCCGACGGGCCCTGTGACCTCAGTCCGCACGCCGCCTCCGGGCCGCTTTTCGACCTGTCGCCAACGCTTCGCGCGTGAGTACGGTGGGTCCGGCAGAACGCCCGCCGGACGTGCGTGTTGTTCCGTTCCGGTCGGCCGCGGAGACGAAAGGCGGTCGGGTCATGTCACCGCGCTTCATCGCCTACACACCGGAGTGGGAAAGCGTCGAACCGGACTTCGACGAGAACGTACGGCTGCTGATCGCGACAATGGAGCAGCACATCACCGGCTCCATGACGGCCGACGGCAACGGCCGGGCGCTGCGCGAGGCGCACAGCAAGGGCTACGGGCTGGTCCGGGGCGAAGTGGAGATCCCCGACGGGCTCCCCGAGGAGTACGCACAGGGCATCTACGCCACTCCGGGCAGACACGACGCACTGGTGCGGTTCTCCAACGGCTCCGCCCGCCCCGGGCCCGACGAGAAGCTGGGAGGCGCCGTAGGACTGGCGCTGAAGCTGTTCGACATCGACGGTCCGACGCTGCTGGAGGACGAACCCGACAGCCGGACGTTCGACTACACCACCATCAACGCGCCGGTGTTCTTCTGCAGCACCGTCCGGCACTACCTCTTCGTCCAGGAGCTCTTCCTCCGGGCCGGTGCCTACTTCGCGGAGGGGAGGCCGGGCCGGCGCCGTTTCTACCGCGACTACGTGACCGGTATGGGGACCCTGGCGCCCGACGAATGGGCGTGGGAAGAACTGCTGGCCTTCCTCGCCCTCGTCCAACGGCCCCTGGTGAACGTACTGCTGTCGACCTACACGACTATGGGCGCGGTCCGGCACGGCGATTACCTCGCCAAGGTGCGCCTCACCCCCGATCCCAGCTGTGCGGCCGCCGTGGCCGAGCGGTCCATGGACCCCGGCGCCGCTGGTGAGTTCTTCCGGCCCGCGCTGGTGGCCGAACTGCGCGAGCGGCCCTACGCCTTCCGCATCCAGGTCCAGCTCTGCACCGATCCGGTCCACATGCCGGTCGACGACCTCACGGTCGAATGGCCGGAGTGGCGGTCCCCGTACGTCACGGTGGCGAACCTCCGCTTCCCCGCGCAGGACATCTCCGGCGCGGACAACCTGGAACGGATGGACGCCCTGTCCTTCACGCCCTGGCGGGTGACCGCTGCCCACCGGCCGCTGGGCAGCATCATGCGGGCCCGCAAGGAGGCCTACCGCCGCTCCTCCGTCCTGCGCCACCGGCTCAACCACCAGGAACGGCGCGAGCCGCGCACCGCGGACGAGGTACTGCCACTGAAGGCACCGGCCCCGAACACCACGACGCCGAAGGTGTCCGGCCCCGCCACGGAGCCCTGACGCGTGAGCCGGCCGTACCGCAGAGGAGGGAGGCGGACCACCATGGCAGACCGTACGAACCCGTCCGCACCGCAGATGCTGGAGCTGGACGACATCCAGGCCGCTCTGTTGCGGAAGCGCCCCGTCCCCTGCGTCGGCAGCTACCTGCTGCTCCGCATCGACGGCCCGTCGGACGGCCGTCAGCTGCTCGCGCGCCTGCTGCCGCACGTCGCCTCGGCGGCCCGGTGGTGGGACCCTCCCGGCGGCGCGTGGCTGAGCGTCGCGCTGAGCCATTCCGGGCTGCGGGCGCTGGGACTGCGGCAGGAGTCGCTGGACAGCTTCCCGGCGGCGTTCCGCGAGGGCATGGCGGCCCGCGCCCACCGGCTCGGGGACACCGGAGAGAGCGGCCCCGAGCACTGGGACACCCCCCTGGGCAGCCCCGACGTGCACCTTGTCGTGGCTTCCTTCGCCGCGGACGGGGACGCGCTCGAATCCCTGCTGGAGGCGGTACGGGAAGCCTTGCGCGGCCTGCCCGCCGTACAGCTGATGCACCGGCTGGACGTCGCGCAGCTGCCGACCGGGCGCACGCACCTGGGCTTCGTGGACAACATCAGCAAACCGAACGTCGAGGGCTCGGGGGCGCCCTGGAGCGACCGGGCGGGCGCTGATGACCCCACGCACTACGGCGATCCGCCCGGCACCGGCCCCGCGGTCAAGGCCGGCGAGTTCGTTCTCGGCTGTCCGGACCAGCTCGGGCACCTCGCCTCGCAGCCTCTACCGGACGCGTTGCGCCGCAACGGCACCTACGTCGCCCTCCGCAAACTGCACGTGAGGACCGCGCAATTCCGGCGCTACCTCAAGGAGAACTCCTCCTCGCCCGAGGAAGGCGAACTGCTGGCGGCCAAGATGGTCGGCCGCTGGCGCAGCGGCGCACCCCTGGCGCTCGCTCCCTCCCAGGACGATCCCGCGCTCGCCGCGGATGCCGCGCGCAACAACGACTTCACCTACCGTGAACAGGATCCCGGCGGCCGGCGCTGTCCGGTCGGTGCCCACATCCGGCGCATGAACCCCCGCAGCTCCCCGGACGACTCCGTGGACGTGCGCCGTCACTGCTTCCTGCGACGCGGTACCCCCTACGGCCCTGAGCTGCCCGAAGGGCAGCTGGACGACGACGGGGCCGAACGAGGCATCGTCTTTCTCTTCATGGGCACCGACCTCGTCCGGCAGTTCGAGTTCGTCAAGGGCCAGTGGACCAACGACGGCAATTTCGCCGGACTGGAGACGGAGCAGGATCCCCTGACCGGAAACCGCGACGGGACCGCTTCCTTCACCGTCCCCCTGCACCCGCGTCCCCGCCGCCGGCAGTACGGGCAACTGCCCCGCTTCGTCGTCACCAAGGGAGGCGAGTACCTCTTCATGCCGGGCATCCGCGCCCTGCGCCGGCTCGCCGGCCTCGACAACTGAGGCACACCGGCCGGGAGTCCGCGGCCCGCCGCACGGAGACAGCGCACCCCGCACGTCGCCGAGAAGGGATCCGAGATGACCACGAACCCCGAGAAGCCGGCCCGGCCGGGCCGGACGGACGGCCGCACCTCCGAGTTCACCCTCTTCTTCAAGGTCAAGCCCGGGCACGGCAAACTGATCCGCGACATCTTCCGGCAGAACACGTTCGGGCAGCTCAGCAGGGAGGTGACCCAGCGGATCGGCACGCTGCACGACGCGCGGTGGGTCCTCTTCGACGAGGACACACGCCTGCTGTTCGCCACGTCCTTCGACGGTGACTGGGACGCCTACATCGACGATTTCGCCCACCGGATTCCCGACATCTTCGACACCGTCATGGAGCACACCGAGGACTACCCGGGCATCGGTGACCCGAACATCAAGGACCGTATCGCTGCCCACCAGGTCACCGCCTGCTCGTACTTCCGCGCTATTCCCGATGCCACGGTGCGGGACCTCCAGAAGGCACGACGCGTCTACAAGGCCTACGAACAACTGCTGAACGCTTTCGAGTGAGCACGCCGTCAGGCCGCCCCTGCTCCCCGCCGCGTACGCTCCACGCCGCGCAGGGTCAGCAGGGCTGCCGCGGTGAAGCAGGCCGCGCTGATCAGTGAGCCGGTGCGCATGCCGTGGAGGAAGGCGGACGCCGGTGTGATCAGCGCGCCGAGCAGTGCCACGCCCACCGCACTGCCGACCTGGCGGGCCGCGTTGAACGCCCCCGAGGCCAGTCCGGCGCGGTGTGCGGGGGCCGATTCGACGACCGCGGCGACCGCGGCCGGCATCGTGAGGGCGGTACCGAAGCCGATGGCGGCGAGTGGCGGTACGAGGGCCGGGTACGGCGTGCCGCGACCAGCCAGGAGCAGTCCCAGGAAGCCCAGTGCGCCCGAGCC
The DNA here is from genome assembly GCF_055586425.1 of Streptomyces sp. NPDC050806. Classification (NCBI taxonomy): domain Bacteria; kingdom Bacillati; phylum Actinomycetota; class Actinomycetes; order Kitasatosporales; family Streptomycetaceae; genus Streptomyces; species Streptomyces sp. NPDC050806. The sequence goes on along the minus strand of NZ_JBVJIF010000001.1, from coordinate 533,331 downwards.
GAGGCCCAGCAGCATCGGTCTCCGTGGTCCGGTGCGGGCCGTCATCCGGCCGCCGAGGGTGGAGGCGACGGCCGCCATGGCGGTCTGCGGCAGCAGTGCCAGTCCCGCCCAGAGCACCGGGAAGTGGCGGTACTGCTGGAAGTAGAAGCTGACGACGAACAGCTGGCCGTAGAAGCCGATGTTCAGGAGGAGCCCGACGGCGGTGGCACTGGAGAAGGTGGTGTTGCGGAACAGTCCCGGGGGCAGCATCGGGTCGGCGGCGCGCTGCTCCACCAGCAGGAAGCCCACGCCACAGAGGACGGACAGGGCCAGGGCCGCGAGGACCGGCGGATCGGTCCAGCCGGAGTGCCCCGCCTCGATGATCCCGAACGTCATCGCGCCGAGCGCCGGGATGCCGAGGAGCTGGGCGGGCAGATCGAGCGTGGCGCCTCGTGCGGGCCGGGGCGCCACGACGTAACGAGCCGTCAGTACGAGCCCGAGGATGCCGAACGGCAGGTTCACGTAGAACACGGCGCGCCAGCCGAAGGCCGCGGTCAGGAGGGAGCCGAGGACCGGGCCCGAGGCCGCGGCCAGGCCGCCGATCCCGCCCCAGACGCCGATCGCCCTGGCGCGGTCCCGCTTGTCGGCGTACGAGGCGTGGATGAGGGCGAGCGAGGTCGGTACGACGAGCGCCGCCGCCAGTCCTTGCAGCAGCCGCATCACGATGAGGAACGGCAGGGACGGCGCGAGGCCGCATGCGGCCGAGGTGAGGAGGAACAGCGCCATTCCGGCCTGGAAGGCGGAGCGGCTGCCCAGTCTGTCGCCGAGGGACCCGGCCGACAGCAGCAGTCCGGCGAAGACGACGGTGTATCCGTCGGCCACCCACTGGAGGCCCGTGAGGTCGTTCCCGGCGTGGAAGTCGGCCCCGAGGGGCGGCAGCGCCACGGTGACGATTGTGGCGTCCAGCGTGACCATGAAGAAGCCCATGCACAGGGCGATCAGCGGCAGCCGGGCCGGCCGGCCCGCCGTTCGCTGTGGTGCGGCCGCCGTTCCGGACTCCCGGGCTCGCGCTTCCGGCACGTGTCATACCTCCTTGGGCCTGCTCGGTCCGGTCACCGTAGCCGTCGACCACTTCGGTCCCGGCCGAAGTGTGCCGTGCCCGGCGCCGCGGGCGTCCGCACCGCTCTCACCGGCACCGCCGTGGAACGGCTCCGTGGGCCGGCGTACTACCTTCGTGCCTGTGCCCAGCACCGAACCGTGACGTCCCTTGGTGAGCGAGGAGAACCGAACCAATGCGTGATCTTGCCGGTGACGCCAATTTCGCCGACCCCGCAGCGCTGATGGGCGACCGGACCCGGGCGCGCGTCCTGCTGGCGCTGCTCGACAAGCGCGCGCTGCCGATGTCCATGCTGGCGTCGGAGGCCGGGGTCTCCCTGTCCACCATGAGCGGCCACCTGAGCCGGCTCGTGGACGGCGGGCTGCTCCACGTCCGCACGGAGGGCCGGCACCGCTACTACAGCCTGGCCTCTCCCGACGTCGCCCGCGCCATCGAGTCACTCGCCCGGCTGGCCCCGCCCTTCCGGCCCACGTCGTTGCGCACCGGAACCCGCGCCGGCGCGCTGCGCACCGCCCGTACCTGCTACGACCACCTGGCCGGGTACCTCGGCGTCGGCATCATGCGCGCTCTCATCGAGCAGCGGGCGGTGGTCGGCGGGGACGGCAGGCACGACCCGGACCGCGCCACACGGGACCGGCTCTCCTCCCGCGGCCACGACCTCGACTACCGGCTCACCCCGCAGGGCTGGGAGATGCTGGCGGCGATCGGCGTGACGGTCCCCGAGACCCGCAGGAAATTGGTGGCGTACTGCGTGGACTGGACCGAGCAGCGCCACCATCTGTCGGGGGCCGTGGGCGCCGCCCTGCTGGACCGCTGCGTCGAACGCGGCTGGGTGGCACGCAAGCCGAACAGCCGGGTCGTACGCATCCTGCCCGCCGGCGAAGAGGGTCTGAACGACTGGCTGGGGCTCGACACGCGCGCCTTCGCGCCCGCCTGACGACGGGCCACGCCCGATAAGTTGTGTCGCCGGAGCCGGTCGGTTCCACGGCGCGGAGCAAGTGCGCCCGGTGCGAGGGATGATCGGGTACGCGCTGTGTGTTGTACGGGACCACGAACCGCGGACGAGGACTGTTCCAGAGCTGGGAGATGGTGACATGCCGCTCAAGGGCGAGTACGAACCGAGCACCACGAAGTTGGTACGTGACCAGGTGGAGCTGTACGAGAGCTCCGGTGGTACGGAAGGCACGACGCTGCGCCCCCTGGTCGGACCGGACGACGAGAAGCGGCGGGATCTGCCGGTCATCATCCTGACCACGCTCGGCGCGAAGAGCGGCAGGATCCGCAAGACGCCGCTCATGCGCGTCGAGCACGACGGCCGCTACGCCGTGATCGCCTCGCTGGGCGGGGCCCCGCGGCACCCGGTCTGGTACTACAACGTGGTGGCCGACCCGCGGGTGGAGCTCCAGGACGGACCGGTGCGCCAGGACATGGTGGCGCGCGAGGTGACCGGGGAGGAGAAGGCCGCGTGGTGGGCCATCGCGGTCGAGGCGTTCCCGGACTACGCGGACTACCAGCAGAAGACCGACCGCGAGATCCCGGTCTTCGTCCTGGAGCCGGCGGCGCAGCCGCACTGACGCGCGGCGGGGCCGGGTCGCGTCGCCGGCCCGACCCCGTGCCCCGGGGGCGGCGGTGTGCCGACCGCCGCCCCCGGTTCGCCGTCGTTCCGGCGTACCGCGCCGCCCGCCCGCGAGGGCACCGACCGCGCCGCTACTTGTCGAGGCGGGTGGGAGCGGGCTCCCGGCCGGGGGCGGTCCCGGCTCCGGCGGCTTCCTTCTCCGCCTCGATCGTGCCTTCCGTCTCGATCGTGCCCTCGGCCACCGGCGCGTGGTCCTGATGCGCGGGCCGCGCCGTGCGGCTGACGAACAGCGAAGCGCCGAACGCGAGCAGGCCGATGACGCCCGCGACCATGAACGCCGTACGCAGTCCCCCGGCGTCCGGAGCACCCGACGGGTCGGAGGTGCTCAGCGACGCGACGGTGACGAACACGGCCGTACCGAACGCGCCCGCCACCTGCTGAAGGGTGGAGAGGATCGCGCTGCCGTGGGAGTAGAGGTGATCGGGCAGCGCGCCCAGCGACTCGGTCATCAGCGGCGTCATCATCAGCCCGAGCCCGGCCATCAGCAGGATGTGGATGGCGATGACCGTGGCCAGCGGCGAGTGGGCGCCGAGGAGCGTGAAGAGCCACAGCGACACGGCCAGGGCGAGTGCGCCCGGGATCACCAGGGGGCGCGCACCGAAGCGGTCGAACAACCGTCCCACGGGGCGGCCCAGCAGACCGAGCAGGAGACCGCCGGGGAGGACGGCCAGACCGCTGACGAACGTACTGGTGCGCAGCACGGTCTGGAGGTACAGCGGCAGCATGATCGATCCGACGCCCAGCAGGCACATGAACAGCAGTGCCGACAGGACCAGGGCGACGCTGAAGGGGCGGGTCTTGAACGGACGCAGGTCGAGGAGGGCGCGGTCGTCCCGCTGGAGGCGCAGCTGACGGGCGACGAACACACCCAGCGACACCAGGCCGACCACGATCGGTAGCCACGGCGGGAGCGTGTGCGCCCCGCCGCCGGACTCGCCGACGGACGCCAGGCCGTACAGGACTCCGCCGAAGCCGATGGCGGAGAGCACGACCGAGAGCACGTCCAGCGGCACCTGCCGCGTCTCGCTGTCCAGCCGCATCAGGGCCGCGCCGGTGGCCAGCGCGGCCACGGCGAGCGGCAGCACGATCCAGAACATCCACCGCCAGCCCAGCGAGGCGAGCACGGCGCCGCCCACGGTCGGGCCCACGGCGGGGGCGACCGCGATGACGATGCTGATCGTGCCCATCGTCGCGCCGCGCTTGGCCGGCGGCACGAGGCGCATCACGGAGGTCATGAGCAGCGGCAGCATGACGGCGGTACCGCACGCCTGGATCACGCGCCCGGCCATCAGCACGCCGAACCCGGGGGCGAGGCCGCTGACGAGCGTGCCGACGCTGAACATGGTCAGCGAGGCCAGGAAGACCTGACGCGCGGTGAAACGTTCGAGCAGAAAGCCCGTGATGGGGATGATCACGGCCATGGTCAGCAGGAAGCCACTCGTCAGCCACTGCACTGTCGTGGTGGAGATCCCCAGGTCGACCGTGAGGTCGCGGAGCGCGACGCTCAGGATCGTCTCGTTGAGGATCATCACGAAGGCCGAGACGACGAGCACGGCTATCAGCACGGGAGCGCGCGCGGGGGAACTGCCGCGGGGCGAGTCGGCGCCCTCGGCGTTCGCGGGTTCGATCATGGTCAGGCACACCTCATTGGTATCGGTCGGCATCGGCGCGGGCACGGCGGCGTGCGCCGGACCTCGGTCGGTCCGTCGTCGGAAGTCTGGTCGTCGGGCGCCGGGACGGCGGCCAGGACGCCCTCCGCCGCTGTATGTGCTGTCCAACGCGGTGATCGGCTCGAACTACCGGAGCGCCCCCACCGCTCCTCGCTTTCCGTCTCCCCCGAGCCTCACCTGCGCGGCGACTGCAACCCCTGCCCCCGTCGTCTTCATCGTTCTGTCAGTGTATTGAACTTTCCGCGCCGGTTGCGCGGGGGTATTCGCCCGCCGGGCCGCGGATAGCGGCCGGCCGGGACGGGAAGGCCGCTGCTGCGCGTCCCGGGACGGGGCGGCGGTCTTCCGAGGAGAGGCGGGGCCCATGCGAGCTGTGGTGTTCGAGCGATACGCGCAACCGGCCGAGGTACGGGACGTCCCCGACCCCGTACCGGCGCCGCACGGCGTGGTCGTACGGGTCGAGGCCACCGGACTGTGCCGCAGCGACTGGCACGGCTGGATGGGCCACGACTCCGGCATCACGCTGCCGCACGTACCGGGCCACGAACTCGCCGGGGTCGTGGCGGAGGCGGGTGCGCGGGTGGCGAACTGGCGTCCGGGCGACCGGGTGACCGTGCCCTTCGTCTGCGCCTGCGGAAGCTGTGCTTCCTGCGCGGCGGGCGACCAGCAGGTGTGCGAACGGCAGACGCAGCCCGGCTTCACCCACTGGGGCTCCTTCGCCGAGTTCGTGGCACTCGATCATGCGGACGTGAACCTGATCGCGGTGCCCGAGGAGGTGTCCTCCGTCACGGCGGCGTCGCTCGGCTGCCGGTTCGCGACCGCGTTCCGGGCCGTGACCGCGCAGGGGCGGGCGGCGCCGGGCGAGTGGGTCGCGGTGTACGGGTGCGGCGGCGTCGGGCTGTCCGCCGTGATGATCGCGGCGGCGGCCGGGGCGCGGGTCGTCGCGGTCGACCGCTCGTCGGGCGCGCTGGACCTGGCGCGGAAATTCGGCGCCGCCGAGTGCGTGGACGGCTCCCGTACCGCGGATCCGGCCGCGGCGGTGCGCGAGCTGACGGGCGGCGGCGCCCATGTCTCGCTGGACGCCCTCGGCTCGGCCGCGACCTGCGCGGCGTCGGTCGGCAGCCTGCGACGGCGCGGCCGCCACGTACAGGTCGGGCTCCTCCCGCAGCCCATACCGGTGCCGATGGACCGGCTGGTCGCGCTGGAGCTGGAAATCCTGGGCAGCCACGGCATGGCGGCGCACGCCTACCCGCCAATGCTGGACCTGGTCCGGGCCGGCACCCTGCGCCCGGACCTGCTGACGACGGCCACCCTCCCGCTGGATGCCGCGCCTGCGGCCCTGGCGGCGATGGATGAGGTGCGGGGCGCCGGAGTGACGGTGATTTTGCCCGGCGCCTCGTCTGCTACCTGAAACGGCAGCAGTTGTGCCCGGCGGAGGACCCTCACTCCACCGGGCACATGACTCGTGGGTCAGCAGCGCTTCGTGCCGGCCCCCTGGGAGGCCAGCGGGTCCCCGGCCGGGCGCAGCGAGCCGACGCCCGCGGTGCAGTCCTTCACGGTGTCGGTGCCGTTGGACCAGAATTCCTGGGCGGTGCTGTTCGTCCAGGCTCGCTTGCCGAGAATCTCGTCCTGGGAGTAGCTGTAGACAGCCGTGCTGACGTCGTAGTCGCCGGCCTTGTCCCGGAAGGAATCCCAGACCCACAGGTAGCCGTAGTTCTGCTGGCATTTCGGGGAGTAGAACTGCTTCACGGATGCGATCTTCACACCCTGGCGGGTGATGTATCCGGTTTCCCCGATCGCATAGGCGTCGCTGCACACACCGGCCGCTTTCGCCTTTGCACTGAGGGGATTTCCGGTAGCCGAGGGGGCGGTGGACTTGGCCAGGCTCCGCTCCGACGGGGCGGGCGCCGGACCACTGCCGGCCATTGCGGAACCGGCCGGAATGAGCGCAAACGCACAGGTCAGCCCGGCGAGGGCACGCTTGGCATATCTCACGACGGAATACCTCCTGGGATTCGCACATAGATGCGTGACTTTTCCGAAGAGCCCGCGCGGCCGTCCTGGCGATAATGCGGAGCAACGCCGCCCTGCGGAAATCTCCGACTGCCCAAGAAGACCAGCGACCCGCGGAGATGGTTGTACGTCTCCCGCTGATCGACTTTCCGATGCGGCGGCCCGCGCACGGTAATTGACGGACCGAACTGACGATTCCCCTGCCAGAAGCGAAAACGGCACCGGAAATTCCGGAAAACAACTCGCGCCGGAACCGGGCCGGGGCCGTTACCGGCACGGCCGGGCGACGGCGGCACACCGGATCGAGGCCGCCGGCGGACGGGTTGCCCGTCTCTTGACTCCCGCCCCACTCGGCTCTAGCTTCACCAAGTCCCTTGCGGGACAACGTCGTCAGCACTGGCCGTGCCCTCAACCCGGTAGCCGTTCGCAGCGGACAGGAGCAGCCACCCATGCCACGTCGTCGCCCCGGCACAGGACGCCGCAGACCCGCGCGCCTCCGCCTCGCCCGGTCCGTCCTCACCGTCCTGCTGCTCCTGTGCGCCGGGTTCGTCGTGCCGCCGTCGGCCCACGCGTCAGCCCCCGCCTCGGCCCCCGCCGACGCGCTGCCGGGCGTACGGGCCGACGACGGCGCGTACCTCACCGCCGTCGAGCGGGTCGACGACCGCATCCTCGACCTGACCATCCACTCCCCCGCGCTCGGCCGGGAGGGACACGCCCGCGTACTGCTGCCCACCGGCTACGACCGGGACCACCGCCGCCTGCCGGTGCTGTACCTGCTGCACGGCTGCTGCGACAGCACCCCCGGCTGGCGCGCCTGGACGGACAACACGGACGTCGTACGGGCGACCGCTCGGACGCGGGCCCTGATCGTCCTCCCCGAGGGCGGCCCGATGGGCTTCTACAGCAACTGGTGGAACCACGGCGCGGGCGGCGCGCCCGCCTGGGAGACCTTCCACCTCACCGAGGTGCGGCAGCTCGTGGAGCGCAACCTGCGGACGAACGGCCGGCGGGCCATTGCGGGGCTGTCGATGGGCGGCTTCGGCGCCCTCTCGTACGCAGGCCGGCATCCGGGCATGTTCCGGTCTGCCGCCTCGTTCAGCGGCGTCGTGGACACCACTGCCGACCCGCAGCAGCTCCTGAACGTCGTCGCCGGTTACACCGACGACCCGACGGCCCTCTGGGGCGACCCGCGGGCCCAGGCCGGCATCTGGCGGGCGCACAACCCGTACGACCTGGTGCGCCGGCTCCCGCGCGGCTTCCCGGTGTTCGTCTCCACGGGCAACGGGACCCCCGGGCCGCTGGATCCGCCCGATGCGCAGCCGGACGCGCTGGAGAACTGGCTGGGCGGCATGTCGGAACGGTACGTCGACCGGGCCCGCGCCCACGGTCTGCGCGTCACGGCCGACCTCTACGGCCCGGGCACCCACACCTGGCCGTACTGGGAGCGCGAACTCCACCGCGCCCTGCCGATGCTGACGGCGTCGATCGGAGCCGGCAACAGGCACTGACACGCCCCGGCAGCCGGTACCGGAGGGGGCCGTCCTCGTGACGGTGCTACCCCAACCCGATGTGGACCGGCCCGCCGGTGGGTGAGACGCCGTCGAGGACGCCGGCGGGTACGCGGAAGACGCGGCCGGGTGCGGCGGGCCAGGCGAGGGTGCGGCGGGCGAGGGTACGCGCGTCCTGGCGGACGGTCACCTTGGGCAAGCGGACGAATGCGTCCGTCCACAGCAGCAGCCGGTCCCGCGCGGGCGCCGGGTCGCCCGGGCGCAGGATCTGCGGGGCGATCCAGCGGAAGGGGGCGTCGGCGAGCAGGCGGACGCCCTCGGCCGGCGGGGTCCTGCCGTGCAGATGCTCGATGACCTGCCCGGCCACGTGCCTGCCGTCCAGCGCTGCGACATCGGCGGTGTCGACGGGGTGGAGGAGGTTGCCCGCGGCGAAGACGCCGGGGCGGCTCGTGCGCAGCGCGGTGTCGGTGAGCGGGCCGCGGGTGCCTTCGTCGAGGTCGAGCCCCGCGGTGCGGGCGAGTTCGTGGTCGGGGATCCAGTCCCCGGTGAAGACGACGGTGTCACAGGCGACGGTGGTGCGCCGGCCGGTGTCGAGGTGCTCGATCTCGACGGCCCGGCAGCGGCCCCTGCCGATGATGCGGGTGACGCGGGTGCGGGTGGCGACGGGGACCCGCAGGGCGGTACGGCCTGCCGCGGTGAAGGCGGCGTACGACTCGGCCCTCGGGTACTGGCTGATCATGAGGGCAGGGGTGCAGCCCGCTTCGCGGAGCGTGCGCGCCGCGGACCAGCTGACGAGTTCGGCGCCCACGATGACGGCCCGCTCACCGACGGGCCGGTGGTGAAGATGGACGAGGTTCTGCAGTTGACCGGTGGTGTGGACGCCGTCCGGACGGTCGCCGGGGATGCGGCGTGCGCTGCGCGGGCGTTCGCGGGCGCCGGTGGCCAGCACGACGGCCCGGGCGCGTATCCGGTAGCGGCCGTCGGGGCCGGTGACGTCGGCGGTGTGCTCGTCGGCCCAGCCGGTGACCATGGTGCGGGTGCGGATCTCCGCTCCGGCCCGGGCGGCCCGCCGGACGAGGTGGCGGGCGTACGCCGGGCCGGTCAGTACGCGGCGCAGGTCGCGCAGGCCGTAGCCGGTGTGGTCGCTGTGCCGGGGAATGCCGCCTGCGGTCTCCTCCCGGTCGACGACGAGGACGTGTCCGGCGTGGCGGCCGGCCAGTTCGGCGGCGGCGGTCAGCCCGGCGGGGCCGCCGCCGACGATGAGGACGTCGGGGGTGAGCACGGTCGGCTGGTGGGTCATCGGGCGTCCTCGTGGTGGCTGGTGCAGCCGTCGTGGGTGTGGTGCCGTTCGCGCAGGGCGGCGACGGCGGCGCCGCAGTAGAAGCCCTGGCAACGGCCGTTCATGGCGCGGGTGCGCCGGCGCAGCCCGTCCAGGCTGCGGGCGGGTACCGGCGCGTGGCAGGCGTCGCGGATCTCCCCCTCGGTGACCCGCTCGCAGAAGCAGACGATGGTGCCGTAGGCGGGGTCGCGGGCGATGAGGCCGGCGTCCTGGTACGGGCGGGGTGCGGCCTCGCCGATGTTGGGCATCTGCGGGGCCGCGGGCAGGTCACCGCGGGTGCGCAGCGTCAGGCCCGCCTCCTCCAGGAGCGTGCGTGCGTGTTCGGCGATGGCGAGGCCGGCGGTCAGGCCGGTGGAGCGGATGCCGCCGACGAGGAGGTACCGCTGTGCCGGGGTGGCTTCGATCAGGTAGTCGGGGTGGTCGATCGCGGCGCGCAGCCCGGCGTAGCTCGCGGTCACCTCCTCGGCGAGGAGGCGCGGCATGAGGCGTTCGCCCTTGGTGAGGAGGAAGTCGTATCCGTCCTCGGACGTCGCGGTGTCGGTGCGGTCGGTGAGGTCCTCGGCGGTGGGGCCCAGCATGACGTTGCCGTAGATGGTCGGGGAGATCAGCACGCCCTTGCCGCGCGAGGTGGGCACCGGCAGCACGATCTTGTCGGCCATCGGGCGGGTGAGCTTGTCGAAGACGAACAGCTCGCCGCGGCGGGGCGTGACGGTGAACCGGTCGTGGCCGAAGAGCCGGTCGATGTGGTCGGCGCCGAGACCGGCGGCATTGACGACCCAACGGGCCCGTACGGCACCGGCCGACGTGTGCAGGGTGGTCGCCTCCTCCCCCGTATCGACGCCGGTCACGGCGTGCCGGAGCAGGATCGTGGTGCCGCGTTCGTGGGCGTCGGTGGCCAGGGCGAGGTTGGTGGTCCAGGTGCAGATGATGGACTCGTCGGGCACGGTCAGGCCGCCGAGCGCACCCTCGCCCAGGTCGGGCAGGACGTCGTAGAGGTGGTCGGCGCCGACGATGCGGCAGTGCGGGTAGCCGTTGGCCTCGGCCTTCTCCTTCAGCCCCGGCAGCGCCCGAAGCTCCTCGTCGTCCCAGGCGACCAGGACGGCGCCGGTGTGCTCGACGGGGATGCCGGCTGCCTCGGCGTACGCGCTCAGCAGGTGGTAGCCGCGGGCGACCAGCCGGGATTCGAGGGTGCCGGGCTTGGCGTCGAAACCGGTGTGCAGGATCGCGGTGTTGGCCTTGCTCGTGCCGTCGCCCACGTCGTCGCGGGCTTCGAGCAGTGCGACGGAGACGTCGCAGCCGGACAGTTCGCGTGCGATCGCCGCGCCGACGAGGCCTCCGCCGATCACCGCGACGTCGAAGACGTCGCGGTGGGGGCGGTGCGGGGTGGCGGTCATGAGTGTTCTCCCTTGGCGGCGCAGGCCTCGGCGGCCCGCGCCCATGTGGTGCGGAACTCCTCGGCCCGGTCGGTGGACCAGCGGGGTTCGTAGACGGTGGTGGGCCGCCAGTCGCCGACGGCCTCTTCGAGGCCGAGGGCGGGGTCGAGGGCGCAGCGGGCGAGAGCGGCGGCGCCGAGCGGGGTGGCGTGGGCGTACGGGTAGATGTCGACGGGGAGCTGTGCGATGTCGGCCTGGGCCTGCATCAGGACGGCGGACCGGGTGAGTCCGCCGTCGGCGCGCAGCCTGCTCAGCGGCCTGCCGAGGTCGCGCGCGACCAGGGCGCCCAACGCGGCGACCTGCGCGGCGATTCCCTGGAGTACGGCCAGGACGAGATGTTCGCGGCGGGTCGCCAGCGTCATGCCGGTGAGGGACGCGGTGGCCTCCGGTGCCCACCAGGGGGCGGCGAGGCCGGCGAAGGCGGGTACGCACAGCGCACCTTCCGCGTCGGCGGCGGCCAGCGCGTCCAGGTCGGCCGCCGACCGGATGAGACCGAGGTCCTGCAGCCAGCGCACGGCGGAGGCCACGGTGTAGACCTGGCCGTCGACGCAGTACGGGGTCCGCCCGGCCGCCTGCCAGGCCACCGAGGTGGTCAGTCCCGCGCTGGAGCGCACCGGGTGCGGACCGGTGTTGGCGAGCAGGAACGCGCCGGTGCCGTACGTGCATTTCGCGGTGCCCGGCACCAGGCAGCCCTCCGCCACCAGGGCAGCCTGCTGGTCGACGATCAGCCCGGCCACCGGTATTTCCGGGCCGAACGCGCGGGTGGTGCCCACGATTTCGTCGCAGGCGGCGATGCGGGGAAGCCGTTCGGCGCCAAGACCGAACAGCTCGGTGAGCCCGTGGTCCCAGGTGGCGGTGTCCAGGTCGAGCAGCAGCGAGCGGCTGGCGGTCGTTGCGTCGGTGACGAACTCGCCCGTCAGGTGGTGCACCAGCCAGGTGTCGGTGGTCGTCACCACGCCGTCGCGGGTGAGGTGGCGGCGCAGCCAGGCCATCTTGGGCGCGGAGAAGTACGGGTCGAGGACCAGACCGGTGCGCTGTGCGAGGTGCTCGGCGTGGCCGGCCAGCTCGGCGCAGACGCTCTCCGCGCGCCGGTCCTGCCACACGATCGCCGGCGACAGCGGTGTGCCGGTCCCCGGGTCCCAGGCCAGTACGGTCTCGCCCTGATTGGCCAGGGCCACGGCGGCGATCGGACGGTGGGCCTCCTTGACCGCCCGGCGGCCCGTGTCGAGGACGGAGTCCAGCAGTTCCGCCGGGTTCTGCTCGACGCCGCCGCCGGCGAGGTAGGCGGGGCGGAGGGCTGCCTCCGCGAGGGCGACGGTCCCGTCCTCCGCGTCGACGACGATGGCCTTGGAACCCGAAGTGCCCTGGTCGATGGCGAGGATCGCGGTCACCGCGCGTCCCCTCCCGCGGTGGCGTCGGCGGGCGGCCGGCCGGAGGTGCCGGCGGCGTCCAGCGCCCGGTCGACGTCGGCCATGTCGGGCATGGTCAGCGCGGCGCGGCCGCGCCGGAGGAGCAGGCCGGTGAGGTAGGCGGCGCCGATCGCGAACAGGACCAGGACGTACATCCATGGGCCGCGGAAGGAGGCGTCCCGGAAGATCAGCAGCTCGTACACCAGCCAGACAGTGGCGACGACGAGGACGGGGACCTCCCAGCGGCCCAGCGTGAAGCCCCGGGGCGGGGGCAGGGAGCGGCGCTTGGCCGCGTACATCGCCACCGTGCCGGCGTAGATGAGCGCGGGCAGCAGGGTCCCGGCGGAGAACAGCTGGAACAGCGCGTCGGTGGAGCGGGCGAAGACCGCGAGGACGATCTGACCGACGAGCAGCATGCACACGGAGGCGTTCAGCGGCGTGGCGGTGCGCCGGTCGATCCGCCGCAGGGTCCGCCAGCCGGGGAACCGCTCGTCCCGGGACATCGCGTACACCAGGCGGGTGCCGCTCAGGGTGATCACCAGTCCGCAGGAGAAGATCGAGATGACGACCAGGACGAGCAGGACCTTGCCGATGACCGAACCCAGTACGGCGGTGATCACCGTGGCCACCGGCGTCGCCGATCCGCCGACGCCGTCGGTCCGGCCGGCCGCCGCGGTGATCGCGACCAGGAACAGGAAGCCGAGCACGCCCAGGGAGACCACGGCCTGCACCATCGCCTTGGGGATGACTCGGGCCGGGTCCCTGGTCTCCTCGGCCAGGTTGGCCGCCGACTCGAAGCCGACGATGGTGAAGGCGCCCAGCAGGAACGCCAGCGCGAACGGCCCGGCCTCCGTTGCCCCGCCCAGGGCGTAGTAGCCGCTCTCCGGGACGGGCCCGGCCTCGAAGAGGTGGGCGAAGTCCAGCTTGCCGGTGGCGGCGCCCACGGCGAACAGCAGCACCGTCAGGGCGATCACGCCGACGAGCTGCACGGTCACGGCGACGTTGTTGACCCGGTGCGTGGTGCGCGTCGAGGCGGCCACCAGTACGGCCTGGAGCAGGACGACGCCGGCCGTGATCACCCAGGCGTTCTGCGGGGTTCCGGCGTAGCGGAACAGCTCCGGGAGGATGGTGGAGGCGATCGTGTAGTCCACGGCGACCAGCACCACGCCGAGGAAGGCGAACGAGATCCAGCCCATGATCCAGCCCCACACCGGGCCGACGATGCGCGACACCCACTGGTAGGAGTAGCCGCTGATCGGGATGCGGGCCGCCAGGGCGCCGAAGACGAGGGCGACCGACAGCTGGCCCAGCACCGAGACCGGCCAGGCCCAGATGCCGCGCGGGCCGGACGTCGCCAGCACCGAGCCGTACGTGGTGAAGATGCCGGTGGCGATGGAGACGAAGCCGAACGCCACGGAGAACGAGGCGTACCAGCCGAGTTCGCGCGCCATGCGCCGCCCGTCCTCGCCGGCGTCCGGGGCCGGACCGTCCGGTCTCGACGCGGCCGGACCTGTGTCTGCTTGTGCCATGACTCGTTCCCCTGCTGAAGAGTGCCCCGCCATGGATGCGCGAACTCCATGGATGCGAGAGCCCTGGACCTTTGACCGTTCCTGTGGATTATTGACCGTGACCAACCGGGAGTTTGGCCCGTTGCCCACTCGCCGTCAAGGGCGCCTGACCCCCCGAACCACCCTCCACACCACGGGATTTGCTCACCTCATCACCCCCAACCAGCAGCGATGAAGGGAAGGGCCGCACCCGGAAAACCGTGACCGCTCGCTCGGCGGCGGCCACTCGGCCGTAGAATGCAGTCACAGATCCACAGAACCGGTCACACCTCAGGAGGTGGGTCGTGCTCGCAGCCGAGCGCCACCGCAGAATCGTCGCCGAGATCGCCCGGCTGAAGTTCGTCACCACCGACGACCTCACCACCCTGCTCGGCGTCTCCCACGAAACGGTCCGCAGGGACCTCGCCCTGCTCGAACGGCGCGGCGAACTCTCCCGGGTGCACGGCGGCGCGACCACCCCTCAGGCGCCGGTCGGCGAAGAAGCGTCCTTCACCGAACGCAGTGGCACCCTCGCCGCGGAGAAGCAGGCCATCGGCCGGGCCGCCGCCGGGCTCATCGAGCCCCACCAGACCGTGGTCATCGACGTCGGCACCACCGCGCTCGAACTGGCCCGCGCGCTGCCCGCCGACCTTGCCGGCGTGATCGCCACCCCCTCACTGCTCGTGGCGGCGGAGGTCAGCACCCGGCCCCGGGTCGAGGTGCTGGTCAGCGGCGGCCGACTCCGGCCCGGCGACCTGGCCTGCTCGAACGCGCAGGCCGTGGAGTTCTTCACCGACCTGCGCGCGGACGCCGTGTTCGTCGGGTCCGGCGGCCTCGCCCCCTACGGCCTGACCGACTTCCATCTCGACGAGGTCGCCACCAAGCGAGCGATGCTCGCCAACGCCTCGCAGCGGTACGTACTCGCCGACTCGACCAAGGTCGGCCGCACCGCCGCCCACCGCGTGTGCGAGCTGAGCGGCTTCGACACCCTCCTCACCGACAAGCCGTGCCCGGCGGACCTCAGCACCGCACTCGACCGGGCCGGCACCACCGTCGTGGTGGCCTGACCGCCGGCCGGCTCTCGGGCGTACGCCGGGTGGGTCACACCGCCGTACGCCCGGTGGGTCACGCCGGTTCGGCAGTGGTGCCGCGGAGGACGAGGCGCGGGGTGAGGACGACTTCGCGGGGCTCGGCGCGGCCCTGGTCGAGGCGTTCGACCGCGGCGGCCACCGCGTTCCGGGCCTGTTCCTGGGCGTTCTGGCTGACGGTGGTCAGATGGAAGCAGCTCAGCCGGGACAGCGTGTCGTCGTCGTAACCGACCACGGAGACCTCGCCCGGTACTGTGACGCCGGCGCGGGCGAGCGCGGCCAGTACGCCGATGGCGCACTGGTCGTTGAACGCCACGATGGCGGTGGGGAGTTCGGCCTCGCCGAGGAGGTGGCGGGCGGCGCGTTCGCCGGCCGCTTCGGTGTGGTTGCCCCGCAGGACGCGGATGTGGTCGTCGAGGCCGTGGCGGCGCATGGCCGCCCGGTAGCCGCGGCGGCGGTCGGTGGCGATGGCGCCGCGGCCGCCGTCGACGTGGACGATCGCGCGGTGTCCCAGTCCGACCAGGTGGTCGACGAGCTGGCCCACTCCGTCGTCGTCCGCGGTGCGGACCACGTCCGGGCCGGTGTCGGCGAGGCGGCGGCCGACGGCGATGACGGGGGTCTTCCTGTCGAGTGCGGTGAGGGTCTCGGCGGGGGCCGACGGCCCGAGCAGGATCAGGGCCTCGCTGCGGAAGGCGAGCAGCGTCTCCACGGCGGTGCGTTCGTCGCGGGTGCGGGTCAGGGTGGACAGGACGAGGTCGTAGCCGACCTCCTCGGCGGCCGTGTGCAGATGCTCGACCAGTTCGGCGTGGAACGGGCTGTGGATGTCCACCATGACGCCGAGCAACCGGGTACGCCTGCTGGCCAGCAGGCTTGCGGTGCGGTCCGCCTGGTAGCCGAGGTCCGCCGCCGCCTTCAGGACGCGCTGCCGGGTCCGTTCGCTGGGGCCCGGCACGCCACGCAGAACCAGTGACACCGATGCCGTGGACACCCCCACGGACGCGGCCACGTCCTCCAGCCGGGGGCGTCTGCCCGACCTCTCCTGACCTGCGGAGCCGACATCCTCCACCGTGCCTCCCCGCGGCAGTGTCCTCGCGTCGGGCCCTTGGCGCACGCCCGGACGCGCGTCGATGGTACCAGCGTTTAAAGCGCTTTAGAAGCCTCTCACCGGCGACTCGTCACCGGCTCGCCGCCTTGGGACATCCAGCGGCAACAACCTATTGACATGACATTTGAACGCCCGGCATCGTACTGCGCAACGTTCCTTAAAGCGCTTTAACTCTCGCTGCGGAACCGCCGCACCGCACCCCCGCACCGCTCTCCGCACGCCCGCACGCACGCACATCAACCACCCACCAGGAGGTGGCCATGGACCTGACGGACGACACGTCTCCGGCTCCCGCCACGAGCACCGCGGCCACGGACCACCACTCCAAGAACACGGACCACCACTCCAAGAAGGTGTACCGGCGACTGCGGATGATCACCGTCATCGCCACCTTCGGCGGGCTCCTCTTCGGTTACGACACCGGCGTCATCTCCGGTGCGCTGCCCTTCATGGCACTCTCACCCGAGGAGGGCGGCCTCGGGCTCAGCCCGCTGACCGAGGGGATCGTCGCATCGTCCCTCGTGCTCGGTGCCGCGTTCGGCGCACTGGCCGGCGGCCGGCTCTGCGACCGCTACGGCCGCAGACGGGTGATCCTCGGGCTCGCCGTACTGTTCTTCGCCGGCGCGCTCGGTACGGCACTCGCACCGGGCCTCGCGGTGATGGTCTTCTTCCGTGTGCTGCTGGGGCTCGCCGTGGGCGGCGCGTCCGCGACGGTGCCGGTGTTCATCGCCGAGCTGGCCCCCGCCGAGCGCCGCGGCCGCCTGGTGACCCAGAACGAGTTGATGATCGTGACCGGCCAGCTGCTGGCCTACACCTCGAACGCGGTCATCGCCGGCACCACGGGCGAGGCGGGCGGGGTGTGGCGCTGGATGCTCGCACTGGCCACGGTCCCTGCCGTGCTGCTGTGGGTCGGGATGCTGTTCGTGCCGGAGTCGCCGCGCTGGCTCGCCTCCCGCGGCCGGTTCGACGACGCCCTCGGTACGCTGCGCCTCATCCGCGGCGCCGGGGCCGTCGAAGCGGAGTTCGCGGAGATCACCCGCCGAGCCGCCGCCGACGCCGACGAACCGCGGGCGGGATGGCGCGACCTGGGCACACCGTGGGTGCGGCGCATCGTGGTCGTCGGGGCCGGACTGGCTGTGCTGTCGCAGCTGACCGGCGTCAACTCGATCATGTACTTCGCGCCGACGATCCTGTTGCGGACCGGCCTCGGCACACAGGTGGCGCTCACCGCCACCATCGCCAACGGCGTCGTGTCGGTGCTCGCGGTGGCGGCCGGCATGTGGCTGCTGGGCCGGTTCGGCCGGCGCCCGATGCTGCTCACCGGCCAGGCCGGTGTCACCGCTTCACTGGTGCTCATCGCGGTGTGCTTCCTGTTCCTGCCGGTGTCGGTGGCCCGCAGCTACTTGGTACTCGCCTTCATGCTCACGTTCCTGCTGTTCATGCAGTCCTGCATCGCGACCGTGTTCTGGCTGATGCTGTCGGAGATCTTCCCGCTCCGCCTGCGCGGCTTCGCGACGGGCACGGCCGTCTTCGGCACCTGGCTGGCCAACTTCCTTGTCACGCTGGCCTTTCCGCCGCTCATCAACGCCCTCGGCGGGGCCACGTTCCTCATCTTCGCCGCGGTCAACGTCGCCACGTACGTCTTCTACCTCCGCACCGTCCCGGAGACCCGGGGCCGCTCGATGGAAGCCATCGAGTCCCACTTCCGCCGGCAGTCCGCCGCCTGAGCACGCACCTCCGTACCTCACACCGTTCTCCCCATGGTTCCGTCCGTTACATCCGCTCTCCCCATGATTCCGTCCGTTCGAAAGGCACATCCATGAGCACGCACGCACCGCTCTCCGTCGCGGTGATCGGAGCCGGCATGGCCGGCCGCAGCCACGCCGCCGGCTACCGCAACGCCAACACCGTCTTCGGGGCCGGTCTGCCGCCGGTGCGGCTGGCCGCGATAGCCGACGCCAACGTCGCGCTCGGTGAGGACGCCGCACGCCGTTACGGGTACGAGAAGGCCCTCCCCAGCTGGGAGGCCGTAGCCGAGGACCCGTCGATCGACGCCGTCAGCATCGTCGTCGGCAACGATCTGCACCGCCCGATCGCGGAGGCGCTGGTCGCCGCCGGCAAGCACGTGCTGTGCGAGAAGCCACTGGCCGGGTCGCTCGAAGACGCCCGTGCGATGGCCGAATGGGAACGCACCGCCGACGTGGTGACCGCCGTCGGTTACACCTTCCGCCGCTCCCCCGCCATCGCCGCGATCCGCGAGCATGTCCGGCGGGGCGAGCTCGGTGACCTCACGCTGTTCAGCGGCCGGTACTGGTGCGACTACGCGACCGACCCGAACGGGCCGCTGAGCTGGCGGTTCAAGGGCGGCCCCGGCTCCGGCGCGCTCGGTGACGTCGGTGCGCACGTGCTCGACGCGGCGGAGTACGTCGCCGGCCCCATCGTCTCCGTCTCCGGTGCCTCGCTGTCGACGCAGATCGCCAAGCGCCCGCTGCCGCTGGGCGCGGTCGTCGGACACAACGCCGCGCCCGTCTCCGACGAGACGGGCGAGGTCGAGAACGAGGACACCGCTTCTTTCACCGCCCGCTTCGCCTCCGGCCTCGTGGGCACCTTCTCGGTGTCGCGCACCGCCTTCGGCCTGCCCAACGGGCTCTCCTTCGACATCCTGGGGCTCGGTGGCCGGGCCGCCTTCGACCAGCACCGGCCGGCCGAGTACGTCTTCGACGACGCGCAGCCGGAGGCCCGTACGCGAGGCGCGCGGCACATCATCGCCGGCCCGAACCTGCCGTACTTCGCGGGTGGTTACCCGATGGAGGCGCCGGGTGTGGGCGGCGGCAACGCCGAGATGTTCACATACCAGGCGCGGGCCTTCCTCGACCGGATCGCGGGCATCGCCGACCCGCTCCCCGCCTGCGCCACGTTCGCCGACGCGCTGCGGACCATGGAGATCATCCAGGCGGTCGTCGACTCCTCCCGCAACGACGGGGCCGTCACCCCGGTCCCGTCCGCCGCCTGACCGCACCCCACCGCCCCAAGGAGCAGATTCATGGCCCTCAAGCTCGGCGCCTACACCGCCTGCCTGCACGACCGGACCCTCACCGAAGCCCTGGACATCCTCGAGGAGAACGGCCTGACCTCGGTCGAGGTCAACACCGGTGGCTTCATCCCCGCCCCGCACTGCCCCGTCGACCTGCTGCTGTCCTCGGCCACCGCACGCGAGGAGTACCTCGCCGCCTTCGCCGGCCGCGGCATGGAGCTGACCGGGCTCAACTGCAACGGCAATCCTCTCAACCCGCTCCCCGGCGTCGGCCCGAAGCACGCCGACGACCTGCGCCGCACCATCCGGCTCGCGGGTCTGCTCGGCGTGCAGCACGTGGTCACCATGTCCGGCACCCCGGGCTCCGACCCCGACGCCAAGTACCCCTCGTGGGTGGTGAATCCGTGGGACGGCGTCTACATGGACGTACTGGACTACCAGTGGGACGTGGCCGTCGAGTTCTGGAAGGAGATCGACGCACTGGCGCGCGAGAACGACGTCCGGGTCGCCATCGAGATGCACCCGCACAACCTCGTCTTCTCCCCGGTCACACTGAAGCGGCTGGTCGACGAGGCGGGCACGACGAACATCGGTGCCGAGATGGACCCCTCGCACCTGATGTGGCAGGGCATGGACGTCGTCGCCTGCATCGAGTGGCTGGGGCCGCTGGTGTTCCACGCGGCGGCGAAGGACGCGACGCTCTGCCCCGGTGCCGACATCCGCGGCGTGCTGGACACCTCGTTCACACGCGTGCCCGCCGACGCCCCCGGCAAGGTGCCCACCGGTTACGACTTCTGGTGCAACGCCTGGCCGGAGAACCCGGCGTGGAAGTTCGTCGCCGTCGGCCTCGGACACGACGTCGCGTACTGGACGGATTTCCTGCGCGCCCTCGCCGAGGTCGACCCGGACATGGCGGTGAACATCGAGCACGAGGACGCCGCCTACTCCCGGACGGACGGCCTGGCCCTGGCCGCCAAGAACCTGCACAGCGCGGCATCCGCCGTCTGACACGCACCGCGCGTACGCCCCACTCGTAAGGCCCCGCTCCCGCCCGCCGGGAGCGGGGCCGCGCCGCGTCGTCAGCGGGCGATACTCGCGTGACCCGTGCGTACCCCGCTCTGGCGGCTCACGTGTGGTGCACCGCCGTGCGCAGGGCCAGTGGGGTGGCCGCTGCCCAGGCCTGGGGGGAGCAGGAGTGCGGGTACGGGACCGGGGCCGGGTGGAGGACACGGTCGTAGCCTGCGAGGACTTCGGGGAGCCGGTAGCCGTGCAGGGCCGCGGCCTCGACGAGACCGTGGGCGACCGTGTGGGCCTCCTTGTGCAGGCCGTAGCGGGCCAGGCCGAGGACGACGAGGGCGTTGTCGTGCGGCCAGATGCTGCCGCGGTGGTACGAGAGCGGGTGATACGGCCGCTGGTCCGCGGCCAGTGTGCGGACGCCCCAGCCGGAGAAGAAGTCCGGCTCCAGCAGCCGCCTGCCCACCGTCTCCGCCGCCTCCTGGTCCAGGATGCCGGACCACAGCAATTGGCCGGCGTCGGAGGCCAGGACGTCGGCGCGGCGGCCCGAACCGTCCAGGGCGAGCGCGGGGAACGCCCGGTCGGCCATCCAGAAGTCGGCGGTGAACCGCTGCCGCAGGGCCTCGGCCGCGGTCTCCAGGCGTGCGGCGTACGGCGCGTCGTCCCAGAGGTCACGGGCGAGCCGCGCGGTACGGCGCAGTGCGTCGTACGCGTATCCCTGTACCTCGGCGACCATCACCGCGCCTTCGGGGCGGGTGCCGTCCGACGCGCAGACGGCGCCGGGCGAGTCCTTCCAGTTCTGGTTGGCCAGGCCGCCCTCGTGTGCCCGGTAGGCGAGATAGCCGTGGGTGTCGAGGCCGCCGTGCCGGAACATCCAGTCCACGGCCGCGCGCGCCGGCGCCTCCAGCCTGCGGGCCAGCGCCGTCCCGGAGGCGCCCGCCGCCTCGGCGTACGCGTCGAGCAGGACGAGGTAGAGCGGGGTCGAGTCGACGGACCCGTAGTACCGCTTGTAGGGAACCTGGTCGAAGAAGGCCAGCTCGCCGTGGCGGATCTCGTGCACGATCTTGCCGGGCTGCGCGAGCCGCGCGGGATCGGCCGTTGTGGCCTGGGCCGCCGTCAGCGCGAGCAGCGTGGCCTCGGCGAGCTCGGGCCGGTACGGGAGGGCGAACAGTGAGGTGAGGAGGGAGTCGCGGCCGAAGAGGGTGAGGAACCAGGGCACGCCGGCGCCGGGCACCCGCAGTGGCTGCCCGTCGGGTCCCGGTACGGTCACCCGCAGCCCGGCCAGGTCGGCGAGGCCCTGCTCGCAGGCGCGGTCCAGCTCGGGCCAGTGCGTGTCGTGCGGGCCGGTGGTGAGAGGCACCGTGCCGGCGAAGCCGGCGACCTCGGCGGCCAGCCGGTGCGCCACCGTCGCCGGGTCTGCGTCGGCGGTGCGGTCGGCCTCGGGCCGGTGAGCGCCGTGCGGGTGCGCCGTCACCCGCAGCCGCAGCTCGGCGGTGCCGTGCGGGGGCAGCTCCAGTTGCCAGCACAGCTTCCGGGCATGGGCGTGGTGCGGCTTCGCCCCGTCGGCCGCCCTGACCGCCGGCTCGGCCTTCTGGACCGTGGCCGGCGGCGGCTCGGCGGTGACCGTCGTACGCGAGTGCCACGGCCCGCGCCGGTAGCCGAACTCGACACCGTCCTCGTACGCGTCCCGGGTACGGACGGTGTGCGGCTTGGCGTACGCGCGGTGGTCCGCGCGCAGCTCGAACTGGTCGGCGAAGTCGGCGTCCGCCGTGATCTCCAGGGTGGCCGTGGTGGTCTCGCCGCGATTGCTGGTGAGGCGGATGCGTTCGGTCAACGCGCCGGAGAGTACGGCCTGTTCGCGGAAGACCGTGTAGGCGGGCGGTTCGTCGCGGCTGCCGTGCGGGGTGAGTACGGAGGTGAGCGGCGTCGCGTCGCCCGCCGTGGCCGGGACCAGGACGACGGGGGCCGCGCCGTCGACCGTGAGCTGCCAGCGGCTCAGGTGCCGGGCGTCGCGCAGGAAGAGGCCGTCGGGTGCGGCGCCCCGTACGCCGGTGATGTCACCGGCCGGGCCGAGTACGGCGAAGGTGCCGTCGTGGACGAGGACGCGCTGGTCCGTCGTGGTCATCGCTGTCCTTCTCCGTCGGGGACGGTGCGGTGGTCATGGTCGGGGCCGGGATCGCATTCGTGGCCGGGGGCGGCGTCGTGGCCGGGATCGGCCAGCAGGTCCAGGGCCAGGGCCGCGGTCCAGCTGAAGTCGCGGGTGCCGCGCCCCTCGGCCGTGTACGGGTCGACGTACTCCGCGAAGTCCGACGCGGCCGCGGCGTCGAGAGCCGCGGTGCGCAGCGCGTCGGCGGCCGCGGTCTCGCCGCACCGGCGCAGGGCGCGCTCCATCAGCCAGTTGACGTTGAACCAGGCGGGCCCCCGCCAGTAGCGGCACCGGTCGAAGGCGGGGCCGCGCAGGTCGTAGCTGGGCAGCAGCGGCACCGTGGCGCCGAGGCCGAAGTGCCTGCCACGGGCGGTCTCCAGCAGTGCCCGTACCACCGTACGGGGCAGGCCGGGGACGAGGAGCGGGAGGAGGCCGGCCGCGCTGCGGTCGGGCAGCGGTTCCCCGGCGACCAGGTCCCGGCAGAGGAACTGACCGGCGGCCGGGTCCCACAGCCGCTCCAGCAGCGCCGTGGTGAGCGCGCGTGCGCGGTGCCGGTGCGGCGCCGGGTCGGCGCCGAGCGCGGTGGCGATCTCGGCCAGGGCGTGTTCGGAGGCGATGAGGAGGGCGTTGACGCCCGGGTCCTCGACGGCGAAGGCGGTGCCGGGCGTCGTTGTCCCGGGAGCCGTGCCGGCACCGTCCCGGTAGCCGCGGTCGCGGTAGTCCGTGGCGAGCCGTACGTAGCGTCCGTAGTCGAGGTCGGTGGGGCGGTCGGCGGCGGCGCCGTGGTCGAGGTCCGCACGGCGGAACGCGCCGGGCGGTGCGGGCTCGACGCGTGCCAGCGGCCGGTCCCAGCACGGGCTGTTGTCCATGCCCGGCTCCCACGGATGCACGATCGCGGCGAGTCCGCCGCCGCCCAGGTCCCGCTGCTCGGTGAGGTAGCGGTGCCAGGCCACCAGGCGCGGGTACACCCGGGCGAGGAAGCCCCGGCCGTGGGAGAGCGCGGGGTCGGTCCGGTGCACCAGCAAGGCGGCCAGCGCGTGGACGGGCGGCTGGACGATGCCCGAGGTCTCCAGTCCGCGGGGCGCGCCCGCTGCCGCGCCGGCCGTGCTGGAGCGCCAGAAGTCCGGGCTGGGGAAATAGGCGTCCAGCGGCACCGCGGGGTTGAAGACGATGTGCGGGATCCGGCCGTCGCCCCACTGCGCGCCGAGCAGCGTCTCCAACTCCCGCTGCGCGCGCAGCGGTGAGAGGTGGCGCAGGCCGATGGCGATGAAGGCGGAGTCCCAGCTCCACTGGTGCGGGTAGAGGCCGTGCGAGGGGACGGTGGCGGAGCCCGTCCAGTTGCGCAGAAGGACGCGGCGGGCCTCGCGGCGCAGCATACGCCGGTCCGCGGGGCGTACCGGGGCGCTCGGCGGTGTGCGGAGCGCCGCCGGTGCTGCGGTCGGTGGCGGTGGTGTCATCCGGCGGCCCTCGCCAGGAAGGGCGGGATCGACCGTACGGCCTGTTCCGGGTCGCCGGTCAGCCGGCACTCGACGGCCAGGTGGCCTTCGTACCCGGCGGCGTCGAGGGCGCCCAGCCAGGCGGCCCAGTCCAGGTGTCCGGCGCCGGGCTGGAAGCGGTTGGAGTCGCTGACCTGGGCGTGGCCGATGTACGGGGCCGCGGCCAGGATGGCGGCGGCGGGGTCGGCCTCCTCGATGTTCATGTGGTAGCTGTCGATGCCGATGCGGACCGAGTCCAGGCCCACTTCGCGGATGAGGCCGGCGGCCTGATCGAGCCGGTTGACCATGTGGTCCTCGTAGCGGTTGAGCGGTTCGAGGAAGAGGGTGACGCCTTCGGCGCGGGCGTGCTCGCCGAGTTCGGTGAGCCCGGCGAGCAGGACCTCCCGGTCGGCGTGCTCGTCGCGGGGCGGCTCGAAGGGCGGCAGCCGCCGCGAGAACATGCCGTACGAGGCGGGGGTCTGCGCGCCGGTGCCGCCCAGTTCGGCGATGACCGACAGCTGGGACTTCATCTGGTCCACGGCGTCGCGCCGCCGGCCGGCGTCGAAGTCGCCGAGGAAGTGCAGCATCTCGACGCAGACGGTGGGCATGACGACGCCGTCGGCCGCGGCCTTGCGCAGTTCCGGGAGCCGCTCGCGGAAGTGGAAGTCCCCCTTGCCGCGCAGTTCGATGGCGTCGTAACCGGCTTCCCGGGCGAACTCCCACTTCTGCTGGAGGGTGTCTCCCGGCAGGAGTTGTTCCTGGCAGGCGGTCTTGAACATGCTTCGGGCCTTTCGTGCGGTACGGAGTGTGCGATGCGGAGCCGGGCGGTGGAGCGCCGTACGCGTCTCAGAACTCCAGCACCATCTGGAGGGCGTCGTGCGGGCGCTCGTCCAGCAGGTGGTAGGCATCGGCCACGTCCGACACCGGTATGACATGGCTGACCAGCGACTTCACGTCCACCTTGGATTCCGCGACCAGCCGCAGGAACGTCTGCTGGAGGCGTTCGACGGTCCAGCGCCCCGCCAGGTGCGGGGGCACGCCGCCGATCTGGGAGCAGATGAGCTGGGCGCGGTTGTGGTGGAACTCGTCGCCGAGGCGCAGCCCTTCGCCGTCGCCCTGGTAGAAGCCGGAGGCGACCACGCGGCCGTCGACGGCGACCGAGCGCAGTGCCTCGTGCAGTGCCGGGTAGACGCCGCTGATCTCGATGGCGGCGTCGGCTCCGCGGCCGCCGGTCGCCTCCCTGATGCGCTCGGCGACGGCGTCGGTGCGGGCGTTGAGGGTGCGCTCGGCGCCGTACTGCCGGGCGGTCTCCAGCCGGACGTCGAGTGCGTCGACGGCGGTGACGCGCGCGCCGCTGAGCCGGGCGAGGCGGGTGGTGAGCAGGCCGATGACGCCCTGCCCGAAGACGGCGACGTCCTCGCCGAGGTTGATGCCCGCGCCCAGTACGGCGTTGTACGCGATGGCGCCGACCCGGGCGAACGCACCGGCCAGCGGCTCCAGGCCGGGCGGCAGGATGTGTCCCGCCATCCGCTCGGCGGGCACGATGCCCTCGCTGCGGTGGCCCCAGATGCCCCACACCAGGTCGCCGACGGCGGGCATGTCGGGCCGGTCGGTCAACTCCGGTGAGATCTCGGAGACTTCACCGACCTCGGAGTAGCCCCAGCCGACGACCGGATACGTGATGCCGGCGGCGCCGTCGCGGAAGATCCGGGCCTCGGCGTCCCAGGTGCGGGTGAGGTAGGGGTTCGTCCCCCGGTAGGCGGTCAGTTCCGTACCCGCCGATATGCCGGAATACCGGGTGCGCACCCGGAGATGACCGGCGGGCAGGGGTGCGCTTTCGTGCTCGGCGATTTCGACGTCGCGGGGGCCGACGAACTGGACAACTCGCTCCACAAGGGACTCCGAAGGGACGTAAGTTCAGCGGTTTCGTCGAAGATACATCAGGGTTACGTCTTGTTAATAGACAAAACTGGTGCTGAGATGCAGGACAAATAAACGGAAGTGCTGTGAGGACGTGGCATGCGTATGTGGTCCCGACGGTCGAGGGCGACCGCGGCAGGGCTCGCCGTGACACTGGCCGCCGCCCTGCTGACGAGTTGCTCGGCAGGGCAGGCGGACGGGGAGGCGGCGCCGGACAAAAAGATCACGGTGTGGACCCAGGAGAATCTGCCCGCGCGGATGGCGGCCACCAGGAAGGTGGTCGGACGGTTCGAGAAGAAGACCGGCGTCGAGGTCAACCTCGTCGGCGTGGACGAGGGACAGCTCCCGCAACTGATCATGTCCGCGGCGGCAGCGGGCAACCTCCCCGACGTCATCGCCGCGCTCCCCCTCGGCCAGACCTGGCAGATGTACAGCAACGGGCTGCTCGACACCCGGCTCGCCGGTGACATCGTCAAGGACCTCGGCACCGGCACCTTCAACGCCAACGCCCTGCGGCTGGCCTCCGACGGCGGCACGCCGCTCGCCGTGCCCTCGGACGCCTGGCTCCAGCTGCTGGTCTACCGCAAGGACCTGTTCAAGAAGGCCGGCCTGTCCGCGCCCGACAGCTACGGCTCGCTCCTCAAGGCGGCACGGAAGCTGGACCGCGGGCACATGGACGGCATATCCGTCGCCAGCGACCCCGGGGACGCCTTCACCCAGCAGAGCTTCGAGAGCCTCGCCCTCGCCAATGACTGCCAACTCGTGGACGGCAAAGGCGAGGTGACGCTCGATTCGCCGGCGTGCCGCCGCAGCTTCGCCACCTACCGGTCGCTCGCCCGTGACCACGGCACCCCCGGCACCCAGACGCTCGACACGACGCGCGCCACCTACTTCGCGGGCCGTTCACCGATGCTCGTCTGGTCCTCGTTCCTCCTCGACGAGCTGACGGGGCTGCGCGCCGACGCCACGCCCAGCTGCCCGGAGTGCAAGAAGGACCCGTCCTTCCTCTCCGACAACAGCGGCATCGTCACCGGGCTGAAGGGCCCCGACGGAACGCAGCCGGCACAGTTCGGCGAGGTCACGTCGTGGGCGGTGACCAGGAGCGCGGAGCGTGACGCCTCCCGCGACTTCATCACGTACATGATGGGCGCCGGGTACGAGGACTGGTTCGGGATGGCGCCCGAGGGCAAGATCCCCGTCCGGGAGGGGACGGCGGCCGATCCGGACAAGTACACCCGCGCCTGGCACCACAGCCGCCTCGGCGTCGAGGCGAAGGTGCGCAAGCCCCTCGACGCCCTCTACTCGGACCGGCTGCTCGACCGCATCGCGGCCGGCATCGGCGGCATGCGCCGCTGGGGCATCACGCAGGGCGAGGGCGCCCTCGTCGGTGCCACCAACGGCGAACTCCCCGTGCCCAAGGCCCTCGGCGAGATGACCAGTGGGCAGACCCCGCCGGACGAAGCGGCCCGCGAGGCCGACGAGGAAGTCACCGCCCTCAAGGAGTCGCTCCAGTGAACGCCGCACCCACAGCCCCCACCGAACCACGCGCCGGCCGCCGGCCGCGCCGTGCGCGGACCGCCGCCGCCCGGGAGAACCGCGCCGGCCTCGCCTTCGTCTCCCCCACCTTCGTCGTGGTGCTGGTCGTCGTCGTACTGCCCATCCTGTGGACCGTGCTGCTGGCCTTCCAGCACGCCAGGCTCGTCGACATCCAGGGCATGAGCCTGCTGGGCAACTGGTCCCTGGAGAACTTCGGCAAGGTCTTCGGCTCCCCCGGCTTCTGGTCCAGCCTGTGGACCACCGTGCTGTACACCGTCGGCTCCACCGCGGGCTCCGTGGCCCTCGGCCTGATCGCCGCGCTCGCCCTCCGCAAGCCCTTCCGCGGCCGCGGGCTGCTGCGCGCCTCGATGCTGCTGCCGTACGTCGCGCCGGTCGTCGCCGTCGCCTTCGTCTGGGAGGTGGCGCTCAGCCCCCAGCTCGGCATCGTCAACGACTGGGGCACCAGGCTGCTGGGCTGGGACGATCCGATCGCCTTCCTGTCCACCCGCTCGTACGAGGTGAGCCTGCTCGGGCTGCACTTCGACGTACCACTGGCGCTGCTCACCGTCATCGCCTTCGAGACCTGGCGCTACTTCCCCTTCGCCTTCCTCTTCCTGCTCGCCCGCCTCCAGGCGGTCCCCGACGGGCTGGAGGAGGCCGCGAAGGTGGACGGCGCCGCACCCACCCAGCGGTTCCGCTACGTGCTGCTGCCGCAGCTGATGCCGGTGATCGCGCTGCTCTGCGTGCTGCGGTTCATCATGACGTTCAACAAGTTCGACGACATCTATCTGCTCACCGGCGGCGGCTCGGGCACCGACGTGGTGGCGGTGCGGGTCTACGACTTCCTCACCGCCCGCTTCGACGTGGGCGCCGCCGCTGCCCAGGCCCTGGTCCTCGCCGTGATCCTCATGGCGCTGCTGGGCGTGTACTTCGCGTTCTTCGCCAAGAAGACGCAGGAGGAGGCGTGATGAACAGCGCAACGACGACACGTCCTGCCGCGACGCCACCCCGCGAGGCCGCGGCTCCCCGCGCCGCGGCCCGCCCGCGGATGAGCCGGGCCCGCTTCGAGGAGCGGTTCTTCGGCGTGGCCCGCCGGGTGGTGATCGCGTTCCTCGCGCTGATCACCCTCGTCCCCTTCGGCTACATGCTCCTGCTGTCGGTCAAGCCGATCGACGCCCTGCTGCTCAACCCCGGGCAGCTGTGGGTCTCGGCGAAGGACTTCACGCTCGCCACGTA
The DNA here is from genome assembly GCF_055586425.1 of Streptomyces sp. NPDC050806. Taxonomy (NCBI): domain Bacteria; kingdom Bacillati; phylum Actinomycetota; class Actinomycetes; order Kitasatosporales; family Streptomycetaceae; genus Streptomyces; species Streptomyces sp. NPDC050806. Next base: position 505,129 of record NZ_JBVJIF010000001.1, on the reverse strand, counting down.
CGAGGAAGTGCTGCGCCCCACCTCCGAGGGCGGCCAGGGGTTCCTCGGCATGCTCGGCAACACGGCGCTGGTCTCGCTCGGCACCGTCGCACTCACCATGCTCGCGGCGATACCGGGCGCGTACGCCATCAGCAGGCTGAAGTTCTTCGGCGGACGCCAGGTCAGCGCCCTGTTCCTCGCGGTGTACCTCTTCCCGGCGACCCTGCTGGCCGTGCCGCTCTTCGTGATGTTCGCGCGGATGGGCCTCCAGGGCAGCCTGGCCGGCCTCGCCCTCGTGTACATCGCGCAGACCGTGCCCGTGTCGATCTACATGATGAAGAACTACTTCGCCACCATCCCGTACAGCATCGAGGAGGCCGCCGCGCTGGACGGCTGTTCCCGCCTGCAGACCGTACGCAAGGTGGTGCTGCCGCTGGCGCTGCCCTCACTGATGGCGACCGGGCTCTACATCTTCATGATCGCCTGGAACGAGTTCCTCTTCGCCCTGCTCTTCCTCGCCGCCTCGCCCGACAAGTGGACCGTCTCCCTCGGCCTCCAGCTGCTGTCCAACGGGGTGGAAGTATCCAAAACGGTGCTCATGGCAGGATCGGTGGTGCTGACGGTCCCGGTCGTGCTGCTCTTCTTCGCCGCGGAGCGCCTGCTGACGGAGGGGCTGACCAGCGGCGCCGACAAGAGCTGAAACGGGGAACGAGGAGATGAACGCCAACCAGGCCAGCGCGGGCCACCTGCTGCGCCTCATTCGCGAGGGGACCGCCACCACCCGTGGCGCACTGCAACGCGCCACCGGGCTGTCCCGATCGACGGTGGGCCACCGGCTGGACCAGCTGTTCGCCGCCGGCTGGCTGCGCGAGGGCGCGGCCGAGCCGGTCGAGGGGTCCACGGGCGGCCGGCCCTCGGCCCGGCTGGAGTTCGACGCGCAGCACGCCGTCGTGCTCGCGGCCGACCTCGGCACCCGCCACGCCCGGGCAGCCGTGCTGGACCTGGCGGGCACGGTGCTCGCCGAGCGCTCGGGCGAGCTGGTGATCAGCGACGGCCCGGAGTCGGTGCTGGACCGGCTCGGCCAGTGGTTCGCGACGCTGCTGGAGCAGGCGGGGACCGCCCCCGGGCGGGTCTGCGGCATCGGCCTGTCGGTGCCGGGCCCGGTCGACTGGGACTCCGGCCTGGTGATCCAGCCGCCCATCATGCCCGGCTGGGACGGCTACCCCATCCGGGACCGGATGCGCCGGGCGTACGCGGAGCACGTCAGCGCCGACGGCGGCACCGTGCCGGTACTGGTCGACAACGACGCCAACCTGATGGCCTACGCCGAGCAGCGCGACGGCCATCCCGACTGCTCGGCGTTCCTGCTGGTCAAGGTGTCCACCGGCATCGGTGCCGGGGTCGTCGTCGGCGGCCGGATCTACCGGGGCATCGACGGCGGCGCCGGCGACATCGGCCACATCCGGCTGCACGACTGCCCGGACGCGCTGTGCATGTGCGGCTCGTACGGCTGTCTCGCGGCGGTCGCCAGCGGCCGGGCCCTGGCCCACCAGCTCGCCGAGGCGGGCGTCCCGACGGCCTCCGGCTCCGACGTACGCGAGCACCTGGCGGCGGGCCAGCCAGACGCCGTGCGGCTGTCGCGGGAGGCGGGCCGCCGGGTCGGCGAAGTGCTCGTCACCGTCGTGACACTGCTCAACCCCGGGGTGCTGGTGATCGCCGGGGACCTCGCGGGCACCCCGTTCCTCACCGGCGTGCGCGAGCTGCTGTACCAGCGCGCGATGCCCCGTACGACCGCCCACCTCCAGGTCGTCACCTCCCGGCTGGGCGACCGGGCCGGGCTGCTCGGCGCCGCGGCCATGGTGGTGGAGGACCGCTACACCCCGGACCGCGCGGACGCCCGCCTCGCGGCACTGCCCGGCTGACCGTCCCTCCTGATCGCGCGCCCGACCGGCCCGCCTCACCGCGGCGGACGCCGACCCCGGGTGTCCGTCGCGGTTCATTCCCCAACGCCCTGTCCCGATGTGAGGTTGTACGTGACCGAGTCCTGGACCGGCCGCCCCGTGCGGGTCGGCCTCGTCGGAGCCGGGCCCTGGGCCCGCGCCATGCACGCCCGGATGCTCGCCGCCGGGCCCGAAACCGAGCTCGCGGGCGTCTGGGCCCGCAGGCCCGAGGCGGCGGCGGAGGTCGCCGCCGACCACGGAGCGCCCGTCGCCTCGTCGTTCGATGAACTCCTCGACCGGTGCGAGGCGGTGGCCTTCGCCGTACCGCCCGCCGTGCAGGCCGAAGCGGCCGTACGCGCCGCCCGGGCCGGCAAGGCCCTGCTGCTGGAGAAGCCGCTCGGCCCCGACCTGGCCTCGGCGCGTGCCGTCACCGAGGCGGTCGAGGAGAGCGGCGTGGTGACACAACTGGTCCTGACCAAGCGGTACCACCCGGCCACCCGCGCCTTCCTGGCCGAGGCGCGGGAGTTCGCGGCCACCGGCGCCCGCTCCTGCTATCTGCACGGCGCCTTCCTCGGCGGCGAATTCGCCACTTCCTGGCGGCTGGAACACGGCGCACTGCTCGACCTCGGCCCGCACCTGCTCGACCTGCTGGACCTCGCGGTCGGCCCGGTGGCGTCCGTACGCGGCACCGGAGACCCGCGACACTGGATCGAGTTGACCTGTGAGCACGAGAACGGGGCGGTGAGCCAGGCCTCGCTGTCCGGGACCGTACGGCTGCCCCGCGCCCGTACCCGTATCGAACTCTTCGGCCCCGGCGGGGAGTTGAGCTACGACACCGCCGAGCTGGACCACGAGGAGTGCTGGCCGGTCCTCCGCCGCGAGTTCGCCACGGCGGTACGCGCCGGCCGCAGCACCGACACGGACGTCCACCGCGGACTCCGGCTCCAGGAACTGCTGGAGCAGGCGCTGCCGTAAGCCACCAGGACGCCGGGCGGGCGCGCTTGACGGACCCCCGCCAAGCGCTATGGTCTAGACTAATCCGGCTCTCGCACCCCCTCACCCGCCGGAGAACTTCACGCAAGCCCCCATCCCATGCACCACCCCCATGAAGGAGAACGCATGGACAGCAAGCGGAAGTTGGCCGCCACCATCGGTGCGGCACTGGCCCCGGTCCTCGCCCTGACCCTGCCGACCGGCTCGGCGTCCGCACACGGCTGGGTCAACGCCCCGGCCAGCCGCCAGGAACAGTGCGCCAGAGGCACGGTTTCGTGCGGCGCCATCACCTGGGAACCGCAGAGCGTCGAAGGCCCCAAGGGCCTGAAGAGCTGCAGCGGAGGCAACTCCAGATTCGCCGAGCTGGACGACGACAGCAAGGGCTGGAAGGCCAGCGACGTCAGCCGCACCACGACCTTCAACTGGAAGTTCACCGCTCGGCACCGCACGTCGAACTACGAGTACTTCGTCGACGGCACCAAGGTCGCCACCATCAACGGCAACGGCCAGCAGCCGCCCGAGACCGTCTCGCACCAGGTCAATCTGGGCAGCGCCACCGGACGGCACAAGGTGCTCGCGGTGTGGAACATCGCCGACACCGCGAACGCCTTCTACGCCTGCATCGACGTGAACATCCGCTAGTCCCACCATCCGCCGGCCCGTTATTGAAGGCCGCCCGGCGCACACAGCCGGGCGGCCTTCGCCGTACACGTCCCGGCCGCTACTTCACCGCACCGAGCGACAGTCCCTGGACGAGCTTGTCCTGCGCCGCGAAGCCGGCGGCGAGCACCGGCAGGGAGATGACCAGCGAAGCAGCGCACACCTTGGCCAGGAAGAGGCCCTGGCTGGTGATGAAGCCGGTCAGGAAGACGGGTGCGGTCTCGGCGACCACACCGGTCAGCACCCGGGCGAACAGCAGCTCGTTCCAGCTGAAGATGAAACAGATCAGCGCCGTGGCCGCGATGCCGGGCGCGGCCACGGGTGCGACGACGCGGGCCAGCACCGTGGGGAGGCGGGCGCCGTCGACCTTGGCCGCCTCGATGAGCGCGACCGGTACCTCCCGCAGGAAGGACTGCATCATCCAGACCGCGATCGGCAGGTTCATCGAGGCGTACAGGATGACCAGCAGCCACACGTTGTCCAGCAGGCCGGTCTGCTCGGCGAAGAGGTAGATCGGCAGCAGGCCCGCGACGACCGGCAGCATCTTCGTCGACAGGAAGAAGAACAATACGTCCGTCCACTTGCGCACCGGCCGGATGGAGAGCGCGTACGCCGCCGGGAGCGCGAGGAGCAGCACCAGAAGGGTGGACACCACGCTCGCCGTCACGGAGTTGGCCAGCGGCGGCCAGGGGCTCGCGCCCCCGCCCACGCCGAAGAATTCGCGGTAGCCGTCCAGGGTGAGCGGGGCGCCCAGCGAGGGCGGGTTGGTGGCGGCGTCCGCCTCGGAGTGGAACGACGTCAGTGCCATCCAGGCGACCGGCAGAAAGAACGCGATCGCGCAGATCCAGGCGAGCAGGCCGAGGAGGGTGTTGGCGGTACGAGGGCTGCGGGCGCGGCTGGCCGGGGCGCTCGTCCGGCGGGCACCGGTGGTCGGGGCGCTGGCGCTCATGCGGCGGACTCCTCACGGAACAGGGACGAGACCACCCGGAGGGCGAAGGTGGCGATGATCAGGGAGCCGATGACCACCAGCACGCCTGCCGCGGAGGCCCGGCCGTACTCGTGCCCCTGGTAGAAGGTCTGGTAGATGGTGTACGGCAGGTTGGCGGTGCCCAGGCCGCCCGAGGTGATGGTGTAGACGGCGTCGAAGTTCTGCACGACGTACACCGAGCCCAGCAGTGCGCCCAGCTCCAGGTAGCGGCGCAGGTGCGGCAGCGTGAGGTAGCGGAAGATCTGCCAGGCACTCGCACCGTCGATGCGGGCCGCCTCGATGGCGTCGGCGGGCCGGCTCTGCAGCCCGGCCAGCAGGATCAGCATCATGAACGGTGTCCACTGCCACACCAGCGCCGCCTCGACCGCGCCGAGCGGCATCTCCGCGATCCAGTCGGGCTGCGCTGCGCCGTCGCCGAAGACCCAGTGGAGCAGGCCGTTGAACAGGCCGTACTCGGGGTTGTAGAGGACGTGCTTCCACAGCAGCGCCGCGGCGATGGGCACCACCAGGAAGGGCGCGATGAGCATCGTACGGACGATGCCGCGTCCGGCGAAGGAGCGGTCCAGCAGCAGTGCGAGGCCGAGGCCGAGCACGAGGCTGACCAGCACCACGGTCACCGTCAGCAGGACGGTGGTGAGCACCGAGTCACGCAGCGCCGGCTCGCTCAGTACCTCTTGGTAGTTGGCGAACCCGGTGAAGCTGCGTTCCTTCGGGTAGTAGGCGTTCCACTTGAAGAGGGAGATCACCAGGGTGGCCACGAACGGCAGCTGGGTGACCAGGATCAGGAAGACCAGCGCGGGCAGCAGCGGGCCGCGTGCGGCCCAGGCGCGCAGCCGGTCGGACGGGCCGCCGGGACGGCCGGCCGGCTTGACGGCGCCGCGTCCCCGCGCCGGGGTGGAGGTGCTCGCAACGGTGCTCACTGGGTGTCCCGCCCCTCGTAGTCCTTGGCGACGACGGCGGCCAGCTCCTGCGCGCGGCGCAGTGCCTCGTCGGTCGACTGGCGCCCGGCGATCGCCGCGCTGATTTCCTGGGAGACCTTGGTGCCCAGGTCGGGGAATTCCGGGATGCCGACGAACTGGATGCCGGGCGCCGGGCGCGGCTGCACTCCCGGATCGCGCGGGTCGGCCTCGACGATCGCCTTGCGGGCGACCTCGCTGAAGGCCCCGGCCTCCTTCTTGTACGCGGGGTTGCGGTAGGTGGAGGCGCGCTTGCCGGCCGGTACGTTGGCCCAGCCGAACTCCTCGCCCACCAGCTGTTCGTACTCCTTGCTGGACGCCCAGGAGATGAACTTCCATGCCTTGTCGGGCTTCTTGGACGCCTTCTGCAGGCCCCAGGCCCAGGAGTAGAGCCAGCCGGAGGACTTCGTCTTCTCCACCGGTGCGGCCACATAGCCCACCTTGCCCTTGACCGGTGACCCCTTGGCCTCCAGCGAACCGGCCCCGGCCGTGGCGTCGTACCACATGGCGCTCTTGCCCTGCGTCATGTTGTTCAGGCACTCGGCGTAGCCGGACTGCGCTGCACCCGCCGTGCCGTGTTTCCGTACGAGGTCGACGTACGTCTTCGTGGCGTTGCGGAAGCCGGGATCGGTCAGCCTGGCCCGCCACTTGTCGTCGAACCACGTGCCGCCGAAGGTGTTCACCACCGAGGTGAGGGGCGCGATCATCTCGCCCCAGCCGGGCAGTCCGCGCAGGCAGATGCCGCGCATGCCCTTCTCCGCGCCGTCCACCTTCGCGGCGAGGTCGGCCACCTGGTGCCAGGTGGGGTGGGCGGGCATCGTCAGCCCCTTCTTCTCGAAGACGTCCTTGCGGTACATCAGGAAGGACGACTCGCCGTAGAAGGGCTCGGCGTGCATCTTGCCGTCTGCGTCGCTGAGGGCCTCGCGCACCGAGGGGAGGAGGTCGGCGCGGTCGAAGTCCTTGTCGCGCTCGGCGTAGGCGTCGAGGTTCCGCAGCCAGCCGTTGCGGGCGTAGATCGGGGTCTCGTAGTTGCTGAGGGTGGCGACGTCGTACTGGCCCGCCTGGTTGGCGAAGTCCTGGCTCAGCTTGTCGCGGACGTCGTTCTCGGGCAGCACGGTGAAGTTGACCTTGATGCCGGTCTGCCGAGTGAAGTACTTGGCGGTGAGCTTCTGCAGATCCATCATCTGCGGGTTGTTCACCATGAGGACGTTCACGGCGTCGCTGTCGGTGCCGGCGCCGCCGGCTCCCGCGCATCCGGCGAGCAGCGCGCTCGCGGTGGCGGCCGCTATGGTCGCGCAGATCCTCCGGCGGGTCTGACTGCGCATGGTGGCTCCAGGAACTCGGGGACGGTGGACGAAGGGCGGGGGACGCCAGGGGTGCGGTACAGCGGCGGCGGTGCGCCGGCCGGGCCGGTGGCGGACAGGGGTTTCATACACGGATGACCTTGGGCCCCAGGAGCTGGTAGCGGTGAGCCTCCGCCGCCGGCAGACCGCTCCCGGTGACGATCGCTTCCAGCGCCGCGACATCGGCGAACCGGCAGAAGCTCGCGGTGCCGAACTTGGTGTGCACGCCGGCAAAGACATGCCGCCGGGACGACCGCATCGCCTGCTCCTTGACCGCGCCGACGACGGGGTCGGGCGTGGTGAGGCCGTGGGCGCGGGAGATGCCGTTGGCACCGATGTACGCGAGGTCGATGACGAAGTCGGCGAGCATGCGGACGGCCCAGTGGTCGACGGTGGCCATCGTGCCGTTGCGTACCCGGCCGCCCAGCAGCAGGACGGCGGTCTTGGGCCTGTTCGCGAGGGCGCTCACCACCGCCAGCGAGGCCGTCACCACGGTCAGCTGCCGGTCGTACGGCAGCGCCTCGGCGATGAGCTGCGGAGTGAACCCCTCGTCCACGAACACCGTCTCGGCGTCCCCGAGGAGTTCCGCCGCGGCAGCGGCGATGCGGGACTTCTCCGGGACCTGCTGCGTGGCGCGAAAGGCGAGGGTGGTCTCGAACCCCGCGCTCTCCACGGGGTACACACCGCCGTGCGTGCGCCGCACGAGCCCCTGGTCCTCCAGCATGTTCAGGTCCCGGCGCACCGTCTCCTTGGAGACCCCGAACTCCCCGGCCAGTCGGACGACGTCGACGGAGCCGGTACGCCGGACCAGCTCCAGCATGCCCCTGCGGCGTCCCGCGGCGTCCATCACACTCCTCCTGCGGCCAGGTCGACACGCTGCCCGTTCGGGCAAGTGGGTGTGATTCAAACAAGCACTCCGTGCTCTGACCAGCCTCCCCACAACGGATCCCGTGCCCGTTTCTCCCACACGGCGCCCCGCGATCCAGCACGTCAGCCCCCTCCCCGCCCCTGGAGCCCGCCCGAATACCCCCGGCCCGTGCCCGTTTCCCGCCCGTTCAGGCGGGCCGCGCACCCCCTGATCCGGTCATCCGGCACCGACCCACCGCACGCCACGGCCGCGCCCCCGCCGGACGGCCGCAGCCACACAGCGGACAAGGTGCGCTTACACACACGAGGAGTGCCCGAACGGGCGGGAAACGGGCATAGGCATGGTGCTCCACATGTACCCGGTAGGGCGGCAGCCGGTCGCGGCGTGGCATCAGCCGGCGGCCGGCTGCCGTGCGTACGTGCGTACGTGCGTCAGGAACTGTGCCAACGATTGCGGCCGTCGGCAGCCGGGCCGCACACCATGGGTGTCCCCGCGGTGGTGACGCCGGTCGCGCCGACCGGGGCGCAGAAGGCACCGGGGTGGACCGTGCCGACGTCACCTCCCGTACTGCCACCGGTGGACGACGAACCGCCCCCACCGCCGACGGCCGAGCCTCCACTGCCCGACCCGCCGCTGCCGGCGGAGCCGCCATCGCCGGTCGACCCGCCTCCGCCGGTGGCCGAACCTCCCGATGAGCTGCCTCCGCTGGTGGTGCGACGGTCGTCGCTCGAGTCCCGGTAGTCGGGACGGCCGTCGTGGTCCTTGTCGCCCAGCCGGGCCCCCTCGGCGGCACAGCCGGCGTCCGGATGCGCCAGTTCCAGGGTCACCTCCGCGGTGATGTCCTCGCCCTCCGCGGGGTCCTGGTCGCACACTCGCCAGTCGTCGTAAGCGTCGTCCGGCAGCGCGTCGTTGAGATAGTGAGCCGCGGCCTCGATCTTGTCCTCGTCCACTCCGAGGTCGGTCAGCGTCGTCACGGCGGTCTGCCACGTCCTGCCGAGCAGATCCGGCATCGTGGGCCAGGCAAGCTCTTCGCCGTCCCGTTCGGGGCACGGCTCGCCCCGCTTGACCGCAGCGAGGTCGAGGGTCTTGCCGCCGTCCTCACCGGCCTGCTGGAAGCACACGAGCCAGCCGGAGCGCGCAATGATCGCCCGGCCTTCCGGCGAGGCGTCGTGGTGGCTCACAGTGAGGCCGGCGGTGCGCGCCCGGCGCTCCGCCTCGTCGAGACGCTCACCGGTGAGTGCCGGCACCTTCGCCGCGTGCGTCGCGCTGGCCGAGGCCCGCGGAGTCGCCGCAGGCGCCCCCGCCGCCACCTGCTGCGAAGTGTCCTTCTCCGCGTCATCCAGCTGGCCCCCCAGGCCCGCACCGATCGCCAGCACGAAGAACGCCCCGACGCTCGCTCCGGTCCTGGCGAACCAGCGCCAGGGCGGCAGGATCCACAGCAGCACGATGACGACGATCAGTGCGAGAAATCCGAGTGGAAAGCTGACCGCGCCGATGAGCGCAACCAGGACCAACAACCCCAGAGCGGCGGGGGTGGTCCGCCACCATCTCCGCGCCGGGGGTAACTGCCGAGTCGATGGACTGTACGGGTTCATAGCGTTCTTCCTGATCTTGCCGAAACGGAGCCCATGCTCGACGCCCGAGAGTTCGCACTTATCCGGTGTATGAGCAGAAGGCACTCGATATTACCGACTCATCCGGAATCAACAGACAGCTTCAGCATCACAACTCAGCACCGGACTTGGCCGCGGGGAGTCACGCGGCACTCCAGCCCGCCGCAGTCTTGTTTCGTGTTACATCTAGATGCATAATGAGCTTATGCATAAGCGGGTTATGGACGACGACGTGTCGGCCGAGGAACTGATGGGCGCCGTGGAGCGGCTGGTTCGGCATGTGCGGCACAGTGCCAATGCCGGTGGGCTGAGTACGGCGGCCTCGTCGGCGCTGGGGCGGCTGGGGCGTGAGGGGCCGTACCGGCTCACCGAGCTGGCGCGGGCCGAGGGCGTCTCCCAGCCGAACATGACCCAGGTCGTCACGCGCATGGAGCGTGCCGGTCTCGTACGGCGCGTTGCCGACAGCAGTGACGGCCGAGGGGTGCTGGTGGAGGCCACCGACACCGGGCTGGAGATCTTCCGGCAGCGGCGTGCGGAGCGTACGCACGCTCTCCAACTGCTCGTCGAGGAGCTGAGCGAACCGGAGCAGCGGGCGGTGAAGGTCGCACTGCCCGCGCTGGCCCGTGCCATCCAGGACCGCCAGACCCGCTCCTGACCCACCGCGGCCCGTCACCGGCCCGATGTCGGCCCGCCCCTGACCCTCCTGAGCACCTGTCCCCCTCCCCCACCTGCTCTCCACGGGAGTGAAGCGCAATGAGTGCATCGCAAGGAAAGGCCGCCAGTCCGTTCCGGCAGCCCAAGGCCGTCTGGGCCGTGGCGTTCGCCTGCGTCATCTCGTTCATGGGCATCGGCCTGGTCGATCCGATCCTGCCCGCCCTGGCAGACAGTCTGCACGCCACACCCAGCCAGGTGTCTCTGCTGTTCAGCAGCTACCTGATCGTCACCGCGGTCGCCATGCTGATCGTCGGCTGGGTCTCCAGCCGGATCGGTGCCAAGCGCACCCTGGTCATAGGTCTGGCGATCATCGTCGTCTTCAGCGCGCTGGCCGGCGCCACCGGTTCCATCAACGGCATCGTCGGCTTCCGCGCCGGCTGGGGCCTGGGCAATGCCCTGTTCATCGCGACCTCGCTGGCCGTCATCGTCGCCTCCGCCAGCGGCGGCTTCGGCGGCGCGATCATCCTGTACGAGACCGCTCTCGGCCTGGGGATCGCCGTAGGCCCCCTGCTCGGCGGCGAGTTGGGCAGCATCAGCTGGCGCGGCCCGTTCTTCGGCGTCGCCGTCCTCATGGCCATCGCGCTGGTAGCGACCCTCGCCTTCGTACCCAACCTGCCCAAGCCGAAGCGGCCCACCTCACCGATCGCGCCACTGAAGGCGCTGCGCCACCGCGGGCTGCTGACCATGGGCATCATGGCCCTGCTGTACAACTGGGGCTTTTTCACCATGCTCGGCTACGCCCCGTACCCGATGAAGCTCGGCGCCCATCAGCTCGGGCTGGTCTTCACCGGCTGGGGCCTGCTGGTGGCGGCCTTCAGCGTCTTCTTCGCCCCGCGTCTGCAGGCCCGGTACGGCACCGCCCCCGTGCTGTACGCCAACCTGTTCGGCCTCGGCATCGCCATGGCCCTCATCGCCGCCGGTGTCGCCACTCCCACCGTGGTCATCGTCGCCGTCATCGTCAGCGGCGCGTTCATCGGTATCAACAACACCCTCACCACCCAGGCCGTCATGCTCGTCTCCCCCGTCGAGCGGCCCGTGGCCTCCTCCGCGTACGGGTTCCTGCGGTTCATCGGCGGCGGCCTGGCCCCGTACGTCGCCGGCAAGCTCGCCGAGGCCACCGATCTGAGCGTCCCCTTCTACCTCGGCGCCGCCACCTTCCTGCTGGCCATCCCCGTTCTGGCCAGCGGCCACCGCCTGCTCCGCCGGGCCGAGGCCGGCACCGGTGACAGTGCGCCGGTGGCCCCGGCCCTCACCCCGGTCGGCATCCCGGCCTCGACCGACGCACCTCGCGTCATCGTCGCCGTCGGCGGCCACGACAAGGCCGCGGCCATCGTCGACGCGGCCGTCCGCCTCGCCCGCGACACCGGCAGTCCGCTGGAGGTCGTGCACGTCCAGCAGACCGCCGTGGTCGAGGAACAGGCCGTCGACACCGAGACCGACGACCGGGCCCGCGCCGCCGTCACCGCGCACCTCGACCGGCTCGCCGGCCTCGGTGTCGCCGCAACAGGCCAGATCCTCACCAGCGTCGGTGACCACGCCGCCGCCGGCCGCGTCCTCGCCCAGCACGCAACGGACGTCCACGCCCGCACCGTCGCCATCGGGCGCTCCCCGCGCGGCCCCCTCACCCAGTTCGCCGACGGCAGCTTGACCACCGCCCTCACGCACAGTGCCACCTGCACGGTCGTACTCGTCGACCCGGACAGCGCACCGCGGCCGCTGACCGAGCAGTCCCTCACGGAGCTGCGCAACAGCCCCGCGTGAGGGTCGGCACCACAACACCGATGCGGGCCGCGGTGCGTGCTCCGCGCCGCGGCCCGTTGTGTTGTGTGGTGTTGTCGAGTGCGGTGGGCGGCTCGTCACTCGCCCTGCGACCACGCGGCCACCGGGAGCGAGAGGTAGACGCCGAACTCGCGGAGTCCGGTGGCCGTTTCGATGGCGCGGTGCAGCCGGTCCGTGCGTTCCTGGCGGTTGGCGGCCCGGCTCTCGAACCACTTCGACCGCACCTCCACCACCACGTCCAGCCCGCTGCGGTCCAACGGCCCCAGCCGCCGGAACCGGATCTCCACATCGCCCGGTTGCAGGTCTCCGTCGTACGGCTCCTCGGGGCACTCCACCGCCTCGGAGACCAGATGCGGCAGCACCGCGGCCAGTTCGCGGAGGGTCTCTTCGGGGACATGCGGCGCGTAGGTGACTTCGATGAGAGGCATCGGATCACTGTAGGTCGTACGGGCTACGCCCGCGGGAAACGCTCCGGGCGGAACGGTTGCTGCGTCGGGTGCTCGGTGCCGGGGACGATGCGTGGCACGGCGTCGCGCAGGGCGCGGGTGGCGGGGTGCCGCGGGTGATGCAGCACGTCGGCGAGGGCGCCTTCCTCGACCACCCGTCCGCCGTGCAGCACGATCACGTGGGCGCAGAGCTGTTCCACCACCGCGAGATCGTGGGAGATCAGCAGGCACGACAGTCCGTGCTCGGTGCGCAGCCTGCGAAGGAGGCCGAGGATGCGGGCCTGGACGGTCGTGTCCAGCGCGCTGGTGGGTTCGTCCAGGACCAGGAAGCGCGGCCGCACGGCCAGCGCGCGGGCGATCGCCGCCCGCTGGCGCTGGCCGCCGGAGAGCTGGTGTGGGAAGCGCGCGGCGTGCTCGGCGGCCAGACCCACGTCGGCCAGCAGCTCAGTGACGCGCCCGGCCTCGGCGCCGCGCGGCACCATCCGGTGTGCCCGCAGCACTTCCGAGATCGCCGCGCCCACGCGCATACGCGGATCGAGGGCGCCCTCGGTGTCCTGCACGACGATCTGTACGGCACGCCGGTACGGGCGCGACCGCCGCAGCCGGCTGACGTCGACACCGCCGAAACGCACCGTCCCACCGGTCGGCGCCACCAGGCCCAGCAGGCACCGGGCCACCGTCGACTTGCCCGAGCCGCTCTCCCCGATCAGCCCCAGACCGTACGGGCCCTCGGGCAGCGTGAGGCTCACGCCGTCCACCACGGCCGTGCCGCCGTACACCACGGTCAGTTCGCGCGCCTCGAGCACCACCGGCCGTCCCTTCACCGCACCCGTCGATGCGTCCTACGCCGTTCCCTCGTCCCTCTCCGTCCCCGTTCCCGCCTCCGTCCCCGCCCCGTCCGCGGGGCCGGATCCCGACGGTCCGCCCAGCCGTGGGGCCGCGGCCAGCAGTCGTACGGTGCGGTCGGCCCGGGGCGCGGCGACCAGGTCGACGGCGGGGCGGTCCTCGACCACCCGTCCCTGGTGCAGCACCGCGATCCGGTCGCAGAGCCCGGCCAGCAGCGCGAGGTCGTGGCTGATGAAGAACACGGCCGTACCGTGCGCCGCGCGCAGTTCCGTCAGCAGTGTGCAGATCTGCGCCTGGGCCGTCACGTCCAGCGCGCTGGTCGGTTCGTCGGCGATGAGCAGCCGCGCCCTGAGGGCCGAGGCCAGAGCGATCGCCACCCGCTGGAGCTGGCCGCCGGAGAGCTGGTGCGGGGAGCGGGCGAGGTGCCCGGCGGGCAGTCCCACTCTCTCCAGCGCGGCGGCGGCACGGAGCCGGGCCTCGGCGCGGGTGCATCCGTGCAGCCGCAGCGTCCGCAGCACCGTCGCGCCCACCGGCAGGACCGGGCTGAAGGCGGCCGCCGGGTTCTGCGGGATCAGCGCAAGGGTGGAGCCGCGCAACTGTCGCAGTCGCCGTTCGGGCGCCGACAGCAGCTCCTCCCCGGCCAGCCGGACGCTGCCGGTGACGCGGGCGCCCGCGCGCCGCGAGAGCCCCAGTACCGTCAGCCCGACCGTCGTCTTCCCCGCACCGCTCTCCCCCGCCAGCCCCAGGAACTCACCCTTGTCCAGAGCCAGTTCATCGACATGCACCGCGGGAGCACCGGCCGGTCCGAACTCGACGCGTAGATCCCGCAGTTGGAGCCAGGCGGTGTCACGGGCGGCGGTCATCGCCGGGTCCGTCGGAGGGGCTGGGGGACGTGCCGGGGGTCGAGGCGGTCGCGCAGTGCGTCGCCGAGCAGGAAACACACCGCCGCGACCAGCATGATGGCGAGGCCGGGGAAGGTGCCGACCCACCAGTGTGTGGTGAAGTAGTTCTGCGACTGCTCCACCATCAGGCCCCAGTCGGGCGCCGGAGGCTGCGGGCCCAGTCCGAGGAAGGACAGTCCGGAGGCCACGAGCAGCACTCCCCCGACATCGGTCGACGCCTGGACCAGCAAGGGCGTCGAGGCGTTGGGCAGGATGTGGCGGACCAGAGTGCGCCGGTGGCCGAGGCCGAGCGCCCGGCACGCCTCGATGTACGGGCGGCCGGCGACCGATACGGTCTCGCCGCGCACCAGCCGGGCGTACCACGGCCACCACGTCACAATGAGCGCCACGGTCAGGCCCACCGGTCCGGGGGCCAGCACCGTGGCCAGCGCCAGTGCCAGCAGCAGGGCGGGCACGGCGAGGAAGACATCTGTCAGGCGCATGAGGACCTCGTCGATCCAGCCGCCGAAGTAGCCGGCCACCAGCCCTGTCGCGGTGCCGAACAGCAGGGAGACCGCCACCACGGCCACCGCGACGACCGGGCCGATGCGCGCGCCGTACAGCACCCGGGAGAGCACGTCGCGACCCAGTTCGTCAGTGCCGCACCAGTGGGCCGCGGAGGGCGGGCGCAGGATGCGCGCGGTCTCGGTGGCACCGGTCGCGTCCGCCGGGTACGGGGCCAGTACGGGCGCGAGCAGTGCGACGAGGACGACGAGCACCACTCCACCGGTGGCGAGGACCAGTGCCGTTCGACCGCCCCGGGAAGCCCGTGTCATCGCCCACCACCTCACCGCAGGATGACGCGTGGATCGAGGGCCGCCTGCGCCAGGTCGACGGCCAGGTTCGCGGCGAGGTAGAGCAGCGCGACCAGCAGGGTCACTCCGACGACGGCCGGTACGTCGAGGGACCGCACCGCGTCGGCCGCGTACCGGCCGAGCCCCGGATAGTCGAAGACCGCCTCCACCAGGAAGGTGTTGACCAGCGAGTACCCGAAGACCAGCGCGTTGAGCTGGAGTACCGGATTCCAGGCGAGCCGCAGGGCGAACCGGCCGAGGACGGCGCGCTCGGGGAAGCCGAGGGCGCGCACCATCTGGATGTGGGGCTCGCCGACCGTGTCGAGGAGGCTCGCCCGCACCAGGCGGGTGAGGACGGCCGCCGGGTAGCAGGCCACCACGAGCGCGGGCAGCACCAGGTGGTCGAAGAGGTCGGCGGCCGCCGCCCCGTTCCCGGTGAGGGCGGCGTCGAGCAGTGGCAGCCCGGTGAGAGTGGTCACGGGGTGCGCGGCGAGCACCGCGCGGTCGTGGCTGCCGGCGATGGGCAGCAGGCCGAGCCGGCTCGCGAAGAGCATCTGCAGGAGGAGCGCCAGCCAGAACACCGGGATCGAGGCGCCCAGCAGCGCACCGGCGCGTACCAGCACGTCGGGGGCCCGGCCGTGCCACCGCGCGGCGACCAACCCCGCGGGAACGCCCACGACCAGTCCGACGAGCAGGCCGGCGAGCACCATCTGCAGGGTGTTCGGCAGCAGGGTGAGCAGATCGCCCAGGACCGGGCGGTGGGTGCGTACCGACAGGCCCCAGTCGCCGCGCAGCACTCCGGTCACGTACGCGACGATCTGTTCCACGACCGGGCGGTCCAGTCCCAACTGCTCGCGTATCCTCGCCCGTTCCGCGGCCGAGGCCCGCGGCCCCGCCCAGACCCCGGCCGGGTCGCTGGGCACCACCCATGCGATCAGGTACGTCAGCGCCACCACTCCGACGGCGACCAGGGCCGAGAGCACCGAACGGCGGGCTGCGTACCGGAGCACCGGCAGACCACGGGCGTCGCCGGCGCGTTTCATGTCCACCCCCGGCCTAGTGGTGGGTGAGGTCGTGGAAGAACACGACGTTGGCGTACGCCGGGTTGTCGACGAATCCCTCGACGTCGCTGCTCAGCACCCGCTGGTAGGTGCCGGTGCCGAGGAAGAGCACCGGCGCGTCCTCGATGAGGATCTCCTGCATCGTGCGGTAGGTCCGCGCGGCCCGGTCCGGGTCCGTGGCCGTGAGCGCGCTCACCCGGTCGATGAGCCGGTCGAGTTCGGGGTTGGAGTAGTAGGCGAGGTTGTAGGAGATCTCCTTCTCGGTGCGGAACACGTTGCGGAAGTACGACAGCGGCTCGGGGTCGTCCGGCCACCACCACATGACGAAGATGTCCTGGCGCTCGTCGGGGTCCTTCTTCTTGGCGCGCGGCCATTGCGCCGACGACCAGGTCAGGCCCTTGACCCGGAGGTCGATGCCGAGCGGGCGCAGCTGTGCCTTCATCAGGTCGCCGGCGGTGCGGACGGTGTCGTCGCCCGCGGGATAGGTCATCTCCAGCTCGATGGTGCGGCCGCTGCCCGGCCCGTACCCGGCCTGCCGGAGCAGCTTCCGGGCGCGGGCGCGGTCGCCCGGCAGGTCCAGAGCGGTGGTGTGTCCGAGCAGACCTTTGGGGATGGCGCCGTCGGAGGCGATGAGTGCGCCCCTGCTCGCGGTGACGATTTCCCGGTAGTCCAGCGCGTTGACGACCGCTTGGCGTACGCGGCGGTCGTCCAGTGGCTTCTTCTCGGTGTTCAGCAGGCCGATCAGGGTCTGCCACGAGGGCCGTTCGCGTACGGTGAGGTCCGGCCGGCCGCGCAGTGTGTCCAGGAGCTGCGGCGGCAGCGCGGTGGCGTAGTCCCCCGCGCCCGAGCTCATGAGCTGTGCCGTCGTGGACGACTGGGGCACCGCCCGGAAGACGACTTTCTTGTAGCGGTTGCCTTTCCATCCGCCCCAGTAGTCCTCGAAGGCGGTCAGCTCCAGCTCGTTCTCGCTGCCCGGGTTCCACGCGGCGACCGTGTACGGGCCGGTGCCGCGGCCGGTGGCGCGGTAGTCCTCGGCGTCGTCGGACACCTCGTAGACGTAGGCCGCGTAGGTGGCGGAGGCCACGACGTCCAGCGGTGCGGGACGGGACAGCTCGAAGCGGACCTGCCGCGTCCCGATCGGGGTGATCTTCTTGACCGGGTCCCATACGTAGGAGGCGCTGGCCTTCAGCTTCATGGTGCGTTCGATCGACGCCTTCACCGCCTCGGCGGTCAGTGGGCGGCCGGAGTGGAAGCGCACGTTGTCCCGCAGGGTGAACGTCCAGGTCCGGCGGTCCTCGGACGAGGTCCACCGGGTCGCGAGCACGCCTTCGGTCCTGCGGGTGTCGGCGTTGTACCGGGTGAGCGTCTCGTACACGTTCGACAGGGCCACTACTTCATCGGAGTAGGAGCGCGCCGGGTCCCACTCGGTCACCAGGCCCGTGGCCGACAGGTACACGAAGGTGTCGTCGTCGGCCGCTCGGTCGTTCCCTCCGGAGCAGCCGGCCGCCAGCAGCGACAGGATGATGACGGCGACCACTCCGGCCGCGCGGGGCCGGGGGCGGCGGTGCGGGGGCAGAGAGCCCAGGAGCAGCTGCAACGACATCACCGTGCCTCCCGGAACACACCGGTCAGGGACGTCTGCCGTGCACCGCGCGCGGCGCACGATGGTTGTCAGCATGACACGGAGCCGTCCGGACGGGCAGGCGTCATTGCGCTGTTCCCGCCCGGCCCCTCAGCCGGCCGCGGGGAGGCCGTTCAGGCCGCCTCCGCAGGCCCGTTGCCCACGCGTACCGCTGTGCCGCGCGGCTGGATGTGGGCCGCCTGCCGGGCCCCGAGCCGGTGCCTCTTCCGGCCGGTCGCCGGCGCCCCCGTGAGCGGCCGTGAGCGAGGTACCGGGATCGGCCGTTACCGCGCCGGTTCGGTGACCGCCACCGGCTCCTCCGTCGCCGGCTGCGCCGGTGCGGGCGTGCTGCCGTCCCGCGCCCACAGCGGCTTCAGCCGGTACGTCAGGAGGTACAGGAGCGCGGCGGCGCCGGCCGCGACGAACATGCTCAGGTCGCCCATGTGCGGGAACTCGGCCGCGAACGGGCCGGTGAAGAGGGTGGACCGCCAGAACGGCACCGAGGCCAGCACGCCGCCCGCCCAGGCGACGAGTCCCCAGTTCAACACCCGCTTGCGGTCGTACAGTTCGGCGATGCGGGCCGGGTCGTTGCGTCCGCCCAGGTAGTAGTCGAGCAGCAGCACGGTGGCGAAGGGCGCGATGAAGTACGCGGTGAGGTTGAGGAAGACCGCGAACTTGTCCTCGGTGCCGGCCTCGCCCCACAGGCTGATCACGTAGGCCAGCGCGCAGATGACGACGACGGCCTGGGTGCGGCTGACGGGGATCTTGAGGGTCTGGACGGAGATCGCGCCGCCGTAGACGTTGAGGAAGTTCTGCGCGAGCGCGGAGAGGGTGATCGCGATCAGCGCGGGCACGGCGAACGGCCCGGCCAGCTGGTGCAGCGCGGTGATGGAGTCCGCACTGGTGGCGTGGCCGCCCACCAGGACACCCAGGATGCCGAGCCAGCAGATGGTGACGAAGTTGCCGAGCCCGGTGTACAGGGTCGTACGCCGTACGACCTTCGGGTTGTCGGGCAGGTAGCGCGAGTAGTCCGAAGCGAAGGGCGCCCAGGCGACGAGGAAGGAGAGGAAGCCGGCACCGAAGGTGATCCAGCCGCCGGTGGCGCCGGCGTAGCCGGAGGCGTGCGGGTCGGCCTCGAAGGTGCCGGCGCCGCGCACCAGCGCCACGACGGTGATCAGCAGGAACAGCGGGGTGAGGACGTAGGTCAGCATCCGCTGCAGGAAGTTGATCATGTTGTAGCCGTAGATGGCCACCACCACCTCGACCGCTGTCAGCAGCAGTGCGCAGAGCCAGAACGGCAGGTGGGTCAGCTCCGCGAACGCCTTGCCGCCGAGGATGACGGTGACGGCCGCCCAGCCGACACCGGCGAAGACGTTGATGTAGGCGACGGGCAGGAAGTTGCCGAAGAAGCCGAGCGGGCCGCGCGCCTGGATCTGCTGCGGCACACCCAGCCGTACCCCCATCCGGGACATCACGGCCATCAGTACGGAGCCCACCGCGGCACCGGCCACGATCGCGGTGACCGCGGCACCGAAGCTCAGGCCGAAGCCGGCCGCACTGAATCCCAGCAGGATGATCGGGAAGTTCAGCCCGGCGGCGAACCACACGAAGAACTGCGAGCTGGATTTGCCGTGCCGTTCGCTCTCGGGAATGTGGTCGACCCCGAAGGGTTCGACCTTCGCGACCGCGCTGCCGTACAACGGCGCCGAGGCGTCGTGGGTCATGACGATGCTCCTGGGAACGGAGAAGAGGGGTTCTTCAGAGGGGGAGGGAAACGGGTCCGAAGGTTTCACCAGGGCAAAGCTGCCGGCTGCGAGATGTCGAAGAACCCGTCCGCCACTGTAGACCAGCGGAGCGACGTCGTGGTAATGCGCAAAAACGCTGCGGAGAGACCCGTCCGGTGCCTCACCTTCCGGTGTCTCACATGAGGACCGCGACCGTGCCCGAGACACCGCCGGCGGTACGGGCCGCCAGCGCACGGTTCAGCTCGGCGAAGGGGTACGTGGTGGCGTTGAGCCGCAGTGTGCCGTCGCCGAGCTCGGTCAGCAGGGTGGCGAACACCTCGTCGGGGACATGGCGGCGGACCATGTTCATCGGCAGCAGGCTCACGTCGGCGGCCAGCAGGTTGGGCAGGTCGACGGTGAGGGTCTTGCCGGCGACGTAGCCGATCATCACGATCCGGCCGCCGGGCCTCATGGCGGGCAGGAGGGCCGGGACGGTGTCGCCGCCGACGGTGTCCAGCACCACATCGATCCCCCCGTCCGCCGCGAGGCGCCGCAGCGTCCCGGCGTCCCGGCCCACCACGACCTCGGCCGCGGCGGCGGTCACGCTCGCCGCTTCCTCCTCTGTGCGTACGAGGGCGATGACATGCCCGCCGGCCCGCGCGGCGAGCTGTGCGGTCAGCGAGCCCACACCACCGGCCGGCCCGGTGACCAGGACCCGTTCCCCGGCGCGTACCCGGCCGACCGGCTCGGCGGCCGCCCACGCCGTGGTCAGGGGCGAGTAGCAGGTGGCGGTCAGCGCCGCGTCGACGCCGGCGGGGATCGGGCGCAGCGCCGACGACGGGAGGACGACCTGTTCGGCCCAGGTGCCCGGACGCTCCAGGCCGACCCCGCCACCGCGGATCAGCACCCGCTCGCCCACGAGCGACGGGTCGCCCGCGAGCACCGTGCCGGTGCCGGCCGTGCCGGGGGTGAAGGGCAGCTCGGGGCGGTAGGCGAAGGTGCCGGACATCACGGTGAGGTCCAGGTGGGTGACCGCTGCGGCTTCCACGGCGACCACGGCCTCGCCGTCCGGTGCCGCCGCCGGCCGCGCCGTCTCCTCGATCTCGACGGTCGTGCCCCAGGTGTGCAGACGGGATACCAGCATGTCGAACCTCTTGCGCTTCTCGGTGGCCGACCCGGCGTGCCGCGGGCGGACGCCGGGCCGTGTGCGGTGCGTGCGGCCTCCGGTGATCCTATGGGGCGGGGTCCCCGGCGGAACGGGCCGGTGCGACGCCGCGGGCGGACTGCTCGACGGCGTGGCCGAGCGAGAAGAGCCCGTCGAGCCGGTCGGGGTGTCCGACGAGCTGCAGCCCCAGCGGCATGCCCCGGCCGTCCCGGTGGCCCGGTACGGCCACCACCGGCAGGCCGAGGAGCTGCCACGGCCGGCTCAGCACCGGTGATCCGGTGGCCGCCAGGCCCCGTGGCGCCGGGCCGGGGGCCGCCGGGCCGAGAACCGCGTCCACCTCGGTGAGCAGCGTCAGCAGCTCGGCGCGGCCCCGCTCGGCGACGGACCGGGCGTGCCGGTACGCCGTTTCCGGAATGGTGCGGCCGTCCGCGAGGAGCTGGTTGAGCGGTGCGCTCAGCCGGTCCGGCGTCGCGGCTTCGTCGGCCAGCGCACGGGCGGCCTCGTACGCCATGACGGTGGCGTGCGCCTCGGCGAGCCCGGGGGTGCGTGCCGCCCAGTCGATGTCCACCAGCTCCGCGCCGCGGGCGGCGGCCTGCTCGGCGGTCCGGTGCAGGGCCGTCCGCATGTCGGCGGAGATCTCGGCCAGTTCGGTGCCCTGCCACACCGCGATCCTCGGGCGCACCGGTGGTTCGGGCGGGCCGGCCGGCCCGTCTCCCCCGGTCAGTGCCCGGTGGGCGAGGCGCAGGTCGGCAACGGTCGGGGTGAGCAGGCCGACCGTGTCGAGGGTGGGTGACAGGCCCACGAATCCGGTGGTGTCGAGGGATCCCCCGGCCGGTGCCACGAAGCCCGCGACTCCGCAGTAGGCGGCCGGCCGGGTCAGTGAGCCGGCGGTCTGGCTGCCGAGGGCGAGGGGCACCACGCCTGCCGCCACGGCGGCCGCCGAACCGCTGGAGGAGCCGCCGGGTGTGTGCGCGAGGCCGTGCGGGTTCCTGGTGGGGCCGGGCGCGAAGTAGGCGAACTCGGTGGTGACCGTCTTGCCCAGGGGTACCGCACCGAGCTGCCGGAGCCGGGCGACCAGCGGCGCGTCGGCCGCCGCCGCTCGGCCCCGGCGCAGCGGCGAACCGCATTCGGTCGGGAGTCCGCCGACGTCGATGATGTCCTTGACGCCGAACGGGATGCCGTGGAGCGGTCCCCTCGCCGGTGCGCTGTCGAGCTGCCCGGCGGCGCGCAGTGCCCCGTCCCGGTCCACGCGTACCCATGCGCTGATGCGCGGTTCGGTCTCGTCCAGCCGTTCCAGCGCGCCGGTGAGCGCGTCGTTCGCGCTCAGTGCGCCCGTGGCCGTCCCCGCCGCGAGCGCGTGCAGGGTGGGGCCGTGCCGTACTGCCGACATGTGTGGTGGTTCCTTTCCCATGGCTCGGTCACAGCTCCAGTACGAGGCGGCCCGCCCTGGCCCGGGACACGCAGGTCGCGATCCGGTCGCCGGCCGCCTTCTCCTTGCGGGTCAGGCAGTTGTCGCGGTGGTCCGGCACGCCGTCGAGCACCGGGAGCACGCAGGTGCCGCAGATTCCCTCGCGGCACGAGGTGTCGAGGTCGATGCCGGCGTCCGCCAGCACCTCGACGATGCTGCGGCCGGGCGGGACGTGGAACACCTCTCCGGTGTCCAGTTCCACCTCGAACGCGTCCCCGCTGTCGGCCGTCGGCTCCAGGGGCTGGAAGTGTTCGACGTGGACCTGGTCCTCGGGCAGGGTGCGGGTCGCCACCTCGACGACGCGGTGCATGAACTCCTTGGGGCCGCAGGTGTAGACGTGGGTGCCGGCGTCCGCTTCCGACAGTGCGTCAGCGAGGGCGGCGGGCTGTGCGTCGCGGGCCAGGCCGAAGTGGAACGCCACGTCGGAGGCGAACTCCGGGCCTTCCAGGAGCGGTACGAAGGCGGCCTTCTCCCGGCCGCCGGCGAAGTAGTGCAGCCGGTACGGGCTGCCGCCGCGCCGCAGGTGGTACGCCATGCCGAGCAGCGGGGTGATGCCGATGCCGGCCGCGATCAGGAGGTGCCGGGTGGCGGCGGGGGCGAGGCGGAAGAGGTTGCGGGGTTCGCTGATGAGGAGTGGGTCGCCGGTGGTGAGGTCGTCGTGCAGGGCGGCGGAGCCGCCTCGGGAGGGGTCCTCGCGTTTGACCGCGATGAGGTGGGAACCGGTGTCGTCGGGCGGTCCGCACAGCGAGTACTGCCGGGTGATGCCGCTCGGTCCCAGCACGTCCACATGCGCCCCGGCCTCGTACGGTGCGAAGGGGCGGCCGTCGCTGCGCCGCAGCCGGAAGACCTTCACCGTCGCGGTCTCTGCGGTGATCTCGCTGACCGTGGTGCTGATCATCGTGTGTTCTCTCCCGCCTACAGCAGGAAGCCGGACGCGTTGACGGCGTCCTCGGAGTTGACCAGCCGGACGACCTTCTCCTCGATCAGCGGCTCGGGCCCGTCCAGCCGGATACGGTGCGTCACGTCGGCGGCGAGTACGAACGTCTCCTCGCGCCGGTGGCCGACCAGGACCTGCGCCGAGCCGAGCCGGACGGTGTCCTCGTCGCGGTGTTCCACGACGAACCGGGACAGCGTCCGGACGGTGCGTGCGGCGGCGGTCGCCGAGATCGAGTTGCCGGAGGTCAGCCGCTCGATCCGCATCCGGCGCATCCGGTCGTCGTCGTAGACCATGTTGAGCGTGGCGGCGAAGTCCTCGGCCCGCGGGTCGACGGGAATCACGTAGTGGCCGCCCGGCGCCCACAGCCGGTCCCACGCGTGGTACTCCTTGCGGTCCAGCAACTCCGCTTCGTACCAGACCAGTTGTATCGCCGCGGCGGTGCGCGGGTCGGTGAGGAACGGGGTGCCGAGGACGGGTCCGGTCTCAGCGGGCATCGGTCATCATCGCCTTCCACATCGCGTACGCCTCGCGCATGCCGGTCTCGTCGGTGGCGTGCGAGACCCGTCCCTTCCCGTCGTCCCGCTGGTCGTCGCGCTCCCGGGAGAGACCGCGGTTGACCAGGATCGGCAGGCCGGGGCCGGCCGCCGCGCCGCGCTGCACCCGGTCCCAGGCCTCGGAGTCGTCGGGGCTGCCGAAGCCGAAGGGGCCCTGGAAGTGCTCATGGATCCGCAGCCGCTCGCGGTTGACGCTCTCCGGGCCGCCGTCGAGCCCCAGCGCCAGGTGCCGGATCTCCGTCTCGGTCGCGGAGACCGGGCGCAGCACCCGGAAGAAGGACATCGACATGGCCACGTTCGGGAACAGGTTGAGGTTGAAGCCGGCGCCGTGCATGGAGCGTACGAGGCGCCGCACCTTCGCCGGCTCGAAGTCCCGCGACAGCTCGTCGACGAGGTGGCTGAAGCGCTCCTGGAGCTGTTCGGTGCCGTCGTCCTCGTCGAGGTCGACGTGTTCGGGCACCATGATCATGACGCTGTGCCCGTTGCCGAGGGAGTGCGTGACGGCCTTCTCGTCGGTCATGAAGGACAGCATGGTCGCGGTCTCGGCGTCCACCGAGGACATCCACGACCGGTGCACGATCGGGAAGTGGTAGCCGTCGGTGGTGTTCTCCAGCTGGATCTTCCAGTTGCCGCGGAAGCGGAACTTGTGCTCGCCCTGCACCTTGATGGGGTATCCGGCACCCTGCTTCATGAACAGGTCCATCCAGTGCCGGGCCGGGCCGAGGAAGTCCGCCAGCGGTTCCGCCTCCGGGTCGAAGCTGGCGAAGACCATGCCCGCGTAGCTGTCGGTCTTCAGCCGGTGCAGCGGGAAGTCCTTCTTCTCCAGGACGTCCTCGTAGCCGTCGGGGTACGGGATGCCGCGGAGCTTTCCGTCGAGCGCGTACGACCAGGCGTGGTACGGGCAGGTGAAGCCGTTCGCGTTGCCCTTGGGCGTTTCGCAGACGCTCGCGCCGCGGTGCCGGCAGCGGTTGAGCAGGACGTTGATGCCGCCGCGGCGGTCGCGGGTGACGATCACCGGCTGGCGGCCGACGGTCGCCGTCCTGAAGTCACCGGCCTCGGGGATCTCGCTCTCGTGGGCCACCCATACCCAGGTGCGGTGGAAGATGCGGTCCATCTCCCGCTCGAAGAGGTGCGGGTCGGTGTAGAGGGACACGTCCACCCGGTCGGGGTGGACCAGGCCGGCGATGCCGGTGTCGCCGGGGCCTGCTGCTGTCGGTGTGTTCATGGCGTCATTCCTCGGTGATCCGTGGGTGAGTCATGGGGTTCGGCTGTTTCGTCCCACTCGGCGTCCGCCGTCCAGTAGTCGCTGCCGTCGGCGCGGATGCCGTGGCGCCACTCGGTGGTGCGCCGCAGGGCGGGTTCGACGGCCGCGCAGGCGGCGTCGGCGCCCGCCGGGCCTTCCTCGGCGGCTCCCCAGTGCACCCAGTTCAGCTCCCTGCCGTCGCTGTCGTGCAGGAAGAGGTCCACGTGGTGCCAGCCGTAGTAGCGGATGTCCCGGTAGCAGGTGAGGGCCATGCGCCGGCCGTCCGGTGCGGTCATCGCGCCGTCTCCCGCGGTGGGGCCATGCCCAGCTCCGCATCGAAGAGGCGTTCCGTACGGAAGTGCGCGATGCGGGCGGCGTTCCCCTCGATGCGGAACGTCACGTCCAGCCTCGCCACGACGGCTTCGGCCGCGCCGGAGGTGTACCGGGAAAGCTGCTGCATCAGCCACCTCCCCCGGACCTCGCCGGCGTGCCGGCCGGTCCATGCCGTACCGGGGTGGAGCAGGTGCACGTTGGCGCGGAAGTGCGGATGGGGCGGGAGGTGCGCCGCGACCATCTCCGCGATGGCCTCGGCTCCGGTGGTCCGGCCGAACCGGGCGCTGTAGAGCGGGCCGACGCCCTCCCACACGGCGTCCGGGGTGAACAGGTCCACCAGCCGGCCGGTCGCGTCCGGCGGCGGGGGCACGTCGCAGAGCTCCAGGTACCGGGTCAGCGCGTCCTGCGCCAAGCGCTCGGGCGGCGGTGCGGCGGCGGTGTTTCCGGTGGTGTCTACGGCTGGGGTTGGGCGCATGCGGGAGCGGCCTCCTTGCGGTGTTCGGGGTGGCGGCGGTGGGTTTCGGGGGCGGCCGCCACGGCGATGACGGTGACCACGCCCATGCCGATGAGGAACAGCGCGATCGGCCAGGACGCGCCCGCCCAGGCGAGCAGTGCGGTGGCGACGAGGGGGGAGAATCCGCCGGCGACCATCGAGGCGAGTTCGTGTCCGAGGGCCACTCCGCTGTAGCGCACCCGGCTGTCGAACAGCTCGGTGAAGAAGGCCGGCTGGGTGCCGATCATGGCCCCGTGGCAGAGGACGACCGCCACGAACACGGCCACGAACACCAGGACCGGGTCGCGCGAGTCGAACATCGCGAAGAACGGGTAGGCCCACAGGATCACCCCGGCCGCGCCGCCCAGGTAGACGGGACGGCGGCCGATGCGGTCGGAGAGGGCTCCGAAGGCCGGCATCGCGAACGACTCGCACAACATGCCCACCATGACCGCGGCCAGCACCAGATCGCCGTCCAGCCCGATCGTGTCCGCGTAGGAGAGGCTGAAGGTGAGGAAGATGTACAGCGCGCCGTTCTCGGCGATGCGCGCGCCGAAGGCGATCAGTACGGCCCTGGGGTGGGTGCGGAGGACTTCGACGAGGGGCATCCTGGGCGGCTCGGGTGCCGATGCCGTCTGCCGGGCCGCCGGTGTGTCCATGACCCGGAGCCGGATGACCAGGCCGACGACGGTGAGCAGGATGCCGGCCAGGAACGGGATCCGCCAGCCCCACGCGAGGAAGGACGCGCTGCTGGTGGTCGCCCGGACCACCGCGTACGCCGCGGCGCACAGGACGAATCCGAGGCCGACGCCGGTCTGGCTCCAGGCCGAGTAGAAGCCGCGCCGGTGGTCCGGCGCGTGCTCACTGACGATCAGTACGCCGCCGCCCCACTCGCCGCCGACCGCGATGCCCTGCACGATGCGCAGTGCCATCAGCAGGACGGGCGCCCAGACTCCGAGGGTGGCGTAGCTCGGCAGCACGCCGATCAGGAAGGTCGAGACACCCATGATCATCAGGGTGATGACCAGCATCGACTTGCGGCCGAGGCGGTCGCCGAAGTGCCCGAAGACGGCACCGCCCAGCGGCCTGGCGAGGAAGCCGGCCGCGTTGGTGCCGAAGGCGGCGATCGTCCCCACCAGCGGGTCGAAGGTGGGGAAGAAGAGGGTGTTGAACACCAGCGCGGCGGCCGTGCCGTAGAGGAAGAAGTCGTACCACTCCAGCGCGCTGCCGACCAGACTGGCGACCGCCGCTCTGCGCACTTCGCGCGGGGCGCTCCTCGTTTCTGCCATCTCCGCCTCCACCTGTCGCTGCCGTGCCCGGGAGCCACGTCCGGCTGCCCGGTCAGCTGCTCAGGGATTGTTCGCGACGGCTGGGAGGGAGGAAATGGCGTTGGACCGCTGACCGGACCGGAACTTCACGCCGTTGGCGCCGTTGCCGGTTTTCCGGTCCGTACGGTGGCGGCCCGCGCCGCTCAGTCGGTGGCGTACGCGGAGTCCCGGGTCAGCGCGCGGCCGGCCAGCCGGACCACGGGGGCGAGCCGCGAGACGTCCAGGCGGTCGACCGGGCCGACGACGGTCAGCGTCGCCACGGCGACACCCGAGGCGAGCACCGGGGCGGCGACCGCCCCGTAGCCGGCGACCAGTTCCTGGCGGTCGACGGCGAAGCCCTGCTGCCGTACCCGTTCCAGCTCGGCACGGAGCCGGTCCGGGTCCGTGATGGTCCACTGGGTACGGCGGCGCAGCGGTGCGGCCAGCACGCGCCGGTGGATCTCCGGGGCGCCGAAGGCCAGCAGCACCTTGCCCGAAGCGCCGCAGTGGAACGGCACCCGGCCTTCCACCTGAGTGACCGTGACGCCGCCGCCGCGCTGGCTGAAGTATTTCTCGGCGAAGAGGACGTCCTGGTCGCCGGGGAACGCGAGCACGGCGGTCTCCCGGGTGGTGAGCGCCAGGTCCTCCAGGTGGCGCGCCGCGCTCAGGCGGAGCGTCCTGGCCTGCGGTACGCGCTGTCCCAGCTCGAAGAGGAGGGGGCCGAGGACGTAGCGGCGGCCGTGCCGGTTCAGCAGGCCGACGCCGGTCAGCTCGGTGGCCACCCGGTGGACGGTGGTCTTCGCGAGGCCGGTACGCCGCGCCAGTTCGGAGAGGCCGAGCACCGGTGACGCGGTGTCGAAGGCGGCCAGGATCAGCCGCACCTTCCGCAGCAGGGAATCGTTCTCCGGTCCGGCCTGCGCCACGGTCGCCCTCTTCTCCTCGCGTCCCCGCTCCGGCCGCGGCCCGAGCGGGGAGGTGCCAAAAATGAGCATCGTTGCAGCTGACAACGGCTCACGGAACACCTGCGAAGAGACATGCGGCCAGGGCGGTCAGTCGTCGACGGCCTCGGTGACCTCGGCGAGGTCGACGAACTTGAAGCCGGTGGCGGCGCGGTCGCCGTCCGCCGGGGCGTCGTGCCCGTCCTGGACGACGAGCAGGCCGTGCGGATACCGGGGGCCGAGCGGCGCGTTCAGCGCGGCGGCGCCGTCGCACTCCTCGGAGCCGTCGAGGTCCGGCGAGGCGGCGGTGATCCGGAAGCCGCCCTCGTACTCGTTGTCGTCGCTCCGCTCGCGGTCGTACGCGGCGAAGGTGTTGTCGCCCTGGCTGGAGGCGAGCAGGTGACCGTCCCCGTCGGGCTCGGTGAGCAGCGTCAGCCCCTCGACGTCGGCGGAGAGCCGGGTGCCGCCGTAGCCGGGGTCGTCGCCCGGGGCGCACTCCTCGGTCTCCGGGTCGTACCGGCCGGGCACACCGTACTCGCGGACCTTGTCGACGAGTTGCGGCTTCGCGGTGAGGTCGGCCGGCAGCCGCCAGATCCCCACGTCCTCCTGGCCCGCGTAGAGAGTGTGGTCGCCCGGGTCCACGACCATGCCCTCGACCTGGGGAAGCTCGCCGGGCTCTGCGCAGGGCGTCCACGAGTCGCCGTTGGGAAGCCGGAAGGCGGCGGGCAGGTCCAGCGTGCGGACCCGGTGATAACCGACCTTGCCGTGTGCTGTGGCGGTCAGCTCCAGCAGCGCGAGGGTGGTGCGGTGGCGCCGGCTGACGAGCGCGTACGACCGGCCGGTCGCGGTGTCGGTCCAGGTGGCCAGGCCGTAAGCGGTCTGCTGCGCGTTGACCTCGTCCTGGTCCGCCGAGAACACCGGCGGTGCGGCGGGGTCGGTGACGTCGGTGAGCGGGCCGCCCGGCCGGTCGCGGTCGATGCGGTAGAAGCGCAGTGTGTCGTGACCGCGGTCGGTGGTCACGGCCAGGTCGGTACGGCCGGCCGGCAGGCGCAGGCCGTGCACGAGGTCCACGTTGTTGAAGCGGCCCGGGGCGTCGTCCGGTCCCGGCGCAGGCGGTGCGGGGACGGACTGCACGGGCCTGGCGTCGAGGTCGTAGACCCGCAGTCCGCCCTCCTTGGCCGTGGCGATCACCAGGCTGCGTGCCGGTGCCGCGGCGTTCCGCCAGATCGCCGGGTCGTCCGCGTCGGCGTTGCCGCCCGCCTCGTCGTCGTACAGCGCGGCCGTCTCGGCCCGGGGCGGGACGGCGGGCAGTGCGGTGGCGCCGTGGCCGCCGGCCTCGGCGGGCACGGCCGCGGCGAGGGCGACGAGGGTGGTACCGAGTAACAGGGTGATCGGTCGGGCGAGCGCGGATCTGCGCATGCGGACGCTCCTCACAGGATCGGGGACATGTCACGTGCGTGCGTAAGCCTGCGGTGCGAGGGCGGCCGGTACATGACGAAGTGCGGTCCACCGTCCGATCGCGGCGTGAGCGCGTGATGAATCAGGCGGCCGCGAGCACCGCCCGGAGTGTCCTCACCACCGAGTTGCAAGAGCAGGACGGCCCCGGTGGGCAGGTGGGAGGCCCCGCTCACCGGGGGTTCCGACGCTACGACGCGGACCGCGGGCCAAGGGGACCGTCCCGCAGGCATATGCGTTTCACACATAACTCACGTGACGTTTGCGACTGTTGGTGCTCGCCGTCGTCATGAGAACGTCGGTGCGCCGGGGACGGAGCTGAAGCACACCGTGCCGCCCGGCCACCGGCAGCGAGCGACCGATGACGCGGGGGGTGGATGTGAATCCGGAGTACGCCGTCTACTGTGACGCCGACCGTTGGTTCTACGACGCGCCACGCCGGGTGGCGGGGGAACGGGAGCGCGGCACCCTCTTCGAGCAGGAGGCGGGCCTCGCGCTGCCACCGGGGTGGGAGCGGCTGGACAGCGGCGACTGGACGGCGTTCTCGCCGGCCGGCATACGGCTCCCCGCACAGGGGTGGAAGATCCATGTCTCGGCGGGGCCGGACAACGCCGGCACGGTGCTGCGGAAGGCCGCGGAGTACTGCTTCGCGCAGCGGCTCGCCTTCAAGTTCGTACCCAGCCGCTATCTGCTGCACATCAAGAACGCCAAGTACGCCGACCGTGCGGGCAGCGGCAAGTTCCTCACGGTGTACCCCGAGGACGAACGGCGGTGCGAGGACTCGGCGCGGGAGCTGGACCGGCTGCTGGCCGGCGAGGAGGGTCCGTACATCCTGAGCGATCTGCGCTGGGGCGACGGTCCGGTGCACCTGCGCTACGGCGCGTTCGCCCGGCGGTACTGCCACGCCGACGACGGCGGGCTCGTCCCCGCCGTGGCGGACCCGGAGGGAAAGCTCGTACCCGATCCGCGCGGGCCGGCCTTCCGGCTGCCGGAATGGGTGACTCCCCCGGAGTTCCTCGCGCCGCACCTGGCGGCGCGCTCCGCGGACAGCCTGGCCGACCTGCCCTATACGGTCGAACGGGCACTGCACTTCTCCAACGGTGGCGGCGTCTACGCGGCGCGCGACCGGCGCACCGGCCGCCCAGTGGTCCTCAAGGAGGGCCGCCCGCATGCCGGGCTGGCCGCCGACGGCGCCGATGCGGTGGCCCGGTTACGGCGTGAACAGCAGGCGCTGGAGCGGCTGGACGGTCTGGACTGCGTCCCTCGGGTACTGGACTCCTTCACCCTTGGCGAGCACTGCTTCATGGTGCTGGAGTACATCGAGGGCACCACGCTCAACACCCTCTTCGCCCGAAGATTCCCCCTTTCCGAGGCCGATCCGCAGCCCGACCGGCTCGCCGCGCACACGGAGTGGGCGGAGCGGCTGTACCGGCTGGTCGAGCGGGCGGTGCGGCAGGTGAACGACCGCGGCCTGGTCTTCGGGGACCTGCACATGAGCAATGTGATGGTCTCGCCGGACGAGTCCTCGGTCACCCTCCTGGATTTCGAGGCCGCCGCACCGGCCGAGGAGAACCGGCGGCAGGTGGTGGCCAACCCCGCGTTCGTCGCTCCCGCCGACCGCCGCGGCAAGGCGATCGACCGGTACGCACTGGCCTGCCTGAGGCTGGCGCTTTTCGTGCCCCTCACCACGCTCTTCCCGCTCGACCGGGCCAAGGCCGGTCATCTGGCGGAGATCATCGCCGACCGTTATCCAGTACGGCGCGAGCTCCTGGACCAGGCGGTCGCGGAGATCACCGGTATCCCGCCGGCGCCCGCAGGGGCGCCCGAACGGCCTGCGTACCTTCCGGTGCGTCCGGACGACTGGCCGGCGAGCCGGGACTCCCTGGTGCGGGCCGTCCTCGGCTCCGCCACACCGCTGCGGGACGACCGCTTCTTCCCGGGCGACATCGCCCAGTTCTCCTCGCCGTGCGGCGGCCGGTCGTTCGGCTACGGCACCGCGGGCGTCCTGTACGCGCTGCAGAGCGCGGGCGTCCGCTGCGAAGAGGGCGAGGAGTGGCTGCTGCGGCGCAGCAAGGAGCCCGAGTCCGGGTCGCCGGTGGGCTTCTACGACGGGTTGTCCGGTGTGGCCTGGGCCCTGGCGCGGCTGGGCCATCGCACGGCGGCCGGTGAACTCGCCGACCTGGTGGCCCGGCAGCCGCTGGACGGGCTGAACGCCGATCTGCACTCCGGGCTGGCCGGGGTCGGCCTCTCCCTGCTGGAACTGTCCCAGCTCCTCGGGGAGGAGGCACTCCAGAAGACGGCGCTGCGCTGCGCCGAGCTGACTGCCCGCCGGCTTTCCGGCACACCCGCGGAGAACGCGCGCGCAGGGCTGCTGCACGGTGCGTCCGGGGCCGCGCTGCTCTTCATCCGCCTGTACGAGTGCTACCAGGACACCGCGCTCCTGGACGCCGCGGCGACGGCGCTGCGCAGGGACCTCGCCCGTTGTGTCCGCGACGAGGATCGAGGAGCGCTGCTGGTCCGCGAGGCCCGCCGTACGATGCCGTACCTCGGCGGCGGCAGCGTGGGCATCGGCACGGTCCTCGACGACTACCTCCTCCACCGGGCGGACGAGGAGTTCACGACGGCCCGCGCGGAGATCCTCCAGGCGGCGCGCTCCTCCTTCTACATCCAGCCGGGGCTGTTCAGGGGCGTGGCGGGGCTGATCCTGCATCTCACCCGCACCGCCACACCCGGTGACGACGGCCTGCGCGAGGACGTACGCCGGCTCGCGGAACTTCTCGCCTGGCATGCGATTCCCCGGCAGGGGGAGCTCGCGTTCCCCGGGGAGCAGCTGTCCCGGCTGTCGATGGACCTGTCCACCGGCACCGCCGGGTGTCTGCTCGCCCTCGGCAGTGTGCACCGCCCCGACCGGGCGCACCTGCCCTTCCTCCCGCCGCTGCGGCGGCCCACAGACCGGTCCCAGCCAGGGGCCGAAGGCAAGTAACCGCTCATCACACCGGAACACTCTCCCCAGAAAGGTAACCGTCATGGCGCTTCTGGATCTTCAGGCGATGGACACCCCGGCCGAGGAGGCCACCGGCGACCTGGGCACCGGCAGCCAGGTGAGCCTGCTCATCTGTGAGTACAGCTCCCTCAGCGTCGTCGCTTGCACCCCGTGACACGGGGCCGTTCTTCGTCCGGCTTCTGAGGCGCCGGTCAGGCATCGACGCCGACAGTGAGACGGTCCTCTGGTTCCGGGCGGGTTGTCCTCCGCCCGGAACCAGGCATGTCGGCACTCTCCCAGGAGGACCCATGGCCTCGCCCCCGGCGAGCACGGCGGAGCCGGGCCGCGCCGGCCCCCTGCTGCGGGCCGCCGCCCGGCACAGCGGAGGGCGGCTGGTGGTGGTCGCGCTGTGCGCCACCGCGGCGGCAGGTGTGACGCTCACCGTGCCCGCGGTGCTCGGCCGCGCCCTCGACCTGCTGCTCTCCGGCAGTGCGCACAGCACCACGGCGGTACTGACCTGCGCCGCACTGCTCATCGCAGAGATCGGGCTGGACACCGCCGTCGCCTGGCACGGCGGCACGGCCACGGCCCGTTCCACCGCGTGGCTGCGGCGGCGCGGCGTCCGGCGGCTGCTGGCCGCCGAACCGCACCGCGCCGAGTCGCTCGGCGCCGGCGACCTGGCCACCCGGCTGACCGCGAACACCACCGACGCGGGCACCGCACCCGTCACGGCGGTGACCGCCGTGACCGCGGTGCTGCCTCCGGTGGGCGCGCTGGTGGCCCTGTTCGTCATCGACGCCTGGACCGCGCTGGCCTTCCTCGCGGGCGTCCCACTGCTGCTGCTCCTGTTGCGCTCCTTCATCCGGGGCACCACCGACAGCAACGCCGCCTACCAGCGGACGCAGGCCACGATCGCCGGTCGGCTGGCCGAAGCGCTGACCGGCGCGCGGACCATCGCAGCGGCCGGCACCGGGGACCTGGAGCGCGCACGCATTCTGGCCCCACTGGACGAACTCGGCGCGCAGGGCCGCCGCATGTGGCGGGTGTACGGGCTCGCCGTGGCCGGCAGCACCGTCCTGATGCCGCTGCTGACCACCGTGGTACTCGCCGTGGGCGGGCTCCGGCTGGCCGCTGGGGAGATCAGCGTCGGGGAGCTGCTCGCGCTGTCCCGTTACGCGACCTACGCCGCGGGCATCGGCACGGTCACCGGAGCGCTGAGCACCCTGGTACGCGGGCGCACTGCGGCGCGCCGCGTGGGAACGCTGGAAGAACTCCCGGCGCTGCGCCACGGCGAGGCACGGCTGCCGGCCGACGGCGAGGGCACGCTGGAGCTGCGTGGCCTCACCGTCACCCGGGACGGCACACGGCTGCTCGACATTCCCTCACTGCGGCTGCCGGGCGGCACCACCACCGCCGTCGTCGGGCCCTCGGGTTCCGGCAAGACACTGCTGGCCGCCGTGGCCGGACGGCTGCTCGATCCGGACACCGGAACGGTGACCCTGGACGGCGTACCGCTGGCCGACCTGACCTACCAGGAGACCCGGCACGCGATCGGCACCGCGTTCGCGCGCCCCGCGCTCTTCGGCCGCACCGTCGAGGACGCCCTCGCCTGCGGTCCCCGGCGGTACCCGCCGCAGGACGTACGCAGGGCGGCGCGCGCGGCCGGTGCGGACGGCTTCGTCACACTGCTGCCGCACGGCTACCGCACCCCGCTCGAAGCGGCTCCCCTCTCCGGCGGTGAACGTCAACGGCTCGGTCTCGCCCGTGCCTTCGCCGGAAGCGAGCGCTTCCTGATCATGGACGATGCCACGTCCAGCCTCGACACGGTCACCGAACAGCAGGTCAACCGCGCACTGGTCTCCGGTGAGGTGCGGGCCCGTACCCGGCTCATCGTTGCGCACCGGCCGTCGTGCGCCGCCCTCGCCGACACGGTGGTGTGGCTGGAGAAGGGAACGGTGCGGGCCACCGGAACCCACCGGCAACTGTGGCAGGACCCGGATTACCGCGCCAACTTCGCCGTGCCGACGACCGGAATCGGCCGGTGAGCGCCCTCGACGAGCGCGCGGTGCCCCTCGGTCGGCAGCGGGGCGCGCAGACACGGGCTCGTACGGAGCGGGGAGCGGGGAAGCCGGTGCGGCGCCTGTGGCGGCCCGGCCGCCGCTTCCTCGGGCAGCACCTGCGTCCGCTCGCCGTGCTCGCGGGCTGGTCGCTGCTGGAGTCCGGGCACACCTTCCTCGGCGGGTACGGCGCGGCACGCGCGCTGGACGACGGTTTCCTGGCAGGGCGCCCGGTGACCGGCCTGCTCTGGCTGGCGGCCGCGGCAACCGCCGCCGTACTGGGCGGCTTCGCCGTCCGCGGGGTGTTCACGGGCCTGGCCGGGCTGGTGGAGCCGCTGCGCGACGGACTCGTTCGACGTACGGTGCGCGGTGCGCTGGCCGGTGCGCTCGCCGACCCCGCCCGTGCCGACACCGCGGCGGTCTCCCGGCTCACCGGGCAGACGGAGGCGGCACGGGACGGCTTCGCCGGGGTGCTGCTCACCCTGCGCTCGTTCGTGTTCACCGCGGCGGGCGCGCTGCTCGGGCTGGGGGCGCTCGCTCCTCTGCTGCTGCCGTTCGTGGTGCTGCCGCTCGTGCTGGGCATCGGCCTGTTCCTGGCGGTGCTCTCCCCCATGGCGGCGCGGCAACGAGCCTATCTCGACGCCGACGAGGCACTGGCGGCCGCCGCCGGACGGACCTGCGAGGGGCTGCGGGACATCACCGCCTGCGGTGCCGGCCCGCGCACCGCAGAGGAGTTGACGGAGCTCGTCGCGGCCGAGGCCGCCGCGTCCCGGGCGCTGGCCCGGTGGTCGGCGGCGCGCACCGTGGCACTCGGCGTCTCGGCGCACCTTCCGGTGCTGTCGTTGCTGGCCAGTGCGCCGTGGCTGCTGCGGAACGGTGTCACCGCCGGAGCCCTGGTCGGCGCCCTCACCTATCTGACCCAGTCCCTGCTGCCTGCGCTCAACACGCTCATGACCGCACTCGGCGCCACGGGAACCCGGCTGCTGGTGGTACTCGACCGGCTGGCCGGTGGGGCCCCCTCCCCGGCGCACCGCCCGCGCCCCGTTGACGGACCGGGAACCCGGCCGGTTCCTGCCACGCCGGGTGCCACGGGCGCGGGCCCGCTGAGGACTGCCGCCTCCCCGCCCGCTCCCGTACGCGACGCCGTGGGGGCGCGCCCGCCCGCCGTCCAACTCCGCGCCGTGACCTTCGGATACGGGGCCCGCCCCGTGCTGGAACGGCTGGACCTCACCGTGCGGCACGGCGAGCACCTGGCCGTGGTGGGGCCCAGCGGGATCGGGAAGTCCACCCTGACCGCACTCGTCTCAGGGATGCTGTCCCCGCAGGCAGGTGAGATCCTGGTGGACGGCGGTACGGTCGTGGGCCGCCCCGCAAAGGAGCTGGCGCGGCGGCGGTCGCTCGTGCCGCAGGAGGCCTACGTCTGCAGCGGCACCGTCCGGGAAAACCTCTGCTATCTGCGGCCGGAGGCCACGGACGGGGAACTGGACGCCACCCTCGAAGCGCTGAGCCTGCACCGGCTGGTGGACGGGCTCGGCGGGCTGTCGGCGTCCGTGGAGCCGCATCGGCTCTCTGAGGGGGAACGCCAGCTGTTCGCCCTTGCCCGCGCCCATCTCTCCGCCGCCCCGCTGCTCCTTCTCGACGAGGCGACCTGCCACCTGTCCCCGCGGGAGGAGGAGCGCGCCGAGACGGCACTCGCCGCGCGGCCGGGCACGCTGATCGTGGTGGCCCACCGGCTCTCCTCGGCCCGGCGCGCCGACCGGGTGCTGGTGCTGGACGGGACGAGGCCCGCATCGGGCACCCATGACGAGCTGTTGGCCGCTTCGCCCCTCTACCGGGATCTCGTCGGCGTCTGGAGCGGCGGCGCAGGCCGCTGAGGTCCGCGCCGGGATGCTCATATCCAGCCGTGCTGCCGGCAGAGGCGGATGGCGTCCATACGGTTGCGGGCGTTCACCTTGCGCGTCGCCGCGGCCAAGTAGTTGCGCACGGTGCCGATCGAGAGGTTGAGAATCCGTGCGATGTCGGACGTCGCCTGGCCGTCGGCGGTGAGGGACAGGACGGTCACCTCTCTGGCCGACAGCGGCATGTCCTTGGCCCGGAGGAAGTCCAGGGCGAGGGAGTCGTCAACGAAGCTCTCGCCCTCGGCGAGCGTCCGGATCGCCTTCACCAGGGTGCCCACATCCCCGTCGCGGTCCACGAAGGCACGGGCACCCGCGTCGCATGCCTTGAGCAGCAGCCTCGGCCGTCCCGTCGGTACCAGCACGAGCAGCTCCCCCACACGGCGGGCGTTCGGCCGGAACCGGCCGAACGCCTCCAAGGCCGCCGCGGCGCCGGAGGACTGACAGTCCAGTACGGCCACGTCGGAGCGGAGCGCCACCGCCTGCCCGTGCCAGTTCCGACAAGGCACCGCAGTCACCTCGAAAGACGGCTCCGCGCGTAACAACGCCACGAGCGCCGACCGGAAGAGGTCCACGTCGTGCGCCACGGTCACCTGGATCATTGCCCCACCCTTCGGTTCGTCCCACCCGGATGCGGTCGTCGCGCTCCCCGCTCGCCGGCCGCACCGCAGGAGTGCCCGCATACTTCGAAAGTGAACTTTTCTCCCCGGCCGTCCCGTTGCATTGCAGGCGCATCGTCAGTCCCTGTGCCCCCTGTCGTGCGCCGTGGTACCCCCTGCGCGACCGTGCGGGGGACTTCCTCAGCGGCGTACGGGAGCCGGGGCGGGCCTGCCGGTCACGGACGCGGCCAGGGGCGGCCGCCGATGCGTTCGATGCCGGTGTTGAAGCGCCGCAGGTAGGCGGCGAAGGCGGCGATGTCCTCGTCGGACCAGTCCACCAGGATGTCGTCCAGTATGTGGATCAGGTCCTCGCGTTCCTCGTCGAGCATCTGCGTGCCCTTGTCCGTGATCCGGAACTTGCGGGCCATGCCCCCGGCGGGGTCGGGGATGCGCTCAACGAGTCCGGCGCGCATCGCAGCGGCCGTCTGCCGGTTGAGGGTGGAGGCGTCGAGGCCGAAGGCGTCGCTCAGCTCGCCGATCGACATCGGCCCCTGCATACGGATGCGGCTGAGCAGGACGTAGGCGCTGCGCTCCAGCGCACCGTCCTTGTGCCGGCCGCCCCGCTTGTTCAAGAACGTGTGGCGACTGAGCAGCATCTGCTCGTACTCGACCTCGTGCGTCGGCCTGACCATGCGTCCCGCCGCCTCCTGCTTTCCGCTCCTGCCGCGCCGCTGACGCATCGCGCCCCTGGGTGGCTCCTTGCCGCCATCCTCTCATGAATATGCACCACGCACATAATGTGGCCCATACATGTGACGTGTACGATGCACATCGCTGCGAGCACAGTCGTGGTGCCGCGAACACAGTCAAGGAGTCCGCCATGGACGCCCCCCGCTCGACATCCCGCCCAGGTGGCGTGGTCGCCACGCTGGCGGTCGCCGGCATCACGGCGGCGACCACGCAGACGCTGGTCACCCCGCTCCTCGCCGAGCTGCCGACGATCCTGCACACCAGCGCCTCCAACGCCGCCTGGGTGATCACCGCCACGCTGGTGGTCGGCGCCGTCTGTGTCCCCGTCTTCGGCCGCCTCGGTGACCTGGTCGGCAAGCGCCGGATGCTGCTCGTGTGCGCCGTGCCGCTGGTGGCCGGCTCGGTGGTGTGCGCGCTCGCCTCCTCCGTGCTCCCGATGATCGCCGGACGGTGCCTCCAGGGCATGGGGATGGGCATGGTGCCGCTCGGCATCGCCCTTCTGCGCGATGTGGTCCCGAAGGAGCAGCTCAGCTCCTCCATCGCGCTGGTCAGTGCGTCGATGGGCATCGGCGGCGGGCTCGGCCTGCCGATCGCCGCCGCCGTCGCCCAGTACGCGAGCTGGCGCGTGCTCTTCTGGGGCTGCGCCGGGCTGGCCCTGGTGGTCGCCGCCCTGCTGTGGTTCTTCATCCCGGACGTGCCGGCCGGCGCCAAGGGCCAGCGCTTCGACGGGCCCGGCGCCATCGGGCTCGGCACCGGCCTGGTCTGCCTGCTGCTCGCGGTCTCCAAGGGGGCCGACT
Organism: Streptomyces sp. NPDC050806; assembly: GCF_055586425.1. Taxonomy (NCBI): domain Bacteria; kingdom Bacillati; phylum Actinomycetota; class Actinomycetes; order Kitasatosporales; family Streptomycetaceae; genus Streptomyces; species Streptomyces sp. NPDC050806. The sequence continues at coordinate 466,889 of NZ_JBVJIF010000001.1, read as the reverse complement.
GGGGCTGGAGTTCGGCCACCACGCTCGGCCTCCTCGCCGCCGCCGTCGTGGTCCTGGCCCTCTGGGGGTGGTGGGAGCTGCGTACGCGGGACCCGCTGATAGACCTGCGCACCACCGCCCGTCCCCGCGTGCTGCTCACCAATGCCGCCTCGGTCTTCGTCGGCTTCGGCATGTACGCCGGCATGCTCGTCATGCCGCAGCTGCTCCAGTTCCCCGAGGCCACCGGTTACGGCCTGGGGCAGTCGATGCTCGCGGCCGGCCTGTGGATGGCGCCCGGCGGCATCATGATGATGCTGGTCTCCCCGCTCGGCGGGAAGCTCACCGACGCGCGCGGCCCGAAGTTCACACTGATCTGCGGCGCCCTGGTCATCGCCGCCGGCTACGGGCTGTCCATGGTGCTGATGGGCACCGCCTGGGGCATGATGCTCTTCGCCCTCGTGATCAACAGTGGCGTGGGCCTCGCGTACGGCTCCATGCCCGCGCTCATCATGAGTTCGGTCCCGCAGTCGGAGACCGCCGCCGCCAACGGCTTCAACACCCTGATGCGCTCGCTGGGCACCTCGGTCGGTGCCGCCGTGATCGGGGTGATCCTCGCCCAGCTGACCACCACGGCGGGCGGCCACACCTTCACCTCCGAGAGCGGCTTCCGCACCGCCCTGCTCGTCGGCTGCGGCATCGCGCTCATCGCCGTCGCGATCGCGGCCGCCATACCGGGCGGGCCGCGCGCCGCCGCCGACGCCGGCCCGGCCACCGGGACCGAACCCGGACACCTCGCCTCCGCACCGCGGCACGGCTGACAGCCCGTACCGCAGCACCGCTACAGAGAGGAACAGGACCGCCGATGTCCTACCCCCACAGCCCGTCCGGCTCCTCCCCCGCCGGGGAACCCGCACTCGACCTCGACGCCCTCAAGGCCCGCTACCGGACCGAACGGGAGCGCCGGATCCGGCCCGAGGGCGGCCGCCAGTACCAGCCCGTCACCGGCCGGTTCGGGTACTACGACGAGGACCCGTACACCGAGCCGGCGCCCGCCCGTGAGCCGCTGCGCGACGCGGTCGAAGTGGTCGTCCTCGGCGGCGGGTTCGGCGGTCTCCTGGCGGGCGCCCGCCTCCGTCAGGCGGGCGTGGAGTCGATCCGGGTGATCGAGAAGGGCGGCGACTTCGGCGGCACCTGGTACTGGAACCGGTACCCCGGCATCCACTGCGACATCGAGTCGTACATCTACATGCCGCTGCTGGAGGAGGTCGGCTACGTCCCGAAGTGGAAGTACGCGCCGGGCGAGGAGATACGGCAGCACGCGCAGGCCATCGCGCGTACCTTCGACCTCTACCGCGACGCCGTGTTCCAGACGCAGGTGACCGGGCTGCGCTGGTCCGACGAGACGGACGAGTGGCTGGTGAGCACCGACCGGGACGACCTGATCAGGGCCCGGTACGTGATCACGGCCAGCGGCACGCTGAGCGAGGCGAAGCTCCCGGGCATCCCCGGCATCGAGACGTTCCGGGGCCACACGTTCCACACCAGCCGCTGGGACTACGCCTACACGGGCGGCGACGCCGACGGCGGCCTGCACAAGCTGGCCGACAAGCGGGTCGCCCTGATCGGTACGGGCGCCACGGCCATCCAGTGCGTGCCCCACCTCGGCGCGGACGCGGAGCGGCTGTACGTGTTCCAGCGGACGCCCTCCTCGGTCGACGTGCGCGGCAACCGCCCCACGGACCCCGAGTGGGCCGCCACCCTCTCCCCCGGCTGGACGCGGGAGCGCAGGGACAACTTCCTCGCCCTCGTCACCGGCGGCCGGGTCGAGGAGGACCTGATCGACGACGGCTGGACCAGCAGCGCCCGGCTCCAGCAGAAGCTCATCCCGAGCGACAGCTACCGGGACGTGCCGCCCGAGGAGCGGGAGCGCGCCTACGAACTCGCCGACTACCAGAAGATGGACGAGATCCGGGCGCGGGTCGACGAGGTCGTCACGGACCCGAGGACGGCGGAACTGCTCAAGCCGTGGTACCGCTACATGTGCAAGCGGCCCACGTTCAGTGACAGTTACCTGCAGACCTTCAACCGGCCCAACGTCACCCTGGTGGACACCGCCGACAGCCACGGCGTGGAGCGGATCACCGAGAACGCCGTGGTGGTCGGCGGCGTCTCGTACGAGGTCGACTGCATCGTCTTCGGCACCGGCTTTCAGGTCGGCGTCTCGGGCATCACCTCCGGACGGCTGCCGGTGCACGGCAGAGGGGGCATCGCCCTGCCCGAGGCGTGGCGGGAGGGCCCCCGGACGCTGCACGGCTTCTACACCCACGGCTTCCCCAACCTCTTCCAGCTCGGCCCGCTGCAGAACGCCAGCTCCGTGAATTACGTGCACATCCTCGACGAGCAGGCGACCCACGTCGCCGAGGTCGTCGCCGGGGCACGCGCGCGGCGGGCCCGGTACGTGGAGCCCACCGCCGAGGCCGAGGCCGCCTGGGTCGCGACGATCCGCGAGAAGGCGCCCGACCTGTACGCGTTCCAGGCCGAGTGCACCCCCGGCTACTACAACAACGAGGGCATGCCGCGGAAGCGCAGCGAGTCGTACGGGGACGGGCCGGTCGCCTTCCACGCGCTGCTCCGGGAGTGGCGCGCCAACGGCGGCCTGGACGAGGTCCTCGTCGAGGCCGGGCCGGACGAGGCCCGAGGAGGAGCGCGACGATGACGGAGCATTCCAGCCGGTACGGTTCCACCGCGTCCGCACCGGCCTCGGGCAGCACACGGTGGGACGTCCGGCGGCTCAACCTGCCCAGCCCGCTGTGGGGTTCGAACGGTGTCGCGTTCGGGCCCGACGGGCGGCTGTACGCCGCGCAGTTCCTGGCCGGGCAGATCAGCGCCGTGGACCCGGCCACCGGGTACGTCGAGACGATCGTACCGATGGACGGTCCGGTGCAGTCGCCGGACGACCTCGCCTTCGGCGCCGACGGCTCGATGTACATCACCGACCTGGTCCCGGGGCGGGTGTGGCGCCGCAGCCCGCAGGGCGAGTACCGCCTCGTCTCCGACGAGGTGCAGGTGCCCAACGGCATCACCTGCGTCGGCGACCGGCTCTTCGTGAACGAGATGCGGATGAACGGCCGGCTGCTGGAGCTGTTCCCGGACAGCGGTGCCGCGCCGAAGGTGCTCACCGAGGGGCTGGCGCTGGGCAACGCGATGCAGCTCGGCCCCGACGGCCACCTGTACTACCCGCACATGGTGACGGGGCAGGTCTGGCGGATCCCTCCGGACGGCGGCAGCCCGGAAGTGGTCGCCGAGGACGTGCACGAACCGGTCGCGGTCCGCTTCGACCGGGGCGGCGTCCTGATGGTCCTGTCCCGGGGCCGGTCCGGCATCGTGACCCGCATCGACCTGCACGGCACGGGCTCCCGGTCGCTCGTCACCAGCGGACTCGTGGGCCTCGACAACGCGGCGTTCGACACCGAGAACCGGATGTTCGTCTCCAGCTTCGCCACCGGCGGCATCACCGAGCTGCATCCCGACGGCCGGACGCGGGAGATCGTGCCCCGCGGCCTCGACGGCCCCTTCGGGGTCACCGTGGACCGGGCCGGCACGGTGTACGCGGCCGACCACTACCGCGTGGCCGGGCCGGAGAGCCGCGCGGCGGACGGCACGGACGAGGTCACCACGCACGTCCTGCGGCCCTTCGCGCACGGCATCGCCGCCGGCGACGGGCTTCTGCACCTCACCTCGCAGTACGGCGAGGTCACCACCTACGACCCCGAGCGCGGCACCACCCGGGTCCGGGCGACCGGGCTGCGGCGGCCGACGGGCATCGCCGTACGGCCGGGCGGCGGGCTGGCCGTCGCGGAGACGGACGCCGGCCGGGTCCTGGCCCTGGACGAGAACGGCGAGGGGGACGGGTCGGGGCACGACACCGTGACCGTGCTCGCCGAAGGACTCGACCACCCCGTGGATGTGGCGTTCGACGCCGCGGGGCGCTGTTACGTGAGCGACGAGCGGCGCGGCGCCGTGCTCCGGATCGAGGCCGGGCGGGCCGAGACCGTCGCGGACGGGCTCGATGCCCCGCAGGGGCTGGCCGTGCTGGGCGACGAGGTCTTCGTCGTGGAGACCGGTTCGCGGAAGCTGCGGGCCGTGTCGCTCACCACCGGGGCGCACCGGACCGAGGCCGAGGACCTGCCGGTCGGGCTGCCGCCGGGCACCGGGCCCCGTACCGATCCGGCGCTGTTCACCCACGGCATGCCCGGCGTGCCGCGGCTGTTCGCCGGCCTCGCCGCGGCGCCCGACGGCTCGCTGCTGCTCTCGGCCAACGGCGAGGGAACCGTACTGCGCCTCTCTCCCCGCGAGGGAGCCACCGTTCACCGTGCCGGAGTCCCCGGCGGAGAGGAAACCCCATGACGAAGACAGGCCTGTCGGGACGTGGTGTCGTGGTCACCGGAGCCGCTTCCGGGATCGGCCGGGCCGCGGCCCTGAAGTTCGCGGCGGAGGGCGCCCGGGTACTGGTCGCGGACCTGAACGGGGACGGCGCCGAGGACGTCGTCCGCGAGATCGGGAAGGCCGGGGGCGCGGCGCTCGCCGTCGCCGGTGACCTCAGCGACCAGCAGGTGGTGGACGCGGTCGTCGAGCGGGCCGTCACGGAATTCGGCGGCCTGGACGTCCTGGTGAACAACGCCGGGATCATGGACCGGATGTCGGCGCTGGGCGAGACCGACGACGCGGAGTGGGAGCGCGTCGTACGGATCAACCTGACCGCGCCGTTCCTGCTGACGCGCGCCGTGCTGCCGCACATGCTCGACGCGGGGCGCGGGTCGATCGTCTTCACCGCTTCCGAGGCCGGCCTGCGGGGCGGCGCGGCGGGCGCGGCCTACACCGCCTCCAAGCACGGGGTGGTCGGCCTGGTGAAGAGCCTCGCCGTGATGTACCGGAAGCAGGGCATACGGGCCAACGCCATAGCCCCCGGCCCCACCGCCACCAACATCGGCGTCGACGCGGCGCCCGATGCCCACGGTCCTGCCCTCATCGGCCAGTTGATCGGCGCGAACATCGGCCGGCTGGGCAGCGCCGAGGAGCAGGCGGACGCCATCGTCTTCCTGGCGTCCGACGCGGCGGCGTTCGTCAACGGCGCCGTCCTCCCGGTCGACGACGGCTGGGCGGCCGTCTGACGGAGGACGCACGCGAGGGCCGTGCCGCGCGAACTGTCGCGCGGTACGGCCCCGTTGACGCAGGCGTGCGGGTCAGTCCTCCTTCGGCAGGTGGCCGAGGAAGTCCAGCAGCTCCGCGTTGACCTCGGCGGGGCGCTCCTGCTGGGTCCAGTGGCCGCAGCCGGGGAGCGTCACCTTGCGGTGCAGCTTCGGCGCGACCTTGTCGAGGGAGTCGACGATCCGGTCGATGCCGTGCAGGGAGGTGACCATGTCGCGGTCGCCGGTGACGTACAGCGCCGGTACGTCGATGCCGCGGCCGCGGAACACCGCGAGGAGTTCGTTGTTCCGCTCGATGTTGCGGTACCAGTTGAGGGGGCCGGTGAAGGCACGGTCGCCATGGTTCGCGTAGTCGCGGGCGAAGGTGTCGATGTCCTCCGGGGTGAGCCAGGACGGCAGTTCGGGGTCCGGGCCCGTACCGAGCAGCGGGGTGCCCTCGGGGACGACCCAGGGGCGCGGCCTTTCGTTGGCGGGGTTGTCGCCCGAGCCGTTGAACAGCATCCGGCGGAAGGTCGAGGGCAGGTCCCGGGCCAGCTCGGCGTCCGCGACGCCCGGCTGCTGGAAGTAGACCTGGTAGTAGCGGTCGCCGTACTGCTTCCGGCTGACGGAGGGCGGCGCCATCCCGGCGGGCAGCACCGGCGGCACGCTGAGCCCGGCGACGGCCCGTACGACGTCCGGGCGGAGCAGGGCCGCGGTCCAGGCGACCGGCGCGCCCCAGTCGTGCCCGACGACCACGGCCCGCTCCTCGCCCAGCGCGTGGATCAGGGCGATCACATCGCCGGTGAGGTGCAGCAGGCTGTACGCGTCGGCGTCGGCGGGCTGCTCACTGCGGGCGTACCCCCGCTGGTCGGGCGCGACGACCCGGTACCCGGCCTCGACCAGCGGTCCGAACTGGTGGCGCCAGGAGTACCAGCTCTCCGGAAAGCCGTGCAGCAGGACGACCAGAGGTCCCCGGCCCTGCTCCGCGATGTGCAGCTTGACCCCGTTGACCTCGACGAAGCGGTGCTCGATCCCGGCAGTCACATGTCCTCCTGACGTGGGTGTGGACAGTGCGGTCCGGGACTACCCCGGACGACATGAGCAAAAGCTTACGCTCATGTCATAGCTCCCTGTCATCCCCTCCCGTCGAAGACCGGCCGACGGTGGCCGGGCGCGTACCATGGGCGCATGAACTGGCCGGCCACCGAGCGCTACTACCCCACTGCCGTGCCCGGCGGCCTCGGTCTCGTCCAGGATCTGCTGAACACCGCGTCCGGCGGACGACCACGTCAGCCCGACCTGCTGGCGGAGGTGGCGTCCGCGCAGGAGTGGGCAGCGACGGCGCTGCGCTCCTGGGCCGAGGGCACCGGGCGCGGTCGGGTGCGGCTGACGCTCACCGAAGCGGATCTGCCGGAGCTGCGGCGGCTGCGCGAACAGCTGCGGCGAGCGCTGACCGCCCGGCAGGGGGCGGCGGCGGACGCCGACGCCGTGCGCTTCACCTCGTGTCCGGTCCGGGTCAGCCTGCACGGGGACGCGGCGCTGACCGCCGAGCCCGAGGGCGAGGGCTGGCGCTGGCTGACCTCAGCGGTACTGGGCGAGGCCCTGCTGGCACAGGCCACCGGGACCTGGCAGCGGCTGAAGATCTGCCGCAACGAGAAGTGCGGCGGCGCGTTCTACGACCGCTCGCGCAACAACAGCGGGGTCTGGCACTCCACGCGCGGCTGCGGCAACGCCGCCAATCTGCGCGCCTCCCGGCAGCGCCGCCGGGAGCGGGAAAGCGCACAGGACAGTACGGACGCGCCGGGCGGCTGAGACTGCCGCGGACGTGCGGGGCGGCCCGTCAGTCAAGGTGGAACACCTCGGTCAGCGGGCGCATGGCCTCGTCCGGCCGCACGCCGTCCAGCGTCTCGAAGAAGGGTGCCATCTCTGCCTGCCACCGGGCGTTGACGTCCGTGGCGGCCATGGCCTCCTGCGCGGCGGCGAAGTCATGGGTCTCCAGATAGCCCACGAGCAGGCCGTCCTCGCGAAGGAAGAGCGAGTAGTTGTGCCAGCCAGCAACGGAGAGGGCTGCCAGCATGTCCGGCCACACCTCGGCGTGGCGCCGACGGTATTCGTCGAGCCGCTCGGGACGGACTTTCAGCAGGAAGCAGACACGCTGCACGGGAACCGTCCGACCGTTTGAAAGGTTTCACACAGGAGGTCCCGAACGTAGCCGAGCACGGTCCGCGACGTCAACGCCCCGGTACGCCGCTCCCGGCCGTCAGGCGCAGAGGGCGTTCGCGGACTGCTGCCAGCGGGCGCGTACCGACTTGCCGCCCGGCAGGTCCACGACCTCCACGTCGGTGGCCAGCCGCTGGACGATGTGCCAGCCGTGGCCGCCCGCGCCGCCCAGGTCGCCCTGGCGGGCGACGGGTGCCGCCGCGCTCGCGTCGTGGAGCTCCACCACCAGGAAGCCCTCCTGCACCGAGACGTTCAGCCGCCACCAGCCCGAGGCGTGCCGTTCGGCGTTGGCGATCAGCTCTGACACCACGAGCACCACCGCATCCCGGTCCACCCATGGACATTGCTCCGACAGGAAGGCGGCTGTGGCGCGCCTGGCCTGGGAGACGTCGGCCTCCTGCGAACTCGTGATCATCCCGCTCGTTCCTCCGGTACGCACCGGTATCCCGCTGTGGGCGCGGCGGAAGCATGCGCACACTTGTCGCATGGTACGGGTTCCGTCCCGCACTGTGCCGTTCCGCGTCGCCATGTTCGGAGGTGCTGGTGCCCGCCGTGGCAGCTCTCACACCGGCCCGTCCGGACGAGGGCCGTGGCACGTGCCTCGGGCACGGCCCCTTCCGCAGGTCGTGCGGCCGGTGGGGCGCCGAATTCTTCTCGGGGTGACGAATGTTTAAGTCCCCCATTCGGGGCAGTACGTGAGTGGGAACCGTCAGCACACCCGCGCCCGCGTACCCGGCCGAGCCGACCGGCCGGCACCCGGGCCGGCCACCCCCACAGGAGGTACCGCGCTCGTGTCCACCGACAACGAAGCACTGAACGTCGAGGTCGAGGTCGAGGTCCGGAGCTCCGACACCGCCGTCGTCACCGTCGGCGGTGAGCTGGACCTCGACTCGGCGACCCTGCTCCACCACCATCTGGTCAACCAGCTCCACCACGGCCGCAAGCACCTTGTACTGGACCTGGCCGCCCTGGACTTCATGGACTCCATGGGGCTGAACGTCCTGCTGCGCGCGACCCGGGAGGCGCGGCAGGTGTCCGGCAACCTCTACGTCGCGGCCGTGACGCCCGCCGTGAGCCGGCTCCTGGACCTGACGGGGCTGAGCGCCACCAGCCCGGTCTACGCGACCGTGGCGGACGCCCTGGCCGCCATCGACACCGCCCCGGCCGCTCCGCAGGCGTAGCGGGACGGTGAAGCCCCCGGTGCCCCGGGGGCTTCACCGTTCCGCGCAGCGCCCGCTCAGCCCGGCTGGACGACCCGTACGGCCAGGGCGAGGGTGTCGTCGGAGTGCAGTATGACGCGGTGCATGTCCTCGGCGATGGCACCGGGGATCTCGTCGATCGGCAGGTGCCGGTGGTTCCGGGCGCTGTCGATGAGCCGGCGTTCGCCCTCCAGCGGGTCGCGGCGGCTCTCGGTCAGGCCGTCGGTGTAGAGCATGAGGAGATCGCCGGCCACGAGGCGGGTGTCCAGCACCGTATCGCTGCCGGGTGCGGGGAAGCCGATGCCCCGCCCGCGCGCCTCCTGGTACTCCCCCGTGCCGTCCGCGCGCAGCACGAGGGCGGGCGGGTGGCTCCCGTTGGCCAGCTGGAGGCGGCCGGTCGCCGGGTCGATCCTGGCCAGCAGGACCGTCGCCATCAGGTCGGGGTCGAAGGGCGCGAGGACTTCGTTGACCCGTTCGACGATGAAATGCAGCGGATGGCCTTCGAGGGCCAGCGTGCGGACGGCATGGGTGACATTGAGCGCGCTCTTGGTGCTGCGTACGCCGTGCCCGAGGGCGTCCACGACGGTGATGTGCACGGTTCCGTCGGGCAGCACGAACCAGTCGTAGAAGTCGCCGCCGGTCGGCGCTGCCGCCTCGGCCGGCGCGTAGTGCACCGCCAGCTCCAGGCCGTCGACGGCGATGGGAGACGGCCGCAGGGCGTCCTCCAGCTCGCGCAGCATCTTGCCGTGCGCGTTGCGCAGCTGCTCGTCGCGCTCCTCGAGCTGGACGTAGAGCGCGAGCACGCCGCTGTTGGTCTCGGCGAGTTCGTGCTTGAGGCGCTGGTGCTCGGCGTTGACGGCGTCCACGTGCGCGAGGGCGGTGCGCAGCTCCTCCTCCAGCGCGGCGACCTCGGCCGAGGGAGCCGGCGGCTGCCCCGCCCCGTCCTGCCGCGCGGCCCGGTCCCCGTCCGCCTCCACGGCCTGCCGCCCGTCGACGACCATCGACAGCGCGCCGCCCTCTTGGCCGAGCCCTTCGGCGGGCACGTCGCCGAGCCCGCCGGAGCCGGGCGGCGTGCCGGGCGTGACGCGCCAGACCGCGGCGCCGTCGGTGGTGGCCTGCGCGGGCAGCGGCAGACCCGAGGTGGGCAGCAGACAGCGCTTGAGCGGGGCGCGCAGGATGACGGTCAGCGGACTCGGCTCGCCGCTCTGCCGTGCGGGCAGCGTCTCCAGCACGGTGTAGCCGCCCGCCTGGAACTCCTGCTGCGCGACCGCCGATATGGCGAGGACCAGCCGGGCCCGGGTCTCGATGGGCAGCCGGTGGGCGTCGCCGAGGCGGCGCACCGCACCGCGGAGCGCCGGCAGCGTGTGAAAGGTCTGCGGGGTCACGGCATTCTCTGTCGGGGAGTGGCGGCCAGTACGGTCGCGTCGTCGCGGGTGATCCGGTGTCCGTGTGCGAGGGAGGCGGCCAGCAGCGCCGGCGGCAGCCTGAGGGTGAAGCGCGGGGGCGTCCGGCTCCAGCGGTGGTTGATGCCGTCCGTGTGCAGTACCGCGATCGTGGCCGGGCCCAGCGGGATGTCGCCGACCCGGCCGCCGGTGGGCAGTTGCAGGCCGGCGATGCCGGGACGGCCCGTGAGCCGGTGGTGGACACCCTCCGGGCCGACCGCCAGGGCCCGGATGTTGCCGACGCCGCAGTACTCGCCGCGCTCCTCGTGCAGGCGCAGCAGTCCCACCGCGGCCCCGCGGGTGCGCCGCAGGGCCCGGTGGACGGTGGTGAGCACGTCCGGCAGCGGCGCGTCCGGTACCCGGCGGAAGGCCCGCAGCGCCGTCTGCGCGGCCTCGGCCGCGAGCGCACCGTGGCCCAGGCCGTCGACGACCATCGCGGTACGGACGTCGCCGGTGTCGATGACCGTGCAGGCGTCGCCGCTGTCCTGCTCACCGTCGGCGGGGAGACACACCGCGCCCACCCCGTCGTCGCATGCCGGGAGCTGATCCGGTGCGCAGAGCCGGGCGCAGGCCAGCGTGCCCTCGGCGGAGCCGCTGCGGATGCTGAAGTGGGACGCTATCCGGCGCACCGCGCCCAGGCCGGCGCCGAGGGTGCCGGTGGTGCTGAAGCCGTCCGAGAGGCAGCGCTCCAGCTCGGGCATGCCGGGGCCGCGGTCGGCGGCGAGCACCTCCAGGCCGCCGCCCGTGGGCAGCTGCTGGAGGTAGAGGACGCCGTCCGTGGCGTGCTTGGCGAGGTTGCTGCCCAGCTCGGACGCGATGACCGCGGCCTGGTCGGGCAGCGCGCCGGGCAGCCCGGACCGCTCGGCGAGCTGCCGGGCGGTCCGGGCCGCGACGTGAACCGCGCTGTAATGATCGATGCGGACGGCGAGGGTGGGCGGGACGGAAGGGTCGGTCAACGGCTCGCCCACCGTGTGGCCACAACGGTCGTGCCACGGCCTTCCGTAGTGTCCACCTCGAACTCGTCCATCAGCCGCCGCGCGCCGCCCAGTCCGTGCCCCAGCCCGGCGCCCGTGGTGTAGCCGTCGGTGAGGGCGGTCGCCAGGTCGGCGATGCCGGGCCCCTTGTCCCGTACGACCAGGCGCAGCCCCGCCTCGTCGGCGCGGGCCGGGTGCTCGATGGTGAGGGTGCCGCCCCCGCCGTGGATGTAGGCGTTGCGGGCCAGTTCGCTGGCGGCCGTGACCACCCGGGTCTGGTCCACGATGCCGAAACCGGCACGGATGGTGGCCGCCCGCACGGCGTGCCGTACGGCCAGCAGGTCCTCCTCGCTCTCGACGGGGTACACCGACGGCGCCTCCCGGCCGCCGGTGACCGCCTCTTGCGGTCCGGCGCCGGTCAAGTCGGCGACGTCCGCGTGCAGTTCACCTATGGGCGTCACGCGAGACTCCCTCGGGTGCCTGGGGACTTCGGTGCCAGCCCAGGGCGGTCAGGCCCTGTTCGGCGTTGAGCGCGGTCTCCACACCGGTCAGCTGGAGGCCGAGCTCGACCAGGGTGATGGCGACGGGGGGCTGCATGCCGGCCACTATGACCCGCGCGCCGAGCAGCCGGGACATCGTGGTCAGTTCCATGAGCATCCGCGCCACGTAGGAGTCGATGATCTCCAGACGGGAGATGTCGATCAGTACGCCGCGGGCGGCGTCGGACGTGATCCGCTCGGTCAGCTCGTCGGCGAAGGCGACGGCCGTCTTGTCGTCGAGCTCGTTGAGCAGCCCCGTCACCAGGACGTCGCCGAGGCGGAGGATCGGCACTCCGGTCGATGCGGGCACGGTCATCGCTCCGTCAGGGTGGCCGTCGCGGGCGTGTCCCTGAGTTCGATGGCCGCGGACAGCGCGTCGGCGAGCGTGGCACGGGTGAGGATGGTCGACAGGTCGATGCCCAGCTGGGCGATGGTCTGCGCGATGGGCGGGCGGATGCCGCTGATCACGCAGTCGGCGCCCATCAGCCGTACGGCGTTGACCGTATGCATCAGGTGCTGCGCGACCGCGGTGTCCACCGTGGGGACGCCGGTGATGTCGATGATGGCGACCCGCGCCTCGTGCTCCTGGATCGCCTGGAGGAGGTTCTCCATGACCACTTGGGTGCGGGCGGTGTCCAAGGTGCCGATCAGGGGGACGGCGAGCACCTGGCGCCACAGGCGCACCACCGGAGTGGAGACCTCCAGCAGCTGCCGGCTCTGCCGCCGGATGATCTCCTCGCGGCCCTCGACGTACGTGTCGAAGCAGAGCGCCCCGGCGCTGTCCAGCAGCTGGTTGACCAGCAGGGCGGCGGCGAACAGCTCGTCGCCGTCGTGCGTCCGCCGCTGCACCGCCTCCAGCAGCGCTTCCTTGAGGGTGAGCACCGCCATGGACGTCGCGATCGGCGCCGCGCCCTTGCGGGCCCTGCGCATGGAGAACTCGGACACCGCGCGGCGCAGGTCCTGGTGGGTGGCGACCGCCCGCTCCACGGGTACGTCGCTCTGCAGGCCGCCGAGGACGGCGCCGACCAGCCCGTCGGCCTCCTCGCGCAGTGTGCCCTCGCTCAGGTCGGTGACCTGCTCGGTCCGCGCCAGCTGCAACTGCACCCAGCGGTCGGCGATGTCGTCGGCCTCTGCCTCCAGCGCACCGGCGACGAGCTCACGCGCGCCGCTCTCGGTGGAACTCAAAACCACGGTCCTTCCAGGTCAACGGCGATTCCGGGTGGCCCCCGGCAATGGTCGGCTGCGACCGGAAGCCACGTTTCCCGAGCTTCTTCGGCCCGGCAAATCTTACCGAGCGGAGTCAAGCACGCAAAGATCCACCGGCGCTGCCCCGCCGTCGGCCAAGTCCGGGCAGCCGCACCCCAGTACCCCGGGAATCGACTTTCTCACCTCTGATTTCCGGCACATTTTCCGTGGCGTTGAGCCGGTTGCCCGGAGCGGGCCGTACGACGGCGATCTCCCGGCCCCCGTGGACAGCGGCCTCCGCCGCTCCCACCGGTCCAGGTGATCACTCGCCCTTCAGTGCGGCCCCAGCCCTCCTGGGTGGCCGGCTTGCCGTATGCGCCGGACCAGGCACCCGATCCGACGGGGCCCGGGCGTCTGGGCCACTCCCCCGGGCACGTCCGGAAGGCACCCGTCGCGCCCTTTTCCACCTGGTGCCCGGCGCGCGACCGCGCGGGGTGCCCCGCCCGCCCCCTCGACGTCGGGGCCGCCGGCGGTTCCCTTCAGTCGTTTGACTCAGCTCGACCGGGCGCGTTCACTGAGCCGAGACGTCGGGAAGCGAAGGGAAGCATGATGGCCGGCAGGACGACCCGGTCCGGGCGGGCCGAGGGCACCAGGGAGACGATCCTCACCGTCGCGGAGCGGATGTTCGCCGAGCACGGTGTGTTCGCGGTCTCCAACCGCCAGGTCAGCGAGGCCGCGGGGCAGGGCAACAACGCCGCCGTCGGCTACCACTTCGGCACCAAGAACGACCTGCTGCGGGCGATCGTCCGCAAGCACGCCCGGCGGATCGACGAACTGCGGCAGGCCATGCTGGCCGAGACCGGCGACTCCGAGGACGTACGCGACTGGGTGGCGTGCCTCGTCCGCCCCAGCACCGATCACCTGGCCGAGCTGGACAGCCCCACGTGGTTCGCGCGGTTCGCCACCCAGGTGATGACCGACCCGGTGCTGCGCGAGATCATGATCGACGAGACGTTCGGGCCGCCGGTCCAGCAGACGCTCGACGGTCTCAACCGCTGTCTGCCGGATCTGCCGCTGCCGGTACGGATCGAGCGCGGCGAAATGGCCCGGCACCTGCTGATGCACATGCTCGCCGAGCGGGAACGCGCCCTCGCCGGCAACACCCAGACCACCGCCTCCACTTGGCCCGAGTACGCGAGCGGGCTCATCGACGCGATCACCGGCATCTGGCTGGCACCCGTCACACCGGGCACGTCACACGGCCGCTCCTGAGCGGGCGCGCGGGACGACGACCGGCGAGGCGTCGCCGGGGGCCGACAGGATGTCCGCTTCCAGGCCGTAGACCTCCTTGATCAGTGCCTCGTCGACGATGTCGCGGGGCGCGCCCTGCGCGACGACGCGCCCGCCCTTCATGGCGATGAGCGTGTCGGCGTAGCGGGCGGCGGCGGCCAGGTCGTGCTGGACCATGACGACGGTGCGTCCCGCCGCGGCGACCTCGCGGACGAGTTCCAGTACGTCGACGGCGTGGCCCGGGTCGAGGGCGCTGGTGGGCTCGTCGAGCAGGATGACGGGGGTGTGCTGGGCGAGGACCATCGCCAGCCAGCAGCGCTGGCGCTGCCCGCCGGAGAGCCGGTCGAGGCGTTCGGCGGCCAGTTCGGTGGTGCCGGTGGCCGCCAGTGCCTCGCGTACGGCGTCCTCGTCCGCCCGCGACCACTGCCGCAGCAGTCCCTGGTGCGGGTGGCGGCCGTAGCGGACCAGCCCGGCCACGGTGACGGCCTCGGGGGCACGCGGCGACTGGGGCAGCAGGGCGACCCGGTGGGCGGCCTGCCGTTGGCCGAGTCGCCAGACGTCCTCCCCGCCGGCCAGCACGGTGCCGGACTCGGGCCGGTGCAGCCGGGCGACGGTGCGCAGCAGGGTGGACTTTCCGCAGCCGTTGGGGCCGACGACGGCGGCGACCCGACCGGCGGGGACGGTGAGGCCGACGTCCCGGACGACGGGGCGGCCGGGGTAACCGGAGTGCAGGGACCGGACTTCGAGGCCCGGCACCGCTGCGGTCAGGGGGTCGGTCATGGGGGTGTTCACGCCTTTCCGGTGGCCCGTTCCGAACGGAAGAGGACCCAAAGAAGGAACGGTCCGCCGAGGACGCTGGTGACGACGCCGACGGGAAGCTCGACAGGGGCGATGACGCGCCCCAGCGCGTCGGCGGCGGCGATGAGCGCCGCTCCGGCCAGGGCGGACCCGGTGATCGGTACGCGGGTGGGGCCGGCCGGTCGCTGCGCGAGGACGGGGGCCGCCAGGGCGACGAAGGCGATGGGGCCGCCGACCCCCACGGCGAGGCCCGCCAGGGCGACGGCGACGGCGAGCGCGGCCGCCCGTACCCGCCGCAGGTCGACGCCCAGGGAAGCCGCCATGTCGTCGTCGAAGCGCAGGAGTTGCAGCCGGTGGCCGGCCGCCAGGGCGAGCGGGAGGAGGAAGAGCAGGGCGATCGAGAGCGGTACGCCGACGCCGCCGTCACGGCCGTTCAGGCTGCCGACGGCCCACAGGAACACGCCGCCCGCGGTGTTGTCGTTCTCCCGGGACATGATGAGGTCGCTCACGGCGCCGATGAACGTGGAGACGCCGATGCCGACCACGAGTACGCGGTAGCCGGCCGCGCCCGCACCGCCCGCGCACGCCACCACGACCGCGGCGGCGGCCACGGCACCCAGGGGGCCGAGCCACCAGTCCCCCACCATGCCGGTCGCGGATCCGGCGACGGAGGCGACGACCGCAGCGGTCGCCCCCTCGTTGACACCGATGAGGTCGGGGGTGGCCAGCCGGTTGCCGGCCAAGGTCTGGGTCAGGCAGCCGGCGACGCCGAGCGCCGCGCCGACCAGCAGCCCGACGAGGACGCGCGGCAGCCGGAAGTCCTGGACGATCATCACGGTGCCCGGGTCGCCCGTGCCCAGTAGCCCGGAGACGGTCTGCGGCAGGCTCATACCGGTCGAACTCGCCAGCACGCCGAGACAGCCGAGGACCGCGACGAGGGGTACGAGGAGCGCCGCGGCCAGTGCGCTGCGGCGGGGCAGGAGCCACGAGAGGGTGCCGGTGCGCAGCACGACGCTGTCCGGCGGGGTCACCCCGGTCATGCCGAGGCTCCCGCGGTGGACAGCCGGGCGGAGCGGGCGATCCAGATGAGCAGCGGCCCGCCGACGAAGGCGAGCAGCACGCTGACCGGGGTCTCCCAGGGCCGGATGACGACGCGCGCGAGGATGTCGGCGAGGAGCATGACATCGGCCGCGACCAGCGCGGACAGGACGAGTGTCGCGGTCATCCGGGCACCTGCGACGGCGCGCGCCGCGTACGGAGCGAGCAGTCCGAGGAAGGCGATGGGCCCGGCGACGGCGACCGCACACCCGACGAGCAGCGACACCGCGCCGGCCACCACCAGGCGGATCCGGCCCGGGTGGTGGCCGAGCGAGCGGGCACTGTCGTCGCCGAGGCCCAGTGCGGACAGCGGCCGGGCGCAGCCCAGCGCGGCGAGCAGGCCGACGGCGGCCAGGGGCAGGAGCGGCAGCAGGTCGGAGACCTGCACTCCGGCGAGGGAGCCGATCGTCCAGTACCGGTACGTGTCGAAGGTCGATCGAGTGCCGAGCAGGACGTAGGCGGTGAGGCCGTGGAAGGTGGCGCCCAGCGCCGATCCGGCCAGGACGAGCCGCAGCGGGGAGCCGGCGGCGCGGCCGGACGCGGCGAGCAGGAGGACGACGGCGCTGGCGGCCATGCCGCCGACGAGTGCCCAGGCCAGCAGCGCGGCCGGCGAGGTGGCCCCGAAGAAGGTGAGGCCGAGGACGACGGCGAAGGCGGCGCCGGAGTTGACGCCGAGCAGGCCGGTCTCCGCGAGCGGGTTACGGGTCGCTGCCTGGAGCAGGCAGCCGGAAGCGCCCAGGCAGACGCCGACCAGGACGGCGGCGAGGGTGCGCGGCAGGCGCACGCCCAGGAGCGCCAGGCGGAGTTGGGCGTCGGCGCGGGCCGTGGCGTCGCCGAGGAGGTAGTCCCAGGCGCGGGCGGGCGAGCTGTTGCCCGTCCCGATGAGGAGAGAGAGCAGGGCGAGCCCGAGGAAGAGGACGACGAGTCCGAGGGCGGCCCACGCCACGGGGCCGGCTTCGGGCCGTGGGCGCCGGCCGAAGCGGCGGCCCGTGGTCTCCCCCCGGGCTTCTTGCATTCTCCACATATGGTTAGCCTAACCTAAGTTTCGTTCCGTCAGTCGACGGCTCGGAAGGCTCACGCATGCCCGCAATGCGCACTGCGTCACGCCCCGGCCACCGTTCAACGCCCCGGCAGCGCCTTCCGGATCGATCCCCGCGACAGCACAACAAACGCAGAAAGAGGCCCCTGGTGCCCAGTACCGTCTCGCCCTCCCGCAGACCCGCGCGGTCCGCCGCCACGGCCGCCGTGCTCGCCGCCCTCGCGCTGGCCGCCACCGCCTGCAGCTCCTCGGACCGGAGCACTGCCGCGGGCGACTCCGGTAAATCCGGCACCACTCCGGTCACCGACGCGACCGGCGCGAAGGTGCGGGTGCCCGCCGCCCCGAAGCGGGTCGTGGCGCTCAGCGAGATGGACCTGGACTCCGCGCTCACGCTCGGCGTCAAGCCCGTAGGACTCACCGCGGGGCGCGGCCAGAAGGGCGCCCCCGCCTACCTGGCCGACCGGGCCGGGGGCATACCGGTGGTGGGCGCGGTGACCGGCCCGGACATCGAGAAGGTCGTCCAGGCCGAGCCCGACGTGATCCTCGCCGGGCAGCTCGCCGACCAGCAGGTGCTCCAGCAGCTCAAGAAGATCGCCCCCACCGTCGTCACGGTGGGCCGCACCAAGAACTGGAAGACGTCGCTCGAACTCACCGGCACGGTGCTCGGGAAGGGCAAGGCGGCCAAGAAGTTCCTCACCGCGTACGACACGAAGGTCGCGGCGCTGAAGAAGGACCTCGGCGACGACACGGACGCCCGTGTGTCGGTGGCCCGCTACTCCGCCAAGGGCACCGCCGTCATGCAGCAGGGCGTGTTCATCAGCGACGTGCTCAAGGATCTGGGATTCGAGCGTCCCGGCATCCAGAACGAGAAGGGTGCGGGCCACTCGTCGCCGATCAGCGACGAGAACCTCCAGGAGATCGACGGCGACCGGCTGTTCATCGGCACCCTGTCGACCACCGGGCCGGACAAGGGCCTCCTGGACGAGCTGGCGAAGAAGCCGGCCTACAAGGAGCTGAAGGCCGTACGGAACGGCCACGCGACCGTCATCGACGGCTCGAAGTGGACCAGCCTCGGGGGCGCGCAGGCAGCTGTCTCCGTACTGGACGACATCCGGAAGGCGATGGTCAAGTGAGCGCCGACCAGGAACTCGCCGGACGGTTCGCGCTCGTCACGGGCGCCGGCCGGGGCATCGGCCGCGCGGTGGTCGCGGCCCTCGTCGAACGCGGCGCCCGCGTCCTCGCCACCGACCTGTCCGGCGAGGACGTGCAGAGCGTCGCCAAGGAGCACGGCGAACAGGTCGTGGCCCGCCGGCTGGACGTCACCGAAGCGGCGGCCGTCGAGCAGCTCGTCGCCGAGGCCGAAGACACCCTGGGGGCACTGGACATCGCGGTCAACGTCGCCGGGGTCCTGCGGGAGTCCGCCGTGGTGGACACCACCGACGAGGACTGGGCGGGCACCTTCGCCGTCAACACCGACGGGGTCTTCCACGTCTCGCGCGCGGTCGCCCGCCGGATGGGCGAGCGGGGCCGCGGCAGCATCGTCACCGTCGCCTCGAACGCGGCCGGAATACCGCGCTCCGGCATGTCCGCCTACGCCGCGTCCAAGGCGGCGACCGTGATGTTCACCAAGTGCCTCGGCCTGGAGCTCGCCTCCCGCGGCATCCGCTGCAACACCGTCTCCCCCGGCTCGACCCTCACCGACATGCAACGCGCCATGTGGACCACCGGAGACGAGGAGGCCGCCGCGCGGCGCGTGATCGAGGGGAACCTCGCGTCCCACCGCACCGGCATCCCGCTCGGCCGCATCGCCGACCCGTCCGACATCGCCGAGGCGGTCGTCTTCCTCGCCTCCGACCGGGCCCGCCACATCACCATGCACGACCTGTACGTCGACGGTGGCGCCACCCTCCGGGCCTGACCCGCCGGCCCTCGCAGCACGGCCGCCGACCGCGGCCGCACCCATCTTCCCCTTGGAGACACCATGTCCGCCTCCTTGCGCGAACCCACCCTCCCCCACGGCGCGGCGCCCGCCGCCGTGGTCACCCCCGGCTCGGCGACCGCCCTGCTCGACGAGTACCGCCCGGGCACGGACCGCTTCCTCGCCACCCCGCACCGCACGCTGCTGGGCCGCGGCACCGCCGCCGAAGTCCCGCACGATCAGAGACCGTTGACCGAACGCGTGCAGGACGTACTCGATACGCGGCGGCGCGCGGGCGACGCGGCCCCCGTCGTCGTCGGCTCGCTGCCCTTCGCCCCGGACGCCCCGTCCGCACTGGCCGTGCCGCGGTCGGTGCGCTGGGCACCGCCCCTGCGGGAGGACCCGCTCGTCGCGCTGCCCGTGCCGGCCGGGGACGACCGGGGCCGGGGCCAGTGGGAAATGCGGCCCGTACCGGAGCCGGAGCAGTACGGCGCGGCCGTCGCCGCCGCTGTCGCACGGATGCGCGCCGGTGAATTCGACAAGGTCGTCCTGGCCCGCACGCTGGAGCTGACCTCCGACCGCGCGCTGGACCTGCCCGCCATGCTGCGCCGGCTGGCCCAGCGCGACCCGGCCGGATACACCTTCGCCGTGCCCAGCGGCCCGGACCGCACGCTCATCGGCGCCAGCCCCGAACTGCTGGTGGCCCGGCGCGACGGGCACCTCGTCGCCAACCCGCTGGCGGGCTCGGCACCGCGCAGCTCCGATCTGGCGGAGGACGTCCGTCGCGCGGCCGCGCTCCTGGAGTCGCCGAAGGACCTGCACGAGCACGCCGTCGTGGTGGAGGCCGTACGCGCCGCGCTCGCACCGTTCTGCACGCGCCTGGACGTGCCCGCGCAGCCCACCCTCGTCCGCACCGCGGCGATGTGGCACCTGTCGACCACCGTCACCGGCGAACTGGCCGGCCCGGGCACCACCGCCCTGCACCTGGCGTCCGCGCTGCACCCCACTCCCGCGGTGTGCGGCACCCCCACCGACGTGGCGCGCGCCGTCATCGCCGAGTCCGAGCCCTTCGACCGCGGCCCGTACACCGGCATGGTGGGCTGGCAGGGCGCGGACGGCGACGGCGAGTGGGTCGTGACGATCCGCTGCGCCGAGGCCGAGGGCCGCTCGCTGCGGCTGTTCGCCGGGGCCGGCGTGGTGGCCGCATCCTCGCCGGAGGCCGAGACCGCCGAGACCGGCGCCAAGTTCGGTACCTTCCTCAACGCCGTGGGGGCCGCCCTGTGAGCACCGCTGAAGCCGTCAGTGCCCTCACCCCGGGCGTCGACGCGCCCACCTGGCCCGCCGAGTTCGCCGAGCGCTACCGCGCCGCGGGCTACTGGCGCGGGGAGACCTTCGGAGGCGTACTGCGCGAGCGCGCCACCGCCCACCCCGACCGGATCGCGCTGGTCGACCCCGGCCCCGTACGCCGCGCCTGGACCTACCGGGAGCTGGACGAGCGCGCGGACCGGCTCGCCGCCGGGTTCCTCGCGCGCGGCATCGCCAAGGGCGACCGGGTCGTCGTGCAGTTGCCCAACGTCGGTGAGTTCATCGAGGTCGTCTTCGCGCTGTTCCGGATCGGTGCGCTGCCGGTGTACGCGCTGCCGGCCCACCGCGAGACGGAGATCGCGCACTTCTGCTCCTTCACCGAGGCCGTCGCCTATGTGATCCCCGACCGGCACGCCGGGTTCGACCACCGGGGCCTCGCCACCAGGATCCAGGAACGCACTCCGGGCCTGCGGCACGTCTTCGTCGTCGGCGACCCGGGCGAGCACACCGCGCTGGCCGAGGTCCCCTGCGAACCGGCCGTCCTGCCCGACGGACCGGCCCCGCACGAGCTGGCGTTCCTCCAGCTGTCCGGCGGTACGACGGGCGTCTCCAAGCTCATTCCGCGCACCCACGACGACTACATGTACTCGCTGTGGGGCTCCAACGAGATCTGCGGCGTCGACGCCGACACCCGCTTCCTCGTGGTGCTGCCCGCCGCGCACAACTTCCCCATGAGCTCCCCCGGCTGGCTGGGCGTGCTCTACGCCGGCGGCACCGTCGTCCTGTGTCCCCGGCCCGACCCCGCGACGGCCTTCCCCCTCATCGAGCGGGAACGCATCACCATGACCGGGATGGTGCCGCCGCTGGCGCTGGTGTGGACCGACGCCGGGCCCGCGGCGGAACACGACCTGTCCAGCCTGGAGCTGGTCCTGGTCGGCGGCGCCAAGTACAGCGAGGAGGCCGCACGCCGGCTGGAACCGGCACTGAACTGCCGGCTGATGCAGGTCTTCGGCATGGCCGAGGGGCTCGTCAACTACACCCGGCTGGACGACGACTACGAGACCGTCGTCACCACCCAGGGCCGCCCGATCTCCCCGGACGACGAGATCCGCGTCGTCGACGACGCCGGACAGGACGTCGCGGACGGCGAGTTCGGGCACCTGCTGACCCGGGGGCCGTACACGATCCGCGGCTACTGGCGCGCCCCCGAGCACAACGCGCGCACCTTCACCGAGGACGGCTTCTACCGCACCGGCGACATCGTGCGCCGCACGGCAACCGGCCACCTCGTCGTCGAGGGACGGGCCAAGGACCAGATCAACAGGGGCGGCGAGAAGATCGCGCCGGAGGAGGTCGAGAACGTCATCCTCGCCCACCCCGCCGTGCACGACGTGTCCGTCGTCGCGGTGGCCGACGAATACCTCGGCGAGCGTTCCCTCGCCTACGTGATCCTGCGCGACGGCGCCGAGCCGCTGAAGCCCGTCGCCGTCAAGCGGTTCGTCCGCGAGCGCGGCCTCGCCGCCTACAAGGTCCCCGACCTCGTCGAGTTCGTCGGCGCCTTCCCGCAGACCGGCGTCGGAAAGGTCAGCAAGAAAGGGCTGCGGTCCTCCGCCGCCATGCCCGCCGCCGACACCGACCGCTGACGCGCACCACCCGAAAGGCTGCCGCCCCATGGCACTTCCCGCCATCGCCCCCTACCCGCTGCCGGCTCCGGACGAGCTGCCCGCCAACCGTGTCGCCTGGACCGTGGACCCCTCGCGCGCGCTGCTGCTCGTCCACGACCTGCAGAACCACTTCCTCGACGCGTTCCCGGCCGGTGAGCAGCCCGTGACCGGCATGCTCGACAACACCGCACGGCTGCTGGACGCGTTCCGCCGCCAGGGCGCCCCGGTCGTCTACTCCGCCCAGCGCGGCGGCCAGACGCCCGAGGAGCGCGGCCTCCAGCTGGACTTCTGGGGCCCGGGCGTCGCCGACGACCCGTACAAGCTCGCCGTACCGGACGTGGTCGCGCCCGCCGCCGGGGACACCCTCCTCACCAAGTGGAAGTACAGCGCCTTCGTCCGCTCCGAGCTGGCACGGCTGATGCGCGACTCCGGCCGCGACCAGCTGGTGATCACCGGTGTGTACGCGCACATCGGCGTACTGATGAGCGCCGCCGACGCGTGGCAGCAAGACATCCGGGCGTTCGTCGTCGCCGACGCGGTGGCCGACTTCTCCCGCGCCGACCACGACATGGCCCTGCGCTGGGCCGCCGGCCGCTGCGCGGTCGTCACCACCACCGACGCCCTCCTGAAGGAGATCTGACACCGATGGCGCTCACCCTGGAGCAGATCCGCGGCGACGTCGCCGACTCCCTCGGCGAGGACCCCGCGGACATCCCGTACGACGAGAACCTGGTCGACTACGGCCTGGACTCGGTGCGCATCATGGCGCTGCTGGAACGATGGCGCCGCGAGCACGGCGTCGAGGCGGCCTTCGCCGACCTCGCCGAGCAGCCGGCCATCGAGGCCTGGGCACCGCTGCTGGGGGTGGCATGACCGCCCCCGTCACGGCGGACGCCCGCCGGCCGGCCGGCGCCGCCGACGCCCCGCTGCCGCTCACGGCGGCCCAGTCGGGCATGTGGTACGCGCAGGCCCTCGACCCGCTGAGCCCCGCACAGAACACCGCCGAGTGCCTGCACATCGACGGGCCCCTGGATCCGCAGCTCTTCGATGCCGCGCTGCGCCGCGTCACCGCCGAGGCCGACTCGCTGCGGATACGCGTCACGGACACCCCCGACGGCCCCCGCCAGCGGGTCCTGGACGCCGTCGAGCCGCCGCTGACCCTGCGCGACCTCCGCGGCCGCGACCGGGCCGGGGAGGAGGCCGAGGCGTGGATGCGCGCGGACCTCGGCCGGCCCTTCGACCTGGCCACCGGCCCGCTGTTCCGGCACGCGCTGTTCCGCGTCGGCGAGGAGCGGTGGCTGTGGTACCAGCGCATCCACCACCTGGTCATGGACGGTTACGGGTACTCGCTGCTCGTCCGCCGCACCGCCGAGGTCTACACGGCGCTGGCCCGCGGTGCGGAGCCCGCCCCGCGCACGTTCGGCACGCTGACCGACCTCCTCACCCAGGACGCCGAGTACCGGGCCTCGGACGCCTTCGCCGCCGACCGCGCCCACTGGTCGGAGGCGTTCGCCGACCGGCCGGAGGCGTCCCGGCTCGCGGGCCGCGGCGCGCTGCCCTCCCGTACTTTCCTGCGGCACAGCGCCGGGCTCGGCCCCGAGGCGACGGAGCGGGTCCGCGCGCTCGCCGCCACGCTGCGTGCGACCTGGCCGGACGTGCTGATCGCGGCGCAGGCCCTGTACACCGCGCGGGTCACCGGCCGCGCCGACGTCGTGCTCGGCCTGCCGATGATGGGCCGCATGGGATCGGTCGCGCTGCGGGTTCCGGGCATGGTGATGAACGTGCTGCCGCTGCGCCTGAGCGTTCCGCCGGAGGCGACCTTCGCGCAGCTGGTGCGGCAGGTCGTGCTCGCCGTCCGGCAGGTCCGCCGCCACCAGCACTACCGGTACGAGGACATCCGCCGCGACCTGGGGCTGCTCGGCGAGAGCCGCGGCCTGGCCGGACCGCTCGTCAACGTCATGCCGTTCGACTACGCCATCGACTTCGCGGGCGCGCCCGCGCGGGCCCGCAACCTCTCCGCCGGCCCGGTCGACGATCTGACGGTCAACATCTACGACCGTGCCGACGGCCGCGGCCTGCAGATCGACCACGACGGCAACCCGGCGCTGTACGAGGACGGCGAACTCGCCGCCCACCAGGAGCGTTTCCTGCACCTGGTGGACCGGCTCGCGCAGGCCGACCCGCAGCTGCCGCTCGCGGCGCACCCGGTCGCGACGCCCGCCGAACTCGACCTGGTCGTAACGGAGTTCAACCGTACGGACCAGGTGGTGCCGCCCACCAACCTGGTCGGCCCGATCGAGTCGCAGGTCATGCGGACCCCGAACGCCACGGCGCTGGTGTACGAGGGAACCTCGCTCACCTTCGCCGAACTCAACGCCCGCGCCAATCGCCTCGCCCGGCATCTGCAGACCTTCGGCGCGCGGCCCGGCGCGGTGGTGGCCGTCTCGGTGCCCCGGTCGGCGGAGCTGGTGATCTCCCTGCTCGCCGTGGTCAAGACCGGTGCGGCGTACCTGCCGCTGGACCCGGACTACCCGGCCGAGCGGCTCACGTTCATGCTTCAGGACGCGGCGCCGGTGTGTGCCGTCACCGACCGCGCCGGCCGGCTGCCGGACGACGCGGGCACCCCGCTCGTCGTCCTGGACGGCCTCGACGTCTCCGCGTACCCGGCCATCAACCCCGGGCGTCCGCTGACGCCCGCGCATCCCGCGTACGTCATCTACACCTCCGGCTCCACCGGCAGGCCCAAGGGCGTCGTGGTCCCCCACGCTGCCATCGACAACCGGCTGCGCTGGATGCAGCACGCCTACGGGCTCGGCCCCGGGGACCGGGTGCTGCAGAAGACACCGTCCTCGTTCGACGTGTCCGTGTGGGAGTTCTTCTGGCCGCTGCGGGCGGGCGCCACGCTCGTCGTCGCGGCGCCGGGCGGCCACAAGGACCCCGCCTACCTGACCCGCGTCATCCGCGAACAGCAGATCACCACCTGCCACTTCGTGCCGTCGATGCTCCAGGTCTTCCTGGCCGGGGCCGAGTCCGAAGCGGCCGCCTGCGACAGCCTGCGGCAGGTGTTCTGCAGTGGGGAGGCGCTGCCCCGCGAGACCGCGCACGCCTTCGCGCGCACGCTGCCCGGGACCGAGCTGCACAACCTGTACGGGCCCACCGAGGCCGCCGTCGACGTCACGTACCACGCCTGCGTCCCGGCGGACGGCGGCCCGGTGCCGATCGGCCGGCCGGTGTGGAACACCCGGCTGTACGTCCTCGACGCGGCACTCCAGCCCTGCCCGCCCGGCGTGGCGGGCGAGCTGTACCTCGCGGGGCGGCAGCTCGCCGACGGCTACCTGAACCGCGCCGACCTGACCGCCTCCCGCTTCGTGGCGAACCCCTTCGGGCCGCCGGGGAGCCTCATGTACCGCACGGGCGACCTGGCGCGCTGGACGGACCAGGGCGAGGTGGAGTACCTCGGCCGCACCGACCACCAGGTGAAGCTGCGCGGCCAGCGCATCGAGCTGGGGGAGATCGAGACGGCGCTGGCCGCACAGGCCGGGGTGGACGGGGCCTGCGCGCTGGTGCGCGAGGACCGGCCGGGCGAGCAGCAGCTCGTCGGCTACGTCACGGGCGGCGCCGACCCGGCCGCCGTGCGCGCCGGGCTGACGGGGGTGCTCCCGGAGCACATGGTCCCGTCGGCGGTGGTGGCCCTGGACGCGTTCCCGCTGAGCCCCAACGGGAAGCTGGACCGCAAGGCGCTGCCCGCGCCGGTCTTCACCGGCAGCGGGAGCGGCCGGCGGCCGGCGAACGCGCGCGAGGAGGCGCTGACCCGCCTGTTCGCGCAGGTGCTCGGCGCCGAACGGGTCGGTCCCGACGACGCGTTCTTCGACCTGGGCGGCACCTCGCTGCTCGCGGTGCGCCTGGTGGCGCGCGTCCGGGAGGAGCTGGGCGCCGAGCTGACGATCGGCTCGCTGTTCGAGGCGCCCACTCCGGCGGCGCTCGCGGCCCGGATCGAGAGCGCGGGGCCGGCGGCCGAGGACGCCCTGGACGTCGTGCTGCCGCTGCGTACGGACGGCGACCGGCCGCCGCTGTTCGCGATCCATCCGGCGGGCGGCATCGCGTGGTGCTACGCGGGCCTCTCCGCGCGGCTCGGCCAGGGGCAGCCGCTGTACGGCATCCAGGCGCGCGGCCTGGTGCGCGACGAGCCGCTGCCGGCGACGCTCCAGGAGGAGGCGGCCGACTACGTCGAGCGCATCCGTGCCCTCCGGCCGCACGGCCCGTACCGGCTGCTGGGCTGGTCGGTGGGCGGCGTCCTCGCTCACACGGTGGCCGTGCTGCTGCAACAGGCGGGCGAGGAGGTCGAGTTCCTCGCGCTGCTGGACGCGTTCCCGGCCGAGCAGTGGCGGGAGAACGCCGCGCCCGAGGAGGGGGACGCGCTGACCGCGGTGCTGCGCATGGCGGGCTTCGACCGCACCCACGAACGCGACCGGGACGACGTGCTCGCCACGCTGCGGCAGGCGGGCAGCCCGCTGGCCGGGCTCACCGACCACACCCTGGCGAAGATCGTGGACATCGTGCCGAACCACGCGCGCATGATGCGCGAACACCACCACGATGTGTTCGACGGCGACGTGCTGTTCTTCACGGCCGCCGCGCCGCGCGCCGAGGACTGGCTGACCCGGGAGGCGTGGCGTCCGCACGTGAGCGGCGCCGTCGTCAACCACGACCTGGACTGCACGCACCCGCAGATGATGCGGGAGCGGCAGCTCGACGACATCGCCGCCGTGCTGGCGGCCCGGCTGAAGGAGCTCGACGCATGACGCAGCAGGCCGGCCCGTTCGACGCGGGCGCGGGTGGGGGCGACACGCATCTGGTGCTGGAGAACGACCACGGCCGGCAGTCGCTGTGGCCGGTGTGGCGCACCGTGCCGCCGGGGTGGTCGGCGCGCTTCGGACCGGCACCGCACGAGGCGTGCGTACGCCACGTGGAGACGCGGGCGGCAGGACGCCGATGACCGCGGTACGGCCGTGGCCGGACCCCGGACCGCTGCCCCGGCCGCAGGACCTCGCCCCGGGGCCGCGGCTGTGGCTGGTCCGGGCCCCGGGGCCGGGCGCAGCACCCGATGCGTCGGTACCGGACGAGTCGATACCGGACGAGTCGGTGCTGGACGCGGAAGAGCGCCGTCGTGCGGCCGCGTTGCGGCGCCCGGCCGACCGTGCCCTGTACGTGGCGGCGCATGTGGCGCTGCGCCGCGTACTGGGCGGTTGTCTGGGGGTGCCGGCCGCGCGTGTCCCGCTGACGCGGCTGCCGTGCCCGGGCTGCGGCGGGGCGCACGGCCGCCCCGCCGTGGCCGGGCCGGCCGGCGCCGCGGTGCATTTCTCGCTGTCGCACACGGGCGGCCTGGCCCTGCTGGGGCTGGCCGCCCGGCCGGTGGGGGTGGACGTCGAACGCGTTCCGGACATACGGCTGGTGCGGGATGCGGCCGGTGCGCTGCACCCGGCGGAGCAGGAGGAGCTGGCCGCACTGCCCGAGGCCGACCGCGCCGCCGCCTTCGCCCGCTGCTGGACGCGTAAGGAGGCATACCTGAAGGCGATCGGCGAGGCGCTGTCCGGGGACGGCCTGCGCACCGCGCATCTGGGGACGGGCAGCGAACCTGCCGGACTGCCCGGGTGGCTGCTCGGCGACGTCGAGGTGCCGCCGGGTTACGCGGCGGCGTGCGCACTGCCCGGGCAGGGGTGTACGGAGCCTCAGTCCGGGGTGCCGGAGAGCAGCGCCTCCAGGCCGGCGGCCAGTTCCGTGCGCCAGCACAGGTAGTCGTGGCCGCCGTTGAACTCGCGGTACACGGCGTCGTCGTAGCCGGCGGACGCGAGCGCGCCGCGGAGCCGCCGTGCCGCGGGGAGCGCCACCCATTCCTGCTCGCCGAAGGAGAGCCGGAAGCGCACCGGCAGCCGGGGGCCTTCGGCGATGCGGCGGGTGAGCCACTCGGCCCGGGGGCCGTTGGGCCACCAGAACGAGCCCGACTGGGCGAGGGCGTTGCCGAACCGGTGCGGTGCGGAGAGGGCGGCGTAGGCGGCGGTGAGACCGCCCAGGCTCTGCCCGGCGATCACCGTACCGGCCGGGTCCTCGGTGACCGGCAGCAGACCGCCTGCCCAGGGCAGCAGTTCCTCGGCGAGGAAGGCGACGAACTCGGGGCGGCAGGTGAGTTCCGCCCACCGCGTGGCGGCGTCCACGGAATCCGGCAGTACGACGGCGAGCGGGGGGATGCGGCCGTCGGCGATGAGGTTGTCGAGGAGGTGGGCGAGGCCGAGTCCGGGCTGCTGCCAGTGCTCGCCGTCGAGCAGGACGAGGACGGGCAGCCGCTTCCGCAGGTGTGCGGTGCGCGGCGGCCGGTACAGCCACACCCGTCGGGGCCCGTCGAGGTGCGCGCTCGCCACCTTGTGCTCGGACACGGTGCCGCGTGCGGTGTCCGGCCGCGGCTCCCAGTCCACCGCTCGCGGGGCGCCCGGGAGTTCGGCACAGGCGACCGGGGCGCCACCCCAACGGCGGGGCAGTGTACGCGGGTTGAAGGGGTCGCTGCGGCGCTGAGCACGAAGCCACTGCCAGTACGCCGCACTGTCCGGCTCGGGGCCGTCGCCCTCGTCGACGTGGAAGTCGTAGGTGCCCTGCCAGTCGTGGCGCAGGCGGAGCGTCCAGTGCCAGATGTCGGTGCCCGGAACGTGCTCCATCAGATTGCCCTCGGGGGCGCGCGGGTCGCCGAGTTTGTTGGGCATGACCTGAACGGCCCGGGTGGCGGGCGTGCCGCGCCAGAGGAAGGTCACTGCGCGGTGGTCCGCGCTGCCGAGGGGGTCCGGCGCGACGAGCGGGTTACCGCGCCGCTGCACATCGGCCCAGAACTCCTGGACCACGCCGGGTTCCGGGAGGGCGCAGGCGGGTTCCGTGAGGCGCGGGAGGGGGTGCGGACGCGCCAGCCGGGGCGGCTGATGCGGGTCCCCCTGAGGAGGCGTGGACAGGGGCATGCGGGCGGACTCCGACCGACGAGAAGGTCAAGTTAGGGTTACCTTACCTTGCCGGTTCTTGTGGTGCGCGCCACACCCGAAACGACATATTACTTAGGTAAGCCTAAGCTAAGTTACATGGTGCGCACTTCCCGAGAAGTGCCATCCGTGAAGGAGATTGACGCAGCATGACCTCATTCATCCGACGCATCCGCCGTACCGCGGCCATCGCCGTGGCCGCCGCGGCGGGCAGCTCGCTGGCCCTCACCGGCACCGCCTCCGCGCACTCCCCTACCGCCACCGGCGAGGCGGCCACGAGCGCACCGCTCACCAAAGGCCTCTACCAGTCCGCGTACTCCGAGCGGAATCACGTGCTGTGGGCCACCGCCGCCGTCGGCCGGCCGCCGGTGACCCGGTCCGGCCTGCTGAAAGTGGATCCGCGGACGCTGAAGGTGAAGGCGACGTACACCCCGCCGGTCACCGATGAGGCCACCGGCGCCGTCGAGGCCGTCTACGGCGTCGCCGTCGACGACGAGCACGACACCGTCTGGACGACGAACACCCGCAACAACACCGTGGCCGTCTACAGCCAGCGCACCGGCAAACACCTCGCCACGCTGCCGGACGTGGCGCACGCCCGCGAGATCGTCGTCGACGAGCGGCACGACACGGTGTGGGCGAGCGGGTTCGGCGACGGCTCCCTCGTCGCCTTCGACAGCCGCACCTTCAAGGAGAAGAAGCGGATCACGGTCGACGGCGCCACCCCGACGGGCCTGGCGGTGAACGAGCGGTCCGGCACCGCGTACGCCGCCGACCTCGACAACGACCGCATCATCCAGGCCTCCCCCGGCTCCACGGACCCTCGGTTCATCCCGACCGGCGACGCACCGATCTCGATCGCGCTGTCCAAGGACGGCAGCACCGCCTACACCGCCGACCAGAACGGCGCCGGCCTCTCCGTCGTCGACCTGCGCAAGGGTGCCGTCACCAAGTCGGTCACCACCGGCAAAGGCGCGCTCTCCGTTGCCACCGACCACCGTTCCGGCCGGGTGCTGGTCGTCAACCGCACCGACGCCACCGTGTCGGTGGTGGACCCCCGCAAGGGCTCCGTCGTGAAAACCGTCCCGACCGGCGCCAACCCCAACCACGTCGAGGTGGCCGGCAACACCGCGTACGTGGTCGACAAGTCGGGCACCGGCCCGGCCGGCGAGGACCGGGTGCACCGCATCCGCCTCGGCCACTGAGCCGTTCGGCCACCGGGCGGCCCGCGCCGGCCGACACCGGCGCGCGGGCACATGGATGCGCGGTACCGGCGAGACGCACTCACCGGTACCGCGCATCCGTGTCTAGACGGTCCGGGCCGGATCCGCATGGCCGGCCGGCGCCGGTACGGCCGCCCGCTTCGTCCTGGGGCCGAAGACCGCGAGCACGACCGCGCCGAGGATCCAGGTGCCGGCGATGAAGTAGAAGACGCTCTGATACCCCGTGCTGTTGTACAGCGCGGCGATGATCAGCGGTCCGGCCGCGTTCGACAGCCGGCCCAGCCCGTAGGAGATGCCGGTGCCCAGGGAACGCCCGCGGATGTCGAACAGCTCCGGGGAGTAGGCGTACCCGAGGGCCGTGTAGCCGCGCTCGAAGAGATTGACCAGGAAGCCGAACACCACGATCAGGACCGGGTTGAAGGACAGTCCGTAGAACAGGCCGCACAGGGCGATGACGGAACCGAAGGCGACCAGGCACCACTTGCGCTCGAAACGGTCGGTGACCAGCGAGGCGAGGTACGAGCCCAGCGGCGCGCCGAGCGTGGTCAGCGCGACGTAGAAGATGGACTGCTCGACGCCGAAGCCCTCCTTGGCCAGCAGGGTGGGCGCCCAGCTGGAGTACCCGAAGAAGCCGATGGTCTGCGTCACCCACAGCACGGTGAGGAGGGCCGTGGGCAACAGGTACTTCTTCTGGAGCAGCAGCCGGATGGGTGCCTTGGCAGGTGGCGGCTGCTCGACCGGGGGCTCGGGCTCGGGCAGCGGCCCCTTCTCCGCGGCGACCCGGGATTCGATGCGGCTGAGGACCGCGTCCGCCGCGGCGTACTCCCCCTTGCTCTCGTACCAGCGCGGGGACTCCTGGAGATGGCGGGCGAAGAGGACGAAGAGGATTCCGAGGGAGCCCCAGAGGTAGACCAGCCTCCAGGTCCAGTCGGACAGCGGCACCACCGCACTGGCGATGAGGTTGGTGACGGGGGTGCCGCAGATGCCGATGACGATGGCGTAGGCCTGGTACTTGCCGCGGACCGCCGCCGGATACAGCTCGCTGACGTAGATGACGGCCACCACGGTCATGGCCGACAGTCCCGCCGAGGTGAGGACGCGGAAGACGCCGAGCGAGACGAGGTCCCAGGAGAAGACGGACGCGAAGGAGAAGAGGCCGAAGGAGAGCGTGGTCCAGGTCAGCGCCTTCTTCCGGCCCCATCGGTCGGCGACCCAGCCGGCGGCGACGGAGCCGAGGAACATGCCGACGAAGGACAGGGACGTGACGTAGGCGACCTGGCTGACCGTGACGTCCCAGAGCGTGATGAGCCGGGGCGCG
Organism: Streptomyces sp. NPDC050806; assembly: GCF_055586425.1. Taxonomy (NCBI): domain Bacteria; kingdom Bacillati; phylum Actinomycetota; class Actinomycetes; order Kitasatosporales; family Streptomycetaceae; genus Streptomyces; species Streptomyces sp. NPDC050806. Next base: position 435,496 of record NZ_JBVJIF010000001.1, on the reverse strand, counting down.
GTGGTCGCGAAGCTGTTGATGTCGGCGAACTCGAAGAAGTACGCGAAGGAGACGGCGACCAGGGTGAGCTTGTGGAAGCGGGAGACCGGGAGTCTGTCGAGCCGGTTCGCCGCGTTGGAGTGCTGCCTTGGCTGCATGGACAATGCCCTCGTCGGGAGGTGGGATGGGGGACGGTCAGACGGCGCCTTCGCCGGGCCAGTAGAGCCGCATCGGGTTGTCGACGAGCAGCTTGCGCTGCCGCTCGGCCGTGGTGGCCACGTGCGGGACGTGGTCGACCAGGAGCCCGTCGTCGGGCATGTGGTCCTTGAGGTTGGGGTGCGGCCAGTCGGTGCCCCACAGGACCCGGTCCGGGAACTCCTCCACCACCCGCCGGGCGAAGGGGACCACGTCGGTGTAGGCGTGTTGCTCACCGTCCAGCGCCGGCGGCCCGGACACACTGAGCCGCTCGGGGCAGCTCACCTTGACCCATACGTCGTCGCGCTCGGCGAACCGCAGAAAGCGGGTGAATTCCGGGCCGGCCACGGGCCGGGTGACGTCAGGGCGTCCCATGTGGTCGATCACGAGCGGTGCGGGCAGGGAGCCGAAGAAGCCGGCCAGTTCCGCCAGGTCGGCGCTCTCGAAGTAGAGGACGATGTGCCAGCCGAGCGGGGCGATCTTCCGTGCGATGGTGGCCAGTTCGTCCTTGGGCGCGGCATTGACCAGACGCTTGAGGAAGTTGAAACGCACTCCACGCACGCCCGCGTCGTCGAGCGCCCGCAGCTCGCCGGCGGTCACGTCGGGCCGTACGGTGGCGATGCCGCGTGCGGTGCCGCCGGCGGCCCGTACCGCGTCGACCATGGCGCTGTTGTCCGCGCCGTGGCAGGTGGCCTGCACCACGACGCGGCGACCGATACCCAAGTGCTGGTGGAGTGCGAACAGTTGGTCCTTGCTCGCGTCGCAGGGGGTGTACTTGCGTTCCGGCGCGAAGGGGAACGCGTGCTGCGGGCCGAAGACGTGGCAGTGGGAGTCGACGGCCCCGGCCGGCAGCTCGAAGGCGGGGCGCGAGGGGCCGTCGTACCAGTCCAGCCACCCGGGGGTCGGTGCGCTGGTCGTGCTCATGAGTGCTCCTTGGTCAGTGGCGGGCCGGCCCGTGCGTCAGGGCATGGTCCGGGCCGGCCCGCGTTCCTGGACGGGTCAGTCGACGTACCGCAGACCCGCGGCCTTCAGTGGCTCGCGCATGCCGTAGATGTCGAGGCCCAGCTCGCCGGCGGCCAGCCGCTTCCGCTTGACCTCCTCGTTCTCCTCGCGCTTCCGGGCGGCCTCGGCCACCTCCGCGACCCGGCCGGCCGGCACGACGACCACGCCGTCGGCGTCGCCCACGACCGCATCACCGGGGTGGACCAGCGCATTGGCGCAGACGACGGGCACATTGACCGAGCCGAGGGTGGCCTTCACGGTGCCCTTGGAGTTGACCGCGCGGCTGAAGACGGGGAAGTCCATCTCCTCCAGCTCCGCCGCGTCGCGGCAGCCGCCGTCGATGACGAGGCCGCGGCCGCCCCGAGCGCGCACCGACGTCGCGAGCAGTTCGCCGAAGAACCCGTCCTCGCACTCGGTGGTGCAGGCCGCGACCAGGACATCGCCCGGCCGCACCTGCTCGGCGGCCACGTGCATCATCCAGTTGTCGCCGGGCTGCAGCAGCACGGTGACCGCGGTGCCGACGAGCCGCGCCTTGGGGTAGACGGGCCGGATGTACGGGCGCATGAGCCCGGTGCGGCCCATGGCCTCGTGGATCGTGGCCACACCGAAGGGCGCGAGCTTCTCGACGTCCGCTTCGGAGGGCCGGTGGACGGTGCGGTGGACGACTCCGAGTTCGTACATGATGGGCTGCTTCTCTCGCGGTCAGCGCCCCTGCTGCGTGAGCAGGGCGTTCAGACGGGGGTAGACGGTGCGGGCGTTGTGCTCCTGGACGTCCGCCACGTCCTCGGCGGACAGGCCGGCGTTCTCGACATAGCAGCGGGTGTCGTCGAAGTGGTGGCCGGAGCACGGGTCGATGTCGCGGACGGCGCCGATCATCTCCGAGGCGAAGAGGACGTTGCGGCGGGGTACGACGTCGAGCAGGAGGTCGATGCCGGGCTGGTGGTAGACGCAGGTGTCGAAGAAGACGTTGCCCAGGACGTGTTGCTCCAGTTCCGGCTTGCCCAGCGCCATCGCGAGGCCGCGGAACCGGCCCCAGTGGTACGGGACGGCGCCGCCGCCGTGCGGGACGATCAGCCGCAGCGTGGGGAAGTCGCGGAACAGGTCGCCCTGGATCAGCTGCATGAACGCCGTGGTGTCGGCGTTCAGATAGTGCGCTCCGGTGGTGTGGAAGGCCGGGTTGACGCTGGTGCTGACGTGCACCATCGCCGGCACGTCGTACTCGGCCATGGCCTCGTAGAGCGGGTACCAGGAGCGGTCGGTCAGCGGCGGCGCGGTCCAGTGGCCGCCCGACGGGTCGGGGTTGAGGTTGACCGCGACCGCGCCAAGCTCCTCGACACAGCGCTTCAGCTCCGGGACGCAGGTCGCGGGGTCGACGCCCGGCGACTGCGGGAGCATCGCCGCCGGGGCGAACCGCTCCGGGTAGAGCGAGGCGACGCGGTGGATCAGGTCGTTGCAGAGCGCGGCCCAGCGGGACGACGTCTCGAAGTCGCCGATGTGGTGCGCCATGAACGAGGCGCGGGGCGAGAAGACCGTCAGGTCGATGCCGCGCTCGTCCATCATGCGCAGCTGGTTCGGCTCGATGCTCTCCCGCAGCTCGTCGTCGCCGATCCGCAGGTCCTCGGGGGCGGGCGCGGCGGCGGGGCCGGAAAGGGCGGCGATCTGCCGGTCGCGCCAGGCCGCCAGGGCCGGCGGCGCGGTCGTGAAGTGACCGTGGCAGTCGATGATCATGGGTGGGGTTGCTCCTTCTGGTTCAGGTGCTGACCGGACGCACCGTCAGATCCGGTTCGGTGGTGTCGCGCGAACCGAGGCCGGTGAGGCCGACCAGGACGGTGGCGAGCAGCGCGGTGACGGCGAAGACGGTGAAGCCCCAGTTCTCGGCGCCGGCCCCGACGAGCTGTCCGCCCACCCAGGGGCCGAAGACCGCGCCGAAGCGGCCCATGCCGGAGGTCCAGCCGACCGCGGTGGCGCGGCTCTCGGTGGTGGAGCGACCGGCCACGGCCGCGTACACCATGGTCTGCGCGCTGAAGAGCCACAGGCCGGTCAGGAAGACGACGGCGTACGTGAGCGCCAGGGGCATGCGGATGCCCAGCAGGTAGATGCCGACGGCGGTGAGCGCGAACCAGACGGCCGCGACGCGCGCGGCACCGAAGCGGTCGGCGATGCGGCCCGCCACCAGCATGCCCACGATGCCGCCGAGGTTGATGACGACGAGGAAGGCCAGCGCGGAGCCGAGTTCGTAGCCCTGGCCGCGCATCATCGTGGGCAGCCAGGTGGAGACGCCGTAGACGAGGAGCAGCCCGCCGAAGGAGGTGCCCCAGAACAGCAGGGTGCGCTTCCAGTTGCCGTCGCGGAAGAGTGCGGCGAGGGCGGCCCAGCGGTCGGTGGCGGGGGCCGGTTCCGGCCGCTCCGCGGGGAGCTGGACCTCGTACCGCTCGGCGAGCAGGCGGGCCTCCTCGGTGCGGCCGCGGGCGAGCAGGAAGCCGAGCGACTCGGGCAGGAACCTCACCACCAGCGGTACGGCGACGACCAGGGGCGCCAGGCCGATCCAGAAGGCGGAGCGCCAGCCGAAGGGCTCCACCATCCACAGGCCGAGGCAGGCCGCGAGGATGCCGCCCGCCTGGTGGGCGGTCATCAGCAGGCCGATCATGAGGTTGGAGCGACCACGCGGGGCGTACTCGGCGACCAGGGTGATGGTGGTGGGCAGCAGGCCGCCCAGGCCGAATCCGGCGATGAACCGGGCCAGTCCGAAGACGCCGATGGTGGGTGCCGCCGCGCACACGGCGGAGGCCAGGGAGAACACCACGGTGCAGCCGATGATGACTTTCTTGCGGCCGATCCGGTCGGTGACCGTGCCTGCCGAGAGGGCACCGAGCAGCATGCCGAAGGTGGCGTAGCTGCCGAGGTCGCCGGCGCGGGCCGCGGTGAGGCCGAGCTCCGGATCGTCGAGCATGCCGGGCAGTACGGCACCGTAGATGAAGAGGTCGAGGCCGTCGAAGAGGACGACCAGCCAGCACAGGCAGACGACCAGCAGGGCGAGTCTATTGCCGCGGGAGGCGGCGGGGGCGGGCGCGAAGGACATCGGAGGGGCCTCTCGTCCAGGAGGAGTGTCCTTGGGGGTGCACGGGCAGTGGGGGGCTCGGTTGCATGGCGCCGGGCAGTGTGACGGTGGCTCAGCCGACCGGCGGGGTGCCGTGGGTGTGGAAGGACTCGATGGTCTTCAGGCCCCAGGCCTGGCCCTTCTTCCGCTCTTCCTCGGTCCAGGTGACCAGCGGCCAGTCGGGGGCCAGGACCAGGCGGGTGAGCGGGTTGCACAGCTCGATGCGGTTGCCGCCGGGCTCGTAGACGTACAGGAAGAACGTCTGCTGGATGGCGTGCTTGTGGGGGCCGGTCTCGATGAACACACCGGTGTCCAGGGCGAGATCGGCGGCGCGCAGGATGTCCTCGCGGGTGTCGGTGACGAACGCGATGTGGTGCAGCCGGTTGTTCGAGCCGGTCCAGTCCTCGGTGTAGACGACGTCGTAGGACTTGTTGCTGAACGTCAGCCACTGGGCGGCGATCCTGCCGCTGTCCAGCCGGATCTGCTCGGTCGGCCGGGCACCGAGCACCTGGCGTACGAAGTCGCCGTTGGGCAGCACGTCGGCTGCCAGGAAGTTGACGTGGTCCAGCCGCCGTACGCCCACGCCCCGGCCGGGCTTGGCCTGGGGCTGGTTCTTCAGGCCCGGCCTGAGCTCGCCGGGCGCCCGGTACCACTCGGTCTCCCAGTACAGGGCGTACTCGTGGCCGTCGGGGTCGGTCGTCACGTACAGCTTGCCGATGCCCGGCTCGTCCTCGACCCAGCGGCCGGCCCGGCCGGTGCTCTCCAGCTCCTTCACCCGGCGCCGCAGGGCCTCTTCACTGGAGGCACGCAGGGCGGTGCGGCGGATGCCGGAGGTGGTGTGGGCGGTGAGGGTCAGGCTGTGGTGCTCGTAGTCGTCGAACGTCCGCAGAAAGACGGAGTCACCGTTGCGGCCGTTCACGGTGAGGCCGAGGTAGTCGGTGCAGAAGGTGACGCTGGCGTCCAGGTCGGGGGTGAGCAGTTCGACATGACCGAGGTGGGCGATGTCGCCGAGCGGCGGAGTCATCTTCGGATTCCTTACGGGTGGGTCGTGCTGAAGGGGGGACGCGGCTCAGGCAGGGCGGGGGAAGACCGTGCCGTCGAAGATCTTTCGCGCGGTGCGGACGACGGCGGTGCGGCGGGCCACGGGCGCGGCGTCGGCCGTGCCGTCGTCGACGTCGCTCTCGACGTCGAGGAATCCGGTGGGGTGCTCGATACGCAACCGCCTTGCAGTATCGGGCAGTTGGGCCACACCCTCACCCACGCCGCCCCGGAGGCGCAGCCCGGCGGCGACGCTCGCGGCTCCCAGGACGCCGATGGACGTGTGGCAGCGCACCGGGATGAAGGTACGGGTCATGACGGCACCGCCGTGCGCGGGCGGGGCCAGCAGGCTGAGTTTGGGCACGGTCGTCCCGCCGACGTCACCGAGGCCCATCAGCTCACCGGCTGTCAGCCGGATTTCGTGGAGCCGTTCGGCGAGCCGCTGGTCCTTCTCCAGCTCCGCGGGGTCCTCGTAGCCCTTGACGTCCAGCGCGGACGCGGCGATCAGCACCGTCGGCATGCCGTTGTCGACGCAGGTCACCGGGGTGCCACCGAGGTCGTCGCGGACGCGTCCGGTGGGCAGCAAGGGGCGGTCGCTCCGCTGGAACTCGATGACGACCGGCGCCGCCGTGCCCGGTACGCCGGAGATCTCGGCAGGGCCGTCGTACGCCACGCGGCCGTCGGTGGTGGCGAAGGTCGCGGTGGCGAGGTCGCCGGTGTTGCGCATCCGGATGCGTACGGAGGTCTCCGGGCCGCCGGCGGCGACCAGGCCGCGTTCGACGGCGAACGGGCCGACCCCGGCGAGCAGGTTGCCGCAGTTCTGCCGGTCGGACACCTCGGGCCGCTCGACGCCCACCTGCAGGAAGAGGTAATCGAGGTCGGCCGCGGGGTCGCCGGAGGCCGAGACGACCGCGACCTTGCTGGTCAGCGGGTGCGCGCCGCCCAGGCCGTCGATCTGCCGCGGGTCGGGGCTGCCCATGACGCGCAGCAGCAGCGCGTCACGGGCCTCCCCTTCGGCCGGCAGATCCTCGGCGAGGAAGTAGGCGCCCTTCGAGGTACCGCCCCGCATCAGCATGCAGCGCAGCCCTTCGGGGCCGTTCGTCATCGCTGGCTTCTCCTGGGTGAGCAGGTGCCGCTGCCCACCCGGGCGCGTCATTGCCGCAAGGCGTCGATCACGCTCGCGAGGTGGGCGTGGACGGCCTCCTCGGCCGCCCGCGGATCCCCGGCCCGGATCGCTTCGATCATGGCCAGGTGCTCACTCAGGGACTGCTGTGGCCGGCCCGGCCGCAGGGCGAGCTGGAAACGGTGGCGCACCAGTTGTGCGTTGAGCCGTTCCAGCAGTTCCACCGCCACTTGCTGGCCGGAGAACTCCCTGATCCTGTCGTGCAGCCGGTGGTTCAGCTCGGAGTAGGTCACGGGTTCACCGTCGGCGACGGCCTTGGACATCGCCGTACCGATCTCGGTGAGTTCCGCGAGCTGCTCCTCGTTCACTGCGACGGCCGCCTTGGCCGCGCACAGCCCTTCCAGGACCATGCGGCATTCGGTGATGGCCACCGCCTCCTCGACGGTCACCACCCGTACCCGGGAACCGCGGTTGCGGATCCGCTCCACCAGTCCTTCCGACGCCAGATCGATCAGCGCGGCACGGATGCTGGCCCGTGTCACGCCGAACTGCTCGGCGAGCTCGTTCTCCACCAACCGCTGCGCCGGCGCCATGTCCCCGCGTGCGATCGCCTGCCGCAGCATGTCGAGCGCGTGCTGCTTGGCCTGCTCTCCGGTGCCTGGACTGGCTTCGTTCGGCATCGTGCCCTCCCTGAGTGAGTGCCTGTCGAACGTAAATCTAGCCCACAGGATTGTCAACACTTTTGTTTTCGATATTGGCGACGTGAGTCGCCGGTGCTGACGGGCCGGGCAGGCAGGCGCAGGGAGGGCGGCGGGGCCGGGCGGTCAGGGCCGCTTGCGGGCACGCAGGACGGCGTCCTCCAGGGTGAGTTCCTGACCGCCGTGACCGGTGACCGACCGGGTCCTGGCCTCGGCGACGACGATCTCCCACCGGGCGGGATCCAGGTCTGCCGCGATCTCCTCCGCGGTGAAGTGCACCTCCCGCGGCGCACCGTGCACCGCGGCCGTCCCGTGCCCCGACGGGTGATGACCCACGACGAGCAGCGTGCCGCCCGGCGCGACCGCCGCGGCCAGCCGGCCGAACAGCGCCTCCCGCGACGCCGCCGCATGCACGTAGTGCGTGGAGACCAGATCGAAGTGGTCAGCGGGCGGCACCCAGGTGGTCAGATCGGCCTCCACCCAGTCGATCCGCTCAGCCGCCTCCGCGCCGGACATCTCCGCCTGCTCCCGGGCGTGTTCCAGCGCGGCGGCGGCGATGTCCACCGCCGTCACCCGCCAGCCGCGCCCGGCGAGCCAGCGGGCGTCGGCCCCCTCGCCGCAGCCCGCGTCCAGCGCCGCACCGGGCGCGAGCGCCGCGGCCTCCGCCACCAACTGGGCGTTGGGCTGCCGTACGCGGGTCGCGGTGTGGCCGCGGTAGCGCTGCTCCCAGAAGTCCTTGCCGAATTCCTCGGTCACGATGTTCGGTTCCTTTCCGTGCTTCACAGACCGTGGCGCCGGTCGCCCGCGACCAGTTCGCAGACGCGCGCCTCGGACTCGACAGAGAACGGGTCCCGGTACGCGGCGACCGCCCGCCGCGTCTCCTCGGCGATCAGGTCGCCGTTGATCCGCGCGCCGGCCAGGGCGCCCGCAGCGGCGGCGGCGCCGACCTGGGCCGTCGGATCGGTGACGTTTCCGGCGGCCCACACGTCGGGCACCTCGGTACGCCCTGCCTCGTCGGAGGGGAGGTACTCCCCCGCCCCGGACGGGTGTTCCGCGGGCCGCAGCCCGAGCCCCGCGAGGAAGCCGGCCCGCGCCGTCACCCGCGGCGCGACCGCCAGCGCCTCCCGGGCGACCACCGTGCCGTCGCCCAGCCGCACCCCGGTCAGGCGGTCGCCGGTGATCTCCAGGCCCGCCACCGGGCCCTCCACCACCCGGATCCCGCGCGCCGCCAGCTGCTCGGCCTCCTCGCCGGCCGGCGGTGCCGCGGCGCGGGTGAAGAAGGTGACGTCGTCGCTCCACTGCCGGAACATCAGCGCCTGGTGCACGGAGAGCGGCCCGGCGGCCAGCACGCCGATGGCGCGGTCGCGGATCTCCCAGCCGTGGCAGTACGGGCAGTGCACGACCTCCCGGCCCCACCGCTCCCGCAGCCCCGGGACGTCCGGCAGTTCGTCGACCAGTCCGGTGGTCACCAGCAGCCGGCGCGCGCGGAGCGTCCGGCCGTCGGCCAGTGTCACGGTCAGCCCTGCCGCGCCCCGGGCCACGGTCGCGACCTCGCCGGTCACCACCTGTCCGCCGTACGCGCGGACCTCCGCCCTGCCCCGCTCCAGCAGCTCGGCGGGCGGCATCCCCTCCCTGCCCAGCAGGCCGTGCACGCCGTCCGCAGGGGCGTTGCGCGGCGCGCCCGCGTCGATCACCACCACCGACCGCCGCGCCCTGGCCAGCATCAGCGCCCCGTTCAGCCCCGCGGCGCCACCACCGATCACCACTACGTCGCAGTCGTTCTCCCACCGCTCGGTCACCGTGACCACCTCCTTCACGGACGACCATGCGGGGCCCTCGGCCGCATCCGCAAACTTCTTTGCCGGTATGGCAAGCTTGCGGATATGGACAACGACCTCGACCACGCACTGGAGGCAGTCGGCCCCAGGCTCCGCGCGCTGCGCACTCAGCGCGAGATCACGCTGACCGAGCTGTCGGCGACGACCGGCATCTCGGTGAGCACCCTCTCCCGGCTGGAGTCCGGCGCCCGCCGCCCCAACCTGGAACTCCTGCTCCCGCTGGCCAAGGCCCACGGCGTCACGCTCGACGAACTCGTGGACGCGCCGCCCACCGGAGACCCGCGCGTCCACCTCCGCCCGGTCACCCGGCACGGCATGACCATGCTGCCGCTGACCCGCCGCGCCGGCGGCATCCAGGCGTACAAGCTGATCATCCCGGCCGACAGCTCGCGCCGGGAGCCCGCCCCGCAGACCCACGAGGGCTACGAGTGGCTCTACATCCTCAACGGCCGGCTGCGGGTGGTCCTCGGCGAACACGACCTGGTGCTCACGCCCGGCGAGGCGGCCGAGTTCGACACCCGTGTACCGCACTGGTTCGGCGCCGCCGACGACCAGCCCGTGGAGATCCTCAGCCTGTTCGGGAAGCAGGGCGAGCGCGCCCACCTCCGCGCCCGCCCGAAGGCGAAGGACTCCCCCGGGCGGGAAGACTGACAGCGGGCGGGATTGCGGACGGTGGTGGGTTCAGTCCGCCGGCGTGCCCACCCGCAGCCGGTTGCCGTCGGGATCGCGCAGCTCGACCTCGCGGGCCCAGGGAGCATCCGCCGGCGTGACCCCGAACGCCTCCGCGACCGCGTCGACGTCACGGACGCGGAGGTACACCAACGTGTCGGGCCGGGCGTCGCCCGCGTGCTCCGACAGGAACAGCCGCATCCCGCCGCGGGCGATCTCGACGAACGCGGGCAGCCCGGGTTCGAAGCGGTGCTCCCACTCCTGGGTGAAGCCCAGGCGCGCGTACCACGCGACCGCGGCCGCGGCGTCCGTGACGTGCAGAATCGGGATGACTTCCTCGTCCATCCGGTCAGTCTCCCGCGGGCTGCGGCCGGACGGTGAGGATCTGCTGCGCGTGTCCGACGGGTCCGGCCGTGTCGTGCAGGACGGTGCTGGTGATGCCCTGGCCGGCGGGCCCGAACACCACAGTGGTGTCCAGGCCGGTCCAGCGGCCCTCGGGCTGCCGGTGCAGATGGACGGTCAGATCGACGTTGGGGAACATCCAGTCCGTGGGCGACTGCCGGACGGCAATGCCGTTGGCGGTGTCGACCAGCGTGATGAAGGACGCCAGCGGGCTCGCCGGTTCCCCGGCGACGAGGTCCACGCCGGTGGCGACCCAGGCGGTCGTACGGCCGGGCTGCGGCGGGGCGACCGGCCGCACGTCCAGGGTGCCGATGTAGCCGCCGGGCCAGACGCCGGCCATGTGCCAGGGCTCCAGTTCCTCGGGCGGGGTGAGCCGGTCGGCGCCGCCGCCCGCTACGGCACCGGTGTCCAGGGAGGTCAGCAGCCAGGCGCGGGCACGGACCACCGGGCGGCCGGCTATCAGCACGGTGGCCTCGACCAGCTCGATGGTGCGGCCGGGCCGGACGGTCTCCACCCGGACCTCGCACTCGTCGGTGGCGAGCCGCCCGAGGATGTCGAAGCTGATCCTGCCGAGCAGCATGCCCGTCTCGGGGCGTCCGGCCAGGTAGCGGTCGATGGCGTGCACGACCAGCCCGCCGAGCGGGCTGAAGTGCTGCTCGTCCGGGTCCCACGCGCCGCCGACGTGCGGAGTGGGCTTGTAGCGGTGCTCGTCGATGCGCTCGAAGTAGCTGTCCGGGGCCGGTGCGCTGGGGTTCAACGGGTACTCCTCGGCGGGCGGGCGAAGATCGAATACGGTGCCGAGGCCAATGTAAACGGCGGAGCGTGGCCCGCCGCCCTCACCGGGCGGCGGGCGGTGGCTCAGCTTTCGGCCGTCACACGGCTCCGCAGACGGACGTCGTCGAGGCAGCGGCCGGCCTCGGCGGTGTACGTACCGGGGACCAGCCGCCAGCCGTGCGCCCGCTCGTCCCAGATCTCGGCCGCGCGGCGGGGCACGGCGACGGTCGCCTCGGCGGTCTCCCCGGGCGCCGCCGAGACCGTGGCGAAGCCCGCGAGACGGCGGGCCGGCCGCTCGACGGAGTCGCCGTCCGGGACGGCGAGGTAGACCTGCACCACCTCGCGGCCCGCCCGGTCGCCGGTGTTGCGCACCCGTACGGTGACCGTGCCCAGCGCGTCGCCGCCCGCGGCGGGGGTGTACGTCGCCGTCTCGTACTCCCAGTCGGTGTATCCCAGGCCGTGCCCGAAGCAGTACGCGGGCTCGGTGCCGGCCTTCTGCCATGCCCGGTAGCCGATGAAGACACCCTCCTCATACGGGAGTTCACCGTTGTCGGGGGTCACGCGGGTGACCGGCGCGTCGGCGAGGCGGGCCGGCCAGGTGGTGGGCAGCCGCCCGCCGGGCTCCTCGGCACCGAGGAGGACGTCCGCGAGGGCCGCGCCGGCCTCCTGGCCGGGGAACCAGCTGAGCAGCACGGCGGCCACGCCGTTCCGCCAGGGCATCTCCACGGGCGAGCCGGAGTTGACGACCACGACGGTACGGGGGTTGGCGGCGGCCACCCGCTCGACCAGTTCGTCCTGGCGGCCGGGCAGTCGGAGGCCGGTACGGTCGAAGCCCTCGCTCTCCACCCGCTCGGTGGTGGCGACCACGACGACCGCGGTGTCGGCGGCGCGCGCGGCGGCCACTGCCTCCTCGATGAGTTCCTCCGCGTCGCGCCGGGGCTCGCGGTGGGCGAGGGCGAACCCGACGGCCCGGATCGGCGCGTCCGGCAGGTCGGGAACGGTGTGCATCAGGGCGACCTCGACCGGCTCGCCCGCGGTGAGTTCCGCCTCCCCGCGGGCCACGGGAGCGCCGAAGAACGCCTCGAACGGATCGGCGTGGTCCGGGCTCTCGGTGCCGTCGTGGAGCACACGGTCGCCGACGGTGAGCCGGAAGCCGCCCACCCCCTTGGTGCCGAAGAGGTGCGTACCGCTCTCGCGCGGGGTGAAGGTGCCGGTGATCTCGACGGTGTGCAGTGTTTCGTGGGTGACGCCGGCCGGCAGGTCGTCGCCGTGCCACTGGACCGCGCCGTTGGGCAGCGTGGTCTCCCCCAGCACCCGCCCGGCCCGGTCCCGGCAGACGGCTCGCAGGGTGAAGTCCCTTCCCGCTGCGGCCAGTTCGTCGCTGGGGTCGGCGCCCACGCAGTAGGTGAGGACGCCCTCCGGGAACGCGGCGCGCAGCCCGTCGAGCGGGGAGACGATGTGGTCGGGGAAGACCTGCGCCGAACCGCCGCCGAGCACGCGGGCCTCGCGGGCCGCTGCCCCGATGAGGGCGACGGTGCCGGGCCGGTCGGGACCGAGGGGCAGGGTGCCGCTCTCGTTCCGTACGAGGACGAAGGCGCGGCGGGCGATCTCGCGGGCCAGCGCCGGGCCGTCGACCGGGGCCGGCAGTGCGGCGGGGGCGACGGCGGGCGGTGCGCCGTCGAGGGCGCCGACGCGCGCGGCGAGCCGCAGTACGCGGCGTACGGCGGCGTCGACCAGGGCCTCGTCGACCTCGCCCGCGCGGACGGCGGCGGCCAGCGCCGCGCCGTAGGCGGTGCGCGGTCCGGGCATGGCGACGTCCAGGCCGCCCTCGATCGCGCCCTTGGTGGAGCGGGCGGCCATCCAGTCGGAGACGAGGAAGCCGTCGAAGCCCCACTCGCCGCGCAGGACCTCGTTCTGGAGGTGGTGGTGCTCGGTCATGGTGGTGCCGTTGACCGAGTTGTAGGCGGCCATGACGCCCCAGGGGCGGGCCTTCTTGATGATCGTCTCGAACGGCGCGAGGTACAGCTCGCGCAGCGGTCGCGGGGCCACGAGGTTGTCGACGGTGAAGCGCTCGGTCTCGGCGTCGTTGGCGACGAAGTGCTTGACGGTGGTGCCGACGCCGCCCTCCTGCACTCCGGTGACGTATCCGGCGCCGATCTCGCCGGTGAGGTGCGGATCCTCCGAAAAGCACTCGAAGTGGCGGCCGCCCAGCGGGGAGCGGTGCAGGTTGACGGTCGGCGCGAGGAGGACGTGCACACCCTTGCGGCGGGCCTCCTGCGCGAGCAGGTGACCGGCGCGGCGGGCCAGCTCCGGGTCCCAGGTCGCGGCCAGCGCGGTGGGGCTGGGCAGCGCGACGGAGGGGTCGTCGGCGGTCCAGCGGACGCCGCGCACCCCGATCGGGCCGTCGGACATCACCAGCGACCGCAGGCCGATCTCGGGCAGTGCGGGCAGCGCCCACATGTTCCGGCCGGCCAGCAGCCGGGTCTTCGCGTCGAGGTCCAGCTTGCCGAGCGCGTCCTCGACGGTCGCGTCGTACGGGGTCATCGGCGACTCCTCCTTGGTGCGCGGAACGGTGCGGCGGGCGTGCCGGCCCGGCCGGTGCCGGCCGGGCTCATCGGGTGCCCTTGATGCGGGTGACGAGGACGGATCCGGCGAGCGCCGCGGCGGCCGCGATGCCGAACAGCAGGGGATAGTTCTCTCCCCCGCCGGTCGCCAGGACGAACGGCGCGAGCATCGGCATCAGCGACTGCGGGAGCGCGTTGGCGATGTTGACGACGCCGAGGTCCTTGGCGGGGTTGGTCTGGTCGGGCAGCACCTGGGTGATCAACGCCATGTCGACGGCGTAGAACAGTCCGCCACCGACGCTCATGACGAGCTGGGCGACGACGATCCAGGTCAGGTCGGGTGCGAGGGCCAGCAGGGCGAGCCCCGCCGCGACCACGAGCCCGGCGGCGACCACGAACGGCTTCCGGCGGCCGAAGCGGTCGGAGACCCAGCCGCCGGCCGCGGCCATGACGGACTGGACGGCGTAGCCGGCGGCGATGAGCAGTGCCACGGTGCCGGCCGTGGCGGCGGCGCTCAGCCCCATCCGGAAGGGGAGGTAGTAGGCCAGGTAGGTCATCGGCGCGACCGAGCCGAACATCACCAGGAACTTGGTGAGCCAGGCCCAGCCGAAGTCCGGGCTGCGGCGCGGGTCGAAGACGAAGCTGCCGAGGAACTCCCGCAGCGAGAACGGCTCGGGCGGTTCGGCGGGCGGGCGGTCGGCCAGCCGGAGGACGAACCAGCCGACGAACACGATGGTCAGGGCGGCCGGCAGCAGGAACATCGCCCGGGGGTCGGAGCTGACCGCGGCGATGCCCGATCCGGCCAGGACGGCGGCGGTGAGGCCGGTGCCGATGGCACCGGAGGCGCTGCCGCGGGCGGCTTCGGGGACCTGGTCGGGGATGGTCGCCATGAGCGCCGCGTAGACGGCGTTGAAGGAGGCCTGGACGAGGGCCCAGCCGGCGACGAGGGCGGGCACGGAGGGCACGAAGGCGATCACCGTCAGGCCCAGCAGGCCGCCGAGCACTCCCCCGGCGAGCCAGGGGCGGCGCCGGCCGAAGCGGGAGCGGGTGCGGTCCGAGAGTCTGCCGAAGAGCGGGTTGGCGATCACCGCCACGACGGCGCCCACGCCGAGGACCAGGCCCAGTACCGCTTCCTTGCGGTGCGGGGCGACGTCCGCGACGCGCAGCGCCATGGTGACGATGACCGGCGTCATCAGGGCGCTGTACAGGCCGAAGTTGGCGAGTCCGAGGCGGAGCACGAAGCCGCGCGGCGCCACTTCGGCGGTGGCGGGTCTTCGGGGGTGAGCTGGCGTGGCGGGGGCGGGGACGGCTGCCTGATCCACTGCCGTACCTCCTCATTGAGGCGATGAAAACGGCTCGGACAGGGAGGAGGCGGGGGCGCCTCCCTGTTGTTCGCGACATCCTGTACTGGCTACCTGTTGAACGGTAGGTGTTGTTATCCGTTTGTTACTAGCGGGGATCCGGGGCGTTTCCGTTCGGTTAGGCTCGGCGTCGTGGGAGCGGACGAACGACGTGCACAGCGTGGCAAGGGGCGGGCCGTACGCGGCGAGGACCGCCGCGCGGAGCTCCTGCGGGCGGCGTTGGAGGTGATCGCCGAGCGCGGCTACCGGGGCGCCTCGCTGAGCGCGGTCGCCGAGCGCGTCGGCATCACCCAACAGGGGCTGCTGCACTACTTCCCGAGCAAGGAAGCACTGCTCGTCGCCCTACTGGAGGCGCGGGACGAGTGGGACATCAGCGGCGGCCCGCGGCCCGGCGGCGAGCCCTGGCCACTGGACCTGTACGCCTCACTGGTCGAGTACAACGCGATGCGGCCCGGCATCGTCCAGACGTTCTCGGCCCTGCTGGGCGAGAGCGTCACCGGTGATCACCCGGCGCGGGAGTTCTTCGCCCACCGGTACGAGCTGGTGCGGCAGTCCGCCGCCGACTCGCTGCGCGGCGAGTTCGGCGACCGGCTCCCCGGCGGCCTCACCCCGGAAGAAGCGGCGCCCCTCCTCATCGCGGTGATGGACGGCCTCCAGTACCAGTGGCTCCTGGACCCCGGAGCCGTCGACATGCCGGCCGCGTTCCGTGCGCTGCTCCGGCTCCTCGGGCGCGCGGACTAGACCGTTTCCCGGGACCGGCGGGGCAGCAGGAGTACGGCCAGGGCCGGTACCGCGGCGAGGGCGAGCCAGGGGACGGCCGGCGGGAGTCCCGTGGTGAGGAGGGAGCCGGTGGCGGAGCTGCCGAGCAGGACGAGGAGGCCGGAGACGGAGGACATCGCGCCGGTGTAGAGGCCGAGGCGGCCGTTCTCGGCGAGGTCGGGGACCCAGGCGCGGGCGGCGGGCGCGACCAGCATCTGGCCGAGGGTGAGCAGGACGACGAACGCGGCGGCGGGGAGCAGGCCCGGTACGCCCGTCCCGCCCGCCGGGCGGGCGAGGGCCACCGCGCCGAACCCGGCCGCGATGAGCAGCAGTCCGGCCGCCATGGAGCGGCGCAGGTCCAGGCGGTCGGCAGCCCATCGAGTGACAGGCAGCTGGGCCGTCACGACGAGCAGCGAGGACAGCGCGAACAGCCAGGCGAGCGGGGCCTGCGAACCGGCGGCACGGGCCACCTCCTCGGGGAGGGCCAGGTAGAGCTGGTTGTAGGCGAGCAGGTAGGCGCCGTAGGCCACGCACAGGGCGAGGAAGCGGCCGTTGCGCAGGGCCGTGCGTATGCCGCCCCTGCCGCGTGCCCTCGCCCGGCCGGGGATGTGCTGGGGCAGCAGCCGGGCGTGGCCGGCCAGAACCAGTACGAAGACGCCGGCTCCGGCGAGGCAGGCCGTGCGGAAGTCCACGGCCAGCAGGAGGGAGCCGAGGAGCGGGCCGAGGAACGCGCCGGCCTGGCCGGCCACGGTGAGCAGTGCCAGCACCCGGGTGCGGGGGCCGTTGCCCGCGTCCTCCCAGGCCACGGCCTGCCGGGCGACCTCGGACTCCACGGCGGGCGAGAACAGCGCGGCGGCGAAGCCGATGAGCAGCACAGCGCCGATCACGGCCCAGGGCCGTGCCGCGTACCCCAGCCACGCGAAGCCCGCGATCCGGAGCACGCAGCCGGTCAGGACGACGGGCCGCACGCCGTACCGGTCGGCCAGCGCGCCGCCCACGACGAACAGCCCCTGCTGGCTGAAGGTCCGCAGTCCCAGCACCAGCCCGACCAGCCAGCCGGCCATGCCGATCCCGGTGCCGAGGTGTTCGGCGAGGAACGGCAGGACGGCGAAGAAGCCGATGTTGAAGGCGAGCTGGGTGAGGATCAGCAGGCGGAGGAGCGGCGAGAGGGCTCGCCAGGTGTGGTGGAGGGAGCCGGGCGCCCGTAGTCGCGACAGGACCCGGACCCGGCTCCCGGAGCGGACGTCGGTCACACCAACTCCCGTACGCCGTGCGCCTGTTGGACGCTCACCCGCCGGTCGCCCAGCGGCTCTGCTCCGTCGCCGGGGTGGCCGCCCGGCGCGCGGGCACCCCGGCGGCGGCCCCGGAAGGCGCCCGCCGCCGTCACCGCGAGGGCGCCGAGCAGGGCGAGGACGGCGGCGGGTGCGAGCACCGTCCAGGGGGCGCGTTCCACGTACGGCTGGTTCTCGGCGAGCAGCAGCCCCCACTCCGGCGACGGCGGCTGCGCGCCCAGCCCCAGGAAGCCGAGCGCGGCCAGGGCCAGGGCGATGCCGGGCAGCCGGACGAGCGCGTGGCGGGTGACCGGCGGCAGGACGGCCGGCAGCAGCTCGTGCCGGAGCACGTACCAGCGGCTCGCGCCCAGCGCACGGGTCGAGGCGAGGTGGGTGGTGGCGCGTTCCTGCTGGAGCAGGGCCGAGGTGTGCGCGGCCAGCGGCGCCCAGGCGACGGCGGCCACGGCGAGCGCGGGCGTCGACGGGCCACTGCCGGCGACGCCCGCGACGAGCAGCCCTGCGAGGACGGGCGGTACGGCGTTGACGGTGTCGACCAGGGGTCCGGAGAGCCGCGGCAGCAGGCCCAGCAGGACGCCCGCCACGAGCGCAGCGGCGCTCAGCGCGAGGGCGAGCGTCAGGGTGTCGAGCGCGCCGTGGGCCACGCGCGCCAGCATGTCCCGGCCGAGGGAGTCGGTGCCGAAGGGGTGCGCCCCGGAGGGCGCCCGGAGCTTGGCGGTGGTGTCCAGGGCCAGCGGGTCGCGGGGCAGCCCGGCCGCGACCACGCCCAGCAGCACCACGCCGTAGAGGACCGGCAGGGTGCGGCGGGTGGGCGGGACGGGCCGGTGGAGCGTCGGCAGCGCGCCGTCGCGCAGCGCGGGGCCGAGCAGCAGCCGGGCCGCGCCACGGGTCACGGCCCCGGAGACCGCCGCGAGCAGGACGAGTGCGAGGGTGCCTTCCTGGAGGACGGGCAGGTCCTGGGCGGTGGCGGCCTGGAGGGTGAGGCGGCCGAGCCCCGGAATGTCGAAGATCTGCTCCACGGCGACCGCGCCGCCGGTCAGCCCGACCACGAACAGCCCTAGGTTCGGCAGCAGTCCGGGGACGCAGCGGCGCAGCGCCTGCCGGGCGACGCGCCGGGCGGGCAGGCCGCGCGCGGTGGCGGCCAGCGCCCAGGGCTCGGCGAACGCGCCGGGCAGCAGGTCGTCCAGCACCCGGCCGAGCAGACCGCCCGCCGGCAGCCCCAGCGCGAGCGCGGGCAGCACCATCCACTGCGGCCCGTACCAGCCGAGCGCGGGCAGCCAGCCGAGCTGTACGCCGACCACCGCGGCCAGCACCGACCCGGTCAGGAACTCCGGCAGCGCGGCCAGCATCGCCGTCCCGCTGCCCCCGGACCGGCGGCCGCCCAACCGACGGGCCGCGCCGCGCCGGAGGGTACGGGCGCACACCGCCCCGGCCGTGAGCAGGGCGACCACCAGGGCACCGGCCATGAGCAGCAGGGAAACGCCGAGGGCCTGGGCGACGGACGGGGTGACGTCGGCGCCGGAGATCCAGGACCGGCCCGCGTCGCCGTGCAGGACCAGCCGGCCGAGCCACTGCCCGAGCAGGTGCAGCGGCCCGCTGTCGAGCCCCAGCTCGTCCCTGATGGCGTGCAGTACGTCGGGGGTGGGATCGCGGTCGGCGGACCGCGCCTTGAGCACCGTCAGCGCCGGGTCGGTACGGGACAGCCACGGCAGCAGGCCGATGCCGCACACCAGGACGGCGGCGAGGACGAGCCGCCAGAGCAGCGCGGGGGCACGCCCGCGGACGAGCGCCCCGGCCGCCGCGCGTATCCGTGCCGCCGGGCCGGCGTGCTCACCGCCTCCGGTCACACCGGTCCCGCCGCGCCGCATTCCGCTGCCCCGCCCGCCGCTCAGCGCCGCGTTCCGGTGCCGAGGAGGGCACGCTCGTACGGGTCGTAGGTGACGCCCTGCACGGAGGTGCCGACGCCGGTGATGATCCGCTGGTGGACCAGCGGCACCACCGCGTCCGTGCCGAGGACCGCGGCCTCCGCCGCCATCGTGGCGTCCTGCCGCTTGGCGGTGTCGGCCTGACCGGCCGCCTTCGCCACGGCCGCGTCGGCCTTCTTGTCGCACAGCTGCGCAAGGTTGTAGCTGCCCTTGCAGGTGTAGTCGCTGGCGAGGATCGACACGGGGTCGCCGGTGTCGAGCATGGTGTTGCGGGCCGAGACGATCGCGTCGAACTTGCCGTCGAGCGCGTCGCTCTCCAGCCGTGCGTAGTCGCGCACCGTCAGCTGGACCTTGAAGCCCGCCTTCTCCAGCTGCTGCTGGAGCACCTGCGCGACCTCGGGCAGCTCGGGCCGGTTGTTGTACGTGGCGATGCGCAGCGTGCGGCCGCCGGGTGCCGCCGCCTCCGCCCGCCCGGACGGCTTTTCACGCTTGCCCTCCGCCCAGGTCAGCGCGGGGCCGAAGATGCCCTTGCCGGGGTCCGCGTGCCCCTCGTACACGCCCTTGGCGAGCGCGGAGGTGTCGATCGCCTTCCGTGCGGCGGCCCGCAGGCCGGCGTCGGCGAAGGCGCCCTTGCGGGTGTTGAGCAGCAGGCTCGTGGTGCGTGCGGTGCCCGTCTCGTGGACGGTCTTCTTGTCCAGGGAGGCCGCCTGGGAGACCGGAACGGCCTCGGCGATGTCGACCTCCCCGGTGCGCAGCGCGTTGGTGCGGGCCGCGCCGTCGGCGATGAACCGCGCGTCCACGCCGGACGCCTGCGCCCGGCCGCCCCAGTAGTCGTCGAAGCGGTCGAGGGACGCCCGGGTGGTGCCGGTGACCTTGGTCAGCTCGAAGGGTCCGGTGGCGGTGCCGACCGGGTCGACGGTGTCCTTCGCCCCGGCGCCGGCCTTCTTGCCGTCCTCGTACGCCTTGCCGGAGAGGACCGCAAGGCCGGGGCTGGACATCCGGAGCGGCAGCGCCGGGTCGGCGTCGGCCGTGGTGATCCGGACCTTCCGGTCCCCCGCCGCCTCGGCGGTCAGCCGCACACCGGACAGCGCGGCGGGCACGGGCTTCGCCCCGGCGGCGTGGGTGAGGGACGCCGCGACGGCCTTCGGGGTGACCGCGGATCCGTCCTGGAACGTGGCGTCGCGCAGCGTGAACAGCCAGCTGTCGCCCTTCTCACGGGTCCAGGACTCCGCGAGCGCGGGCACCGCGGTGCCGTTGGCGTCCAGCTTCGTCAGGCCCTCGGTGACGCCGAGCCGGCTGAGGAGGGTGGCGTCGGCGCCGTACGGGGAGAAGTGCTCGGCGGGCGGGAAGGCGAGGGCTGCCCGCAGCCGGTCGCCGCCCGCTGCGCCGGACGACGACCCGCCGTTGTTGGCGGCGAAGCAGCCGGAGAGCAGGGGGGCGAGCAGTACGGCGGCGGCGAACCGACGGCGACGGAGAGGGCTCATGGTCCTCGTTCTCTGCGTTACGGGGGGCGAAATTGCGTGGCGGGCGGGTGCCCCGGTCAGGACACGGGGAGCGCCGGGGTCAGGAGGCGCGGTCCGCTCCGGCCAGGGCGCGGGGTGCCGGGACGGACACCGGCAACGGCACCTCGAAGTGGACGATGCCCTGCCCGCCGTCCGGCAGCAGCCGCTCGTCGCAGACGACGGTGGCCAGCGACCGCCAGAACGGCTCGGCGCCGGTCACCGCCGGGTCCGTGTGCAGGTACACCGCGCGGTAGCCGCCCTCGGCCGCCGCGAAGTCCAGCAGCTGCCGGACCAGCAGGCGCGCGAGTCCATGGCGCCGGTGGGCGGGCTGTACGTAGATGCGGCGCAGCTGCGCGGTCTCCCCCGAGGGGAAGCGCTCGGCGATCTCGCGGGGGTTCGGCGGGTGGGCCGGGCCCCGGCAGTCGAGGGCGCCGGTCGCGACGACCGTCCCGTCCGCCTCGTCGACGGCCACCAGCAGCGTGTGCCGGCCGGGTGCGACGTAGGCCCCTTCGAGATCGATGATGTCGCGGTGCCAGCGCGGCACGTACCCCGTGCCGAAGTCCCGGTAGACCGTGTCGAGCATGACGCCACGGGCACCGTCGAGGTCGTCGGGGGTCGCCGTCCTAATGCTGTAGCCGCGCATTTGCACATCATATGCATGAGGTAAATCCGCACAGAAACCCCCACTGTACGGCTCTTTCCGCAGGCCACACTGCGGTGCCTCTTCACAGCTCGCGCAAAGGACGGGCCAAGCCTCCCCACATCGACGGGACGCAGGGTGTGAGGGCACTTGCACTTCTCCGTTCCCGTGAGGATCTCCATGCCCGTACGCAGCTCCCTGCCCGTACGCACTTCCGTGCGCAAGGCCGTCGTCCCCGCCGCCGGCCTCGGCACCCGCTTCCTGCCCGCCACGAAGGCCACGCCCAAGGAAATGCTGCCGGTCGTCGACAAGCCGGCGATCCAGTACGTCGTGGAGGAGGCGGCCGACGCGGGTCTGGGCGACGTGCTGATGGTCACCGGCCGCGGCAAGCGCGCGGTGGAGGACCACTTCGACCGGGCGCACGAGCTGGAGGAGGTGCTGGCCGCCAAGGGCGACGACGACCGGCTGGCGACCGTACGGGGTCTCTCCCGGCTGGCGCGCATGCACCATGTGCGCCAGGGCGCTCCGCTGGGGCTGGGCCACGCCGTGCTCCGCGCACGCGACCACGTGGGCCGGGAGCCGTTCGCCGTGCTGCTCGGCGACGACCTGATCGACCCGCGGGACGCGCTGCTGACGGACATGCTCGCGGTACAGGCACGGTTCGGCGGCAGTGTGCTGGCCCTCACCGAGGTCGATCCCGCGCAGACCCACCTGTACGGCTGTGCCTCGGTGGAGCGGACCGACGAGGACGGCGTCGTCCGGGTGACCGGACTGGTCGAGAAGCCGGCGCCCGGCGAGGCCCCCGGCAACTACGCGGTGATCGGGCGGTACGTGCTCGACCCGGCCGTCTTCGAGGTCCTGGAGCACACGGCTCCCGGGCGCGGCGGCGAGATCCAGCTCACCGACGCGCTCCACGAGCTGGCGGGGCGGGCGGACGGGGCGGGCGGCCCCGTGCACGCCGTGGTCTTCCGGGGCCGGCGGTACGACACCGGGGACCGCGCGTCGTACCTGCGCGCCGTCGTGCAACTGGCGTGCGGCCGGCCCGACCTGGGCCCCGGCTTCCGCTCCTGGCTGCGCGGGTTCGCCGAGACGTTGCCGGCCACGGAGCTGCCCACCGACGTCGCCGACATACCGGCCGCAGCCGCCGCCACCCACTGACCGTCCCCCTTCGAGGAAGAGCCTCTCGCCATGACCGCCCCTCCCGTTCCCGCCGCCCCGGCCGCACCCCCGCGGTCCCGGCCGGCGTCACTCCTGCTCGGCCGCCCCGACGAACCGCGCTGGTCGCGCCCCGCGCTGTGGGCCGCGCTCGTCGTCGCCGCGCTCCTGTACCTCTGGAGCACGTCCGCGAGCGACCTCAACAGCTTCTACTCCGCCGCCGTGTACAGCGGCACGCAGAGCTGGAAGGCGTGGTTCTTCGGCTCCCTCGACGCCGGGAACTTCCTGACCGTCGACAAGCCGCCGTTCGCCCTGATGGTCATGGGCCTGTCCTGCCGCATCCTGGGCTTCGGCACCTGGCAGATGCTGCTGCCGATGGTCGGCGCTGCGCTCGGCTCGATCGCCGTCCTGCACACCGCGGTGAAGCGGGCCTTCGGGCACGGCGCCGCGGCGGTGGCCGCGTTCGTCCTGGCCCTCACCCCGATCACCGTGGCGATCACCCGGGACAACAACCCCGACCCGCTGCTGGTGTTCCTGATGGTCACCGGCACCGTCCTGGCGCTCCGCGCGATACGCACCGGCCGGCTGCTGCCGCTGCTCGGCACGGCGCTCGCCCTGGGCCTGGCCTTCCACACCAAGATGCTCCAGGCGTACATCGTGGTGCCCGCCATCGCGGCGGTGTACCTGTACGCGGCCGATCTCGCTCTCGTGAAGCGGATCCGCAACCTGCTGCTCGCCGGTGTCGCCCTGGTGGCCGCCAGCGGCTGGTGGGCGCTGGCGGTACAGCTCTGGCCCGCGGACGGCCGGCCCTACATCGGCGGTTCGACGGACGGCACGGCCTGGGACCTGATCCTCGGCTACAACGGCCTGGGCCGGGTCCTCGGCGGCGAGGGCAACGGCGGAGGTGGCGGCGGAGGCGGTGGCGGTTTCTCCGGTGCCGCCGGCTGGGGCCGGATGTTCAACGAGACGCTGGGCGGCCAGATCTCCTGGCTGCTGCCCTTCGCGGGCATCGCGCTGGTCGCCGGGCTCGTGCTGCGCGGCCGGTCGCCCCGCACCGATCCCGTACGCGCCGCGCTGCTGATGTGGGGCGGCTGGACCGTCCTCCACTACCTCGTGTTCAGCCTGTCCGAGGGCACCGTGCACCCCTACTACACGACGGCCCTGGCCCCGGGCATCGCGGCGCTGTGCGGTGGTGGCGGCGCACTGCTGTTCCGGGCCTTCCGCGACAGCCGCCGCTGGATCTGGGTACTGCCCGCCGCGCTGGCCGTGACGGCGGGGTGGGCCGTGGTCCTGCTGCGCCGCGCCGCGGACTGGAACGCCTGGCTCGTGCCGGTCGTCGTGGTCCTGACGCTCGCCGCACTGGCGGGTCTCCTGGCCTTCCGCACCCCGGGCGGCGCGCGGGCGGCACGCCGTACGAAGCTGCTCGCGGTGTCGCTCGTCGTGGCGGTAGTGGCCGCGCTGGCCGGACCGGCGGCGTACGCGGCCTCGGTACCGCTCTCCTCCGGTGGCGGCGGCATGGGCGGGACCAACCCGACGGCGGGCCCGTCGACCGGCGGTACGGGCGGCCCCGGCGGCCGCGGTGGTCCCCCCTCGGGCACGAAGGGCGGCATGCCCGGTGACGCCGAGGGCGGTATGCCCTCGGGCGGTGGTGCCCCGGGTGGTGGTGCCCCGGGTGGTACGTCCGGTGGTCCGGGCGGCGCGCCCGGCGCCTCGGGCGGGTCCTCCGGTGGCAGTGGTTCCACCGGTGGCAAGGGTTCGGAGGCCGGTGGCATGCCGCAGCTTCCTGGCGGCGGTGAGTCGGACGGCCGCGCGCGCCGGGGCGGCGGCCGGGGCGGCGGCCCCGGCGGCATGGGCGACGCGGACAGCAAGATGCTCTCCTACCTGGAACGGCACCGGGACGGTGCCACCTGGCTGGCGGCCGTCTCCAACTCCCAGAGCGCCGCGTCGATGATCCTCAGCAGCAAGCAGCCCGTGCTCTCCATGTGGGGCTTTACCGGCTCGGACCGGGCGATGACCGTGGCCACGCTGAAGTCCCTCGTCAAGGCCGGCAAGCTGCACTACGTGCTGGTCGGCGGCGGCATGGGCGGTGGCCCCGGCGGCGGCAACAGCCTCTCCACCGAGGTCAACGCCTGGGTCAAGAAGCACGGCACGGCGGTGCAGGCGTCCGAGTACGGCGGGAGTACCTCCTCCGGTACGGACGACGGCACGAACAGCGGCACGGACAACGGCACGAACAACAGCCAGACGCTGTACCGGCTGGACGCGGCCGGTATCGGCTGACGCCCCGCCCGGCCCCGGTCCCGACGACCCACTCGGCCCCCTCCGGCCGCCCCTGACGCACCGTCAGTGACTGGAGGGGGCCGGCGTACGTACCGGAAAGTTCTCAGGCGATCCGTGCCGCCACCAGCTCCGCGGCCTTGGCGACCATCGGGTTCTTCGCGGGCCCCGCGGCGTCGTAGGTGGTGGAGAGCACGGACAGCGCGAGCGGTGCGCCGTGCGGAGGCCACACCACTCCCACGTCGTTGGCGACACCGTAGTCCGAACCGCCGCCGGTCTTGTCCGCCAGCACCCAGTCGGCGGGGAGACCGGCGCGGAAACGCTCGGTGTTGGTGGTGTTGGCGACCAGCCAGCCGGTGAGCCGCTCGCGGTCCGGCGGGGTGAGCGCGCGCCCCAGGAGGAGCCGGGCGTAGGTAGTCCCGACGGCCCGCGGGCTGGTGATGTCGGTCCGCCGCCAGGGCTCGGCGGAGTTCAGTTCGGGCTCCCACCGGTCCAGCCGGGTGACGCCGTCCCCGACCGAGCGGCAGAACCGGGTGATCGCCGTCGGGCCGCCCAGCTCGCGGAGGAGGAGGTTCGCTGCGGCGTTGTCGCTCTCGCCGACCGTGGCGGCGCACAGTTCGCCGACGGTCATGCCGCCCGCCAGGTTCTCGGGCTTTCCGGTGACGGGCGTGTGCCCCGCCTTCTCGACCTCGCCGCGGGTGTAGTGGATGCGCCGGGCGAGGAACTCGCCGTCGCGGTCGAGGTCGCGCAGGACGGCGGCCGCGGCGAGCCCCTTGAAGACCGAACACATCGGGAAGCGTTCGTCCGCGCGGTACCGCACCGTGCGGCCCGTGGCCATGTTGCGGGCGAACACTCCGAGACGGGCCGCGTACTGCTCTTCGAGCGCCTGCAACTGCCCGGTGATTCCGTCTGCCCGCCCGGCGCGGGGTCCGCCGGCGTACGCCGTGCCGCTCGCGGGCAGGGCGGCGGCCAGTGCTGTTCCGGCGCCGAGAGCCAGCACCGTACGACGGGACGGACGCGTTCTGGTGGTTTCCACGTTCCTACTCTCCTCTGTGCCTCTGTGCCTCTGTGCCTCTGTGTGCGGCAACGCCGCGTGCAGCAACTGGTGTGCGGCAGCTCTGTGTGCGGCAACTCTGTGCGACAGGCTTGCGGGCTCAGCCGATGTTCTTCAGGAACCGCGCCGCGACCGGGCCGGCGTCCGAGCCGCCGGACCCGCCGTCCTCCAGGAACACCGCCCAGGCCAGGTCGGATCCGCCCTGGTAGCCGATCATCCAGGCGTGAGTGTGCGGGGGTTTCTCGGTACCGAACTCCGCGGTGCCGGTCTTGGCGTGCGGTGCGCCCGGCAGGTCCTTCAGGGCGTGTCCCGAGCCCGAGGTGACCGTGGCGCGCATCATCTTCCGCAGGTCGCCGGCCACTTCCGCATCGAGCTGCTCCGGAGCCCGGTACCGCTTCTTCACCGCGTCCGGCACCAGCACGGGCTGCTCGAAGGACCCCTGCTTGACGGTGGCCGCGATGGACGCCATGACCAGCGGTGACGCCTGGACGCGGGCCTGGCCGATGGCCGCGGCGGCCTTGTCGTTGCCACTCGTGGCGGCAGGGACACTGCCGTCGTACGTCGAGATGCCCACGTCCCAGCTGCCGCCGATGCCGAAAGCCCGCGCGGTGTCGCGGAGCGACGTGCCGGAGAGCTTGCCGGCGGCGTCGACGAAGAAGGTGTTGCAGGACCGGGCGAAGGCATCCTGGAACGTGGCGTCGTCCGGCAGGGTGAACAGGTCCTGGTTCTCGAAGCGCTGGCCGTCGACGCGGGCGTACTTCGGGCACGCCGCCGGGTCCGCGGGACGCAGGCCCCCCTTCAGCAGCGCCGCCGCGGTGACGACCTTGAAGGTGGAACCGGGCGGATAGCGCCCCGCCAGCGCACGGTTCAGCCCACCGGGCTTGTTCGCGGCCGCCAGGACATGCCCGTTGCGCGGGTCGACAGCGACGATGGCCGCCTTCTTGGAGACCCCGGACAGCGCCTCGGCCGCCGCCCGCTGCACGCGCGGGTCGATGGTGGTCCGTACGGGACGGCCCTTGGCGGCCTTCACCGCGGTGAGCGTCTTCACCGGCTGTCCGCTCGCACGGTCCACGATCACCAAGGACTTCGTCGGCCCCTTGCCCCCGGAGAGGCGGGCGTCGTACCGCGCTTCGAGGCCGGAGGTGCCCTTGCCGGTGGCCTCGTCGACGGTGCCGACGAGCGAGGCGGCCTCCAGCGGGTCGCCGTCCTTGTCCAGCACCTTCGCGCGGGTGTTCCGGGTCTTGAGGGCGAGCGTCTGGCCGGACTTCATCTTCGGGTGAACCATCGGCGTCGTGAACTCCACCGTCCACCGGCCGGACGTCTGCCGCAGGCGGGCCTGCGCGTCCCACCGGACGGGCCCGGCGCCCGGTATCTCCATCGCCACCGTGAAGGGGAGGCGCACTTCCCCGTCCCGCTCCTTCGCCCCGCCGCCCGGGGTGACCTCGGTCGCGGACGGGGCGAGGTTCGTCATGACGGACGTGAGGAGCGACCGGGCGGCGTCCGGGCTGTCGGTGTACGCGGCGGCCTTGCGTGCCTCGCCGTCCTCCCAGGCTCCGGCGAACCGCTCGAACCGGGCGGTGGCGGCGACCACCTGCGGGTCCTCCGCGCCACGGTCCGCCAGCAGGAAGTGGTAGCCGACCCCCACTCCGCCGCCCAGGACCAGCAGGGCGGCGACGCCTCCGTACAGCCGTCGGCG
This sequence comes from Streptomyces sp. NPDC050806, assembly GCF_055586425.1. Lineage (NCBI taxonomy): Bacteria > Bacillati > Actinomycetota > Actinomycetes > Kitasatosporales > Streptomycetaceae > Streptomyces > Streptomyces sp. NPDC050806. Next base: position 408,459 of record NZ_JBVJIF010000001.1, on the reverse strand, counting down.
ACTCCGCCGCCGATCGTGAAGGCCCGGTTCCCCCGGAAGATTCAGGTACGTCATGTGGCTCCCTCCGCTGTGCCAGGACACCCGCGACGAGCACGTCCCTCCCCCGTGGCGTCACGCCTCGGAGTCAACCCGCGGCCACCGTCCATGTCGAATATGCTTTTGCGCCAAGAACGATTCGCAGGAGATATCAGCGCACGCCACGGGGGCAGAATGCTGACGGAACGACACTTGGAAATCTTCGTCGCACTGGCCGAAGAGGAGCACTTCGGCGCCGCGGCACAACGAGTGGGGATCACCCAGCCGCCACTGTCCCAGGGCCTGCGACGGCTGGAGGCGCTGCTCGGAGTACGCCTCTTCGACCGCAACCGCGGCGTCGCCCTCACCGACGAGGGCTCCCTGCTGCTGCCGCACGCGCGCCGGGCGCTCGCCGCGCTCTCCGAACTGCGCGAGATCGGAGCCCGGGAGCACGCCGACGGCCGGCGGCTCCGGCTCGGCCTGGCCCCCGAGGTGCCCGCGCGGCTCACCGCCGCCGTGGCCGCCGCGCCGGTACGGGCCGGCGAGCAGACCCGCATCGGCGTGCTGACCGCGCCGACCGCCACACTGCTGTCCGACGTCGCGGCGGGCCGGCTGGACCTCGCGGTGATCCGGCATCCGGCGGTGCTGGACGGGCTGGCCGCCGGCCGGGTGGTCATCTTCCCGACCTGGCTCCTCTCCCCCGAAGACCACGACAGCGGAGCGTCCGGCGGTACGCCCCGGCGGCTGCCCGTCGCCGTGAGACCGCGCGAGGAGGCGCCGGCGGCCCACGACCTGTTCATCGACACACTGGCCAGCCGCGGGCGGCGGGTGGAGACCGTCGTGGTGTCCGACGAGCGCGCCGGCCTCGCCCTCGTGGCCGCCGGGCAGGCGGTACTGGTCACCGCCGACGACACACTGACCGCCGAGGGCGTCGAGCGGCGCCCGGCCACGGATCCGGCGCTGCCGTTGCGGCTCCGGGTGGTGTGGGACCCCCGGCGGCCCGACGCCGCGGAGACGGCGGACACGGCTCAGCTGCTGGTGGACACGCTCGCCCGGCAGGCCGCGAAGTGAGCGCGGCGCGGCGGAGCGGCGGCGCGGCGCGCACGATCCGCGAGATGTTCGCCGACGCCGGTGTGCGCGGCTGGCTGCACGTGGCGGAGCTGCACCGCCCCGAGGCACGGGTGACCATCGACCCCGACGAGCCGGTCCCCATGGGCTCCGTCTACAAGGTGCCGCTGATGGCGGCCTTCTGCCGGCTGGCGGACGCCGGGGAGATCGATCCGGGCCGACGGATCACCCTGGACCCGTCGCACCGGGTCGCCGGTCCCACCGGCATCTCCATCCTTCAGGACCCCGTCACGATGTCGCTGCGCGACCTGGTCGTCCTCATGATGACCATCTCGGACAACACGGCGGCCGACGCGGTGCTCCGTGCCGTCGGCACCACGGTGGTCGACGAGGTCTGCCGCGAGCTGGGCCTGCCGGACACCCGTATCCTCGGCGGCGTCGCGGGCACCTGGGCCCGGCTGGTCGACGAGACCGGCACCGCATCGCTGGCCGCCGCCATGGAGCGCATCTCCAGCAACGACACGACCGCGCCGGCCGGCGTCTACGACCCGGTGTCCAAGGCCTCCACCACACCGTCGGACATGGCGCGGCTGCTGCGGGCGATCTGGACCGGCGAGGCGGCCTCCCCCGAGCGCTGCGCGTTCATGCGCGACGTGATGGGGAGGCAGCCGTGGCGGCACCGGCTCGCCTCCGGCTTCCCGTACGACGACGTGACCGTGTCGGGGAAGACCGGCACGTTCGGCCAGATGCGGCACGAGGCCGGGGTCGTCGAACTCGCCGACGGCAGCACGTACACCGCCGTGGTCTTCACCCAGGCGGCGCGCGCCGACAGCACCCTCCCCCGCGCCGACGCGGTCATCGGCGCCGCTGCCCGCACTGCCGTGGAGGAACTGCGCGGCAAGGAGGGCACGTGACCGGGGCGGCAGCGGCAGTCCCTCCGCGTTTCCTGGCAGGGCCCCTCCCTCTCCCCGCCGAGGAGATCGTCTCCCGGGGAGGAATCCCCCCAAGGACCTCCGCGGCAAAGGCCCCTCCCCCACCTCCACCGCACATCTCCCGAAGCTACCGCCCGCCACTGACAATCGATGCGCGCCGCCGAGCCGCGGCCGAGCGGGCTTCCGAAAAGGCCGGCGGGGCGCCGCCTGCCCGGGGAATTCGGGCAAGTGGCGCCCCGGTACGGCTCTTCAGCCGGTGGGCACAGGGCTCAGAGGTCGGACTTGAAGAGCAGGCGGTTCGGGGTGCCGCTCGGGTTGCTGATCACGTTGGGCGTGGCGTTGTTGATCAGCCAGGTGTTCAGGGCCGAGGAAGCGGTGTCGCCCTTGCTCGACTTGTACAGGGCCGCGACGCCCGCCACGTGCGGGGAGGCCATCGAGGTGCCGCTCATCTGGGTGGTGCCGCCGCCGAGGCGGGTGGAAGTGACGGAGACGCCGGGCGCGAACAGGTCCGTGCAGCTCCCGTAGTTGCTGAACGACGCCTTGCGGTCGGCGCTGTCCGAGGCCGCGATGCTGATGACGCCCGGGGCGCTGGCGGGCGAGGTGTTGCAGGCGTCCGCGTTGTCGTTGCCGGCGGCGACGGAGAGGAAGACGCCGGAGTTGTTCAGCGCCGCGGCCGCGTCGTTCACCGCGGAGGAGTAGCCGCCGCCGAGCGAGGCGTTGGCGACGGCGGGCTTGGTGGCGTTGTTACGGACCCAGTCGAACCCGGCGATGATGCCCGAGTAGGAGCCGGACCCGTTGCAGTCCAGCACCCTGACACCGCGCAGCTGTACGCCCTTGGCGACCCCGTACGTGGTGCTGCCCACCGTGCCGGCCACGTGCGTGCCGTGCCCGTTGCAGTCCTGCCCGTTGCCGCCGAACGCGTCGTAGACGTTGCGGGCCCGGCCGCCGAAGTCGGGGTGGGTGGTGTCGATGCCGGTGTCGATGATGTACGCGGTGACGCCGGAGCCGTTGCGGTTGTAGGTGTAGGTGCCGTTCAGCGGGCGGTTGCGCTGATCGATGCGGTCCAGGCCCCAGGTGGCGTTGGTCTGCGTCGCGGCGGCGGTGACCTTCTGGTCCTCCTCTATCGCCTGCACGGAGGGGTCGCTGCGGAGGTCGGCAAGCTGGTCGGCGGAGAGCTTCGCGGCGAAGCCGTTGAGGACCTTCTTGTAGAGGTGGTTCGCTCTGATGTCCTCTCTGCCCGCCAGGGCGCCGGGCGCCACGCCGGGCTTGAGGGTGACGATGTAGGTGCCCTTGATGACCTTGCTGTCCGGAGCCTGTTCCACGGTCACGAGCCGGGGGGAGGTGTCCTGGCCCGAGGCGACCGCGGTGCCGGCGGCGGGGACGACGGCCGCGGGCAGTGCCAGCAGCAGCGCGGCGAGGTGGGAGCGCTTCATGGGAGCGGCAGACCTTTCCTACGAGGGGGGTGCCGTCACGCCCGGCCGGTGGGCCGGGCGGGGCGGGACTCACCCTCCGCCCGCCGCTCGCTCCGAACAATCCGTAGTTCGCTGGGTAGTACCGCCTATTCCTCCGGCAGCGGCCGCTCTCCCGGCAGATGTTCCAGCGTCGCCGCCATGTCGGTGCGCCGGGCGACGTCGGTCAGCGCGCGGGCCATGACCGAACCGGGCTCGCGGGCGGTGAGGACCAGGCCGATGGGCGCGGTGCGGACCGGTTCGACCAGCGGTACGGCCCGCAAGCCGGGCGGCATGTCGAAGACGCGGAGCCAGGCGCGCGGCACGATGCCGGCCCACCGGCCGGTCCGGACGTGCGCGTACACGGAGGCGATGGAGTCGGTCTCCACCTGGGGCGCGGCACGGACCCCGGCGTCGGCGAACACCTCGTCGAGCACCCGGCGCCCCTGCATGCCGGTGCTGAGCAGGCAGAGCGGCAGGGTGGCGGCGGCCGCCCAGGACACGGTGGCCGAGGCCGCCGCCGGGTGCGCCGCGCCGGTCAGCAGTACGTAACGCTCGCGGTAGAGCGGCACGGTGCGGAACTGGTCCGAGATGTCCTCGGTCAGGTACGTCACGCCGGCGTCGAGCTCGAAGTTCTCCAGCCGGCCGAGGATGTCCCGGGAGCGCAGGTCGGAGGCGATGCGCACGTCGACCAGCGGGTGGGCCGAGCAGAACGGCTCGACGAGGAGCGCGACGGCGGCCGAGGCGGTGGGGACGCAGCCGATGCGCAGTTCCCCGCTCAGCCCGGTGCGCAGCGCCTGCACCTCGTAGGTGAGTGCGTCGCGGTCGGCGAGGATGCGCTGTGCCCACAGCACGACGCGCTCGCCCTCGGGGGTGAGGCCCTCGTACTTGCGGCCCCGCCGGATCAGGGGGACGTCGAGTTCCTCCTCCAGTTTGCGGATCGCCTCCGACAGCGCGGGCTGGGAGACGTAGCAGGACTGCGCGGCACGGGCGAAGTGGCGTTCGCGCGAGAGGGCGACCAGGTATTCGAGCTGGCGGAAGAGCACCGCACCGGTCTACACCGGCCGGACCCGATTCGCCAATCAGGCCCCGGTCGGTTCCAGGCGTACCACCACGCTCTTCGACGTCGGTGTGTTGCTGATGTCGGCGACGCTGTCCAGTGGCACCAGGACGTTGGTCTCCGGGTAGTACGCGGCGGCGGATCCGGGTGTGGTCGGGTACGGGATGACCCGGAACGCGGGCGCGCGCCGTTCGGCGCCGTCCCGCCAGACGCTGACCAGATCCACCTCGTCGCGGTCGGCCAGGCCCAGTGCCGTCAGGTCGGCGGGGTTGACGAGGACGACGCGGCGGGCGTTGTGGATGCCCCGGTAGCGGTCGTTCATGGCGTACGGGATGGTGTTCCACTGGTCGTGGGAGCGGAGTGTCTGGAGCAGGAGGTGGCCTTCGGGTACCTGCGGCGCCTCGAAGTCGTTGCGGGTGAAGACGGCCTTGCCGCTGGGGGTGGGGAAGACGCCTTCGTTGACCGGGTTGGGCAGCCGGAAGCCGCCGGGTTCGGCCACGCGGGCGTTGAAGTCGTGGAAGCCGGGGATGACGCGGGAGATCCGGTCGCGGATGGTGCTGTAGTCCCGCTCGAACTCCTCCCAGGGGATGTCCGGGCTGTCGCCGAGGGTCCGGCGGGCCAGCCTGCCGATGATGGCGACCTCGCTGAGCAGGTGCTCCGAGGCGGGTGCGAGCCGGCCGCGGGAGGCGTGCACCTCGCTCATGGAGTCCTCGACCGTGATGAACTGCTCGACGCCGTCCTGGATGTCGCGGTCGCTGCGGCCGAGTGTGGGCAGGATGAGGGCCGTTTCTCCGCAGACGGCGTGGGAGCGGTTCAGCTTGGTCGAGATGTGCGCGGTGAGGGAGCAGCTGCGCATCGCCCGTTCGGTGACGTCGCTGTCGGGGGTGGCCCGGACGAAGTTGCCGGCGACGCCGAGGAAGAACTTGGCGCGGCCGTCGCGCATGGCGCGGATCGCGTCCACCGAGTCCAGGCCGTGCTCGGTCGGCGGGGTGAAGCCGAATTCGCGCTCCAGGGCGTCGAGGAACCGCTGCGGCATCCGTTCCCAGATGCCCATGGTGCGGTCGCCCTGGACGTTACTGTGGCCGCGTACGGGGCAGACGCCGGCGCCGGGGCGGCCGATGTTGCCGCGGAGCAGCAGGAAGTCGACCACTTCGCGGATGGTGGGTACGCCGTGCTTGTGCTGGGTGAGTCCCATCGCCCAGCAGACGATGATCTTCTTGCTGGCCAGGACCGTCTCGTGGACCCCGTCGATCTCCTCGCGGCTCAGGCCGGTCGCGTCGAGGATGTCGTCCCAGGCGACCTTGCGGGCGTGTTCGGCGAAGTCGGCGAAGCCGGTGGTGTGGCGTGCGATGAAGTCGTGGTCGAGGACGGTGCCGGGTGCGGCGTCCTCGGCCTCCAGGAGCAGCCGGTTGAGTCCTTGGAAGAGGGCGAGGTCGCCGCCGGGCCGGATCTGCAGGAAGCGGTCGGCGATCTCGGTGCCGCGGCCGATGACGCCGCGGGCCTTCTGGGGGTGCTTGAAGCGCAGCAGGCCGGCTTCGGGCAGCGGGTTCACGGCGATGACGTGTCCGCCGTTGCGCTTGGTCTCCTCCAGCGCGGAGAGCATCCGGGGGTGGTTGGTGCCGGGGTTCTGGCCGACGACGAAGACCAGGTCGGCCTCGTAGAGGTCCTGGAGGCTGACGCTGCCCTTGCCGATGCCGAGTGTCTCGTTCAGTGCGCTGCCGCTGGACTCGTGGCACATGTTGGAGCAGTCGGGCAGGTTGTTGGTGCCGAAGGCGCGGACGAAGAGCTGGAGGAGGAAGGCGGCCTCGTTGTTGAGCCGGCCCGAGGTGTAGAAGAGCGCTTCGTCGGGTGAGTCCAGGGCGCGCAGTTCCGTGGCGAGGAGGTCGAAGGCCTCGTCCCAGCCGATCGGTTCGTAGTGGTCGGCGCCGGGGCGCTTGACCATGGGCTCGGTGAGGCGGCCCTGCTGGTTGAGCCAGTAGTCGGACTTTTCGGCCAGTTCGGAGATCGGGTGCTGCCGGAAGAAGTCGGCGGTGACGCGGCGGCTGGTGGCCTCGTCGGCGATGTGCTTGGCGCCGTTCTCGCAGTACTCGTTCTTGTGGCGCTCCTTGGCCCCGGGCTCGGGCCAGGCGCAGCCGGGGCAGTCGAACCCCTTGGCCTGGTTGATGTTGAGCAGGGTGAGCGCGGTGCGGCGGGGGGAGGTCTGGCCGAGGGCGTACTTCAGCGCGTGTGCCACGGCCGGTGCGCCGGTCGCCCATGTCTTGGGCGGGGTGACCGCCAGTCCCTCGTCCGTCGGGTCCTCGTCGGCACGCATTGCCTGACCTCGCTTTCCCTGCCCGGGCACGCCCGCGCCACCGCTTCGACGCCGGTTCGCGCCGCGCCGGTACGGGCGCGGCGGTCCGGTGGGATCAGCTTCCGTCAGTCCTGCGGAGGCGTCAAAGACGGCTTGGTTATCGATCAATAGGCCGTACTTATCGCGCGGTCGTGGGCGGCCCGGGGTGGCGGCCGGGGCTCGGGGTGTTCAGCTCCGCAGATGGTTCAGTACGGAGCGGACCGCGTGGCGGACGGCGTTCCGTGCCTGCTCGGTGTGGTCGATCGTCTCGAACCCGTGGTGGCCGTCGGGTATGTCCACGATCTCGACGTCGGCCGCGCACGCCTCGGCGGCGGCCAGGAACTCCTCGACGGTGGCGGCGATCTCGGGGACCTCCTGCCCGACCCGTGTCAGTACGAAGGGCAGCCGTCCCGCCGACCGGATCGCGTCCGCCGGGCGGAACCGTGGCCCGGTGATTCCCCAGCTCGGCGGCGGCATCAGGACCGGGTAGGTGGCGGCCACGCAGCGCAGCCACGGCGGGGGCGCCGCGAGCCAGTCAGCCGACAGCGGGCCGCCGCCGGAGAAGAACCACAGTGCGACGCGGTCTTCGTCGACGCGCGGATCGGCGCGTACGAGGGCGACGGCGTCGGCGATGTCCTCGGCGGCGCGCGCGTAGTCCGTGAGGTCGTGCAGCCGGTGGTCCACCGTCACGCCGACCGCTCCCTGCTCCGCCACGTACCGGCCGTAGCCGGTGAACGACGGCCAGTCCCGCGGTGTCGGCCGCAGCCCGGCCGGTACCGGGCCGCCGTGGACGAAGACCACGGCGGGGTGCGGCCCGTCGGCGTCCGGCGGGTACAGGTCGACGCGCCCCGTCCGCTCGCGGGGCCGTTCCGGTACGTCCAGGAGGAAGGGGCGGAGGTGGCCGGGGCGGGTGTCGTCCGGCGCGGACAGCCGGTGGCCCTCGCCCGCTGCGGCGCCGAGCAGCGCCTCGGCCAGTTCGCCGGGTGCGGAGAGCATCGGCCAGTGGCCGGTGGCCAGCTCGAAGAAGGTGACCTCGGCGTCGACGAGCGCCATCAGCGTGGGCTCGCCGAGCCGCAGCACCTGCTCGACCATGGCGATGCTCGACCCGTTGGCGGTGCAGAGGATGCCGGTCGCCGGCAGTGCGGCGGCGGCCTCGGTCAGCCGGAGCGGCTGGGTGAGGGTGCCCGGCGGCTGCGGTGCCGCGCGGTCGGCGAGGCGGGCGAGCGCGGCCTCGGGCACGCCCTCGGTGCTGCCCCAGCGGTGCCATGCGCCGGGCGCGGGCGGCGGCACGAGCCGGTCGTCGCCGGCCGGCCCGGTCGCCTGCGCCAGCCGGTCGCGGACGTTCTGGTCGGGCACCAGCTTGAGCGCCGGGTCGCCGTCCCGGGGCATGCCCGCGTCCAGGTGGACGATCCTTGCGATGCGTTCCGGGCGGTGTCCGGCGGCGCCCAGTACGGGGTGGATGCCGTAGCAGTGGCCGACGAGCACCACCTCGCTCGCCCCGGCCCGGTCGATCAGCGCCACCACGTCCTGGATGTGCGTCTCCAGGTCGGTGTCCGGTCCCGCCTCGTGGCGGCGGTCGCCCATGCCGGTCAGCGTCGCCGAGTGGACTTCGGCGCCCGACTCCCGCAGCCTGTCCGCCACTTCCCGCCATACCCAGTCGCCGGTGTGGGCGCCCGGCACCAGGATGAATGCCGTCATGTTGGTCTCCTCGCATACCGTGCGTCCGCGAGACCGCCCCCGTAGGCCGTCCGCGCTCGCGGGTACCGTAGGAACTCCCCCTGAGGGAGGTTCAAGCGTGACTGTTGAGTCGTTCGAGTTCTCCGAGGCCCCCGGCCCGGCGCCGTCGCCCGAAGCGGCCGACGGCAGGTGGAGCATCGGCGAGCTGGCCGAACATGCGGGCGTCACCGTCAAGGCCGTCCGCTTCTACTCCGACCGCGGCCTGCTGCCCGAGGCGGCGCGCAGCGCCGGGGGGCATCGCCGGTACGGGCCCGAGGCGCTCGACCGGCTCCGGCTGATCCGCTCCCTGCGCACTCTTGACCTGCCGGTACCGGACGTCGGCCGGGTCCTGGACCGGGAGGACGCGCTGGAGGACGTCATCGCGGGGCAGCTGCGGGAGGTCGGCTCGCGGCTGGCCGCCCTGCGCTGGCGCGAGGCCGCCCTGCATCTGCTGCGGGACTGCGCCCCGGCGGAACGGGCCGACCGGCTGCGGCTGATCGGCGCCGTGTCCGCGCCGCCGGACACGGCAGCGCTGGCCCGCTTCTGGCGGCGCTGGCTGCCGCCGCGGCTCCCTGCCCGGCTGACCTCCGCGATCCTCGACCACTCGGTGCCGCAGCCGCCGACGGACCCGGCGCCGGACCAGGTGCTGGCCTTCGCCCGGCTGTACGCCTTCGTCTCCGGCCCCTGCCCCGGGACGGGCATCGCGCACTGCCAGCCCGCGGCGCACCGGCCCGACGAGGGCTACCGCCCGGCCGTCCTCTATGAGGGGCTCATCGAGGCGTACGGGCTGGCCGCCGCCGACATCCAGGGGCGACGGGCGCCGTACGGGGGCGAGGCGCTGGACTGCTTCGTCGACGCCTACGCCCGTTCTCGTGGCACGCGGGACTCGCCGGCCTTCCGCCGGGTGCTCAGCGGTCAGCTCGCCGCCGACCCGCGTATCGACCACTACTGGCGGCTCACGGCGGAGGTGACCGGCCCGGCGGCGCCGCCGACGCCGGGCGTCATCCACGACTGGCTGCGCGCCGCTCTGGACTCCGGGAGCGCCGTTCCGGCCGCCTGAGCGGGAGCGTCACCCGGCGTCCGTGGTGCGGGACGCCGGGTCCTGCGCTGCGGCCGCCCTGCTCAGCAGGGTCCGCAGCTCGGCCAGGGCGGCTTCGGTGTCCGCCCGGTCGCCCAGGGTCAGCTGGTGCAGGACGAGCCCGTCCAGGGCGGCGAAGACCAGCCGGGCGAGCGCGGAGCCCGGCTGGTACGGCAGCATCCGGGCCAGTTCGCGTTCGGAGGCGTCGAAGTAGCCGTCGTACAGGTTCCGTACCTGGGGCAGCAGCTCCGGGCGGCGCCGCGCTTCGAGCAGCAGCTCGTACTGGAACGCCTGGAGGTCGGGGCCCGATTCGACCATCCCGGAGACCCCCGAAGCGAAGTCGTCCGGTTCGCCGGTGCCGGGCTCCAGCAGGCTGCTGCGCAGGCTCTGCCGTACGACGTACCCCAGCGCCTCCTCGATCAGGGCGTCGCGGGAGCCGAAGTGGTGGACGACCAGGCCGTGCGTGACGCCGGCCTCCTCGGCGACCGCGCGGTAGGTGAGTTTGCGCAGTCCGCCGCGGGCGACGACGCGGACGGCGGCGTTGAGGAGGGCGTCGCGGCCCTCGCCGTACCCACGGCGGCTGCGGCGACGGCCGGTCCCCTTGGCTGCTTCCGTCATGCCGGCCACCCTATCCGCAGGTCACGGGGGGCCGTACGGCCCGAGGGAGCCGCCCGGAGGGCTCGCGCGCGAGCGGAAGCGGGGCCCTCCGGGCGGGTACCGGGCAGGGTGTCAGCCCCGCTTCGGCGGGCGGATGCCGCGGAACTCCCAGTCGCCGCCGAGGGCCGTGGAGAGGACCTCCTCGGATTCGGTGGGCTGGGCGCCGACGTCGGTGCGGATCGCGGCCGGGCCGGTGACGATGTGGTTGGTCAGCCGGCCCAGGCCCTCGGCCTCGACCTCCACGACGTCGCCGGGCCGCACGGGCCGGGAGTTGGCGGGCGTACCGGAGAGCAGGACGTCACCGGGGTACAGGGTGATGGTGCGGGCGATGTCGGCGACGAGGTAGTGCATGTCCCACGCCATCTCGTCGGTCGAGCCGTCCTGGACCGGTTCGCCGTTGACGTAGGTGCGGAGGTACTTGCCGCGGAAGTCCCAGTCGGTGACCAGGCCGGGACCGAGCGGGCAGAGGGTGTCGGAGCCCTTGACGCGGAGCATCGAGCCGGCGTCGGTGTCGCGGAAGTCGTGCAGGCCGTAGTCGTTGGCGACGGTGTAGCCCGCGATGTACTCCCCGGCGTCGGCCGGGGCGATGTTGCGCGCGGTCCGCCCGATCACGATGGCGACCTCGCCCTCGTAGTTGAGCCACTTGCAGCCCTCGGGCCGGACGACGGCGCCCCGGTGGGAGTTGAGCGCCGAGGTGGGCTTGTGGAAGTACGTGGGGGTCGCGGGCAGCTGGATCTGGAACTCCTCGACCCGGCTGCGGTGGTTGAGGTGGACCGCGACGACCTTGGAGGGGACGGCCGGCGGCAGGTGCTGGGCCTCCTCGATCTTGACGCGGCGGCCGTCACCGGCGACCAGTTCCTCGCCCTCGCGGACGGTCTGGACGGCGGCGCCGTCGAGGAGGATGCGGCGGTACTCAGGCATGGGTGGTCTCCTTGGTGGGGCGGGGCGCGGTCCAGCCGCCTTCGGGGCGGTCGAACCACAGGTGGACCTGGCCGGTGCCGACGGAGTTCTCGTACTCCCCGTACTGCCGGCCGCGGGCGGTGCAGGCCGCCTCGCCCAGGGCGCCGGCCATCATCAGGTAGTGGAAGAACTTGGCCTCGGGCTTGAAGCGCCAGAACTCCGGCATGGTGCGCAGCACTTCGTCGTGGTGGCCGTCCTTGAACCAGGCGATGCGCTCTTCGTCGGCGGCGCGTGCCTCGGGGGTGAAGAGGTGGGACGGGTCGCTGGCCTCGTGGTCGCGGAGCTGGCGGAGCGGCCAGAAGGTGTGGGAGAGGGCGCCGGAGGCGATGAGCAGGACCTTGCGGCCCTCGGTGGCGGCGATGCCGTCGGCCAGGGCGCGGCCCAGCCGGAGGTGGTCCTCCATGTCGCCGGTCTGGCAGACGCCGATGCTCACCCACTTCTTCTCCGGCAGGCCCTCGCCGAGGTACTTCCACAGGTTGGTGGTGGCGTAGTAGATCGGGAGGTAGGAGTCGTCGACGGGGGTGATCCAGGTGCCGTGCTTGTCGGCGAACTGTGCGATGTTGTGGGCCAGTTCGGGGTCGCCGGGGAAGTCGTACGGCATCCGGCACATGCCGCGCGGGAGCTCCTCGGAGGTGAAGAGGCCGGCCCGGCGGTGGTGGGCGGTGACGACGAATTCGACGGTGGTGGCCCAGTGGGAGTCCAGGACCACGACGGTGTCGTAGTCGGCGGTCTCGAAGACGTCCTCGCGGAGCTGCCGGAGGCCGGTGACGAGGGTGATCTCCTTGCCCTCGTTCAGCTCCCGCCGGGTCTCCTCGGGCAGCACGATGGTGGGGACGTGGGCGAGGAGTCCGGCTCCGACGATCTCACCCATGGTCCTTCCATCCCTTCGGCGCGGTGACGGTGTTCTTCAGGTCGCAGTAGAAGTCGAAGCTCCAGGTGCCGCCCTCGCGGCCGATGCCGGACTCCCGGGAGCCGCCGAAGGGCGCCTGGAGGTCGCGGACGAAGAAGCAGTTGACCCAGACGGTGCCGGCGACCAGCTGTCCGGTGACCCGTTCGGCGCGCTCGGGGTCGCCGGTGGCGAGGGTGGCGGCGAGGCCGAAGCGGGTGTCGTTGGCGAGCCGGACCGCTTCCTCCTCCGTCTCGAAGGTCTGCAGGGTCAGGACCGGGCCGAAGACCTCCTCCTGGACGATCTCGCTGTCCTGCGCGACGTCGGTGAGGAGGGTCGGCTCGTAGTACTGGCCGTCCTTGCGGTGTCCGCCGACGACCGTGCGCGCCCCGGCGGCGACCGCCCGCCGTACGAAGCCGTCGATCTTCTCCAGCTGGCGGGGGTGGATGTTGGGGCCGAGGTCGGTGGCCTGCTCACGCGGGTCTCCCTGGCGGAGCTGCCCGGCCTTCTCGGTGAAGCGGCGGGTGAACTCCTCGGCGACCGAGGACTCCACCAGGAGGCGGGTGGCGGCCAGGCAGACCTGCCCCGCGTTGTCGTACTGCTCGACGGCGAGGTCGACGGCCAGGTCCAGGTCGGCGTCGGCGAAGACCAGCAGCGGGGACTTGCCGCCCAGTTCGAAGCTGGCAGGGGTGAGGTGTGCGGCGGCCGCCGCGGCGATGGTCTTCGCGGTCGGCACCGAGCCGGTGAAGCTGATGCGCCGTACGCCGGGGTGCGAGACGAGGGCGCTGCCCGCTTCCGGGCCGTAGCCCTGGACGACGTTGAGGACGCCGGCCGGCAGCCCGGCCTCGTGGGCGATGTCGGCGAGGAGGGAGGCGGTGAGCGGGGTCCACTCGGCGGGCTTGAGAATCACGGTGTTGCCCGCGGCGAGGGCCGGTGCGATCTTCCAGCTCGCGAGCATGAGCGGTGCGTTCCACGGCGTGATCAGTACGCAGGGGCCCGCCGGGTCCCAGGAGACGTGGTTGGTGTGGCCCTTTGTCTCGAAGTCCTCGTGTTCCAGCTTCAGCAGCCGGTCGGCGAAGAAGCGGAAGTTGTGCGCGACGCGGGGCATCACGCCGCGGCGGTGCGAGCGCAGCAGCGCTCCGTTGTCGGTGGTCTCGACGATCGCCAGGTCCTCGATGCGCTTCTCGACGCCGTCGGCGACGGCGTGCAGGATGCGGGCGCGTTCGGCGCGCGGGGTGGCGGCCCAGCCGGGGAACGCCTCCTGCGCCGCGGCGACGGCGGCCTCGGCCTCGGTGGCCGTGCCGCGGGCGAGGTCGCCGAGGTGTGCGCCGTCGATGGGCGAGACGTCGGCGAAGGTCTCGTCGGAGGCGACGCGCCGGCCGCCGATCCAGTGCCGGGTGTCGACGGTGACCCCGGCGACGGTGGTGAGGTGTGCGGGCATGTCCGGTCTCCCAGGTGTCAGGTTCGGGTCGTCACTCGGCCGTCGATGTGCCGGACTCCAGGAGGGTGCCGCCGTTCCAGACGACACCGACCTGGCGGTAGTACGCGGCGATCGGCTCGCGGATCTCCAGCCGGGCCAGCTCCTCGGTGGGGGCCTCGAACAGTTCCAGTTCGGCCTCGCCGCGCCAGGCCGGGCCGGCCTCGAAGGACGCGGCGCCGGACTCGATCAGCTCGTCGAGGGCGAGGCCCTTGCCCGGTTCGATCGACGGCAGCCAGCGGTGGTGTGCCATCGGGTGGCCGTTGACGAAGCCGCCCGTCTCCGACGGCCCGCGCAGTGTCACGACGGCCTGGGCGAGCCGTCGGTCGGCCGCCGCGAGCGTGGCGCCGAAGCGGGCGCCCGCCTCGATGCGCGGCGCGGGCCCGTAGGGGTGGGGGCGGGTCTGGTGGATCGAGCCGAGCTTCTTCGGGTAGCCCTGGTGAAGGCCGCGGGCGATGGCGAAGTCCTTGTCGACCCAGATGTACACACAACGCGAGTACGTACGGCCCTTGTAGGAGCAGCGGACGACCGCGAAGGCCTCCTTGTACTGGGCGCGCACGGGGTCGAGCAACTCCTCGCCGGAGGCGGCGCAGGACTGCCAGTCGGCCCAGATGAGGGCGACGGCGCCGGGGTCCTCGTCGGCGAGTCCGAGCGGTTCGGGCAGCAGTTCGCGGACGCGGGCCGGATCGGTGCGGTACTCGACGGTGAGGAGGTCGCCGGAGTAGTGCCATGGGGGCGAGGGGATGAGCGAGGCGGAACCGGTCGCCGTCTTGGGGTGGAAGTAGCCGCGGACGCTGGCCATGGTGGTCGGTCTCCTTCAGGCGTGCTGGGTGCTGGGGGCCGGCTGCTCGAGCAGCTCGGCGCGGTGGCGGGCGGCGGCGCCCGTTGCGGCGGGACCGCCGAGCGCGAGGACGCCGACCGGGTTGCCGCCGGCGTGGTAGCCGAGGACGACGTCTCCTTCGGGGTCGCCTTCCAGGACGCGTACGTCGGCGAGTCCGAGGGAGGGGGCGCCGAAGGACTGGAGCCGGAAGTCGTGCTGGTCGCTCCAGAAGGTGGGGAACGGCGCGAAGGGCGTGGGGTCGGGCTCGGTACCGGCCAGGTGGGCGGCGAGTGTCTTCGCGGCGCGCTTGGCGGTGTCGCCGGGGATGGACCAGTGTTCGACGCGGCGCGGGACGGCGTCGTAGCGGGCGTTGGGGAAGCGGGCGACGTCGCCGACGGCGACGACGTACGGCAGGCCGCCGACGCGCAGCAGTGCGTCGGTGAGCACGCCGTCGGTCAGGTCCAGGCCGTTGCCGTCGAGCCACTCGGTGTTGGCGGCCGAGCCGACCGCCTCGACGACGACGTCGGCCGGGAGGGTCCGGCCGTCGTCGAGGTCGACGCCGGTGACGTGGTCCTCGCCCGCGAAGGCGGTGACGCCGGTGCCGAGGGCGAAGCGTACGCCACGCTCCTCGTGCCGCCGGCGCAGCAGGCGGGCCGGCAGTTCGCCGAGCGGGCGCAGCATCGGCAGCGGTTCGGGGTCGACGACGGTGACCTCGGTGGCGCCGAGGCCGACCGCGGTGGCGGCGACCTCGCAGCCGATGAAGCCGGCACCGACCACGACGACCCGGGCGCCGGGCCGGGTCAGCGCCGAGCGCAGGCCCTGGGCGTCGGTGAGGGTACGGACGGTGTGGCGGCCGGCGGCCGGCCCTGGACAGCGCAGCCGCCGGGGCCGCGTGCCGGTGGCGATCACCAGGCCGTCGAAGTCCAGCCGTTCGCCGTCGGCCAGCTCCACGGTCCGCTCGGCGAGCCGGGCGGCGGTCACTCCCGTACCGAGGCGCCATTCGGCGTCCGCGACGCTCGCGCGGGGCCGGAAGGCCAGTGACTCGAACGGCGCCCTGCCGGCGAGGACTTCCTTGGAGAGCGGCGGCCGGTTGTACGGCATGTGCGGTTCGTCGCCGACCAGGGTGAGCGCGCCGGTCCAGCCCGCGGCGCGCAGCTGCTCGGCGGCGCGCAGGCCGGCCATGGCGGCGCCGGCGACCACGATACGGGGGCTCATCCGGTCAGTCCTCGATCCGGATGGCCTGGAGGGGGCAGACGTCGGCGGCTTCCTCGACGTCCTCGCGCAGCGCGTCGTCCGGGTCGCTGACGTACGCGAGCCGTCCGCCCTCGTCGAGCCGGAAGACCTCGGGCGCCGCGAAGACGCACTGGCCGTGGTCCTGGCACTTGTTCATGTCGACGACGACCTTCATGGCCGGCCCTCCTGAGGATGCGAATACCGAACTCGTTTGACCTCAAACAAGGTAGGGAGCGCCCGACCCCGGGTCAAGAGCTATCCGCATGGATAAATTTTTGCCGCCCGCCTCTTGCGGTCCCCCGGGACGCTCCCTACCGTTTGGCTTCAAATGAGGCACGGGTTCCCCAGCGCGACCCCGGTCCCACTCCCCCCGCCACCGTTCCCGCCCCTCTGAGGAGACACTGGTGAGCGCTCACGAATCCCCCCAGGTCCGGCAGCACATGGACCGCCTGGCCGCCGACGGCGTCGACGTGGTCCGGGTGACCTATCCCGACCTCATCGGCACCGACCGCGCCCGCGACGTCCTGCTCGAACACCTCCCCACCGCTTGCGAACACGGCCTCGCCTTCTGCCGGGCCGTCTACCACACGAGCCCGCAGGGCGACGTCGTCGAGGTCGAGGGGGGCCTGGACGCCGGACTGCCGGACATCTCCGTACACCCCGACCTGAGCACGCTCACCCCGCTGCCCTGGGAGCCGGGCGTCGCCACGTGCCTGGGCGACGTGATCGACCCCGCCACCGGCTCTCCCGCCCCCGAATCACCCCGTGACCTGCTGCGCAACGTGCTCGACCAGTGCGCCGGCGAAGGTCTGGCCCCCGTCGTCGGGCCCGAGCTGGAGTACTTCCTCTGCGACCCGGCCCCCGAGTCCCCCACCGGCTGGAAGCGCTACGCCGAGGCGCCCGGCAACGTCTACACCGCGGGCCGCCGCGGCGACCCCGACGGCCACCTCCTGCGCACCCTCCGCCAGCTGCGCGGACTGGGCATCGGCGCCAGCATGGGCAACCACGAGTTCAGCAGCGGCCAGTTCGAGATCAACCTCACCCACTCGGCAGCCCTCGACGCCGCCGACCGGGCCTTCCGCTTCAAATCCGCCGTCAAGGAACTCGCCCGCGCCGAAGGCCGGCTGGCCACGTTCATGGCCAAGCCGTTCGCCGACGAGGGCGGCTCCGGCTTCCACGTCCACGTCTCCTGTCCGGACGCCGACGGGCACAACACCTTCGACGACCCGGGCGCACCGCACGGGCTCTCCACCACCGCCCGGCACGCCATCGCCGGCGTCCTCGCGCACGCCCCCGCGCTGACCGCACTGCTCAACCCCACGGTCAACTCCTACAAGCGGTTCGGCCCCGACACCCTCGCCCCCTGGCTGATCGACTGGGGCCTGGACAACCGCAGCGCCATGGTCCGCGTCCCGCCCGAGCGCGGCGCCGGCACCCGCTTCGAACTGCGCCTCGCCGACGCGAGCGCCAATCCGTACCTGCTGCTCGCGGGCACCCTCGCGGCCGCCCTGCTCGGCGTGCGCGCCGGCCAGGAGCCGCCCGCACCCCTGGAGGGCTACGGCTACGACACCGCCCGGGCCGCGACCCTGCCGATGACGCTGCCCGCGGCGCTCGACGCCCTGGAGGCCGACACCGCGCTCACCGAGGTCCTCGGCAAGGGCTTCACCGCCGCGTTCCTCGCCTACAAGCGGGACGAGGTCCAGCGCTTCCAGCGGCACGTCACGGACTGGGAGTTCACCGAGTACGCCTACCACCTGTGACACGGCCGCCCCGACCCGCCACCGCAAGGAGCCATCGATGACCACCAGCCTGCCCGCCGTCCACGAGCCGCTGCCGCTGGACGAGGTGAACCTCGCCGACCTCGACAACTTCACCGACGGCGTCACCCCGTGGCGGATGTTCCACACCCTGCGCCACGAGGACCCG
This sequence comes from Streptomyces sp. NPDC050806, assembly GCF_055586425.1. Classification (NCBI taxonomy): domain Bacteria; kingdom Bacillati; phylum Actinomycetota; class Actinomycetes; order Kitasatosporales; family Streptomycetaceae; genus Streptomyces; species Streptomyces sp. NPDC050806. The sequence goes on along the minus strand of NZ_JBVJIF010000001.1, from coordinate 390,854 downwards.
GTCCACTGGCAGCCGGAGGAGGCGCCCAACGCCGGCTTCTGGTCGGTCACCCGGCACGAGGACATCGCCCGCGTCGACCGCGACGCGGAGACCTTCACCTCCACCAAATTCGTCAACCTCGAAGAGGTCGACGAGGACCAGATCAAGAAACGCGCCTCCATCCTGGAGCTGGACGGCGTGCGCCACCGCGCCATGCGCAGGCTCCTCCAGCGCCAGTTCGGCGCCGGTGTCATCAACCAGTACGCGGACTTCCTGCGCGGCCTGACCGCCAGGACGCTGGACGCCGCGCTCGCCAAGGGCAGCTTCGACTTCGTGCGGGAGGTCTCCGCCGACTTCCCCATCAACGTCCTCGCCCGGCTGCTGGACGTGCCGCCGGAGGACAACCAGCAGCTCATCGACTGGGGCAACCGGATCATCGGCAACACCGACCCCGACTACGCCGACGTACTGCTGGAGAGCGAGGAGAGCGAGCAGTACCGCGATCTGCCGTTCCGCTCCCCGGCCTCGCTGGAGGTCTTCGCGTACGGCCGCGAGCTGGCCCGGCAGCGGCGCGGCGGCGACGGCACCGACCTGGTCTCCCGGCTGGTCAACCAGACCCCGCGGGACGGCGTCCCGCTCTCCGCGCAGGACTTCGACAACTACTTCCTGCTGCTGGTCGTGGCCGGCAACGAGACCACCCGGCACTCCATCACGCACGCCATGCTCGCGCTGATCAACAACCCCGACCAGCTCGACCGGCTGCGGCAGGACCCCTCCCTCATCCCCACCGCGGTCGAGGAGTTCCTGCGGTGGGCCTCCCCCGTCTACCACTTCCGCCGCACGGCCACCCGCGACGTCGAGCTCGGCGGCAAGCACATCAAGGAAGGCGACAAGGTCGTCATGTGGTACGCCTCCGGCAACCGTGACGAGAAGGTCTTCGGCAACCCCTACGACTTCGACGTGACCCGGCAGCACAACGACCACGTCACCTTCGGCAAGGGCAGCCCGCACCTGTGCCTGGGCAACCTGCTGGCCCGCACCGAGATGCGCATCATGTTCGAGGAGCTGATCCCGCGCCTCGCCGACATCCGTGTCACGGGCGAAATCCCCCGCGTCCGCTCCAACTTCGTCAACGGCATCAAGAAGCTGCCGGTCGAGGTCACGCTCGCCTGAGCCGCGCACGGCCCCGGCGGCCCAACGGCCCGGCCCGCGTCCGTACACCGTCGGACGCGGGCCGGGCGTACGGCTAGTGCGCGGCCACGGGCGGCCAGGTGGGGCGGGCCTCCTCGGGGAGGGCGGCGAGGGCCTTGCTGACCGTGGGGTGCTGCGGGAACAGCTTGTCGCTGCCCGTGTGGGTGAGAAGGTCGGACAGGCGGCGGCCGGCGCACGCGAGCAGCAGGGTGCCCTCCCGCCGGCGCAGGATCCAGTGCAGTGCGAGCAGGCAGTTCAGCCCGCGGGAGTCACAGAACGTGAGCGCGGCCACGTCCAGCACCAGGTAGCGGTAGCCGTCTGCCAGTACCACGCCGGTCGAGGAGAGGAACGACGCTTCGGAGGCATGGTCGAGCTCGCCGCTGACGCGCAGCACGGCGCAGTCGGCGGACTGGGTGAGAACAGTGACGGCCAGCCGTCCTGAACCCGTGGACATCGCACCTCCGGTCACCTGTCGCACGGACTTGCCATGGCTTACCAAGCGGCAGCCGCCTCTCGGCTCCGGACCGTGAACTACAGGCAGTGAACTACGGGCATGTGATACAAGCCGAGTGTCCCACACGGAGAGACACATGTCGGAAATGTCCCTATTGCCGGTACTGTCAGCGGCGATCCGCCCGGCACCCGTCCGGGTGATCCTCCGGCGCCGTCGCGGACGGCGGTCACCCGCGCGGCCCTGAGCGCACAACGGGCGGAGCCCCGGGGCAACGCTGACCCGGGGCTCCGCTGTTGCCCGCACCGCGCGGGTGCAGGCGATTGTGGCCTCGTCCTCGGACGGGCAGGAAGGCGTCAGACAGGCAGGAAGGCGTCGGCCTCCGGGTCGTGCGCCGTCACCAGGCCGGTGTGCACCTCGTAGAACCAGCCGTGCAGCGACACCTCACCGGCGTCCAGGCGCTCCTGGACACAGGGGTAGGCGCGCAGCCGCTCGACCTGCTGGCACACGTGGCGCTGGACGGCACCGGCGACCGTGGGGGTGTCGTCCCGGGGCAGCTCGGCGGAGAACTCCCGGGCGAGCCAGTCACGCACCGCGGGCGCGTCGTTCAGGTCCTCGGCGCGGGCCCGCGCACCCACCGCGCCGCAGTGGGAGTGGCCGCACACCACGATGTCGGACACCTTCAGCACCCGCATCGCGTACTCGATGGTCGCGGCCTCCGAGCAGGCCATCCCCTCGTGGTAGGCAGGGACGGCGTTGCCGGCGGTCCGCAGCTCGAACAGCTCGCCGGGGCGCGCGCCGGTGATCAGGGAGGGGATGACCCTGGAGTCGGAGCAGGTGATGAACAGGGCCTGCGGCGACTGGCCCTCCGCGAGGCGACCGAAGACCTCCCGCTCCTCGGGGCGCTCGGCGATGCGGGCGTTCAGGTTCCGGGCGTGCTGGATGAAGGATTCCACGGGAGGTGTCTCCTGTTGGTGAGGGTGCCACGGAGAGGCGTGGCAGGTGCGGTTTACACAGCGGAACAATGATCGTCGGTGCGACGTCCGCGCAGATGGGCGGGGTGCACACGGCCGGCGCCGCGCGGGCGGCGGGCGTGGGCCCCGGATGGCCGGACCGGCAGCGGTACGGAGCATGGTCATGCCGCGGGCTCCCCCTGTGGGCGCCGGGACGCGACCGCGGCGCCGGAGCGGCGCCCTGCGGTCAGCGCCAGGACGGGGAGGATCGCCAGCGCGAGCACACCGCCCGCGAGGGCCAGTACCGGGAAGCCGCCCGCCACCACGACCAGCCCGGAGGACATGCCGCCGGTGGCCCCGGCCACGGCGATGCCCACGTCCAGCACCCCCTGTGTGCGGGCCCGGGTGGCCGCCGGGAGCGCGTCCGTGACCAGGGCGGTGCCGCTGATCAGCCCGAAGTTCCAGCCGATGCCGAGCAGGACGAGGGCGGTGGCGAGCGCGGGCACGGAGTGGGCCGGGGCCAGCGCGGCGACCGCGCCGGCGACGCACAGCGTCGCCCCTGACGCGGCCGCGACCGGCAGCCGGCCGATCCGGTCGACGAGCAGCCCGGTCAGCGGCGACGGCAGGAACATCGCCCCGACGTGGAGGGCGATGACCAGTCCGGCGTCGCCCGTGCCGTGGCCGTGCGCCCGCATGTGGACCGGTGTCATCGTCATGATCGCGATCATGGCGAGCTGGCCGAGCACCATGACGGCCGTACCGCCGAGCAGGCCCCGCCGGTCGGGACGGCCGTCGCCCGCCGCGTGACGGGGCTCTTCGGCGCGCGCGTCGGCCCCTTCCGCGGTTCCGGCCTGCGCCTGGCCCGGGCCCGCGGCTGCGGCTCGGGCTGCGGCCTTCGCTTCTGCCTCTGCCGCTGCCTCCGCCTCCGCCTCCGCCTCCGCCAGCGTGCGGGACAGCCGGAGCGGGTCGGGGCGCAGCAGGGCGGCCAGGAGGAGCGCGGCCGCCGTGAAGGCGACGGTGGCCAGCGCGAACGGGCCCGCGAGGCGGGGGATGCCCCAGGCGTGCGCCACCTCGCCCGTCGCGCTCACCAGCAGCGGGCCGGCCACCGCACCGAGCGTGGTGGCCAGCAGTACCGTGCTGACCGCGCGGCCGCGCCGCTCGGGCGCCGCCAGGTCGGCGCCCGCGTACCGCGCCATCAGGTTGGTCGCCGTACCCGCGCCGTAGACCGTGAGCGCGACGAAGAGCAGCGGTGCGTTGCCGGTCGCGGCGGCCACGACGACGCCGAGACTGCCGACGGCGCCACCGGCGTACCCCAGCGCGAGGCCGGGGCGCCGGCCCCAGCGCTGCGAGAGCCGCCCGATGCCGACCGCGCCCAGCGCCGCACCGGCGGTGAACAGGGCGCTCGGAAGTCCGGCGAGGCCCGTGGAGCCGAGCATCTCCTCGGCGAGCAGCGCGCCGACGGTGATGCCGGCGGCCAGGCCCGCACCGCTGAGGACCTGCGAGACCACCAGGACGGTCAGGACGCGCCGCTGAGCGGCGGCGACGGACACGGCCGGGGCGGTCGGCACCGCATGAGACGGTGGGCCGTGGGCGGCGGGCACCGCACCGGTCCCTTCGGTCACGTGGCCGTCCCCGCCATCGGCTCCAGCGCGGAGATCTCCGACAGCGGCATCTCCAGCTGCTCGTGCAGGAACCGGACGACCGTCCAGTGCGGCAGCGCGCCCTCGTCGAAGGGGCCGAACTCCCGGCAGTACAGCGGTATCCAGCGCAGCGCCTCTTCGGCGGCCTGCTCACGGCCGGGCTCCCGCTGGTACTCCTCGTACGGAATGCTGCGGTGCTCGATGAAGAACTTCCCCGGCAGCCGCTCCTCGCAGAGGTAGCGGTACTCGCGCGTCTGCAGGATGAGGTAGTGCCAGAACTCGTCGATCTCCTGCTCCACGGGGAGGAACAGGCCGCTCAGCTCCTCGGGGTACTTGGAGATCAGGTAGAGGTAGCGCAGGCACTCCAGGGCCTGCCGCTCGGTGTACTCCCGCGGCGCTTCGCCGCCGACGGCGAAGTGGTCGACCAGCTCCGTGTACAGGGCAGGGCCGAGCAGCGCCGTGAGGTCGTCCGCGGTCACCGGCGTCTTCGTGGTCATGGTCCCTCTCACTTTCCGTCCCTGGCGAGCCAGGCGTACTTCCCCGACTTTCCGATGGCGATGTGGTCGCGGTGGTCGAGCACGCACCGGCGGCCGGTCAGTTCGCGGACGCCGTGGCCCAGCGCGGCCACCTGCTGCGGGGCGAGCGGCCGGCCGTCGAACGTGGTGTACGCGAGCACGGCCTCGGCGGGGCTGAGGACCCGCAGCTGGTGCACGAAGACCTGGGGCGAGACGGAGCCGACGAGGGCGTCCAGGTCGCCTTGCGCCACCGGGCCCGAGGGGGACTCCAGCAGCTCCTTCTCCCGGCCGCAGAATTGCGTGATCTTCGCCGGGTCGGGGGTGCCGTCCAGGGTGCGGGCGCAGTCGCCGGAGCGGTAGCGCACCAGGGGCATGTGCGGGTTGCGCACGCTGGTGACGATGAGGTGGAAGAGCCCGCTGCCCTCGGTGACCGGCGCCAGCTCGACGCCCATGTCGTCGAGGTAGGGGTGGTAGCGGCCGCGGCGGTCACTGTAGAAGAGGTAGCCCAGCTCCGTACTGCCGAAGAGGTCGATGATCGGGCACGCGAAGTGCTGCTGGAGATACCGCCGTACGTTGACCGGCGTGAATTCGTAGGCGTGGACGATGCTCGCCGGGGGCGAGAAGGCGTCCCACAGCCCCCACCTGCTGATCTTCTGCAGCAGGTGCGCCAGGTGGTAGCCGGAGCAGTCCAGGTGGTACCAGCCGCGCGGATGCGCCTGCCGGGCCTCCTCCATCTCGGCGAGCATCCGCTCGACGTCGGCGCGCTCCCAGAGCGCGGGGTCGAGGCGGGTGTTGAGGTAGAAGGTGCGGGCGTCCAGGCGGCGGTCCTCCGGGCGCGGGTCGGGCCGCGGTTCCTCACCGCGTTTCTTCGCGTTCACGCGGGCCACGTGCTCCGTGGCGAGCACCGTCGTCAGCGAGACACGGCGGCAGCCCGCTTCCCAGGTCTCCTTGATGTCCGGGTGTGCGCTCCACAGCCGGTAGTAGGACTTCAGGAGGAAGTACGGGGGCCGGATGATCTGCATGCGGGCGTGGTTGGTGCCCGTGGAGAGCACGAACTCCGCCTCGCCGGCGTCGAGGGCGGCCGCGAGCGCCGGTGTCATCCAGTTGTCCGGGAAGCCGCGCGCGATCTCGGCCTTGTCCAGTACGGGGAAATGACCGCGCGCGAGGGCGTCGCGGTAGATCGGGATGTCCTTGACGCGCGCGATGACGTCGGCCGTCGGCTGACCGTCCGGGGAAACCTTCAAGGGAAACCTCAACAGTGCTCATGGACCGGTGCCGGGGCCGGCCGGCGACGCGGATGCGCCACCGGCCGGCCCCGGAACGCCGGGCGGCGACGGGTCAGGAGATACAGCCGGTCTTCGTCGCGCTGATGCAGCCGCTCTTCGGGGACGCGCTGATGCAGCCGTCCTTGTCCGCCTTCTGCGCCGAGTTGGCGGCGACCCAGCCCTGCCAGACGTCGTCCTGGGCCATCTTCTTGATGAGCTGTTCCATGCGAACCTCCGTGAGGTGGAGCGTGAGCTGGACATGCGGCGCTGACGTGCGCTTTTGCCGCACCGGTCGAAGGTAAAAGATTTGCCAAGCAAGTGTCAATGAATGGCAATCCCTGTGGCTGGTGAAGCGGGCGGGGCGCGCCAACTTTTGGCGGGATCGCGTCGTGCCGGCCGCCGCGCGGGCCCGGCACGCCAGGCGTTCCCGCCCGGAGGCGTGGCCCGGCCGTGCGAGGCAGGATGGCCGTATGCTGCTGGCCCACCTTGCCCGCGTGTCCCGGGAAGTCGCCTCGACCTCCGCGCGTTCCAAGAAGGTCGCGCTGCTGGCCGAGCTGTTCCGGGAGGCCGCGCCCGAGGACGTACCGGTCGTCATCCCGTACCTCGCCGGGCGGCTGCCCCAGGGACGGATCGGCATCGGCTGGAACGCGCTGCGCGACCCGGCTCCCCCGGCGGCCGACGCCACGCTCACCGTACGCGGCGTCGACTCGGCGCTGACCGAGCTGTCCGGGGTCGCCGGGGCCGGTTCGCAGGGCGAACGCCGACGGCTGGTGCAGGAACTGCTCGCCGCCGCCACCGAGCCGGAGCAGCACCTCCTGACCGGCCTGCTGACCGGCGAGGTGCGCCAGGGCGCACTGGACGCGCTCGCCGTCGAGGCGCTCGCGGCGGCCACGGACGCGCCGGCGGCCGACGTCCGGCGGGCCGTGATGCTGGGCGGCCTCCAGGAAGTGGCCCGGACCCTGCTGGCCGACGGGCCGCCCGCGCTGGCCGGGTTCCGGCTCACCGTCGGGCGGCCGGTCGGCCCGATGCTCGCGCAGAGCGCGAAGTCACCGGCCGAGGCGGTCGCCAGGCTGGGCCCCTGCGCCGTGGAGGAGAAGCTCGACGGCATCCGCGTACAGGTGCACCGCGACGGCGACGACGTACGTGTCCACACCCGCACCCTGGACGACGTCACCGACCGGCTCCCCGAGATCGTCGAGGCCGCGCTGGCCCTCCCGGCCACCCGCTTCGTGCTCGACGGCGAGGTCATCGCGCTGGACGCGGACGGCCGGCCGCTGCCCTTCCAGCGCACCGCCGGGCGCTTCGGCTCCCGGGTGGACGTGGCCGCCGCGCAGGCCGCGCTGCCACTGTCACCGGTCTTCTTCGACGTCCTGTACGCCGGCGGCCGCGACCTGATGGATCTGCCCTTCGAGGAGCGCCACGCGGAGCTGGCCCGGTTCGTACCCGAGCCGATGCGGGTCCGCCGGGTCGTGGTCCGAGAACCCGGCGACGCGGCAGCCCTGGAGGCGGTGGAGGACTTCTGGGCGGCGACCCTGCGCCGCGGCCACGAAGGCGTCGTCGTGAAGGGGCTCGCCGCGCCCTACAGTGCGGGGCGGCGCGGCGCCTCGTGGCTCAAGGTGAAGCCGGTGCACACCCTGGACCTCGTCGTCCTGGCCGCCGAGTGGGGGCACGGCCGCCGCGCCGGGAAGCTGTCCAACCTCCACCTCGGGGCCCGCGCGGAGGACGGCTCCTTCGTCATGCTCGGCAAGACCTTCAAGGGCCTCACGGACGCGGTACTGGCCTGGCAGACCGAGCGGCTGCGGGAGCTGGCCGTGGACGAGAGCGGGTACGTGGTGACCGTACGCCCGGAACTGGTCGTGGAGATCGCCTACGACGGCCTCCAGACCTCCTCCCGCTACCCGGCCGGGGTGACCCTGCGGTTCGCCCGGGTCGTGCGGTACCGGGAGGACAAGAGACCCGAGGAGGCCGACACGGTGAAGAGCATCCTCGCGGCCCACGGTGCGCCGCCGTCATGACCGGGAAGCGGAGCGCCGGACTGCTGCTGTACCGCCGCGCGGGCACCGGGACGGAGGTGCTGCTGGCCCACATGGGCGGGCCGCTGTGGGCCCGCCGTACGGCCGGCGGGTGGACGGTGCCCAAGGGCGAGTACGTGCCGCCGGAGGAGCCGCTGGCGGCCGCCCGGCGGGAGTTCGAGGAGGAGCTGGGCCTGCCGCCGCCGGACGGCCCGTACGTCCCCCTGGGCGAGGTACGCCAGTCGGGCGGCAAGACGGTCACCGTCTGGGCCGCGGAAGCGGACCTCGACCCCGAAGCGGTCGTTCCGGGCACCTTCGAGACGGAGTGGCCCAGGGGCTCCGGCGTCATCCGCTCCTTCCCCGAGATCGACCGCGTCGCCTGGTACGGCCCGGAGGACGCCGAGGAAGTGCTCATCACCGCCCAACGCGCCTTCGTGGACCGCCTCCTGGCGCACTTGAAGGACGGCCCGTCCGCCTGAAGGACGGCCCTCCGGCTGACACCCTTCAGGCCGCGGCGTCGAACAGTGCCTCCGCCTCGGTGAGTGCGTCCATGAGGTGCTGCGGGTCCGGGCGCAGGCCGGCGACGAGCGTGTCGAGGCCGCGCAGTCCCGCCTGTTCCAGGAGCCGCTTCTCGTTGGTGGTCCACTCGCCGCGTGCCGCGAGGACCGCGTGCGCGGTCTGCATACCGGCCGTGGCGAGGGCGCCGGCCACCTCGGTGGCCCGGCCGCGCGCGGCGTACGCGCCCCTGGCGTACCGGAGCGTGAGCTCCGCCCGGCCGCGCCACACCGAGGGTGCCGTGGCGCGCAGCGCTTCGGGGTAGGCGGGGCGGGGCAGTTCGCCGCGCAGCACCTCATTGACGGCCAGCTCGGCGACCACGAGGTAGCTGGGGATGCCCGCGAGGTGGAACATCAGCGGCTCCCAGTGGAAGCGGCCCTGCCGCGCCTCGGCGAGTTCGTGCTCGACGACGTCGAGGTCCCGGTAGTGGACGTCGGCGGACCGGCCGTCGATGGTCAGCCAGGCCCCGCCGTTGAACACGCCGCCGCCCCAGTCGCCGACCTCGGAGACCTCGCCCTCCCAGCCGACGGCACGCAGGTCGGCTGGGTCGAAGGCACCGCGGTAGTACAGCGCGAAGTCCCAGTCGCTGTCCGGGGTGTGGGTGCCCTGGGCACGCGAGCCGCCGAGGGTGACGGCCTGCACGGTGGGCAGGGCGGCGAGCCGGTCGGCGACATGACCGGGGAACGCCTGATCGGTGAGAGCAGCCATGGAAGTTGCCGTTTCGTTCGCGGTGTCGGAGGCGGGTGACGACGGATGCCGGGGCGTTCGGGTGACGGCGGCCCTCGAAAGGGCCTCCGGCGCCGGGATCGAGGATATGCGCGGTGCCGGCGGGTACCCGTGGCCGCATGAGGAAGCGCACCGTGCCCCCTTCCGTGCCGCGCGGCCCGCGAGACGACCGGCTCGCGCTGCTCGGCGTGTACCTCAACGACCATCTGGCCGGGGCGACGTTCGGTACGGAGCTGGCGCGCCGGCTGGCCAGGAGTTCCGTGGCCGCCGCGCCCGACGAGACCCTCAAGGCGCTGGCCACCGAGATCACCGCGGACCGGGCGGCCCTGCTGCGCATCATGAAGGACCTCGGCATCCGCGCCCGGGGCTACAAGGCCGGTGCGGGCTGGGCCGCCGAGAAGGCCGGCCGGCTGAAGAGCAACCGCCGGCTGCTGTCCCGCTCGCCGCTCAGCCCGCTCCTGGAGCTGGAGGTGCTGCGGCTGGGCGTGGCGGGCAAGGCGGCGGGCTGGCGGACGCTGCGCGAACTGGCGGAGACCGACGCCCGCCTGGACGCCGCCCGGCTCGACGACCTCCTGGAGCGCGCCGACCGCCAGGCCGAGACCTTGGAGCAGCTCCGCGTCCAGCAGGCCGCCACGAGCTTCCGTACGGCCTGACAGCGGCACGCCGGCCCCCTCGGCCCTCAGCAAGCACAGACATGTTGTCGCACCGGGCGACAGGGCTGTGGGCTATGTTGTGGGCATGACTGCCGGGACGGCCTTGCGCCACACACGGATCGGTGACCCGGTGCTCTCCTGAGCGCCGTACGGGCCGGTACGGGCCCGCTGTTCGGGCGAGGAACCGGCGCTGCCGCGCGGGCTCCGCCTCCCGTCGTGTTGATCACAGGTTCGACACATCAACCACGACAGGAGACCTCATGCCCATCAAGACGTTGCGGATTCCCACCGCGGACGGCCGGGCCGACGCATTCGCCGCCTTCCCCGACGGTGGTGAGCGGCACCCGGGGGTGCTGATGTACACGGACGGCTTCGGCATCCGGCCCGTGCTGCGGGAGTTGGCCCGCGAACTGGCCTCGCACGGGTACTACGTACTCGTCCCGAACCCCCTCTACCGGCATGGCCCGGCTCCGGTGATCGAGCTTCCCGAGTACATCGGAGAAGAGGCCCGGCCCGCGGTCTTCGACCGGTTGATGCCCTTGATCGAGGCGCACACCGCCGAACGGGTCCTGCGCGACGCCGACGCCTACCTCGGGTTCCTCACCGCCCGGCCCGAGGTCGGCGCCGGTCCGGTCGCGGTGACCGGCTACTGCATAGGCGGCCTCTGGGCAATGCGCACCGCCGCGGCTCACCCCGGCCAGGTGGCCGCCGTCGCCGCGTTCCACGGCCCCGTGGGCGCCGACGGGCCCGGCCTCTTCGCCAAGCTCACCGCCGAGGTCCATCTCGGCCACGCCGAGGGCGACATGACACCCGAGGCTCTCGGCGAGCTCAACCAGGCCCTGGACGCCGCAGGTGTCAGCTACACCTCCGAGATCTACCCCGGCACCACCCACGGCTTCACCATGTCCGACACCGACGCTTTCAGCGCCTCCGGGCTGCAGCGCCACTGGGACCGCCTGCTCCCGCTCCTGGACCGCACCCTGAGCAGCAGCTGAGGCTCCGGCGCGGAGACCATACCTGCGCTTGCGGACCAGGCCCCGATGGTGCTTCGCGGGCCGCTCGGTCGCCCGGGTCACACCCCGCGTCAAGGTGTCAGTGAGGCCCGGGAGTTGAGTACGGTCACGTCGCTGCCGGTGGCGTGGCGGTAGGTGGCGGTGATGCGGGCCAGCTCCTGCGGGGTCCGGCCGATGGCCCGGTGCATCTCGCGGTTGGCCCGGACGACGGCCGCGGTCGCGTCGCGGCGCGCGGACTCGTAGCGGGCCAGGCCCTCCGGTACGCCGGGGGCACGGGCGAGTTCGTGGGCGAGTACGCGGGCGTCGACGACGGCCTGGGACCCGCCGTTGGCGCCGACGGGGTACATCGGATGCGCGGCGTCGCCGAGCAGGGTGACCCGGCCGCGCCCCCACGCGGGCAGCGGGTCGCGGTCGACCATCGGGTACTGGAGGAGGACGTCGCTGCCCGCCACCAGGCCCGGTACGTCGAGCCAGCCGAGCCGCCAGTCCGCGACGTGGGGCAGGACGTCGGCCGGGCGGCCCGCGCGGTGCCGGCCGGCGTCCTCGGTGAGCGGCTGCGGCCCGGCCACCCGGACGAGGCAGACCCAGTTGATGCGGCCGCGGCCGATCGGGTACGCGACCAGCTGCGCGTCCCCGCCGGTCACGACGGTCATCGAGGAGCCGGTGAGGAACGGTGCTGCCTCGGTCACCCCGCGCCACATCCGGATGCCCGACCACCGCAGCGGGCCGTCCTGCGGGTGCAGCCGGGCCCGGACCACCGAGTGCAGGCCGTCGGCGCCGACCAGCGCGGTGGCCTCGTGCTCCCGCTCCTCCCCCGTCGCCCGGTCGAGGAGCCGGGCCCGCACGCCGTCCGCCCGCTCCTCGAAGTCCACCAGGCGGGTTCCGGTACGGACCGCGTCGGCGCCCAGCCGCTCGCGGACCACGGCGAGGAGCAGCAGTTGCAGCTCGCCGCGGTGGATGGAGTACTGGGGCCAGTGGTAGCCCTGCGCTCTGCCGCACGGGTCGGTGAAGATCCGCCGGCCGGTCCGGTCGCTGTAGACGTTCTCGGCGGTGGCCACGCCGAGCGCCGCGAGGTCGTCGGCGAGGCCCAGTTCGGTGAGTTCGCGTACCGCGTGCGGCAGCAGGTTGATCCCGACGCCGAGCGGCCGGACCTCGCGGGCGCTCTCCACCACGAGCGCGTCGATCCCGGCGGCGTGCAGGCTCAGCGCCGCGGTGAGGCCGCCGATCCCGGCTCCGGCGACGAGGACGGTCATCGTCCGGCCCCGGCCGCGGGGGTCTCCGGACGGTCCATGATGCGCAGCCAGGTGCCGTCCGGCTGCCGGCGCGCGACCTGGACCCGGCCGCCCGTGCCGTCGGCGGGCCGGGTGGAGGTCAGGGCGAGGTCGCCGTACCGGAGCGTGGGCAGCGGCTCCTCGGCCACGAAGGGCAGCTGCGCGTGGGCCACCAGCCGCTCGCACACGGCGCGGATCGCGTCCCGGCCCACGGTGGCGGAGCCCGGCGGGAAGGCGAGGACGGCGTCGGGTGCGTACAGCTCGGCGAGCCCTTCCGCGTCCCGGGCGTTGGCGCGCTCCACGAAGAGCCGGGCCAGGTCCTCCGGGGTGGTGGCACGTGCACGGGTCTCGGTCATGGCGGTTCCCCTCTCGTTTCCGCGGCCGGTGTGGTCCGCGTGTCTTCACTCTCGTCCCGGGGCGATGAGAAGTCCAAGAGATGATGAGTATGCTGGCGAGAAGGAACAGTTATGGAAGGCTGGACTGCCCGTCATGGAGCTTCATCAGTTGCAGTACTTCGTCGCCGTGGCCGAGGAGCGGAACTTCACCCGGGCCGCGGAGAAGCTGCACGTCGCCCAGCCCGGGGTGAGCGCGCAGATCCGGCGGCTGGAGCGGGAGCTGGGCCAGGAGCTGCTGGACCGCTCGGGGCGCGCGGTGCGGCTCACCGAGGTGGGCGCGGCCGTCCTGCCGTACGCGCGGGCGGCGCTCGCCGCGGTGGACGGGGCACGGGCGGCCGTCGACGAGCTGACCGGGCTGCTGCGCGGGCATGTCGCCGTGGGGACCGTGACCTCGCACCACGTCGATCTCCCCGGCCTGCTGGCGGAGTTCCACGAAGCCCACCCCGCGGTCGACATCACGCTGTCCGAGGCCACGTCGGACGCGCTCATGGAGGACCTGCGGACGGGCCGGCTGGACGCGGCGATCGTCAGCGTGGGGAGCGGCACCCCGGACGGACTGGACATCATCGTGGTGGACGACCAGCCGCTCGTCGCTGCGGTCAGCCCCGACCACGAACTGGCCGTGCACTCCGTCGTCTCGCTCGACACCCTGCGCGGCCGCCCGCTGATCAGCCTGCCGCGCGGCACGGGCCTGCGTTCCCGGCTCGACGAGGCCTGTGCGGCGGCGGGTTTCACGCCGGAGATCGCCTTCGAGGCGAGCAAGCCGGAGGTCCTCGCCCAGCTCGCCGCACGCGGGCTGGGGACCGCGATCCTCCCGGGCGTCGCCGCCGAGGCGTCGGCCGACCGGCTGCGGACGGTCAGGATCGATCCGCCCGCGCTGCGCGGACGCCTGGTGTTCGCCTGGCGGGCCGACGGGCCGCGCAGCCCGGCGGCGCGCGCCCTGATCGACCGGGCCCGCGCCATGCTGCACGACGCGCCGTAGCCGACCGCCGGCCGCTCAGCGCTGCCCGCCGGCTCCCGGCCGGCCCTCGGTCGGGAGCGCCAGGTGGAGCCGGTAGCCGCCCTGGTCCGTGGGGCCGGCGGTGACGGTACCGCCGAGGAGTTCGGCCCGCTGGCGCAGGCCGACCAGGCCGTGGGACGAGCTGGGCAGCGGCAGCGCCGGGCGGGTGGGGGCCGTGTTGGTGACGACGGCGTGCAGGGTGCCGCCCTCGGAGTGGATGCGTACCGTCGCGGTGGCGCCCGGGGCGTGCTTGCGCACGTTGGTCAGGGCTTCCTGGACGGTGCGGTAGACGGCCCGCTGGACGGTCGGCGGCAGTCCCTCGGGCAGGTCGGTCTTCAGCTCCGCCTCGATGCCGCTGCAGCTCACCAGGCGCTGGAGGTCGGCGAGGGAGGGCTGCGGGGTCAGTTCCGTCGGCCGGCTCCCCGAGGCACGCAACACGCTGACCATGTGCCGCAGTTCTTCCAGGGTCTGCACGCTGAGCCGCCGGATGGTGGCCGCCGCCTCCTTCACCGCCGGGTCGCGGGTGCCGACCTGGAGCGCCCCGGCCCGTACGGCGATCAGGCTGACCTGGTGGGAGACCACGTCGTGCATCTCCCGCGCGAGCTGGGCGCGTTCCTTGGCAAGGACGGTCTGCGAGAGCAGCAGCCGCTCGTGGTCGCGCGCCTCGGAGATCTCGGCGAGCCGCACCGACAGGTCCCGGCGGGCCTGGACGAGCTGGCCGAGGAAGACGGGCGCCGCCGCCATCGCCAGCTTGTACCCGACGTGGATCAGGGTCGAGGTGTCCTGGTAGTCGTCGTACTCCGGGTACGGCCAGGGCACGACGTGGCCCGCCACGACCGTCAGGGCGCAGATGGCGAGCAGTACGCGGCGGTGGGTCAGCGAGGCGAAGGTGTACAGCGCCGCCAGCGAGGCGTACTTGGCGTCCGCGATGACGAGCGCCGGCAGGGTGAGCAGGAAGGTGGTGAGCGGCAGGCGGCGGCGCAGCGCGAGGGAGAAGGCGGCGAGCAGGGAGAGGGCGGTGCCCCACGGGTCGTCCGGTTCGTAGTGGGCCCAGGCGTCCAGCAGGACGGCGACGATGAGGGCGGTGTCCAGCAGCAGCACCGGCGGCCGGCGGGACTTCAGCAGGCCCAGCGGCCGGCCGGATCTGAGCATCGGCCGTGCTTCCCGGGCCTTCATGTGGCCTCCCCGGCCCGCGGGGTCCTGAGCAGCCCCGCGCGTTCGGCGAGCAGAGCGGCCTGGACCCGGCTGCCCACCTCCAGTTTGGTGAGGATGGTGCTCACGTGGTCCTTGACCGTGCCGGTGCTCAGGTGCATCCGCGTCCCGATGTCGGCGTTGGACAGCCCGTCCGCGACGAGCCGGAGCACGGCGCGTTCGCGGTCGGTCAGCCGGGCCACGCCGCGCACGGCGGGCTCGTCGGGGCCGCTGTCCAGGAAGCCGTTGACGACGGTGCGGGTGACCGTGGCGGACAGGACGACACCGCCGGCCGCCAACGTACGTATCAGGTGCGGCAGTTGTTCGGGGTCGGTGTCCTTGAGGAGGAAGCCGTCGGCGCCGGAGCGCAGCGCGGCCGCCACGTACTCGTCGGTGTCGAAGGTGGTGAGCATCGCGACCACCGGCGGCTGCCGCAGACTGCGGAGGTCGGCCAGGACGGTGAGCCCGTCCACGTCCGGCATCCGGATGTCGAGCAGCACGACGTCCGGCCGCAACTCCCTTACGGACCGGACCGCCTGGCCCCCGGCGACCGCCGCCACGACCTCGATGTCGTCGGCCGCGCCGAGGATGTGCTGGAAGCCCGTACGGATCAGGGCCTCGTCGTCGACCACCAGTACCCGGATCACGCGTGCTCCACTCGCCTCGGGACACCGCCCGATGTGTACCACGTTGAACTGCGGCTTCCGGGTGCCCGCGGCTGGTTCCCGCCATGCGGCGGGGCGGCTCCCGCCGGTCGGCGGGGCCGGCCCGGCCGGTCGGCGGAACGGCTCCGGCCGCCCGGCGGGGCCGCTCCGGAAACTTGGCGGATCGGTTGAATCCCGTTCGTTCCGAAGACTGTGGGCCGTGACGACGCACAGCGCACTGCCGCAGGTGTCACCGGGCCCGTACCCGGCCGGGCGGGTCCCCAGACCCACCGCGTTGCCGGTGGTGTCCCGGTGATTGCCACCGTTCGGGAGCGGCGGTCCTGACGGACGTGTGCCGCCGCCGTCGGCGCACGGCGGCTCCGGTACGCGGCCCTCCCCGCCGCCCCGTCCTTCTCCTCCGGCCCCGGGGGCTTCCCCCACCGCACCCCCGGACCCCGAGGGACCGGCCCCCCGACCCGCGGGCGAGTGGGCGCCTCCACTCCGCCCTCGCCCGCCCGCTCGATCGTTACTCTCAAGGAGTTCATGTGGTGGGAAAGAACGCTCAGGTCACGGCTACCGACCTGGCGGAACCGTCAACCGCCCCACGCGAGCATTCCGTCGCCACGACGGCCGGCACCGAAAGCCTCCTCGCCGACGTACTGGCCGCCGTGGTACACGTCGAGCACGTACCGCTCGACAGCCACTTCTTCGACGACCTCAGCGCCGACTCGCTGCTGATGGCGCAATTCTGCGCCCGGCTCAGGAAGCGCGACGACCTGCCGACGGTGTCCATGAAGGACATCTACCGGTACCCGACGATCCGCAGCCTGGCCGCGGCCTTCGACGCCCCGGTGCCCGCACCCGCCGTTCCGGACGTGATGGTGGCCGACGTGCCGGCCCCGCCGGAGCCGGCCCCGCCGAGCACCGCGCGCTATGTCATGTGCGGCGCCCTGCAGTTGCTGCTGTTCCTGGGCTACGCCTACGTCACCGCCCTCGTCCTCGCCCTCGGCTACGACTGGATCGCGGCCGGCTCGGGGCTGCTCGACGGCTATGTGCGCACGGTCCTGTTCGGCGGGGCGGTCTTCCTCGGCATGTGTGTCCTGCCGATCCTGGCCAAGTGGCTGCTCATCGGCCGGTGGAAGCCACAGCGGATCCGCATCTGGAGCCTGGCGTACGTCCGGTTCTGGCTGGTCAGGACGTTGATTCAGCTCAACCCACTGGTGCTGTTCGCCGGTTCGCCGCTGTACGTGCTCTACCTCAAGGCACTGGGCGCGCATATCGGCAGCCGGGTCGCGATCCTCTCCAAGCACGTGCCCGTCTGCACCGACCTGCTGACCGTCGGCGACCACACGGTCATCCGCAAGGAAGCGTTTCTCACGTGCTACCGGGCCGAATCGGGCTGGATCCACACCGGTCCCGTGACCCTCGGCAAGGACGTGTACCTCAGCGAGGGCACGGTGCTGGACATCGACGTCTCGATGGGCGACGGGGCGCAGCTCGGCCATGCCTCGTCGCTGCACGCCGGGCAGGCCGTACCCGCGGGGGAACGCCGGCACGGCACTCCCGGGCAGCCGACGGACACGGACTACCGGCGGACCGGTCCCGCCCGGTGCACCACGGCGAGCCGGGTCTCCTACAGCCTCGCCCAGCTGCTGACCGCGCTGCTCCTGTACGTGCCGCTGGTGATGGGCGGCGCCGACCTGCTGGTCTCGCAGGTGCCGCAGCTGAACTCGCTGCTGACCGCTGAGCCGCTGACCTTCACGAGCTGGGTGTTCTATCGTGACGCGCTGGCCGCGTCCTTCGTGCTCTTCTTCGGTTCGCTGCTCTTCGGGCTGCTCTTCGTGACCACCGTTCCCCGGCTGCTGCACCTCTTCCTGAAGCCGGACAAGGTCTATCCGCTGTACGGCTTCCACTACTCGGTGCACCGGGCGATCGCGCGCGTGACCAACAACAAGTTCTTCATGCGGCTCGCGGGCGACAGTTCCCTCGTCGTCCACTACTTGCGCGGCATCGGGTACGACCTGTCGCGGGTGGAGCAGACCGGGTCGAACTTCGGCACCGACGTCAAGCACGAGAACCCGTACCTGAGCACCATCGGCACCGGGACGATGGTCGCCGACGGCCTGTCGGTCATCAACGCGGACTACTCCAGTACGTCCTTCCGCGTCACGCGTGTGGCGATCGGCCCGCACAACTTCCTCGGGAACCAGGTGGCCTACCCCGCCGGGGGCCGGACGGGCGACAACTGCCTGCTCGCGACCAAGGTCATGGTTCCGATCGACGGGGAGGTGCGGGAGGGTGTGGGGCTCCTGGGGTCCCCCAGCTTCGAGATCCCGCGGTCCGTCGAGCGCGACGCGACCTTCGACCACCTGCGGAGCGGTGCGGAGCTGCGCCAGCAGCTCGCCCGCAAGAACCGGCACAACGCCGTCACGCTGGCCTCGTTCCTGTTCGCCCGGTGGATCCACCTCTTCGGCGTCCTGCTGCTGGCGGGTGCGGCCGCCGGTCTCTACGCGTCCGTGGGCGCGCTGGCGTTCGCCGCGGCCACCGTCCTCACCCTGGCGTTCACGCTCGGGTTCACCGCGCTCGCCGAGCGGGCCTCGACCAGGTTCCGGCCGCAGAGCCCGCGCTTCTGCTCCATCTACCACCCGCACTTCTGGCAGCACGAACGGTTCTGGAAGCACCAGGCGATGGAGCTGCGGCTGCTGAACGGCACGCCGTTCAAGGGTCTGTTCTGGCGGCTGCTGGGGGTCCGGCTCGGCCGGCGGCTCTTCGACGACGGCGCCAGGATGCCGGAGCGGACGCTCGTCACCATCGGCGACGACTGCACGCTCAACATCAGCACCGTCATCCAGTGCCACTCCCAGGAGGACGGCACGTTCAAGTCCGACCGCTCCACGCTCGGGAACGGCTGCACCCTGGGGACCGGCACCCTCGTTCACTACGGTGTGACCGTGGGCGACGGCGTGGTGCTGGGGCCCGACTCCTTCCTCATGAAGGGCGAGGAGGTGCCGTCGCACGCCCGCTGGGTCGGTAACCCTGCGCGCGAGATGTGACGGACCGCGGGGCGGTGGGCCCGCCCCGGTCAAGACCGGCTGCCGCCCGGCAGCGGTACGCGCCGCACCAGGCGCGTGCCGCCGCCGGGCGGCGCCGTGCGCTACGCCTTCCCGCTCAGCGGCGGGGCCGCGTACACCGCCTCGACGAGCTGGAGGTTGCGGGTGTCGCCACCGGTAGTGCTGCCGCCGAAGCGGTTCATCGTGTACGCGTAGGAGAGCCGGTTCTCCGGGTCGGCGAAGGCCAGCGAGCCGCCCGCGCCACCGTGGCCGAAGGCGTCGCGGTTGGGGCCGAAGTAGCCGTAGGAGTTGAGCATGTACCCGGCCGCCCAGGCGAACGGCAGCCGCTCCGGCGCGGCGGCGCTGAGCACCAGGTCCTCCTCGTCGTCCCGGCTCTGCTGCGCGCGCATGGCCGCCAGGGTGCCGGGGCCGACCAGGTCGCCGGCGGCGAGGGCGCGGTAGACCGTGGCCAGGCCGTGGGCGGTGGCGTTGCCGTTGGCTGCGGGGATCTCGGCGCTGCGGCAGCGGGCGCTGTTCACATCGCCGATCGGCAGATGCCCCATGGCCACGGCCACGCCGGCCAGGGGGTGCGCGTCCAGCGCGGTGAAGGGCCCTTCGGGCATCCCGGGGAACACCTGCCGCAGGCTGCCGCCCGCGCCGGGCGTGATCAGCTCGGCGCAGCGGGCGTGCTCGGATTCGGGCGTGCCGATGTACAGGTCGGCGCCGAGCGGTTCGGTGATCTCGGTACGCAGGAACGTGCCGAGCGAGGCGCCGGTGATCCGGCGGACGACCTCGCCGACCAGGAAGCCGAAGCTGACGGCGTGGTAGCCCTGTGCGGTGCCCGGCTGCCACCACGGTTCGGTGGCGGCCAGCACGGCGCAGGTCTTCTCCCAGTCGTAGATGTCGTCGGGGGCCAGGGGCTCACGCGGGGCGATCAGGCCCGCGCGGTGGGAGAGCAGCCAGCGCACCGGGATCTCGGCCTTGCCCTCCTGCGCGAACTCCGGCCAGTAGCGGGCGACGGGGGCGTCGAGGTCGAGTTCGCCGCGGTCGGCCAGCAGATGCGCGCAGAGCGCGGTCATGCCCTTGCTGGTGGAGTAGACGTTGACCAGGCTGTCACGCTCCCACGGGCGGCTGCGGGCGGCGTCGGCGTACCCGCCCCACAGGTCCACCACGAACTCGCCGTCGCGCGTCACCGCGAGCGAGGCGCCGACCTCGCCGCGCTCGGCGAAGTTGCGCGCGAACTCGGCGCGGACGTTCTCGAACCCGGGGGCGCAGTGGCCCTGCACGACTGCTGTCACGATCCCTCGCTTCACACCGACCAATAGTTGCCTTCGGCAACGTAACCCGGTCAGGAATCCTCCAACAAGTGCATGAACATGCTCTCGTGCAGGGTCTGCACGTGGCGCCGGGCGACCTCCGCCGCGGCGGCCGGATCGGCCCGGCGCACCGCCTCGACCAGGGCCCTGTGCTCCGCGTTGGACTCGCGCAAGTGCGCCAGCGGATAGGGCAGGTAGTAGCGGTACAGCTCCTTCAGCGCGAGCCCGTACGGCTCGGCCACCGAGGGCAGCCCGGTGGCGGCCGCGACGGCGAGGTGGAACCGCTCGTCCCAGCGGTGGAATTCGGCCCAGCTCTCGGCCCGCTCCATCTCCTCCACCAGCCGCTCCAGCTCGCGCCCGGCCGCCTCGTCCGGCCCCCGGGCCGCCGCGAGGTGGGCGATGCCGCATTCGAGGACGAGCCGGTGGTCGATCAGGGCGTGGACGTCGGGCGCGGCGGCCCGGTAGGACTCCACGGCGGCGACCGCGCCGCGGGGCGGGTGCTCGGCCACCAGGGTGCCGCCGGTGCGCCCCCGGCGGCGCTCCAGGATCCCGTCCCGGCACAGTGCCACCAGGGCGCGGCGGACGGTGATCTCGGAGGTGTCCAGCGCCTCGGCGATCCGGTCGGTGGCCGGCAGCCGCTCGCCGGGCTTGAGAAGCCCCAGGTCGACCGCGAGGGCGATGCGGGCGCGTACCGCGTCGAGCGCCGACAGCCGCCGGATGCCGGCCAGCGGTGGCGCGGTCAGGGCGTCGGGCGCCGGAGGTATCGGTGGGCGCGCCGCGGCCGGCGGCGCGTCGGGCATGGAGCGGGACGAGGAGGAGCCGACCATGGAGGCACCGTAACCAAAAAACTGCTCAACTTGAACACTCTTGTTTAAGTGATCAATGTGCTCTATTTTCTCGACGATCAGAAGAACGCATTCCGCTTCTCCGAAACAGGTGACCGTCATGTCCCGTCCGCTGCCCGTCGCACTCGCCCAGGCCCCGCCCCGCCCCGCCGAAGCACCCCTGTCCGGTTTCGCCGAGGATGTCCAGGCGCTGCTGGCGAAGTTCCCGCAGACGCGGCTCGTGGCCCACCCCGAGCTGCACCTCTGCGGAGTGGCGGGCTCCGGCGAGGAGAGCGAGGCGCGGCTGCAGGACGCCGCGGAGCCGCTGGACGGCCCGCGGACCAAGGCCCTCGCCGAGCTGGCCGGCGACCTCGGTGTCTGGCTGCTGCCCGGCACGGTGTGCGAACGGGGGCCCGGCGGCGAACTGTTCAACACCGCGCTGGCCTTCTCGCCCGAAGGCCGGCTGGCCGCCTCGTACCGCAAAGTCTTCCCCTGGCGCCCGTACGAGCCGTACGCGTCCGGGGACCGCTTCGTCGTCGCGGACCTGGGCGAGGCGGGCCGCATCGGGTTCGCGATCTGTTATGACGCCTGGTTCCCCGAAGTGGCGCGGCAGCTGGCGTGGATGGGCGCCGAGGCCATCGTGAACCCCGTCATGACGACCACCGCCGACCGGGCACAGGAGCTGGTGCTCGCGCGCGCCAACGCCATCGTGAACCAGGTGTACGTGCTCAGCGTGAACACGGCGGGCCCGGAGGGCACCGGCCGCAGCCTGATCGTCGACCCGGAGGGCCGGGTCCGCACCGAAGCGGCGGACTCCGCGTCCACCGTCCTCACCGACGTGCTCGACCTCGACGACGTCGAGCGGGTCCGCACCTACGGGACGGCGGGCCTCAGCCGCATGTGGGAGCAGTTCGGTGAGCGGGACGCCGCCGTCGAACTGCCGCTGTACGACGGCCGGATCGACCCCCGCACCTGGCGGCCGGGGCCGCACCGCGCCCGTCCCTGACCCGGGTCCCGCCCGCCTCCGCACCCTCGTCACCACCACTCTGGAGCACCACCGTGACCGAGCAAGCCCCCGCGCTCCGCCGGACCCTGTCCCTCAAGGGCGTCGTCGCCTTCGGCCTCGCCTACATGGCCCCGCTGATCGTGCTCGGCACGTTCGGTGTCGTCGCCGGTGAGACCGACGGCGCCGTACCCACCGCGTATCTGCTCGCGATGTTCGCGATGATCTTCACGGCGCACAGCTACGGCAAGATGGCCGCGCGCCACCCCGTCGCCGGCTCCGCCTACACCTACGTACGGCGTGCCATCGACTCAAGGGCCGGCTTCCTCGTCGGCTGGGCGACCCTGCTGGACTACTTCTTCCTGCCGATGGTCATCTGGCTGATCGGCGCCGCCTACCTCAAGGCCGAGTTCCCCGGCGTCCCCTCCTGGGTGTGGATCCTCGCGTTCATCGTCCTCACCACCACGCTCAACATCTGCGGCATCCGCACCGCCGAGCGCGCCAACGACCTCCTCATGGCCTTCCAGATCCTGGTCATCGGCTTCTTCGCGGTCCTCTCCCTGCTGCACGTCTTCCACCGGGGCGGCACCGGGGCGATCTTCAGCGCGACGCCCTTCGTGAACGACGCGACCACGGTGACCGGCATCTCGGCGGGTGCGGCCGTCGCCGCGTACTCCTTCCTCGGCTTCGACGCGGTCACCACGCTCACCGAGGAGGCGGTCGATCCGAAGCGCACCATCCCGCGTGCCATCCTCCTCACCGCCCTCATCGGCGGCGGCATCTTCGTCGTCCTCGCCTACACCACCCAGCTCGTCCACCCCGGCGCGGCGTTCGACGATCCCGACTCGGCGGCCTTCGAGATCGCGAAGACCATCGCGGGCGACCTCTTCGCCTCCGTCTTCCTCGCCGGCCTCGTCGTCGCCCAGTTCGCCTCCGGCATCGCCGCCCAGGCCAGCGCCTCCCGCCTGCTGTACGCCATGGGGCGCGACGGCGTCCTCCCGCGCCGCCTCTTCGGCTACCTCCACCCCCGGCTCCGCACCCCCGCCCTCAACATCGCCCTCACCGGCCTGATCGGCCTCATCGCCCTCCGGCTGAGCGTCACCACCTCCACCTCGTTCATCAACTTCGGCGCCTTCACCGCCTTCACGCTGGTCAACATCAGCGTCATCGCGACCTGGCTGCGCGAGCGGCACGCCGGTACCCGGCTCAACCCGGTCACCTACCTGGCGTTCCCGGCCATCGGCGCCGCCGTCGACCTCTGGCTGCTCACCCGGCTGGACGGCAAGGCCCTCACCCTCGGCCTGGTCTGGCTCGCCGTCGGCGCCTGCTATCTCGCGTACCTGACCCGGCTGTTCCGCGTCCCGCCGCCCGAAATGCGCTTCACGGAGGAGCCGGCCGAACCCGGTGCCACCGGCTGATCATGGCCGGGCAGAATGCACGGTATGCCGAACACGCGTACCCCTAGGGCCGCGACCGCCGACGACGCACCGTCGATCAGCCGGTCGCTGGCCCGGGCCTTCGACGACGACCCGTTGATGTCCTGGCTGCTCCCCGACGCCACCACCCGCGGCGAACGGCTCGGGCGGTACTTCACCACCCTCTTCCACCGGCAGTACGAGCCGTACGCCCAGTGCGAGTTCACCGAATCGGCGGCTGCGTTCTGGGTCCCGCCGGAGGCCCGCGACAAGGCCGTACCGGATGCCGGCACGGTGCAGGAGCTGGTGGACATCCTCGGCGACCGGGCCCCGCTGCTGCGCGACGTCGTGGAAGAGGTCGCCGCGCACACACCCCCGGAACCGCACTGGTACCTCGCGGTGATCGGCGCCGATCCCCTGGTACGCGGGCAGGGCCACGGCGCCGCCCTGCTCCGCTCGGGCCTGGCCCGCGCCGACGCCGCGGGCCTCCCCGTCCACCTGGAGTCCTCCAAGCCGGACAACATCCCCTTCTACGCACACTTCGGCTTCACCGTCACCGCCGAAATACGCCCCCACCCCGACGGCCCGCTCCTCTGGCCCATGCACCGCCCGGCCCGCGGAGGCACGGACGGGGAGCGGTAGGTCCGGCCCTCCGCGGGGCCGGAACAACGAGGAGGGCGGCATCCCTGTGGATGCCGCCCTCCTTTGATTGCCTCTGGGTCACTCCCCGTGGGCGAGGGTGATGTCGAAGCCGTCGTGGCCCTCGGCGGTGACGCTCAGGGGGGTGGCGACCGGCGGGTAGCCGCTGGCCACGACCGTGTACTCGCCGCCGGACAGGTCGGTGAACGCGTACGCGCCGTCCGGGCCCGTCGTACGGACCGCCACCACGTTGCCCGCGGGGTCCAGCAGCGAGACGCGTGCGTCGCCCAGCGGGGTTCCGGTGCGGTTGTGCACCGTGCCGCGGAGGGTGGCCGCCTGCTGGAGCACGGCGTCCTGCCGGGTCGGTACGCCGCCGGAGACCTCGACCATGCCGGCGTACGGCTGGAAGCCCTCCGCGCTGGCCGTCAGGGTGTAGACCCCCGGTACGAGCGAGGGCAGCCGGTAGCCGCCGTCCGTGCCGGAGGCGGCCGACTCGATGACGTCGCCGCGCTCGTCGGTGGCCACGACCAGGGCTCCCGCCACCGGCGCCGTGCCATTGCGCACCGTGCCTTCCAGGCCGCCGGTGCCGGCCAGCATCAGGTCGAACGCGACCGGCTCCTCGCCGACGGCCAGGGTGGCGACCCGCGGCTGATGCCCGGCGGCGGCGCCGACCAGTACGTAGCTGCCGGCGGCCGGGGTGGCCAGTGCGTACTGGCCGTCCGCGGCGGCCGCGGCCCGTCCGAGCTGCCGGCCGCCCGGGTCGATCAGCGTGACGGCGGCGTGCGGCACCGGGCCGCCGGCCGCGTCCAGGACCCGGCCGTGCACGGCGGGGCCGGACAGCGCCGCGGTGGCCGCGGTCACCGGGATCGGTGTGGTCTCGGCGCCGGGCGCCGCGGTGGCGCCGGTCACCGGGAGCTCGGCCGTGGCCGTGGGGTCAGCGCCTTCGGACGGGTCGTACGGCGCACCGTGCCGGCCGTGGCCGTGGTGTTCGGCCTCGACGGGGACGGCCGGGCCGTGGTCGGCGACGGCCTTGCCCCTGCGGTACAGCAGCAGCGTGACGACCAGGCCGGCGGCGAAGAACGCGGCGGCCCACCAGTACGCGACGTCGTAGCTGTGCAGCGCGGCCTCGGCCTGGTTGAGCTTGGTCGGCTTGCGGTCGGCGAGGTAGTTCGTGACGGCGCTGGCGGCCATCGTGTTGAACAGCGCGGTGCCGATCGAACCGCCGACCTGCTGCATCGTGTTGACCGTCGCGGAGGCGACGCCCTGGTCGTTGGGGGCGACACCGAGGGTGGCCAGGCTCATGGCGGGCGGCATGACCATGCCGAGGCCGAGGCCCATCACCAGCAGCGGCGGCAGCACGTGCGCGGCGTAGGTGCTGTCCAGGTCCAGCCGCGTGAGCCAGACCATGCCGGCCCCCGCGAAGAGCATGCCGAGCGGCACGATCGGCTTGGGGCCGATCTTCGGCACCAGGATGTTCATCGACAGCTGCGCCATCACCATCAGCATGCCGACCATGGGCAGGAACGCGAGACCGGTCTTGACCGGCGTGTAGGCGAGCGTCTGCTGAAGGTAGTAGGTCAGGAAGAGGAAGACCCCGAACATGCCCGCGCCCGAGATGAACACGGATATGAAGGACGCGGCACGGTTGCGGTCACCCAGGACACGCAGCGGCAGCAGCGGGTGCCCCGCACGCGTCTCCCACAGCACGAAGGCGAGCACCAGCACACCGCCGCCCGCGAGGAACGCCCAGCACATCCAGTGGCTCCAGGCGTGCGTCTCGGCGTTGGAGAAGCCGAAGACGATGCCGAAGAGACCGGCCGCCACGAGCAGCGTGCCGAACAGGTCCAGCCGGGGCCGGGTGGTGGGTGCGGGGCGGCGGATGAAGACCAGCGCGCCGATGACCGCGACGACGGCGATGACGAGGTTGACGTACAGCGTCCAGCGCCAGTCCAGGTGCTCGGTCAGAACGCCGCCGAGCAGCAGTCCGATCGCGCCGCCGGAACCGGCGATCGCACCGAAGATGCCGAACGCCTTGGCGCGTTCCTTGGCGTCCGTGAAGGTCGTCGTCAGCAGGGACAGTGCCGAGGGCGCGAGGAGCGCGCCGAACAGGCCCTGCAGGGCGCGGCCGACGACCAGCATCGAGAAGCCGCCTGCGGCGCCGGCCAGCGCGGAGGAGCCCGCGAAACCGATCAGGCCGATCAGCAGCGTCGTCTTCCGGCCGAAGAGGTCGGCGAGCCGGCCGCCGAGCAGCAGCAGGGAGCCGAAGGCGAGGGAGTAGGCGGTGACGACCCACTGCCGGCCGTCGTTGTTGAAGCCCAGGTCCTGCTGGGCGGACGGGAGGGCGATGTTCACGATGGTGGCATCCAGCACCACCATGAGCTGGGCGAGGCCGATGACGGCCAGCACCCACCAGCGGTGGGGTGCGTGCCCCGTCGCCCGGCCGTCGGACGGCGCTTCCGCCGGCTGTCCCGCGTCGGCACGTTCATCGACAGGGGTGGATGTCATACGGAGTCCTTTGGATCTTCCGGGGTCCGGTACTCCTCTTCCGGAGTCCCCGGGGGTGGTTCTCGTGCGTACGGCCCGGCGTCCGGTCCGGGCCGGATTCAGGTCCGCAGCAGGGCGGGAAGCACCACGGCGTCCAGGTACCCCGTGAGGTACGCGGTGTCCGCCGGGCGCTGTTCGATCATCGGGCGCGCGAAGACGGCGCCGGACAACGCGTGCGGGAAGAAGGGGATCGCGGGGCAGCCGGGGTCGACCTCGCCGCGGGCGACCGCCCGGTCGAGCATCGCCTGCATCACCTCCAGTTCGGGTTCGATCAGGGCCGTGCGCATGGCCTCGGCCAGCTCCGCGTCCTTGTGCACGGCATGGGTGATGCCGCGCATCAGCTCGATGTCCTTCTTGGTCTCCCCGATGCGCCGGGCGAGCTCGTGCACGTCGCCGCGGAGCGAGCCGGTGTCCAGGTCCTCCAGCGAGAAGGGCCGCATGTGCCGCAGCGCGGCGGACACCAGCCGGGGTTTGCCGTGCCAGCGCCGGTACAGCGTGGCCTTGCTGCACCGGGAACGCGCGGCGACGGCGTCCAGAGTGAGGCTCTCGTACCCGACCTCGCGCACCAGGTCGAGGACGGCCGCGTACAGCTCGCTCTCGCGCTCCGGCGAGAGCCGGGTCCGACGGGCCGCCCCTTCGCCGCTGTGACGCGGCGCGGGGGTGGCCGGCGGCGGAGTGGAGACGGACATGAGCACCTGTTCGTTCGGGGCGTGTGTGCCTGCTCCCGGGCGTGCGGCCCTCGGGGTGAGCGGCGGGGCAGAGCGGATCGAAACGGTTTCGTACTCTTACCCTCTTCGAGCCTACGCCCGGCCCCGAGCGAAACGCAAACGTTTCGTTATGCTCCCCCGCACGCCCTCCCCCTCCAGGCTGCGCCCGCGCTTCGCGCCCCGCATCCCCGCACGTGACAGGGACCGCGGGATGCTCAGATACGGCTCGCCGGCACCACCACGGCCGTCGTCACCAGCCCCGACTCGATCAGCCACCGGCCGGTGAATCCGGTGAGCTCCCGGCCCTCGGCCACCGGCCCCGGGACGAGGAGCCGGGCGGTGAAGGTGGCGTCCGTCGGGTCCAGGGTGATCCGCGCGTCCTCGAAACCCAGCCAGCGGCGGGCGAGCGGATACCAGGCCTTGAAGACGCTCTCCTTCGCACTGAACAGCAGCCGGTCCCAGCACACCTCGGGGACCTGCGCGGTCAGCCGGGTGACCTCGGTCCGTTCCCCGGGGAGGGCGATCAGCTCCAGTACGCCGGGGTCGGCCACCGGCGCGTGCGGCTCCGCGTCCAGGCCGAGCGTCAGCACGTCGGTGGCGCGGGCGACCGCGGCGGCGCGGTAGCCGTCGCAGTGGGTCAGCGCCCCCACGACACCGTCCGGCCACTGCGGCGCACGGTCGGCGCCCGGCAGCAGCGGGGCGGGCGCGAACCCCAGCCGCCCGAGCGCCTCGCGGGCGCAGCCGCGTACGGTGCCGAACTCCAGCTGTCGCTTCGGTACGGCCTGGGCCACCAGTGCCCATTCCTCGGGGAACATCTCCGAGACCGGCGCGTCGTGGCAGGTCTCGGCGGTGACCACGGGGGCGGGCAGCAGCTTGTCGATCACGCGGGGCTCCCGCTGGGCGCGGCGGCCGGTGCGGTCACGGGCGGGAGGATCTGGACGGGCCGCCCCTGGGGGCCGGACCGCTGCCGCCACTCCCTGGGGTAGCCGAGGGACACCTCCTGGTGGGGCACGCCGTCCCACATCACCAGCCGGGGGATGTGCAGATGGCCGTGGACGACCGTGGTGGCGCGGAACCGGCGCGGCCAGTCGGCCGTCGCCTCCGTACCGCACCACAGCGCGAACTCCGGGTACCGCAGCGGCCGTACCGGCTCGCGGACGAGCGGGAAGTGGTTGACCAGGACGGTGGGCAGGCCCTCCGGGACGGCGGCGAGTCTGGCCTCGGTGGCCGCCAGCCGGGCCCGGCACCACGCGTCCCGCGTCGGGTAGGGGTCGGGGTGCAGGAAGAACTCGTCGGTGCAGACGATGCCCGCCTTCTCGGCCACGGCGAGCGCCGCCTCCTTGGTGGCCGTCCCCGCCGGACGGAAGGTGTAGTCGTAGAGCAGGAACAGGGGCGCCACGACGACCGGACCGCCCTCGCCCTCCCACACGGGATACGGGTCCTCGGGGGTGACGACGCCCAGCTCCCGGCAGATGCCGACCAGATGCTCGTAGCGCGCGACGCCGCGGAGCTGCACCGGGTCGTCGCCCGGCGTCCACAGCTCGTGGTTGCCCGGCACCCAGACGACCTTGGCGAAGCGCTCGACGAGCCGTTCCAGGGCCCAGCGGATGTCCGCGACGTACTCGCCGAGGTCCCCGGCGACCAGCAGCCAGTCGTCGGCCGACTCCGGTTCCAGCCGTTCGACGATGTCGCGGTTCTCCGCGTACCGGACGTGCAGGTCGCTGACGGCCACCACCCGGCCGGCCCGGTCGTCCCGGGGCGGTCCGGGCTGCGGGTGGACGGTCCGGGCGCCGCCGGGGAGGGTACGGATCTCATAGCTCACGACTGAAGTAAAGACCGTGCCGGGCGAAGAGTGAAGGGCCCGCCGACCCCAGAGCCCCGCCACCCCTACGGTGTGCGGCGGCCGTCCGCAACCGTACGGTCCACGATGTGGCCCATCCGAGCGGCGAGGGCCGGAGCGAGGGATGAGGACCGGCCGAAGGGGGCACTCGTGGGCCATGCCTCTACTGCGACTTCTCGCCCGGCCCATGCTGGCCTCGACCTACGTCATTCAGGGCTACCAGACCTTCCGCAATCCCGAGCCCCTCGTTCCGGCCGCCGAGCCGGTGGTCCGGCCGATCGCCCGGCGCGTACCCGGCCTGCCGCAGGAGACCGAACAGCTCGTCAAGCTCAGCGGCGGCGTCCAGCTGGTCGCCGGTTCGCTGCTGTCGATCGGCCGGCTGCCGCGGCTGTCCGCGCTGGCGATCGCCGCCACGCTGGTGCCGACGACGCTCGCCGGGCACCGGTTCTGGGAGGCCGAGGACGAACAGACGCGCGCTCAGGATCGCATCCAGTTCCTCAAGAACCTCTCCATGCTCGGCGGGCTGCTGATCGCCGGCGCCGACACCCACGGCAAGCCGTCGCTCGCCTGGCAGGGCCGGCACGCGGCGCACCAGGCTCGCCGGGAGGCGGCCCTGCGGGCCCGTACGGCCCGCAGGACGCACAAGATCAGCAGCCGGCTCCCGGTCGGCTGACCGCACCGCTGACGTACCGGCCGGCCCCACGGGTCCGTACCCGGCACGGCCGGATCCGTGGGGCCGGCCCGGGTCTCACCAGCTGACCGGCAGTTCGTGCAGGCCGTACACCGCCATGTCCGTACGGAAGGGCAGCTCTTCCAGGGGGCGGTCCACCCGGAGGCCCGGGAAGCGGCGCAGCAACGCCGGGTAGGCGAGCTGGAGTTCGATGCGGGCGAGGTTCTGGCCCAGGCACTGGTGGGGGCCCGACCCGAAGGCGAGGTGTGCCCGGGCGGCCCGGTCCACGTCGAGCCGGTCGGGGTCGGCGAAGACCTCGGGGTCCCGGTTGGCCAGGTCGTTGGCGCAGATCACGGCCTCACCGGCCCGGATGAGCTGCCCGCCGACCTCGATGTCGGCGACCGCGACGCGGCGCCGCCCCATGTGCGTGATGGTCAGGTACCGCAGCAGCTCCTCGACCGCGCCCGCGACCCGCTGCGGGCTGCCGTCCCGGACCGCGGCCAGCTGCTCGGGGTGCTGGAGCAGGGCGCAGGTGCCGAGCGCGATCATGTTGGCGGTGGTCTCGTGCCCGGCGACCAGCAGCAGCCGGGCCTGCTTGGCGCACTCGTCGACGGTGCTCTCGCCGGTGAGCAGGTACTGCGCGGCGAGCCGGCTCAGGAGGTCGTCGCCGGGCTCTGCCGCCTTGGCCTCCACGAGCTTTTCGAGGTAGTCGAGCAGCTCCTGGGAGGCGGCGAGGGCGGCCTCCGGCGCGCTGCGGGTGTCGATCATGACGGCGCTGCACCGCTGGAAGAAGTCGTGGTCCTCGTACGGCACGCCGAGCAGTTCGCAGATCACGAGGGACGGCAGGGGCAGCGCGAACGCGGTGACCAGATCGGCCGGCGGGCCCGTCTGCTCCATGGAGTCCAGCAGGTCGGTGATGATCCGTTCGATGCGCGGCCGCAGGGCCTGCGTGCGCTTGATGGTGAAGTCACCGGTGAACCGGCGCCGCTGGGCGTTGTGTTCGGGCTCGTCCATCGTGATGAACGTGCGGTTGTGGGCCCGGGTCGCCTCGAACGACGCGCTGACGCTGGGGTAGCCGGGATGCCGGCTGTCCGCGCTGATCCGCGGGTCGCGCAACACCGCGACCTGCTCCTCGTGCCGGGTGACCAGCCACGCCGTCGAGCCGTTCCACAACGACACACGGGTCACGGGCGCCTGCTCGCGCAGCTCCTGGGTCACGGGAGGCGGATCGAAGGGGCAGCCGGGGGCGCGTCGGGTGGTGAGGGCGGGGGCAGGGGCGGCGGGAGCCTCGGTCATGGTTGTCCTTCCACGGTGGGGCGGGCAGGAGCCGGTGGTGACGGTGGGTCAGGCGAGCGCGATGGCCGCAGCGGGGCAGATCTGCGCGGCCTCCGTGACGGCCGCGTGCTGGTCGGCGGGCGGCTCGGCGTCCAGCAGGACCACGACGCCGTCCTCGTCCCGCTGGTCGAACACCTCGGGCGCCGCCAGCACACACTGCCCGGCACCGCAGCACTTGTCCTCGTCGATGATGATGCGCACGGTTTCTCCTCCTGCTCCCCCGCGGAGCGCACTCCGCGCGGGTAGGGCCGCTGATTCGGTTGCACAGAGCGGAAGTTGACACTTCTTCGAGCGTTTCTTGCCGACTCCTTTGACGGGCATTGCCTGCGTATTACTTAACAAAAGTAACTACGTGCCGCTGACGCTAACACCGCGATCAGCGCACCGGAATCCCCTCGTCCAAGCCGGTACGTGCAAGAGGCACGTTTTTCGCCAGCCCTTATGTGCGCCCCGTGCTGCCCACGCTCCCCGCCACTGCGACATGATCGGGGCGTGGACCACACCGAAACCCCCGACCGGGAACCCATAACCGACCTGCACGCCGCACTCTCCGGCCTCGCCTACGTAATGGCCGGAAACCGCACACACAAGCGGCTCCGCTCGGAGTCGGGAGTAGCCGTCGACCGCGGCTCCCTCGCCCTGCTGCGGGCGCTCGCCGCCGCCCCCTCCCCCATGCGCATGGGCGAACTCGCGGAGGCGCTGCTGGTCCGTGCCCCGCACGTGACGCGCGAGGTCCGGCGCCTGGAGGACCTCGGCCTGGTGCGGACCACGCCCGAGCCCGGGGACCAGCGCGTACGCCGCGCCGAGGTCACCGACCGGGGCCGGGACGTCGTACTGCGCGCCGAGGCGACCGGCCGGCAGTGGCTCTCCGACGCGCTGCACGGCTTCTCCGAGGAGGAACTGCGCACCACCGCCGCGGTGATCGACCGGATCGTGGACGTGTACCGGAGCTGAGCCGCCTCCCCGCCTCGCCCCGCCACCGATCCGGTCACCCGCAACGGAGGAGGCGGGCCGCCGGCCGGTGTGCTGCGATGCCGGGGTGAAGGGGCATGTCGGGGCGGCGTTGTGCCGGCACGCCGAGTACGGCGTGCTCGGCGCGGTGTCGCTCGGCGGACGGGCCGTCACCTGGAGCCGGGCCGTGACACGGTGGCTCGTACCCGCCGGCGTGACGGAGGCGGCGGACGCGGCCCGGTCTGCGGCGCGCTCGGCGATGCGAACGGCGGTCCACTCCTCGCTCCGGGCGACGGTGCGGTCCGCGATCCGGTCAACGATTCGTTCGGCGGTTCGCGCCATGGTCGATGCGGTCCTCGACCAACTGGATCTGGACGCCGTGGTGGCACGGGTGGACCTCGACGCGGCAGTGGCACGGGTGGACGTGGACGCCGTGGTGAACCGCGTGGACGTGGACGCCGTGGTGGCGCGGGCCGATGTGGAATCCGTGGTGGCGCGGGTGGATGTCGACCGGATCGCGGACCGGGTCGACGTCCACCGCGTGGCGGACCGGGTGGACGTGAACCGGATCGCGGACCGGGTCGACGTCCATCGCGTGGCCGAGCGGGTGGACGTGGACCGGATCGCCGAGCGTGTCGACATCGACGCGGTGCTGGCGCGGATCGATCTGGCGGCCATCGTCGAGCAGGTGCTCAAGGAGATCGACATCGGCCGGATCGTGCGGGACACGGGCGGCGGGATGGCCGAGGAGACCGTCGACGCGTTCCGTCTCCGGGCCATGCGCGCCGACCACCTCGTGAACCGGGCCGCGGGACGGCTGCTGCGCAGGGGCGAGGGCGCGGGTCCCGCACCCGCCCCTCCCCCGGGCCCCACCCACCCCGGGGCGCCGTGACGGCGTCCGCGCCGCCGCCCGGCCCGGCCGCGATGCAGGGGCGGGCGGCCGGGCTCGTCTCCCGTGCCGTCGCGGCCGTCGTCGACACCGGCGTCGTGCTCGCCCTCGGACTCGTGACGCTGCTGGCCGCGGGCGCCCTCCGGTTCATGGTGACCGGGCCGCCGTTCGCCCTGCCGCACCTGCCGCCCCGGGTCAGCTCCGCGTGCGCGGCCGCGCTCGCCGTCGGCTACCTCGCGGGAAGCTGGCTGACGGCCGGCCGCACCGTCGGCGGCCGGCTCATGGGGCTTCGGGTGGCCGGGCGGTCGGGGCGGCCGCTCGGCCCCGGCCGCGCCCTGCTGCGGGCGGTGCTGTGCGTCGTCTTCCCCTGGGGCCTGCTCTGGATCCCGGTCAGCCGGCACGGCAGGTCGCTCCAGGACGTGGTCGCGGCCAGCACGGTGGTGCACGACTGGTACCGCGGATCTCCGGGGCGCGACCTCACCCGTTCCGGGTGACGCCCGGCGGCGCGTACGGCGGCTCAATGGGACCCGGGATCCGTCGGATCCGTAGGAGGTTGCGATGACCGATCTCGTCGTGCTCGGCTTCCCCGACAAGGAGAAGGCCGAGGCCGTCATGCGGCTCGGGAAGGACCTCTCCCGCCAGGAGCTGCTCGACCTGGAGGACGCCGCGCTGGCCTGGCGGACGCAGGACGGCAAGATCCACGTGCAGCAGACGTACCACCCCGCTGCCGCCGGGGCCGCGGGCGGTGCCCTCTGGGGCACGCTGTTCGGCATGCTGTTCCTGATGCCCGTCTTCGGCGCGGCCGTCGGAGCCGCCTCCGGCGGGCTCCTCGGCAAGCTCACCGACGTCGGGGTCAACGACGCGTTCATCAAAGAGGTGGCGGGCACGCTGGAGCCGGGCAGGGCGGCGGTCTTCGCCCTCGTACGGCGGTCGACACCGGACCGGGTACGGGAGGCGCTGCGCCCCTTCGAGCCCGTCGTGCTCCGTACGTCGCTCACGAAGGACCGCGAGGAGGAGCTGATCGACGCGTTGCGGAAGAGCTGAGGCCGACCGGTACGGGCCGTACCGGCTGCCGTTCGTCGGCAATTCCCCCGGATCGCTTCTGGTGGTTCCAGTGGTCCCAATGCGCTGCGTGATCTTCCCGAGCGGTGCATAAAGAGTTCAACTACGAACCGGCGCGGTCAAATACCTGCAAGTTAACGCTACTGACAGGCGATGTGCTGCAATGTCGGGCATCTCAGCAGGTGTTGGACGGCGCGGAACGCAGGGCGAACAGGGGGCCGTGGCCTCGTCGCCCGAGTGCGGCGCCGCCATGTGAAGCGAGGCACCAATTGTCAATCGAAGCGCTGCGGGGCGACGGGAGCCGGTACGGACTGTTCCAGGGGCTCGTCGAGTCCTCCCAGGACGCGATCCTCATCAAGACCCTCGACGGGGTCATCACCTTCTGGAACGCGGCCGCCCAGCGCCTCTACGGTTACGCACCCGCCGAAGCCGTCGGCCGCCACGTCGGCATGCTCGTACCCCCCGACCTCAAGAGCGAGGAGGACGAGCTGCTGGGGCGCATCGCCCGCGGCGAGTGGATCGAACACTACGAGACCCGCCGTACCACCGGCGACGCCCGCGTCCTGGACATCGACGTCACCCTGTGGCCCCTCCGCGGCGAGGACGGCACCGTCATCGCCGCCTGCTCCCTCATGCGCGACATCACCGACCGCAAACGCGCCGAGGCACGGG
The DNA here is from genome assembly GCF_055586425.1 of Streptomyces sp. NPDC050806. NCBI lineage: Bacteria > Bacillati > Actinomycetota > Actinomycetes > Kitasatosporales > Streptomycetaceae > Streptomyces > Streptomyces sp. NPDC050806. The sequence continues at coordinate 356,483 of NZ_JBVJIF010000001.1, read as the reverse complement.
TCGACGAGCTGGCGGTGGTGGTCGAGTCCTCCCAGGACGCGATCCTGATCAAGACCCTCGGCGGGGAGATCACCTTCTGGAACGCGGCCGCCCAGCGCCTCTACGGTTACGCACCCGCCGAAGCCGTCGGCCGCCACGTCGGCATGCTCGTACCCCCCGACCTCAAGAGCGAGGAGGACGAGCTGCTGGGGCGCATCGCCCGCGGCGTGCGGATCGAGCACTACGAGACCCGCCGTACCACCAAGGACGGGCGCGTCCTGGACATCGACGTCACTCTGTGGCCCATCCGCACCCAGGACGGCAGGATCACCGCTGCCTGCTCCATCATGCGCGACATCACCGACCGCAAACGCGCCGAGGCGGAGCTGACCGAACTGTACGCACAGCAACGGCACATCTCCCTGGCGCTGAACCTCATGGGGGCATCGAAGCAGATCCCCGGGGCCCGGGCGGCCAGCCGGTACCTGCCGTCGACCCAGGGACAGGGCGTCGGCGGCGACTGGCTCGACCTGATCGACCTGGGCGCCGGGCGGGTTGGGGTCTTCGTCGGGGACGTGATGGGGCGCGGCCTGGACGCGGCCGTGGTGATGGGCCAGCTGCGGTCCGCTGCCCGTGCCCTCGCGCTGGCCGGCCTTCCGCCGTGGGAACTGATGCGGGCCCTGGACGCGTTCACCCACGACCTGCCCGAACAGTTCGTCACCTGTGTCTACCTGGAGGCCGATCCGGCGCGGGGCGAGGTGACGGCCTGTTCGGCCGGCCATCTGCCGGTCCTCCTCATCGAGCCGGACGCGCCGGTCCGTGAGCTGCCGATGCCGACCGGTATCCCCCTGGGCGTGGGCGGCGTACCGCACCAGCAGGTCCGCTTCCCGCTCCGGGCGGGCACGGCCTTCGCGCTGTACACCGACGGCGTGGTGGAGACCGCGCACGGCGACCTCGACCACCAGCTGGCGTTGCTGGCGACCACGCTGGAGCAGTCGTTCACCACCACCGCCGAAGGGTCGCGGGACACCGCCGACGGCCTGGAGGAGGCCGCCGACCGGGTCCTGCACACCCTCCTGCCGGACACCGCGGCGTACGCCGACGACGTGACCCTGCTGCTCGTCAGCTTCCCCACGGCCCCGTTGGAGACCGCGGAGACGGAGCTGCCAGGCGAGGCCGTCTCGGTACCGGCCGGACGGCGTTTCCTGCGGCAGCACCTGGAGGCCTGGGGCCTGGCGGGACTGGCGGACACCGCACTGCTGCTGGCCTCGGAACTCCTCACCAACGGGGTGCGCCACGCGGAGGGGCCGATCGGTCTGCGGGTGTGGCACAGCGTCCGCGAACTGGGCGTGGAGATCAGCGACCACAGCGTGCCCCGGCCCCGTGCCCGCCTCGCGGAGAGCATGGAGGAGAACGGCCGCGGCCTGATCCTGGTCGAGGCCCTCGCCGCCGCCTGGGGCACCCGCCCCACCACCGTCGGCAAGACGGTCTGGTTCACCCTCCTGCTCCCCCCGCCCCAGGACACCGACCGCCCCCCGGCCCTCCCCCCGGCGAAAACACCCTCGGTCGCCCTGCCCTGACCGAGGAGGCCCGGCCGGGTACGTCACGGACCGGATGCGGCATCAGCCGGGGGGCCTGCCGCCGGTCCTGGGTGGCCCGGTCGGTTCGTCGAGCGCCTCTGCCAGGTAGCGCCTGGCAGTCACGGTGTACGGATGGTCCTCCCCCATCACCGTGGCGAGGTCCCGGAGCACCTCCCGGAACTCCACTGCGGCCCGCGTCGTCCGGCCCTGTGCCTGCCAGAGCCGCGCGCGGCAGCTGCGGCTGAGAAGTGTGTCGCGGTGGGTGTTGCCGAGCACCCGCCGCTGCACCGCGATGACCTCGTCGAATTCCGGTCCGGCGAGGTCCGGGCGGCCCATGTCGTGGTGCAGTCGGGCGAGTTCGCGGCGCACGATCAGTGTGCGGGGGTGTGCGGCGCCGAACACCTCGGTCCGCAGGGCGAGCACTGCCGCGTACTCGGTCTCGGCCTCCGCCGGGCGGCCCAGGTCACCCAGGACGCGGGCCACGCGATAGCGGGTGGCCATGGTCAGCGGATCGGCCTCGCCCAGCACGCGGGTGCGGGTCCGCAGCACCGCCCGGTACTCCGCTTCCGCCTCCGTGAGCCGTCCTTGGTCGTGCCGGACGTACGCCAGCATGTGGCGGCCCAGGAGTGTCTGCGGATGGTCCGGCCCGAGCGCCGCGCTCCGGTGGCGCACGAGGTCCCGGAAACCGCCTTCCGCCTCCGCCAGCCGGCCACGGGCGTGGTGCATGGCGGCAACCTCATGATGGGCGGTCAGCGTGGCGTCGTGCCCCTCACCCAGGACGCGCCGTCCGGTCTCGAAAGCGGCGGCGAAGGTATCCTCGGCCTGGCCGTACAGCCCGCGGGCCCGGAGAGCGCGCCCGGTGGCCACGGCCACCCGGACCGCCTGTGCCACCGCCCGTGCGGAACCGGCCGCGTGTGCGCCGGTCTCGCGCAGGAGGTGCTGGGCATGGGGTGTGATCGCCTGCCACAGCGGCCAGCGCGCCGGATCCTCCGGGGAGACGTGCGACTCGCCCTGAGTGGCCGAGACGAGCAGGTCCGTCGCCGCCTCCAGGTACGCGGCCTGCCGCATCGTCGCCTCGCCCCGGAGGCGGCCGGCGGCACGTACCAGAGGGTGGAGGCGAACGGCGTCGCGCGGCGCTTCGGCACCGTCGTCGTCCGGGGCCTCGTCCGCGCCCTCGCTCCCGGCGCTGTTCCCGGACGGCGCGCCGCCGGGGCCGCTTTCCGGGATGTCGACGAGGTGCAGGTCGGCGAGCGCTCTCAGGAGCCGCCACAGACGGGTTCCGTCGAGGCCGGGCAGTACGCCGGTGGGCGCACCCAGGACCGACGGGGTCAGCAGCGCGTACGGTACGGGCGCCTCGGCGAAGAAGGAGAGCAGCCTCAGCAGTTCCCGCGCCTCCGGCATGCCCCGCCGGGCGAGGTGGTCCAACGAGAGTTCCCAGGTCCGGCTGACGATGCGCCGGGGCGCACGGTCCGCTTCGGCCATCGCGGCCTCCTCCGGTTCCAACAGCTGCTGCCAGCCGCCCGCCGCCAGCTGCCGCCCGTAGGCGTCGAAGGTCGTGACGGCGTCGGACCACGGGGCTCCGGACGCCGCGGCGAGCTGTGCCCCGGCCAGCCGCAGTGCCAGTGGCAGCCGCCCCAGCCGGTCGGCGAGCGCCGCCGCGTCGGCCGCTGTGCCCGCACCGGGTCCGGCCACCCGCATCAGGACCCGCGTGGCCTCCGGCCGGGTCAGCGGGCCGACCGTCCGCAGTCGCCACCAGGCGCCCCAGGCCCGCGGATTGCGATGGCGGCTGGTGACGAGCACGGTCCCGGCCCCCGCGGCCACCGGCCGCAGCCATCCGGTCCCGTCCGCGAAGGCGCCTCCCTCGGCGGCCAGCAGCTCCGGGTCGTCCGCGTTGTCGACCACCAGCAGCCACGGCCGGGGATGCCGCCCCAGCATCCGCCACAGCAGGTCCGTCGCGCTGTCCATCCCGCTCCAGGCGCGGGTGAGTTCGGCGTCGCCGGCGCCGAGCCGTACGGCCACTTGGCGCATGCCGTCGTGGAGTTCGGGTCGAGTGGCCGCCGAGACCCACCACGCCTCGACGCCGTTCCGCGCGGCGGAGCGGGCGGCGGCGATCGCCACGGTGGTCTTGCCGCAGCCGCCCAGACCGCACAGCACCAGGTTCCGGCAGTCGCCCGGCGGGGCGCCCCGCACCCGGTCCAGCTCGCGCAGCAGCGGCTCGCGACCGGTGAAGGCGTCGTCCAGCCGCCCGGCGGGTACCGCGAGGGACCGGCTCCCCGGCGTACCCGACGCCGGCGGGACGGCCGCATGGACGTGCAGGGCGCCGACGCGCCCGGCGGCGACCGCACCGGTGTGCGCGAAGAGTGAGGTACGGGCTTCGATGTGCGGTTGCGGCGTTCCAGGTGGCCTCAGCCCGGCGTGCCACCCGGCCGGGAAGGGTCCCCGACACGTACGCCCCCGTTGATGACGCCACCGGCGACGGACCCCCCTTCCGCCTGTACGGACACGTCCCCGTGCACCGCCAGTCCGCCGTCGCCGGCGGTCGGCGAGGGTGCCCCGGGCGCCGGCACGGCGGCGAGCAGTGTTGCGAGCTGTTCCACGGCTTCGGCGCGCTCGCCCTCCGGCATGCCCTCCAGCAGGTCGGTGAGGCGTACGCACCAGGCGGCACGGGCGGCTTCGCGGGCCGGACGGTACTGGTTGTCGTCGGCGGCGGTCAGTTCGGCGGCGGTACGGTCGAGGCGCGCGGCGGTGGCACGGGCCTCGGCCGCGTCTCCCCTCCCGAACACACGGGCCAGTCCGTCCCGCATCGTCCACCAGGCGTCGGTGCCCGCGGCCTGGATCACCGCAAGGGCACCGGCCGAGGCCAGTTCCGCGAGTTCGGTCATGGCGATCGTTCCCCCCGTCGCCGAGTGCAACGTCAAGTACCCAGAGAACCACGGCAGTCGGCGGAGCAACAGCCCGGCGCGGCGGGCGGTATGGCGGGGCCGTACACGCGGAAGGGGCGGCCCGGGAGAGCGGGCCGCCCCTTCGTGTGCGTTCAGGAGTGATGTCAGCGGGTGTACCGCATCAGCGTGCGGACCATGTGGCAGGTGGTGTCGGACGGGCGGTGGATGCCGACGAGCGCGGCGGTGTCGCGGATGAGCCGGTTCGGTGCGCGGTCCGGCGTGTGCACGCCGGAGTCGAGCAGCGCGATGGCCAGGCGCATGGCCTTCAGTCGGCGGTTGTGGGCGATGTACCACTCGCGGGGCCGGCCGGCGGGCAGCGGCTTCTTGGCGAGCGGGGAGTACGGAAGGTCGAACAGAGCGGACGTCGGGGTCATTGCGGCAGCCGTCACAGGGTCCCTCCTGTCGTGGTCGAGAGCCCCGGATCCCCCCGTGGGCTCTCTCGAACACTGCTTCTATATTACCCCGCCCCACTGACAAAAGTCGCTGGCCAGAGGGCATTTGTGACCCCCTGGAGACACTTTTTGGAGAGGGTTCGCGAGGGCCTGCGAGGCGGCCCGGTGACCCGGAGGGGAAGCCGGGCCCGCGGTCGCGCTCACCTCCGGCCCACCCGGTCGGCACTCCCGTCCCGGCAGCACCAGGAAGTTATTGAAAGGTTTCAGAGGAAAGTTGCACACTGGGTATTGACCCCCGAGCTACACGCACTCATTGTTTGAGTCGTTTCAAGACGGCGTAACACGGCTGCTTCGCGCAGCCCGCTTCACGACAGTGCGAGGACGAAGGAGTCCAGGTGACATCCCTGCAGAGCACCCCACCCGCCGAGGACGCCCCGGGCGGGGACGGGGCCGTATCGCGGCAGCAGTGGAAGTGGACCGGGCTGGCCGGCATGGCGTCGTACCTGGACGCCGGGTCGATCGTCGCGCTCAGCTCCGGCCTCGCCTTCTTCCAGGACCGCTTCGGCCTCTCCCAGAACGGACTCGGCGCGCTCACCGCCATCGGCCCCAACGCCATCGGCGCGGCGATCGGCGCGTTCATCGGCGGGCGGCTGGGCGACAAGCTCGGCCGCAAGCGCATTTACCAGTACGACCTGCTGGTGTACGCGGCGGCCATCCTGCTCATCGCCTTCGCGGTCAACCCGCTGATGCTCTTCGCCGGCACGTTCATCGTGGGCCTGGCCGTCGGTGCCGACGTGCCGACCTCGCTCGCGCTCGTCGGTGAGTTCTCGCCCGCCAAGGCGCGCGGCAAGCTGCTCGGGCTGACACAGGTGACCTGGAGCCTCGGCCCGGTGGTCGTGCTGCTGCTGGCGCTGGCGCTGTCCGACCTCGGGCTGCTCGGCATCCGCATCGTCTTCCTGCACCTGTTCGTGGTCGCGCTGGTGACGTACGCGATGCGTCGCGGCATGGTCGAGTCGGCGGTCTGGCGGACCGCGGCGCAGGCCGGTGCCGCCGCCCGCCCGAAGGTGCGTGACCTGCTGCGCGGCGCCCATCTGCGGGCGTTGCTGTTCACCGGCGGCATCTACCTCTTCTGGAACCTCGCGGCCGGCACGAACGGCATCTTCACCCCGTACATGGTCAAGAGCCTGGGCGCGGGCAGCCAGGCCACCAGCGTGGGCCTCTCCTGCGCCAGCTTCGCGCTGGTGATCGTCGGTACGGTGGCGGTCTACATGCGGTACGCCGACCGCGGCCACCGGTACCGCAAGGCGATGTGGATCGCGGGGTCGGTCATGCAGGTCTGCGCGTACGGCGTCTTCCTCTTCCTGCCGTTCACGCTGCCCGTGATCGTGTTCAACGTGGTGCTGTTCGGTGTCGGCCAGGCCATGGCGGGTGAGGCCGTCTACAAGACGATCAGCCAGGAGGTCTTCCCGACGATGCTGCGCGGCACGGCGCAGGGCATCACCTTCGGCACCTCCCGCGTCGTGCTCGGCATCTGGTCGTTCTTCGTGCCCGCCCTGGCGAGCACCGGTATCGCGCCGGTCGCCGCCTTCCTCACCGCCTCGCTCCTCATCTGCGCCGTCATCGGCCTGTTCATGCCGAACACGGCGGGCAAGTCGCTGCAGCAGGTGGAGGCCGAGCGCGCGGCCACCCGCTGACGCGCCGTCATACCCGGGTGAGCTCGCGCTCGATCTCCTCCAGGCTCTTGCCGCGGGTCTCCGGGATGCAGCGGACCGTGAACAGGGTCAGCAGCGCGCACACCACCGCGTACGCGGTGAAGGTGGCGGCCCCGCCGAGCGCGTCGAGCAGGGTGAGGAAGGTGAGGGAGACCAGGAAGTTCATGGTCCAGTTGGCGAACATGGTGGCGCTCATGGCCGTGCCCCGGATGCGCAGCGGGTACAGCTCGGAGGGGATGATGAAGACGACCACGTTGAGCGTGGTGGCGACCGCGGCGATGAAGAGGACCACGAACGCCACGGCGAGCCAGCCGAACGAGGAGTCCCGGCCGCCGGCCGCGAGGGTGGCCGCCAGCCCGGCGAGGGCGAGCGTCATCACCGCGGCGCCGGACGCCAGCAGCTTCTTGCGGCCGATGCGGTCGACGGCGAGCATCCCGACCGGGGTCATCACCAGGTTGACCACGCCGACGCCGACGGTGGCGAGGACGGCCGAGGAGGAGCCGAGGCCGCTGCTCTCGAAGATCTTCGGGGCGTAGTAGATGACGGTGTTGACGCCGGACGCCTGGCCGAGGATCTGCAGGCCCACGCCCGCGATGATCGCCGGGCGCACGGAGCGGCCGGCCAGGGCCCGCCACCGTCCACGGCGGGCCGGCGCCGTACCGTCCGCGCGCCCGGCCGTCATCCCGGCCAGCTCCGCATCGACCGCCGCGGGGTCGCCGGGACCGCGGAGCCGCGCCAGGACAGCGCGGGCGCGCTCGGTACGGCCGCGCAGCGCCAGCCAGCGCGGGGACTCGGGCATCAGCAGCATGCCGGCGCCGAAGAGCAGCGCGGGCACGGCGGCGATGCCGAACATCCAGCGCCAGCCGTGAGTGGCGTGTGCCAGGGCGTAGTTGGCCACGTAGGCGAGGACGATGCCGAGCGTGATCATCAGCTGGTTGAGGCCCACCAGCCGCCCTCGGTAGCGGGGCGGGGCGACCTCGGCGAGGAAGACCGGGACGAGGTTGGACGCCGTACCGATGCCCAGGCCGAGGACGAGGCGGGCCGCCGTGAGCACGGTGGCGGACGGCGCGAGGGCGGCCAGGGCGGCGCCGGCGGTGAAGATGCCCGCAGCGGCGACGAGGACGGGGCGGCGGCCGTAGCGGTCGGCGAGGTTGCCGGCGGCGGCCGCGCCGGCCATCGCACCGACCAGGATGGCGCTCACCACGACGCCGGAGCCGAAGGCCGTGAGCCCGAAGTCGGACTCGATCGTGAGCAGGGCGCCGGATATGACGCCGGTGTCGTAGCCGAACAGCAGGCCGCCGAGCGCGGTGACCAGGGCCACGCCGATCACCGGTCGCAGTGTGGTGCCTCCGCCGCTCCGCGTCACCGTTGCCGTATCGAGCGACGCCATCGCGCTTCCTTTCGCTCAGCCAGAGATTGGAAGGTACCAATCTGACACTCGGCTTGGTGCTGCACAAGATCTGCCGTAATAATTTCGGTATTGGTCAGCACCAATCACAACGACCCGGGATGGTGAAGCGTGGCCCGACAGGCCAAGCACGAGGAACTGCGGCTGGCGCTGCTGGCCGAGACGGCCGGGGCTCCCCCGCACACGCCGCTGCCCACGGAGCGGGAGATCGCCACGGACCACGGGGTCTCGCGCAACACCGTCCGGCAGGCGCTGGACGCGCTGGAAGCGGCGGGCAACGTCTACCGGGTGCAGGGCGCGGGGACGTTCGTCGCCCCGCCCGTGGTGTCCAAGTCGCTCACCCTCACCTCGTTCTCCGAGGACATGCGCGCCCGTGACCTCGAACCGGCCTCACGGCTGCTGGCCGCTGGGACGGTACGGGCCGGCCGGCAGATCGCCGACCGGCTCGGCATCGCCCCCGACTCCGACGTCGTGCGGGTCTCCCGGCTGCGGCTGGCGGACGGCTCCCCCATGTGCCTGGAGAACGTCCACTTCCCCGCCGACCGGGTCCCCGGCCTCGTCGACGAGGACCTGAACGGCTCGCTCTACGCCCTGCTCGACGCGCGCTACGGGCTCGACATCCGCGCGGCCGACCAGATCATCCGCGCCGTCGACCTCGACGAGACCGAGTCGGCCCTCCTCGGCGTGCCGCTGGGCAGCTCGGGGCTGCGGGTGCAGCGGGTCGGCCTGGACCGCCGCGACACCCCCGTCGAGGCGACCACCACGATCTACCGCGCCGACCGCTACGACATCCGCTTCACCGTCCGCAGGGCGCAGCCGTGACGGCCGCGCGGGAGCCGCGACCGCGGCACGTACCGGAGTCCGGGCCCGCCTCCCCCGCGCCGCGCCCGCTGCTCGGCGTCGACGTCGGCGGAACGAAGATCGCCGCCGGGGTCGTCGCGCCCGACGGCACCCTCCTCGCGACGGTCGTCCGGCCCACGCCCGCCGCCGAGGGCCGGACCGCGGTGCTGGACGCCATCGCGGCGGCCGTCCGCGAGCTGCCCGGCCGGGAGGGGGCGGTGGGCCTCGGGATCGGCACCGGCGGCGTCATCGACCGCGCCCGTGGCGTCGTGCTGTCGGCCAACGCACTGCTCCCCGGCTGGGCGGGCACCCGGCTGGGCGAGGAGCTGGCCGGCCGGCTCGGGCTGCCGGTGGCCGCCGACAACGACGCGAACGTCTTCGCACTGGCCGAGCAGACCTACGGCGCCGGCGCGGGGTGCGTCTCCGCGCTGTACGTGAGCGTGGGGACCGGCATCGGCGGCGGGCTGGTCAGCGGCGGGCGGCTGTTGCGCGGTGCGCACTGGACGGCGGGCGAGTTCGGCCACCTCGCGGTGGCGGAAGCCGCGGGCCGGCCGTGCAACTGCGGCCGGCCGGGGCACCTGGAGGCCGTCGCGCCCGGCCCCGCCATCACCGCCCGGTTCCGCGAACTGACCGGGGACGGGAACGTGCACGACCTCCGGAAGGTCGCGGCACTGGCCGAGGGGCCGGCCGGGACGGGTGCGGAGGCCGCCCGGGCCGCCCTCGCGGAGGGCGCGGGCGCGCTGGGCCGTGCCCTGGCGGGGCTCGTCAACACCGTGGACCCGGAACGGGTGGTGGTCGGCGGCGGGGTCGCCTCGATCGGCGCACCGTTCTGGGAACCGCTGACCGAGGCGTTCACCGCGGAGCTGCTGCCGGGCCCCTCGGGGCTGCGTCCCGTACCGGCGGCGCTCGGCCCGCGCGCCGCGGTGGTCGGCGCGGCGGCACTGCTGCTGGAGGAGGACGGCGTCGCGGACGCCGGCGAACCGCGCACGGAGCACCGGTGAGCACGGGACACACGGAGCAGAACAACCACCGCACGTACGCGACCAAGGACGACGAGGGACTGAGCATGACCGAGACCACTCCCGGCCCCGCACACGACCGGGGCCCCGGCCGCACCACCATGCCCGCCGACCGCGCCCGCGAGCTGCTCGAAGGGCTCCGCGGCCGGCTGGTCGTCTCCTGCCAGGCGCCGCCCGGTGACCCGCTGCGGTCCCCGGAGCACATGGCGGCGGTGGCCGCCTCGGTGACCGCGGGCGCGCCGGTCGCGGGCGTCCGGGTGCAGGGCGTGGCGGACATCGAGGCCGTACGGGCCGTGGTGGACCTGCCGCTCATCGGGCTGTGGAAGGACGGCGCCGAAGGTGTCTACATCACTCCGACCGCGGCGCACGCGCGGGCCGTCGCCGAGGCCGGGGCCGAGATCGTGGCCGTCGACGCCACGGACCGGCCGCGTCCGGACGGCCGGCCGCTGCGCGAGACGGTCGAGGCGGTGCACGGCCTGGGCGGGCTGCTGATGGCCGATGTCTCGACCGTGGCGGAGGGGGTGGCGGCCGCCGCGCTCGGCGCCGATGTCGTCTCCACCACCCTCTCCGGCTACACCCCGTACAGCCGCCGGCAGCCGGGCCCGGACCTGGAGCTGGTCGCCGAGCTGGCGGCCCGCGTGGATGTGCCGGTCTTCGCCGAGGGCCGGCTGCACACGCCGGAGCAGGCTGCGGCCGCGGTTCGGGCCGGGGCGTGGGGCGTCGTCGTGGGCGGTGCCATCACCGCGCCGGCCGCCATAGCGACCCGTTTCGCCGCCGCCCTGCCGCGACACTGACGGTGCATCAGATACGAGGCGTCGTCACAGGCACCGGGCGGCCGGACACCGTCGCAGGTACGGGCGCCGTCACAGGTGCGGCAGCAGCGCGTCCGGGGTGACCGGCAGGGCACGGACGCGGACGCCCGTGGCGTGGTGAACGGCGTTGGTGACGGCGGCCGCTGTGCCGACGATGCCGATCTCGCCGATGCCCTTGGAGCCCATCGGGTTGAGGTGCGGGTCCTCCTCGTCGAGCCAGTGCACGTCGATGTCGGGCACGTCGGCGCAGACCGGCACGTGGTACATCGCCAGGTCGCGTTCCGCGTAGTCGCCGAACTCCCGGTCCATCGTGCTGTGTTCGGTCAGCGCCATGCCGAGCCCCATGGTCATGCCGCCGAGGAACTGCGAGCGGGCTGTACGCGGGTTCAGGATGCGGCCCGCGGCGAAGACGCCGAGCAGCCGCCGTACCCGCGTCTCGCCGGTCACGGTGTCCACCTGCACCTCGACGAACTGGGCACCGTACGCGTGCCGTGCGTACTCCGCGCCGCGCTTGGCGTCCTCGGTGGTGTCGGCGGTGGCCGTCAGGCCGGTCTCCGGTACCTCGCTGTGTTCCTCCAGCTGCCGCCGCAGCCCGTCACACGCCTTGTGCACCGCGGAGCCCCACGAAGAGGTGCCCGCCGATCCGCCTGCCACGGGGGCCGTGGGCAGGTCGCTGGACCCGACGTGGATGCGGACGCGCTCCAGCGGCATCCGCAGTGCGTCGGCGGCGATCTGGGCCAGCACGGTCCGGGCGCCGGTGCCGATGTCGGTGGCGTTCACCCGTACGTCGATCATTCCGTCGGCGCGGGCGTGCGCCTCGGCCCGGCACGGAGCGACCAGCACCGGGTACGTCGAGGCGGCCACGCCGGTGCCGAGCAGCAGCCGGCCGTCGCGGCGGCCCCGGACCGCCGGATCGCGGTCCCGCCAGCCGAAGCGGCGGGCCCCCTCCAGCAGGCATGCCACGAGGTGGCGGCTGCTGTACGGGCGATCGGAGTCCGGCTCGCGGTCGGGTTCGTTGCGCAGCCGCAGCTCGACGGGGTCCAGGCCGCAGGCGAGGGCCAGTTCGTCCATGGCCGATTCGAGCGCGTACATGCCGGGGCACTCACCGGGCGCCCGCATCCACGAGGGCGTGGGGACGTCCAGCCGCGTCACCCGGTGGGTGGTGCGGCTGTGCGGCGAGACGTACATCGTGCGGCTGGGGCACGCCGCCTGCTCCACGAACTCCTGGACCGTGGAGGACTGGGTGACGATCTCGTGCGCCAACGCCTGGATGCGGCCGTCGCGGTCGGCGCCGAGGCGGAGTCGCTGGATCGTGGGGGCACGGTGGCCGGTGACGGCCTCCAGCAGCTGGCGCGGCAGGGCGAGGGTCACCGGGCGACCCGTCACGCGGGCGGCCATGGCGGCGAGCACCGACTGCGGACGCGGTGTGCCCTTGGAGCCGAAGCCGCCGCCCACGTGCTCGCTGGTGACCTGCACCTGCTCCGGGCCGAGCCCGAAGAGCTGGGCCAGCATCCGCTGGACGGTGGACGAGCCCTGGCTGGAGTCGTACAGGCACAGCCGGCGCTCGCCCTCCCACCAGGCGGTGGCGGCGTGCGGCTCCATCGGGTGGTTGTGCAGCGGCGGGGTCTCGTACACGGCGTCGTGCCGGACGGCCGCTCCGTCGTACGCGGTGTCGAAGTCGCCGCGTTCCCGGTCGGCGGGGTGGCCGCCGTTGGCGGTCTCGGGCGCGTAGAGGCCCGGGTGGTCGGGGCCGAGCAGGACGTCGTGCGGCTCCGAGGTGTAGTCCAGGCGGACCGCGCCGGCCGCCGCCCTGGCCGCCTCCAGGGAGGTGGCGACCGCGAGGGCGACGATCTGGCCGCGGTGCGCGACGCGCGACGACTGCAGGACGGCGAGCGTGGGGTCCTCGCCCTCTTCGAGGCGGGGCGCGTTCTCGTGGGTGAGCACGGTGAGGACGGCGGGGTCGGCTAGCGCGGCGCCGGTGTCCACGCCGGTGATCTCCCCACGGGCGATCGTGGCGGGTACCGCCCAGGCGAACAGGCCGTCGGGGTGTCCGTGGTCGGCGGCGTACCGCGCCGTGCCGGTCACCTTCGCGCGGCCCTCCAGCCGCGCGGTGTCCGCGCCCAGGGTGCGGGGCAGGGTCGTCATCGCGCACCTCCCGCGTGGGCTTCCGTCAGGTCCGTCAGCAGGGCGACGGCCAGCCGGCGGGCCAGGGGGATCTTGTAGCCGTTGTCGCGGAGCGGCTCGGCGGCCGCCAGTTCCTGGTCCACGGCCCGGCCGAAGGACTCCTCGGTGGCGGGCCCGCCGAGCAACGCGGCCTCCGCCGCCCGGGCCCGCCAGGGCTTGGCCGCCAGCGCGCCGAACGCGAGCCGCACGTGCTGTACGGTGCCCTCGCTCACCCGCAGGTCGGCGGCGGCCGAGGCGAGCGCGAAGGCGTACGAGGCGCGCTCCCGGGCCTTGCGGTACGCCGAGCGGGCGGCGGGCGCGGGCGGCGGCAGCTCGACGGCCGTGATCAGCTCGCCGTGCTCCAGTACGGTGTCGCGGTCCGGTGCGTCGCCGGGCACCCGGTGCAGCTCGGCCACCGGGAGCGTCCGGGTGCCCTCGACCGACACGCAGTGCACCGTCGCGTCGAGGGCGGTCAGCGCCACCGCCATGTCCGACGGGTGGGTGGCCACGCAGTGCTGGGAGGCGCCGAGGACGGCGAGGTCGCGGTGGATGCCGCTGCGCGCGGGGCAGCCGGAGCCGGGCCGCCGCTTGTTGCAGGGCTTGCCGATGTCCTGGAAGTACACGCAGCGGGTGCGCTGGAGGAGATTGCCGCCGATCGTGGCGAGGTTGCGCAGCTGCGGCGAGGCGCCGGCCAGCAGCGCCTGGGACAGCGCCGGGTAGCGCTCGCGGACGAGCGGGTGCACGGCGAGGGTGCTGTTGCGTACGGTGGCGCCGACCCGCAGCCCGCCGTCCTCGGTCTCGGTGATCTCGTCGAACGGCAGCCGGCTGACGTCGACCAGCATCTCGGGCACCTCGACCCCGAGTTTCATCAGGTCCACCAGGTTGGTGCCGCCGCCGAGGAAAGCCGCGCGCGGCCGACGGGAGAGCAGGTCGACGGCGGCTGCCGGGTCGGTGGCCGTCTCGTACCGGAAGGGTTTCACCGGGCCGCCTCCCGCACCGCGTCGACGATGTTCACGTACGCGCCGCAGCGGCAGATGTTGCCGCTCATCCGCTCGCGCACCTCGCCGCCGGTCAGCTCCACCGGCCCGTCGGGCACGCCGTCCGGCGTCACCGCACTGGGCCAGCCCTCGCGCGCCTCGGCGATCGCGGCGACGCCCGAGCAGAGCTGGCCGGGGGTGCAGAAGCCGCACTGGAAGCCGTCGTGCGCGAGGAACGCCTCCTGGAGCGGGTGCAGCGCGTCGCCGTCGGCCAGGCCCTCGACGGTGGTGACTTCCGTGCCGTCGGCGGCCACCGCGAGCAGCAGGCAGGAGTTGACCCGCCGGCCGTCCAGCAGGACGGTGCAGGCCCCGCACTGGCCGTGGTCGCAGCCCTTCTTCGCGCCGGTCAGCCGCAGGTCCTCGCGGAGCAGGTCGAGGAGCGAGGTGCGGTTGTCGACCGTGCGTTCCTGGCGTTCGCCGTTGATGTGCAGGGTGAGCGCGGTGGTGGTGTCCGCGCCGCCTGTGCCCTCCGTGCTTCTCATGGAGTCACCAGTGCCCCTGAAGGCCTCACCCGAAAACGGACAAACCGGCTCCACACCTCGCTCGGACCAACCGGGAGGCGTCAGTCCAGGCCGATGCGGCGTGCCGCGGCGTCCCAGGCCGCGCGGTCGCCGCCCGGGGCGTAGTGGCGGAGCGGCTGGGTTCCGGCGACCAGGCGGCGCATCGCGGTACGGTCCGGGACGAGGCCGTGCGAGCGGGCCTGGACGAGGACGTTGCCCAGCGCGGTGGCCTCGGCGGGGCCCGCGACGACGGGCAGCCCGGTGGCGTCGGCGGTGAGCCGGCAGAGCAGCTCGTTGCGGCTGCCGCCGCCGACCAGGTGGACGGTGCGGATCTCCCGCCCGGCGAGTTCGGCGGCGCGGCGCAGGGTGCGGGCGTGGGCCAGGGCGAGCGCTTCGAGGATGGTACGGACGAGTGACCCCTGGTCCTCGGGCGGGCGCTGGCCGGTCCGGACGCAGTACGCCGCGATGCGGGCCGGCATGTCACCGGGGGCGAGGAATTCGGGCGCGTCGGGGTCGATGACGGCGGCGAAGGGGCGGGCCTGCGCGGCCGCCGCCAGCAGGGGGCCCAGCGCGTGCGGAAGCCCCTGGTCCTGCCAGGTGCGCTGGGTCTCGGCCAGCAGCCAGAGGCCCATGATGTTGCGGAGGTAGCGGGTGGTGCCGTCGATGCCCAGTTCGTTGGTGAAGTTCGCGGCGCGGGACTCCTCGGTGAGCACGGGCGCGGCCAGCTCCAGGCCGGCCAGCGACCAGGTGCCGCACGAGAGGTACGCGAAGTCCGGCTCCTCGGCCGGGACCGCGGCCACGGCGGAGGCGGTGTCGTGCGAGGCGACGGCGGTGACGGGAGTACCGGCCGGCAGCCCGGTGGCCTCGGCGACGTGCGGGAGCAGGGTGCCCGCCGGCTCGCCGGGGCGGCGCAGCGGCGGGAACAGCGCGGGGTCGAGGCCGAGCTGGCCGAGCAGCTCCTTCGACCAGGTGCCGGTGCGGGCGTCGAACAGGCCGGTGGTGGAGGCGTTGGTCGCCTCCGCTGCCGCCTCCCCGGTGAGCCGGTGCACCAGCAGGTCCGGCATCAGCAGCAGGGTGCGGGCGGCCGCGAGCCGGCCGCTGTCACGGTCAGCGGCCAGCTGGTAGACGGTGTTGAACGGCAGGTGCTGGAGGCCGGTGACCGCGTACAGCTCGGCCGGTCCCACCGACGCGCGCACCCGCTCCGCCACGTCCTCGGTGCGCGCGTCGCGGTAGTGGAACGGCTGGTCCAGCAGCTCCCCCTCGGCGTCGAGCAGGCCGTAGTCCACCGCCCAGGTGTCGATGCCGACGGAGTCGGCGCCGCCCGTCCGGGCCACCGCGCGCAGCCCGTCGAGCATGCCCCGGTGGAGCGAGTCCACGTCCCAGCGCAGCCCGTCGGGCCGCCGGAGCGGGGTGTTGGGGAAGCGGTGGGCCTCGGTCAGTTCCAGTCTGTCGGGCCCCACCCGGGCGCGCATCACGCGCCCGCTGGTGGCACCGAGGTCGACGGCGGCGAAGGTACGGGTGCTGGTCACGTCGTCCCCTCAGCGCAGGAACGCCGCGGCGACCCCGGCGTCCACGGGGACGTGCAGTCCCGTCGTGTGGGTCAGGTCGCCGCCGGTCAGCGCGAACACCGCGTTGGCGACGTGTTCCGGCAGCACCTCGCGCTTGAGGAGGGTGCGCTGGGCGTAGAACTCGCCGAGCTTCTCCTCCTCGATGCCGTACGTCGCGGCGCGCTGCGCGCCCCAGCCCCCGGCGAAGATCCCGGAGCCGCGCACCACGCCGTCGGGGTTGACGCCGTTGACGCGGATGCCGTGCCCGCCCAGCTCGGCGGCGAGCAGGCGCACCTGGTGGGCCTGGTCGGCCTTGGTGGCGGAGTAGGCGATGTTGTTGGGGCCGGCGAAGACGGCGTTCTTGGAAGCGATGTAGACGATGTCGCCGCCCATGTCCTGGGCGGTCATGACGCGGGCGGCCTCGCGGGAGACGAGGAAGGAGCCGCGGGCCATGATGTCGTGCTGGAGGTCCCAGTCCTTGGCGCTGGTCTCCAGCAGCGGCCTGGAGATGGAGATGCCGGCGTTGTTGACCACCAGGTCGACGCCGCCGAAGGCGAGTACGGCCGCACGGAAGGCCGCGGCGATCTGCTCCTCGTCGGTCACGTCCACGGTCACCGCGACGGCCTTGTCCGCGCCGCCCAGCTCCTCGGCCACCGTGGCGGCACCGTCGGCGTTCAGATCCGCGACCACCACGCAGGCACCCTCGGCGGCCAGCCGGTGCGCGATGGCCCGGCCGATGCCCGAGCCCGCGCCGGTGACCAGCGCGATGCGGGTGGCCAGCGGCTTGGCCGCGGGCATCCGCCGCAGCTTGGCCTCCTCCAGCTCCCAGTACTCGATGCGGAACTTCTCGGCCTCCTCGATCGGCGCGTACGAGGACACCGCCTCGGCGCCGCGCATCACGTTGACCGCGTTGAGGTAGAACTCCCCCGCCACCCGGGCGGTCTGCTTGTCCTTGCCGTAGCTGAACATGCCGACGCCCGGAATCAGCACGATCGCCGGGTCGGCACCGCGCAGGGGCGGCGAGTCGGGGGTGGCGTGCCGCTCGTAGTAGGCGCGGTACTCCTCCCGGTACTCCGCGTGCAGTTCCTTCAGGCGGGCGATCGCCTCGTCGAGCGGGGCGGTGGGCGGCAGGTCGAGGACGAGCGGCCGGACCTTGGTGCGCAGGAAGTGGTCGGGACAGGAGGTGCCGAGCGCGGCGAGCCGGGGGTGCTCGGCGCGGGCCAGGAAGTCGAGCACGGGCTCGGCGTCGGTGAAGTGGCCGACCTGCGGCTTGTCGGCGGAGGCGAGGCCGCGGACGACGGGGGCCAGCGCTGCGGCCCGCTCCTTGCGCGCGTCCTCGGACAGCGCTTCGTACCCCTCGACGACCGGGCCGAACGGCTCGGCCCTGCCGTGGTCGGCGAGGTACTTCTCGGCCGTGCGGATGATCCACAGGGCGTTGCGCTCGCACTCCTCGGAGGTGGTGCCCCACGCGGTGATGCCATGGCCGCCCAGGATCACGCCGACGGCCTGCGGGTTGGCCTCCTTGACGGCGGCGATGTCCAGGCCGAGCTGGAAACCTGGGCGCCGCCACGGCACCCAGGCGACCTTGTCGCCGAAGCACTCGGCGGTCAGCTTCTCGCCGTCGGCGGCGCATGCCAGCGCGATGCCGGAGTCCGGGTGCAGATGGTCGACGTGTGCGGCGTCGACGAGGCCGTGCATCGCGGTGTCGATCGAGGGCGCCGCACCACCCTTGCCGTGCAGGCAGTAGTCGAAAGCGGCGACCATCTCGTCCTCGCGCTCGACGCCCGGGTACACCTCGGTCAGCGCGCGCAGCCGGTCCAGCCGGAGCACGGCCAGCCCGGACTCCTTGAGGGTGCCCAGGTCGCCGCCGGAGCCCTTGACCCACATCAGCGCGACATCCCCGCCGGTGACCGGGTCGGTGGCCACCCCCTTGGCGGAGGCGTTGCCACCGGCGTAGTTGGTGTTACGGGGGTCGGAGCCGAGCCGGTGGGCACGCGCGAGGAGTGCGCTGACTTCGGGGTGCGGGGCCATGAGCATGTCCGTCCTTCGAGACGAGAGAGTGGATTGACGCGCCCCGTCAGGGGCGCGGGGAACTGCGCGACCAGCCACAGACGGCCCGCAGTCGCCGATGAACAGAGCGCGGCAGACGCTCAGGCGCAGCAGGACCTCAGGCGCGGCAGGCGCCTACGCGCCCCACCCGGCCTGCCGGCCCCCCACCCGCTCCGCGGCAATCCGCTCCTGCCAGCCGGAGGCCCGGTACGCCGCCATCGGGTCGGGGTCCAGCCCCATCTCCCCCCGTACCTCGACGAGCAGCGGCCGAACGTCGGTGTTGTAGGCGTCCATCAGGACGCCATTCGCCGCGAGCACATCGCCGGAACGCTGCGCTGCCCGCAGCGCATCCGTGTCCACCAGCAGCGCCTT
The DNA here is from genome assembly GCF_055586425.1 of Streptomyces sp. NPDC050806. NCBI lineage: Bacteria > Bacillati > Actinomycetota > Actinomycetes > Kitasatosporales > Streptomycetaceae > Streptomyces > Streptomyces sp. NPDC050806. Next base: position 338,131 of record NZ_JBVJIF010000001.1, on the reverse strand, counting down.
GGCCGTTGCCTCCTGCACGTTCATGACGGAGCGGATGACGGCCGGGATCTTCGCCTCGATGTTGTGGCACTGGTCGAGCATGAAGTTCACGCCGCGCTCGGGCTCCAGCCCGCCGTTCTTGATCACCTCGTGCATGATGCGGAACAGCTGGAACGGGTCCGCCGAACCCACCATCAGGTCGTCGTCGGCGTAGAAGCGCGAGTTGAAGTCGAAGGCACCGAGCTTCCCTTCGCGGAGCAGGAAGGCGACGATGAACTCGATGTTGGTGCCGGGCGCGTGGTGTCCGGTGTCGACGACGACCTGCGCCTTGGGGCCGAGCTTCAGGCAGTGCGCGTACGAGGTGCCCCAGTCCGGCACATCGGTGGTGTAGAAGGCCGGCTCGAAGAACTTGTACTCCAGCAGCATCCGCTGGTCGTCCCCGAGCCGTGCGCAGACCTCGGCCAGCGCCTCGGCCAGCCGGTCCTGGCGGCCGGCGATGTCGTCCTGGCCCGGGTAGTTGGTGCCGTCGGCGAACCACAGCTTCAGATCGTTCGAGCCGGTCGCGTCCATGATGTCGACACAGGCGAGGAGATGGTCCACGGCCTTGCGGCGGACGGCCGGGTCGGGGTGGGTCACGGACCCGAGCTTGTAGTCCTCGTCCTGGAAGGTGTTGGAGTTGATGGCGCCGAGCGTCAGGCCGCGCTGCGCCGCGTACTCCGCGAGCTTCCCGTAGTCCTCGACGGTGTCCCACGGGATGTGCAGCGACACCCGGGGCGCGACCCCGGTGAACTCGTGCACCCGCGCCGCGTCGTCCAGCTTCTCGTACGGGTCGCGGGGGACGCCGGGCTGCGCGAACACCTTGAAGCGGGTGCCGGAGTTGCCGTAACCCCAGGACGGTGTCTCGATCACCTGTCCCTTCAGGGCGGCCTTCACGGCGGACGGGGCGGGCGTGCTCGGCATGGGTCACCTCGGCGGTGTGCGACGGCGAAACGCTTTTTGAATCGTTTCAGTACGCCTAAGTTAGGCCGCCGAAGGAGAGAGCGTCAAGAGGGTGTCCGCACGAAGCACTGCGCCCGGCCACCCCACGGCCGGGCACAGCGAAAAACGATTCAGGCGACGCACACGCCACCCGGCCCTCCGGAGCCTCAGGGCTGCCGGCGCGCCTGCCTCCCGGCCGCCCGCGCGGCCCCCTCCTCGCTGGTCTCGCTGGCGGTGCTGAGCTTGCCGCCGGAGCTCTCCAGGTGGGCGCGGATGAACCACTGGAACAGTTCCAGGCTGCGGAGCTGCTCGATGAGCATGTCCTGGGTGATCGGGTCGGGCTCGTCGGTGGCGCGCACCGCCTCGCGATGGTCCTCGATGACACCGGTGTACACCACGTCCAGCGCGCCCAGGTGCTCGATGGACTCGGCGCGCCCGATCGCGTAGTCCCCCCACGTACGCTCGGCGACCATGACGCCGGGCGTGCCGGCGGGCTCGCCGCCGAGCGTCGAGATCCGCTCGGCGGTGGTGTCGATCATGTCGCGTACGGCGTCCACCTGCGGGTCGAGCATTTCGTGCACGGCGATGAAGTGCGGGCCGACCACGTTCCAGTGCACGTGCTTGAGGGTGAGCGCCAGGTCGTTGAGCGCGTGCAGCCGCATCCGCAGCAGCTGGACGACCTCCGAGCCTGCGGAGGTGCTCATGCCCGGAACCGTATAGGCGAGCTTCGAGTCGGCTTTCGAGGCCACGGCACTGTCTCCTTCGACGGTCTTCAGGCGGTCCGGCGGGCTTGCCGGTCATCCCGGCCCGACAGGGCGCCGGGCGTGCGCCCACAGCCGTACCACCGGGCCTCACGCGGCAAACGCCTGGTTCCTCCGGTTGTACGGGCTTCCTCCCGGTGTCGCACCCCAGGGGGTTACGGAGGTACCGGCAGCGGGTACTGCGGGCACACGGCGACCGTCTCGGGGCCGCCGTGCCTCCACGCCGAGGGAGGGCCCCGTATGAGCACCTCGGCCGCCCGGGAGAACCTCCTGGGCGACCTCCTTGCCGCCAGCCATCTGATCACGCTGGAGCAACTGCCCGGCCTGGTCGCCCGGCACGCGGCGCGGGCCGGCTGGCCCGGCGTGCTGATCTACCTCGCCGACCTGCAGCAGCAGATGCTGCATCTGCTGACCGACCGGGGCCCGCGGGCCATGTACGGCCCGGCCCGCCAGGTGCGCGCGGACCGGCCCGCCGAACTGCGGGTGGACGGGACGGTCGCGGGCCGCGCCTTCCAGCTCGGCACGATCGTGCCCGCGAACGCGGCGGGCGGCGGCCAGTGGTGGGTACCGCTGGTCAACGGCACGGAGCGGATGGGCGTCCTGCGGGTCGAAGCGCCCACCGACCCGGCCCTCCCCCACGACCTGCGCAACCTCGCTTCCCTGATCGCGCTGATGCTGGTCAGCAAGCGCGGTACGAGCGACACGTACTCCCGGCTGGTGCGCCGCCGCGACATGAACGTGGCCGCCGAGATGGAGTGGCGGCTGATGCCGCCGCGCACGTTCGCCACCGACCGGGTACTGATCAGCGCCGTGATGGAGCCGGCGTACGAGGTCAGCGGCGACGTCTTCGACTACGGCATCGCCGGTGACACCGTCCATCTGGCCATCTTCGACGCGATGGGCCACGACACCGCCGCCGGGCTGACCGCCAACCTCGCGCTCGCCGCCTGCCGCAACCACCGCCGCCAGCGGTCGGGCATGTTGCGCACCGCCGCGGCCGTCGAGCACGCGCTGGCCACGCAGTTCGACAGCAGCCGCTACGCCACCGGAATCCTCGCCGACCTGAACCTCACCAGCGGCGCCCTGCGCTGGACGAGCTGTGGACACCCCGCGCCGGTCATCATCCGCGGCGGCCGTACGGCGCTCTCCCTGTACTGCCCGCCGAGCACGCCGCTCGGCACCGACCTGGAACCGTCCCCTTCGCTCTGTCACGACCAACTGGAGCCCGGGGACCGGCTGTTGCTCTACACCGACGGCATCACCGAGGCCCGCAACCCCGAGGGCCAGGAGTTCGGGCTCGACCGCTTCACCGACTTCCTCATCCGCCGCCACGCGGACGGTCTGCCGCTCCCCGAGACCCTGCGCCGGCTGATCCGGCGTCACCTGGACTACCACCACGGTCGGCTGGACGACGACGCCACCGTCCTCCTGGTGGAGTGGCACGGCCCCACGCCGTACCACCGCGACCACGTCGAGGCCCTGGCGGGCCTCCCCTCGCCTTCCCACCACCCCATCGATCGATGACCGGTCGTGGCGACGCTGCCGGCGACGACCAACGCCTGAGGCCCTCGAAAAACCAGTGGCACAGCGCCACTTGCCGGCCCTACCGTGCTGCCGACCCGAGTCGTCAAGGCAAGGACGTGCCGTTGTACACCCTGTGAGACCTCCCGAGAGCTGATCTGTCGCGCGTCGCGCATGTGCGCCGCGCTGCTTTTTGCTGCGGACTTCTCACTGAAACCGGTGTACTTCTGTGCTCAAGAACTGGGTGGTCATGCCCACCTGCCTGCCGACCGTTCTCCGCCGCTGCCACGCGTGCGCGTCCGAGCGCTTCCGGGCGAACGGCAAATTCCGCGTCAACGCCCACCACAAGCTCCTCGACGCCTGGCTCCTCGTGCTCTGCACCGCTTGCGGGGACACGGCGAAGCTGACGGTCCTGGAGCGGACGCATGTGCGCTCCGTACGGCCCGAGCTGCTGGACCGGATGCACGACAACGACCCCGGCCTGGCGGCCGAGCTGCTCCAGGACCCGGTCCTACGGCGCCGCAACCGCATCGCCCTCGACTGGGCCGGCGCCTGGCGCCTCGACACCGGCGGATCGGACGACCCGGACCGCGAGGTACTGGACGTCTCGGTCCGCTTCGCTGCCCGGATTCCCGTCCGGCCGGTGCGCCTGATCGCTGAAGGGTGCGGTCTTTCACGGGCCGAGGTCGGGCGACTGCTCACGGAGGGGAAGCTCGTGTCGGCCGCCCGGCTGAACGGCAGGCTCTCCGGCGACTTCACCTTCCTGCTCAAACCCTGAGTCCTGCCCGGAAGCACACAGCCGCATCCGCCGCCGGGTCCGGGACCCGGCGGCGGATGCGGTGTGGCGTCAGCCGGTCAGCTGCGACTTCAGCGCTTCTTGTGGTGCTTGCCGTGGTGGTCCGAGTCCGCGGCGCAGCTGTTGCCGGCCGCGGGGTTCAGCAGGCCGATGACGTTGATGCTGTTGCCGCAGACGTTCGCGGACACATCCACCGGCACCTGGACGACGTTTCCGGACAGGACGCCCGGGCTGCCGTGGGCCTTGCCTCCCGCGTTGGCGTCGGCGAAGGAGGCGGTGGCGCCGCCGAGGACGGTCGCTGCGGCCAGTGCGGTCGCCGCGAGGGCGGTACGGATGGACATGTTCTCTCCCGTGAAGAGGGGTGCTTGTTCATTGGGAGAATGACCCTTCGCGGCTGGTTCGCCACCTGGAAAGCGCCGGGACCGCCTGATTGCAGTAGCACATCGGGCCGAACGGGGCACGGGCGTCCCCCGGTCAGCCCTGCCCGGTCGGGATGGCCAGGTACTTGTACTCCAGGAACTCCTCGATGCCGACGCGGCCGCCCTCCCGGCCCAGCCCGGACTGCTTGACGCCGCCGAAGGGCGCGGCCGGGTTGGAGACCAGGCCGGTGTTGACGCCGACCATGCCGGTCTCCAGCCGCTCGCCGACCCGCAGCGCGCGGTCCAGGTTCTCGGTGAAGAGGTAGCCGACCAGGCCCCATTCGGTGTCGTTGGCGGCGCGGACCGCCTCGTCCTCGTCGTCGAAGGTGAGGATCGCGGCGACCGGGCCGAAGATCTCCGTCGACATCAGCTCGGAGTCCGGGTGCACGCCGGTGAGGACGGTGGGCGGGTAGAAATAGCCCGCGCCGTCCGGCGCCTCACCGCCGATGACGGTCTTGGCGCCGCGCCGTACGGCGTCCTGGACCAGGCCGGCGGCCTTGTCGCGGCCGGCCGCGTCGATCAGCGGGCCGACGTCCGTGCCGTCCTGGGTGCCGGGGCCGACGGTGAGGGCACCCATCCGCTCGGCGAGCCGGGCGGCGAAGGCGTCGGCGACGGAGCGGTGCACGAAGAAGCGGTTGGCGGCGGTGCAGGCCTCGCCCATGTTCCGCATCTTGGCGACCATCGCGCCGTCCACGGCCTTGTCCAGGTCGGCGTCGGCGAAGACGAGGAACGGCGCGTTGCCGCCCAGCTCCATCGAGGTCCGTACGACGGTGTCGGCGCACTGGGACAGGAGGATGCGGCCGACCTGGGTGGAGCCGGTGAAGGACAGCTTGCGGATGTCGCCGCTGCGCAGCAGCGGCTCCACGACGCCGGCCGCGTCCGTGGTGGTGACGACGTTCAGGACGCCGGGCGGCAGCCCGGCCTCGGTCATGATGGCGGCCAGCGCCAGGCTGGAGAGCGGCGTCTGCGGCGCCGGCTTGAGGACCATCGTGCAGCCGGCCGCGACCGCCGGGCCGATCTTGCGGGTGCCCATGGCGAGCGGGAAGTTCCACGGGGTGATGAGCATGCAGGGGCCGACGGGCTGGCGCATCACCAGGACGCGGTTGGCGCCGTCGGGGGTGCGCGACATGCCGCCGTCGATGCGTACGGCCTCCTCGGAGAACCAGCGGAAGAACTCCGCCGCGTAGCCGACCTCGCCGCGCGCCTCGGCCAGCGGCTTGCCCATCTCCAGGGTCATCAGGAGGGCGAGGTCCTCCTTGCGTTCGATGATCAGCTCGTAGGCGCGGCGCAGGATCTCGCTGCGGGCGCGCGGCGCGGTGGCCGCCCAGGACTCCTGGGCCGCGACCGCGGCGTCCAGGGCGCGCCGGCCGTCCTCGGGTGCGGCGTCGGCGACCTGACAGAGCTCGCGCCCGGTGGCCGGGTCGTCGACGGGCAGGGTGCGGCCGCCGGCGGCGTCCTGCCACCGGCCGTCGAGGAACAGCTGCTTGGGCGCCGCGTCGACGACGCCGATGCCGGAGCGCGGTGCGTCCGCGGCGCCCGACGGCTGGGTGCTGGTGGTCGTGGTCATGATCGGTGCCTCCCGGCGGTTCGGTGCGCGGAGCGGGCGGAGTGCGGACGGGGGACGGGCCGCCGGCGCCGTACGGACAGGGGTACGGGCGGCCGGCGCCCTGCCCGTACGGCCGGCCCCCTGTCGTGCGGGGGCCGGCCGGTCCGGTCGGTGCGGCGCCTCAGCGGTCGGCGCAGCCCGCCTGGACGGCTGCGGACCAGGCCCGCAGCCCCTCGTCGATCTGCTCCTCGGACACGATCAGCGCCGGGATCAGCCGGACCACGTTGCCCCACGGGCCGCAGGTCAGCAGGAGCAGTCCCTCGTCCACGGCGGCCTGCTGGACGCGGACGGCGGTCTTCGCGTCCGGCTCCCCGTCGTCGGTGACGAACTCGTTGGCCAGCATCAGGCCGAGTCCCCGTACGTCCCCGATGGCCGGGGTCTTGGCGGCCACGTCCTCCAGGCCGGCGCGGAGCCGGGCCCCCATCGTGGCGGCGTTGGCGACCAGTCCCTCGTCCTCGACCACGTCGAGGGTGGCGAGGGCCGCGGCGCAGGCCACCGCGTTGCCGCCGTAGGTGCCGCCCTGCGAGCCGGGCCGGGCCTTGGACATCACCTCGTCGGAGGCGGCGATGCCGGACAGCGGGAAGCCGCTGGCCAGGCCCTTGGCGGTGATGATGGCGTCGGGCCGGACACCGAAGTGGTCATGGCCCCAGAAGCGGCCGGTGCGGCCGACGCCCGTCTGCACCTCGTCCAGGATCAGCAGGATGCCGTGCCGGTCGGCGCGCTCCCGCAGCCCCTGGAGGAAGGCGGTGTTGGCGGGGGTGTAGCCGCCCTCGCCGAGCACCGGCTCCACGATGATCGCGGCGGTGTCGTCGGGGTCGGTGACGGTCTGCAGGAGGTGGTCGAGCTCGCGCAGCGCGAAGCGGGTGGTGGCCTCCTCGTCCCAGCCGTAACGGGAGGCGTAGTAGTAGGTGTTCGGGAAGGGCGTGACATGTACGCCGCTCATGAGCGGGCCGAAGCCCGTACGGACCTTGGTGCCGGAGGTGGTGAGGGAGGCGGCGGCCACCGTGCGGCCGTGGAAGCCGCCCTGGCAGACGACGATGTTGGGCCGGCCCGTGGCCTGCCGGGCGAGCCGCATCGCGGCCTCGACCGCCTCGCTTCCCGAGTTGGCGAAGAACAGGCTGTCGAGCCCCTGCGGCAGTACGTCGCCGAGCCGTTCGACCAGCTTCTGGAGGGGCTGGTGCATGACGGTCGTGTACTGGCCGTGGATCAGGGTGGCCACCTGCTCCTGGGCGGCGGCGACCACGCGCGGGTGACAGTGGCCGGTGCTGGTGACGCCGATGCCGGCGGTGAAGTCCAGATAGCGGCGGCCGTCCGTACCGAAGAGGTGGACGCCCTCGCCGCGTTCGGCGACGACGGGTGTGGCCTGGCGCAGATGCTCGGAAAGGTGGCTCATACGACAGCTCTCTCCCACGGCGTTGAGGCGGTGCGGATGGACGGTGCGCCGATGCCCGATCCCGGATGGATCGGACACAGGCTTCTACTCACCTTGTGGGAGAGGGGCGGGGAGGGTCAACGACCAACGGGTTCGCCGCGCGCGGCGATTGTGGACGGTGTGTCCACCGACCGGGGCCGTGTGAGCGTCATGGCAGCGGCGTGGCGGGCGGGAACCGCCGGTCAGGTGGGGGCGGCGATGGCCGCGAGGGCGTCCAGGGTGCGCTCGGCGTCCGCGCCCGAGGCCCGCAGCACGATCTCGTCGCCGCGCCGGATGTTGAGACCGAGCAGGGACAGGACGCTGCGGGCCGGCACGGGGCGCGCGGCGGCTCCCGCGTCGGCCCTGGCGACCGTCACCTCGGCCGCGGCACGCGCCGCGGCCTGCGCGAAGGCGGCCGCCGGGCGGGCGTGCAGCCCGGCGTCCCCGGTCACCACCAGACGGCGTTCCAGGGTGGGCACGGCGGATCCTCCCCGAGGAGCGGCGGGACGGTCGGACGTTCCGGTCATGCGGGCACTCCCGTCGGCTCGGCGGTTCCGGTCATGCGGGCGCCCCCGTCAGCAGGGCGGTGAGCCGCCGGACGAGGAGCTCTTCCTCCTCGGCGGTCAGGGCGCGCGGGTCGACGGCGAGCCGCCCCTCCGCCGCGTGGTGGCCGCGCAGGAAGACCGGCGGGGTGCCGGCCGCCAGCTCGGCCGCGAGCGTCTCCGCGTCCCGGCCCGCGCCTTCGGGGTCGACGGTCAGCAGGGCGCGGTGGATGTGCCGCCCGGCCTCGTCCCGTACGACGTCGGCACGGATGCCCGGCAGGGTGCCGAGCCGCGCGGCGAGCCCCGTCATACGGGCATGCTGCTCCGCCGCGGTCCCGGCCGCTTCCGCGTGGTCGCGGGTGCCGTACGCGCGGACGGCCTGGACCAGGCCCGCCACCGTCTCCTTGCCGACCTTCATCGGCCGCCCGATGCCCGCGTACTGGGCCCGGCAGGCGGCGATCAGGTCGGCGCGGCCGCAGACGAAGCCGGAGGTGGGGCCGCCGAGGGCCTTGCCGCCGCTGTAGATCACCAGGTCGGCGCCGGTCGCGGGCCAGGCCCGCAGATCCTCCTCGGCAGCCGCGTCCACGATGACGGGGATGCCGTGCGCGCGCCCGGTGGCGACGGTCTCGGCGAGGGTGACGGTGCCCGTCCGCACGGCGTGGTGCGACTGTACGTAGAGCAGCGCCGCCGTACGAGGGCCGATGGCCGCCTCCAGATGGGCGCGCCGGACCTTGTTGACGGCGCCCGCTTCGACCGCCCGGCCGCCGCCCAGGGCGATCATCTGGACCAGGGGCGCGCCGAAGTGGACCGCGTGGCCCTTCGGCAGGATCACCTCGTTCGGCCGGTCGCCGGGGTCGGGGAGCCGTTCGATGCGGGCCAGGTCCGTGCCGGCCACGAGCCCCGCCACGGCGAGGGCGATGCCGGCGGCGGCGCCGGTGGTCGGGCAGGCGTCCTCCGTCCCGGCCGCTTCGGCCAGTTCGCGCCCGGCCGCGGTCAGCAGGTCGTCCATGACCACGTGGCCGCGGGCCGCTTCGGCCATGGCGGCGAGTGTCGCGTCGGACGGCCGGCTGCCGCCGAGCGCTGTCATCTTCCCGTTGGCGTTGACGGCGGGCGTCAGGCCCAGCGAGGCATAAAAGGCGTTGTCCGCCATGTTTCGGCTCCTCGTGCTCATGTGCCGGTGAGGGGGAAGAAGAACCCGGCCACCATCGCGCCGAGGATGGCGCCGCCGGTCAGCGGCTTCTTCCACCAGTAGAAGAGGGCGGCGCCCGCGGTCGAGCCGAGGCCGACCGGGAGGGAGGCGGTGGCGGCGGCGATGATGACGAGGGGGCCGAGGTAGCGGCCTGCGGAGTTGCCCGCGCCCATCATGACGTCGGCCCCGAAGGTGGAGGTGCCGCCCGTGGAGTTGACCGTGGCGCGGCGGATCGCGAGGATCACGCAGCCGATGAGGCCGCCGCAGAGCGCGCCCGTGGGGACCGCCAGCCAGAAGTGCTCCAGTGGTGCGGTGACCCCGGCGGCCAGCAGCATCGCGGGGATGCCGATGCCGACGCCGGTCTGGAGCGAGCCGCCGATGTCGAGGATGCCGACCATCGGGCCCTCGATGACGCGGGCGAAGAGGAAACCCGCGCCGAAGGCGGCGGCCGCGCCGTAACTGCCGTTCTCCATGCCCGCCTTGAGCATGGCGGTGACGGCGACGTCGCTGAAGGTGCCGGTGCGGTAGACGTAGTACAGATGCGTGCCAGCGAAGATCCCGGCGGCCAGCAGCGCGACGAACACGGGGAAGGACCACTCGGCCAGCCAGAACCGTTCCTCGGCGGTCCGGCCCGCCCCTTCCGCACTGATGTCTGTGCTCACGTGCTCCTCCTCACGGCGCGGGTTCGGTGCCGGTCACCGCGTGCAGATGGCTCAGCCACCCGGGTGCGGACACCTTCATCTGGGCGAGCAGTTGCAGGTCGACGCCGCGCAGGAAGGCGCTGGCGGCCAAGAGCAGGACGACGGCGCCGGCCAGGACGCGGGACACCCGGGTCCAGCCGAGGTCGTCCACGGCCTTGCCGACGACGATGCCGAGCACGATGCCCGGTACGGCGTTGCCCATGACGACGTGTGCGAGGCCGCCGAGGACCGTGCCCAAGCCGCCGGTGCGGCGGCCCGCGTCGACGGCGGCCATCCAGAAGACGATCGGCATCACGGGGTTGATCAGCCACTCCGACGCGGGCCCCAGCACGTCCGCCGCGACCTTCTGCAGCGAGGACGGGATGGAGGCCGCCGTGGTGTTCAGTACGGAGACCAGCACGATGCCCACACCGGCGCCGAAGAAGGCCATCCGGCGGGGATTGTGCAGGGTCTCGGCGAGGTTGCGGTTCCTGGCCATGGAGAGCGCGGCGGCCCAGTGCGGGACGATGCGGTGGTCCACGTCGGAGGTGAGTGCCCCGGTGCCGACCGCGCTGGCCCAGGCGTTGAAGAAGAAGCCGAGGCCGAAGGAGAAGTGGGCCACGGGGTCGTTCTCGCAGGCGTTCAGCTCGCCGAGGGTGCGGAAGGCGCCCATGCCCTGGACCTTGGGCGCGTGGAACATCCGGGCCACGCCCGCGGAGGCGCCGAAGCCGATCAGCGCCCCGATGACGGCGGACTCCAGCAGGATCGTCAGTGTCTGCGGCACGGCGCGCTCACCTCATCCGCAGCGCGTGCTGGAGCGGGGAGAGCCGCTCCTCCCGGACGGCGAAGTCCAGCGCCGCCAGGTCCAGCGCGCCCGCCCGTACGGTCACCCGCAACTCCAGGTCGTAGCGGCGCCGCTGCCGCGCGAAGAGCACTCCGAGGAACCGTTCGGTCCAGCGGTGCTCGACGGCCGAGACGACGTCCAGGGCGAGCGGTTCGACGCGGTAGCAGACGCCCGGGGCCGCCTCCCCGACCCGCTTCCGCACCTCGCCCATCGCGGCCGCGAAGGCCCGCTCGCGGGTGGGTCCCGAGCCGGCCACCCGCACCGTCAGCCGGGAGTCCGTCATTCCTCCTCCCCCAGCTTCTTCAGCAGCGCTTCGGTCACCGCGAAGCCCAGTTCCTCGGTGTCCAGGAAGCCGAAGCCGAGCACGGTGCGGCCCTGCTGGACGGCGGTCACCCCGGCCTGCGCCGACCGCATGCCGAATTCGATGTCGTGGCCGTACTTCGCCTTCGCGGTGACCGCGCCGGCCCCGCCACTGCCGCAGAAGGAGATGCCCAGGACGGCGCCTTCCGCGGCCATCACGTCCCCGACCTTCATGTCGGCGCCGGGCCCCGGGATGAGGACGGGCTCGGCGCCGGCCTTGCGGACGCCCTCGGCGACGGCCTGGCCCTTGCCGAGCCGGTGTCCGATGACGATCTTCACTGCCATGGCGGTCTCCTCGGTGTCGGAGTGTTCGGGTGCGCGCCGTGCGGCCTCGAAGTGCAGGGCGAAGAGCGCGGCTTCGGTGTCGTCGGCGGCCCGGCCGCGCGGCTCGCAGTACGCGGCGACCAGTACGCGCGCCGCGTTCAGGCCCGCCGCCGGTATCTCGGCGTGCACCTCGGGGCCCAGGGGGTCCAGGCGTTCGCCGTCGCGGACCCGGCGGAGGAAGGCGAGGGCGTGCACGGTGACGGCGAGCCGGCGGTCACCCTCCAGGCGCAGCCCGGCATCCCGCGCGTGCCGGCCGACCAGCGGCAGCAGCTCGGCGAGTTCGGCGCGGTCCTGGCCGGTCAGCGGGCGGGCAGTGCCGGCGACGGCCGCCGCCAGCCGCTCGATGTCGGGCGCTTCGTGGGAGGTCGGGGTCATACGGCCGCCTTCGGGGTGGGGGCGAGGGGGTGGACGGTGCCCGCCCGTACGGCCGCGCGGGGCACGAGACACCGCGGCGCCTCGCGTACGGCGCCGGCCGCGTCGGTCAGCCGTACGCGCTCCTCCTCGCGCAGTTCCAGCAGGCCGAGGTCGGCGACGGCGCCGGGGCGCAGGGTGCCGAGGCCGTCCGCGAGGCCGAGCACGTCGGCGGCGTGTGCGGTGGCGCAGGCGAGCACGTCGGTCAGCGGCAGGCCGAGGGCGAGCAGCTTGCCGAGGGTGGTGGCCAGGGAGTGGACGGGGCCGCCGACGTTGCGGCGATGCAGGTCCGTGCTGATCGTGTACGGGCGGAGGCCCGCGTCCAGGGCACGTTCGGCGGTGGCGAAGGAGAAGCTGGCGCTGCCGTGCCCCACGTCGAACCGCACGCCTCGCTCGTATGCCGCGCGGGCCTGCGGGACCGGTGCCGTGCCGCCGCCGAACAGGCCGCCCGGCTTGCCGTGGAAGGCGTGGGTGACGACGTCGCCGGGGCCCAGTTCGTCGAGCACGTCGCCGAGTGCGGGCGGCGCGTTGCCGACGTGCACCATGACGGGCACCCGGCCGCGCTCGGGCGCTGCCGTGGCGGCCAGCCGCTTGGCGGCGCGGAGCGGTGCCAGGCCGCTGTCGCCCAGTACGGACGCGCTCATGCGGACCTTGATGCCGCGGATGGCGGCGCGCTCCCGTACGAGCAGTGCGGCAGTGGCGTCGACATCGATGTCGGCCGGGCCGCCGGCCAGTTCACGCGTCCCGTGCACCAGGCCGTGCCGGGAGATGTTGAGCCAGCTCAGGACGCGGGTGCGGGCGGGCGCGAGGACCCGCGCGGCGAAGTCGTCCCAGTGGTCGCTGCCGCAGCTGCCGGCGTCCGCGACGGTGGTGACGCCCTGGCGGACGCCCACCTCGTCGGCGTCCACGCCGAGTCCGGTGCGACCGCCGTAGACATGGGTGTGGAGGTCGATGAGGCCGGGCGTGACGAGGAGACCGGTGGCGTCGTATGTCCGCTCGGCCCGCGGGTCCCGCAGGCTGCCCGGCGGTCCGGTGCGGACGATCCGGCCGCCGCGGATGGCGAGTTCGCCCGGTGCGAGGGTGCCGCGTTCGGGGTCGGCCAGCAGGCCGCCGCGGACGACGAGGTCGAATCGGTACGGGTCGGGAGGGTGCATGGCGGACCGCCTTTCCCGGTGAGCCGGACGGCGGGGTGGAACCGCCGCGGGATGTCGGTCCGTTCCGTAGAATGGATTAGCATTCCGTAGAACGGACCGCGCATGCACGGCAAAGTAGCTGCACGCAGCACGGAGGGTCAATGGATCAGGCGAAGTCGGTGCCCGCGAAACCGCTGAGCTCCGCGGCGAAGACGCTGCGCGTCCTGCGCGCGCTCGCCGGGCTCGAAACGCCCCGCAAACTGAGCGGGATCGCCGACCGGGCCGGCGTCCCGAAGGCCACCACGCACCGCCTGCTGGCCACGCTGATCGAGGAGGGGTACGCGCGCGCCGACGGCGACGGCCGGTACGGCATCGGCCCCGAACTCCGCGCCCTGGCCTCCGAAGTGCTGCCCGAGGACGCGACGGGCATCGAGGCGGTACTGCGCGCGCTCCAGCAGCGGCTGGGGCAGACCGTGCACCTCGCGGCGCTCAGCGGCGGCTCGGCGACGTACACGCACAAGGTGGACCCCGGGCACGCGTACCGCATCGCCACCGAGGTCGGCATGGCGCTCCCGCTGCACGCCAGCGCCGCCGGGAAGGTACTGCTGGCGCATCTCCCGGCGGACGAGGCGGCCGCGCTGCTGGACCGTGCGGGCCTGCCCGCCCGGACGCCCCGCACGATCACCGACCGGGACCGGCTGGCGGCGGAGCTGGCGACGGTACGGGAGCGGGGCTTCGCGACGGAGTACGAGGAGGCCGACGGCGCAGTGTGCTCGGTGGCCGCACCCGTACTGGACGGCGAGGGCTACCCGATGGGCGCGGTGTCGGTGTCCGCGCTGGCCTTCCTGGTGACGGAGGATCAGCTGCAGGAGTTCGCGCCGGCGGTGTGTCAAGCGGCGGCAGAGGTGTCCCGGCGGCTGTGAGCGCCGGGACACCTCTGTGAACGAGTAGCCGTGGTGGCGGTCAGTTCCCGGCCCGCGTGCGGTCCCCGCGCAGCGACGCCGAGATGTCCTCCAGGCTGCGGCCCTTGGTCTCGGGGAGCTTGCGGTGGAGGTAGGCGACGCCGAGGAGGCCGAAGGCGGCGTAGAGCCAGAACAGGCCGGTGGGGGTGAGGGCCTGGATGGTGGTCAGCACGGTGAGCGAGATGGCGAAGTCCAGGCCCCAGTGGGTGACGTTGCCGAAGGAGGACGCCTTGCCGCGTGCCGCGGTGGGGAAGATCTCGCTGTTGATCAGCCAGATCGCCAGGCCCAGGCTGGGCGCGAACGCGCCGATGTAGAGGCAGAGTCCGGCGACCAGCAGGCCGCTGTGCGCGGGCTGTCCGTCGCCGGCGAGGTAGAGCGCGCCGAGCAGGACCAGGGCGAGGACGACGACGGCGGTGCCGCCGAGGAGCAGCGGGCGGCGGCCGACCCGGTCGACCAGGAGCAGCGCGACGCCGGTGAGGACCATGTTGACCAGGCCGATGCCGAGCGAGGAGAGGATCGCGGCGGAGCTGGCGAAGCCGGCCTGCTGGAGCATGGTGGGGGCGTAGTAGATGACGGCGTTGACGCCGACGAGCTGGTTCGTCGCGGCGACGACCACGCCGAGCAGCACGGCAGGCCGCATGGCGGGGCGCAGCAGGTCCCGGTAGCCGATCTTCGACTCCTGGGCCGCCAGCGTCTCGATCTCACGGATCTCGCGCTCGGCCTCCTCGTCGGTGCGCGTACGCCGCAGGACCGCGCGCGCCTCGTCGGGGCGGCCGTGGGTGAGCAGCCAGCGCGGGCTCTCCGAGAGCCGCGCCACGCCGACGAGCATGAGCAGGGACGGTACGGCGCCGAGGCCGAGCATCCAGCGCCAGCCCTGCGCCACGTCGTCGAAGGCGTAGCCGACGAGGTAGGAGACGAAGATGCCGACGGTGATCATCAGCTGGTTGAGCGAGACCAGCTTGCCGCGGCTCTCCTTGGGCGCGATCTCGGCGATGTACGCGGGGACGGCGAGCGAGGCGGTGCCGATGGCGAGGCCGAGGACGAAGCGGGCGCCGGTCAGCACGCCGACACCCGGCGCCACGGCGCAGCCGAAGGCGCCCACGGTGAAGATGCCGGCGGCGGTGAGCAGTGTGCGGCGGCGGCCCGCCGCGTCGGTGACCGCGCCGCTGACCAGTACGCCGACGATCGCACCGAGCAGCAGGGACGCCACGGTGATCTGCTGCATGCCGGCGCTGAGGTGGAATTCGGGCGTGATGTGGAGCAGCGCCGAGGAGATGATCCCGGTGTCGTACCCGAAGAGGAAGCCGCCGAGCGCGGCGACGGCGGAGGCGCCGAGGACCGCTGCGCGGCCGCGCGTGCGCGGCGGTGCGCCCGGATCGGGCGAAAGGACGGTGTCGGTGCGGGACAAGACAGCTCTCCTTCAGGTGGGCTGACGCGCGGTCAGCTGGTACCGGTGCGCCCCACGCGCCGGGCCGGTCGTCCGGCGGCCCGGTGCGTGCGGTTGCTCCCGCCGCCGTCCGTCGGCGGGACGGGCGGCGGGAGCCGGTGCCGCGTCACGGCAGCCGGAGGGGGCGGTCACGGAACTCCGGCACGCGACGCCGGGTGCCGGAGTTCCGGTCGGGAGTGACCGCCGGTACGGCATCGTGACCTGTCGAGCGATTTCGCGCAAGCGTTTGCGCAAGCGCTTTTCCCGAGCCCGGCCTCACGTACGATCGCGGGGACGCACAGACCGCTGAGGAGGCACGCATGGCGACCATGGCCGACGTGGCACGTCGGGCCGGTGTCTCGGTCTCGACCGTGTCCCACGTGATCAACAAGACCCGGTTCGTGAAGGAGGAGACCCGGGACCAGGTGCACGCCGCCATGCGCGACACCGGCTACATCCCGAACACCATCGCCCGCTCGCTGGTGACCTCCAGCACCAAGACGCTCGGGCTCGCGGTCTCGGCCGTCACCAACTTCCACTTCGCCGACATGGTCTCGTCCATCGACGCCACGGCCCGCGCCGCCGGCTACACCCTGCTGATAGCCGACACCCACGACGACCCGGCCGAGGAGCTGCGGGTCGTGCAGAACCTCCACCAGCGCCGCGTCGACGGCCTGCTGCTGGCCACCGCGGCCGGCGCCCGCGGTGCCGCGCTGCGCTACCTCAAGGACACCGGCCTGCCCACCGTCCTGATCGACCGCTGCGCCTCCGCCGCCTTCGACCAGATCGGCACCGCGAACGTGGAGTCCACGGCCCGGCTGGTCGACCACCTCGCCGACCTCGGCCACACCCGCATCGGCATGGTGGCCGGGCGGCGGGGGATCCGCACCAGCACGGAACGGGTGCGCGGCTGGCAGCGCGGCATGCGGCGGCAGGGCCTGGACCCGGCCAAGGAACTGGTCGTCCCCGGGCACAGCCACGCGTACATGGCCGAGCAGGTCACCGAGAAGCTGCTGCGCGGCAAGGACGCGCCGACCGCGCTGGTGGTCGGCAACAACCACATGACGCTCGGCGTGCTGCGCGCGCTGTCCCGGCTGGGCCTCAAGGCGCCGCAGGACGTCGCCCTGAGCGTCTTCGACGACTTCGAGTGGGCCGATCTGCTCCAGCCGCAGCTGACCGCCATCGCGCAGCCGGTGGAGGAGATCGGCGCCCGGTCCGTACGGATGCTGATCGACCGGCTCGCGGACCCGGACGGCGCGAAGCGGACCGTGCTGCTGGAACCGACGCTGGTGCACCGCACGTCCTGCGGCTGCCCCGCCGAGCCGGTGCGCTGACCGCCCCTCTGGACACGGCCGGTCCGGCCTCCTACAGTCTGCGGCGGACCGCACCCGGGTGTCGCCGGGCAACGTCCCGCGGTGCGGCCGCCATTCGTCGGCAGCGGCCGCCGCGCGATCGACCGCTCAGCCGTCCGGTTCGTCGGGAGCCGAGGACGCGGGCCACCTCCCTGGTACGGCCCACCTTCCCTGGTAGCAGCCCGCATTGCGCTGCCCGACTGGAGGCACCTCATGCCCGACACCCCGCACCGCCCCGTGAGCCGGCGGAACGTTCTGACGGCCGCCCTCGCCCTGGCCGGCACCGGCGCCCTGACCACCTGGTCCACCGCACCGGCCACGGCGGCCGGACTCCGCGCGTACAACGAGCCCCACCGCCCGCAGGTGCACTTCTCCCCCGCCCGGAACTGGATGAACGACCCCAACGGGCTCCTACACCACGACGGCACGTACCACCTCTTCTTCCAGTACAACCCGGCCGGGAACACCTGGGGCAACATGTCCTGGGGCCATGCCACCAGCCCCGACCTCGTGCACTGGGAGGAGCGGCCGGTCGCCCTCGCGCACGACGACGAGGAGATGGTCTTCTCCGGCAGTGCGGTCTTCGACCGGAACAACACCAGCGGCCTGGGCAGCGCGACCGCTCCCCCGCTGGTCGCCGTCTACACCAGCATGGTCAAGGCGACCGGGCGGCAGCGCCAGTCGCTCGCCTTCAGCACGGACGGCGGCGACACCTGGACCCGGTACGCGGGCAACCCCGTGCTGGACATCGGCTCGAACGACTTCCGCGACCCCAAGGTCTTCTGGCACGCGCCAACCGGCCGCTGGGTGATGGCCGTGGCGATGGCCGCCGAGCACCGCATCCGCTTCTACGCCTCGCCCGACCTCAAGACCTGGACGCACCTGAGCGACTTCGGGCCGAGCGGGGCGACCGGCGGCGTGTGGGAGTGCCCGGACCTGTTCGAGCTGCCCGTGGCCGGCGCCCCGGGACGCCGCAGGTGGGTACTGATCGTCAACCTCAACCCCGGTGGCCCGGCGGGCGGTTCGGCAGGGCAGTACTTCACCGGCGACTTCGACGGGACCACCTTCACCGCCGATCCGCAGGACGCGCCGCGCTGGCTGGACCACGGCGCCGACGCGTACGCGGGCGTCACCTACAACGACGCGCCGGACGGCCGCCGCGTCCTGGTCTCCTGGATGAACAACTGGCTGTACGGCGAGAAGATCCCCACCGACCCGTGGCGGAGCGCGATGGGCTTCCCCCGGGAGCTGGGGCTGCGGGCCGCGGCGGACGGCGCGGCCGTCCTCGTGCAGCAGCCGGTCGCCGAGCTGGCCGCGCTGCGCAGGCGCCCCGCCCTGCGGATCACGGGGCGCCGGATCGCCGCGGGCACCGCCCGGCTGCTGCGGGACGCGGCGCTGACGTACGAGATCGAGGCGGAGCTGCGGCCGGACGGGGCGCGGCGCTGCGGCCTGGAGGTGCGGACCGGCGGCGGGCAGCGCACCCGCATCGGCTACGACACCGCCGGCGGCGAGCTGTACGTGGACCGCACCGCCTCCGGCGACGTCGGGTTCTCGGCGGACTTTCCGGCCGTGCACCGTGCACCGCTGGCGCTCACGGACGGCGTGCTGAAGCTGCGGGTGCTCGTGGACCGCTCCTCGGTGGAGGTCTTCGCGGACGGCGGCGCGGTCTGCCTGACCGACCAGATCTTCCCCGGTCCGGACGCCACGGGGCTGGGCACCTTCGCCGAGGAGGGCGGGGTGCGGGTCGAGCGGCTGACGGTGTGGCCGCTGCGGTCGGCCTGGTGACGTAGCCCCTCGACGTGACGCGGTCCCCGCGACGACCGGCGCGGGGTCCGCGTCAGGCGGCGCGGCGCCGTACGATCCACGGCACCGCGCCGATCAGCACACCGCCGCCGGCCATGCCGATGCCGAGCGTCCTGCCCTGCTGGACCAGCTCGGCGTCGGCGCTGCTCGCCGCCGGGCCGGTGCTGTCGGTGCCGACCGCGGCGAAGCCGCCGTACCGGTCGTCACCGGCGCTGACGGCCGTCCGGTCGGCCGGGCCGGCCGCGCTCTGGTTCTGTCCGTAGATGACGAGGCCCCACAGAGCGAGGACGGCGCCGATGAGGCTGACGATCAAGCGGCTTCCGGTCATGCGCGACTCCCCCGTTGGACGTGCGTGCCTCAGAGACCGCCGAGGTCCCGAAAAGGTTGCCTACCGGTCGGTATCACGCCGATGAACAGGCCGGCCAGCGCGGCGGCGACGCCGGTGCCGACCACGGCGGGCCAGCCGCCGGCCGCCCAGGCCAGTGTGCCGGCCAGCGAGCCGAGGGCGATGCCCAGGAAGCGCAGGGTGAAATAGACCGTGTTCAGCCGGCTGTGGGCGGCGGGGTCGAGGGTGAACAGGACGGTCTGGCAGACGGCCTGGCCGCCCCAGACGCCGACGTCGAGCACGACGACGCCCACGATCAGCGGGACGAGCGCCGTGCCGCCCGGCAGCATGATCAGCCAGCCCGCCACGACCAGGCCGGTGAGGAGGGCGAGCGCGCCGCGGCGCCCCAGGCGCTCGGCCGCCCGCCCGGCGTACGGCGAGGCGAGGGCGCTGACCGCGGCCACCAGCCCGAACAGCCCGGTGGCGGTCGCGCCGAGCCCGTACTGGTGCGCCAGCAGGAACGTCAGCGTCGTCCAGAAGGCGCCGAACGCGATGCCGACCAGGGCTCCGGAGAGGACGACCCGCCACACCAGCGGGTGCCGGACGAGCCGCGGAAGGGAGACGAGCGAGGCCCGGTACGGGGTGGTGGCGGCGACCGGGGCGGCGGGCAGGGTCCGGCGGAGCACGGCCATGAGCGCCAGGGTCAGCACCGCGGAGCAGAGGTACACGGCGCGCCATCCGGCGAGGTCGGCGAGGGCGCCGGCGTAGGCGCGGGAGGCCAGTACGCCGACCAGCAGGCCGCCCTGGACGGTGCCGACGATCCGGCCGCTGCCCCCTCCGCCGGGCGCCCCGGACAGCGCGACGGCGAGCGGCGCGACCAGTTGCGGGACCGGGGAGAGCACGCCCAGGGCGAAGCCCGCCACGGTCAGCCACCACACCGAGGGGGCGAGCGCGCAGGCGAGGAGGGCCACCGCCGAGGCGGTGCCCAGGCCGAGGATCAGGCGGCGCCGGTCGCGGCCGTCGCCGGCCGGGACGATCAGCAGGATGCCGGCCGCGTACCCCAGCTGGGTGGCGGTCGGCACGGCCCCGAGGGCGTCGGGTGCCACGTGCATCGAGGCGGCCACGGAGCCGAGCAGGGGCTGGCCGAGATAGACGTTGGCGGCCGTCACGGCGCTGGTGGCGGCCAGCAGGAGGGTCGGGGTGCGGGCCTGCTCGCGGCCCGGCGCTGCGGTCAGTGGTGCGTTCACGTACGTCGACGCTAGGACGCCCGCCGGTGGCATACTTTCGCTGTCCCGCCATCACCTGTCGAGATTGCGCCATGTACGGCAAGAGCGAGAACCGCGACGACTACCAGCACGTGCCGAGGCCCCTGGCCGCCATGGCGCGCGATCTGCCCGACGGGCACCACATCCCCGCGCACCGGCACGTCCGCGCGCAGCTGATCTACGGCACGTCCGGAGCCATCACGGTCACCACCGCGCACGGCGCGTGGGTGGTGCCCGCCACCCGGGGCGTCTGGCTGCCGCCCGGCCTCACCCATGCGATGACCTGTGCGGGACCGGTCGCCATGCGCACCCTCTACATCGAGCGGCGGGCGGCCCTGCGCCTGCCCGACGTGCCCACCGTCGTCTCGGTCTCCCCACTGCTGCGGGAGCTCATCGACGAGGCGACCCGGCTGCCGGTGCTGTACGACCGCGCGGGCCGGGACGGGAAGCTCATGGATCTGCTGCTGCTCGAACTCACCCCGCACCCGGTCCCGGCGCTGCACCTCCCGGCGCCGTCCGACCCGCAGCTGGCCGAGGTGTGCGCGGCGATCCAGCGGCGTCCCGGCGAGCGGTGGACGGCCTCGGAGGCCGCGGCCGCCGCGCACTTGAGTACGCGCAGCCTGCACCGCCGGTTCGCCGCCGCGACCGGCATGGGCCTCGCCCGCTGGGTGCAGCAGGCCCGGCTCGTGCACGCGGTCACCCTGCTCGCCCGGGGTACGCCGGTCACCACCGTCGCCGGCGCCGTCGGGTACGCCACGCCCAGCGCCTTCACCGCGATGTTCCACCGTGCCCTCGGGACGACGCCCACCGCCTACTTCGCCGGCACGCAGGCCCCGTCGGCCGAGCTGTCCTGAGCCGGACTCCGCCCCCGCCGACCGGTTGTAGGGTCGAGGGCGCCGCCGTCGCGGAAGCGCAGGTGGCAGCGGAGCGGACGCCAATGGAGAGGGAGGGTGCCGTGATCGGCATCTCGGACATCGAGGCAGCGGCCGGCCTGATCGGCGAACACGTCGTGCGGACCCCGACGGTGCCGAGTCCGGGCCTCTCCGCGCTGCTCGGCGCGCCGGTGACCACCAAGCTCGAACTGCTGCAGCGGACCGGCTCCTTCAAGGCGCGCGGCGCGACGGCGAAACTGCTCTCGCTGAGCGAGGCGGACCGCGCGGCGGGCGTGGTGGCGGTCAGCGGCGGCAACCACGGGATCGGGCTCGCGGTGATGGCCGGGGTGCTGGGGCTGAAGGCGACGGTGGTGATGCCGCGGTCCGCGCCCGCCAGGGCCGTGGACATCGCGACGACCGCCGGCGCTTCGGTGCAGCTGACCGATGACATGGACGGCGCGTTCAAGCTGGTGCAGGAGTTGGAGGCGGAGGGCCTGACGCTGGTGCACCCCTTCGACGACCCGGTCGTGGTGGCCGCGCAGGGCACGGTCGGGAAGGAGTTCGCCGAGGACGCCGGGGAGTTGACCGACGTGCTGGTCAGCATCGGGGGCGGCGGGCTGATCTCGGGCGTCGCTGCGGCGCTGCACGCGCTCCGGCCCGGCGTGCGGGTCTGGGGCGTGGAGACGGAAGGCGCGCAGGCCATGTCCGAGGCGCTGGCCGCCGGGGGCCCGGTGCCGGTGCGGCTGTCCTCGATCGTCTCCACGCTGAGCGCCCCGGCGGCCTCGCAGCTGACGTACGAGCACGCGGCGGCGCTGGTGCACGAGGTGCTGGTGGTGCCGGACCGGGAGGCCGTGCGGGGCGTACTCGACCTGGCGGAGCACGCGAAGGTCTGGGCCGAGCCGGCCGCCGGCTGCCTGCTCCCGGCGGCCCGCCGGGTGATCGAGCGGGTCGGCGACGACGCCCGGATCGGCCTGGTGCTGTGCGGCGGCAACGCCTCGCCCGGGGACATCATGCGCTGGGCGGCGGAGTTCGGCCTGCCGGCCTGAGGAGCACGGACGCGGGCGTACCGCTGCGGGTCGGCCGGAGTCCGGCGGGCCCGCAGCGGTACGCCCGCGGTGACGCAGCGTCAGTTCACGGCTGGAGCAGCGTCTTGACCATGCCGTCCTTCTTGGCCTGGAAGGTGGCGTAGGCCCGGGGGCCTTCCTCCAGCGGCAGCCGGTGGGTGGCAAAGTCCTCGACGCCGAGGACGTCCGCGTCGTCCAGCAGCGGCAGGATGTCGTCCACCCAGCGGCGGACGTTCGCCTGGCCCATGCGGATCTGGATCTGCTTGTCGAACATGGTCAGCAGCGGCAGCGGGTCGACGTTGCCGCCGTAGACGCCCGAGATGGAGAGGGTGCCGCCGCGCCGGACCGCATCGATCGCCAGGTTCAGGGCGGCCAGCGGGTCCACCCCGACGCGCTCGGTGACCTTCTGGGCGACCGCGCTCGGCAGCAGTCCCACGGCCTGCTGGGCCAGCTTCGCGCCCGGCGTGCCGTGCGCCTCCATGCCGACGGCCTCGACGACGGCGTCGGTGCCCCGGCCGTCGGTCAGCCGGCGGATCTCGTCGGCGGTGTCCTTGCCGTACTCGGTGAGGTCCAGGGTGTGCACGCCGCGGGCCCGCGCCCGCGCGAGGCGCTCGGGCACCAGGTCGACGCCGATGACCTGCGACGCGCCCCGGTGGAGCGCGATCCGCGCCGCCATGTCACCGATGGGGCCGAGGCCGAGGACCGTAAGGGTGCCGCCGGCCGGGATGTCCGCGTACTCCACCGCCTGCCAGGCGGTGGGCAGTACGTCGGAGAGATAGACGAACCGGTCGTCCGGGGGGCCGTGCGGCACGTTGATCGGCAGCCGGTCGCCGAACGGCACCCGCAGGAACTCCGCCTGGCCGCCGGGCACCTGGCCGTACATCTTGGTGTAGCCGAAGAGCGAGGCGCCCTTGCCGCGCTCCCGGACCTGCGTGGTCTCGCACTGCGAGTGCAGGCCCTTGGAGCACATCCAGCAGGTGCCGCAGGAGACGTTGAAGGGCACCACGACCCGGTCCCCCGCCTTGAGCCGGGTGACCTCGGGGCCGACCTCCTCGACGATGCCCATGGGCTCGTGGCCGAGGATGTCACCCGGTTCCAGGAAGGGGCCGAGCAGTTCGTACAGATGCAGGTCCGAGCCGCAGATGCCGGTGGAGGTGATCTTCACCAGCACGTCGGTCGGATCCTGGATCTTCGGGTCGGGCACGGTGTCGATCCGTACGTCCCGCTTCCCGTGCCAGGTGAGGGCGCGCATCGCTGCCTCCCGCTCGCGGAGAGCCGTGGGTCAGGTGAGGGGTCGGCTCAGGACCGGTGGTCCTGGGCGGTGAATTCCTTGACGAGGGCGCCGTTGAAGGCACTCAGGTCGTCCGGCTTGCGGCTGGTGATCAGGGTGTTCGAGCCGCCGGTGCACACCTTGACCTGCTCGTCGACCCAGACGCCGCCCGCGTTGCGGATGTCGGTCCGCAGGCTGGGCCAGGAGGTGAGGGTACGGCCGCGCACCACGTCGGCCTCGACCAGCGTCCAGGGGGCGTGGCAGATCGCGGCGACGGGCTTGCCCGCGTCGAAGAAGCCCTTGACGAAGGCCACGGCCTTCTTGTCCATGCGCAGGAAATCGGGGTTGGCGACACCGCCGGGCAGCACGAGGCCGCCGTAGTCCTCGACCCGAGCGTCGGCGACGGCGGAGTCGACGTCGAAGGTGTCGGCCTTGTCGAGGTGGTGGAAGCCCTGGATCGTCCCGGACTTCGTGGAGACCAGCCGCGGTTCGTGACCGGCGTCCTGCACTGCCTGCCAGGGCTCCGTCAGCTCGACCTGCTCGACGCCTTCGGGGGCCACCAGGAATGCCACCTGCATGGTGTTCACGTCCTCACGCATCATCGGAAACAAGTGGGCGTTATGAGCGCCTTGTCCAGAGTTCCACGCTCACGGTGGATCATGCGTGCCGGCTGATTCCGCACACGCCTCCGGGCTGCCCGGCCCACGTACCGCCGGGCGGCGGCGACCCGCTGTCGCAGTACCCGCGGCTGCCGGGCGCACGCACGCCCGATGAGGACGCCTGCCGCCCGGCGGTCACGGTCCGACCTCCCCGGTCGCCCGGGGCCGTGCACCGGGAGCGCCGCGGTGCGGGAGCGTGCCCGGCGCCCGCACCTTGCGCCGCAGCCGGGAGCGGCCGATCGGCGCGCCGCCGGCTTCGGTGATCCGCGGCATGGGGGCGACCCCGCGGTCGTGCCACAGCGCCGCCTCCACCACCTCGTCCACGCCGATCCGCAGCAACAGCGGGTCGGGCTCGGTGCCGTACGGGTCGCCGGGCGGGCCCGGGTGCCACAGGGCGGTGTGCCGGTCGCCGGGCGGCGGCCCCGACAGGCGCGGCGGGACGGGGCCGAAGAGGGTGACCGAGGGCGTGCCGTGCGCGGTGGCGAGGTGGGCGGTTCCGGTGTCGCCGCCGACGAGCACGGCGGCCCGCGCGACGAGCGCGGACAGTTCACCGAACGGCAGCCCGCCGGCGAGGACTTCGCCCGGCCCGAGCCCCGCGGCCGCCGCCACGGTCAGGGCCAGGTCCTCCTCCCCCGGCCCGCCGAGCACCACCACCCGCCGTCCGGCGGCCCGCAGCCGCTCGGCGACCGCACCGAAGCGGTGGGCCGGCCAGCGGCGGGCCCCGGCGTCGGCCCCGGGGTGGATCACCACGGCGCCCGGCGCGGGCGAGGGGTCCGCCGGTACCGGGAGCCGGTAGTCCTCGGGGTCGGCGGCGATGCCGTACGCGGCGAGGAGGCTGCACCAGCGGGTGCGCTCGTGCTCGCCGCGCTCCCAGACGCCGAGCGCCGCGGCGGGCGAGTCCCGCGCCGCGTACGCGATGAGCCGCCCGGGGTGCAGCTCCGCGAGTACGTCCGCGCTGTCCGGGCCGTTGCCGTGCAGGTCGATGGCGACGTCGGGGGCCGCGCCGGGCCAGTGCCGCAGCGCGGGGACGCCGCGGCCCGGCGCCTGCGCGGCGAGCACCGCGTCCACCGCGCCGGTGGCCAGCGCCGCGTCGGTCAGCGCCGGCGGCGCGGCCAGCACGACGGCGTGGTGGGGGAAGTGCCGGCGGACGCCGCGCAGTGCGGGTACGCCGGTGAGCAGGTCGCCCAGGCCCAGCGCGCGCAGCACCAGCAGGCGGGGCCGGGGCGAGCAGGGTCCGGTGGGTTCGGCTGCGGCGGTCATGTCACACCATCCTGTCGAAGCGTACGAGGCGTGCCACGGGGGACATCACCGGTCCCACCCCCAGGTCTCGGCGACGACGGGCACGGTCTCGGGGCCGGGGCCGAGCAGCCCCCGTACGGCCGTGAGCACGTCGGGTGCGGTGCAGGACGCCGCCGCGACCTCTTCGGAGCGGGTGACGGCGTTGGGGACGAGGACGGCGCGGGCCCCGGCGGCCTGCGCCGCCAGCACGTCGGCCCCGATGTCACCGATGACCACGCACTTCTCGGCCGGTACGGCGAGCCGGCGGGCCGCCTCGATCACCAGCCCCGGCTTCGGTTTGCGGCAGTGGCAGCCGGCGTCGGTGCGGTGCGGGCAGTACACCCAGGTACCGAACCCGCCGAGCGCGTCGTCCACCCGGGCGTTGACCAGCCGCACCTGCTGTTCGGTCAGCAGGCCGCGGCCCACGCCCGACCGGTTGCTGACGACGGCGGTGGGGATGCCGGCGTCGCGCAGCAGCCGGAGCGCCTCGGGCACGCCGGGCAGCACGCGGACCAGCCGCGGGTCACCGTTGTGGGGCACGTCCTCGATGAGCGTGCCGTCACGGTCGAAGAGCACGGCGGCGGGCCGCTCGTGCCGCCCGGCGGGACGGCCGCCCGCGCGGGGCGCGCCGTCGTGAACGGATTCGGTCATGCGGCACCTCGCCAGGACGTCGTACGGCGGTGGGCCGGCTCGCCGCGCAACAGGTGGGCGACGGCGAACGGCGGGACGAGCACGCGGGTGGACAGCATCACTGGGTGTCACCTCTCGGCACCCTCACGTATCTCGTACCGTTCTACCGGCGACGGCCCGGGTGCGCCTGCCGAGTACGCCGCCGAGGCCCCCGATCCACCCTGCCGACCGGGTGACCCGCCCGGCTGAACTGCGTGGACCCCGCACGTCCCACCGGCCATGATTACGTTCCGCGATTCCGGTAACCCGAGGGACAGGAACAGTCCACCCATACAAGGAGGAATCGTGCTCAGCGCCATCGCCGACGTTCTGCGGGCCATCGGCAGCACCCTCGCCGCCGTGGTGACGCTCCCCTTCCGCGCACTCGCCCGCCTCTTCGGCGGCGCCTCGCGAGGCGCGCACTAGTCCCCACGCGGCCCCCACGCGAACCGACCTGCACGAGGAGCCCTGCGTATGACGGGTGACCAGCGGAAGACCGCGCAGGCCCTGCTGAGGACGCACGCGCAGACGTACGCGGCGGAGGCGGGCATCACGCTCCGCGACACCCCACAGCCGCTGTACCAGCTGCTCGTCCTGTCCTGCCTGCTCAGCGCCCGCATCCGGGCCTCGGTGGCGGTCTCAGCGGCCCACGAGCTGTTCGAGGCCGGCATGCGGGACGCCCGGAGCATGCGGGACGCCACCTGGCAGCAGCGGGTGGACGCCCTGGGACGGGGCGGCTACCGCCGCTACGACGAGCGCACCGCCACCCAGCTCGGGGACGGAGCGCAACTGCTGCTGGACCACTACAAGGGAGATCTGCGGAAGCTCCGCGAGGAGGCCGGCGGCGACGTCGGCCGGCTGCGGGCCCTGCTCCAGAAGGTGCCGGGGCTCGGCCCGGCCGGCGCCGGCATCTTCCTGCGCGAGGCCCAGGCCGTCTGGCCGGACCTCACCCCGTACATCGACGGCAAGGCCCTGCAGGGCGCGGAGCGGCTGGGGCTCCCCAAGGACCCCGAAGCGCTGGCGCGGCTGGTGTCCGCCGACGACACCGCCGCCTTCGCCGCCGCCCTGGTACGCGCCGCGCTGGAGAAGGACGTCGTGGAGGACGTGGCGGCGGAAAGCTCCTGAACCCTCGGCCCACCGAACCCGGGTCCGTTGAGTCCGGCCGCAGCGCCGCCGGGCTCAGCGGGCCTGCTGGAACGTGCTCCGGTACGCCCCCGGCGAGACGCCGATGGCGGCGTGCAGGTGCTGACGCAGCGACGCACCCGTGGCGAAGCCCACCTGCCCCGCGATCCGGTCCACCGGGAGGTCGCTGGTCTCCAGAAGGCGACGGGCGCGCAGCACCCGCTGCTGGGTGAGCCAGCGGCCGGGACTGACGCCGGTCTCCTCCCGGAACCGGCGGGCGAAGGTGCGCAGACTCATCCGGGCGTGGCCGGCGAGATCGGCCAGGGTCAGCGGCCGGTGGAGGTTCTCCAGGGCCCAGCTCTGCGTGGCGGCCGTGCCGGTCGCGGTGGGCCGGGGCACCGGCTCCTCGATGTACTGCGCCTGACCGCCATCGCGGAAGGGCGGCACCACGCAGCGCCGCGCCACGTGGTTGGCGAGCTCGCTGCCGTGGTCGTTGCGCAGGATGTGCAGGCAGGCGTCGAGGCCGGACGCGGCGCCGGCCGAGGTCAGCACGTCACCGTCGTCGACGAAGAGCACATCGGGGTCGAGCGCGACCCGCGGAAACCACCGCCGGAAGAGGTCCGCGAGCTCCCAGTGCGTGGTGGCGGCGCGGCCGTCGAGCAGCCCGGCGGCGGCCAGCACGAAGGCGCCGGTGCAGATGGAGACGGTACGGGTACCGGGCCGGACCCTCGCGAGCGCGGCGGCCACCGGCTCCGTGAGCCGCTCGGTGACCCGGGACGGCACGATGGAGGGGACCACCACGGTGTCGGCCGTGGCCAGGATCTCCGGGCCGTGTTCGGAGGCGATCGTGATGCCGGACTCGCCGTGGACCGGACGGCCGTCGGGGGTGCAGGTCAGCACTTCGTAGCGGCCGTCCGCCGCACCGAAGATGCGGCTGGGGATGCCGAGTTCGAAGGGGAAGACCCCGTCGAGGGCCAGGATCACGACTCGATGCGCGGACATGGCACGATCCTAGCGGTTGTTGGCATTCATGCCATTGTCCCGCTCTCCCCGCCTCGCGAGGCTGGGGGCATGAACGAATTCACCATGCGAGCCATCAGCCAGGACGTGCACGGCGGTCCCGAGGTGCTGAAGGAGACCGAGCTCCCGCGGCCGGAGCCCGGTCCGGGCCAGGTCCTCATCGCCGTCCACGCGGCCGGCGTCAACCCCACCGACTGGAAGCACCGCGCGGGCGGGCGGTTCGTCCACCGGCTGCCCCTGGTCCTCGGCTGGGACGTCTCCGGGGTCGTGACGGCGGTCGGCTTCGGCGTCACCCTGTTCGAGCCCGGCGACGAGGTCTTCGGCATGGTGCCCTACCCGCACGGCGTCGGCACCCACGCCGAGTACGTCACCGGGCCCGCGCGGGCGTTCGTCCGCAAGCCCGCCGGCCTCGACCACGTCCGGGCCGGCGCCCTGCCGCTGGCCGCACTCACCGCCTATCAGGCGCTCGTCGACACCGCCGGCGTCCGGCCGGGGCAGCGCGTACTGATCCACGCGGCCGCGGGCGGGGTGGGCCACCTCGCCGTGCAGATCGCCAAGGCGCGCGGCGCGTATGTGATCGGCACGGCGAGCGCGGGCAAGCACGAATTCCTGCGCGGGCTGGGCGCCGACGAGCTGATCGACTACCGCGGTACGGACTTCACCGAGGCCGCCGGCGAGGTCGACGTCGTGCTGGACACCCTCGCCGGCGAGACCCTCACCCGGTCCCTCGGCGTCCTGCGCAAGGGCGGCACCCTCGTGTCGATCCTGAGTGGCGGCACCCCTGAGGACGCCGCGAAGGCGGCGGAACTCGGGGTCGGCCTGAAGGCGATGATGGTCGAGGCCGACCACGCGAGCATGCGGGCGATCGCCGGCCTCGTCGAGGAGGGCGCGCTGCGGGTCCACGTCGACCGGACCTTCCCGCTCGCGGACGCCGCCGCGGCGCACACGGCCGGCGAGACCGGGCGCACGACCGGAAAGCTGGTCCTCACCGTCCGATGACGCGCACCGTCCGGTGGCGCTCGACGGAGGCGCCACCGGGCCCCGGCCGGCACCCTGCAGCGGATCCCTTGCGCCCCAAGGGATCCGCCGAGCGGGTGCGGATTCCCGCAGCGGACGGTGAGCCGGTGGCACACGGGTACTCGCCCACCGCACGACGTTGCGTTTGCGCGATATGTGACGGTTCCGCAGGGTGGGGTGCACGGGGACAGGAACGGGCACCCGTTCCGCACCGGCCGGGAGCACACACCGGAGAACGCACCGGCGCGATCCCGCGGAACGGCAGTCCAGGAGAGGAGAGCGGCCATGTCCGACGAGGCGATGGGTGACGAGGTCTACCAGCCCCCGGCCGGCGAGGGGCCGGCCGAGCCCGACGACCTCGACATGCAGGACGCCCTCGACGAACCGGACGCCGACGAGCAGCTGGACCAGGGATACTCCCCGCCCGAGAAGCCCCTCGGGGTGAACAAGAAGGGCACCACGGCGAACGAGCAGCGCGAGGGCGAGAGCCTGGACGAGCGGCTCGCCGAGGAGGTGCCGGACGTGACCGCGCCCGACGGCGACGGCATCGGTGACGCACTGGACACGGACGGCGAACCGATCGACGACCAGGTCGGCGAGGACCGCGCCGGACGGATCGTCGGCGGCGACCAGGGCTTCCCGGACCGCGGCCGCAACGCCAACGACGTCGTCGCCCGGGACGTGGGCATCGACGGCGGCGCGGCGGGCGCCGAGGAGGCCGCGGTGCATGTCGTGGACGACGAGAACGTGACCGACGACCAGTCCCCGCCGCTGCGCTGACAGGGTAGAAAGGGGTCATGACCGAGGGCGCCGGGCAGGCACACGACGACGTGGACGCGGTGACACGAGCGGTGCTCACCGCGTCCCAAGTGCTGGTGGCCGTCTCGGCGCGCTCGCTGGCCGCCATCGGGGAGACCGTCACGCTGCCGCAGTTCCGGCTGCTGGCCGTGCTGTCCGCGCACGGGGGCGCCAAGCTGGTGACCGTCGCGGAGCTGCTGGGGGTCAATCCCTCCACCGCGCTGCGGATGGTCGACCGGCTGATCGCGGCCGGTTTCGTGCGCCGCGAGGTCAATCCCCGCAGCCGCCGAGAAACGATTCTGCAGCTGACCGAAGCGGGCGGGCACATCGTCGAGGAGGTCACCGCGCGGCGGCACGCCGAGATCGCGGAGATCGTCGGGCGGATGCCGGCCGCGCACCGCGCCGAACTGGTGTCGGCGCTGACCGCCTTCGCCACCGCGGCCGGCGAGCCCGCGCCCCCGGCCGCCGGCCCCGACCCGTTCCCCCCGGGCTGGACCGCCCCGGGCGCCCCCTGACGCACGGCCCGGCCCCGGAGTTGTACCGCCCGGCCCGCCAAGCCCCGGCGCCCGCCGGGAAGCGGGGGCACCCCGTAAGGATGATCCGGGGGTTTACCCGATGGTCCGGCCCCGGCAGCTCACCGTAGGCTCGGCGGATCGCGGCCCCGGACCTGAGAGGGCGCCGCAACGGCCTTTCCACCAGGGGGATCCATGCGTCAGCGGCCGCGCCGCCTCATCATGCTCACCGTGGCCGCCGGGGCCGGCGCGCTCGCGCTCGCCGCGTGCGACGCCGTGCCTGGGCGGACGTTCGAGGACGACGCCGAGGTGTCGCAGAAGATCACGGCGGTACGGCTGGACTCCCGCGCGGGCGCCGTCGAACTGCACGGCGCGAAGGGCACCACACGGGTGTCCGTGCACCGCGAGGTCAGCTACCGGGGCGACCGGCCGCGCGGCGCGAGCCACCGTGTCGAGGACGGCGTCCTGGTGCTGCGCGGCTGCGGCGAGCGCTGCTCGGTGACGTACACCGTCGACCTGCCGGCCGGTCTGCCGGTCACCGGCGGCACGTCGGCCGGCGCGATCCGCCTCGAACGGGTCGGGAGGGTCGGTGTCAGCACCGACTCCGGCGCTGTCGAGCTGACCGGCGTCAGCGGCTCCGTCGACGTACGGACCAGCAACGGCCGGATCCATGGACGCGGCCTGGCAGGCGGGCCGATCACGGCGCGGACGACCAACGGCGAGATCGACCTGGCGCCGGAACGGCCGCAGGACGTACGGGCGGAGACCTCCAACGGCGCCATCACGCTCACCGTGCCGGCCGCGCGGTACGACGTGTCCGCGCGGACCAGCAATGGCGACAAGCGCATCGGGGTGTCCGACGACCCGGACGGCCGGTACCGGCTCGACCTGACGACGAGCAATGGATCGATCACGGTCGACCGCTCGTAGCGCGGCGCGCGGCTCCGGCCCGGGGAGG
Source organism: Streptomyces sp. NPDC050806 (assembly GCF_055586425.1). Taxonomy (NCBI): domain Bacteria; kingdom Bacillati; phylum Actinomycetota; class Actinomycetes; order Kitasatosporales; family Streptomycetaceae; genus Streptomyces; species Streptomyces sp. NPDC050806. The sequence goes on along the minus strand of NZ_JBVJIF010000001.1, from coordinate 306,805 downwards.
ACGGCAGGTCAGCGGCCGAGCGCCTTGGCCAGCTCGCCCTTGTTCATCGAGGAACGGCCGTCGATGTTCTTCTTCCTGGCCTCGGCGTAGAGCTGGTCCTTGGTCGGTCCCTGCGGGCCCATGCGGTTGCCCGACCGCTCGCCGCCGCGCTGCGGTGCGGACTTGCGGTCCCGGGTGGAGGTCCTGCTCGCGGTCTTCGACTCACCGGTGCGGGCCCGCTCCTTGTTGACCGTGCGCGCGGCGATCTCCTTCGCCCGGCCGGTGGAGGTGCCGCGCTTCTGGGCGCCCTCCTTGATGTGCTCGTACTGTCGCTCGCGCTTCTTGCTGGAGCCCTGCGGCATGTCATGTCTCCTCGTGGTCGGCCTCGGCCCGCCGGGAGGGCGGGCCCGCGGCACGTCCCACTCCACCTCTCACCTCCGCGGTCCGCGAGAGGAGCTGGGCCGTTCGGGCCCGCCGTCGGCACCGGCGCCGCGCCGGCGGAAGGTCTCAACTTCCCCTTCCCGCTGGCGTTCCGCCGGCGCCGTCGTGCGGCCGCCGGGCGGTCTCACTCGTTCCGGCCGCCCTCGGTGCCCGGCCGGTCCTCGCGGTGCCGCTTGCCGGGCAGCATCTCCTGCACCTTGGCCTTGAGGCCCTGCTTGATCACGTCGGCGCGGTCGCTGTCGCCCTTGAGGACGGCGGTCGCGGCGGCCTCGATCTGGTCGAAGCTCGCGTGCGGCGGGATCGGCGGGACGGCCGGGTCGGTACGGAAGTCGATGACGAACGGGCGGTCGGCGGAGAGGGCCTGGCGCCACGCCGACTCCACGTCTCCGGGCTTCTCGACGCGGACGCCGCCGAGCCCGATGGAGCGTGCGAAGTCGGCGTACGGCACGTCCGGGATGTGCTGCGAGGGCTCGAACTGCGGGGCGCCGGACATCGCGCGCATCTCCCAGGTGACCTGGTTGAGGTCCTGGTTGTTCAGCACGGCGACGATGAGCCGCGGGTCGGACCACCGGTGCCAGTACTTGGCCGCGGTGATCAGCTCGGCCATGCCGTTCATCTGCATCGCGCCGTCGCCGACGAGGGCCAGCGCGGGCCGCCCGGGGTGGGCGAACTTGGCGCCGATGACGTAGGGCACGCCGGGGCCCATGGTGGCCAGGGTGCCGGACAGCGAGCCGCGCATGGCGCCGCGCATCCGCAGGTGGCGCGCGTACCAGTTGGCGGCGGAGCCGGAGTCGGCGGCGAGGATCACGTCGTTGGGCAGCAGCTGGTCCAGCGCGTGCACGACGTACTCGGGATTGACCGGGTCCGCGTCCACGGCGGCGCGCCGCTGCATGACCTCCCACCAGCGCTTGGTGTTCTTCTCGATCTTCTTGCGCCAGTCGCCGTGCTTCTTCCGCTTCAGCTGCGGCAGCAGCGCCCGCAGGGTCTCCTTGGCATCGCCCACGAGGTTGACCTCGAAGGGGTAGCGCAGGCCGACCATGTGCGGGTCGATGTCGATCTGGACGGCGCGTGCCTGGTCCAGCTCGGGCATGAACTGGGTGTAGGGGAAGCTGGAGCCGATGACGACGAGGGTGTCGCACTCCATCATCAGCTCGTAGGAGGGCCGGGTGCCGAGCAGGCCGATGGCGCCCGTGACGTACGGCAGGTCGTCCGGCAGCGCGTCCTTGCCCAGCAGCGCCTTGGCGACGCCGGCACCGGTGACGTCGGCCAGCTCCTCGACCTCGGCGCGGGCGCCGCGCGCGCCCTGCCCGATGAGGATCGCGACCTTCTCGCCCGCGTTGATGACCTCGGCGGCTTCGGCGATCGCGGGCTTCGCGGGCAGCGGCGCGTAGTCGGCCATGCCCAGGCTGGAGGGCACCATCTTGAACGCGTGCTTCGGCGGGGTGTAGTCCAGCTCCTGCACGTCGGCGGGGACGATGACCGCGGTGACGGTACGCCGGGCGATGGCGGTGCGCATGGCCCGGTCGATGACGTTGGGCAGCTGCTCGGGGACGGTCACCGTCTCGCAGAAGTCGGAGGCGACGTCCTTGTACAGGCTCGCGAGGTCGACCTCCTGCTGATAGGAACCGCCCATGGCGCTGCGGTTGGTCTGGCCGACGAGGGCGACGACGGGCACGTGGTCGAGCTTGGCGTCGTAGAGGCCGTTCAGCAGGTGGATGGCACCGGGCCCGGAGGTCGCGGCGCAGACGCCGACCCGGCCGGAGAACTTGGCGTACCCCACGGCCTCGAACGCCGCCATCTCCTCGTGCCGCGCCTGGACGAACTCCGGCTTGTTGTCGGCCCTCCCCCAGGCGGCCAGCAGCCCGTTGATCCCGTCACCCGCGTAGCTGAAGACGTGGTCGACGTCCCACTCGCGCAGCCGCTGCAGGATGTAGTCGGACACCTTGATCGACACTAGGCTTACCTCTCACTTTCCGGTGGGTGACATGGGGTGCGGGCGGCGGGCCGACCGGAGGGCGACGGCGGCCGCGGCGCCGAGCGCCGCCAGCACGCCCGCGGTGAACAGCCGGCCGTCGCGGGTGCTGACGGCGGGCCGCTGGGCGAGCGCTTCGGGCCGGGTGGCCGGCAGCGGCCCGTCGAGACCGAGCGCGAGCGCCTCGGCGAGATGCAGCGCGCGCCGCCCCGTACCGCCCTGCTCGATCTGGGTACGGCAGCTGAACCCGTCGGCGAGGACGATGTCGCTGGGCGCCGCGCCCCGTACGGCGGGCAGTACACCCAGCTCGCCGACGCTCATCGACAGGTCGTGGTGGCCGCGCTCGAAGCCGAAGTTGCCGGCCAGTCCGCAGCACCCCTCGTCCAGCACCTCGGCCTGGATGCCCGCCCGGCGCATCAGCTCCCGGTCGGCGTCGTCCTTGAGGACGGCGTGCTGGTGGCAGTGGGTCTGCACGGTGGCGTTGCGGGCGAGCCGGGGCGGCCGCCAGTCGCCGGGCGCGTGGTGGAGCAGCTGCTCGGCGAAGGTGCGGAACTGCCCGGCGAGCCGCCGGACATCCTCGTTCTCCGGCAGCAGCTCGGGCGCGTCGGCGCGGAAGACGGCCGCGCAGGACGGTTCCAGCCCGATCACCGGCGTACCGGCCGCCAGCCAGGGCCGCAGGACCTCCAGGGTGCGGCCGAGGACGTGCTTGGCGGTGCGCAGCTGCCCGGTGGAGATCCAGGTCAGCCCGCAGCACACGGCCCGGGTGGGCACGGCGACGCGGAAGCCCGCGTCCTCCAGCACACGCACCGCGGACTTGGCGATGCCCGGGTGGAAGTACGTGCTGAAGGTGTCGGGCCAGAGGAGGACCGTACGGGGGTCGGCAGGGTCGGGCTCCGGTGTGTGGCGCGCCCGCCACCACTGCACGAACGACTCCTCGGCGAAGACCGGCGCGGGGCGCTCCCCCGTGACACCGGCCGCGGCCTTGCCGAGCCGGCCGAGGCCGGGTGCGCCGAGTGCGGCGTTGACCAGCCGCGGGGCCGCGCGGGAGAGCCGGGCCCACAGCGGCAGCCAGCCCATGGAGTAGTGCGCGGCGGGCCGCAACCGTCCTTCGTAGTGGTGGGCGAGGAACTCGGCCTTGTACGTGGCCATGTCGACGCCGACCGGACAGTCGGACTTGCAGCCCTTGCAGGCCAGACAGAGGTCGAGGGCGTCCTTGACCTCTGTCGAGCGCCAGCCGTCGGTGACCGGCGAGTCGTGGTGCCCGCCGAGCATTTCGAACAGCAGCCGGGACCGGCCGCGGGTGGAGTGCTCCTCCTCACCGGTCGCCCGGTACGAGGGGCACATCACGCCCCCGGAGTGGGTACGGCAGTTGCCGATGCCGACGCAGCGCAGCACCGCGCGGGTGAAGGAGTGGTCGTCCTCGGGGTAGCCGAAGTGCGTGGTGCGGCTCTCGGGACGCCAGTCGGCGCCGAGCCGCAGGTTCTCGTCCACGCGGTGGGGCGCCACGACCTTGCCGGGGTTCATCCGGTCGTCCGGGTCGAACAGCGCCTTGAGCTCGCCGAACGCGGTGACCAGCCGGTCGCCGAACATCTTGGGCAGCAGTTCGCCGCGGGCCTGCCCGTCGCCGTGCTCGCCGGAGAGCGACCCGCCGTAGGAACCGACGAGGTCGGCGGCGCGGTGCAGGAACTCCCGGAAGGCGGCGATGCCGTCGGCGGTCCTCAGCTCGAAGGGGATGCGGGTGTGCACGCAGCCCTGCCCGAAGTGCCCGTAGAGGGACGGGTGGTCGTAGTCGAACTCAGCGAACAGTCGTTTGAGGTCGCGCAGGTAGTCGCCGAGCCTGTCCGGCGGTACGGCGGAGTCCTCCCAGCCCTCCCAGGTCTCCCGGCCGTCCGGGGGCCGCGCGGTCACGCCGAGCCCCGCCTCGCGGGCCTTGAGCATCTTCTGCTCGCGCGCGGGGTCGTCGGAGAAGGCCACGTCCGGGTCGCCCTCGCCGCGGTCGATCGCGTGCAGCAGGTCGCAGGCCTGCCCGTCGACGTCCTCCTGGTTGTCGCCGCTGAACTGCAGCAGCAGCCAGCTCTCGCCCTCGGGGAAGCGTTCGAGTGAGTCGAGGAAGGCGTGCTCCTCGCGCATGAGCTGGGCCATCCGCCCGTCCAGCGCCTCCAGCTGGGTGGGCCGGCAGTGCCTCAGCAGCCGGGGCACGTCGTCGGCCGCGGCGCAGATGTCGTCGTACCCGAGGACCAGTATCGCCTCGGCGGCCGGTACCGGTACCAGCTCCAGCTCCGCGTGCAGGACGGTGACCAGGGTGCCTTCGCTGCCGGTCAGCGCGCGGGCGAGGTGGAACTCGTTCTCCGGCAGCAGCGCGTCGAGGTTGTAGCCGGAGACCCGGCGCGGGATGCGCGGGTAGCCGCGCCGGATGTCGGCCATGTAGCGGTCGGCGATGCGGCGCAGCCCCTGGTACAGCTCTCCCTTGCGGCCGCCGGCGGCGACGGTCTCCTCGAACTCCGCGTCGGTGGTGGCTCCGGCCCACATCCGGGTGCCGTCGTAGGTGAGCACTTCCAGGCGGCGCACGTTGTCGGCGGTCTTGCCGTACGCCTGTGCCGAGGCGCCGCAGGAGTTGTTGCCGATCATGCCGCCGAGCGCGCAGTGGCTGTGCGTGGCCGGCTCGGGGCCGAACTTCAGGCCGTACTCCGCCAGCTTCCGGTTGAGTTCGTCGAGCACGATGCCCGGCTCGACGACACAGGTGCGGCGCTCGGGGTCGACCGAGACCAGGTGGTGGCAGTACTTCGTCCAGTCGATCACGACCGCGGTGTTGGTGCACTGGCCGCCCAGGCTGGTGCCGCCGCCCCGGGAGAGCACCGGAGCGCCGAACTCCGCGCAGACCGCGACGGCCTCGGCACCCGCCCGCACGTTCCGGGGAGCGACCACGCCGATGGGCACCTGCCGGTAGTTCGAGCCGTCGGTGGCGTACGCGCCCCGGCTGCCCGCGTCGAAACGCACCTCCCCCTCGACCCGCTCGCGCAGCGCCCGTTCCAGCGCCACCACATCCAGGTCCACGCCGTCGGGCATCGCGCTCTTGCGCTCGGTGAACGCCGCCCGCTCATCAGGCGCCATGGTCACCTCCTCGTCCGTCCCCGCCTCGGTACCGCCGTCGTCGCCGGGGCGCCAGGGCCGTGGCTACTTGCCGCGCCCGGTGACGAAGTCCCGCGCCCGGTCGACCAGCCCCGCGCCCGGGGCCAGCAGCTTGTTGGCGGGCGGGGTGCTGGGGGACTTGGGGTGCGGGCGGGTGGGCGCCGTCTTCTTCGCGCTGCGGATCTTCTCGCCGAGCGCGTCCAGTTCCTCCTGCGGGCAGGCGTCGCGCAGCTGCGGGAAGAGGTGGTTCTCCTCGTCCCTGAGGTGTGCGGTCACCTCGGTGCGGAGCTTGACGATGAGATGGCTGAAGTCGAGGTGCCCGGCCCCGGTCTTCTCCAGGGCCTTCAGCAGCGATTCGACCCGGCCGTGGTCGGCGATCTCCTTGTCGGCGAGCGCGTCGCCCTCCGGGAGGTGCTTGCGCACGGCGGGGTAGAGGTGCTGTTCCTCGGCCACGGAGTGCCGGACCAGCTGGATCGTCAGCTCGTCGGCCAGGCGCTTGCGCTCCTCCGACCCGGGTACGGCGCCCTCGATGCGGCCGAAGAGCTCCGTCACCTCTCGGTGGTCGGTGGTCAGTTCCTCGATGACGTCGCCGCCGTGCCCCATGAGTGCTGCCACCTTTCGCCGAAGCGGCGCGACCGGTCCTTCCGGGCGCCCCCGGACGAGTTCCCGATACCTCGGGGGCGTAACGCCGCAACTCGACCGACCGGAAAGGATTGGGCCGAACAGGCCACTTTCCGCACAAGGAGGGTGCCTCGGCACAAGGCGGTGTGCCTCGGCGCAAGGATGCGCGCCGGGCCGGCTCGACGGTTACCGGCCCGGCGCCTCCCATCCCATGGACCCCATGGCCCGGCGTCCGGGTCCCATGCCGCGGCGGGGTCAAACCTCCTCCTGCCGAAAATTCCCCGGTACCGGCAGGCCAGGGTGGTGCGGGAGGGACTCGTCAGACGGTGGGGGTCAGGTCGGCCCGGCCGAACAGCAGGGCGTATCCGCGGGGCAGCTGCGCCAGCACCCGCTCCAGCAGCTCCGCACCGAGGTGGGCGCCGACGGCGGTGAGGACGGTGCTGGTGTCCCAGCGCGCGGTCGCGTGCGTGGCGCCCTCCGTGCGGGCCGCCACCCGGTCCACGAACGCACTGGCGGTCCGGCGCCGCTCGTCCCGCACCGCCCCCGCGACAATCGCCGCGGTCTCGGGCGGCAGGGCGCCGAGGAACGCGACGCGCTCCTCGCCGGTGAGCTGTCCCGCGAAGGCCGCCAGCACCTCCCGGACCGCCCGCTCGGCCTCCACCGCGGTCCGGTAGCGCCCCGAAGTCCGCACCGCCGCGAGCAGGTCGCCGCCCATGCTGCCGCCCTTCTCTGCTTCCCCTCCATCGTCCGGCACCGGGCGGAACCCGCAACACCGGGCGCCGGCCCCGCAGGCCCCGCACCCGCCCCTCCGTACGGGCGCATCACCGGCCCGGCAGGCTTCGGTCCCGGCCGGGAGGGGCACCCGTCCCCGCATGTTCCACACTTCAGACCTTCCCGGCATCGACGAGTCGTACTGGATGGCCAGCGCGGACACCACGTCGTACGTTCCGCTGACCGAGGACACCGACGCCGACGTGACGGTGATCGGGGGCGGCATCGCGGGGCTCTGCACGGCATGGGAGCTGTCGAGAGCGGGCCGGCGTGTCGTCGTCCTCGAAGCGGACCGGATCGCCGCGGGCGTCACCGGCTACACCACGGCCAAGCTCTCGTCGCTGCACACCCTGGTCTACGACCGGCTGCGCCGCACCCGCGGCAGCGGCGCCGCGCTGCAGTACGCCGTCTCGCAGCAGGGCGCGGTCGAGCGGGTCGCCGAGGTCGCGCAGGAGCTGGGCATCGACTGCGAGCTGGAACGGTTTCCCGCCTTCACCTACGTCCGCGACCCGGCCGGCACCGACCAGCTGCGCGCCGAGGCCGACGCCGCGCGGGAAGCGGGCCTGCCCGCCTCGTACGTCACCAGGACGGAGCTGCCGTTCGACGTGGCCGGTGCCGTGCGGGTCGAGGACCAGATCCTCTTCCACCCCCGCAAGTACCTGCTGGCGCTCGCCGAGGACCTGCGGAGGCACGGCGGCGCGGTGTACGAGCGCACGCGCGCCACCGGGCTGCACGAGGGCTCGCCGTGCCGGGTGTCCACCGAGACCGGCGCGACGGTGACCTCCCGCGAGGTGGTCGTCGCCACCCACTACCCGGTGTTCGACCGGGCCCTGCTGTTCACCCGGCTGGCGCCACGCCGGGAACTGGTGGTGGCCGCGCCCATCGAGACCGGCCGGGACATCGGCGGGATGTACATCACCGAGGAGGAGGGGAAGCGCTCGGTGCGCACCGCCCCGTACGGCGAGGACCGGCGGCTGCTCGTCGTCACCGGCGAGACCTTCACCCCCGGCGCGGGCGGCACCATCGAGCGGTTCAAGAAGCTCGCCGACTGGACGGTGCGGAACTTCCCCGGCACCGAGGTCGCCTACCGGTGGGCCGCCCAGGACAACGACTCCACCGACACGGTGCCGCTGGTCGGGCCCTTCCACCCCGGCGCCCGGCACACCTACGTGGCGACCGGCTTCGGCGGCTGGGGGCTGAGCGGCGGCGTGATGGCGGGCCGCCTCATCGCCGGGCTGATCACCGGGGACCCGCCCCCGTGGACCGGGCTGTACGACCCGCGGCGGCTGTGGGGCCCGGTCCGCGAGGCGCCCGCTTTCCTCAGCCACCAGGCGAAGGTCGGCAAGCACTTCATCGGCGACCGGCTGCACACCACGCACGTCGACTCCGTCGCGGACATCCCGCCGGGCACCGGCGCGGTGGTCCGGGTGGGCGGCCGGCGCTGCGCGGTGTACCGGGACGAGGAGGGCACGGTGCAGGCGGTGTCGGCCCGCTGCACCCACCTGGGCTGTCTGGTCGCCTTCAACGCGGCGGAGACGGCGTGGGAGTGCCCCTGCCACGGGTCCCGCTTCGGCACGGAGGGCACGGTACTGCAGGGTCCGGCGCTGCACCCGCTGGAGCAGCTCGACGTCGGCTCCGACGTGTAACGCGCGGCGCGCGGGGAACCCAGCACGGGCACCGTCCGTCCGCCTCGCCGGCCTCGTGCACGCAGAGAGGAAACAGCTGATGAGCAGTGCTTCCCAGCGGCGGGTCGTGGTGACCGGCGCCACCGGAAACGTCGGCACCAGTGTGGTCCGTGTGCTGAGCGAGGACCCGGGGATCGACGAGGTCCACTGCATCGCGCGCCGGATGCCGCGCAGTTCGCCGGAGAAGACCACTTGGACCGCGGCCGACATCGCGGACGAGGAGTACGACCTCGCCGCCGACTTCGCCGGCGCGTCCGCCGTGGTCCACCTCGCGTGGGCCTTCCAGCCGACCCACCGCCCGCCGGAGACCTGGCGCACCAATGTGCTCGGCAGCATGCGCGTCTTCGAGGCGGCGGCCACGGCCGGGGTGCCCGCGCTGGTCCACGCCTCGTCGGTCGGCGCCTACTCCCCCGGTCCGAAGGACCACAAGGTGGCCGAGGACTGGCCGACCCACGGCTGGCCGGACGCCGCGTACTGCCGCGAGAAGGCGTATCTGGAACGGGTCCTGGACGGCTTCGAGCGCGCCCACCCCGACATGCGCGTGGTCCGCATGCGCCCGGGGTTCCTCTTCAAGGAGGAGTCGGCCTCCGAGCAGCGGCGCATCTTCGGCGGCATCGCGACACCCGCGCGGGTCGGCAAGCTGGCCCGGCCCGGGCTGCTGCCGTTCCTGCCGGACATCCCGGGGCTGCGCTTCCAGGTGCTGCACACCGACGACGCGGCCCGCGCCTACCGGCTGGCCGTCCTCGGCGAGGCCCGCGGCGCCTTCAACCTCGCGGCCGAGCCGCCGGTGGACATGCCCTTCCTCGCCCGGCTGCTGAAGGCCCGTACGGTACGGGTGCCCGCGGCGGCCGCCCGCGCCGCGCTGGGCGCCGGCTGGCGGCTGCGGCTGGTGGGTGCCTCGCCGCATCTCTTCGACGCGGTACTGGGACTGCCGCTGATGGACTGCCGCCGGGCGCGCGAGGAGCTGGGCTGGCGGCCGGAACGCACCGCGACCGAGGCGGTCGACGCGCTGCTCAGCGGCCTGCGCAACGCGAGCGGAGCGCCCACGCCACCGCTGGCGACCCGGCCGAAGACCGCCTGACGGGCGAGGTGCGCGGGGCCGCTCTCCGGGCCGCTGCGCCGTTGGGCCGAACTTGATCGTTCACGAGTTTCCCGGTGCGGGGTGACGGGCACTCCGGGAGCGCCGCGGGCCGGTCACCGCGCCGCTGTGCGCGCCGCGGACGGTCCCGGCGGCACGCGGCCCATCAGTACCGAACCTCTGGAGGAAGAGATGGCCGACAAGGGGAGCGGGCCGGACAGCCCGCTGCGCGACGACGAGGCGAAGAAGCGCCTGGAGGGCGAGCTGCGGGCCAATCGTGGCATCCGGATGGAGGAGGAGCACGAGCCCGAGCCCGCGGGTGAGGACCAGCCCGCGGTGCGGCGCTCCCCCGAGGGCGCCTTCGAGGGCGGCACACCGCCGGGCATGACCGGGGACGACGTGGAGATCCGCTCGGACCTGGCCCGCCACCTCGACCCCAGCATCTACCCCGCCGACCGGGCCACGGTGCTGGAGTCCCTGCGCGGCAACAACGCGCCCGACAGCGTCCTGGCGCGGGCCGAGCACCTCCCCGGCGGGCAGCCGTTCGCCAACGTCCAGGACATCGCGCGGGCGCTCGGCCTGGGCGTCGAGGAACGGCGGACCTGACCCGGACCGGCGGACACCTCGCGCCGACCGCCGCGGCGGCCTTCCCCGGGCAGGAGTGCGCCGGGCCGGATCTCCCTTCCGGCCCGGCGCTTTCCCATCTCCCAGTGGCCGGCAGCTCGGCCGGGGTGCCGGGTGCCACACTCCCGCGCGCCCAAACCACCCCCTCCCCGGACCGCCGTACGGCGCACGCCGGGATGCGGCCGCCGCCCGTACGGGGTGCGATGGGGCGGAGGAGGTGGCGGTACGTGGCACACGCGGTCTGGTCCGGTGCGCTCTCGTTCGGGCTGGTCGCCCTGCCGGTGCAGCTGGTGACCGCGACGGAGAGCCACACGGTCCACTTCCACCAGCTGGAGCGCGGCACCTCCGACCGGGTGCGCAACAAACGCGTCAACGAACGCACCGGCAAGGAAGTCCGGTACGACGACATCGTCAAGGGCTGGGACGCCGGGGACGAGTACGTGCTCGTCGAGCCGGAGGAGCTGGACGAGATCGCGCCGGGCCGGTCCAAGTCGCTGGAGATCTCCGGCTTCGTCGACCTCGACGCGGTGGAGCCGATCTACTTCGACAAGACGTACTACCTCGCGCCCAAGAGCAAGGAGTACGCCAAGGTCTACGGCCTGCTGCGGGAGGCGCTGGCGCGGGCGAACAAGGCGGGCATCGCCACCTTCGTGATGCGCAACCGCGAGTACCTCGTCGCCGTGAAGGCCGAGGACGACATCCTGGCCCTGCACACGCTGCACTGGGCCGACGAGGTGCGCGACCCGCACGAGGAGCTGCCGACGCTGCCGGGGCGCACCAAGCCCGACAAGAAGGAGCTGGACACCGCGGTGGCGCTGGTCGACGCGCTGACCGTCGAGTGGGATCCGGCGGAGTACCGGGACACGTACCAGGAGAAGGTGCGCCGGCTCATCGAGGCCAAACGTACCGGCGAGTCGGTGGACAAGGCCGAGCCCGCTCCGGAGCCGACCAACGTCATCGACCTGCGCGAGGCCCTCCAGGCCAGCGTGGACCGCGCGAAGGACCGCCGGAAGTCCGGTGGGAAGGCGAAAACCGGGGGAAAGGCGAAATCCGGGGGGACACGGAAGTCCGACCGGGGCCGGGGGTCCGGCCGGGACGGCCTCGACGGACTCACCAGGACGGAGCTGTACCGGCGGGCCACCGACGCCGGCGTATCCGGCCGCTCATCGATGAGCCGGGACGAACTGATCGAGGCCCTCTCCGGCAGCGGCTCGAAGAACTCCCGCCGTAGTAAAGCCTCCTGACGGTACATCACCTTTACTGACGGCGCTTCGGCCGGAACACCCGGCACGCCGGCCGACAGGCCTCACCCCGTCATCGGGCCGCCCGGCAGGATCGGCGACCGGGCGTCACCCGGGAGACACGGGGCGGAACCCGAGACCGACGGGTTTCCTTTCGTCCCGGGGCGGTACCCGGTGCCTCATGGACTTCCCTGCGGAGGCTCCCGGACGGAGAACCCCGATCGGGGTGGCCTCATGACGAACACACCGGACGAAGGCGACCGGCGGGCCGCCAAGAAGCCCCCGGCACTGCCCGAGCTGATGCGCGCGGCACGAGCCCAGCTCGCCGAACTCACCGGACTCCAGCCGGAGACCGTCACCCGGTTCGAGAGGACCGAGGACGGCTGGCTGCTGGAGGCGGAGGTGCTGGAGCTGGCCAGGGTGCCCGACACGATGAGTCTCATGGCGCTCTACGAGCTGGTCCTGGACCACGAGGGCCAGCTCACGGGGTACCGGCGCGTCGGCCGTTACGAACGAGCGAAAGGACACCAGTGACATGACCGTGGTTCCCGCTCAGCAGGAGAACGGCCGGGGAGGAGGCGGCTCCAGCGGCCTGTACGACGTCCTCGAACTCGTACTGGACCGCGGCCTGGTGATCGACGCCTTTGTGCGTGTCTCCCTGGTCGGCATCGAAATCCTCAAGATCGACGTACGTGTCGTGGTCGCGAGTGTGGACACGTACCTCCGCTTCGCCGAGGCCTGCAACCGGCTCGACCTGGAGTCCGGGCCGAAGAAGGACCCCGGCCTCCCCGGCCTGGTCGGCGAGATCACCGAATCCGGGGCCCGCGGCAAGAGCAAGGGCGCCCTCTCCGGCGCCGCGGAGACCTTCGCCGACGCCATCGGCCAGGGCCGGGAAGCGGCCGGCGGACGGAACGGATCGTCCGCGCCGGACGGCGAGGAAGCCCCGCGCCGCACCCGGCGCACCACCAGCTCCCGCAAGAAGGAGGAGAGCTGATGACCACGTACGTCTACGGCATAGCGCACGCCGAACACCCCACGCCCGAGCAGCAGGTGCTGGGCGTCGGTGACCCGCCCCGCCCGGTGCGCATCGTGCGGGCCGGCGAGCTGGCCGCCGTGGTCAGCGACTGCCCCGACGGGCTGCGCCCCAAGCGCCGCGATCTGCTGGCCCACCAGCACGTCCTGACCGAGATGGGCAGCACGGGGGCGGTGCTGCCGCTGCGCTTCGGCTCGCTCTCGACGGACGACGACGCGGTGCGCGGGGCGCTCGGCGAACACACCGAGCACTACAAGACGCAGCTGGCCGAGCTGGCCGGCCGCGTGGAGTTCAACGTCAAGGCGGCGCATCGCGAGGAAGCCGTGCTGCGGCTCGTCGTCGACGACGAGCCGGAGGTCCGCCGCCTCACGGAGGCCCTCCAGTCCGCCGGCGGCGGCAGCTACCCCGAGCGGGTACGGCTGGGCGAGCTGGTGGCCAACGGCGTACGGGCCCGCGAGGTGCGCGACGCCCACACGGTCGAACACACGCTGACACCCCTGGCGGAGCAGTCGGCGCCCGGCCCCGAGGGCTCGGGCTGGCTGGTCAACCTCTCCTTCCTGCTGCCGCGCTCGGACACCGCGTCCTTCGCCGAGGCGGCACACCGGCTCGCCGAGGCGCAGCCGCACCTGGAGCTGCTGGTGAACGGCCCGCTCCCGCCGTACAGCTTCGTCCGCCCGGCCCACTCGGCCGCGGGCGGGGAGCTTCGGGAGCGGACTCCGGAAGGGTCGGGCCGGGGCTGATGGGTCTGCTCAAGGAATTGCTGCTGCTGCCCGCCGCCCCCGTGCGCGGCACCGCGTGGGTGCTGCGCCAGGTCGTGGCGGAGGCGGAGCGGCAGTACTACGACCCGCAGGTCGTTCAGAAGGAACTCCGGGCGCTGGCACGGCAGTTGGACGACGGCCTGATCGACGAGGCCGAGTTCGACCGGCGTGAGGACGAGCTGCTGGACCGGCTCGCGGTGGCACGGGGACAGGCACCGCGAGGACCGGCACCGGCACAACGGACATCGCAAGGACAGGCATCACACGGCCAACGGGAAATACGAGGAGACGGGTGAGATGAACAACCGGGCGGCACTGGCATTGGCCGTCGCCGGAGGATACGCACTGGGCCGCACGAAGAAGATGAAACTCGCGCTCAGCGTCGGCGGCATGGTCCTGGGACGGCGACTGCAACTTGATCCGCAGCGGCTGCTGAGCCTGGTCGACGAACGGCTCAAGGCTGACCCGCAACTCTCGGAGCTGCGCGACCAGTTGCGGAACGACCTGAGCGGCGTGGGCCGCGCGGCGGCGGGCGCGTTCGTCAACCGCCGCATCGACGGGCTGGCGAGCAGCCTCCACGAACGCACCCTCGGCGTCCAGGACCGGATCGCCGGCGGCACGCTCCCGCAGCAGCGGGACGACGACGCCGAGCAGGCACCGGACCGGGAGCCCGAGGACGCGGACCGCACGGCGGACGGCGAAGCCGGGGGCGACGAGCCGGAGGAGGAGCGCACACCGGCCGGGAACCGCACGCCGCGCAAGCCGCGCAAGCAGGCCGCCGGCAAGGCGACCGCTGCCCGGCGCCCCGCGCGGGCCGCGGCGAAGGGCGGTACGAAGGCCGTGAGCAGGTCCGGCACCAAGGCCACGGGCAGGTCCGGGACCAGGACGGGCACCGGGTCTGGTGGCAAGGCCGGCACCCGGACGACGGGCGGTACCCGGTCGTCTTCCGGCCGGAGCCGGGAGCGCAGCGATGGCTGACGACAAGGGCGGTGGCACCGCCACTCAACTGAAGGACACCATCGTCAACGGCCCGGCGACCGACCGGCTCAAGGAGGAGGCCGCCGCGTTCGCCGCGGCCCAGGCCCAGCGGCTGCTGATCGCCGGCGGCAGGAAGCTGGGCTCCGCCACCACCCGGCTGCAGGACATGGCCGAGGGCAACGGCCCCGGCCTCGGCCGGATGGTGCTGGACGGCGGCCGTCGCCTCGCCGAGGGCGAGGGGCCGTTGCGGGCGGCCGTCGGCGCCGGTGCGACCGGCGCGAAGGAGCGCATCAAGGAGACGCTGCGGAAGGTGGGCGGCGGCACCCGGACGGGCACCGGACAGGGCAAGTTCGTCACCGTCGTCGAGGACACGGACGTCGGGGTGCCGGTGCGCACCGCGTACGACCAGTGGACGCAGTTCCAGGAGTTCAGCTCCTTCGCCAAGGGCGTGCAGAACGTGGACCGCACCGACGACACCACGTCCAACTGGCGCGCCAAGGTCTTCTGGTCCACCCGCAGCTGGCAGGCGAGCGTCACCGAGCAGCTGCCGGACCGGCGCATCGCCTGGACGGCGCAGGGGGCGAAGGCGTCCCTCAAGGGGGTCGTCACCTTCCACGAGCTGGCGCCGGAGCTGACCCGCGTCCTGCTGGTCATCGAGTACTACCCGAAGGGCCTCTTCGAGCGGACCGGCAATCTCTGGCGCGCGCAGGGGCGGCGGGCGCGGCTGGACCTGAAGCACTTCCGCCGCTTCGTGATGCTGCGCGGCGAGCCGACCGGCAGCTGGCGCGGGGAGATCCGCGACGGTGAGGTCGTCGAGTCCCACGAGGACGCGGTGGACCGCGAGGAGGAACAGGAGCCGGAGTCGCCCGACGCGGCAGCGGACGAGCGGGACGAGCAGGACGCGCCCGCGGAACCGGCGGACCAGGACGCCCCGGAGGACTCCGAGGACCTGGAGGAGCCGGAAGAGGCCTACGACGACGAGGAGTTCGGCGACGAGGAAGCCGGCGACGAGGAGGAGTACGCCGACGAGGAGCCGGAGGCGTACGAGGACGAGGACGCCGACGCTGAGGATGCTGACGCCGAGGCCGAGGCCGAGGAGTACGAGGACGAGCCCGAGCCGGAACGGGTGAGGTGAGCACGCGCCCCATGTCGTATCCCGCAACCGGCGCCGGCGGCGCCAACCTGGCCGACATCCTCGAACGCGTCCTGGACCGGGGCGTGGTGATCGTCGGTGACATCCGCATCAACCTGCTCGACATCGAACTCCTGACCATCAAGCTGCGGCTGATCGTGGCGTCGGTGGAACGTGCCGAAGAGATGGGCATCGACTGGTGGCGGGACGACCCGTCGCTGTCGGCCGGCGCCCGCCGCCGAGAGCTGGACCGGGAGGACCGGGAGCAGCGGGAACTGGCCCGGGAGAACGCCGAGCTGCGCGAACGCATCGCCGCCCTGGAGGGCCGGCGGGACGCCCTGGAGGACGGAAAGGAAGAGGCACCGTGACCACGCCTCACGACAACGGCGGGCTGATGTACGCCTACGCCGTTCTCCGGAGCGGCGCGCGGCCGCCCGGCGGCCTGCTCGGCATCGGGGACGCGCCCGTGCACACCGTGGCCGAGGGGCCGCTGGCGGCGCTGGTCTCCACGGTGCCCGCGGCCGAGTTCGACCAGCCGCAGGTCCGCGAACGCCTGGAGGACCTGGCGTGGCTGGAATCCACCGCGCGGGCGCACCGCCGGGTCGTGGACGAGACCGCGGCGGAGGTCGGCGTGCTGCCGCTGCGGCTGGTCACGGTGTACCACGACGAGGACTCCGTCCGGGCCGTGCTGGCCGCGAACGCGGAGCGGTTCGAACTGCTGCTGGCGCGGCTGGACGGCCGGCTGGAGTGGGGCGTGAAGGCGTACGCCCGCGCCTCGGAGGACTCCCGGCCGGCGGCGGGCCACGAGTCCGCCGCGCGGCCGGCGGCCGGCGCGGAGTCCGGCCGGGATTTCCTGCGGCGGCGGCTGCGCGACCGGAAGGTCCGGGACACCGCACGGCAGGAGTCCGACGGGCTGGCGCGGGCGGTGCACGACACGCTGACGCAGGCCGCGGAGGAGAGCCGGCTGCACCGCCCGCAGGACCCGCGGCTGGCCGAGGCCGTCGCCGCGTCCGGCGCGGCCGATGCCGACGGCCACGCGCCCGCCGGGACCCGCGCCGCCGTGACCCGCGGCGCGAACCTCCTGAACGGCGCCTACCTGGTCCGCCGCGAGCAGGCCGGGGAGTTCGCCGAGCGGGTCGGGGAGCTGGCGGCCCGCTCCCCCGCCCTGCGGATCGAGCTGACGGGTCCGTGGGCGCCGTACTCCTTCACCGATCTGCCGGAGGAGGCACCATGAGCACCCCCTCCCCCAGCACTCCCGTGGCCCTGATCGATCTGCTGGACCGGCTGCTGGCCGGGGGCGTGGTGATCGCCGGGGACCTGACCCTGCGCATCGCCGACGTGGACCTGGTGCGGGTGGACCTGCGGGCCCTGATCAGCTCGGTCAACGAGAACGTGCCGTCGCCGTTCGCCGGGCTCGCCCCTGAGGAGCCGGCCGGGTCGGATCCGCCCCGGGTGACGGGCCGCGCGCGGGCCGCCGCCACGGTACGGGTCGAGGAGGCGGTGCGGCCGTGAGCAGGCGGGTGGAGCTGGACGAGGAGAGCGTCGAGCGGGATCTCGTACGGCTCGTGCTGACCGTCGTCGAGCTGCTGCATCAGCTCATGGAGCGGCAGGCGCTGCGCCGTGTCGACCAGGGCGACCTCTCCGACGACCAGGAGGAGCGCATCGGCATGACGCTGATGCTGCTGGAGCGCCGGATGGACGAGCTGTGCACGCGGTACGACGTGGGGCGCGACGAGCTGAACCTCGACCTGGGCCCGCTCGGCTCGCTGCTGCCGCGGGAGGAGGACCGGTAGGAGGCGCACCGGTGAGAGACCGGTGACGGGAAAGCTCCGTGGCGCCCGGCGTGCCGGGTCCCGGCGCCACGGGCCGACGGCCCCGCCCAGGTGGCGGGGCCGTCTGTGGTTCACCGGCCCGGTTCACCGGTCGTTACGGAGGACCGGCCGGTCAGTGCTTCCCCATGGCGGCGCGAATCGCGTCCTTGGTGCGGTCCACCACCGCCGCCACCGGACTGGTGACCGCGGCCTTCAGCCCGGACTCGGTGCCCGGGTGCGGGTGGGTCGGCGCCACTGCCTCGGCGGCCTCGACCGCCTTGGCCAGCCCCCTCATCGCACGCTGGTCGGAAACCGCGCGCAGGTGGGTGAACTCGCTCTTCTCCTCCGCCTTGGCGTGCTCCAGCACGGCTGTCCTGAGCTCCTTGAAGAGGTCGAGGAACTCCTGGGACTCGGTGTCCATGTCCTCCAGCCTGCTGAGCATCTCCTTGGCGCGCTTCTCTTCCGCCAGCCGTTCGCCGATCACCTTCTCGCCGCCCTCGATGTGATCGCGGACGTAGGGGTGGACGACCTCTTCCTCCGCCGTCTCGTGCACCGCCAGCAGGCGTACGACGCGGTGGAAGGCGGCCTTGCGGTCCTCGCCCTTGCTGTTCACGACGTCGTCCAGGAGGCGGCGGATCTGCTGGTGCTGCTGTTCGAGCAGCTCCACGACGTTCTTCTGCTTCTCGGCCATGTCGTGCGGGCCCCTCTCGTCTCGTCGTGCGGGACGGCGGGCGAGTACCCCTGCCCCGGCGCCCGAGACGGCCGGAACCGGCCGCACCGCGGGGCCGTGGACGGCCCGGAACCGCGTCTACCGCTCTCCGCTACACATAAGGGCGAAATAAGCGCAAGATAGCCGTAGCGGCGCTTGCCACTTCAGGAGACAGGGCCGCAGAGAAGAGATCGAAGGAGACGAGTCTGATGGCAGACGTCTCACACACCAGAGGCGATATCGCCAGTCACCCTGATGTTCCCGAGATGCGGGACCGGTACGCCCGCATGCTCGGCGGTCGCGACGTGGCGCTCGTGGACGGACCGGTCTTCCTCATCGGCCTGTACTGCGCCATCTCGCCGTGGACACTCCACTTCACCGCGAACCAGCCGGCCCTCGTGGCCCACAACCTCATCCTGGGCATCGCGCTCGGCCTGCTGGCACTCGGATTCACCGTCACGCCGGAGCGGATGTACGGCATGAGCTGGGCCATGTCCGCCATCGGCGTGTGGCTGATCCTCTCGCCGTGGATCGTCGGCAGCAGCCCCGACGCGGGGGTCATCTGGAACAACGTCATCGTCGGCGCCCTCACCGTGCTGCTCGGGATGACCTGTGCGGGCGCGGCCGCGAAAGTCGGCAAGCGGTCGTAGCGGAGGGCGGAACAAGGAAAGGAAGCACCTCGACAGCCGAACACCGGACAGGTCGGCCGGTCCGCGCGCGGACCGGCCGACGCACGGTTCTCCCGGCCTCGCTCCCGCCCCGCCCGGTGCATGAAGCCGCGGCACGCGGATACCCGGACCGGCACCACCCGGCGACGGCCGGGCGGCCCACTCCGGCGGGCGGCACCGCCGGACGGCTCCGGAACGGGAGACACAGGTGATGACAGAGAACCCGGGCGCCGGCCCCTTCCAGGAACCCCCCGTCCACGTGGACGCCGCGGTACTGGTGCTGGACTGCGCGGAGCCCGAACCGGTCGCGGAGTTCTACGCCAAGCTCCTCGGCGCCGACCTGCCGGCCGAGCTGGGCGTCGAGCTCATCGAGATCACCAGCAGGAACGGCACTCTGATGGCGTTCCGGCGGGACCACGGCGCGGCGCCGTCCTCCTGGCCCCGGCCCGACGACTCCCAGCAGGCCCATCTGCACCTGACGGTGCCCAAGGACCGCATGGACGACGTGGAGCGCCAGGTGATCGACTACGGCGGCAGCCCCATGGACTCCCCGCGCAGCGAGGGCACCGACGAGCTGCGGACCTTCCGGGACCCCGCGGGCCACCCCTTCACCCTGCGCTCAGCGTGACCGCCCGGCCCGCCGCTCCCGCATGCGCCGTACGCGCCCGTGAGCGAGAGTGACCACAGCGGGCACCGGCAGGGAAGGGGTTGGCGTGCAGAGCGAGCGAGACCTCGGGACGTACCGGAGCAAGCGCGACTTCGAGCGGACCCGTGAGCCGCAGGGGCAGCAGGACGCCGGCGCGCCGTCCGCCGACGGCGCAGATCCGGTCTTCGTCGTGCAGATCCACGACGCCTCCACGATGCACTTCGACTTCCGGCTGGAGGTGGACGGCGTCCTGAAGTCCTGGTCGGTGCCGAAGGGCCCGTCCACCGACCCGCACGACAAGCGGCTGGCCATGCCCACGGAGGACCACCCGATGGAGTACCGGGAGTTCGAAGGGGTGATCCCGCAGGACGAGTACGGCGGCGGCACGGTCATCGTGTGGGACCGGGGGACGTACCGCCCGCTGCCGCCGAAGAAGCGCAAGGACCGCGACGCCACCTTCGCCGAGCGGCTGGAGCACGGGCACGTGACGTTCTGGATGGACGGCGAGAAGCTGCACGGCGGGTACGCGCTGACCCGCTTCCGCACGGCCGAGTCCGAGGGCCGGGAGTCCTGGCTGCTGGTGAAGGAGAACGACGAGCGGGCCGGGCGGCGCGGCGCCCCGGACCCGCGCCGCGCCAGGTCGGCACGGAGCGGCCGGACGCTCAAGCAGGTCGCGGCCGACGAGGGCACCGAAGCGGACGGGAAGAGCTGACCGTGGCGGGAGAACCGCTGGAGTCGCTGCCCGGCGCGCAACGGCGGCTGCTGGCGGCCGCGCCTCCGGGCGAGGAGCTGGCAGCCCACCCCATGCTCGCGGTCCTCTCCGACCTCCGGGACTTCGACCGGGACTGGATCTTCGAACGCAAGCTCGACGGCGTACGGGCGCTGGCCGTACGCGACGGGGACCGCGCGAAGCTGCTGTCCCGGACTGGTCGCTCCATGGAGGCACGTACCCGGAAATCGTCGACGCGCTGGCCGCCCAGGACTGCCGGGACTTCGCCGTGGACGGCGAGGTCGTCGCGTTCTCCGGCGGCCGCACCGAGTTCTCCCGCCTCCAGCAGCGGATGGGCATCACCGACCGCGCGCAGGCCCGCGCCAGTTCGGTGGCGGTCACGTACTACGTCTTCGACCTGCTGCGGCTGGACGGCCAGGACCGCACCCGGCTGCGGCTGGACGGCCAGGACCGCACCCGGCTGCCGCTGCGCACCCGCAAGTCACTGCTCCGCCGCACCCTGAGCTTCGTCTCCCCGCTGCGCTTCACCCGCACCGCAACCAGGGCGGCCCGGAGGAGCTGGCCGACGCCTGCGAGCGGGGGTGGGAGGGGCTGATCGCCAAGCGGGCCGACGGGCCGTACGTGCCGCGCCGCTCCGGCGACTGGCTCAAGCTGAAGTGCACCCGCGGCCAGGAGTTCGTCATCGGCGGCTTCACCGGCCCCGGGCGGCGTGAGTCCGGGCGGGCGAGGGCGGGCGGTCCGGCGGGAGGCCGGGCCGCCCGCGTGCGCGCGGACCGCTCAGTGCACGTCGGTGACGACGAAGCCGCTGTTCACCCTGGTCGGCACGCGGTGCAGCGGAATGCTCAGGTCCTGGCGCGGCACCCGGTACTCCAGCCGGGCCAGCAGGGGGACGAGTGTCCGGAGGAGAGCGAGCACGATGTCCTCGCCCGGACAGCGGTGACCGCCGGAGACCTCGCCGCCGCCCTGCGGGATGAGGTCGTCGCGCCCCGGCTCCGCGTCCGTGAAGCGCGTCGGGTCGAAGGTGTACGGGCTCGGCCACAGCTCGGGGTCGTGCAGGTGGCCGTAGACGTCGAGCAGCACCATCGTGCCGGCCGCGACGGGCTCGCCCCGCCACTCCAGGTCGCGGGCCGCGAGCCCGCCGAGGAACGGCACGAAGGGGTAGAAGCGGCGTACCTCGTGGGCGAAGGCGCCGGCGTACCCGGTGTCGCCCTTGGCGAGCGGCGCGCCCTGCTCGGGCCGGCGGTGCAGCGCGTGCGCGGCGAAGGTCAGGAACCAGGCGACCGCGACGGTCGGCCGGATGATGTTGAGGATCTCCACGGCGGCCGTGTGCGGGTCCAGCGGGGCGCCGTCGGCCTCGTGGTGCCGGGCCACCTCCGTCAGCGCCGCGCCGGCCGGGGCGCCCTGCTCGGTGTGGCCGGGGCCGCCGCGCCGGACGTCCTCGATGCGGCGGGCCAGCCGCTCCTCCTGGCGGCGGCGGGCGCGCCGGGCCCGCCAGTGGCGCGGCCCCGGTGTCGCGAAGCCGTCCACCATGGCGACCAGGTCGTCCGCGGTCTCCCGGGCCTCCTCGTCGTCGAGCGGGAGGCCTGCCCAACCGCAGACGGTACGGGTGAGGAGCAGCGCGAACGCGTCGAAGAGGACGACCTGTGACCGGCCGGCCCAGTCGGCGCGGGCGCGCTCCCATTCGGCGGTCGCGCGCTCGGTCAGGTCGGCGATGCTCTCCCGGTCCTTGAGCAGGTGCACGAAGAGGGCCTTGCGTACGCGGTGCCGCTCGCCGTCGAGCGTGTGCACGGCGCCGCGGCCGAAGAGTGTGTCGAGGACCGGGCCCGGCAGTGCGTCGCGCCGGCGGATGTGGCTCTCGTCGTAGAAGAACCGCACGGCGTCGGGGCCGTGCAGGGCGATCGCCGGCCTGCCCAGCAGCCGGGTGCGGACCGGCGCGCCGCCGTTGCGGCGCCGCCGGTCGGGCAGCCAGGCGTACCCCTCCACCAGGAGCGGGAGGGTGCTGTCGGACAGCGCGGACGGGACCACCGCCACCGCGCTCAGTCCTCGTCCGCGCGCGGCGGCCCGGCGTGCCGGGACCGATGCGGGTCGCGCCGGGTGCCGGCCTCGGCGCGCTCGTCCTCGTCGACGGACTCCTGCGCGGCCAGGCTGGTGGTCAGGGGGTCGCCGCTCTCGCCGACGACGTGCCGCCGTTCCTCGGGCTCCGCCACTCGGGTCTCGGCGTCCTCGAACTCGGCCAGCACCTCCTTCGCCGCGGTGTCGCGGTCCCGGCCGTCGCCCCGGCCCGCGCCCTTCGCCGCGCTGTGGCCGTTCTCGTGCTGCTCGTTCTTCCGGGTCATCACACTCCGTTCCTTCCGTGCGGGGACCGTCCGGGTGCCCTCCGCGCGGGGCCTCGATTCATGATGGTGGGACACGTCATATCCGGCATCACGGGGCGCTCCGCCCGGCTCCCTCCTCGTCCGCCACCTCGGCGAAGAGGCTGTCGCCGAGCCGGTCCAGCAGCTCCGCCGGGTCGGCGTACACCTCGGCGGCGCCGGCCTCCTCCAGGTCGGCGCGCGGGATCCCGCCGCACAGCAGGGCGACGGCCCGGACCCCGGCCCGGGTCGCGGCCTGCATGTCGTAGACCGAGTCCCCCACGAACACCGCCTGCCCTGCGGTCACCCCGGCCAGCTCCCTGGCGTACTCCACGGGCTCGGGTGCGGGCTTGCCCTCCTTCACGTCGTCGGCGCTCGCGGTGTCGGTGATGGCGTCGTCGGCCTCGATGGCACGGCGCAGCGCGCCCAGCTCGTAGCCGCCCGCCGAGGTGACCAGGATGTTGTGCCAGCCGCGCCGGGCGAGGGCGCGCAGCAGGTCGCCGGCGCCCGGCAGCGCGGGCAGCCGGTCGAAGTACGTCCCGTACAGCGTCTTGTGCGCGGCGCTGATGTCCGCGTCCTGGCCGGTGTCCCGGTCCTCCCCCAGCACGTGGCCGATCAGGTCGTTCGACGGGCGCCCGAGCGCGTGGTGGATGGTGGTCATCGGCACCTGGTGCCCACGCTGCCGGAACGCCTCCCACCAGGCCGTGACGTGCAAATGGTTGGTGTCCGCGAGCGTGCCGTCCACGTCGAAGAGTGCCGCGCGTGCCATGGCTGTGCCTTTCCGTCCGGGGGCTGCGGAGTACCCGCGTACCCGTCACAGCGTGACCACGCCCCCGCACCACCGCCGACCGCCGCCGTCCGAACGGGTGAGGCCGGGCGCGGCCGTCGGGCGCACGGTGGTGCGGGCAGCCCGCCGGCCGTCGGGGTCGGCTCAGGCCGTGGCGGCCGTGGGGAGCGGCAGGCCCGTGTAGTTCTCGGCCAGCTCGGCCGCGGCGTGCGGGGAGGTGGCGATGCGGTCGAGCTGGGAGAGCTGCAGGCGGGTCTCGAAGGGGGACTGGTCGGGGGCGGTGTGCAACGTCGTGGTCATGAAGAAGGAGAAGTGCTCGGCGCGCCAGACGCGGCACAGGCAGGTGTCGGAGTAGGAGTCCAGCAGGTCGGTGGCGCCGGTGGTGCGCCAGTGGGTCAGGGCGCGGGCCAGGACGATGACGTCGGCGGCGGCGAGGTTGAGGCCCTTGGCGCCGGTGGGCGGCACGATGTGGGCGGCGTCGCCGGCCAGCAGGACCCGGCCGTACGCCATCGGCTCGGTGACGTGGCTGCGCATCGGCAGGACGGATTTGCTGGTGATCGGGCCCCGCTCGAGGCGCCGGCCGGGGTCGGCGGCGAGGGCGAAGCGGGCGTCCAGCTCGTCCCAGATCCGGTCGTCGGACCAGTCGGCGGGGTCGGTGCCGTTGGGGACCTGGAGGTAGAGCCGGCTGACGGACGGGGAGCGCATGCTGGCGAGGGCGAAGCCGCGGTCGGAGTGGGCGTAGATCAGCTCGTCGGCGGCGGGCGGTGCGTCGGCGAGGATGCCGAGCCAGGAGTACGGATAGACGCGCTCGTACGTGGTGCGCAGGCGTTCCGGTACGGCATTGCGGGCGACGCCGTGGAAGCCGTCGCAGCCGACGACGTAGTCGCAGGTGAGGGTCTGTTCCTTGCCCTCGTGGGTGTAGCGGATCGACGGCCGGCCGGTGTCGGCGCCGTCGACCGCGTGCACCTCGGCCTCGAAGAGCAGCGGGCCGCCCTCGGCGAGCTGGAGCGCGATCAGGTCCTTGACGACCTCGGTCTGTGCGTACACCGTCACCCGCCGGCCGTCGGTGAGCGCGGGGAAGTCGAGGCGGTGGGCGCGCCGGTCGAAGCGCAGCTCGATCCCGTCGTGGACCATGCCCTCGGCGTCCAGCCGGGCCCCGGCACCGCACGCCCGGAGGGCGTCCACGGTGGCCTGTTCCAGGATTCCGGCGCGCTGGCGCTGCTCCACGTACTGGCGGTCGCGGCGCTCCAGCAGGACGCTGTCGATGCCGGCGGTGTGCAGCAGGCGGGCGAGCAGCAGGCCGGCGGGGCCGCCGCCGATGATCCCGACGGTGGTGTGCATACGTCTCTCCTCGTCGTCGAGGACGGGCCCGCTCTCCGTCGTCCCAGGAAGCGGGCTTGTGCAGGATGTTCGCGTGGTGAAGTATTATTCACTGACGTTCCGCAGAGTTTGCGCGCGGCGCCGCCGCCTGTCAACGGTTCGCCGGCAACGGACCGGGGCCACCGCGCCGCGGACCCGCGGTGCGGGCGGCCGCCCGCATTCCTTACGGTGTCCTGCACAGACCGCGACGGAGAGCCGATGCCACCGACCGACACCACGCCGCCCGCCGCCACCGACGAGGTGCCGGCCGAGGCCGTCACGCCGCTGATGCGCGGCGTCTCCGTGCTGCGCCGGCTCACCGAGGCCGACGGCACACTGAGCCCGAGCGAGCTGGAGCGCGCCACCGGCCTCGCCCGTTCCACCGTCGACCGGGTGACCGCGACCCTGGCGCGGATGGGCTACGTACGGCTGGACGGCCGGGACGCCGTGCTCACCCCGCGCGTCATGGAGCTGGGCAACGCCTACCTCGCCGCGCTGCGGCTGCCCGGCCTGCTCGGCGGGCACGCCGACGCGCTGGCCGACGCGCTGGACGAGTCGGTGTCGCTCGCGGTGCCCGACCGGGACGGCATCCGCTTCCTCCACCAGGCGACCCGGCGCCGCGCGATGTCCCTGAGCTTCCGCATCGGCGACCTGCTGCCCGCCGAGCGCACCGCACCGGGCTCGCTGTTCGCCGCCGGATGGTCCGAGGAGGAGTGGGCACGCTGGCGGGAGCGCCGGGCCGCCGATCCGGAGCACCGCGGCTTCCCGGCGGTACCGCCGTACGACGCCGTCCGGGCCGCGGCATACGGCGACGGCTTCGAGGAACGCGCCCGGCAGGCGCGTGCGCGGGGCTGGGCGCTGGACGACCAGCTGATCGAGCCCGGACTGGTCGCGCTGGCCGTGCCGGTGCGCGCCCCGGACGGCTCGGTCGCCTGCGCCGCGAGCGTGGTGAGCCACACCAGTCGGCACAGTGCGGCCTCCCTGCGCGACACACTGCTGCCCCGGCTGCGCGAGACGGTGACCGCGATGGAGCGGGAGCTGGTCCGGGCACAGGAGGCGCCGCGGGAGGCGGACGTCCCGTCGCCCGCGCCGCTCGCGGCCTGGACCGCCGCCTCCAAGCAGGAGCTGGGGCGGGAGTTCATCGAGTCGCTGGCCCGCGGCCTGACCGTGCTGACGGCGTTCGGCGAAGGCCGGGCCGAACTGACACTGTCCGCGGCCGCCGAGGCGACCGGCCTGGCGCGGGCCACCGCCCGCCGCGCCCTGATCACCCTGGAGCACCTGGGGTACGTGGCCTCCGAAGGGCGCGCCTTCCGGCTCACCCCGCGCGTGCTGGCGCTCGGCTACCCCCCGCTCTCCCGCACCACGCTCCCCCGGATCGCGGCACCGCACCTCGCCACGCTCGCCGCGCGCGTACACGACTCCGCGTCGCTGGCCGTGCTCGCGGGGGACGACATCCAGTACACGGCACGGGTCGCCACCACCCGCGTGATGAGCGTGAACATCACCACCGGCACCCGGCTGCCCGCGTACGCCACCGCACTGGGCCGGGTGATGCTGGCCGGCCTGCCGCCCGCCGAGCGGCACGCACGGCTCGCCCGCACCGGACTGCGGCCACTGACCCCGCACACGGTCACCGGCCCCGCCGAACTCGCCGCGCTCCTCGACCGGGTCGCCGACCAGGGCTGCGCACTGGTGGAGGAGGAGCTGGAGGAGGGCCTGCGGTCGCTCGCGGTGCCGGTACACAACGGTGCGGGCGAGGTGGTGGCGGCGGTGAACGTCGCGATGCACACCGTCCGGCGCAGCACCGAGGAGTGCCTCACGGACGTCCTGCCCGAGCTGCGGGCCGCCGTGGCCGGCATCGAGGCGGACCTGCACATCGCGGGGCGCTTCACCCGCGTTCCCACGGCCTGAGCCGCACACCGGTTCACTGGTGTGAGTGAGGGGATCTCAGTCGCCTCGCAGAAGTGACCGATCGGGCCGCTGCCTTGCCGGCCAGTGCGTTGGTGCGTGTGGTGCACGGACAGTGCCGTGCAGCTGGCCGGTTCACGGTGCGGCCGTACGGTGCTGTGTTGTCCGGCCCCTCCGGTGTCGCTTGGGTTGGCTGTGCTCGTCGTTCCGGGAAAGCCGACCGACCGACACAAGGATGGGTTCATGCGCAAGTTCGCGCGCTGTACGGCAGCACTGCTCGGTATGACCACCGGGACCCTGTTCCTGACTCCCTCCGCTCACGCCGCCCCGACTCTTCTCAGCTGCGAGGGCAAACAGACCGCCTCGTACAGCCCCGCAATGACCAACAAGGAGCAGACCCTCACCGCCACGATCGCGGAGAGCTACGACACATGCGCCCCGGCGCCGGGCGGCATCAACGGTGGTGACGGCACAGCGTCGTTCGAGGAGAAGGCCAGCTGCCTGGTGACCGCGCAGCCGGGCCGGACCGACGTGATCGAGTACGGGTGGAGGAACGGCAAGACCAGTACCGTGGCGTTCAAGGTCACCAACGTCGTGCGCGCAGGCACCGGAATCACCACGGTCACCTCGGTGGGTGAGGTCACGAGCGGCCTGGGAGCGGGCAGCAAGGCCACCCGCGTAGTGGTCCTGCCCGCGCTGGACCCGACCGCCTGCTCCGGCGCCGGAGTGACGTCGCAGGAGGGCCCCGCCACGCTGAAGTTCGTGCCCTAGGGCACCACAGGCAGACCGCCCCCGGGGCTACGCGTCGCCCGTCTGCGCGACCCGCAGCAGCAGTGCGTGCAGCGTCGCGGATTCCTCGGGGGTGAGGGGGCCGGTCAGTTCGTCGGTGACGCGGTGGCTGGCCTCGTCGGTGTCACGGAGGTACGTACGTCCCGCGTCGGCCAGCACGACGATGCGGCGGCGCCGGTCGGCGGGGGCCGGGCGGCGCTCCACGAGGTGCAGGCGTTCGAGGTCGTCGACGAGGCCGACGATGGCGCTCGGGTCGTAGCCGAGCCGTTCGCTCAGCTCCCGCTGCGGCGCGCCCTCGACCG
This sequence comes from Streptomyces sp. NPDC050806, assembly GCF_055586425.1. Lineage (NCBI taxonomy): Bacteria > Bacillati > Actinomycetota > Actinomycetes > Kitasatosporales > Streptomycetaceae > Streptomyces > Streptomyces sp. NPDC050806. The sequence continues at coordinate 279,303 of NZ_JBVJIF010000001.1, read as the reverse complement.
TGGCGAGGTACCGCAGCACCGCGTAGTGACGCAGCCGGAGGCCCGATTCCTGGAGGGCGGCGTTGAAGAGCTGCCCCGAGCGCAGGCCGAGCCGGTAGAGCAGGTATCCGGTGTCGGCGTGCAGCCCCCGCATCCACGGCTCGTCGGCGTCGACGGGCCTGGCCTGCGCGGTGGGCGTTCCCTGGGCGGTCATGGCGCTCCCTGTTCCGTGCCCCCGGTGCGGGGCGGTCTTTCCGGTTCTCCATCTCACCAGCGGACCCAGCATGCCGCATTTTTGATTACGAGAACAACCATTGACGTCAACAATGATTGGTCTTAGCTTCGATCACGGCGGGGCCGCCGACCGAACCGGCAGCCGGACCGCCCTTCACCCCTGACGCCAACACCCGTACTTCGCATGCCTGTTGAGAGGACTTCGCCATGCCCGGACCCGCTTCCCCCGACCCCCTCGACCTCACCGGCAAGGTCGCCGTCGTGACCGGTTCCGGCCGCGGCCTGGGCTTCGCGTACGCCGCGGCGCTCGCCGCCGCCGGCGCCTCCGTCGTCGTCAACGACCTCGACGAGGCCGTGGCCGAGGAGGCCGCGAAGAGCATCACGGAGGCCGGCGGCCGGGCCGTCGCCGAGGCCGCCGCCGTCGGCACGGCGGAGGCCGCTGACCGGCTGGTGGCCCGCGCCGTCGAGGAGTTCGGCCGCCTCGACGTGATGGTCACCAACGCGGGCATCCTGCGCGACCGGGTGCTGTGGAAGATGACCGACGACGACTTCGACGAGGTGCTGACCACGCACCTGAGGGGCACCTTCACATGCGCCCGGGCCGCCGCCGTACGGATGCGGGAGCAGGGCGGCGGCGGCCGGCTGATCCTGGTCGGCTCCCCCGCCGGGCAGCGCGGCAACTTCGGCCAGACCAACTACGCCGCCGCGAAGGCCGGCATCGCCGCCATGACCCGTACCTGGTCGATGGAGCTGGCACGAGCGGGCATCACGGTGAATGCGATCGTGCCCGTCGCGGCGACGGCGATGACGGAGACCATCCCGGCGTTCGCGCCGTACATCGAGGCGATGCGGCGCGGCGAGCCGCTGCCGGACTTCCTGCGCAAGGGCGAGGGGTTCGGCACCGCCGAGGACTGCGCCGCGCTGGTGCCGTTCCTCGCCTCGGACGCCGCGCAGGACGTCACCGGCCAGTGTGTCGGCATCGGCGGCGACAGGCTCGCGTTGTGGTCGCACCCGCAGGAGGTGGCGGTGGCGTACGCGGACGGGGGCTGGCGCCCGGAGACCGTCGCGGCGGCCTGGCACACGTCCGTGGGCCGCGAACCGCAGTCCGTGGGCATCCCCGCCCCCGTGATCGCGGAGGCCTGAGCCATGACGACGACCCCTGCGATGAACGTGGACGAGCTGGTGGCCATCGACGTGCACACGCACGCCGAGGTGTCCAGCAAGGGACGGGCCTCCCTGGACGAGGGGCTGGCCGACGCCTCCAGCGCGTACTTCAAGGTCGAGGGCAACCGCAGGCCGACACTGCCGGAGATGGCCGCGTACTACCGCGAGCGGCGGATGGCGGCCGTCGTCTTCACCGTGGACGCCGAGTCCGCGACCGGCACCGCTCCGGTGCCCAACGAGGAGGTCGCCGAGGCCGCCGCCGACAACGCCGACGTGCTGATCCCGTTCGCCTCGCTCGACCCGCACCGCGGCAGGGCGGCCGTGAAGCAGGCCCGGCGGCTGGTGGAGCAGTACGGCGTACGCGGCTTCAAGTTCCACCCGAGCATCCAGGCGTTCTTCCCCAACGACCGGCTGGCGTACGAGCTGTACGAGGTCATCGAGGAGACCGGCGCCATCGCCCTCTTCCACACCGGGCAGACCGGGATCGGCGCGGGCGTGCCCGGCGGCGGCGGGATCCGGCTGAAGTACTCCAACCCGCTGCACGTCGACGACGTGGCCGCCGACTTCCCGCACCTGAAGATCATCCTGGCCCATCCGTCGTTCCCCTGGCAGGACGAGGCGCTGGCCGTCGCCACGCACAAGCCCGGGGTGCACATCGATCTGTCGGGCTGGTCGCCGAAGTACTTCCCGCCGCAGCTCGTGCAGTACGCCAACACCCTGCTCAAGGACAAGGTGCTGTTCGGCTCCGACTACCCCGTGCTCACGCCGGACCGCTGGCTCGCGGACTTCGAGAAGCTGGAAATCAAGGAAGCCGTCCGGCCCAAGATCCTCAAGGAGAACGCCGCCCGGCTGCTCGGGCTCGCCTGACCCCACCGCAAGGAGAGCCGCTGTGCGCAACGAGGGACTGGGGTCGTGGCCCGCCCGCCGGGCCCGCAAGACCCCGCACCGTATCGCCGTCCGCCACGAGGGCGCGGCGACCACCTACGCGGAGCTGCACGACCGCACCACCCGGCTGGCCCGCGCGCTGCGCGCCACCGGCGTCCGGCGCGGCGACCGGATCGCCTATCTCGGCCCCAACCACCCGTCCTTCCTGGAGACGTTCTTCGCCGCCGGCGCGCTGGGCGCCGTGTTCGTCCCGCTCAACACCCGACTGGCCGGGCCCGAACTCGCCTACCAGCTGGCCGACTCCGGCGCCGCCACCCTGGTCCACACCCCCGAGCAGGCCGGCCTCGTCGACGCGCTCCGGGACCCGGCGGGGCCGGTCCGCACGTACCTCGAAGTGGGGCCGAAATACGAGGAGTTGCTCGCGGGGGCCGCGGACGGGCCGCTCGACGAACCGGTCTCCGGCGACGACGTGTGCATCATCATGTACACCTCCGGCACCACGGGCCGCCCCAAGGGCGCGATGCTCACCCACGCCAACCTCACCTGGAACGCCGTCAACGTGCTGGTCGACACCGACCTCACGGCGGACGAGGTGGCACTGGTCTCCGCGCCGCTGTTCCACACCGCCGGGCTGAACATGCTCACCCTGCCGGTGCTGCTCAAGGGCGGCACCTGCGTCCTGGTGGAGTCCTTCGCCCCGGACGCCACCCTCGACCTGATCGCCGAGCACCGGATCACCTTCATGTTCGGCGTGCCCACCATGTTCGAGCGGATCGCGCGCAGCCCTCGCTGGCCGGCCGCCGACCTCTCCTCACTGCGCATCCTCACCTGCGGCGGCTCCCCGGTCTCCGCGCCGCTGATCGCCGCCTATCAGGAGCGCGGGCTCACCTTCCAGCAGGGCTACGGCATGACCGAGGCCGCGCCCGGCGCGCTGTTCCTGGACGGCGAGCACGCCGTGCGCAAGGCGGGCTCGGCCGGGGTGCCGCACTTCTTCACCGACGTACGGGTCGTCCGTCCCGACCTCTCCCCCGCCGGCGTCGGCGAGCCCGGCGAGGTGCTGGTGCGCGGCCCGAACGTGATGGCCGGCTACTGGGGCCTGCCGGAGGAGAGCGCGGCGGCCCTCGCCGACGGCTGGTTCCGCACCGGGGACGCCGCCCGGGTCGACGCGGACGGCTATGTCACCGTCGTCGACCGCCTCAAGGACATGATCATCTCGGGCGGCGAGAACATCTATCCGGCCGAGGTCGAGGGCGCTCTGCTCGCCCATCCCGCCATCGCGGAGTGCGCCGTCATCGGCGTACCGGACGAGCGGTGGGGCGAGGTGCCGCGCGCCGTGGTCGTGGCCCGGGACGGCTGCGCCCCGGACCCCGCCGAGGTGCTCGCCTCGCTCACCGGCCGGCTGGCCAAGTACAAGATCCCCAAGTCGCTCGTGGTGGCGGACGAACTGCCGCGCACCGCCTCCGGGAAGCTCCTCAAGCCCCGCGTCCGCGCGCTGTACGGCGACCTCGGCTGACGCATCGTCACGCATGCGCGGAAAACAGCACCTCACCACTCAGGGAGAACTCTCATGACCGTCACCGTCAACGGCCTCGACGAACTGAAGAAGCTCGCCGGCAGCGACCTGGGCACCAGCGACTGGACCGAGGTCACCCAGGACCGCATCGACACCTTCGCCGCCGCCACCGGCGACCACCAGTGGATCCACACCGACCCCGAGAAGGCGGCGCAGGGCCCGTTCGGCGCGCCGATCGCGCACGGCTACCTGACGCTCTCGCTGTTCATACCGCTCTTCACGGAACTGCTCGACGTGCGGGGCGTCACCACCAAGGTCAACTACGGCCTGGACAAGGTCCGTTTCCCCTCCCCCGTGACGGTGGGCTCCCGGATCCGGCTGGCCGCCGCGCTCGCCTCGGTCGACGAGGTCAAGGGCGGAGTGCAGATCGCGGTGGATGGCACGGTGGAGATCGAGGACGGCACCAAGCCCGCCTGCGTCCTGCGCAGCCTCTCCCGCTTCTACGGATGACCGCCGTGCGCGATGCCACGGACGCCCGGCAGCTGAGACGGGTCGCGCTCTCCGGCCTGCTCGGCACGGCCGTGGAGTTCTACGACTTCCTGGTCTACGGAACGGTCGCCGCGCTCGTCTTCGGCGACCTGTTCTTCCCCGCCGCCGATCCCGCCGCCGGCACCGTCGCGGCGTTCGGCACCTTCGCCGCCGGGTACGTCGCCCGGCCGCTCGGCGGCATCGTCTTCGGCCACTTCGGCGACCGGCTCGGCCGCAAGTCGATGATGCTCGCGACGATGGTGCTGATGGGCGTCGGCAGCTTTCTCATCGGGCTGCTGCCGACCTACGACGCGATCGGCGTGTGGGCGCCGGTCCTGCTGGTGCTGCTACGCGTGGTGCAGGGCATCGCCATCGGCGGCGAGTGGGGCGGGGCGACGCTGATGGTCGCCGAGCACGCGGGCGGGAGGCCGCGCGGCCGCTGGACCAGCCTCACCCAGCTGGGCGCGCCGCTCGGCACCGTCCTGTCCACCGCCGTGGTCACCCTCGTCGCCGCCCTGCCCGACGCGCAGTTCCGCGCCTGGGGCTGGCGCGTACCGTTCCTGCTCAGCCTGGTCCTGCTCTTCGCGGGCCTGTACGTACGGCTGAAGGTCACCGAGAGCCCGCTGTTCCGCGCGCTGAAGGAGGAGCGGGCGCCGGCCCGGCTGCCGCTGCTCGACGTGGTACGCAGACCGCGCGCCGTACTGATGGCGGCGGGCGCCGGCATCGGGGCGTTCACCGCCCAGTCGCTGCTGACCAGCTTCATGGTGTCCTACGCCGTCGGCCACGGTTTCTCCCGCACCCAGGTCCTCACCGGCGTCACCCTCGCCTCCTGCACGGCCCTGCTCGTGCTGCCGGCCGCCGGGGCGCTGTCCGACCGGTTCGGGCGGCGGCCGGTCGTGCTGGCCGGCGCGGTCCTCTCGGCCGCCACCGCGTTCCCGGTGTTCGCGCTGGTCGACACCGGCCGCCCCGGGCTGCTGATCCTCGCGCTCGTCCTCGGGCACGGCGTCGCCCAGTCCACCATGTACGGGCCGCTGGGCGCGCTGCTCACCGAGATGTTCGGCACCCGGGTCCGCTACACCGGCGCCTCGCTCGGCTACCAGACCGCGACCCTGCTCGGCGCCGGCTTCTCCCCGCTGATCGCCGGCAGCCTGCTCACCGCGTACGGGAGCAGCACGCCCGTCGCCCTGCTGCTGACCGCGGGCGCCGCCGTCACCGCGCTCACCGTGTGGCGGGTCAGGGAGACCAGCCACGACCCATTCGGCGCCGGGCAGCACCAGGAGAACCGTTCCGACCGGAAGGAACCCGTCAATGAGAGCAAGTAACCGGGCGGGGATCGTCGCGGCCGTCGCCGCGCTGCTCCTCACCGCCGCGGTGCCGCCCGCGACCGCCGCGCCGGCCGGACCCCGCCACCTCGAAGGCGCACTGCCCTCCGGTGCCACGTACGTCATCGACACCCCGGCCCGCTGGAACGGCACCCTGCTGCTGTTCAGCCACGGGTACCGGCCGGCGGGCGCCCCGAACGAAGCCGTGGACGCCTCCGACGACGCCACGAAGAAGCTGCTGCTGGAGGAGGGGTACGCGCTCGCCGGTTCCTCGTACGCCGGCACCGGCTGGGCGGTGGAGCAGGCCGTGCCCGACCAGGTCGCCACCCTCGACGCCTTCGCCGGCCGGGTGGGACCGGCCCGCCGCACACTCGCCTGGGGCGAGTCCTACGGCGGCCTGGTCACCACCGCGATCGCCGAGCGGCACCCCGGCCGCATCGACGGCTCACTGTCCCTCTGCGGCCTCGTCCAGGGCGGCGTCGCCAACTGGAACTCCACCCTCGACCCGGCCTTCGCGCTGAAGACGCTGCTGGCACCCGGCTCCGGCATCCCGCTGACCGGCTTCGCCGACGCCGACGCGGCGGACCGGGCCGCGGGCCGCCTCGGCACCGTCCTCTCCCGGGCCCAGGAAAGCGCCGCCGGCCGGGCCCGCATCGCCCTGGCCGCCGCCCTGCACAACATCCCCGGCTGGAACGACCCGAAGCAGGACCGGCCCGCACCGGACGACTACGAGGCGCAGCAGGCCAACCAGTACCGGGCCGTCAGCACGATGCTGGTGGACGCCGCCTTCCGGCGCCGCCAGGAAGCCGAGCAGCGGGCGGGCGGGAACATGGCGTGGAACACCGGCGTGGACTACACCGCGATGCTGCGCCGGTCGGCCGGGTACGCGGAGGTCGAGGCGCTGTACGCGGCGGCCGGACTGTCGCTGGACGAGGACCTGCGGACGCTCGCGGGCGCGCCCCGCATCAAGGCCGACCCCGCGGCCGTCCGCTACATGACGCGCAACATCGCCTTCACCGGCAGGCTGCGCACCCCGCAGCTGGACGTGCACACCACCGGCGACCCGCTGGTCCCCGTCCAGGTGACCTCGGCGCACCGCCGTGCCGTCACCGCTGCCGGGGCCGGCGGGATGCTGCGCCAGGGGTTCGTCGACAACGCGGGGCACTGCACGTTCACCCCCGCCGAGCAGCTCGCCGCGCTGCACACGGTCGACCGCAGGGCCGGCACCGGACGGTGGGGCGACACCGCGCCTGGCGCGCTCAACGCGGAGGCGCGGCGGTCCGACCCGACGACGGCGGCGCGCTACCTCGCCTTCCGCCCGGGGCCCTATCCGCGCCCGTACGACCTGGCGCACCCGGGCGACGGCCGGTAGGCGGCGCGGGCGGTCAGCGGCCGAGCGCCTCGGCCAGTTCGTCCTTGGTCATCGAGGAGCGGCCGTCGATGTTCCGCCGCCTGGCCTCGGCGTAGAGCTGGTCCTTGGTCGGGCCCTTCGGCCCCGTGCCCTTGCCCGCTCGCCGGCCGCCCCGCTCGGGCGCGGACTTCGGGTCCCGGATGGACTCCTTGCTCGCGCTCTTCGCCTCGCCGGAGCGCGCCCGTTCCTTGTTGACCGTGCGCGCGGCGATCTCCTTCGCCCGGCCGGTGGAAGAGCCCCGCTTCTCGGCGCCTTCCTTGATGTGCTCGTACTGCCGTTCGCGCTTGGCGCTGGAGCCGCTGGGCATCATGCGCTCCCTTCCTCCCGCGGAACGCGCCTCGCGTTCCGCTCGGCTTTTTCCCGCCCCGGGTGCCCGGCGCCTCGGCGGTCAATCACGCCGCGCCGCCGCCTCCCAGTCCAGCGTGTCGACCGTGCACAGATGCGTGTTCATGTTGCGCTCCATCATCTGCAGCGCCGCGTCGGCGAGGTCCGGGTGGATGTGTGCCACGGCGTCGTGCGGGACGGTGACCTTCAGGTGCCGGATGTGCGCGTCCAGCGCCGAGTACAGCACGCACTGCTCGGTGACCTGGCCGCACAGCACCACGTGGTCGATGCCCAGCTGCGACAGCAGATAGGTCATCGGGGTCTCGAAGAAGATCGAGTGCCGGGCCTTGACGATGAACAGCGAGGAGTCGTCGGGGCGGACGGGGTCCACCAGCTCCGCGTGCGGCCCGGCGAGCGCCGTCTCCAGCATCTCGCCGTGGTGCGAGCGCCATTCCCCGAAGTTGTCGTTGGCGTAGATCACCGGTACGCCGTCCTCGCGGGCCCGGTCGATGAGGCGGACCACCGCGGGCAGCGCCTTGCGCACCGACGGCAGCAGCAGTTCCGCGTCCTCGTGGTCGTAGGTATTGATCATGTCGATGACGATCAGGGCGGTAGTACTCACCCCTTCAGGGTTGACCGGTGGGCCGCGCTTCTCACCTCGGACACGCCGGTCTCCGTCCGGCCGCCGGCTTCCGCGGCCGCTCCCCCGTTCGGCGGGTGTGAGCGGCATGTCGCCGGGCACCCGTACGCACCTGGGGCAACCCTGGAGGCATTAGTTCCGCCCCCGCACCCGCTCAGCAGGCGCCGACAGCTGGAGGATCCATGGGCGTACAGCGGCTGATCCGCGACTGGCCCGTGTACCGGCAGCTCACCGGCAAGGACCCGCTCGGCCGCGGACGCGCCGCGATGTCGGAGCACACCGAGCGGCTGCGGCCCCGCACGGACTCCGCCGACCGGGTGGTGCAGTCGGTCTGCCCGTACTGCGCGGTCGGCTGCGGCCAACAGGTGTACGTCAAGGACGAGAGGGTCGTGCAGATCGAGGGCGACCCCGACTCGCCCGTCAGCCGGGGCCGGCTCTGCCCCAAGGGATCGGCGACGCTCCAGCTGACGACCGGCGAAGCGCGGCGGCACCAGGTGCTGTACCGGCGGCCGCACGGCACCGACTGGGAGCCGCTCGACCTCGACACCGCGATGGACATGATCGCCGACCGGGTGATCGGGACCCGCCGCGACACCTGGCAGTGGGAGTCCGAGGGCGCGCGCGTGGCCCGCACCCTCGGCATCGCCAGCCTGGGCGGCGCCACGCTGGACAACGAAGAGAACTACCTGATCAAGAAGTTGCTGACCGGCCTCGGCATCGTCCAGGTGGAGAACCAGGCGCGGGTCTGCCACAGCTCCACGGTCGCCGGCCTCGGCACGTCCTTCGGCCGCGGCGGCGCGACCACCTTCATGCAGGACCTCCAGCACGCCGACTGCATCGTCATCCAGGGCTCCAACTTCGCCGAGGCCCACCCCGTCGGCTTCCAGTGGGTCATGGAGGCCAAGGCACGCGGCGCGACCCTCATCCACGTCGACCCGCGCTTCACCCGCACCAGCGCCCTGTGCGACCTGCACGTACCGCTGCGGGCCGGCACCGACATCGCGTTCCTCGGCGGGATCATCAACCACGTCCTGGCCGGGGGCAAGGAGTTCCGCGACTACGTCCTGGCGTACACCAACGCCGCCACCCTGGTCGGCGAGGACTTCCAGGACACCGAAGATCTGGACGGCGTCTTCTCCGGCCTGGACGAGGAGCGGCACCAGTACGACGCGGAGACCTGGCAGTACGCGGGCGGCGGCGTCCAGGCCCCGGCGGGCGACGTGGAACAGCGGCACGACCAGCGCCTGCAGAAGGACCCCGAGACCGGCCGCCGGCTGCACGAGGCGGCCCACGCCGAGACGCACGGCTCGGGCGGCCCGCAGGCCGAGCCCGACCCCGAACGGGACCCGACGCTCCAGCACCCGCGCTGTGTCTTCCAGATCCTCAAGCGGCACTACGCGCGCTACACCCCCGACATGGTGGCCGAGATCTGCGGCGTCCCCAAGGAGACGTTCCTGCGCGTCTGCGAAGCCCTCACCGAGAACTCGGGCCCGGACCGCACCAGCGCCTTCGCGTACGCGGTGGGCTGGACGCAGCACACCGTCGGCTCGCAGTACATCCGCGCGGCCAGCATCCTGCAATTGCTGCTGGGAAACATCGGACGGCCCGGCGGCGGAATCCAGGCGCTCCGCGGCCACGCCTCCATCCAGGGCTCCAGCGACATTCCGACGCTCTTCAACCTGCTGCCCGGATATCTTCCGATGCCGCATGCCCACGCCCATGAGGATCTCGACACGTTCGTCACGGCGAGCCGTACGGACAAGGGATTCTGGAACAATATGCGGGCCTATTTCGTCAGCCTGCTCAAGGCCTATTACGGGGACGCGGCCCAGCCCGGTAACGACTTCTGCTTCGACCACCTGCCCCGGCTCACCGGCTCGCACGGCGCGTACGACATCGTCCTCGCACAGCTGGACGGTGCCTGCAAGGGCTACTTCCTCATGGGCGAGAACCCGGCCGTCGGCTCCGCCAACACCCGTCTCCAGCGGCTCGGCATGGCCAACCTCGACTGGCTGGTGGTCCGCGACTTCTCCCTCATCGAGTCGGCGACGTGGTGGCAGGACGGCCCGGAGATCGAGTCCGGCGAACTGCGCACCGAGGACATCGGTACGGAGGTCTTCTTCCTCCCCGCCGCCTCGCACACCGAGAAGTCCGGCTCCTTCACCAACACCAACCGCTGGCTCCAGTGGCACCACGCCGCCGTCGAGCCGGACGGCGAAGCGCGCAGCGACCTGTGGTTCACGTACCACCTCGGCCGCCGCATCAAGGAGAAGCTGGCCGCCTCCACCGACCCGATGGACCGCGCGATCCAGGACCTGGCCTGGGACTACCCCGTACAGGGCGAGCTGGACGAGCCGGTCGCCGACGCCGTACTGGCGGAGATCAACGGCCGCGGCCCGGACGGCGCACCGCTCTCCGCGTACACCCAGCTCAAGGACGACGGCTCGACGGCCTGCGGCTGCTGGATCTACTGCGGGGTGTACGCGGACGGCGTGAACCAGGCAGCGCGCCGCAAGCCCCACACCGAACAGGACTGGGTCGCCGCCGAGTGGGCCTGGGCCTGGCCCGCCAACCGCCGCATCCTCTACAACCGCGCCTCGGCCGCGCCCGACGGCACCCCCTGGAGCGACCGCAAGGCGTACGTCTGGTGGGACGCCGAGGCCGGCAGGTGGACCGGGCACGACATCCCGGACTTTGTGCCCGACAAGGAACCGGGGTACGTACCGGCGGACGGCGCCGAGGGCGCCGACGCGCTGCGCGGCGACGACCCGTTCATCATGCAGGCCGACGGCAAGGGCTGGCTGTTCGCGCCCGCCGGACTGCTCGACGGGCCGCTGCCCACCCACTACGAGCCGCAGGACTCCCCGTTCACCAACGCCCTGTATCCCGACCGCCCACGGTCCCCCGCCCGGCAGCTTCACTCCCGCCCCGGCAACCGCTACCACCCCAGCGGCGACGAGCCCGGCGCGGGCATCTTTCCGTACGTGGTCACCACCCACCGGCTCACCGAGCACTTCACGGCGGGCGGCATGAGCCGCTGGTCGCCGTACCTCTCCGAACTCCAGCCGGAGTTCTTCTGCGAGGTGTCCCCGGAGCTGGCCGCCGAACGCGGCCTCACGCACACCGGCTGGGCGACGATCATCACGGCCCGCAACGCCGTCGAGGCCCGCGTCCTGGTGACCGAGCGGATCAAGTCGCTTACCGTACAGGGCCGCACCGTGCACCAGATCGGCCTGCCGTTCCACTGGGGCCCCAACGGCACGGTGACGGGCGACGCCGCCAACGAACTGATGGCCATCGCGCTGGATCCGAACGCGCACATCCAGGAGGACAAGGCGCTGACCGCCGACATCCGCCCCGGCCGCCGGCCGCGCGGACCCGACCTGCCCCGGCTGGTCGCCGACTACCGGCGGCGCGCCGGTATCACCGATCGCACGGGAAGCGAGCAGCAGACATGACCGGCGTCTTCTTCGAGACCGGCAGCCTCTTCAGCGGCCCGGAGCCGGACCCGGCCGGCGACGCCGGACACCCCGACCCGCCCCCGCGCATGGGCTTCTTCACCGACACCTCCGTCTGCATCGGCTGCAAGGCCTGCGAGGTGGCGTGCAAGGAGTGGAACGCGCTCCCCGAGGACGGGCTGTCGCTCACCGGCATGTCGTACGACAACACCCAGGGCCTCGGCGCCTCCACCTGGCGGCACGTCGCGTTCATCGAACAGTCCGCACCCCGCCAGGTCCCGGCGGAGCCGCCCGCACCGGACGGCCGTACGTCCCTCCCCCTCGCCGAGGACGGTCCGCGGCGGCCCGCCGGGGACATCCGCTGGCTGATGTCCTCCGACGTCTGCAAGCACTGCACGCACGCGGCCTGCCTGGACGTCTGCCCCACCGGCTCGCTCTTCCGCACCGAGTACGGCACGGTCGTCGTCCAGGAGGACATCTGCAACGGCTGCGGCTACTGCGTACCGGCCTGCCCGTACGGCGTGATCGAACAGCGCAAGGACGACGGCCGGGCCTTCAAGTGCACCATGTGCTACGACCGGCTCGGCGCCGGACAGGAACCCGCCTGCGCGAAGGCGTGCCCCACCGACTCCATCCAGTTCGGCCCCCTGGACGAACTGCGCGAACGCGCCGCACTCCGCGTCGACCGGCTCCACGAGGCCGGCACTCCCGAGGCCCGGCTCTACGGGCACGACCCGGAGGACGGCGTGGGCGGCGACGGCGCGTTCTTCCTCCTCCTGGACGAACCGGAGGTGTACGGGCTGCCGCCGGACCCGGTGGTCACCACCCGCGACCTGCCCACGATGTGGAAGCACGCGGGCGCCGCGGCCCTGTCCCTGGCGGCCGGCGCCGCCGCCTCCTTCGTACTCCCCGCACTCCTGCGACGGAAGGGACGGCGATGAGCGGGACGACCGGCACCCGGCCCAAAGGCGGCAAGGACGGCGGACGGCGCCGCAAGGGCGAGGAACTGATGGTGCCCCGCGCCGAGTTCGACTCGTACTACGGCCGGCCCGTCATCAAGGCCCCGTCGTGGGCGGCCCGGGACATCGCCGGGTACTTCTTCACCGGCGGCCTGGCGGGCGCCGGCTCCGTACTGGCCGCGGGCGCCCACCTCACCGGCCGCCCCACGATGGCCAGGGCGATGAAGATCTCCTCCCTCGCGGCCCTCTCCCTCTCCACCGCCGCCCTGGTCAACGACCTCGGCCGCCCGTCCCGCTTCGCCAACATGCTCCGCGTCTGCAAGCCGACCTCCCCGATGAGCGTCGGCTCCTGGCTGCTGGCGGGGTACGGGCCGATGGCGGGCGCGGCGGCGGCGAGCGCGGTGACCGGCCGGCTGCCACGCGCCGGAGCCGCCGCGACCGGCGCCGCGGCGCTGCTCGGCCCGGCCGTCGCGACGTACACCGCGGTGCTCGCGGCCGACACGGCGGTGCCCGCCTGGCACGGCGCGCACCGCGAACTCCCGTACCTCTTCGCCGCCTCCGCGACAGCGGCCGCCTCGGGCATGGCCCTGGTCGCCTCCCCCACCGGGGAGAACGCGCCCGCGCGGTACGCCGCGCTGCTGGCCGCGGCGGCCGACAAGGCGGCGACGACCGCGGCCGAACGGCGGCTGGGGATGGTGGCCGAGACGTACCGCGCGGGCAAGGCCGGCCGGCTGATGCGCTGCGCCCAGGCACTCACCGTCGCGGGCGCGGCGACCGCCGGCCTGCTCGGCGGCCGCAGCCGCCCGGCGGCAGCCGCGGCCGGCCTCGCCCTGCTCACCGGCTCGGCCCTCACCCGCTTCGCCGTCTTCCACGCGGGCATCGCCTCGGCGAAAGACCCGAGGTACACGGTGGAGCCCCAACGGCAGAGCCGCCGGGAGCGCGAAGGCAGGTAGCCCCCGCCCCTCTCCCCTACAACGCCCGCAATTCGTCCAGCAGGTTCTTCTGGGCCCAGTCGATGAACGGTTCCTGCTGGTCGCCGCCGATCTGGACGAGAGCGACCTCGGTGAAGCCGGCGTCCGCGTACGCCTTGACCGCCTTCACGTACGTCTCGACGTCGTCGCCGCACGGGAACGCCTCGGCGATGTCCTCCTTGCGTACGTACTGCGTCGCGCCACTGAAACCGGACGGCCCCGGCAGCTCGCTGTTGACCGGCCAGCCGCCGACCATCCAGCGGAACTGGTCGTGCGCCCGGGCGATCGCCGCGTCCCGGTCCGTGTCGTACGAGACCGGGATCTGGCCGATGCGCGGCTTGCCCTTGCCGCCGTGCTCGTCGAACTTCCGCAGCAGCTCGCTCTTCGGCTCCGTGGCGATCACCAGGTCGCCCAAGCGGCCCGCGATCTCGCAGGACAGGCCGCCGGACACCGCGACGCCGATCTCCGGCAGCTTGTCCGGCAGGTCCCACAGCACGGCCTGGTCCACGTCGAAGTACTCGCCGTGGTACGTCACCTCGTCACCGGAGAACAGCGCCCGGATGATCTCGATGGCCTCCTCCAGCTTCTCCAGCCGGACCGGCGCCGTGGGCCAGCCCTGCCCGACGACGTGCTCGTTGAGGGCCTCGCCCGAGCCGAGGCCGAGCCGGAACCGGCCCTCCGCGAGCAGCTGCATCGTCGCCGCCTTCTGGGCGACGACCGCGGGGTGGTAGCGGGTGGTCGGGCAGGTCACGTACGTCATCAGGGGAATGCGCGAGGTGGCCTGCGCCGCGGCGCCCAGCACGCTCCAGGCGTACGGGGCGTGGCCCTGGGAGGCCAGCCAGGGAAAGTAATGGTCCGAGGTGACCGAGAAATCAAAACCGGCGCGTTCGGCCAGGACCACGTGGTCGACGAGTTCGCGCGGGCCCGCCTGTTCGGTCATCATCGTGTAGCCGACGTCCACCATCGTCACTCACCTTTTCGGCATTCGGCTGGTTGCGGAAATCCCTCCGCGGTTCTCATTCATCGAACCGGGTACACGCTCCGTCGATGTGTATTACCGATCGATCGCACCCCCCGCGTCCCCCGAATGGCGGCGGTGATTCATGGTGAAGCGGAAGGATTCCGACGGCCGGACCCGCGTGACGGTCGTCGTGGCACTCGCGGCGAATCTCCTCATCGCGGTCGCAAAGGCCGTCGGCGGTCTGCTGTCCGCCTCGCCCGCGTTGCTGTCGGAGGCGGCGCATTCCGTCGCGGACAGTCTGAACGAGCTTTTCCTGCTCGCCGCGTTGCGCCGCAGCCGCCGCCCCGCCGACCACCGGCACCCGTTCGGGTACGGCATGGAGCGCTATTTCTGGGCGCTGCTCGCCGCGGTGGGCATCTTCGTGATGGGCGGCTGTTTCTCCTTCTTCCAGGGCTTCGACGCGCTGAGCGAGGGGTCGCACGAGACACAGAGCGGCTACACGGCCGGGCTGATCGTGCTGGGCGTGGCGTTCGTCGCGGAGGGCAGTTCGCTGGTCCGTGCGGTGTACCAGCTGCGGGTGCAGAAGGGCGGCAGCAGCGATCCGGCGCTGCGTACGGTGCTCGCCGAGGATGGTGCGGCCGTGCTGGGTGTGCTGCTGGCGGCGGCCGGGATGGTGCTGCACCTGGTGACGGGCGAGGCGGTGTGGGAGGCGTCGGCGTCCTTCGCCATCGGGTTGCTGCTGGTGTTCGTGGCGTACCGGCTCGGCAAGGAGGCTCGGGACCATCTGATCGGTGAGTCGGTCGACGCGGAGCTGCGGGAGAGCATCAAGGAGCTGCTGATGGGGCAGCCGGAGGTGGACAACGTCGCGGAGCTGCTGACGATGCGCCTCGGCGAGGACAGCTGGCTACTGGCTGCCCGCATCGATCTGGCGCCGGGGATGGACAGCGAGCGGGTGGAACTCGTCTGCGTGCGGATCAAGCATGAGGTCGAGCGCACATGGCCGCAGGCGGACCACGTCTTCCTGGACATCACCGAAGCCCCGGCGGGCACCGAGGACGCGTCGGTGGCGAGTGACGCTTCGGGGGTGGCGGGCGGCTGACCACGGCCCGCTGATCGGGCCCGGCAGCCGTGCCGGCGGGGTACGAAATCAGAGCAGCCCCGTCAGGGTGAGGGCGCCCAAGAGGGTGGTGCCGGTCAGGGTCCAGGCGATGTAGTCGCCGATGTGGCCGGAGTGGAGGAGGCGGAGGGGGTCGAGCCAGTGGCGGCTGCGGGTGTGCTGGGGGCGGCGTACGGCGAGGGTGGCGAGGCCGGTGGCTACGGCGGCGGAGAGCAGTCCGAGGAGGAGGCCGGCGGCCGACCAGTGCGGTGGGGTGAGGGACACGGTGACGCCGGGGAGGGCTTCGTCGGCGGCGCTGCCCACCGCGCTGTGCAGGGCGGGCAGCAGGCCGGTGAGGAGGGCGCCGGCGAGCAGGAGGCCGGGGACGGCGAGCATGGTGGCGGGTACCCGGGTGAGTTGCTGTTGGGTTTCGGGCTGTTCGCCTTCGCCGCTGGTCTCGCGCTCTTCGTCGTGGGCGGGCGGGGTGCCCCAGCCGCCGAAGACGCGGGCGGCGACACGGAGTACCGCTCCCCCGGTGACGGCGGAGACGAGGACGAAGAGGGCGGTGAGCCAGGGACCGCCGGCCTCTTCGGTGACGGCTTTGCCCAGTCCGGTGCCGAAGGGCGGGAGGCCGGCCAGGGCGAGTCCGCCGGCGGTGAAGTAGACGGCGGTGAGGCGGAGTTCGCGGGCGCGGTCGTGCAGGGCGTATTCGTCGATGGAGCCGTAGCGGTCGAGGAGGATGCCGGCGCAGGCGAAGAGTGCGGCTTTCACTCCGGCGTGGCCGAGGAGGTAGAGGGCGGTGCCGCCGGTGGCTTCGGGGGTGAGCAGGGCGAGGCCGATGAGGAAGAGGCCGGTGTGCGCGACGGTGGAGTAGGCCAGTAGCCGTTTGATGTGGCGTTGGTACCAGCACATGAGTGCGCCGACGGCGGCGGAGAGCACGCCGAAGGTGAGGAGGGTGCGGGTGACAGATTCGGGCGGGATGCCGCCGGGGCCGGCGAAGACGGTCCAGTAGACGCGTGCGGTGCCGTAGAGGCCGAGTTCGACCATGACGCCGGAGAGCAGCATGCAGACGGGGGTGGGGGCGACGGCGTGTGCGTCGGGGAGCCAGAAGTGGAAGGGGACGGCGGCGGCCTTGACCAGGAGTCCGGTGAGGAGGAGGACGAAGGCGGCGAGGACCAGTGCGTCGGGGGCGCCGCGGGCGTCGAGTGCGGCGCCGATGTGGCGCATGGCGAGTTCGCCGGTGCGGGAGTAGAGCAGGCCGATGCCCATGAGCATGGCGTACGCGCCGAGGGAGTTGACGACGCCGAAGGTGAGGCCGCCCTGGACGGCTTTGGCGGTTTCGACCCGGTAGCCGGTGAGGGCGTAGGCGACGACGCCCATGAGTTCGAAGAAGACGAAGGCGTTGAAGAGGTCGCCGGTGAGGACGAAGCCGCACATGCCGGCTTGGAAGAGGAGCACGAGGGCGGGGAAGGAGCCGGCGTGTTTGCGGGGTGGTTCGTCGAAGTAGCGCCAGGAGTAGACGAGGACGGCGAGGACGAGGAGGGAGACGAGGGCCGCCATGCCGAGGGCGAGGTGGTCGGCGTGGAGGACGATGCCGACGCTGTGTCCGTGGCGGGGTGTCCAGCCGCCGAGCCATTCGATGACGGGTGCGGGTGCGTGCAGGAGCAGGTGGAGGGCGAGGGCCGCGGTGGCGGCGGTGAAGGCGCAGGCGAGGGCTTCGGCGGCGGGGCGGGGGACGAAGCGGCCGGCGGCGACGAGGAGGGCGGCGCCGAAGAGTGGTGTGGCGATGACGAGCGGCAGCAGGTGGTTCATCCGCGCAGTTCCTGGAGTTCGTCCGGGTCGAGGGTGTGGTGCCGTTTGGCGACCTGTATGACCAGTGCGAGGAGGAGCGCGGTGACGGTGGCGCCGACGACAACGTCGGTGAGGGCGAGGGCCTGGACGACGGGGTCGACGACGGGGCGGGAGTGGGGCGCGATGTCGGCGAAGACGGGGGCTGTGCCGCCGTCGCGGTAGCCGACGGCGAGCAGCAGGACGTAGGTGGCGGCTTGGCAGACGGCGAGGCAGCCCACGGCGTGGATGAGGTTGCGGCTGGTGGCGAGGCCGTAGCAGCCGACGAGGAAGATCCAGGCGGCGACGAGGTAGGGCAGGACGTCCATCATGGCGTCTTCCTCCTGTCCGCCGGGGGCGCGAGGTGCGCGGGGTGGGCCATGCGCGTCATGTGCGCCGGGTGCGCCGGGTGCGCCGGGTGCGCTGTCATCGTCGTTCTTCTCCTTCCACTTCGCCTTCCTCTCCGCCGTACTCTCCGCCGCCCTCTCCCCCGCACTCTCCGCCTTCCTCCTCGATCTCGACGGCCTGGTCCAGGAAGCGGGCGAGCAGGACGACGACGGCGCAGGCGACTTCCATGCCGATGGCGGCGTTGAGCAGGGGGACGGTGCCGCCGGAGGCGAGGGAGCCGAGGGTGCCGAAGGGGAGGACGTTGGTGAGGTAGGCGGTGCCCGTGAGGAGTCCGGCGGCGCCGGTGATCAGGTAGGCGGCTTCGCCCGCCGCGTCGCCCACTTCGAAGACGCTCAGGGGGCGGATGCGTTCGAGTGCGCGGTAGTCCACGGCGATGTAGAGCAGATGGAGGGCGGTGGCGGCGACGACGCCGCCCTGGAAGCCGCCGCCGGGGGTGAGCTGGCCGTGGGCGACGATGTAGAGCCCGGTGACGAGGGTGACGGGGAGCAGGACGAGCGCGTAGCGGCGTACGGGTTTGGAGACGCGGGCGGGCGCGGGGGCGACCTGGTGTTCGTCGCGGGCCTGGCGGAGCAGGACGACGGTGCCGAGGACGGCGGCGAAGAGGATGGATTCCTCGCCGAGGGTGTCGAAGGCGCGTTGGTCGAAGTTGACGGCGGCGATGGCGTTGGCGGTGTGCCGGGCGAGTGCTTCGTGGACGGCGCGGTCGCCGTAGGGGTGGTGGTCGGTGCCGAAGGAGGGAAGCCGGAAGGCGGCGGCGATCAGGAGTGCGGCGACGCCGGCGAGGCCGAGGAGGAGTACCCACCACCGCTGTCGTCGGCTCATGGCCGCTCCTCCGCTTTCTGTGCGGCGTGTGTCCGGTCGAGGGAGCGGCGGCGGGCCTTGCGTACGGAGAGGAGGACGAGCAGGGGGGTGAGTGCGGAGCCGACGGCGAGTTGGGAGAGGGCGACGTCGGGGGCCTGGAGGACGGTGAAGAGGAGGGTGAGGGTGAGGCCGAGGAGGGAGAGGGCGAGGGACTGGCGGGCGGGTTCGCGGACGGCGACGGCGGCGGTGGCCGCCGCGGCGACGAGCAGCAGTGCGAGGGCGATGAGCAGGTCAGCCATGGTCGTCCGCCTCCTTGGGGCGGGCGCCGGCCAGGGCTTTGGCGGAGACGAGGTTGCCGCCGACGAGGAGGGCGCCGATGACGAGGAGTTTGATCAGGGAGCGGCCGGGGGGCTCGGCGAGGCACAGGGGCAGCAGGACGGCGAGGGTGGCGGCCACGGCGAAGGCGGTGGTGCGGGGGCCCTGCTGGGGGTCGTCGCCCATTTCGGGGCCGAGCAGCCGGGTGTAGACGAGGGTGCCCACAGGGCCGAGGAGGGCGACGACGAGTGCGACGTCGGTGTAGGGGGGCCGGTCGTAGCCGCGGGCGAGCAGCAGGAGTACGAGGCAGACGAGGAGGGTGCCGGTGTTCTGTGCGGCGACGCGGCGGCGCAGTGGTCCGGTGGCGGCGTACCACAGGACGGGGGTGACGCCGAGTGCCATGAGCGCGGCGGCGGCCGCGAGCCAGCCGTTCACCGGTCGGTCACCGCCCGCCGGGCGGCTCCGGCCGCGACCGCGCCCACGAGGGAGACGGCGGCCCCGACCAGGAGCTCCAGTGTGCCGACAGTGCTGATGAGGACGGCCCACAGGGCGAGGAGGGCGGCCCACCACACCGCCACCTCGACCGTGTCACGCATCCGGCGCCGCGCCATGCTGCCATCAAAACACCGCATGTTCGCCCTTTCACCGTCGACGCGCTGCCCGGGTACCCGTCGTCACAGGGAGTCGCGGGGGACGGTCTCGTTCCAGGTGCGGGAGAAGACCCGGCGGTCGCCTTCGTAGCCGTCGAGGGTGGCGTCGATGTGGAAGCTGTCCTCGTCGGAGCGGAGGGCCTGGCTGGTGACGATGCGGACGTCCCAGTCGTCGCGCCGGAAGCGCATGGTCCAGGTGGTCTCGCCGCGTACGGAGGAGAAGTCGTCGGCGACGGAGGTGTACCGCTCGTAGGCGCGGCGGGCCACGTCGATGCCCGCTTCCTCGTAACGGACGAGGCCGGCGTCCTTCACGATCTCCAGTGCGTTGTGGTAGTTCACCAGGTCGCGTTTGACGTCCCAGCGCTGTTCGGCGGGGAGCAGCTGGGTGGTGGGGATCGGCGGTGTGCCTTCGGGCTCGCCGAACGCGGGCTCGGGTACGTCGTCGGGTACGTCGTTGGGGCGCACCGGCAGGGTGAGGGTGCTGGTGCCTTCGTAGACGCTGAGGCGGACGGGGCGGGGCGGCGGCCAGGCCAGCGGCCAGTAGGAGGTGGAGAGGGAGAGGCGCAGTCGGTGGCCGGCGGGGAACGCCTGTGCGATGGAGTTGAGCTGCACGGTGGCGCGGTAGCGGCGGCCGGGTTCGAGCTGTTGGGGGGTGCCGGTGCCGTCCCGCCGGGTGAGGTTGAGCAGGCCGTAGGTGACGCGGGTGGCGCTGCCGTCGGGGGCGACGTCGGAGAGCCGGGCGGCGACCATGGCGACCGGCTCGGAGACGGAGACCTCCAGCTCGGCGGTGGCGGTGCCGAGGAGTTCCAGGGGTTCGTTGAGCGGGGGGCTGTCGAAGACGAGCGAGCCGCCGTCCTCCTCGCGCTGGTCGTAGGGGAGGTCCGGGGGCGCGTTGTAGGAGGCCCACTTGCCGGCGAACTGGCCGACGGACAGGGGTGATTCGACGGTCAGCGCGTCGCCCCGCAGGGCGTCGCCGCGGGCTTCGTCCCGGGTGTCGTCCACCGCGGTGTCTTCGTCGGGCGGGCCGATGCGGTGCCGGGTGAGGGGGTACACGGTCCGCTTGACGCGCGGGGAGGGCCACGTGGGTTCGCCGACCCAGCGGCCGGGGCGCTCCTCGTAGGCGGTGGAGGGCGGGACGCTGTCCTGCATCCAGGTGCGGAGCATGGGGCCGTCCATGGCACCGTTGTCGGCGCCCTTGAGCCAGTGGTCCCACCAGCGCACGACTTCCTGGAGGTAGCCGATGGCGGGGCCGGGCTCGCCGAGGTGGGGGAACTTGTGCGACCAGGGGCCGATGAGTCCCCTGCGGGGTACGTCGAGGTTGCCGAGGAGGCGGCTCACGGCGTTGGAGTAGCCGTCCGCCCAGCCGCTGGAGGCCAGTACGGGTACCTGTACGGCGTCGTAGTTCTCGCAGACCGAGGCGTGCCGCCAGTAGTCGTCGCGGCGCTGGTGGCGGAGCCATTCCAGGGCCCAGGGGCGGGTGGCTTCCAGGCGTTCGTGCCACATGTCGCGCCAGCGGTCGCCGACGACGGCGGGGTCGGGCGGGCAGGTGGCGTAGGCGAACATGGTGCCGGCCTCGGCGAGGTTGTCCGAGAGGAGGGCGCCGCCCATGTAGTGCATGTCGTCGCTGTACCGGTCGTCGGTGAAGGACGCGATGACGATGGCGCGGAGGCTCGCGGGCTGCCGGGCGGCGACCTGGAGCGCCGCGAAGGCGCCCCAGGAGATGCCCATCATGCCGGTGTTGCCGTCGCACCAGGGCTGGTCGGCGACCCAGGCGAGCACTTCTTCGGCGTCGGCCTGTTCCTGTTCCAGGTACTCGTCCAGCAGGACCCCTTCGGAGTCGCCGGTGCCGCGCAGGTCGACGCGGACGCAGGCGTAGCCGTGGCCGGCGAGGTAGGGGTGGTGGACCGAGTCGCGGACGGAGGTCAGGTCCCGTTTGCGGTACGGGATGTACTCGACGACGGCCGGCACCGGCTCCCCGTCGGAGGTGACGGGGCGCCAGATGTGTGCGGAGAGCCGGGTGCCGTCGGGCATGGGGATCGCGACGTGGTGTTCTTGTTTGGTCGCGTAGGGCAGGTCGCTCACGTACTGCATGCGGCTGCCGTACTCCTTTCCGATGTGCCGGTGTGCGCTCGCCGTGCCGACGGGGGCGGGTGTTCAGGCGGCGGTGGCCGCCGGCGGCGGGGTGCCTTCGAAGTGCCGGTTGAGGGCGGCCACGCAGCGGTCGTACTTCTCGGTCATCTCCGCGACGCTGTCGGCGCCGGTGACGATGTGTGCCAGTTCGCAGCTGTAGCTGTCCTGCTGCGAACTGTCGGAGAGGCGCCTGCCCTCTTCCGGCACCATCTCGATCTGAACGCCGGGTATCTCCTGTTCGATGCGCTCGATGTCCGCCGGGGTGGGCACGTTCTTCACCACCGCGTCGGTGAACCAGCGGTAGTACCACTTGGCGGCCATGCGGTACGGGCCGGGGCCGGGCGTCCACCCCGGGTGCTCGCCGAGGGCCAGGGCGACCATGACGTGGTGGTTCGGTTCGCCGTGGACGTAATGGAAGAGCTCGGCGTGCGACTGGGAGTGCCGGGGGTTGATCTCCAGCAGGTTGATCCGGTCGGTGTGCGGATCGTAGAAGAACTCGATGCTGAAGGTCGCCGCTTCCATGCCGATCTGCCGCATCACCCGTTCACTGGCGACCCGCAGCCGCTGGACGACCTCGGGCGGCAGGGTGGAGGGGTACTGATGGCGGAGGAAGCTGGAGCTGTCCGGGTAATTGATGGAATCCAGCGTGCCGTACACGGTGACCTCACCGTCGCGGACGTAGCCCTCCACGGCCACCTGGATTCCTTCGATCGCCTCTTCGGCGAGGCAGACCTGACCGCCGACCCCGGCCATTTCCGGGGGCAGCTCCAGCTGCCCCATGATGTATTCGAAGGGGCGCCCCACCCGGCTGATGCCCTGCCGTATCTTCTCGACCGCCTCCTGGAATTCCGCCTCGTTCTTGACGCCGTAGGCGAGCTCCGAGGAATAGGAGAGGGCGGGCTTGAGCCACATCGGGAACCGTACGCCCTCGGGTGATTCCGGGTGCTCGGCGGTGAGGTCCACCCGGCCGAAGCGCGGGTGTTCGCCGATGACCTTCTGCTGCTCCAGCCGGCTCCAGTACTTGTGCTCGCACTTGACGATGGATTCCAGGGAGGTGTGGCGGGTGCCGTACCGCTCGCCGAGGATCGGTACGAGGGTGGAGCCGGGGAAGTCCCAGTAGGTCACGATGGCGTCGATGCTGCCCTCGAAGGCGTCCAGAATTCCGTAGGCCTTTTCCAGCAGTTCCGGCACGGACACCTCCCCCTCCTGCAGTTCTTCGGGGGTGAGCAGGCCGTGAAATGCGTATGCGGCGGCGTCGGGAACGGCTTCCAGTTCCTGCCGGTTTCCCTCGTCCATACCGACGACAAAGATGTTCTTCCTGGTCAAGGGACCTCCTTCATTTCAGCCACGGGCCCCGGTCACCCGTCCTTCTGCCGTGTACACGCGGTCCGCGTCATCGCGGACACGCGTGAGGGCCGGCGCGCCACGCGCCTGCCCCGGGGATCGGTCCGCCGGGTACCCAGCACGCCGGAGTCATGCAGATGCGCGGGAAACTCCTGTGGCCGGATGTGATCGCCGGGGCGTACCGGATGGGCGGGGCGAAGCGGGGCAGGATGGTCCCCGCAGGGACTTCACGTCCGATGGATGGAGAGCTGACACCGTGGAATACCGCCGCCTGGGCCGCAGTGGCCTGACCATCAGCGAGATCGCGTACGGCAACTGGCTGACGCACGGTTCGCAGGTGGAGCAGGACGCCGCGACCGCCTGTATCCGTGCCGCACTGGACGCGGGCATCACCACCTTCGACACCGCCGACGTCTACGCCGAGACGCGGGCCGAGTCGGTGCTGGGCACCGCGCTCCAGGGCGAGCGGCGCGAGGGCCTGGAGATCTTCACCAAGGTCTACTTCCCGACCGGCACCGGCCGGAACGACCGGGGGCTGGGCCGCAAGCACATCATGGAGTCGATCGACGGGTCGCTGCGCCGGCTGCGCACCGACTACGTCGACCTGTACCAAGCACACCGGTACGACCACTCCACACCGCTGGAGGAGACCATGGAGGCCTTCGCCGACGTGGTCCGCTCCGGCAAGGCGCACTACATCGGTGTGTCGGAGTGGACCGCCGACCAGCTGCGCGCGGGACATGCGCTGGCCCGCGAGCTGAAGATCCCGTTCATCTCGAACCAGCCGCAGTACTCGGCGCTGTGGCGGGTGATCGAGGCGGAGGTGGTGCCGGCGAGCGAGGAGCTGGGCATCGGCCAGATCGTGTGGTCACCGATCGCGCAGGGCGTGCTGACCGGCAAGTACCTGCCGGGCGCGGCGCTGCCGGCGGGGACGCGGGCCACGGACGAGAAGGGCGGTGCGACGTTCGTCGCGCGCTGGCTGCGGGACGAGGTGCTGGAGCGGGTCCAGCAGCTGCGGCCGCTCGCGGAGGACGCGGGGCTCTCGCTCGCGCAGCTGGCCGTGGCGTGGGTGCTGCAGAACCGCAATGTCTCCGCCGCGATCATCGGTGCCTCGCGGCCCGAGCAGGTCACGGAGAACGTCGAGGCGGCCGGGGTGCGGCTGGAGGCCGACCTGCTCAAGGCCATGGAGGAGATCCTGGCCCCGGTGGCGACCCGGGACCCGGCGCTGACGGCGGGCAATCCGGCCAACGACTGAGGGCGGGCGGCAGACGGGGTACGGGCGCGGCGCGAGCGCACACCCGTACCCCGTCGGTCATTCGGTGTTCGCGTGGGCCGCGCGGGCGCGGTCGTTGTCCACCTCCAGGAGGTTCGCGAGGCGGAGTGCCACCACGTCCAGGGTGACGTGGGTCGCCTGGTCGAAAAGGCTGGACAGCGGCTGGACGCTGGCGGCCTCACCGGCGCGGCGGTATTTCGTCGCGGCGGGCAGCAGCAGGACGGTGGCGGCCAGACAGCCGAGCGGGGAGTCCGGTGCGGTGGTCACGGCGTGCACGTCGGCGCCGGCCTTGACGGCCTGTTCGGCCACCCGGACCGGGCCGGCGGTGGTGCCCGAGCCGGAGACGGCGACGACGGTGTCGCCGGCTCCGACGGCCGGGGTGGTGGTCTCGCCGATGACGTGGACGGGCAGGCCGAGGTGCATCAGCCGCATGGCGAAGGCCCTGGCCATGAAGCCGGAGCGGCCCTCGCCGGCGACGAAGACGCGGCGGGCGCGCAGGAGTACGGCCGCGAGCGTGTCGAGCGAGGCGGTGTCGACGGCGCCGAGCACGCCGCGCATCTCGTCCTGCACGGTGTTCAGCAGGGCCGCGGTGGTGGGGAGTTCCGGCCGGTCGGTCATGGTGATGGTTCCTTGTGTGGTGGGTGGATCGGTGGGTCAGCGGGCGGCGGCCGCGGCGAGGGAGCGGGCCGCCGCTTCGGGGTCGTCGGCGGCCGTCACGGCGGAGCCGACGATGACGCGTACGGGGTCGGGGCCGGTGAAGGACGGCAGGTCGGCGGCGGTCAGGCCGCCCGCGACGGCGACCCGGCGGCCGTGCCGCCAGTCCCCGAGAAGGTCGGCGGGGCTGCCGCCGGTGTGCTGGGCGTCCTTGCCGACGTGCGCGGCGAGCACGGTGCGGGCGGGCAGTCGCGCGGCGAGCGCTGTCCGCCGCTCCTCGGTGGTCTGCATCAGGTCGACCACGGTCTCGGTGCCGCGGTCGGCGGCGACGCGTACGGCGGCGTCCAGGGTGGCGTCGGCGGCGGTGCCGAGGACGGTCGCGGAGGCGGCGCCCGCGTCGTAGGCGAGGGTGAACTCGAACACCGCGTCGTCCGCGGTCTTCAGGTCGGCGAGTACGGGGACGGGCCCGGCCGCCGCGGCGACCTCGGTCACGGCCCGCATCCCGAAGTGTTTGATCAGCGAGGTGCCGACCTCGATCCAGTCGGTGTGCGGCGCGACGGCCTCGGTGATCCGCACCGCCCGTGCCAGCGGCATCCGGTCCAGGGCGATCTGCAGCTGTACGGCCATGTGGCCAACTCCTCGTGTTACTCGGGTACTTCGGTGGTTCAGGCGGCGGCGCGGGAGTGGAGGAAGGCGGCCAGCCGGGCGCGGGTGGGCAGGCCGTCGCGGTCGCCGTGGCTGGTGGTGGCGAGCGCGCCCACGGCGGCGGCCCTCGCCAGCGCCTCAGCCGGGCCGAGGCCGTCCAGGTGGGCACTGATCAGCCCGGCCGCGAAGCCGTCGCCGGCCCCCACGGTGTCCACGGCGCGGACCGGGAACACCGGCTGCGCCCAGGTCCCGCCCGTGGCGTCGTACAGGGTGGCACCGCGGGCGCCGTCCTTCAGGACGACACGGCGGACGCCTCGCTCCAGGTACCAGTGGGCCACGTCGGCCGGTTCCCGCGCGCCGGTGAGGAGCCGGCCCTCGCTCAGTCCGGGGAGCACCCAGTCCGCGCGCACCGCGAGGTCGTTGACGGTCCGCACCATCTCGGCGGGGTCCGGCCAGAGCGCCGGCCGCAGGTTCGGGTCGAAGGAGACGGTGCGGCCGGCGTCGCGGGCCGCGGCGAGGGCGCGGTGGGTGAAGGCGCGGGCCGTGGGTGACAGGGCGGCGGGGATGCCGGTCAGGTGGAGGTGGCGGGCGTCGCGTATGTAGGCGTCGGCGGCTTCGGAGGGGGCGAGGCGGCTGCCGGCGGAGTGCTTGCGGAAGTACACCACTTCCGGGTCGCCCTCCAGGACGCGGCTCTTGAGCTGGAAGCCGGTACGGGCCTCGGGGTCCACGGTCACCCGGCTGATGTCCACGCCTTCCGCGCGCAGCGCGTCGCGTGCGTGGCTGCCGAGCGGGTCGTCGCCGACGCGGCCCACCCAGCCCGCGGTGTGGCCGAGACGGACCAGCCCGGTGGCGACGTTGATCTCGGCGCCGGCCAGGGAGCGGGTGTAGTGGGTGACGTCGGCCAGCGGTCCGGCGTCGGCCGCGACGAGCATCCCCATGATCTCGCCGAACGTGACCACATCGAGTCGGGGCCGGGCCGCGGGAGCGGCGGTGGGGGTCATCGGGGGCCTCCGGCGCGTACGAGAGCGGGTTTCATCGGGGGCCTCCGGCGCGTACGGGGGTGGTCAGGGTGCCGATGCCGGCGACTGTGGCGTCGGCGCGGCCGCCGGGAACGAGCGGGCCGTACTCCCCCGGCGCGCCGGTGAGGACGACGTCACCGGGACCGAGGGGCAGCAACTCTCCGACGTAGCAGAGGATTTCGGCGATCGAGCGGGCGAGGCCGCCGGTGGAAGCGGGGCGCAGTGGTACGCCGTCGAGGGCGAGGGCCACCTCGGTGTCGTCGGGTGCGGGCAGGTCGGTCTCGATCCAGGGGCCGAGCGGGGTGAAGCCCGGCCGGCCCTTGGCCGAGGTCCACAGCGGATCGCTGCGTTGCAGGTCGCGGGCTGTGATGTCGTTGGCGACGGTCCAGCCGAAGACGGTCCGCAGGACGGTGTCGGGGGTGTGTCCGGCGGGCGGCGCGGCGAGGACGACGGCGAGTTCGGCCTCGGCGTCGACACGCCCGATGCCGTGCGGGAGGTGCACCGGCTCGCCGGGGCCGATGACGGAGCGGGCGGGTTTGAGGAAGGCCTGCGGCGGCAGGGCGCGGTCGGCCGGGCCGGCGTTGTGGGCCATGCCGACGACGGTGCACGGCTCGACGGGCGCGAGCAGCCGGGCCTCGGCGAGCGGGAGGCGGCGGCCGAGCCGTACGGGTGCCGGGCCGGCTGCGCCGTCCGCCGCTCCCCCGTCGGCGAAGGGGTCGGCGACCAGTTCGGCGGTGTCTCCGTCGAGTACGGCGTGGGCGGTGCCGCCGGCGTGGGCGATTCGAGCGATGCGCATGCTGCTGTCAGGCGTCCTTCGGGGTGGGGACGGGCCGCGGCTCCGGGACGGCGTCCGGGGCCGCTTCGCTCCGGGGCGCCCGTACCGCGAACATCAGCAGCGCGGCGAGGACCAGGCAGCCGGCCATGGTGAGGAACGAGGCGGCGGTGGAGCCGGTGACGTCGTTCAGGGTGCCGATCAGGTAGCTGCCGGCGAATCCGCCGAGCGCACCGAAGGAGTTGATGAGGCCGACGGCGGCGGCGCTCAGCTTCTGCGGCAGCAGTTCGGGAATGGTGGCGAAGTAGGGGCCGTACGGCGCGTACATGCCGGCGGCGGCGAGGCACAGCAGCGGGTAGGAGAGCCAGAAGGCGTCGCCGAGGAGGTAGGAGCCGTAGAAGCCGGCGGCGCCGAGCAGCAGCCACGGCCACACGTAGCGGTTGCGTGCGCCGGCCCGGTCCGAGGCGCGGCTGTTCCAGAGCATCGCGGCGCAGGCGAAGAGGTACGGCAGGGCGGAGATCAGTCCGGTGAGGCCGATGCCCTCGTCACTGCCCGCGCGGACGATGGAGGGCAGCCAGAAGACGAAGCCGTAGACGCCGAGGCTCCACAGGAAGTACTGGAGGGAGAGCAGGAGGACGTTGCGGGAGCGGAGTGCGGCGAGGTAGCCGCCGGCGCCGGGCGGCAGCCGGCGCTGTTCGGCGGCGAGGGCGCCTTCGAGGGCCGTGCGCTCTTCGGGGGTGAGCCACCTGGCGTCGCGCGGGTGGTCGTCGATGGTCTTGTGGAAGACGAACGCCCAGATCAGCGCGGGGACGCCCTGGGCGATGAACATGCCGTGCCAGCCGACCCATTCGACGAGGTAGCCGGAGACGACGGTGAGCCAGAGGACGGTGGCGGGGTTGCCGAGGATGAGCCAGGTGTTGGCACGGCCGCGCTCGCGGGACGTGAACCAGTGGGTGATGTGGATGACCATCGCGGGCAGCACGGCGGCCTCCGAGACGCCGAGCAGGAACCGCACCACCATCAGCACGCGTACGTCCGGGATGAGTCCCTGGGCGGTGGCGAGCACGCCCCACAGCAGCAGGCACCAGACGATGAGCCGTTTGACGCTCCGTCGCTCGGCGTAGATCGCGCCGGGGATCTGGAAGGCGAAGTAGCCGAGGAAGAACAGCGAGCCGAGCAGGGCCGAGACCGAACCGGTGATGTGCAGGTCGTCGGCCATGCCGCCGGCGGCGGCCACGGAGAAGTTGGAGCGTTCCAGGTACGCGAAGCTGTAGGTCACGAAGACCACGGGCATCAGCCGGGTCCAGCGCCGGCGGCTGAGAGCGGCGGCGGGCGCCGGAGCGGCGGCCGGAGGCGGGGTCGACATCCAGGAGGCCTTTCTCCCGAGACGGCAGGTGGGCAGAGAGCAGTAGTTTTGCCACGATGCGGCAAGGGCTTCCGCAAGTTGAAAAAGAGAATGACGGGCGCGTTTCTGCCTGTCAACGGATTGTTTCCGCATGGAAGAAAACCTTGCCGCGATGCGAGAAGCGATGTGCGAAACTGGCGGCATGTCCGCCAGTGCCCCCTCCCCCGCACCGCCCTCCGACATGGTCGGCAAGGCCCTGCACGTCCTCACCCTGCTCGGCGAACGCCCGGCCGGCGTCACCCTCTCCGAGCTGGCCCGCGCCTCCGGCTTCCCGACCAGCACGTGCTACCGCCTGCTGAAGTCCCTCTCCCGGGACGGCTTCGTGGAGTTCGACACCCGCGCGAAGCACTACACGCTCGGCCTGCGGGTGTACCAGCTCGGCCAGCGGGTCTCGCACGCGCACGGCTTCGCGGGCGTCGCGCTCCCGGTGATGCGCAAGCTCGCCGAGACCTGCCGGGAAGCGGTCCTGATGTCGGTACTGGACGGCGACAAGCAGCTCTACATCCATCACGTGGAGGGCCCGCAGCAGGTCAGCGTGCGCGGCGAGCCCGGCAAGCACGGTCCGGTCCACTGCACCTCGATGGGCAAGGTGCTGATCGCGTTCGCCCCGCCCGAGGTGCGCGACGCGCTCGTCGAGAATGTCGAACTGACCGCACTGGGCCCCCACGCCCTCACCGACCGCGCCGCGTTCCGGGCCGAGATCGAGACGGTACGCGCCCAGGGGCACGCGGTCGCCGACGAGGAGCACGAGCCCGGCATCCGGGCGCTCGGCGTCCCCATCCCGGGCCCGGACGGCGTCGCGCACGCCGCGCTCTCGATCGCGGCCCCCGCCTTCCGCATGCCGCTCGACGAACTCCTGGCATTCCGCCCCGCCCTGGCGAACGCGGCCCAGGAACTCGCCGTACTGCTCCCGCCCCGGTCCTTCTGAGGCGCCGCGCCCGGCGGCGACTAAAGCGCATTAGTTGTCGCCGGGGTCTGGCCTTCCGCATTCCTCCCTCGCCAGAATTGCCCGCGGCCCGGCCCGTGTTCGTCCGGAAAGAGGGAGAGACCCGATGCACATGACCAGACGTGGCGTACTCCTCGCGTCCATGGCACTGTCCATGACCGCGGCGGCACCGGCGTGGGCGGCGGGTTCCGCCGCGCCGGGCCGGCGGCTCGCCGTCTATTACCAGACGCAGTACACGAACGGCACGTACGTCTCCCCGCTCGGCCTCACCGAGCACGGTACGGGCACAACACACGTACTGGTGGCGGCAGTTCATCTCAACGACGTGAACGGGCCGTACGCGCCGGTGCATCTGAACGACGATCCTCCGGAGGCGGCGAAGTTCGCCCCGATGTGGCGGGACCTGAAGACGATGCAGGGGCAGGGCGTGCGGGTGCTCGCCATGCTGGGCGGCGCGGCACCGGGCAGCTTCCAGCGGCTGGACTCCGAATTCAGTACGTATTATCCGCTGCTGCGGGATTTCCTGCGCGCTTACGGTCTGGACGGCGTGGACCTCGATGTCGAGGAGCGGATGTCGCTCGCCGGGATCGAGCGGGTCGTCGACGCGCTGCGGGCCGACTTCGGACCGGATTTCCTCATCACGCTCGCGCCGGTGGCGAGCGCGCTCGGCGGCGGCGGGAACCTCTCCGGCTTCGACTACGAGCAGCTGTACCGGGACCGCGGCGGCGACATCGCCTGGTTCAACGCCCAGTTCTACAACGGCTGGGGCAGCATGACCGCCACCCGCGACTACGACGCGATCGTCGGCCGCGGCCTGATCCCCGCCGACAAGGTGGTCGCCGGCGCGCTGACCTCCCCGGGCAACGGCAACGGCTACGTCGACGTGCCGGCCCTCACCCGGACGCTGGCCGAGCTGCGCGCGAAGTACAGCGGCTTCGGCGGAGTGGCCGGCTGGGAGTACTTCAACTCCGAGCCGGGCGGCACGGCCGCACCGTGGCAGTGGGCGACGGAGGTGTCGGGCGCACTGTTCCGCTGAGCCGCCCGGAACCCGGGCACCACTGCCCTCTTGCTCAGGGGTTGTGCCGACTGTAGACACGGGACGGCGCAGCAGAACCGACCGTACCGCCGGGCCGGGCCCGGCTGAGAGGCAGGTACCGCATGCCCCCCTCCCCGGACGGCACAGCCCCGCTCAGCGGCGTACGGGTCGTCGAGATCGGTGCGTACATGGCCGCCCCGTTCGCGGCGATGCAGCTCGCCGACCTGGGCGCCGAGGTGATCAAAGTGGAGAGTCCCGGCACCGGCGATCCCACGCGTGCCAACGGGCCGTTCGTCGGGACGGAGAGTTCGCCGTTCCTCCGGCTCAACCGCAACAAGCGGTCCCTGGCGGTGGACCTGAAGACCCCGCAGGGCGCGGAGCTGCTGCGGGATCTGGCCGGCACCGCCGACGTCCTGGTGGAGAACCTGCGGCCGGGCGCGATGCGGCGGCTCGGCCTGGGCTACGAGGACCTGCGCGCCACCTGTCCGCGGCTGGTCTACGTCTCCGCCTCCGGCTGGGGCCAGGACGGGCCGCTGGCCCACCTCCCCGGCCTGGACATCATGGCGCAGGCCCGGTCCGGGATCATGAGCATCACCGGTGAGCCGGACAGCGGTCCGGTGAAGGCGGGGGTCCCGGTGTGCGATCTCGTGTGCGGGCTGTACGGCGCGCTGGCGGCGGTGTCCGCGCTGCGGGCCAGGGACGTCACCGGCGAGGGACAGTACATCGACGTGTCGCTCCTCGAATCGGCGGTGTCGCTGACCATCTGGGAGGCGGGCCGCTACTTCGCCACCGGTGAGGCCGGACAGCGGCTGGGGTCCGCGCACCAGACCAACGCGCCGTACCAGGCGGTGCGTTCCCGGGACGGCTGGGTGACGGTCGGTGCCATCACACCGCGGACCTGGAAGGACTTCACCACCGCGCTCGGGCTGGAAGAGCTGTCGGCCGATCCGCGGTACGCGACCACCACCGACCGCCACGCGCACCGCGACACACTGATCCCGGCGATCGAGGCCGTCACCGCGACGCTGGACAGCGCGGAGATCGTCGGACGGCTGGACGCGGCCGGGGTGCCGTGCGCGCCGATCTCGACGACCGACCAGGTCTTCACCGACCGGCACCTGGCCGAGCGCGACTTCCTGTGGGACGCCGGCCACCCGCTGCTGGGCCCGGTGCGGCAGCTCGGCTCCCCCATGCGGTTCTCCGCGACGCCGGCCCGCCGGGACACGGCAGGGCCGGTGCTCGGCGCGGACACCGCCGAAGTGCTGGCGGACCTGGGGTACCCGGCGGAGCGGATCAGTGCGCTGATGGCTGACGGGGTCGTGCACGGCCCGGACCAATTCCACGACGACGGACAGGAGCGCGGCGATGGATGAGACGGCGCCGGACGACGAACTGCTGGTGGACCGGCGCGGGCCGGTGCTCACCGTGACCTTCAACCGGCCGGCCCAGCACAACGCGATGACGTGGCGGATGTACGAGGGGCTGCGGAAGGCCTGCGAGCGGGCCGACCGGGAGGAGGGCATCCGCGTACTGGTGCTGCGCGGCGCCGGTGGGAAGGCGTTCGTGGCCGGTACGGACATCGGTCGGTTCCGGGAGTTCCGGGACGGGCGGGACGGTGTGGCGTACGAAGCGGGGATCACCGAGGTCGTGGACCGGCTGGAGTCGGTCACCGTGCCGACCGTTGCCATGGTCACCGGCCCCTGCGTCGGCGGCGGCCTGATCCTCGCGGCCGTCTGCGACCTGCGCATCGCCACACCTGCCGCGCGCTTCGGCGCACCGATCGCCCGGACGCTCGGCAACTGCCTGTCCATGAACACCATGTCGCTGCTGGTCCAGCACCTGGGCCGCGGGCGCACGCTCGATCTGCTGTTGCGGGCCCGGCTGCTGGACGCGGAGGAGGCGGCGGCCGCGGGGTTCGTCACCCGGGTGTGCGCGGACGACACGGTGGAGGAGGCCGTCGAGGAGACGGTACGCACGCTCGTGGCACACGCCCCGCTGTCGATGTGGGCGGCGAAGGAGGCGGTGGCGCGGTTGCGCCGGGCGGCCGTGCCCGACGGTGACGACATCGTCTCCACCGTGTTCGGCAGCGCGGACTTCCACCACGGCGTCGAGGCGTTCCTGCGCAAGGAGCCGCCGAGGTGGACGGGGCGCTGAGGCGCCCCTGCCGCCGCGGCGCGCGAGCTCTCAGAGCCATCCCGGTACGACGAAGACCGCCCAGGTGGCCAGCGGCGCGGCCACCGTCATGCTCATCCCCCAGGCCATGAGCCGCCGGAAGACCTGGTCCCGGACGGGTTCGGGGGCGTTGGCGGTGACCAGGGCGCCGCTGGTGGAGAACGGTGAGGAGTCCACCACGGACGCCGAGATCGCCAGCGCGGTGATCATGCCGACCGCGCCGACGTGGCCGCCGAGGAGGAACGGCACCGCCAGGGGGATCAGCGCGCCGAGTATGCCGGTGGTGGAGGCGAAGGCGGAGACCGCACTGCCGATGAAGCAGATCAGCAGCGCGCCGAGCAGCGGGGCCCGGACCGAGGCGACGCTGTCGCCGAGCCAGGTGATGGTGCCCATGCGCTCCATCAGGCTGACATAGGTCACGATGCCGCAGACCAGGAGGACAGTGGACCACGCGCAGCGGTCGACCGCGCCCTTGGCGGCGCGGGGTGAGAAGAGCGCGAGGACCACGGTCACGGTGAGTGCCATGAGACCGACGTCGAGGTCGAAGAAGAGCGCGCCGACGACGAGGCAGAGCAGGCCGAGGAGGGTGAGGGCGCGCATCCGGTCGAGGGTGACGGGCGCGGCGGCGAGGGGGCTGCCGTCCGCTCCGGTCGCGGCGGGCGCGGTCGCGGGTGCGAGGGTCGCCGCGGTGGAGCCGTTGGGGTACGCGGCCGGCCGTGCCGGGGCTCCGGTGCCGCCCGTGGGCCGTTCGTCGGCCGCGGGTGTGCCGGGATCCTCCGCCGTCACGTCCCGCGCCCGCCGCCCGATCAGCCTGCGACCGCCGAAGAGGAAGAAGACCAGGACGCTGAGCACGGCGTTGAAGAGGAAGGAGGCGACGAACAGCAGCACGGGGTCGCCCGGCAGATGGTTGCGGGCGACCACGCCGTTGGTGATGCTGCCGAAGATGCTGATCGGGGAGAAGCCGCCCGCGCTGCCGCCGTTGATGACGAACAGGCCCATGAGGACGGGGCTGATGCGGTAGCGGGTGGCGAAGCCGATGGCGATGGGGGCCACGACGCCGACGGCTGCCGGGACGACCGCGCCGACGCCGGTCAGCACCGCGGTGACCAGGAACATCATCCAGGGGATCAGTGCGATGCGGCCTCGGACGGCGCGGGTCGCGGTGTGGATGAGCCAGTCGACGGTGCCGTTGTTCCTGGCGATGGCGAAGAGGAAGGTGACGCCGACGAGGACGACGAACAGGTCGCCGGGGAAGCCGCCGAAGATGTCGTCCGCGGTCTCGCCCGCGACGGCGGTACCCACCACGAAGGCGGCCACGATGGCCAGGGCGCCCATGTGTACGGAGGTGAGGGTGGCGACGGCGAACACCACCACCAGCGCGATGATGGAGATGACGTGATCTGACACGAGGCTGCCTCGCCTTCGGTCGACGGTCATGAGGAGAGGCGCGCGCGACTCCCCTTCATGCCACGGGGCCGGCCGTGCCGACGGGCCGCCCGCCACCGGTGGCAGGCGTCGTCGGAGCGCGTCCGCGCACGCCAAAGGTGTTCCGCATGGCGGAACACTTCTTCCAATCCGGGGCGAGTATGTGAGCGGCGCCACACCGCGTCAAGGGGTGCCGTACGAACCCCTCAGCCCCGGCGCCCGCCCGGGAGTTGACCGAGTGCGGCTTCGACCTCCTTCGCCGCCGCGGCGACCAGCGCGCCGAGTTCCTTCTCGGACGTGGCGGCCATCCGGCTCGTCGGCACGTTCACACTGATGCTCGCGACCGGGACACCGGCGTCGTTCCGTACCGCAGCGGCCACCGCCGAGACGTCCGCGCGCCACTCCCCGCCGTTCGTGGCATAGCCCTGCCGCCGGATCCCCTCGATCTCGGCGCGCAGCCGGGCCGGATCGGTGATCGTCGTGCCGGTGTAGCCGGCGAGCCCTTCGGCGAGATAGCGCTCCACGGCGTCGTCGGAGCGCGCGGCCAGGACGGCCTTGCCGTTGGCGGAGGCGTGCGCGGGGAGGTTCTGGCCCAGCGGCAGGATGATCCGGACCGGCTGGCTCGTCTCCAGACGCTCGATCAGGATGACCCGCTCTCCCTCGGGAACGGCCAGGTGGACCGTCTCATCGGTGCGGCGGCGCAGCTCCTCCATCACCGGTACGGCCACGTCCCGCAGGCCGAGTTCACCGGCCGCCCGCCGTCCGACCAGCAATGCCTTGGTGGTGAGGACCCAGCGGGTCGGCGTGCCCGCCGCGGGCCTGATCCAGCCCGCGGCGCGCAGCGTCGTGAGCGTGCGCTGGGCGGTGCTCTTGGGCAGTTCCATGGCCCGGGCCAGGTCCGCGACGCCGACCGGCTGCCGGGCGGCGATCTCCTCCAGTGCCCGCAGTGCGTTGAGGACGTTCTGCACCCGTTGACTCCCTCCACGGACCACACCTATGCTCCGCGTGCCACAAGACGATACGCCGTGCCGTCTCACGGCACAAGCGTGGAAGGGGAGTTGACCGCATGACCTCCCGCACCGGCCGCCACTTCCTGCAGATCCCCGGCCCCACCAACGTCCCCGATCAGGTGCTCCGCGCCATGGCGGCACCCACCATCGACCACCGGGGCCCCGAGTTCGCCGAGCTGACGCACCGTCTGCTCCCCGCCCTCAAGCCGGTCTTCGGTACGACGGGACCGGTGGTGATCTATCCGTCCTCCGGCACCGGGGCCTGGGAGGCCGCCCTGGTCAACACCCTCAGCCCCGGCGACCGGGTGCTGTGCTTCGAGACCGGCCACTTCGCCACCCTCTGGCGGGAGATGGCGCTCCGGCTCGGGCTGGAGGTGGACTTCGTCCCCGGCGACTGGCGCCACGGCGCGAGCCCCGAGACGCTCGCCGACCGGCTGGCCGCGGACGCCGCGCACCGCGTCAAGGCCGTCTGCGTCGTGCACAACGAGACCTCCACCGGCGTGACCAGCCGGGTGGCCGACATCCGCGCGGCCATGGACGCGGCGGATCATCCCGCGCTGCTGCTGGTGGACACCATCTCCTCGCTCGGCTCGATCGACTACCGCCACGACGAGTGGGGGGTCGACGTCACCGTCGCCGGCTCGCAGAAGGGCCTGATGCTCCCGCCGGGCCTGGCCTTCAACGCCGTCAGCGGCAAGGCCCTCGACGCCGCGCGCACCGCCCGGCTGCCCAGGGCGTACCTCGACTGGGCCCCGATCATCGAGGCGAACGAGCGGGGCTACTTCCCGTACACCCCGGCCACCAATCTCCTCTACGGCCTGGACGAGGCGCTGCGCATGCTCGCCGACGAAGGGCTGCCGGCCGTCTTCGCCCGCCACCAGCGGCACGCCGCGGCGACCCGGGCGGCCGTCCGCGGCTGGGGCCTCGAAGTGCTCTGCGCCGACGAGCACGAACACTCCGCCTCGCTCACCGCCGTACTGCTCCCCGACGGCCACGACGCCGACGCCGTACGCAAGGTCATCCTCGACCGCTTCGACATGTCGCTCGGTACGGGCCTCGGCCGGCTCGCCGGACGGGTCTTCCGCATCGGCCACCTCGGCCACTTCAACGACCTGACGCTGGCGGGCACGCTCGCGGGCGTCCAGATGGGCCTGGAGCTCGCGGGCGTACCCGTCGACCCGGCCGGAACCCTCGCCGCCCTGGAGCACCTGCGCGCGGCGTGACCCGAAGGCGGACCCGAGCCCGCGCACGCATGCCGCCTCCCCCTCGTGCTGGACGTCCGGTGCGAGCCCCGCATCAGCACACACCACAACTCCCCGCATCCATCGCTCACTTGGAGTCTCCACCCATGACAGCGATCAGCGACGGCACCCCCGCTCCCCGGACCGGCGTCACCGAGGCGCCCGCCGGTCACGCCCGCGACCTGGAGCGGCGGCTGCGGGAGGACCTCGACGGGGAGGTGCGGTTCGACGAGTACACCCGCCACCTGTTCTCGCGGGACGCGAGCATGTACGCGATCACACCGCTCGGGGTGGTGTTCCCGCGCCACGCGGACGACGTACGGGCCGCGGTGGCGGCCGCGGCGGAGCACGGCGTACCGCTGCTGCCGCGCGGAGCGGGCACCAGCCTGGCCGGCCAGACCACCGGCCCCGGGCTGGTCCTCGACCTGTCCCGGCACCTGAACCGCATCCTGGAGCTGGACCCCGAGGCCCGTACGGCGCTGGTGGAGCCGGGCGTGGTCCAGGACCAGCTGAACCGCGCCGCCGCGCCGCACGGCCTGATGTTCGGCCCGGACACCTCCACCAGCAACCGCGCCACCATCGGCGGGATGGCCGGCAACAACTCGGCCGGCAGCGGCTCCCTGCGCTACGGCATGACCATCGACCACATCCGCGCCCTGGACGTGGTGCTGTCCGACGCGACGACCGCCCGCCTCGGCCCGGTGACGGAGGAGGAACGCCGGCGGCGTGCCGAAGCCGCCACGCTCGAAGGCCGCCTCTACCGCGAGCTCCCGGCGCTCGTACGGGAGAACGCCGACGCCATCGAGGAGGGCTTCCCGCGCTTCTGGCGCCGCGCGGGCGGCTACCGCCTCGACCGGCTGGCCCGCGAGGACACCCCGTTCGATCTGGCGAAGTTCGTCGTCGGTTCCGAGGGCACCCTCGTCGTCGTCACCCGGGCCCTGGTCGACCTCGTCCCCAAGCCGGCGCACACCGTCATCGCCGTGGGCCACTTCACCTCCGTGGCCGGGGCCATCGGCGCCACCGAGGACGCGCTGGCCTGCGACCCGGCCGCGGTGGAACTGATGGACCGGACGATCCTCGACCTGTCCCGGCAGAAGATCGAGTACGCCTCGCTCGGCACCATCCTGCACGGCGATCCGGAAGCACTGCTGTTCGTCTCCTTCACCGGCGACGACGAGGCCGAACTCCGCGGGCAGTTGCAACGGTTGGCGGCGCTGTGGGACCGGCACGGCCACGGCTACCACACGCTCCAGGCGGTCACCCCGGCGGAGCAGTCCGCGCTGCTGAAGGTCCGCAAGTCGAGCCTGGGCCTGCTGATGGCGGCGAGCGAAGGCACCAAACGGCCGCTGGCCTTCGTCGAGGACACCGCGGTCGACCCGGCCCATCTCGCCGACTACACCCGCCGGTTCAAGGCGGTGCTGGACCGGCACGGGCTGACGGCGGGCTTCTACGGCCACTGCTCGGTCGGCTGTCTGCACGTCCGCCCGTTCATCGACCTCACCGACCCCCACCAGCAGCGGACGATGCGCGCCGTCGCGGAGGAGGTCAAGGACCTCGTCGCCGAGTACGGCGGGGTCAACTCCAGCGAGCATGGGGACGGGCTGGCACGCAGCGAGTTCAACCGGGAGCTGTTCGGCCCGGACCTGTACGAAGCGATGCGCCGGGTGAAGCGGATCTTCGACCCGGAGAACCGGATGAACCCGGGGAAGATCGTGGACGCGCCGGCCCTCACCGACCACCTCCGCGACCCGGCCCTGCCGCCCGCGCCCGCCCTCCGCACCCGGCTGGACTTCGAAGTGGTCGGCGGCATGCGCGGCGCGGCCGACCGCTGCATGAACATCGGCCTGTGCCGCAAGGCGGAATCCGGGGCGATGTGCCCCTCGTACATGGCGACGCGGAACGAGGAGGACTCCACGCGCGGGCGCGCCGGCGCCCTGGTGAAGGCGCTGTCCGAGCCCGAGCCGAAGCGTGCGCTGGGCGACGAGCGGCTGCACGAGGTGCTCGACCTGTGCCTGATGTGCAAGGCGTGCAAGAGCGAGTGCCCGCTCGGCGTGGACATGGCCTCGCTCAAGGCCGAGGCGCTCTCCCACCACCACGACCTGCACGGCGTACCGCTGCGCTCCCGCGTCTTCGGCGCGATCCGCCTGCTCAACCGGCTCGGCTCGGCCACCGCACCGCTGTCCAACCTGCCCGGCCGCACCGGGGTGCTGCGCCGGCTGCTGGACCGCCGGCTCGGCATCGCACCGGCCCGGCCGCTGCCCCGCTTCGCACGGCGGAACCTGGTGCGCTGGTTCCGTGGCCGTACCGCGGCGGCGGACACGCGGCCCGCCGGGACGGTGACCTGGCTGGCGGACTCCTTCACCACCTACACCGAGCCGGAGATCGGCCGGGCCGCCATCGAACTCCTGGAACGCGCGGGCTGGAACGTCCGGCTGGAGAGCGGCGGCTGCTGCGGCCGCTCCAGCCTCTCCAAGGGGCTGCTCGACGACGCGCGCGACAAGGCGCACGACCTCGCCCACCGGATCGCCCGGTACGCGCCGCCCGGATCGCCCGTGGTCGGCTGCGAGCCCTCCTGCGTGATGACGCTGCGGGACGAGCACCGCGCACTGCTCCCGGACGACACGGCCGTCCAGGACATCGCGGGGCGCGTCCGCCAGGTGGAGGAGTTGCTGACCGAGGCGCTGGACGACGGCCGGCTGCGACTGCGTGCCGACTCCTGGCTGCGCGGGCGGAAGCTCCTGTACCACGGGCACTGCCACCAGAAGGCGGAGGTCGGGACGGCAGCGACGGTCGCACTGCTGTCGCGTATCCCGGGCGTCGAGGTCGCCGAACTGGACGCCGGCTGCTGCGGGATGGCCGGCTCCTTCGGTTTTGAGACGGAGCACTACGACCTCTCCATGACCGTCGGCGGCGACCGCCTCTTCCCCGCCATCGCCGCGGAACCCACCGCCACGGTCGTTGTCGCCTCCGGCGTCTCCTGCCGCCAGCAGATCTTCCACGGCACGGAACGCACGGCCTGGCACCCGGTCCAACTGATCCGGGAGGCGCTGGCCCCGGACGCCTGACTCCCACTTCCCCTCCCGCTGCGTCACCGGCTTGACCGGTGACGCACCGCGTGCCAGAGTCATGGCGCACGGCAAGAGCGGTGACGAACGCGCGGAGGCTTTGCATGATCGACAGGCGTACGTTCAGCAAGGTCTTAGGGGTGGGGGCGGGCACCGCGGCCGCCGCTTCACTCACCGGTCCGCCCGGCCTCCCGGCCGCCTCCGCCGCCACGGCGCAGGCGGCCGAGCCGGCGAATGCCCCCGCGGCCGGCACCGGCGACACTCCGTCCTTCGCCTCGCTGAAGCAGGTCAGGGCCGGGCTGTTGAACGTCGGCTACGCAGAGGCGGGGCCCGCGCACGGGCCGGTGGTCATCTGCCTGCACGGCTGGCCGTACGACATCCACAGCTTCGTCGAGGTGGCCCCGCTGCTGGCGGCGAAGGGGTACCGCGTGATCGTCCCCTACCTCCGCGGGCACGGCACGACGCGCTTCCTCTCCGCGCGGACGTTCCGCAACGCCCAGCAGTCGGCCATCGCCCTCGACATCATCGCGCTGATGGACGCCCTCGCCGTCGAGAAGGCCGTGCTCGCCGGATTCGACTGGGGGTCCCGGACCGCCGACATCGTCGCGGCACTGTGGCCCGAGCGCTGCAAGGCACTGGTGTCGGTGAGCGGTTACCTCATCACCGACCTCGAAGCCAACCTCCAACCGCTGGCACCGGCAGCGGAGTACGCGTGGTGGTACCAGTACTACTTCGCCACCGAACGGGGCCGGATCGCCATGGAGGACAAGGAGAAGCGGCACGACCTGGCCCGGCTCGTCTGGAAGACCGTGTCGCCGACGTGGGACTTCGACGACGCCACCTTCGCGCGCACGGCCGCCGCCTTCGACAACCCGGACTACGCCGCCGTCGTGCTGCACAACTACCGCTGGCGGCTGAGCCTCGCGGACGGCGAGCGCCGCTACGACCGGCTGGAGAAGCAGCTCGCCACCCGCCCGGTCATCGAGGTGCCGGCCATCACCCTCGATGCCGAGCGGGACCCCTTCACCGCGCCGGGCGACGGCGCCTCGTACCGGGACCGGTTCTCGGGGCCGTACGACCACCGCACCCTGAAAGGCATCGGCCACAACCTCCCGCAGGAGGCCCCCGCGGCCTTCGTCCGGGCCGTCGTCGACGCGGATCACCTCTGAACCGACGACCGACGTCCGACAACCACTGACCAACGACCACCGATCGAGTGGAGATGACGATGGGCATCCATGACGTGACGGAACACCACACCCCCGAACACCACACCCCAGAACACCACGCCTCCGCGGCGCGCCGCGCGCGGTTCGGCGTCCTGCCCGCGCGAGTCCGTTACGAGGACATGGTCGAGGAGCGGCCGGGCGCGCCGCGGGACCCGGCCCGCGACGCCCACGACCCCGAGGGCTCGTGGCGGTCCTTCGCCTGCCTGGCGGCGGATCTGGCACCGTGAACCCGCAACACGTCTTCGTCTGCGGCAATCCGGCCCTCGACTTCGCCGCCACGCTCCGGGCCAGACGTACCACGCGGTTCGAGATGTTCGCGGCACCGGACCGACTGGCCGCCTGGTACGTGGAATCGGGCATCGTCGATGCCGTCTCCCCCTGCCGAGAAGCCGACGTGGCGGCGGCACAAGCGTTGCGGGAGGCCCTCTACCGGCTGATCACGGCCCGGCGCCTCGAAGAGGAATACGACGACGAGGCGCTGGCCGTGGTGAACGAGGCGGCCCGCGTGGCTCCGGCGGCGCCGCGGCTCACGCGTTCCGGACGGTGGACGGCGGCGACGCCGCGGGAGGCACTCTCCACGGTGGCCCGGTACGGGGTGGAACTGCTCAGCGGCCCGGATGTCCCCCTGCTGAAGGAGTGCGGCAATCCGGAGTGCACCCGCACCTACATCGACCGTTCGCGCGGCATGCGCCGGCAGTGGTGCGGCATGGAGTCCTGCGGTAACAGGATCAAGGCCGCCGCCTACCGGGCCCGGAAGAAGAGCACCCCGGCAACGGCCACCGGCTGACGGGACCTCGGACTTCGGCGCGGGGCTCCGGGGAACCGCGCACCCCGTCACGCGCGTCTGTGGCCGGCATGAGCGGGAAATCACGGATACGGAGCACGGGCCGCCCTTCGGAC
Organism: Streptomyces sp. NPDC050806; assembly: GCF_055586425.1. Classification (NCBI taxonomy): domain Bacteria; kingdom Bacillati; phylum Actinomycetota; class Actinomycetes; order Kitasatosporales; family Streptomycetaceae; genus Streptomyces; species Streptomyces sp. NPDC050806. The sequence goes on along the minus strand of NZ_JBVJIF010000001.1, from coordinate 237,591 downwards.
GCCGCCGGCTGCGCCGGATGCGCCCTCGGCGCCTTCGGTGCGGCGACGGCGGCGCTGGTGTGGGCGCCGCGCGCGGCGATCAGCGTGCACGGCGGATTCGAGAACGAATCCCGTGACCCGAGTGTGCTCTTCATCGACCTGCCGCTCGTCCTGCTCGGCGGCGCCCTGCTGCCGCTCCTGGTCCTGGTGCTGACCCACCGTTGGCTGGGGCGGCCCTGGGTCGCGGCGCTCGCGGCGGTGGCCGCGCTCGGGCTCGGGGAGTGGGCGCTCGTCGAGTGGTGGACCCCCCGGAGGCCCCCGAGCCCTGGTGACGGGCCCGGGGTCTGAGCGTCAGCGGCGCCCCCACCGCCACGTCGTCCGGCTCATTCGGTGTCCGTCCGGACGGCGCGCAGTACGGGCACGCGGGCGGCCTGCCGGGCGGGCCAGGTGGCGGCCAGGACACCGACGGCGGCGGCGACCGCGAAGAAGAGGGCGAGCCTCCCCCAGGGAAGGACGAACGGGGCACCTTCCTGTCCGGCAACGGCGGCGAGGCCGATCGCGGTGCCCGACAGTACGCCGAGCGCGGCGCCGAGGAGGGAGATCAGCAGCGATTCGAGGCGCAGGACGGCGGCGACCCGGCCGCGTTCGAGGCCGATGGCGCGCAGGGTGCCGATCTCCCGGACGCGTTCGAAGACGGCCATGGCCATGGTGTTGACCACGCCGAGGGACCCGATCAGCACGGCCAGGCTCATCAGTGCGTACACGATGTTGAGGAGCGGGGTGAACGGGCGTACCGCCTCGCGTCCGGCCTCGGCACGGTCCTGGACGAGCAGGGCCGGGTTGTCCAGGGTCTCGCGGATGTCCTCGCGGAGGGCGGCGGTGCGTCCCGGTGCCGCCTTGACGAGTACGGATTCGGTACGCGGGCCCTGTACGGCGGGGTCGGTGGGGATGTGCAGGGCGCCGAGGGGCAGCAGGGCGGGGGCGAGCGCTTCGGGGCCGTCGTAGAGCGCGACGACCGGCAGCCCGATCTTTTCGCCGGTGCCTTCGACGGTGCCGGTGATCCGGGAGCCCAGGTGCCAGCCGTGTGCCCGCGCCTCCTCCCGCGTGACGGCGATTCCGTTGCCGAGCCGGTCCAACGAGCCTTCCAGGGCTGTCAGTTGTGCGGTCCGGCCGACCGTGCGGGGGTCGACCGCGGTCGCGTCCAGGTAGTTCCCGCCGGGCAGTTCCAGGTACGCGGAGACGGTGGGTGTGACCGCGGTGGCGCCCTCCAGCCGGGCGATCCGCGCCGCGGCGCCGGCGTCGAGCTCGGCGTAGTCGACGGGCGTCACCCGCAGGTCGGCGACCATGGCGTGCTCGGCCTCCGCTGCCGAGGCCTTGCTGAGCGAGGCGGCCGCCACCGTGACGGCGCTGATCAGCGCGAGGCTGATCATCAGCATCGCCGCGGTGGCGGCCGTGCGGCGCGGGTTGCGGCGGGCGTTCTCCACGGCGAGCGTGCCGTGGATGCCGGTGAGCCGGGTCAGCGGGCGACGGATCAGGCCGGTCGCGCCGAGCGCGACGGCGGGGGTGAAGATGATCAGGCCGAGCAGCAGGACCGCGCCGGCGACCGTGACGAAGCCCGGGTCCTCGGTGCCGGATGCCGCGACGACCAGCAGCACTCCCAGTACGGTGACGGCCGCGCCGGCCAGATGGCGGCGGCGGAGGGAGGCCGGGGTGGGCGGCTCACCGCTGCGCAGCGCCGCGACGGGCGGTACGGCGGCGGCGCGGCGGGCCGGTACGTACGCGGCGAGCAGGGTGACCACGATGCCGACCCCGAAGGCGGCGGCCAGCGGCAGCGGCGCGAGGACCTGGAGCGGGGCGCCGGGCCCGTCGGTGGCGCCGAACAGGCGGCCCAGTACGGTCGCGACACCGATGCCGAGCAGATGGCCGAGGACCGCGGCGAGGGTGCCGATCAGCAGCGCCTCGGTCAGGACCAGGCGGAGCACGTGACGGCGGGACGCGCCGACCGCGCGCAGCAGTGCGTGTTCGCGGGCGCGGGCCGCGCTGAGCATCGTGAAGGTGTTGGCGACGAGGAAGGTGGCGACCAGCAGCGCGATGGCGCCGAAGCTCAGCAGGATGCCGGTCAGCTTGTCCTCGTCGCCGCCCGATGCCGCCTCCTGCTCGGCGTTCAGGTCCTGCCGGGTGACGGCACGCAGCCCGTCCGGCAGCACCGCCGCGGCCTCGCGGGCGAGCCGCTGCTCGGAGGTGCCGTCGCGGGCGGTGAGGGTGAGTGCGGTGTAGGCGTCCGGGGCGGGCGCGAACCACCGCTGTGCGGTGGCGGTGTCGAAGAGGGCCAGGGTCCCGCCGGAGACCAGCCGCGGGTCGTGGGCGGTGACGATGCCGACCAGCCGCGCGGTGCGGGCCCGGCCCCGTACGACGATGCGTACGTCGTCGCCGACGCGGTGGCCGGCCCGACGCGCTGTGGACTCGTCCAGGGCGACCTCGCCCGCCGTACGGGGGCCGCGGCCGGCGGTGAGCGGGTAGCGCGGATCGTCGCCGCCGCGCAGGGCGACGAAGTTGGCGCCGCCCGCCGCCTGCCGGGGTCCGACCAGTTCGCCTTCGGGGCCGACGACGAAGGCGGTGCCTTCCGCCGTCCCGCGGGCGGCGGCCGCGTCCGGGAGTGTGCGCAGCCGCTTCAGCAGCCGCTCGTCGAGCGCCGGTGCCGTGGCCTTGCCGGTGTCGTCGGCGGAGGGGTCCGGCCGGACGGTCACGGACGCGTCGGGCTGTGCGGCGGTCCGCGCCTGTGTCAGCGCCGTACGCACGGACTGGGTGTAGAGGAGGGCACCGGAGGTGAACGCCACCCCCAAAAGGACAGCCAGGGCGGGCAGCAGGAAGCGGCGCCGGTGGGCGCGCAAGGAGCGCAGAGCGGTGCGGAGCATGACAAGGGGCCTTCGGACGAGTGCGGACGGGCGGGTCGGGGCCGGCGCGGCCGGGCGGGCGGTCAGCCGGCGTGGTCGAGGGCCTTCATGCGCTCCAGCACCGAGTCGGCGTCCGGGCGCGCCAGTTCGTCGACGATGCGGCCGTCGGCGAGGAAGACCACCCGGTCCGCGTACGAGGCGGCGAGGGGATCGTGGGTGACCATCACGACGCTCTGGCCCAGCTCCCGTACGGAGCCGCGCAGCAGGCCGAGCACCTCGGCGCCGGCCCGCGAGTCGAGGTTGCCGGTCGGCTCGTCGGCGAAGACGATCTCGGGCCGGGCGGCCAGGGCGCGGGCCACCGCGACGCGCTGCTGCTGGCCACCGGAGAGCTGGTTCGGCCGGTGGTCCAGCCGGGCGCCGAGCCCGACCGTGGCGACGATGTGCTCCAGCCACGACCGGTCGGGGCTGCGGCCGGCGATGCTGAGGGGCAGTGTGATGTTCTCCAGCGCGGTGAGCGTCGGCAGCAGGTTGAACGCCTGGAAGACGAAGCCGATCCGCTCGCGGCGCAGCCGGGTGAGCTCCTTGTCCTTCAGCGTGCCCAGTTCGGTGCTGCCGATCCGCGCCGAGCCGTGCGAGACCGTGTCCAGGCCGGCCATGCAGTGCATGAGCGTGGACTTTCCGGAGCCGGACGGTCCCATGATCGCGGTGAACTGCTCGCGCCGGAACTCCACCGAGACGGCGTCCAGCGCCACGACGCGGGTGTCATCGCTTCCGTAGATCTTGGTCAGGCCGGCCGCGGTGGCCACGGCGGCCGTGGCAGGGCTCAGCTGCATGGGAGAACGCTCCAGTGGGTCGGTCGGGGCACGGCGTCACGGGTCCGGGAGGCGCGCCGCGGCAGGGCTGCGCGGACCGGAATCGGCCCGCGATGCGATCATCCGGCGCCGACCGCACCCCGCGGATCAGCCGTATTGCCGAGCCTGCGGGGTGCGCGGGCCGTCCGGGTCGACCGAAAGGCCGAGGCCGGCGGCGCCCGTCCGCCGTAACGTCGAGGACATGATCCGCACGTTCCGGAACCGCTCCGTACTTCAGCAGGCCCTGCTCCTCCTGGCCGCTGCCGCCGTGCTCTCCCTGCTCGTCGCCGAGGGGGCGAACACCGGCTTCGTGCCCACCGCGGTGGCCACCGTGCTGACCGGTGCGCTGTGCGTGGCGGCGCTCGTCGTACGGCCCGTCCGCTTTCCGCTCGCGGCGGGCGTCGCGGTGACCGCCTCGGTCGTCCTCACCGTGGTCACCACGCAGCTGACGCACCGTCCGGAGAACACGCCGGGCATGGTCGAGCTGTGCGCGCTGCTGCTGCTCACCGCCCGTGCCGTCCGGCTGATGGCCCTGCTGCGCGCCGTGGTGCTCGTCCCCGCCGCGGCGTGCGCCGCCGGTCTCCTGCTGCTGCGGCTGCCGGGTACCGAGTGGCCAACGGCCGGCACCGTCCTCGCGCCGGTCGTCCTTCTCGGCGCGGCGCTGGCGGTCGTTCTGGGCCTGTACCTGCGCGTGCTCGACACCCTGCGGGAGCGCGAGCTCCTCGCCGACCGGCAGGATCAGCGTCTGGAGTACGCCCGGGAGCTGCACGACTTCGTGGCCCACCACATCACCGCGATCGTCGCGCAGACCAAGGCCGTACGGTTCGCCACCGCATCCGGGCACGCCCCGGCCCCCGCCGAGCTGGACACCATGCTCGGCCGGATCGAGGAGGCGGGCTCCGAGGCGATGGAGTCGATGCGGGGCATCGTCTCCGTCCTGCGCACCTCGGCGGACCCGGCCGACACCCGGCCCGGCGGCACCCTGGACCGGATCCGCCCGCTGGTCGCGGACTTCGCCCGGACCGGCCCGCCGGCGGAGCTGACCCTCGACCCGCGGCTGGCGGACCGTACGCTGCCGCCCGCGGTCACCACGGCGGTGCACGGGCTGGCCCGGGAGAGCCTGACCAACATCCGCAAGCACGGCGTCGACGTGGGCCGCGTCACCGTCGACGTACGGCTGAGCCCCGAGGACGCGGGCCGCCTGGAGATCACCGTGGCCGACGACGGACGGGCGGCCCGGCCGGGTCACCGCACGCGGGGCGACGGCGGCTACGGCCTGCTCGGCCTGGCCGAACGGATCGAAGGAGCCGGCGGGCACTTCACCGCCGGGCCCGGGGCGGGCGGCGGCTGGCGGGTGGTCGCGGACCTGCCGCTGGGGGCCGGACGCCGCTAGGCGTCCCCGGTCGCGCTACTCCCAGGTCGCGGTGTCGGGGTCGATGCCGTGGGCGCGCGCACTGGCGTCGACGAGGTGACGGAACCACGTGGCGAGGCCGGTGCGGATGCCGTCGTAGTGGGCGGCGAACCCCGGATCGGCCTCGTACATGCGGCCGAGACACACCTGCATCTGCCTGCTGAGGGGAAAGTACGAGGCAAAGACCTCGCGGTGCCGCTCGACGAGCCGGTTCGCTGCCGGGCTGCCGGGTGCGACACCGGAGTCCATCGCCTCACCAAGGGCGCGTTCGAAGTCGGCGACGGCGTCGGCGATGGTCTGCCATTCCTCCGGACCGCGCGAGGCCGAGCGTTCGGCGTACTGCCGCCACTGCGTGGTGTCTCCGTAGCGCTGCCGGGCTTGGGCGGGCCAGTCCGGGTTCCACCGGGGGCCGAAGATCGCGGCCTGCTGTTCGGCGGTGAGCAGCAGGCCGCGCTCGTGCGCTTCGATCATCCGGTCCAGTCCGGCGCCGAGCTGCTGGAGACGGTCGATCCGTTCCGCGACCTGCGTGCGCTGCGCGCGCAGTGCGCCGGGCACGTCCGCTGCCGGGCCGTCCAGGACGGTCCGGATCCTGTCCAGGCCGAGACCGAGCTCACGGTGGACGACGATGCGGTGCAGGCGTTCCAGGTCGCCGGCGGTGTAGAGCCGGTATCCGGCAGCCGTGCGCAGCGACGGCCGCGCCAGGCCGATCTCGTCCCAGTGGTGCAGCGCGCGGACCGTCACGCCCAGCTGCGCCGAGACCTGACCGACGGTCAGGCCATCGGCATCGGTGGCATCATGCATGCTTCTCATTGTCGCCGCGGCCGGTGCCCGGTGGGGTGATCCCGACGGCTGCAAGGTTCCGTGCCTCCTGACCGGCCGGATCGAAGGGCTTCGCCGCGGTGCACACGATCCGTACGTTCTCGGGGGTGGTCACCGCCACGTCGCGGGTGTTCCAGGGGGTGTCCCGTGGGCCCTCGACCGAGTCCGGGCGCAGCGCGCGACAGGCCTCGACAAGCGCATCGACCTGGCTGAGCACGTACGCGAAACTGAAGCTCACCGCCGGCGCCTGCTCCGGAACGCTCGCCGCCGGGACGAGGAGTACGTCCTGGAACGCCCACCGGCGCAGATGCACCACCCGGCCGGGGATGGCGAACAGCTCGAAGAACCCGAGTCCACGGGTCCAGAAGTCCACCGACGCCGCCAGGTCGCCGGTGGGGATCGTCGGGAACGCCGGCATGCCGTAGATGCCGCGGAACGGCTCCGGCGGAACGGCGTCCGGGCCGGGAGCGGGCACGGGGCTGATCTCGAACGCGTTGTAGTAGTCGCTCATGCACCCGACTCTCCGGCCTCACGCGACGTGAGGGTCAAGCCGGGTCCCCGGATCCCGCTGCCGGGGGCTGTCATCATGGACGGCATGACGATCCGGGTGCTCATTGCCGACGACCAGGAGATGATCCGGTCCGCCTACCGCATGATCCTCGATTCCCAGCCGGACATGCAGGTCGTGGCGGAGGCGGCGGACGGTGCTGCCGCGGTGGAGCTGGCCCGCTCGCACCGCCCGGACGTCTGCCTGCTCGACATCCGCATGCCGGAGCTCGACGGCCTGGAAGCCACCCGGCTGCTGGCGGGGCCCGACGTCCCCGATCCGCTGCACGTCCTCATCGCCACCACCTTCGACCTCGACGAGTACGTGTACCGGGCGCTGCGCAACGGCGCCTGCGGCTTCCTCCTCAAGGACGGCTCCCCCGCCCTGCTGACCGAGGCCGTCCGGGCCGCGGCCAAGGGCAACTCCCTGATCTCGCCCGCCATCACCGTCCGGCTGCTCCGGCACATGGCACCGCCGGAGCCGCCCCGCACCACGGCCCGTTCCCGCACGGGCGCCGCGCCCCGGACCACCGCACCGTCCGAACCGCTGACGGAGCGGGAGCGGGACGTCGTACGCCTCGTCGCGCGCGGCCGCACCAACGACGAGATCGCCGCCGAGCTGTATGTGACCCTCTCCACCGTCAAGACGCACCTCGGCAACGTCCAGCGCAAGCTCGCCGCCCGCAACCGCGTCGAGATCGCCGCCTGGAGCTGGGAGAACGGCCTCTGCGACGACAGCGGCGCGGACGTACCGTGACGCCGCGGGAGCACTGACAGGAAGGGCCCGGACTCCTGGGAGTCCGGGCCCTTTCGCGTCCTGCTGGAGAGGCGTCTTCCCGTTGAGCGGTCGGTCCGTCGCGGGATCAGTAGATGTTGGCGTCGACGGACGGGCCGTCGCTGCGGGTGCTGTCGATCTGCGCCCGGAGCGCGATCTCGTCGTAGACCCGGACCTCCTTCACGATCCGGCCGCCCTGGATCAGGAACTGGGACATGCCCAGCACGGTGACCGGCTTGCCCGTCAGCGGGCCGAACTCGGGGTTGCCGCGGTAGGTGCCCTGCATCGTCCACATGACGGCCACCCGCAGCCCCGCGTACCGCTCGGCGTAGTTGGTCTGCACGTCCCGCACTTCGAAGCGCGCGTCGGGGAACGGCCCGACCATGGCCAGCAGGTCACGCTGGTAGCGCTCGGGACGGATGACGGTACGGTCGCCGATCGTGTGCAGGAAGAGGTCCCGCGCCATGAAGTCGTTGACCTTCTGCAGCCGGCGCTGAGTCCACACCTCGTCGATGAATTCGAGGACCATCTCGCACTCGGGCCGGTAGTCGTCCGGGCGCGGCCCGCTGACGCCCTCGGCGAGGACGTCCTTCGGCGGCGCGTCGAGCATCGAGCCGGTCCAGCCCTGGAAGCGCAGGGCACGGGCCGCCTCGTCCGGGTCCTGGCCGCGCTGGAGGCAGTCGGCGAGTTCGTCGCGGACGACCCACTCCTCGACCATCCGGCCCCTGCGGTAGAGGCAGTTGGGGATGGTGCGCTTGCGGATCCGGACGTTCTTGCCGTCCACGAGGTGCTCGTCGGCGGAGAAGACCAGGTGCGAGCTGAGGAAGGCGTCGTCCCCGCGGGCCTCCCACACCACGTCCTCGGCCTGGCCGATGTGCTGCGGCGTGCTGCCCATCCGCATCGTGCTGCCCTCGATCACGCCGTCGCGGCCGACGACGGTGCCGAGGCTCGTGTGGACGATCGAGTCCGGCTCGTAGTTGTCCACGATGTAGGAGATGTCCCGGCCGACCCAGATGCGGTCGGTGACCTCGCGGATGAAGTCGTCGGGGTCCTCGTAGGGGCGGTAGGCGACGGGATCCAGTGCCATGGTGCTGTTCCTTTCCAGAGATGAATGCGTATGCACGAAGGGGTCGGTCAGGGGGTTCGGATCAGGTTGCCCGGCGCGGTTCCTGACGGTGCGTCGGGCCGCGGGACGGTGGCGCTCAGCGCGCGAACTTGTCCGCGCCCAGGTGGCTCCGGTACGTCTCCGTCATGAAGGAGGTCACCACGACGAGGGCCAGTACCGCGGCCGCCGCGAGGTAGACCCACACGGCGTAGATCGTGCCGAAGGAGGAGACCAGCAGCGTCGCCACGAAGGGCGTGATGCCCATGAAGATGGAGAACGAGGCGTTGTACGCCATCGCGCCGGCACTGAACCTGGTACGGGTCGCGAAGAGTTCCGAAAGGCAGACCGTCACGATGCCGGTCAGGAAGAACTCCGGGATGATGTAGATGAGTTGGCTCGCGATCGCGGCGCCGAAGGTGGCCTGTTCGCCGACGTAGAAGGCGAGCGGCACCAGCACGATGCAGGCGACGGCACCCATGATCAGCATCGGTTTGCGGCCGATCCGGTCCGAGAGGATGCCGGCGAGCGGCAGCAGCGGGATGAGGACCGCGACCGAGATCGCGTTGGACGCCAGCGCCATCCAGCGGGGCAGCCCCAGCGTCCCCGTGAGGTACTCGGGATAGAAGGTGACCCAGCTGTACGACAGGATCGCCAGCATGATCGAGACGCCGCAGTAGACGAGGATCGGCCGCAGCTGGGACCGGAGCGCCTCGCGGATCGGCGCCTTGACGACCTGGGCGCCGTCCGCGGTGGCGCGGACGAACTCGGGGGTCTCCTCGATGCGCTTCCGCAGCCAGACGCCGACGGCGCTGAGCGGCAGGGCGAGCAGGAACGGGATGCGCCAGCCGTAGGAGTCGAGCGCCTCCCCCTGGAACACCGCGCTGGTCAGCGCCGCGGTGCCGGCCCCGGCGAGGATGCCGAAGAAGCAGCTGTTCGAGGCGTACGACGCGTAGTAGGCGCGCCGGTGGGGCTCGGCCCACTCCACGACGAAGGCCACCGCGCCGACGTACTCCCCGCCGGAGACCATGCCCTGGACGATGCGGATCACCAGGAGGAGCAGCGGCGCGACGAGCCCGATCTGGTGGTACGTCGGCAGCGCGCCGATCATGGCGGTGGACACGCCCATGACCACGATGGTCCACAGCAGCGTCTTCTTGCGGCCCACCCGGTCGCCCCAGCGGCCGACCAGGCTGCCACCGAGGGGGCGGAACAGACAGGCGATCGCGATGACCGCGTAGGTGCTGAGCACCGCGACGGTGGGGTTGCTCGCGGGGAAATAGGCGGGGGCGAGGATCGGGGCCAGGTAGCCGTAGAGCCCGTAGTCGAACTGTTCCACGAAATTGCCGATACTGCCTGCGCCGATGGCCCGGCGTATCGCCTTCCGCTTCTCGGGGTCGGCGGTCTGCGTGCCGTCGACAGCTGTGGGTGGCGCTACAGCGGACATGGCTTCTCCGTTCGCGCGATGGGGGAGTCAGAGGGGGTTCACAGGGCGGTGGGGGGAGGTACGTGCGAGGTATGCACACGCGATGTGCATACGTATGAAATGCGATGCGCCGACACTAGAGAGGGCGGTGGGGAGCGTCAAGAGGTGTGACGCGGGTCAGCGGCCGTCTTCTCCGGCCGCCTCGGCACCGGGCGCGGTGAGGGCCCGGAAGGTGTCCATCAGGACCTGCGCCGCGTTGTAGAGCACCAGCTGGGCCCCGGCCCGTTCGGCGGCCCTGGCGGCGGCGATGCCGGGCACGATGGACATGACCGCGGTACCGGCATCGTGCGCCGCCCGGTACGTCGCGGCGATGAGCCCGTCGAGGGTCTCCTTCGGCGGGAAGCCGCAGTCCACGGCCAGGTCGGCAGGGCCGACCAGGACCGCGTCGACGCCTTCCGTCGCGACGATCTCCGGGGCCGCCGCACAGGCCCGCGCCGTCTCCACCATCGCGACGACCAGGGTCTCTTCCGCCGCCGCCAGATGCTCGGCCGCGGTGACCGTACCAAAACGGCCCGCCCTGCTGTACGTGGCGAACCCCCGCTCCCCCAGCGGTGGATAACGGTCCCCCGCCACCGCCCGCCGGGCGTCCGCCGCGCTGTCGATGTGCGGATGGATGATCCCGGCCGCCCCCAGGTCCAGGCAGCGCAGGGCGAGCGCGGGCTCGGCGGAACCGACCCGGACGAGTACGTCGATGCCCTGCGCGGCGGCCGCGGTCAGATGGTGCTGGAGCGCCGTCGTGTCGGCCGGACCGTGCTCGCAGTCGATGACCACGTAGTCGAGGCCCGCCACCCCCGCCATCTCCACCAGCGTCTCCGACGGCAGCCGGAACAGCGCGCCGTACAGCCGCTCCCCCGCGGCCAGCCGCTGTCTGAGCGAGGGACGCGGCCGCGGTGCCGGGCGCCCCTCCGTCGCGTCCGTCATCGCGCCACCATCCCCGCGGACAGGTCGATGTCGGCACCGCACAGGCCCGGCATCCGCAGCATCGCCGTCACGGCGGCCCCCACTTCTTCCTCGGTGACCATCCGGCCGAGCGCCGACCGGGACACGAAGGCCGCTTCGGCCTCCTCGTAACTGCTGCCGGTCCGCTCCGCCTCCAGCCGGAAGTTGCGCGCCATCCGGGGGCCGGAGACCGGGCCGGGCGAGAGCGAGTTCACCGTGACGCCCTGCGGGCCCACCTCGCCCGCGAGCGTCGTGGTGAGGCCGATGACCGCCATCTTCGACGCGCAGTAGGGGGTGCGGCGCAACAGCGGCCGCTTCCCCGACACCGAGGCGATGTTGATGACGTCGCCCGCGCCGCGCGCCGTCATGGCGGGCAGGAAGGCGCGGCACATCAAGAACACACCGCGGACGTTGACCGCGAAGACCTCGTCCCAGTCGTCCGCCCGGATCTCGGTCAGCGGGGCCACCGGTCCCGCGATGCCGGCGTTGTTGACGAGGACCGAGATCTCCTCACCGGCGAGGCCGTCGGCGAGCGCGGCCACCTCGGACGGGTCGGACACGTCGCACACGCGGGGGAAGACGCCGGGGCCGAGCCGCGCGGCGGTCTCTTTCAGGGCGCGCTCGTTGCGGCCGGTGATCACCACTCGCGCGCCATCCGCCAGCAGGGCCTGGGTGATGGCGGCCCCCAGTCCGCTGCCGCCACCGCTGACGAGTGCGGTACGCCCGGCCAGCGGCCCCGCCGCGGCCGTCATGCGGCACCTCCGGTGTGACGCGGCGGTGTGCCGTTGTGGACGCCCGCCTCTCCGGTGGGTTCGGTGGGTGGTGGACATCGGAGCATGACGGACTCTCCTCGGGTGCGGAAGCAGGGGTGCGGAAAGCGGTGGCGTTGTGCGGGCGGTGGGCAGGGGGTGCTCGGACGGGGGCCGGCGCGAGCGGCGAAACCGCAGGTCAACTGGGTCGGAACGCCGAGGCGCCGCCGGGTGTACGGGGTGCCGGCCGGGCCCCTTCCGCCGCCGCGACCAGGGCGCGCAGCGCGGTGGTGACGGGCGCTGGCTGCTGGACCGGCAGCAGGTGACCGGCGCCGGGGACCGCGGTCAGCCGGGCGTCCGGTGCGGCGTCGGCGATCGCGCGGTGGAAGTCCGGCGGGCACAGCGCGTCCCGTGTGCCGTACAGGACGGTCACGGGGCAGCGGGCGGTGCGCAGTGCGTCGTGCGCGTCCGAGCGGGTGGCCTGGGCGGCGAGCTGGGCGCGGGCGGCGTCCGGGCCGACCCGGTACGCCATGTCCCGGTAGCGGGAGGCCAGTTCGGGCGGCGGGGCGGGCACATCGAACATGCCGGGCAGCGTCTGCGCAACGGCTTCCTCGAAGCGGCCCTCGGCGATCAGCCCGTCCATGGCACGCCAGGCGGCGTACTGCTCGGGGCGCGGGGCCCCCGCGTTCGTCGACATCGCGCAGAAGCCCGCGACCCGCTCGGGCGCCCGGCGCAGCACCTCGAAGCCGACGATCGCCCCGAGGCTGAGCCCCACGAGGACGAAGGGGCCGGGTACCGCCGACAGCACCTCTTCCGCCTGCCGGCCGATGTCCGGCCGGGTCAGTGCGACGTGCCGGACCTGGTGGTGCTCGGGGAACGCCACGCCGGACCAGAGGCCGTGGTCGCACAGCATGCCGGGCACCACCACGAGCGGCAGCGGGCCGGGCGCCCCGTCCGGAAGTGCGCCGGCCATCAGCGTCGCGCGGAGCGGGGCAGCAGGGCGTACGGGGCGACGTAGCCGTTGTGGTCGACGCCGAGACCGGCGTCGGCCGCGGCCTTGACGACCTCCTCGTCCCACTCCAGGCGCACCCGGGCGTCGCCGCCGTTGACGATCAGGACGTCGCCCTCCGACTCCCCCACGTTCCGGAAGGTGCGCCAGGCGCCCTCGGGGACGGAGAGGATGTCGCGCGGCCCCAGGCGTACCGAGACGGGGTCGGTGCGGTTCAGTGTGACCTCCCAGAGCCCGTCCTTGACGATCAGCGTCTGGGTCTCCTGCTGGCGGTGCGGCGAGACACCCTGGCCGGGCTCGGCGCGCAGCCAGGCGGCGTTGTGGCCGTGCGGGTTGTGGATCCGGGGCTCCTGGTGCAGGTCCTCGGTCATGCCGTAGCCGATGACGCAGCTCAGCCGCGCTCCGCCGCCGGGCAGTGTGCTGTCGAGGAAGGGGCGGTCGGACCAGACCAGTTCGTCGGAGGCCGCGATGCGCCGTTTCATCTGCTCGGGGCTGTAGCTGCGCAGCCGGTCGATGTACTCCTGCGCCATCGGCTTGGTCAGCTCGGTGTCGGCGGGCACCTCGTCGCCGGCGACCGTGTCGATGAGCTTGTTGTCGGCCGTGAGGTACAGGCCGTGGCCCTCCGCCTCGCGCAGCACCGAGGGGCCCCAGATGATGCCGCCGGTGTTGTCCATGCCGAGCACGGTGAACATCCAGCCGTCGTCCGGTCCGGTGTTGGTGAAGCCGCGGAAGATCCAGGTGGGGACGGATGCCACGTCGCCGGCCTTGAGGGTCAGTTCGCCCTCGGTGCCGTCGGCGCCCCAGCGCAGCAGGTACTCGCCCTCGGTGCAGACGAACACCTCGGCGGTGTAGTGCAGGTGGAGGTTGTTGGTGATGCCGTTCGGCATCGCCGCGGCGCCGATCTGGAAGCCGTGCGGCAGGCGGAGGTTGACGTGCTGCCCGGAGGACTGCGAGACCCCGGGCCCGATCATCGCGTAGTTCTCCTTCCGGTCCGAGCCCGGCGTACGGCAGTCGATGAAGGCCTGGTTGCAGGAGACGAAGTCGCTGCGGCGGATCGTGCGGCGATCCAGTTCTTCGGTGGTCACGACGGCGTCGGTCACGGTCGCTCCTTCTCTCGGAATTCCCCGTGGAATACGTATGCATTGATCTGACAACCACGCCTCCTGCACTGTCAAGGGGTCAACAGGGATCGATTGCAGACGTATGCCTGACGAGATCGGGCCATGGGGCCGGGCCCTGGGGCCGCCACCCGCACCGGAAGGTACATACGTATACTCATGGCCGTGCGGGACAGCGCGCGGACCATGGCGAGGGGATGAGGACGGGTGGCGATCACGAGTCACGATGTGGCGAGGCTGGCGGGCGTATCGCAGGCCACGGTGTCCCGTGCGCTCCGTGACGACCACCGGGTCTCGGCGGCCACCCGCGAGAAGGTCCGGCAGGCCGCGCAGGCGCTGAACTACTTCCCCAGCGAGGCGGGACGCACCCTGTCCACCCGCGCCACGCGCCGCATCGGGGTGATCGTCACCGATCTGACGAACCCGTTCTACCCGCATGTCGTCGCCCCGCTGCACGACGAACTCCAGGCCCTCGGCTACCGCATGATGCTGATCACCGAGCGGTCCGACGAGGCGGTGGCGGGCGAGAAGCTCCTGGACCAGTCCCTGGACGGGGTGGTCCTGGCGACCGCGACCACCGAGTCCCGGCTGCCGGCCCAGCTGGACCGCCGCGACATCCCCTACGTGTTCCTCAACCGCGACACCGGACAGCCGGGCGACTACGCCTCCGTCGTGGACAACGAGGGCGGCGGCCGGCTCGTGGCCGGCGTACTCACCGAGCTGGGCCACCGCCGCATCGCCGGCATCTTCGGCTCGCCCAACACGACCACCGGCCGGGACCGTGAGCTCGGCTTCCGCCTGGCGCTCGCCGAAGCGGGCCTGGGCCTGCCGGACAGCCGCGTCGTCCGCGGGGCCTTCGAGTACGCGACGGGGTACGACGCACTCCCCCGGCTGCTGGCCGCCGACGAGCCGCCCACCGCCGTCTTCTGCGGCAACGACGTGGTCGCCATCGGCGTGCTCAACGCCGCCATCGCGGCCGGGCTTCGGGTGCCGGACGACCTGACGGTGATCGGCTTCGACGACCTCCCGATGGCGGACTGGGAGGTGTTCCGCCTGACCACGGTCCGCCACGACCTGCGGGAGCTGGCCCGCCAGGCGGCGCGCCTGCTGGTGCGCCGGATCACCGGGGAGGCCGATCCGGCCGGTGAACGCCTCGTCCTGCCGACCGAATTCGTCCCCCGGGCGACCCACGCGCGTCTGCACTGAACCACTCGCCGGATCGCCGGTCAGCGCTGCGGCGCGGTCTCGTGCCGGGCGGCCGGGTCATGGGCGCCGGCGTCCGGCGGTTCCGCACCGTCGGAGTGGCCGGGGCCGGTGCCGCTGCCGTACTTGCGCTGGAGCCGCATGCCCATGGTGACGAGGACCGCGGCGAGGCCGAACGAGAGCCACAGTTCCAGGCGGTGCCCGGGGAGGATCGCCATGAGCACCAGCACTCCCGCGATGAACACGATCGTGGCCACGGTGAGGTACGGGAAGAGCCACATCCGCACCTCTGCGGGCTCCTCCTGCCGGCGCCGGGTGGCGTACTGGGTGACCGCGATGACCAGGTACATCATCAGGGCGATCGCACCGCTGGACGCCAGCAGATACGTGAAGACCTGCGGTACGACGTAGTTGGCGGTCACCGCGACGACGCCGACGACGGTGGAGGCGGCGACCGCGTTGCGGGGTACGCCGCCGCGCGAGACGGTCGCGAAGGCCGCCGGGGCGTCCCCGCGCCTGGCGAGGGAGAAGGCCATGCGGGAGGCGGTGTAGATGGCCGAGTTCAGGCAGCTGCAGACCGCGATGACGACCACCACGTCCATGATCTGGCGGGCGCCCGGGACGTTCATGCGCTCCAGGACGGCCTGGTAGGAGCCGTTGGCCAGCCCGTCGGCGTTCCACGGCACCAGGCTGACCACGAGGAAGATCGACCCGATGTAGAAGAGGCCGAGCCGCCAGACGACGGCCTTGATGGCCTTCTTGATGTTCTTCTTCGGGTCCTCCGACTCGGCGGCGGCGATGGTGACGATCTCGCTGCCCTGGAAGCTGAACATCGCGGTGAGCAGCGCGGCGAGTACGGCGATGCCGCCCTTGGGCGCGAATCCGCCGTTGCTCCAGAGGTTCGACACCCCGCTGGTGCCCGAGCCCGGCAGCACGCCGAACACCGCGAGGAGGCCGAGGACTAGGAAGCCCACGATCGCGATGACCTTCAACAGCGCGAACCAGTACTCGAACTCGCCGTAGTTGCGGACGGCGAGCAGGTTGGTGCCCGCCAGTACGGCGATGACCGCGAAGGTGGGGATCCAGGTCGGCACCCCGGCCATGCCGCCGAGGACCTCGCCCGCTGCGATGGCTTCGATGGGGATGACGAGGACGTAGAACCACCAGTAGAGCCAGCCGATGGAGAATCCCGCCCAGCGTCCCAGCGCCCGGTCGGCGTAGGTGGAGAAGGAGCCGGTGTCGGGGTTGGCGACGGCCATCTCGCCGAGCATCTGCATGACCAGGACCACCAGCGCGGCGGCGGCAAGGAACGCGAGGATGACGGCGGGTCCGGCGGTGGCGACGGCGGTGGACGAACCGACGAACAGGCCGGCTCCGATCACACCGCCGATGGAGATCATGGTGATCTGGCGGCCCTTGAGCCCCTGGGTGAGCTCTGCTCTGCCGGGTTCGCCGGATGGCGGTGGGACGGGTGACTCGTGTGGCATGGGGTGGTCCTCGGGACGTGTGACGGGCCCCGCCTCCCGGTTGCCGCGGAGGCGGGGCGGACGAGGCTACAGCTGGTCGCGCAGGGCCGCGGGGACGGAGTCGAAGGCGCCCGAACGCCGGCCGATCTCGTCGATGCGCAGGGTAGCGGTGGCGCCGTGCGCTGCGAGGCCCTCGAAGGCGGAGATCCGCTCGACGGCCGGGGCCAGCGCTGCCGTGCCTTCCTTGGCGGCCCGCTGGTAGGTCAGCGGCTTGAGGAAGCGGGATACCGAGAGCCCGGCGTTGTACCGGGCCGTCTTGCCGGTCGGCAGTACGTGGTTGGTGCCGGCGATGCCCTTGTCGGAGTAGGCCACCGTGCTCCACGGGCCGATGAACAGCGACCCGTAGTTGGTCAGGTTCCGGAGGTAGAAGTCGTCGTCCTCGGTCTGGATCTCCAGGTGCTCGGGGCCGAGGACGTCGGACACGGCGACGGCCTCGGCGGCGTCGCGGACGACGATGACGGAGCCGTAGTCGCGCCAGGCGGCGCCGGCGATCTCCCGGGTGGTGAGGGTTTCGAGCTGCCGGTCGACCTCGGCGATGACCTTGCGGCCCAGCTCCTCGGAGGTGGTGATCAGCGCGGCCGGCGAGTTCGGCCCGTGCTCGGCCTGGCCGAGCAGGTCAGCGGCGACCCAGGCCGGGTCGGCGGTGTCGTCGGCGATGGCGGCGACCTCGGAGGGGCCGGCCAGCAGGTCGATGCCGACCTGCCCGAAGAGCTGCCGCTTCGCCTCGGTGACGAAGGCGTTGCCGGCGCCGACGAGCATGTCGACGGGGGCCTCGCCGAGCAGCCCGAAGGCCATCGCGCCCAGGGCCTGCACGCCGCCGACCGCGAAGACCCGGTCGGCCTGCGAGAGGTAGGCGCCGTACAGCACGGCCGGGTGCGCACCGTGCTCACCCGAGGGCGGGGTGCATGCCACGACGGTGGGCACCCCGGCGGCCTTCGCCACGCCGACGGTCATGAAGGCGCTGGCCAGCAGGGGGAAGCGGCCGGCCGGGAGGTAGGCGCCGACCCGGGTGACGGGGACGTACCGCTGGCCGCCCCGCACTCCGGGGGCGAGCTCGATCTCGAAGTCGGTCAGGTGCTCGCGCTGAGCGGTGGCGAAGCGGTTCGTCCGCTCGTAGCCCATTTCGAGCGCGGTGCGGACGTCGGGCGGGAGCGCGTCGCCGGACTTCTTCAGCTCCTCGGCGCCGATCTCCAGCTTCCCGGACCAGCCGTCGAGCTCCTCGGCGTAGGCGCGTACGGCGTCGAGGCCCTTGCGCTCGATGGTGGAGAGCATCTCCGATACGCGCTCGACGACCTTGGGGTCGCGCTGCGCGGGAGGGCCGTCGACGGCCGGCTTCTTGAGCCACTGGAACGGGGCGAGTGCTTGCGCTTCGTGGTGCGTGATCTGCATGTCAGGGACGGTAGACGCGGCTCCGCCACAGGACCAGAGGAGTGATTCCTGGGCTTCCCACAGGCTTTCCCTATGGCTCCTGCGTCACCCGCTGCGCCTCGTCACGGAGCTCGCGGATGGTGTCCTCCGCGAGGCGGGCGAGCTCCCGGGTGGCCCGGGACAGGGGGTGGCCCCGCCGCCTGACCAGGGCGATGGTGTCGTAGAGCGGCTCGGCGAAGGGCGCGGTGCGCAGCCCGGCGGGGAAGCCGGGGCTGTCGATCACCGCTCGGCTGGCGATGGTGTCGCCCACCCCGGCGGCGGTGAGGTTCAGCGCCGCCTCGACGCGTTCCAGTTCCATCAGCGGTTCCACCCGGACGCCGGCCAGCTGGGCGCGCTCGGCGATCTGCCGCCGGGTCGGGTCCTGCCAGCCGTAGTGGGCGTCGTACAGCACGAGGGGCGCCGCGGCGAAGGCCTCGATGGTCACGGGCGCCGCTGCGCGTTCCGGGTCCGCGGTGACGTAGAAGACCTCGTCCCGCATGAGCGGCCGTACGACCAGGCCCTCGTCGTCGATCGGCAGCACCACCAGGCCCGCCTCGATCTTCCCGGCGGCGACGGCGTGGGCGGTCTCGGCGGAGTTCTGGCCGACGAGCCGTACGCGGACGGCGGGGTACCGGGCGTGGAAGGTCTGCGCGAGGTTGGCGAGGAGGTAGTAGTCGGCGTTGCGCAGGACGCCGAACGTGGCGGTGCCGCCGCCCAGCGAGCCGAGGGACCGCACCGCCTTCGCTCCGCCGTCCGCAGCGCGCAGCGTTTCCTGCGCGTACGGCAGCAGCTCGCGCCCGGCCGCGGTGAGGGCGAGCCGGCGGCTGCCGCGGACGAACAGGACGGCGTCGAGTTCCTCCTCCAGGCGGCGCACCAGCTCCGACACGGAGGCCTGCGCGATGTCCATGGCGGCCGCCGCGGCGGTGAAGGAGCCGAGCCGCTCCGCCTCGGCGAACGCCCGCAGCTGATTCAGCGTCATGACGTCGCCCGCCGGGCGGGAAGGTGCGGCTCGGCCGGGGTGCGGGGGCGGTGGTGGCCGTCCGGTGCGAGGGCCGCACCGCGGGGTGTTTCTGTACGCATGCGCGGCACTATAGGACAGCCCTGTGCGCCCGCCCCGAGTGCCCGGCGCTGCTCCCTACAGGCGGCCCGACGTGCGCTCGTTCCACAGCAGCCAGCCGAGGTAGGCCCCGCCGGCGACGCCCGTGACCACGCCGACCGGGAGCAGCGCGGAGTGCGAAATGCGCTGGGTGGCCCAGTCGCAGCCGCAGACCAGGACGGCGCCGGTCCATGCCGCGGGCAGCAGGTTGGGGCCGGCGGTGCGGGTGATCCGGCGTGCCAGTTGCGGGGCCGCCAGCGCGACGAAGGGGATGGGGCCGGCCGCGGCGACGGCCATGGCGGTCAGTCCGGTCGCGGTGGTGAGCAGGACCAGGCGGGTGCGCTCCGGGGGGATGCCCAGTGCGGCCGCGGAGTCGTCTCCCATCTCCAGCAGGGCGAGCCTGCGCGCGTGCGCCAGTACCACGGGGACGAGGAGGAGCAGTCCGACGGCGGCGATGCGTACGTCGCCCCAGTCGCGTCCGTTGAGGGAGCCGACCATCCAGGTGGCGGCCTGGGCGGCCTTGCCGATGTCGGCCCGTACGAAGAGGAAGCTGGTCAGCGATCCGAGGACGGCGGAGGCGCCGATGCCGACCAGCACGAGCCGGTAGCCGTGCACGCCTCGTTTCCAGGCCAGCAGGTACACGGCGGCGGCTGTGGCCAGGCCGCCGCCGACGGCGCCGAGGGCCGTCTGCAGGGTGCCCGAGTCGAAGAGGATGATGGCGACCAGTGCGCCTGCGGAGGCGCCGTTGCCGAATCCGGTGATGTCGGGGCTGCCGAGCGGGTTGCGGGTGAGGGACTGGAAGACGGCGCCTGCCATGCCCATCGCGAAGCCCACGAGCAGTCCGTCCAGGGCGCGCGGCAGGCGGAGGTCCATGACGATGAACTCCGCGCCCGGCGGTCCGCCGCCGGCCAGGGTCCGCAGCACGTCCACCGGGTCGATGGCGAACCGGCCGGTGCCGATGGCGAGCACGGCGGCGCTGAGGGAGACGAGGCAGAGGACGAGGGAGACCAGGACGGCGCGGCGCCCGAACCGCAGCGACCACATGCCCAGCCGGACGTGGTCCCGCGCGAGGTGTGCGCGTGGGTGTGCCGTACGGCTGCCGGTCGCCCTGTTGGCGGTGCTCACAGTTGGACTGCCTTCCGTCGGCGCACGAGGTGGATGAAGAGGAGGCCGCCGAGGAACGCCGTGACGATGCTGACCTCGATCTCGGAGGGCGGGACGACGACGCGGCCGACGACGTCGGAGACGAGCATCAACGTCGGTGCGTACAGCGCGGAGTAGGGCAGCAGCCAGCGCGGGTCGGGGCCGCTGAGCGGGCGGACGGCGTGCGGGATCATCAGGCCGATGAAGCCGATGGGGCCGCACACGGCGGTGGCACTGCCGCACAGCAGGGTGATGGCCGCGATGGAGAGGATCCGCGTGTGACCCGGGTGGGAGCCGAGCGCGCGGGCCGTGTCGTCTCCGAGGGACAGCGCGCCGAGCGGGCGGGCGAGGGCGAACGCGAGCAGGGCACCGAGCGCGAGCAGCGGCAGGACCCGCCACAGTGCGTCCGGGGCGCGGCCCGCGAGGGTGCCGGCGGTCCAGTGGCGCATCCGGTCCAGGGTGGCGAGGTCGACGAGCTGGAGGCCGTTGACGTAGCCGAACAGCGCGGCGTTGACCGCGGTGCCGGCCAGCGCGAGCCGTACGGGTGTCGCGGCGCGGCTGCCGCCGAGGGCGTTGACGAGTACGGCGGCCAGGGCGGCGCCCGCGAGCGCGAACCAGAGGTAGCCGTTGAAGCTGTCGATGCCGAGGACGCTGATCGCGGTGACGACGGCGGCCGAGGCGCCCGCGTTGACGCCGAGCAGTCCGGGGTCGGCGAGCGGGTTGCGGGTCAGTGTCTGCATCACGGCGCCGGCGAGGCCGAGGGCCGCGCCCACCGCCGCACCGATGAGGGTGCGGGGCAGGCGCAGCCGGCGCACGATGGCGTCGTTCTCGGTGTGGGCCGGGTCGAAGAGCGCGGTCCACACCTGGTCGAGCGGGATCTGCCGGGTGCCCACGGCGAGCGAGACCGCCAGGGCCGCCACGAGCAGGACGACGCCGAGGCCCAGCCCGAGCACGCGGCGGGAGCGTTTCCGTCGGGTGGGGGCCGGTTCCCCCGCGGCCGGTGCGACCGCGGGCCCGGGGGTGACGCGGGCGGTCACGGGCGTGGCCTGTGCGCGGCGACGACGGGGACGGCCGCTTCGGCGGCGCGGGCGGCCCGGTACCGGGTGCATTCGGTGTACGAGGGCAGGATGCCCCGCTCCTCCGCCTCGGCGAGGGTGGGGGCCGCGGCGTCGCGGTCGGACAGTTGCGGTGTGATGTCCGCCGGCCAGTCGATGGCGAGGCGGGGGTCGAACGGGTGCACGGTGTGTTCGTTGCGCGGGCGGTACGGTGTGGAGCACAGGTACACCACGGTGGCGTCGTCGGTCAGGGCGAGGAAGGCGTGGCCCAGCCCTTCGGAGAGAGAGACCGCCTCGCCCTTGTCCGCTTCCAGGCGCACCGCCTCCCAGGTGCCGAAGCCGGGCGATCCCACGCGCAGGTCGACGACGACGTCGAGAACGGCGCCGCGGAGGCAGGTGATGAACTTGGCCTGGCCGGGGGGTACGTCGGCGAAGTGGATGCCGCGCAGGCTGCCGCGGCCGGAGACCGAGCAGTTGGCCTGCGCGAGGGCGGCCGGGTGGCCACAGGCGGCGCGGAACTCGTCGTCGCGGAACCACTCGTGGAAGCTGCCGCGGCCGTCGCGGTGGACGGTGGGTGTGCGGACCCAGGCTCCTTCGATGCTCAAGGGGCGCATGGTGGTCCTCCTCGTGTGCTGTCAGTGGTGTCGTGCTGCGGGGACGGGCGGGACGCCGAGTGCGGGCAGGGCGGCTTCGAGGGCGTCCTCCCAGGCGCGTGGCGCGGGCAGGCCGGTCAGTGCCCAGCGGCGGTGGCTGAGGTGGGAGTGGGCCGGGCGGGGTGCGGGGCGGCCCAGTTCGGCGGTGGAGCAGGCATCGACCAGCCCGGGGTCGGCGCCTGCGGCCCGGTAGACGTGCCGGGCCAGGCCGTGCCAGGTGGTGCGGCCCGCGGAGGTCGCGTGGAAGACGCCCCGGGCGAGCCGGTCGGGCAGGGTGCCGAGGCCGATGAGCGCCTCGGCCACATCACGTGCCCAGGTCGGCTGTCCGTGCTGGTCGTCGACGACGCGTACGCGCTCGCCCGCCGCCGCCTCGCGGAGCATGGTGGTGACGAAGTTGGGGCCGTGGCGTCCGTAGAGCCATCCGGTGCGCACGACGGTGCCGAGGTGCGGCAGCTCCTCCAGGACCGCCCGTTCCCCGGCCAGTTTGGTGCGGCCGTATGCCGTACGCGGGTCCGGTGCGGCGTCCTCGGCGCGGGACACATCGGTGTCCCCGGCGAAGACGTAGTCGGTGGAGACGTGCAGCAGGCGGGCGACGACGGTGGCGCAGGCCCGGGCCAGGGTGCGCACACCGGCACCGTTGATGCGGAGCGCGTCGGCCTCGGCGTGTTCCGCCGCGTCGACATCGGTCCAGGCGGCGCAGTTGACGACCACGGACGGGCGCGCGCGGTGGAGGGTGCGGGTGACGGCGCCGGGGTGGGTGAGGTCGAGGTCGGTGCGGGCGAGGGGAAGTACGGCGTGGCCCGCCTCGGTCAGCGCCTCGCACACCTCCTGTCCGAGCATGCCGGCGGCGCCGGTGACCAGCCATCGGTTCACTGTCGCCACCAGCTCTCGTTCGCGCGGTACCAGGCGATGGTGTCGGCGATGCCGTCCTCGAAGGTGTGCTGCGGCCGGTAGCCGAGTTCGTCGCGGATCTTGGAGCAGTCGACGGAGTAGCGCCGGTCGTGGCCCTTGCGGTCGGTGACGTGGTCGACGCTGGACCAGGACGCACCGCACTCCTTGAGCAGGTACCCGGTCAGTTCGCGGTTGGTGAGTTCGGTGCCGCCGCCGATGTTGTAGATCTCGCCGGGGCGGCCGCCGTTCAGTACGAGGCGGAGGGCGCGGCAGTGGTCGTCGACGTGCAGCCAGTCGCGGCTGTGCCGGCCGTCGCCGTAGAGGGGTATCCGGCCGCCGGTGAGGAGCCGGGTGGTGAAGAGCGGGATGACCTTCTCCGGGTGCTGGTACGGGCCGTAGTTGTTGGAGCAGCGGGTGATGCGGACGTCCAGGCCGTGGGTGCGGTGGTGGGCGAGCGCGAGCAGGTCGGAGGAGGCTTTGGACGCGGAGTACGGGGAGTTGGGGGCGAGTGGCTGGTCCTCGCTCCAGGAGCCGACGTCGAGTGATCCGTACACCTCGTCCGTGGAGACGTGGACGAACTTCTCGACGCCGCCGCGTACCGCCGCCGCCAGGAGGGTCTGGGTGCCCAGGACGTTGGTGGAGACGAAGTCGGCGCCGTCGGCGATGGACCGGTCCACATGGGACTCGGCGGCGAAGTGCACGACGGCGTCGTGGTCCGCCATGAGGGCTTCCACCAGGGGGCGGTCGCGGATGTCGCCCTGGACGAAGTCGACACAGGGGTCGGCGAGGGCGGCGCCGAGGTTGGCGATGTTCCCGGCGTAGGTCAGGGCGTCGAGGACGGTGACGGCGCAGGGGGCCGCGCCGTGGGCGGAGGCGCCGTCGGCGACGAGGGAGCGGACGAAGTGGGAGCCGATGAAGCCGGCTCCGCCGGTGACGAGTAGGCGCATGGGTGTCTCCTGTGCGGTGCGTGCAGCGGCGGCTGCGGCCGGTGCGGGAGGCGGCGGCGTCATGTGGTGATCTGCACGCGGCTGTGGTCGCCGAGGACGAGCCGGTGGGCCCGCGGGGCGCGTTGTGCGCCGGTGACGTGGACGCCGCGGCCGATGAGGGAGCCTTCGATGCGTCCGGCGTGCTCGATGCGGGAGCCGCCCAGGACGATGGAGAACTCCAGTTCGCTGCTGGTGATCACGCAGTCGCCGTCGACAGAGGTGGACGGGCCGACGTAGGAGTCGATGACGGTGGTGTCGGGGCCGATGACGGCGGGGCCGACGATGCGGGAGCGTACGACGCTGGCGCCCGGTTCGATGCGGACCCGGCCGATGAGTTCGCTGGCGTCGTCCACGGCACCGAGGCGGGCGGGTTCGACCTGCTCCAGGACGGAGCGGTTGACCTCCAGCATGTCGGTGACGTTGCCGGTGTCCTTCCAGTAGCCGCTGATCACCGTGGGCTGCACGTGCCGGCCGTGCTCGACGAGCCACTGGATGGCGTCGGTGATCTCCAGTTCGCCGCGGGCGGACGGGCCGATGGCGGCGACCGCCTCGTGCACGGCCGGCGAGAAGAGGTAGACGCCGACCAGGGCCAGGTCGCTGCGTGGTGCGGCGGGCTTCTCCTCCAGGTTCACCACCCGTCCCTCGGCGTCGAGTTCGGCGACGCCGAAGGCGCTGGGGTCGGCCACCTTGGTGAGCAGGATGCCGGCGTCGGGGCGCTCGGCCCGGAAGGTGTCGACGAGTTCCTTGATGCCGCCCACGACGAAGTTGTCGCCGAGGTACATCACGAAGTCCTCGTCGCCCAGCCAGTCGCGGGCGATGTGTACGGCGTGGGCGAGGCCGAGGGGTCTCTCCTGGGCGAGGTAGGTGACGCGGGCGCCGAAGGCGGAGCCGTCGCCGACCGCTGCCTCGATCTCCGCCGAGGTGTCTCCGGTGACGATGCCGATGTCGGTGATGTCGGCGGCGACCAGGGACTCGATGCCGTAGAAGAGCACGGGCTTGTTGGCGACCGGGACCAGTTGCTTGGCGGAGGTGTGGGTGATCGGCCGGAGGCGGCTGCCGGTGCCGCCGGCGAGGACGAGGGCCTTCATGAGGGGGTCACTCCTGACGCTGATGCGGAACTGACGGGGAGGGAGGGGTCGGCGGCCGGGCCGGGTCCGGGTGCGTCCTCCTGGGCGTGCCGCCACAGGCCGGCGTACGTGCCCTCGGCCGCCAGGAGGTCGGTGTGGGTGCCCTGTTCCACGACGCGCCCCTGGTCCAGCACGACGATCAGGTCGGCGCGCGCTGCCGTGGCCATGCGGTGGGCCACCACCACCGTCGTGCGGTCCCGGGAGAGGCGTTCCTGTGCCACGGCCACCGCGCGTTCGGTCGCCGGGTCGAGCGATGCCGTCGCCTCGTCCAGGAGCAGCAGTCCCGGGGAGGTCAGCTCGGCCCGGGCCAGGGCGATGAGCTGGCGCTGGCCGGCGGAGAGGGACTGGCCGCGTTCGCCCACCGGCTGCCGGAATCCGTTCGGCTGGGCCGCGACGGCGTCCAGCGCGCCGACCGCCCGGGCCGCCGCCTCCACCTCCGCGTCCGTGGCGTCGGGGTGTCCGTAGCGGATGTTGCTCGCGATGTCGCCGGTGAACAGGTGCGCCTCCTGCGGTACGTACCCGATGAGCCGGCGGTACGCGGACGGGGCCCAGCCGCGCAGGTCGGTCCCGTCGATGCGCACACTGCCCTCGGTCGGGTCGTAGAACCGGGCGAGGAGCTTGACGACGGTGGACTTGCCCGCGCCGGTGGCGCCGACGAGCGCGACGGTGCGACCGGGTTCGATGCGCAGATTCGCGTCGGTGAGGGAGGGTGCCCCGGCCCCGGGGTAGGAGTGCCCGACGCCGGTCAGCTCCACCGCGCCCCGGATGCGGTCGGGCAGCGGCGCCGGGTCGGTGGGTTCCTGCGGTACGGACGGCGTCACCCGCAGCAGTTCGACGATGCGGCGGAGTCCCACCGACGCCTGCTGGTAGCTGTCGAAGGCGAGCGACAGCTGCTGGAGGGGCGAGAAGAACATGCCGAGGTACAGCATGAAGGCCACCAGCACACCGGAGGTGATGTCGCCTGCGGCGACCTGGTGCGCGCCGACGAACAGCACCAAGGCGCGGGAGAGTTCGGCGGTGAGGTTGACGGAGGGGAAGTACACCGCCGCGTAGCGCTGGGCCCGCAGCCGCGCGGTGCGGTAGGCGTCGGAGAGCCGTCCGAAGTCCTGTGCTGCGCCCTTCTCCTGGGCGTTGGCCTGGGCGGTGCGCAGTCCGCTGACGTTCTCCTGGAGTGTGGAGTTCACCTCGCCGATGCGCTTGCGTGCGTCGGTGTAGGCGGCCGAGGACAGCCGCCAGAAGACGAAGGTCGCGGCGAGGACGAGGGGCAGCAGGGCGAGCGCGGCCAGCGCCAGGGGCGGGTGGATGGCGATCATCGCGCACACGACGCCGGCCACGGTGGCGAGGGAGGCGACGGAGGCGAGCAGGTTGGTCTGCAGGAACGAGGCGAGGGCCTCGATGTCGTTGACGACGCGGGTCATGATCTGCCCGCCGCGTTCGCGCTCGTAGAAGTCGAGCCCGAGTCGCTGGAGATGGGCGAAGGAGCGCACCCGCAGCCCGTACAGGACGCGCTCGCCGGCCCGCCGGGTGAGGCGGCCGTGTACGGCCAGTGCGGCGAAGGCCATGAGCACGGCCGCGCCGGCGAGTACGACGTAGAGCGTCAGTGTGGAGCCGTCCCCCTTGCTCACCCCGTTGTCGAGCCCGTGCCGGACGAACTGGGGCAGGGCCAGGCCGGCCGCGGTCTCGGTGGCGAGCAGGAGGAGTCCGAGCAGCAGCGCGGCGCGGACGGGGCGCAGCAGCCGGCCGAGGGTGATGCGGGCGTGCGGCGTCCGCAGGTCCGTCTCGTCGAGCGCCGGGTCCTCGGTGGGTTCCTGGTTGTCGGTGGCGCCGGCCGCGGGCCGCGCCGCGGGCGTGCGGTCGCCGGGCGACCGTGGTGCCGGTCCGGCGTCGGCGGCGACCGGTTCGGGCCACAGTTCCGGGGTGATGCCGGAGTCGGCCGCTTCGTGCCGGACGCCGACGCGTTCGTCGACGGAGCCGCCGGGGCCCGCCAGGAGTTCCTGGAAGACGGTGCAGCGACGGCTGAGTTCTTCCTCGGTTCCCACGTCCACGACCCGGCCCGCGTCGAGGACGGCGATGCGGTCGGCCAGCGCGAGGGTGGAGCGGCGGTGGGCGATCAGCAGGGTCGTGCGTTCGGCGCACACCGTGCGCAGGGCGTGCTGGATGGCGGCCTCGGTGGCCGGGTCGACAGCGGAGGTGGCGTCGTCCAGTACGAGCACCCGCGGGTCGGTGAGCAGGGCCCGGGCCAGGGCGATCCGCTGGCGCTGGCCGCCGGAGAGCTGGGCGCCCCGCTCCCCCACCTCGGTGGCGTATCCGTCCGGCAGTGCGCTGATGAAGGTGTCGGCGTCCGCGGCGCGCGCGGCGGCCCGTACCTCCTCGTCGCTCGCCTCGGGGCGGCCGTGCGCGATGTTGTCGCGGAGGGAGCAGGAGAAGAGGAACGGGTCCTCGAAGACGGTGCCGACCGTGGTGCGCAGCGAGGCGAGGCGTACGTCGCGGAGGTCTGCCGTGGCGTCCTGGGTGCCGATGCGTACGCTGCCCGCCTGGGGGTCGTAGAAGCGGCTGAGCAGGAGCGAGACCGTGGACTTGCCGGAGCCCGGCGGTCCGACGACGGCCAGGGTCTCGCCGGCGCGGACGGTGAGGTGCACGTCCCTCAGGACCGGGTCGCTCGGTGCGTACCCGAAGGTGACGTCGCGCAGCTCCACGGCGAGCGGGCCGGCGGGGAGGTCCGCGGCGTCCGGGGCATCGGTGATGTCGGGGGTGGCGTCGATCAGTTCGTGGACGCGTTCGGCGGCGGCGCGGGCCTGCTGGGCGGTGACGGTGAAGTTGGCGAGGAGTTTGGCCGGCCCGGTGAGGAGGGTCAGATAGCCGGCGAAGGCCAGGAAGGTACCGGCGTCGATGCTGCCGCGCAGGGCGAGCCAGCCGCCGAGGGCAAGGATGCCGACCTGGCCGGCGGCGGGCAGCGCGGTCATGATCGCGGTGACGGTGGCCTGGAGGCGGGCGAGCCGGAGGCGGCGCGCGAACAAGGCCCGTGCCCGCTGGGCGAGGCGCTCGGTCTCGCGGTCCTCCTGGCCGAGTCCCTTGACCACGCGGACGCCCGTGACGACCTCCTCCACGTGCTCGGCGACGGTCGCGGCCTGCGCCTGCGCGGCACGCGTGGCGGGCACCATGCGGGTCCGGCTGCGCGCCGCGATGACCGCGAGCGAGGGGACGACCAGCAGCGCGACGAGGGTCAGGGGCGCGGAGAGCCACAGCATGGCGGCGACGGAGGCGAGGAAGAGGGCGCTCACGCCGATGGGGATGGGCAGCATGCCGAGCAGGATCTGTACCTGCTGGAGGTCGCTGTTGGCACGGGAGACGACCTGGCCGGTGCGGAGTGCGTCCTGCTTGACGCCGTCGTAGCGCTGGACCGAGGCGAACACCTTTGTGCGCAGGCGGTGTTGGACGGCGAGGGCCAGTTTGCCGGCGGCGAACCTGCGGGTGAACTCGGCGGCGAACTGCACGACGGCGAGCGCGCACAGGACGGTGGCCAGCACGCCGACCTGGTGCGTGTGCCCGGCGACGGCGTCGTTCACGGCGATGCCGGCCAGCATCGGCCCGAAGGCTTCCAGCCCCGTACCCAGGACGGAGCTGAGCAGAACGGCGGTGAGCAGGCCCGGATGTCGGCGGCAGGCAAGCGCAAGTCTGCCCAGCCCTCCGGATGGTGTGCGAGATCCGTGAAGCATGAACTTAGCTTAGGCTATCCTAAGTACCGCTGATCACGCTTTCGGCGCTCGCTTTCTGCCGACGCCGCCGGTCAGTTGACGTACGAGCTGCCTCTCGGGACCCCCAGAAAGCGGGAACGTATGCGTGTCCTCTTCGCCTGTCCGCCCTTCTTCGGCCTGCACTACCCGATGGTTCCGCTCGCCCACGCGCTGCGATCGGCGGGGCACGACGTCCTCGTCGCCACGTGCGGCGCCGCACGGGAACAGCTGGCCCACGCGGGCCTGCTCACCGTGGACTGCGCGCCCGGTGCCGACCCCGACGCGGTCTACCGGCGGATGGAGCGCGACAGACAGGGGCGCAAGCCACCCGGCCCCGGAGAAGCCGGTGCGGCCCCGAAGGGGAAGGGATTCTCCTTCTTCAGCGACGAGATGGCCGACCGGATGACAGAGGTCGCTCTCGCCTGGCGTCCCGATCTGGTCGTCCACCCGCCGATCGGGGTGGTCGGACAGCTCGTCGCCGCCCGGCTCGGCGTACCGTCGGTGCTCCACGCCGTCGGGTTCGGCCACACGTCGGCGCATGTGGGCATGGTGAACAACGCACTGGCCGACGCCTACGAGCGGCACGGCCTGCCGGGCCCCGAACCGGTCGCCGCCTGGCTCGACATCGCCCCCACCAGCATGAGCACCACCGACGAGCCGCGCCGCTGGTTCATGCGGTACGTCCCCTTCAACGGCGGCGCCGAACTGCCCGGCTGGCTGCTGGAGCCGCGTACCCGGCCCCGTGTCGCGGTGACGCTCGGCACCGTCCAGCCCGTCGTCGACGGCATCTCACCGCTGCACGGCGTGGTGGCGGCGGCGCGGGAGACCGACGCCGAGTTCGTCCTGGCCCTCGGCGGATCCGACCTGTCCGAACTCGGCACGCTGCCGGACAACGTGCGCCCGCTCGACTGGATCCCCCTCGGCGCCCTGCTCGCCGCCAGCGACGGTGTGATCCACCACGGCGGCGCCGGCACCACACTCACCGCCCTCGACGCCGGAGTGCCGCAGCTCGTCCTCGGGCAGGGCGCCGACCGGCCGGCCAACGCGGCAGCCGTCGCCGGGCGCGGCTGCGGACTGGTACCGGACTCCCCCGACGGCCTCGACGCGAAGCTCGTCACGCGGTTGCTCACCGACGAGGCCCTGCGGACCACCGCACGGGACGTCGCCCGCGAGATGGCGTCCATGCCCAGCCCCGCGGAGACCGTGCCACGTCTCGTCGAGCTGGCACGCAGCCACGGTGACCTGCGATGACCGGCACGGAGACGGTCACCGTCCGGCGCGCGGGTGCCACACCGGGCACTCCCGGGTCCGCCCGCCCGGCGCTCGCCGGCAGCCTCTCCGTGGAGCTGCTGCGCGAACGGCTCGCCACCACACCGTCCGGTGACCGCGCCGCACTGGTCGAAGCCTTCTGGGCCGCGGCGCGACAGGCCGGCACGCCGCTGATCGAACCCCTGCCGGACGCACCGGACCACCGGGCGGTCACCTTCCTGTGGCGCGGCGAGCCCGGCACCCGCCAGGTGCTGCTCGTGGCCAACCGGCTCGGCGACCGGGAGCATCTCGCGGGATCCCTGCTGTCCCGCCTGCCCGGCACCGACATCTGGTACCTGACGTACCGGCTCCGCGACGACCACCGGGGCTCCTACCGCATGGCGCCCGACACGGGCCCGCACAAACCACCCACCGACCCCCGCGGCTTGCAGTCACACCTTCGCGCGCTGACCCGGCACGCGGTGCCCGACCCGCTCAACAAGGAGACCCTGGCCTCCCGGTGGGACCACACGCAGAACTCCGTCTTCGCCCTGCCGCACGCGCCGCCGCAGCCCTGGGCCGGCCGCCGGGCAGGCATCGCGCGCGGCCGGACGGAACGCCACCGCGTCACCAGCCGCGCACTGGGCTGCGACCGCGAGGTGTGGGCGTATCTGCCGCCCGGCGACCACCACGACGACCTGCCGGTGCTCGTGCTGGGCGACGGCGACATGTGGTTCGGCAAACTCGACCTCCAGGACACCCTGGACGCCCTGATCGCGGACGCGGCCGTACCGCCGTTCGCGGTGCTCGCCCCGCACGCCGTGGACAACGCCACACGGTGGCAGGAGCTGGGCGGACGGGACGCGTACGTCACGTTCCTGGCCGACGAGGTGCTGCCCTGGGCGGCCACGCGCCGGCCGGTCACCGCGGACCCGGCACGCACCGTCGTCGCGGGCCAGAGCCTCGGCGGGGTGACCGCGCTGTACGCCTGCCTCACCCGCCCGGACCGCTTCGGCAACGCCCTCGCCCACTCGCCGTCCCTCTGGTGGCGCCCGGGCCTGGCCGCGGGAATCCCCCAGGAGACCGCGGCCGCACCCCCCTGGCTCCTCTCCCGGTACGCGGCGGCGGAGCAACGCCCCCTGCGCGTGCGGCTCGACGTCGGGCTGCACGAGGGAACGATGGTCGACCAGGCCCGGGCCCTCCACGACACACTGCGCTCCCTGCGGTACGACGTCACGCTGACCGAGTTCAACGGCGGTCACGACTACGCCTGTTGGCGAGGTGCCCTGGCGGACGGCCTGGCGCACCTGCTCGGCGACACCCCCGCCTGACCGACAGCACACGACGGCACACAGGTGCCGCCGTGTCCACCACCCACCCATCCCCCACTCTCCGCAAAGGACTGCCACTCCCATGCTCGCCAGACGCTCGTACCGCCCCGCCGCCCTGCTCGCCGCCCTCCTCGCGGGCGCCGTCACACTCACCGCGTGCGGCGGTGACGCGAAGGACTCCGGGTCGGACAAGGCCGCGGACGCCGGCTCCGCCACCCGGAAGATCACCGACGCGCAGGGCCGGAAGGTGACGGTGCCGGCCGCCCCCAAGAAGGTCGTCACCCTGAGCGAGCCCACCCTCGACGCGGCACTCGCGCTGGGCGTCCAGCCGGTCGGGGCCACCGCGGGACGCGGCCAGCAGGGCGTGTCGAGCTACCTGTCGGCGAAGGCGAAGGACGCCGAGGTCGTCGCCACCGTGGCCGAGCCCGACATGGAGAAGCTCGCCACGCTCCAGCCCGACCTGATCCTCCTCGACGAGACGACCGGCTCCAAGCGCGTACTGGACAAGCTCCAGCGGATAGCGCCGACGGTGCTGACCGCCAAGCTCAACGAGGACTGGAAGAAGGCGTTCGTCGCGACGGCCGACGCGCTGAACAAGAAGCCGGCGGCGGAGAAGGAACTCTCCTCGTTCGACGCGGACGTGGCGCGGACGAAGAAGCGGCTGGGTGCCAACGCCGGCGCGGTCACCAGTGTGATTCGCTGGCAGGACGGCGCGCCGTCCGTGGTCGGCAAGGGTGTCGGGCACGTGGGGTCGACCCTGTCGGCACTCGGCCTCGAACGGCCGAAGGAGCAGCAGGGGGCCAGCACCGGGCACAGCGAGCCGGTGAGCCTGGAGAAGCTGGACACCATCGACGGCGACTGGCTGTTCTTCGGCACGCTCGGCAGCGAGGCCGACGGCAGGAAGGCGTACGGCGAGGCCCGGAAGGTCGCGAACTTCACGGAGCTGAAGGCGGTGCGGAAGAAGCACACCGTGGTGGTCGAGGGTTCGGCGTGGAACAGCTCCGGCGGACCGATCGCCGCGCGTACCGTCCTCGACGACGTGACGCGGGCCCTCGCCGGCTGACCGGACACCTGACGGCCCCCGGTGGCGCGCCGCTCCGCGCCACCGGGCTCACCGGCCGCCGGACGGACCGCCGGCGGAGCCGGTACGGTCCGGGCCGGCCGCTCCGGCGGACAGCCAGATCCCGTCGGGCGAGCCGAACCGCGGCTGCGCGCCGCGTCCGTCGTAGATCACCTCGCCGCGGCGTACGGTGACGTCCGGGCGGCCGGTGAAGGTCCAGCCCTCGTAGGCCGACCAGCCGCACTTGGACCGGACGTGTTCCCCGGACATGAACCAGGTGCGTTCGGCGTCGAAGAGCACGAAGTCGGCGTCCAGCCCCGGAACGATGCGCCCCTTGCGCCCGCCCAGGCCGAACAGGTCGGCGGGCGCGGCGGAGGCCAGCCGGGCGACCCGCAGCAGCGCCTCGTCGGCCGTCAGCCCGGGGTGACGGCGCCGCATACCGGTGTGGACGGCGGTCAGCAGCTCCTGCGTGCCGGGCAGTCCGGGCGGTGCGTCCGGCACCGCCCGCACCTTCTCCTCGATGGTGTGGGGCGCGTGGTCGCTGCCGATCGTGGCGACGCCGCCGGCCATCAGCGCCGCCCACAGCCGGTCCTGGTCGTGGGACGTGCGGATGGCCGGGCTGAGCCGGAGCCGTGCGCCCAGCCGCCGGGTGTCGGAGGCGGAGAACGACAGGTGGTGCGCGGTGACTTCATGAGTGAGGGGCAGTGCGGCAGCGGCCGCGGCGCGCAGCAGGTCGGACTCCTCGGCGGAGGAGACGTGCACGACGTGCGCCGCTGTGCCGTGCTTGCGCACCAGCTCGATGACGCGGGCAGCGGCCACGATCCCACCGCTGCGCGGCCGGCGGGACTCGTAGGACTCGTAGCTGTCCGGCGGGGCCAGGAACGCGTCGAGCAGCGTGAACACCCCGTCGTCCTCCGCGTGCAGGACCAGGCGGAGGCCACGCTCGGCGGCGATGGCGAAGATCCGGTCCAGGGCCTCCGGGTCGCGGATGACGTGCGGTGCGGTGTGGTGCCCGGTCATGAACACCTTCACCGAGGTCGCGTGCTGCGGGGTGAGGTGGCGGAGGTGGTCCACGGTCGCCTCGGTCACTCCGAAGTGGAAGCGGTAGTCCACCAGCGAGGCGCCGCCGATGAGCGCGGCCTTCCCTGCGGCCTGCTCCGGATCGGTCAGCGGGGGCTCGGTGTTGGGCATGTCGATGACGGTGGTCACGCCCCCTGCCGCCGCCGCCCGGCTGCCGTGCTCCCAGTCCTCCTTGTGGGTCAGGCCGGGGGTGCGGAAGTGCACGTGCGAGTCGATCACACCGGGCAGCAGATGGCGGCCGGCGGCGTCCAGTACGGACCGCGCGGCGGGCCGGGCGTCCGGTGCGGTCAGCGCGGTGATGCGGCCGCCGTCGACCGCCACGCCGGCGCGGAGCACACCGTCCGGGGTGACCACCCGCGCGTTGCTCACCAGGAGGTCGTGGCCCCCGTTCGCGGCGCCGTCGCCGCCTCTGGTCAGGCGGTCAGCGGCCGGCATACCGGGTCCTCCTCCGGGCCGAAGTCGCACAGCGAGGTGATGCGGGCGCTGCCGGTCAGGTGGGCGAGCTTCCGGCTGACGCTGACCCACTGGAGCGCGAGGGACTCGTTGTCCTCGCCGGGTGCCGGATCGGCCGCGGGGACGACGGCCGCGGTGGCGGCGGTGGAACCGCTCGGGGTGTCGATCTCGATCGCACCGCGGGGACAGCCCGCTTCCCTGGCCAGCCGGTGCGGGACGGTGCCGGCGATGGTGGTCGCGGCGGCCAGGCAGGTGGCCCCGGTCAGCGCGACGCTGGGATGCCAGCCGGGTACGGAGACGGCGCGGACGGCCAGCCGGCCCGACTCGTAACCCCCCACCGCCGCGATCTTCGGGAACGCCCCGCCGCCGGGCAGGCCGAGCAGTTCGGTGGCGGCGGTGCGGATGTCCTGCAGCCGGCCGAAGACCTGCTCCCCCGCGGCGAACAGCGCCTCCTTGCTGGTCAGGCCGAGCGATCGGGCATCGACGAAGACGTAGGGGTTGCCCACCGCGACGAGTGAGGCATCGAGCGCGCCGGCCCGGGTCAGCAGTTGGTCGGTGGTGCGGCCCGTGAGGAGGAGCCGGGCGAGCGGCAGCGCGGTGTCCTGGACGAAGTGCACGGTGAAACTGCCGCTGTGGCGGCGTACCTCGTCCACCTCGCACACCACGTGATCACCGTTGTTGAGCACGCGGACGCGTACGCGGCCGCCGGGTGCCAGCCGGGGCAGCCAGCCGCGTTCCTCCGCCGCGACGATGGACGCGAGGATGGAGTGTCCGCAGCTGCCCCGGAAGTCGAATCGGTCCAGTCCGCCGGGGAGCGCCTGCACGAAGCGGTAGTCCAGGTCGAAGAGCGGGTGCTCCGAGGGGTTGACCAGCGCGATCTTGAGCACATGTCCCCGGCCGGTGTCGGTCAGCCACTCCCGTACGGTGGTCAGCGCCGGCCGCAGGACGTCCTCGTTCCGCGGCAGCCGGGCGGCGTCCAGCACCACGGTCGGGCACGGTGCGCCCTCCGCCTGCGCGATGTGCGCGGTCATCGGGCTCCCCACGGCACCGGCGCCGCCGTCCGGCAGGCCGGTGGTGGCGGGGCAGAACTGCTCCAGCCACAGCTCGTGCACCAGCAACGACCAGATGGCCAATGCGGCGGTGTCGTTGGGTGTGTCGGCCTGCTGCTTGAACAGCCCGGCCACCCGTTGCGGGTCCAACTGGCCGCGCCGACGCAGCCGTTCACCGGTGAGAAGGTCCCGCGCGTATGCCATCAGCGCCTCGCCGGGCCGCAGCATGGCGGTGACCGGGAGGGTGAAGGGCTGCTTGGGCCGGCGGAGCACCGAGTCGGGCAGCCGGCCGGCGGCCGCCCCGTAGAGCACCTTCTTGCCCTGCTCCCCCGCCATCTTCAGCGCCTGCGGCAGGGTACGCGCGTAACGGAGGACGGAGGGCTGGCAGAACGGCAGCCGCACCTCGACCGAGGCGGACATCGACAGATGGTCCACGCGGCGCAGGTGGTAGGCCGGCATCCGGGAGGCGATCTCGAAGTCCGTGAGCGTCCGCAGCCGGCCGGTGCCGGCGGAGCGCAGCCGCTCGGCGATGCCGTCGGCCACGGAGCC
The DNA here is from genome assembly GCF_055586425.1 of Streptomyces sp. NPDC050806. Lineage (NCBI taxonomy): Bacteria > Bacillati > Actinomycetota > Actinomycetes > Kitasatosporales > Streptomycetaceae > Streptomyces > Streptomyces sp. NPDC050806. Next base: position 202,322 of record NZ_JBVJIF010000001.1, on the reverse strand, counting down.
CTCCTGCCGCACGAACGCGCGGTAGTCCTCGGTGTAGAGCGATTCGCGCAGCGCGCGGGGCACGGCGGCCAGCGCCTCGACGTACGGGTCCACCCAGTCGGTACCTGACGGTGCGTCGACCGCGGCTCTCATCCGGCCGTAACCGCCGAAGAGTTCGTCCGCCGCGTCACCGGTGAGGGCCACCTTGAAGCCGGCGTCGCGCACCGCACGGAACAACGCGTAGGTGCTGAGCGTGATCGGGTCCGCGTTGGGCTGGCCCAGGTGCCAGATGACGTCCGGCAGCAGGCCGGGGAAGTCCGCCGGGTCGATCTCCACCTGGTGGTGCCGGGTGCCGCAGCGTTCGGCGACCTCGCGGGCGAAGTCCCGCTCGTCGAAGGGCCAGGTGCCGCGGTAGGCGATGTTGAAGGTGTGCAGGTCGGCGACCTTCTCCGCGGCGAGGGCCGTGACGAGACTGGAGTCGAGTCCGCCGCTGGTGACGGCGGAGACCGGGACGTCGGCGCGGGTGAGCCGGTGGACTTCCCGGCGCAGCAGGCCCAGCGTCCGTTCGGCGGCCTCCTCCGGGCCCGGCCTCGCGTCGGCCTCGTCCGGCGGCCCGGCGGCCGGACGCCGGACGAGGCGGAGTCCGGCGGAGCGGGTGAAGCGGGCGGTGGTGGCGGGCGGCAGCACCTTGACCCCCTCGAACATGGTCTGTTCGCCGAAGGGGGTCTTGGTGGCGAGGTAGGCGTCCAGCCCCGGTTCCCAGGGGCGCGCGGCGACGGCGCGGAAGGAGAGCAATGCAGGCAGCTCGGAGGAGAAGTGCAGGTGCCCGCGCGCCCGGTCCCAGTGGTAGTAGAGCGGCTTCATGCCGACGTCGTCGGTGACGAGCCAGAGGGTGGGTTCCGTACGCAGGTCGACGACCGCCACGGAGAACATGCCGTCGAGGTGTTCGGCGAAGGCGGGGCCGAACTCCTGGTACAGCGCCGGAATCACCGAACCGTCGCAGCGGTCGGCGAAGGTGTGGCCGCGGCCGGTGAGGAGGTCGCGCAGCTCGTCGTGGTTGTAAATCTCGCCGTTGAAGACGGCCACGATGCCCTCGCCGAGGGTGTAGGGCTGCTCACCTCCGTCGAGGTCCACAATGGCCAGCCGGTCGACGCCCAGGGCCCACCCGGCGCCGGTCGTACGGGTCTGCGCGTCGGGGCCGCCGTGCCGCTGGAGCGCGGCCACCGACCGGAGCTCGTGCGGTGTGGTCCGGGCGTCGAAGTGTCCGAAGATTCTGCACATGCGCGTGGATCACCGAACCTCGGTCGGGTGCCCCGCGGGACGAAGCGGCAGCCGGTCGGCCGCCCACGCTCCTCGCCGGAGAGAGCACACCGCGGTGGCGTTGGCTGCGTCTCCGGCATTCAGGCTGGGCAGGCGGCCGGCTGCCCGCAATTCGTCACCGGGCGCGGTGCGCCCCGGCGACCGGCGGATCCTCGCTCCCCCAACAGATGCGGCGCCCGGCCGACCTCACCCCGATTAGCCCATCCAGGTGAAGCCTGCCGCGGTTCGGCGTCGTGCGGCGCCGTTGCTCCTCAGACGCTTCCCGCGGTGAGGCGGGCCGCGACGCAGGGCGGCAGGTTGGGGGCTGCCGTGGACGGCTCGATGTAGACCACGCCGTCCGCGACGAGCACCTCGTGCGTACGGACCGGACGCCGGGCCGGCGGCGCGTCCACGCTTCCGGTCCGGAGGTCGAACTTCGAGGAATGCAGGGGGCATTCCACCTCGCAGCCCTCCAGCCAGCCGTCGGCGAGCGAGGCGTCCTGGTGCGTGCAGGTGTCGTCGATGGCGAAGATCTCGCCGTCGTCGGTATGGAATACCGAGATGGGCGGATCGATGTCGAGCCGGAAGGCCTCGCCTCGGGGCAGGTCCTCGAGACGGCACGCGGGAATCATCATGACACCTCGGTGCGTATAGCGAAACGGATTGCGGTCAGCGCAACAGCGCGATGCCAGTCTGCGGGCGGCTCCGAACCCGTGTCAAGGCAATCGAATCCCCCGTCGGCGGCGGCCGTTGCGCCGTGCCGCACGGGGGCCGTCGACGGTCCGAGAGATCTTCGGCTGGCGGTCTTGACGTGAACGAGCTCTCGATGTTCCGTTGCGTATGCAGAAACACGTCGCTCTATGAGAAACATATTCACCGTGTGAGCCGCCGGCGCGACGGCGCCGTTCAGGACAGCCGACGACCACGCGCTCCGGCCCCTCGTACCGCCGCACGACCCGCTTTGCCGTGCCTCGGGGCGATCCCCCGACCGCACGGCCGGGTGCGGCCGACGGCGGGACGGGCGTCGCGCTGCGCGGCCCGCGCCGTCCACCGTCCCCTGCCCCGGGAGATCCGTGATGTCCATCCGTGCCATCGACGAGGCACCCCTGAACACGTTCCATCGAAAACTCACCTGGGCCTGCGCGGGCGGCCCGTTCCTCGACGGTTACCTGCTCAGCATCATCGGCGTCTCGCTGATCGGCATGAGCAACGAACTGCACCTGACCACCGCGGACGAGAGCCTCATCGGCGCCGCCGCCCTGGTCGGCATCTTCATCGGCGGCCTCTTCTTCGGGGCCGTCACCGACCGGCTCGGCCGGGAGGCGATGTACACCATCGACCTGGCGGTGCTGGTCGGCGGATCCGTCCTGTCGGTCTTCGCCACCGAAACCTGGCAGTTCGTCATCCTGCGTTTCATCCTCGGCGTGGCCATCGGGGCCGACTACCCGATCGCGACCTCGCTGCTGGCCGAGTGGGTGCCGAACAAGCACCGCGGCCGGCTGCTCGGCGTCCTCATCCTCGCCTGGTACATCGGCGCGGCCGCCGCGTACGCCGTCGGTTACGTGCTGGCCGAGATCGGCGGGTCCGGCACCTGGCGCTGGATGATCGCCTCCTCCGCCGTACTGAGCGCACTCATCCTGCTCCTGCGCATCGGCACACCCGAATCACCGTTGTGGCTGGTCAACAAGGGCCGTACCGAGGAAGCGCAGAAGGCTATCAAGCGTGCCCTCGGCCGCACCGTCCCGACCAACGAGCTGCTCGCCGCCTCGGCCACCGAGCAGTCGCTGCAACAGCACGGCTTCCGTGACCTGTTCCACGGCCGGTATCTGCGGCGCACGCTGTTCTGCGGCCTGTTCTACATGTGTCAGATCACGCCGATGTTCGCGCTGTACACCTTCGGCCCCACCATCCTGGGCTCCTTCGGCCTCGGGGAGGGCAACGACAACAACCTCGGCTCGGCGCTGATCAGCATCGTGTTCGTGCTCGGCTGCCTGCCGGCGCTGCGGCTGGTGGACCGGGTCGGCCGCCGGCCCGTCATCATCTGGTCGTTCGCCCTCATGGCGGTGCCGCTCGTGGTGCTCGGCGGCGGCTCCTCGCTGCCCCTCGCGGTGGTCGTGCTCTGCTTCTGCGCCTACGCCCTCTTCTCCGGCGGGCCCACCGTGCTGGAGTGGACCTACCCCAACGAGCTGTTCCCCACCAGCATCCGGGCGACGGCGGGCGGCGTGGCCACCTCCATCAGCCGCGTCGGGGCCGCGGCGGGCACCTATCTGCTGCCCATCTCGCTCAGCAAGCTCGGCATCGGCGTGACCATGCTGATCGGCGCCGGCATCACCCTGGTGGGCTGGCTGGTGTCCGTACTGTGGGCCGAGGAGACCCGCGGCCGCACACTGGCGGAGACCAGCGCCCTCCCCGCGTCGCATCCCGCCACGGCCGGTGAGGAGCACCGCTTGCGCCTCCGGGAAGACGAATTCGACAATTCCTGACGCCGTAAGGGCACCGCTCCACGCGGCAGACAGCCGGCCGGCCTCCGACGAGGCCGGCCGGCTGTCTGCCGGGGACCGGCCCGGCACCGCGGCCGCCCAACGATCGCCGAGCATACTGGATGTATGGATATGTCCCCCTTCCGGCTGTCCTCCCTGTCGCCCTCCCGCCGCCTCGCCGGCCGGCGCGCACGGAACCGGCGTCCCTCGACGGACGGCCGCCCCCGCTCGCTGATGAGCGCGCGGAGCGTCGCCGGACAGGGTTTCCTGCTGTATCTGGGGGTGGTGCTGCTGCTCGTCCTCGCCGCCGTGGTGGCCCTCTTCCTGCAGGCCAGGGCGTCGAGCCTGCAGGAGGCCCGCAGCCGGTCGCTCGCCGGGGCCGAGGCGTTCGCGCACGCCCCGGGGACGCTCGCCGCCATGCGGTCCGCCGACCCCAGTGCGCTGCTCCAGCCGCGCGCCGAGGAGGCCAGGAAGCGGTCCGGGGTCACCTACATCATCGCGTTCAGCCCCGCGGGCATCCGCTGGACGCACCCCGACCCGGAGCTGATCGGCAAGCACGTCGTCGGCCCCTACTCCGAAGCGCTCGCGGGCAACGTCTACCAGACCACGTACCGGACGCCGGGGGTGGGCCGCGCGGTGGACACGATGGTTCCCGTCGTCGACGGCGAGGGGAAGGTCGCCGGGCTGGTGTCCGTCGGCATCACGGTCGAGAGCGTGAACGCGCGGGTGACGGACCAGCTGCCGCTGCTGCTCGGTTCCGCCGCCGGCGCACTGGTACTGGCCACGGCCGGGTCGGCCTGGGTGAGCCGGCGGCTGCTGCGGCAGACCCACGGCCTGGGGCCGGCCGAGATGACGCGGATGTATGAGCACCACGACGCGGTGCTCCACTCGGTCCGGGAAGGGGTACTCGTCCTCAGCGGTGAGGGCCGGCTGCTGCTGGCCAACGACGAGGCGCAGCGCCTGCTGGACCTGCCGCCGGACGCGGAGCGGCGGCCCGTCACCGACCTGGGGCTGGCGGCGGGTACCGCCGAACTCCTGGCGTCGGGCCGGACGGCCACCGACGAGGTGCATCCGGCCGGTGACCGGCTGCTGGCGGTCAATGTGCGGCCGGTCGACGACCGCGGCGACCGCGCGGGCAGCGTGGTCACCCTCCGCGACACCACCGATCTGCGAGCGCTGGCGGGGCGCGCCGAGGTCGCCCGGCAGCGCCTGGAGCTGCTCTACGACGCCGGGGCGCGCATCGGCACCACGCTGGACGCGGAGCGCACCGCCGAGGAACTGGCCGAGGTGGCGGTCCCCCGCTTCGCCGACTTCGCCAGCGTCGAACTGCTGGAGGCCGTCGCGCGCGGGGAGGAGCCCGACGTCGCGAGCGGCGAGCTGCGCCGCACCGCGCTCCGCGGCATCCGTACCGACCAGCCCCTCCTCCCGGTCGGCGCGGTGGTCCGGTCGGCGCCCGCCGGACCGATGGCCGTCGCCGTGGCGAGCGGGCACGCGGTACTCGAACCGGACCTGGCCGCCTCCAAGGGCTGGCGCGCACAGCAGCCGGACCGCGCCCGGCGGGTCCTGGAGTACGGCATCCATTCGCTGATCTCGGTGCCGCTGCGGGCGCGCGGAACGGTGCTGGGCGCGGTCAACTTCTGGCGTTCGGAGAAGGCACCCTTCACCCCGGAGGATCTGGCGGGCGCCGAGGAGCTGGCCGCCCGCGCCGCGGTGTCCCTCGACAACGCCCGCCGCTTCGCCCGCGAGCACACGATGGCGGTCACCCTGCAGCGCAGCCTGCTGCCCCACGCCCTGCCCGCGCACTCCGGCGTCGAGGTGGCCCACCGCTATCTGCCGGCGCGGGCCGGGGTGGGCGGCGACTGGTTCGACGTGATTCCGCTGCCCGGAGCCCGGGTGGCGCTGGTGGTGGGCGACGTGGTCGGGCACGGGCTGCACGCCGCGGCGACGATGGGCCGGCTGCGCACCGCCGTGCACAACTTCTCCTCCCTCGACCTGCCCCCCGACGAACTGCTCGGCCGCCTGGACGAGCTGGTGACCCGCCTGGACGCGGACGAGGCCCCCGAGGGTGACAGCACGGAGGTCACGGGAGCCACCTGTCTGTACGCCATCTACGACCCGGTCCCCGGTACGTGCACGCTCGCCCGGGCCGGCCACCCGGGACCGGCCGTGGTCCACCCGGACGGCGCCGTGGAGTACCCGGCCGTGCCCGTCTCCCCGCCGCTGGGCCTGGGCGACGGCCTGCCGTACGAGACGGCCGAGTTCCCGGTGCCCGAGGGTGCGCAGCTGGTCCTGTACACCGACGGCCTCCTCACGGACGGCGCCCGCGACATCGACACCGGCCTGGACCTGCTGCGCACCGCCCTGGCCCACCCCGGCCGCACCCCGGAGGAGACCTGCCGCGCCGTCATCGACGGGGTGCTGCCCGCGCGGCCGGCGGACGACGTCGCGCTGCTCGTCGCCCGCACCCGGCTGCTGGACCCGGACCGCGTCGCCGCCTGGGACGTGCCGCGCGATCCCGCCGCCGTCTCCCGGGTGCGCGCCGAGGCGGCCCGACGGCTGGCGGCCTGGGGGCTGGAGGAGCTCGCCTACACCACCGAGCTGTTGGTCAGTGAGCTGGTCACCAACGCCGTCCGCTACGGCGCCGAGCCCATCCGGCTCCGCCTGCTGTACGACGACGCCACCCTGATCTGCGAGGTCGCCGACGGCAGCAGCACCTCGCCCCATCTGCGCCGCGCGAAGACGGGCGACGAGGGCGGGCGCGGTCTGTTCCTGGTCGCCCGGTTCGCGCAGCGCTGGGGCACGCGGTACACCGCCCGCGGCAAGGTCATCTGGACCGAACAGTCCCTGCGCGGCCCGGCGTCCGACGCCGGCGAGGACCTGGGTGACGCGCTGCTGGACCAGTGGGACGACAGTGCGTTCTAGCGGCGGCACACGCCATGGCGCGGGGCGCTTCCTCCCCCTTGACAGCGCCTGAACCCGCGAGAAAGGCTGTTGCGTATAGCGATGGTGGTTGCGTCATCAGAGACGAACCTCGTCGGCCCCGTCCACCGCACCGAGGCGCAGACAAGGGAGCCCACCCGTGGCCATCTCCGTGTTCGATCTCTTCTCCATCGGCATCGGCCCCTCCAGTTCGCACACCGTCGGCCCGATGCGGGCCGCCCACATGTTCGTCGTCCGGCTCAAAGAGGAGGGGCTGCTGGCCCGGACGGCATCGGTACGGGCCGAGCTGTTCGGCTCGCTCGGCGCCACCGGGCACGGCCACGGCACGCCCAAGGCCGTCCTGCTCGGCCTGGAGGGCAACGAGCCGCACACGGTCGACGTGGCGCGGGCCGAGCAGGACGTCGAGCGCATCATGGCGACCGGAAGGCTGCGGCTGCTGGGCCGCGACGTCGGCGACGCCCACGAGATCGGCTTCGACCCGGACCGCCGGCTGGTGCTGCACCGCCGTCGCTCCCTGCCGTACCACGCGAACGGCATGACGCTCTTCGCGTACGGCCCGGACGGCGAACCGCTGCTGGAGAAGACGTACTACTCCGTCGGCGGCGGCTTCGTCGTCAACGAGGACGCGATCGGCGAGGACCGCATCAAGCCGGACGACACGGTGCTGAAGTACCCCTTCAGCAGCGGCGACGAACTGCTGCGCCTGACCCGGGAGACGGGGCTGTCGATCTCGGCCCTGATGCTGGAGAACGAACGGGCCTGGCGCACCGAGAGCGAGATCCGGGGCGGCCTGCTGGAGATCTGGCACGCGATGGCGGCGTGCGTGGCGCGCGGCATGACCGGCGAGGGCATCCTGCCGGGCGGGCTCCGCGTCCGCCGCCGGGCCGCCGCCGCGGCCAAGGCACTGCGGGCGGAGGGCGATCCGGCGGGCCGCGCGATGGAATGGGTCACCCTCTACGCGATGGCCGTCAACGAGGAGAACGCGGCAGGCGGCCGCGTCGTGACCGCGCCCACCAACGGCGCGGCCGGCATCATCCCCGCCGTCCTGCGCTACTACCTCGACTTCGTCCCCGGCGCGGACGACGACGGCATCGTGCGGTTCCTGCTGGCGGCCGGCGCCATCGGGTTGCTCTTCAAGGAGAACGCCTCGATCTCCGGCGCCGAGGTCGGCTGCCAGGGCGAGGTCGGCTCCGCCTGCTCCATGGCCTCCGGCGGCCTCGCCGAAGTCCTCGGTGGCTCCCCGGAACAGGTGGAGAACGCCGCGGAGATCGGCATGGAACACAACCTCGGCCTCACCTGCGACCCGGTCGGCGGCCTCGTCCAGATCCCGTGCATCGAACGCAACGGCATGGCAGCGGTCAAGGCCATCACCGCCGCCCGCATGGCCCGACGCGGCGACGGCCGCCACCACGTCTCCCTCGACAAGGTCATCAAGACCATGAAGGACACGGGCGCCGACATGAAGGTCAAGTACAAGGAAACGGCGCGGGGCGGGCTGGCGGTGAATGTCATCGAGTGCTGAGCGGAGGCCTTCCGACGGGGTGATTTGCAACTTTCAACGCTGTCACGGACTTGCCCTTCTCCGCGACGGAAAGTCCCTGGGGTGTCCCTGCCTGTCCGTGTCCGGCCCCTGACCTGGTCTTCTCCAACGCGAGGACCAGCCGAGTGGTGGTTCACCTGGCACCCCTTGCAAGACCTGCGTCACCACCTGGCACCCCCGCAGCACGCCGCATCCACATGAGCCCCCGGAGCCGGGCCCCAGTCGATGAAAACGTTCCGCTACGGGAGCGCAACTACGGCATCACGCACCACGTCGTCGAAGACACCAACACTTGGATGAGCGGGTCGGGCTTCGGCGCATTCGTCCTCGGCCAGTGCGCCGCAGCCCTCGATACGGGGGCATGACGATGTCGCCGTGCCGACCCACTGCCTCGATGGCGCGATCCGTGGTGGAAGCAGCGTCAATCGAGCCGTCGGCACCGGGATCGGCTCGCGCCTCTGGGCAGGCAGGAGCAGGCCGGTTTCCCTTGCCCTGGCCCGCGGCGGTCATCTGATGACAGCAGGTAGCTCAGGTCCAGCGCTGCATGTACTTCGAGCAGCCGTAGACGGTGCCCGGCTGATACTGGCAGACCTTGAACTTCATCAGCCTTCCCTCGGGCCAGCTCTTGTTCACCACCCTGTTGCTGTCCTCCCCGCCGGGGAGGCTGACTGCCTTGTCGTGGCCGGAGCTTCCCGCCGCGGAGTAGTACCCAACCACCCCGGCCCCATCCGCGCAGAAGTCTTGGACCACCAAGTACTCGCCCACATCGTCGAATGTCAGCCCACCGCACTTGTTGCTGGTGTACGCGTGGGTGGCCTTGGCCTGAGCTGGCGCGACGGCGAACGACGCCAACGTGGCAGCTGCGAGGGCGCCAACTATCACTGAGCGATTCTTCACATTCATGCGATTCCCCACGTACGTCTGGTGCGTTTGGCCGGTGCGCGCTTACCCACTTGATAACTCGTCACACCGCGTTCGCGTGCACGCCTTGATACTCGAGTCGCACCCGTCAGGCTGGGGCCGGCATCATCAACAGGGCAGCGAGATCCACGGCAGGCCACCTCATAGGACAGTGGCTCGGCGATCAGCGTGGCAGCGTCCACGCACCCCTCGGCCGTGGCTTCTTCCGAGGGGAAGGATGGCCCCGACGGCACCGGGGACGTCACGTGGGGCGGAATGGGGTGAAGCGGCATGCGCCTACGAAATGGGCCCCGGATCACCGCGTCCTGGGCCTCACCTCAGCAGCCTGGCGGGGGGGACGGGCTGGCCTTGTTCTGGGTGGCCAGCCAGGCCAGAAACACATGTCAGAACAGAATTCGGCGAGACGGGCAAGCCGATAGCCGATGGTGTATCGCTGCGACGGCGGACCGCTTCGATGACGGTGGCGAAGTCCGCCTGCACACCGGGCAGCCAGTCCGTCGCGGGCTTGAGGTAGGTCTCCGAGCCCTCCGGATCGAAGAATTCGGCGAAAACCTCGTACAGATGGCGGTTCTCGGTGAGCTGGGTGAGCCCACACAGCCACCTCATTTTCCGATGGCGTCGATCCAAACCGTGGATGGCCCGCCGGCCCTGCTGCCGAGGCGTGGGAAGCCGCTCCGCCAGCCACCGCTCATGCCTGCGGCGAGTCGGGCAGTCGGCTCCCGACCCGTGCAGCCGTCTCGCGCAGCCAGATATGGGCAGCGTCGTGCGTATGCACCGGGTGCCACCACAGTGCTTCGCGCAGCGGTACCGCCTCGTACGGAGGCTCCAACACACGTACCGGCGCCAGCGGCGCGAGCGACCGGGCCAGACGCTCTTGCACCAGGGCGATCCGCCGGGTGCCGGCCACCAGCAGCGGCAGGAGCTGGAAGCTGTCGACGGACACCTCGACGCGGGGTTCGATGCCAAGCATGCCGAGTTGGCGTACGGCCGGCGCGTCGTAGGTGCGCTGATAGGTGACCCACGGCAACCGGGCCAGGTCTTTGCGGGTGAGCCGGTCGCCGATGCCGGGGTGGTCGTCCGCGACGACGAAGACCCAGCGGTCGTCATAGAGGTCGGTGGCGGGGAAGTCGCTGATGACGCCGTGCGGCATGAGCAGGCCGTCGGTCGCACTCAGCAGGGTGGCGGTGTCGTCCACCACGGTGGGCGGCGTCTGGGTGAAGCGCAGCCGGATGCCCGGAGCCTCTTCGTGCACGACGCGGGCGAGCTCGGTGCCGAAGACGGTGACGGCGTAGTCGGACGCCAGGAGCGTGAACTCGCGTTTCTCCACGGCCGGATCGAAGTCGGCCTGGCTGGAGAAGAGACGCTCCAGTAGGTCGTACGCGGTAGAGGTGCGGTCGAGGAGCACCTGGCCGAGGGCGGTGAGCTCGTAGTGGCCGCCGACTCTGGCCAGCAGGTCGTCGTCGAAGTGCCGGCGCAGGCGGGCCAGGGCGGCGCTCATGGCGGGTTGGCTGAGGCCGATTCGCCGGCCGGCGCGGGTGACATTGCGCTCCTCCAGGAGGGCGCGCAGCGCGACGACGAGGTTGAGGTCGAGACTCGCCAGATTCACGAATTCTCCAGAGGACTGATGAGGGCCAGGTAGCGCACGTGGGGCCGATGACCGAGCCCGGCCATTCACCGCATGGATGGTAGTGATCCATGAAATCTATTTCCATGATCGATGGGGTCGCGCACACACTAGTCACCTCACGACCGGAAGGTATGACCTGTGGAATCCGCACCCGCCCCCGCGTCCACGACTTTCTTGGGCCCCTTTGCTCTCAGCACACTCTCCGTCCCGCCAGGACCCGGCTTTCCCGCGCTGGTCACTCCGGACGGGCGCGCACTCGACCTCCGGAAGGCTTTCGATAACCCCCAGCTGACGATGCGTTCACTGCTGGAGGACTGGGAGGCGGCCCTTCCCCGGCTGCACCGGCTGGCCGTGGACAGGAACCTGGAACGGCAGCCGCTGAACGACTTCCGGGTGCACGCACCGGTGGAGCCGCGGCAGGTGTTCCAGTCCGGTGCCAACTACCGCCGGCACGTCATCGACCTCCACGTCGCCCACCGTGCCCCCGGGGACGACCGCCCCGAGGAGGAACGGCGCGCCGAGGCCGCGGAGCTCATGGACCGGCGGGCGGCCGAGGACCTGCCGTACGTGTTCATCGGTCTGCCGAGCGCGATCACCGGGCCGTACGACGACGTGGTCCTCCCCGCGTGGGCAGAGAAGCCCGACTGGGAGCTGGAGCTGACGGCGGTCATCGGCCGACCCGCCTACCAGGTCTCGGTGGCGGAAGCGCTGGAGTACGTCGCCGGGTACACCATCGCCAATGACCTGACCGACCGCGCCAGCGTCTTCCGGCGGGACATGCCGCAGATCGGCACCGACTGGCTGCGGTCGAAGAACGCGCCCGGCTTCACACCGCTCGGGCCGTGGATCGTGCCCGCCGCTTCAGTCGGCGCCCCGGACGACGTGCAGCTGACGCTGAAGCTCAACGGCGAGGTGATGCAGGACGAGTCCACGAAGGACATGATCTTCAACGTGGCTCACATGGTGTCCTACGCCTCGCGGACCGCCCGGCTGCTCCCCGGCGACCTGGTGTTGACAGGCAGTCCGGCCGGCAACGGCATGCGCTGGGGGCGGCTGCTGCGCGACGGCGACATCGTGGAGGGATCGATCACCGGCCTCGGTGCTCAGCGGACCCGTTGCGTGGCGGAGGCGGTATGAGGCTCGACCGGAACGACCCCGAGGGCTCGATAGCCCGGGCCGCCAAGGCGTACTCCAACTGGGGCCGGTGGGGAGCGGACGACGTACTCGGCACGCTCAACTTCCTCGACGAGGCCAAGCGCCGGGAAGGCGCCGCGCTCGTCCGACGGGGCGTCAGCTTTTCGCTCTCCCAGCGGTTCGACATGAACGGCCCGCAGAAAGGCTGGCGGCGGCGTACCAATCCGGTGCACACCATGCTCGACACCGGCACCGACGCCGCCGCGGGCCACCAGGGCTTCCCGCACGGCCTCGGCGGCGCCGACGATGTCATCACGATGCCGCTCCAGTGCTCCACGCAGTGGGACGGGCTCGGACACATCTTCGACCACGGCAGGGCCTGGAACGGACGCCCCGCCGACCAGGTCGTCACCTCCGACGGCGACCTGGTCACCGGCATCGAGCACATGGCACCGCACGTCGCCGGGCGCGGCGTGCTCCTGGACGTCGGCCGGGTGATCGGCACCGACGGCGAGCTGGCCGACGGGTTCGCGATCACCGAGGAGCACCTGACCACCACCGCCGAGGCCCACGGCGTGACCGTGGGACGCGGCGACATCGTCCTGGTACGCACCGGACAGCTCACGCGGGTCCGCCGTGACGGGTGGGGAGAGTACGCAGGCGGCCCCGCACCAGGACTGTCGTTCACCACCGCCGGCTGGCTGCACGGTACGGAGCTCGCCGCCCTCGCCACCGACACCTGGGGCTTCGAGGTACGGCCCAACGAGTTCGCGCACGCCTTCCAGCCGCTGCACCAGGTCGTCATCCCCAACATGGGTCTGCTCATCGGCGAGATGTGGGACCTGGACGCGCTCGCGGCGGACTGCGCGGCCGACGGTGTGTACGACTTCTGGCTCACCGCCGCCCCGCTGCCCATCACCGGCGCCGTCGGTTCCCCGGTCAACCCGATCGCCGTCAAGTAACCAGCAGAACGAGGACTTTCCCCATGACCACCTCCCGTACCGTCCTTGTCATCGGTGGCGGCGCGGCCGGCAACGCCGTGACCGTTCTGCTGCGCCGCGCCGGGATCGCAGTGGACCTGATCGAGGCCAAGGACGACTGGAACGCCACGGCCGGCTCCGGCATCACCCTCCAGGGCAACGCCCTGCGAGTCCTGCGCGAACTGGGCGTCCGGGAGCAGGTGCAGGCGTCCGGCTTCGGCTTCAACCCCGTCGGCATCACCGCACCCGACGGCACCGTCCTGCACGTGCAGGACGACCTGCGTACCGGGGGCGACGACCTGCCCGCCACCGTCGGGATGCAACGCCCTCACCTGCAGCAGATCCTCATCGACGCCGTCCGCGCGAGCGGCGCCTCCGTCCGCCTCGGCACCACGGCGGAGATCCTCGCTCAGGATGCCCAGGGTGTCTCCGTCCGCCTCGGCGACGGCACCGTAGGCCGCTACGACCTCGTCGTCGCCGCCGACGGCCTCGGCTCCGCCACCCGCGCCGCCGTCGGCATCGCGGACAGGCCCGAGCCCACCGGCATGGCCATCTGGCGCGTCGCCGCCCCGCGCCCGGCCGGCGTGACCCGCACCGACCTCGCCTACGGCGGACCGGCCTACATCGCGGGCTACTGCCCCACCAGTGAGCACACCCTGTACGCCTACGTCGTGGAGGCCAACCGCGACCGCGCCGCGATCCCGCCGGAGGCGTACGCCGACGAGATGCGCCGCCTGACCTCCGGCTACGGCGGCTTCTGGCCGGAGATCACCGGGCACATCACCGACCCGGAGAAGGTCAACTACACCTGGTTCGAACGGATGCTGGTCGAGGGCTCCTGGCACCGCGGCCGCGTCGTCCTCGTCGGCGACGCCGCCCACTGCTGCCCGCCCACCCTCGCACAGGGCGCCGCCCTGTCCCTGGAGGACGCCTGGGTGCTCGCTCAGCTGCTGACCGATACCGAGCAGTGGGACGACGCGCTGTTCCGGACGTACTACGAACGGCGTGTGCGGCGTGTGCGCCCGGTGGTGGAAGCGTCCGTGCAGATCGGGCAGTGGCAGCTCGACGGGGTACGGGACGCCGATGTCGCGGGCCTGATGGGCCGCACCATGACGATGCTCAGGGAGTTGCCGTGACCACCGACGCACTGCCCGCCCCGCAGGGAGCCGCCGCTCCCACCGTCGACGTACACGCGCACGTCCTGCTGCCCGAGATCGAGGCGCTGGTGGCCGGTCGGCCCGGCCACGACACGGCCAAGGCCCTCGACGCCCGCCGCAACGGTCCCACCGCTCTCGCCGTGAGCGGCCCCATGGTGCGCGACCGCATTCCGAAGCTGACCGACCCCGCCGTCCGCCTGGCCGCCATGGACGCCCAGGGCGTGGACATCCAGCTGGTCAGCCCCTCCCCCTCGCACTACCACTACTGGACCGACCAGGACACGGCCGAGAAGGTGTACCGGCTCGCCAACGAGGCGACGGCCGCACACTGCTCGGCCGCCCCCGACCGGCTGCGCGGCCTGGGGCTCGTACCGCTCCAGCATCCGGAGCGAGCGGTCGAGGCGCTGGACCACGCGCGGGCGCTCGGGCTGCTGGGCGCCGAGATCTCCAGCCACGCACCGGGCCGGGAACTGTCGGACCCGGCGTACGAGCCACTATGGGCGAGGGCCGCGGAGACCGACTCGCTGCTGTTCCTGCATCCCTTCGGGTGCACCCTCGATGAGCGCCTGGACCGGTGGTATCTGTCCAACACCGTCGGCCAGCCCACCGAGAACGCCGTTGCCCTCTCCCACCTGATCTTCTCCGGGGTGCTGGACCGCCACCCCGGCCTCAGGATCATCGCGGCGCACGGCGGCGGCTACCTTCCCACCCACATCGGCCGCAGCGACCACGCCTGGGCCGCCCGCACCGACGCCCGCGCCGGCTGTGCCCACTCGCCCAGCAGCTACCTCAGGCGGCTGTACTTCGACTCCCTCGTCCACGACCCGGACGCACTGAGGGAGTTGGTGCGTGTCGCGGGAGCGGACCGGGTCCTGCTCGGCTCCGACTACCCCTTCGACATGGGCACCGAGGACCCCGTCGGTGCGCTACGGGCCGCTCGGCTGCCCGACACCGACCTCGATGCCGTACGCGGCGGGAACGCCGCCGCCCTGCTCGACCAACCCCTCGTCCGAGGAGAAAACTCATGAGCGCACGCCTGCTCACCCACCTGCGCCACGTCGACCTCGCCGTGCCCGACTACGACAAGCAGCTCGACTTCTACGCCGGCGTCTGGGGCCTGACCAAAGTCGCCGAGGACTCCGGCATCTCCTTCCTCGCCGCTGAAGGCTCCCCCGAGCAGTACGTCGTACGGCTGCGCAAGGCCGACGAGAAGCGTCTCGACCTCGTGTCCTACGGTGCCGCGAGCCCGGCCGACGTCGACACGCTCGCCGAGCGCCTGCTCGCGAGTGGCGTCCAGCTGCTCACCCGGCCGGGCAAGGTCGACACCCCCGGTGGCGGCTACGGATTCCGTTTCTTCGACGTGGACGGGCGCACTATCGAGGTCTCCGCCGACGTCGCGGTCCGGCAGCACCGCAAGATCGAGGAGAAGGAGGCCATCCCGGTCAAGCTCTCCCACGTCGTCCTCAACTCCCCCGACCTGAACCGCACCCGCGAGTGGTACGAGCGCCACCTCGGCTTCGCTCTCAGCGACACGCTCAGCTCTCCGCACATGGGCGAGGTCATGCACTTCATGCGGATCAGCAACCAGCACCACTCCATGGCCCTGGCCCAGGGGCCGCACACCGCGCTGCACCACGTCTCCTTCGAGATGCGCGGCCTGGACGAGTACATGCGCGGCTCCGGACGCGTCATGCGGGCCGGGTACCGCAAGATCTGGGGGCCGGGACGCCACATGGCGGGCGACAACACCTTCACGTACTTCCTCGACCCGCACGGCAACACCGTCGAGTACACCACCGAGCTGGAGACGCTCGACGAGGACACCTGGCACCCGCACGTCTACGACTTCTCCCAGCCCGAGGTCACCGACCAGTGGGGCACGGCCAACCCCATGAACGAACTCGTCGCCAAGGAGTCCTTCAACGACCCCGACCGCGGCTGCTTCGTCGCCCCGCCGGTCTGAGCGAGCGCCCCTACGCCGAGGGCTCGACGTCCCTGACGAACGCCCTGGCTCAGCATCACCCTTGACTGACCCCTTACTTCCGCAGGAGTCACACCATGCGTTTTGCCGCCTACGAGCATCAGCACCGCAACCGACTTGCCGTCGTGGCGGACGACGGAATGCTCCACCCACTGCCCGACACCACGTCGCTCACCGCTCTCCTGCCGCAGACCGACGGCCTGCCGGGGCTGCTGGCCGCCGGCGCGGCGGCGCTCGAGGTGCCACCTGGCCCGCACGTATCCCAGGTGCGGCTGTTGCCACCTCTGCAGCCCTCGTCGGTGCGCGACTTCGTCACCTTCGAAGAACATGTCGAGGGCGTGCGCCGCTCAGTCGACGGTGTGGCCGGCGTACCCGAACAGTGGTATGCAGCCCCGACGTTCTACTTCACCAACCCCCACGCGATCTACGGCCCCGGTGACTCCGTACCCGTACCGCCGGGCTCGGCCACGCTCGACTTCGAGCTCGAAGTGGGTGCCGTGATCGGTCGCGAGGGACGCGACCTGACCGCGGAGCAGGCCCGCGAACACATCGTCGGCTACACCGTCTTCAACGACTGGTCCGCACGCGACCTGCAATCCGCTGAGATGAAGGTGGGTCTCGGCCCGTGCAAGGGCAAGGACACCGCAACCACTCTCGGCCCGTACCTCGTCACCGCGGACGAGCTGGAGCGCTACCGGGACCCCGACGGGTTTCTGCGCCTGGCATTGACCGCCGAGCTCAACGGTGAGGTCATCGGCAAGGACCTGCTGTCCAACATGAGCTGGACCTTCGAGGAGATGACCGCCTACGCCTCCCGGGGCACCCGCGTCGTGCCAGGCGACGTACTCGGCTCCGGCACCTGCGGCAACGGCGGCTGCCTCGCCGAACTGTGGGGCCTGCGAGGCGAGCAGAACCCGTCGCCACTGAAGCCGGGAGACACCGTGGCCCTCACCGTCGAAGGCATCGGCACGCTCACCAACACGGTCCGCCCCGGTGTCGAACCGGTGCCCCTGCCGACCGGCCGGCGTCGCAACCGGGAGCGGCCGTGAGCGACCAGCCTCCCAAAAGACTGCTCGGGAAGGTCGTGGTCGTCACCGGTGCCGCCCGCGGCCAGGGGGCAGCGGAGGCCGCGGCACTCACCCTCGAGGGCGCTCGCGTCATCGCCACCGGCGTCGAGCCCTCGGAGGGCTGCCGACGCCTCGACGTCAGCGATGAGAACGACTGGGCCGAACTGGCTGCCGAACTACGGGCAACATACGGACGGGTCGACGGCTTGGTGAACAACGCCGGCATCACCTGGCGCGCCCGCATCGATGACGTTCGCCCCCAGGACATGGCACGCGTCCACGCGGTGAACGTCACCGGTCCCCTGCTCGGCATCCAGCATCTCGCGCCGCTCATGGATCCCGGGTCCTCGGTCGTGAACGTCGGCTCCTCCGCGGCTCTCACCGCGCACTACCCGGTCGCCTACACGACCAGCAAGTGGGCGCTGCGTGGCCTGTCGAAGACCGCGGCCACCGAACTCGGCCCGCGCGGTATCCGCGTCAACACGATCCATCCCGGCTACATCGAGACCGACATGGCCACCTCAGCAGCCCCGGTATTCCGTGCGGCCAACGTCCGTGAGACCCCTTTGGGCCGCACCGGGACCGTCGACGAGGTCGCGCCGCTTGTGGTCTTCCTCCTCTCGGACGAGTCGTCCTTCATCACCGGAGCCGAGATTCCCGTGGACGGGGGCCTGACAGCACACGGCGGGGTCAAGTCGGTCTCCGACGCTCTGCGCTCAGGGACCTCATAGGTGGCCAGAGGACAAAGCAGCCCTGGTCTCGGGCTCCGCCCGCGGCCAGGGCCGGGCCGGAGCGCCCGGCCTCGGCGCCGCGTCATACCGCCGATCCGACGCGCACGGGAAGCGACGCCCACGAGCGGAGTGTGTTGTCGAGGTGGCGGCGCGGCTCGTCCGCGAGCTCGATGCGGTGGACGCGGCGGGCGAGGGCGGTCAGCAGGGTCTCCGCCTCCAGGCGGGCCACGTGCTGACCCGATTAGCCGCACCAAGGAACATCAGGATTTTCGCCCGTCGCGGGACGGTGGTGCCGGCGACGCAGCAGCGCTTCGTGTTCTGAGTTGGCGGTCGTCGTTGTCGGTGCATGGTGGGGATGGTTGAGGCTCGGGGGTGGGCTGCGGAGTTGGGTGTGGTGAACAAGCCGGTTCCCGTCGCACGCATGAGGGGTGCACCGGGTTCGGACCTTGCGTGGTTGCTGCCCCGTACACGAGGCGAGGAGATGTCCTGCGGACCGGGCGGTGCGCGAATAGAGCATCTCTTCGCAGACGGCTGCCCGTTCAGGGAGCGGTGATGACGTCCACCTCCGTGATGGCCGCGTCGGGATGCCGCGCCCCCGTCAGTACCTGGTCCTGCCCGGTGTCGCCGAGGAGGTAGCGGCGGAAGAAGGCACCGAGGTACGTGGTACCGACGTGGCGCTGCTGCGGCTCGGTCAGCTGCCTGGCCGGCGCCGCACCCTCACGGTCAGTGCACTGCCCGGGGTGTCCTTCGCAGCTGCCGGTTGAGGAGATCCGCCCGCGCGGCGGCGTTGTCATCGCCCGTCACGGAGGAGGCGTTGATGCCGTTGGCGCCGATCGAGACCACGACAAACCCCTGTCCGGCCAGCGTCCGGGCCAGGTAGTCGTACCCGAGCTCATTGGGCAACGTGGGTGTTCCCGGTGCGCACGGCCAGGCGACCAGCTTCACGGTGGCAGCTTCATACGCGGCGTCGTCACCATTGTGCTCCGCAGCCGTGCGCGCTGCGTCGGCTTTTCGGTCGGCGCACGTCTCGTGCAACCCGTGCATCATCACGATCAGCGGATGACGCCCCGTGCCCAGGTCGGCGGGATAGCGCACCACACCGGTCAACTCGACCGGCTCGCCCGTCTGTGGCAGATGCCAGGCCGCATCCCCCACGTCGTAGCGGACCGTCTTCGTGGCCCCGGAGGAAACAACCGGGCTCCGTCCCGTCGCCTCGTTCACTCCCACGGCGCCCGCCGTAGACGTATACGTGAAGGCGGCTGCGGCCACGGACAGCGCCGCCGCCGACAGGCCCAGCAGGCGAACCGAAGCTCCCGAGCGCTTGTGTCGCTTCAACATGTCTCCATCCGTAAGTACGGGGCCTAGGTCGTTCCCGGTCCGACGCCCAGGCCTCCCGGCCGGCGGTGAGTCCTGACGGCGGTCGTGGGTGACCGCCACCTTGGAGAGGAGAAACGCTGAGTCCAGCGAGTTCGACGGTGACGGCGCGTTGACCGGGTGAGCCGGCTCGTCCGCGGACCTGCGGACCTCGGTGTGAGGGGTCAGATGGCGGTCGTGGTCAGGTAGTCGCCGTGTTCCAGATCCGCGAGCAGTGTGGGGTGGCTGGGCGTCCAGCCGAGCAGTTCTTGGGTGTGGGTGCTGAAGACGGGGCCGTCGAAGCCGTAGGCAATGGCCATGAATGGGCTGATGAAGTGCGTGGCGGCCCGGTCGGGGGTCAGCGAGGTCATGGGCAGGTCCAGGCCTCGGGCGATGGTCTCTGCGATGCTTTTGAAGGTGACGCCGCTTTCGGCTGCTCCGTGCAGCACGCTGCCTGCAGGTGCCTTCTCCACTGCCAGACGGAAGAGGACCGCCGCGTCGTACCGGTGCACCGCGGGCCACCGGTTGGTGCCGTCTCCGACGTAGGCGGAGACGCCGGTCTTTCGCGCGGTGGCGATGAGCATGGGGATGAAGCCGTGGTCTTCCGGGCCGTGGACGGTGGGGGCGAGGCGGACCACGCTCGCACGCACTCCCCGGGCGGCGAAGCGCAGGCAGGCTCGCTCGCCTGCGATGCGGAAGGCGGCGATGCCGGCTGCGTCGGGCTCATCTTTCTCGGTGGTCTCTCGGCCGGCGGGCATGACCAGGGTGCCCGAGGTGATGACGAGCGGCTTGCCCGAGTGTTCCAGCGGCCGGCCGAGCGCCTCGATGGCGGACCGGTCGCGTCGCATCATGCCGTCGAGGTCGGAGAAGTCGCCGCCGTAGGCCATGTGCAGGACGCCGTCTGCGGCTTCGGCGCCGTTGCGCAGGCTGTCGAGGTCGTCCAGGGAGCCGGTGCGGTGTGGCGCCCAGTGACTTCAGCCGGGCAGCTGCGGTGTCCGAGCGCGCCAGAGCGGTGATGGTGTGGCCGGCCGTGATGAGTTCGGTGACGACTGCGGGGCCGGTCTAGAAGCGCGCCGCCGCCTCCAGCAGGCGGCCCTGGAGCTGTACCAGGAACGCGGATTCGACCAGACCACCACGGCCGAGATCGCCGCCCGGGCCGGCGTCAACGAGCGCACCTACTTCCGGCACTTCCCGGACAAGCGCGAGGTGCTCTTCGACGGCGAAGCCGACCTGCGCGCCGCGCTGACACGGGCGGTGGCCGAAGCGCCCGAGGGACTCCAGCCGCTCGACGTACTGCTGGGCGCTTTCCGAAAGGTCCGGCGGATCCTTGAGGACAATCGCCCGTTCGCCGAACCGCGACTGCGCATCATCGCGGCGACACCGGCACTCCGCGAACGCGACCTGGCCAAAGCCGCATCGCTCATCGACGCACTGGCCGAGGCACTGCGGCAGCGCGGTGTCGCCCCCCGGCTGGCCGGCCTGGCGGCCCAGACCGGGTGGGCCACCTTCCACCAAGCGGCCCAAGCCTGGATCGACGACCCCGCACAGAGCTTGGACGCCCACCTCCTCCAAGCCTTCGACGACCTCCATACCCTCGCCACTGCCGCCCTTTCCACACCGGCACGGCCTGAAAACTGACCCCCGCCCCGGGCCGTCGAGCACCGCAAGCACACAGGTTCAGACTCGACGGAAACAGGGGCCGTGCTCCGAGTTGCAGGGGCCACGAGACCATGGTCAGCGGGATGATCTCGGTCCTGGTGTGCGGTCGCATCCGGACCACGCCCGGTAAATCGTTGGCTCGCGTTTCGGTGTCCTTGTTACGGTGGTCAAAGTCCGCAGGTCGCGGATCATGAACCGGGCCCGTGTGCCCTAGGAAGAGTGTTTGATGCCCCGGACCGCGCCGAGCGCGCCTCGCCGCACCGCATAACCGTCCGTTCTCTTTGCCGCCGTTTTGAGCGCGGCAGCCGGACCTGAGTTTCCGGTGCCCTGAATCGCCTGTGCCCCTGCGCCCCTTCTCCGTGGGTATGGTGTGTCGGCGCATCCTCCTTCACCGAGGCCGCTCGGCCTGCTCTTGCTGTCATGTCTGACCTCTCAGCAAGGAGCACCCGGGTGCCCAGCAACAACTCCGCTCGCCAAAGCGACCCGTACCACACCCTCAAGATCGACACTTTCACCTGCGCGTGGTGCGGCCTGACCGTGTCCGCCACTGCCAGCGACGGCGTTCGTCGCAACCACTGCCCGTCCTGTCTGCACTCGCGGCACGTCACCGACCACGTCGAGGGCGGCCCCGGCGACTGCCACGGCCGGATGGCGCCGATCGCCATCGCCGTTCTGCGCACCGGCGACTGGATGCTCATCCACCGCTGCGTACGCTGCGACGAACTCACCTCCAACCCGATCTGCGCGGACGACAACCAGCTCGTCCTGATGCGCATGGCCGTGCGTCCGCTCGCCCAACCGCCGTTCCCGCTCGAAGCGTTCGGCGCCCTGTAGCGGGCCGGGAGGAGGAGACGACCATGCCTCGACGCAACACCGCACGAGGACAGGCTTCCGTACGCCGCCGTCCGCAGCGGCACAAGGACGTGCTCCACGAGCACGGCGGGCACCGCGGACACGACTTCAAATGCGCCGGCTGCCGCCTCGACGTGTCCCTGGACGCGCCGGGCACCGGGCACCGCAACCACTGCCCCCACTGCCTGGCCAGCCTGCATGTCGATGCCCGCGTCCCGGGCGACCGCGCCGCCTCGTGCCGGGGCCGCATGGAGGCGCTGAGCATGTCCGCGCGCCCCGACGGTGAGTGGATGCTCATCCACCAGTGCCTGAGCTGCGGTGAGCTGAGCGTCAACCGCATCGCGGGCGACGACAACCCACTCGCTCTGGTGCGTCTGGTCCTCAGACCGCTCCAGGGCACGGGGACCGGCATCGCACAGCGCGCGCTGCTCACCCTGTGACCACACGCCGGGCCACGGGAACCACCGGCACCACGCCGACCCCCGTGGCCCGACCGGTACGGGCCGCCCCGCAACTCAACGCCACTACAACGACTTTGGAAGGACATCCTCGCCATGAAGATCAGGACAGAGACCCCGGCCGGCACCCGTACGTACACGAGGTCATCACCTATGCATTCGACTCCCCCGAGGACGCCGCCGACCGCGTCGACGCCCCGCGCGCCGACGACTGCTTGGTCCCTGAGCTCTCCCCCGTCGCCGAGGACGACCAGGGCACCGTCATCGCCCACGTCCTGCTGGCCCGGGCGTCTGGAATTCCGGAGCACGTTCCCAGTCTCCGGCTCTGGCCCGGGAACCTCGACCTCCGACATACGCCCAACCCATCCTGCTGCTGAAACGTGACGCCTCACTCTAGAAGCAGCAGTTCCTGACGCCCGGGGTCACCAACCCGGTGGACGTATGCGGTCACAACACCAGGCGACCATACGGAGGCCCAGGAGAAGGAACGGGACCGATGGCGTGAGCAGATCGACGAGGTCACGCGCTACCTGGTGGACAACTTCGAGCACTTCGCGCTGACCTACCCCGGCACACGGCTGGGGGCACTCGCCACGCGGTTTGCCGGCACCGCGCGCATGGTGATGCTCTCCGACCGTTCGGAGGCGGAAAAGCTGAGCCACCTCCGCGACCTCACCGAGCCGTTCTTCCTGATGTACTTCGCCACGCGTGGCAGGCCTCTCAAGTACCTGGATGCGAGCCATTTGCTGGAGGAGCGTCTGGAAGCTCGACGGGCAAGCCGACGGTGCGACGCCAATGCCTGCTTCCTCACGCGAGGATTGGCCGACTGGGCTGGTCACCTCCGCGACGTGGTGCGCGTCCTCTCCGCTCAGCGAGGCGCTCTGAGGTCAAGGTCCACCACGTCTTGCACCCACCGATCGGCTTCACAATGGGAGCGGGACGTGCCATCGGAGTCGACCGGGCTGATCCGCACTAGGATTTCGGCAAGGCGGTTCGGGTGTCGTTCGTGACGCCGCACCCCAAACGGCCGGCCGAGTTCACGACTCGGCCCTCCAAGCCGTCGGACCCGAAGAGAAGGCACCGGCTATGGCAACTGCCAGGTCATGCCATCTCGTGGCCTCAGCCGACGAGGACCTGGTGCTGATCTCCGTGTTCTCCCCTGCTTTGCACGGCCACGAGAAGCATCTGCTGACCGACGAGGGATTCTCCCCATACCGAACCCACCGGGAAGGAAACCTCCATGACCGCCACCGTACGTTCGGACCCGTATCCCACCCGCATCACCGGAGAAGCTGTCCCCCGGCCCCGTGCGGAGCCGATCGTGTGGGGCCACGGACCGGGGCCCCTGGAGCAGCAGGTGCTGCGCCGCTACGCGGTGGACGGCTACCTGCCCCTGGCCAACGTTCTCACGTTGGATCAGGTAGCCGCCTGCACCGACGAACTGCAGCGGCTCGGCGAGGACGCGGAGTTGCGTGGGAGCGAACGCATCGTGCTGGAGACGGACTCGGAGCAGGTCCGCTCAGTCTTCGAGCCGGAGAAGGTCAGCGACGTCTTCGCGGAACTGATCAATGCACCGTACCTGTGGGACATCGCCCGGCAGGTCCTCGGCTCAGAGGTCTGTCTACCTCCACCAGAGCCGCATCAACTGCAAACCGGGCTACGCCAGCTCCGGCTGGGACTGGCACTCCGACTTCGAGACCTGGCACGCCGAAGACGGCATGCCACTGCCCCGGGCCTTCAGCATGTCAATCGCCCTCAGCGAGAATTTCCCCTTCAACGGTCCGCTCATGGTGATGCCGGGAACCCACCACACGTTCTACCCCTCGGTAGGTGAAACCCCACCGGACAGCCACAAGCAGTCACTCGCCAACGAGCGCATGGCAGTGGGCTCGCCTACGCGGCATCACCTGTCGCAGATGGCAGCCGAGCATGGAATCGAGCAGATCACCGGACCGGCCGGCTTCGCGGTGATGTTCGACTCGAACCTCATGCATGGATCCACAGGCAACATCACCCCTTTCCCCCGGTCCAACATCTTCCTCGTATTCAACCGTGTCGAGAACTCCCTGCAAGAATCCTTCGCTGCGCCTCGCCCCCGTCCTCAGTACCTGTGCAACCGCCGGACGGACAACGCAACCTGAATCCTGTGGAGGGTCACAGAAAAAGGGATATTCGGGAAGTGTCACCCCACAACCGCAACACCACGGGTACTGCCCTCTGGACAGGTGGTCCGACTTACCGGGTGCACCACGAGGAACGGCCCGGCCCCTGTGTACCCCGGCGGCTCACTCGTGCGGCACGACCGCGACCGGACAGTGGACGCGATGGATGACCGCGTGGGTGACGGGCCCGATGTGCGCGCCGACGGCCGAGTGCCGGATGCGTCGGCCCACCACGAGCAGGCCGACGCGGTGCGCGGCCGCCGGGACGCTGTTCGCGGCTCGCCCCATGGTGACCGTCTCGATCACGGGTTGTTCCGGCAGTTTGTCCCGCCACGGGTGCAGGACTGCCGCCACCGCCCGCCGTGCCCGGGCCTCCAGCTCGGAGTCGATACCGAGCGCGTAAGCGGTGGTCGGCAGGTCACCGTATCCCGCAGGCGGGTTCCACACATGCAGCACGTGCAGCGGTGCCCTGCGTCGTACCGCGGCATCGAAGGCGAACGCGACCGGCGCGTCGCATGCGGAGTCCGGGTCCAGCGCGAGCAGCACCTCGCGGTACGGAGTGTCCCTCCCCTGTTGCCCGCCACTGGGCGGCAGCCGTTCGTCCCCAGCTGTTTCTCCGGCTCGTACCAGCACCACAGGCCGCCTGGCATGCGCAACCGTCGCCAGCGCCACGGAGCCGACCAGGACGCCGGCCACACCTCCCAGACCTCGGGAGCCGAGCACCAGCAGCTCTGCGTTCTCGGCTGCCTCGCGCATCGCCTCTGTGGGGACGCTGCCGACCTGCTCACAGGTGAGATGCACGTCCGGGTAGCGCTGAGTCACCGCATCGGCGGCCTCGCTCAGGATCTGGTGAGCCCAACGGCGGGGAACGGCGAGCTCCGGGAGGTCCGGGTCGGCACCGGCGGAGGTCAGCCCTTCCCAGGCATGGACCAGCCGCAGGGGCAGACTTCGCCGCCGGGCTTCCCTGGCCGCCCAGTCCGCGGCGGCCAGGCTTTCCCTGGAGCCGTCCAGTCCGGCAACTATGCAATCCGGCACGGTCGTCACCTCCATGGGGAGAAGGGCGTCGGTCACGCGTCGCCGTGTCCTTCCCGCGTCGCCTCACCACAGCATCCGTCCGTCGGCGCGCGGCGGCAGCAGGCCGGTCGGTCACAGCCGGGGCCGACCGGCCCCGGCTGAGGAAATACGGCGGCACCAGGCAGGCACAGCGATCGTTCTACGGTGCGAGGCGATGGCCGCGCGGCGCGTCCAGGGCGAACTCCCGTGTCTCACCCGGCGACACGATCAGCGACCGTCCCCCGCATACGACCGGAACCGGGCGTTGCTCCGAGAGCGGCACGGTGACGAGCAGCCGTCCGCCGCCGACCCGCACCCCGATGTCCCAGTGGCCCCGGTACCGCAGCCGGTAACCGAAGTCGGAGAGTTCCGGGAGCGGGGCGGGGTCGAACCGTAGGGCGTCCTCTCGCGTCTCCAGGCCCGTCAGCCCCCGCTGCACGAGATCGAGCGTGCCGGCCATCGCCCCGAGGTGGATGCCTTCGGCCGTGGTGCCGCCCTGGGTGTCGGCCACATCGCCCTTCAGCGTCTCCAGGCAGTGCTCCCAGGCTTCCTGTCGCCGGGCCCGGGCCAGGACCCAGCCGTGCACGAGGCTGCTCAACGTCGAGCCGTGCGCGGTACGTCGGAGGTAGTAATCGACCGTGGCCCGCCACAGTTCCTCGTTCATCACGTGGCCCAGCTGCTGGAAGAGCGCCGCCAGCTCCGTTGGGGAGAACAGGTAGCCGAGCATCAGGACGTCCGCCTGTTTGGAGACCCGGTAGCGGTTGGGCGTGTCGTTCTCGCCCTCCAGGATGCGGTCCAGGCGCCGGATGTCGCCGTAGCGTGCGCGGTACGCCGGCCAGTCCAGTTCGGCCAGGTCACCGTATCCGTCGAACTGACTCACCACGCCGGCGTGGAAGGGCACGTGGAGCCGGCGGGAGAGGGCGCCCCAGCGGTCGAGTTCGTTGTCGTCGATGTCCAGTTGCTCCAGCAGCTCTCGTCTCCGAGGGGCCGGGAGGAGTTGGGTGAGGTCGAGGGCCCGGGTAAGCACCCAGGCCGCGGTGACGTTCGTGTACGCGTTGTCGTCCAGTCCCGGCTCGGCCGCGCCCGGATAGCCGTCGTGGTACTCGTCGGGGCCGACCACCCCCCGGATGCGGTAGCGGTCCAGCGCAGCGTCGTACGTGGCAGCACTCGACCAGAAGCGGGCGATCCGCCACACCATCTCCGCTCCCCTGGTGTGCAGGTATGCCGTGTCGCCGGTGGCCTCGCAGTACCGCCAGACGTTGTACGCCACGGCCGAACCGACATGGTGCTGGAGCCGGGAATGGTCCGGGAGCCAGCGGCCGGAGCGCGGGTTGAGATGCAGAACCTGGGTCTCTTCCCGGCCGTCGCTGCCGCTCTGCCAGGGGTACATCGCACCGGCCCGGCCGGCCGCGTCCGCCGACCGGCAGGCCTGCGGCAGCCGTCGGTAGCGGTAGTCCAGCAGCGCACGGGAGGCCTCGGGAAAGTGGAGGTTGAGGTAGGGGAGGACGAACAGCTCGTCCCAGAAGACGTGCCCCCGGTACGCCTCGCCGTGCAGTCCACGCGCCGGTACACCGACGTCCAGCTCCGCGGTGTGCGGCGAGAGCGTCTGCAACAGGTGGAAGGTGTGCAGCCGCAGGACATCGCCGGCCTGGCCCGGTACCTCCAGCTCGGCTCGTCGCCACAGGCGTTTCCAGGCCGCGCGGTGCGTCGCCAGCAGACCGGGGAAGTCCGCGGCCCGGCTCACACTGTCGAGCGCGGCCAGCAAGGGATCGCTGATGGCCGGGTCACGGGAGGTGTACAGGGCCACGGTCTTCTCCACCACCAGCGGCGTGCCGTCGGTCACCTCCGCCGTCAGCCGCCGGCCTGTGCGGGAGACCTCCCGCAGCGGGTCTGAACCGACGAGGCAGCCGGCGGTCACCCGGGTCCGGGCGGTTAGGGCGATGCGCACGTCGGAGGTCACGGTGCGGCAGCGCAGCCAGCAGGTGCTGGGGTCGACCGTGCCGGTGTGCAGGCGGGTGAGGTGGCGGGCGGCGAGATCCCGGTAACGGTCCACACCGGCGTTGGTCACGTCACCGTCGAGCGCGGATTCGATATCCAGCGTGCCGGACCAGCCGATGGCGGTGAACTCGGTTCGCAGCGCGGCCAGATGGGGATCGCCCATGTGGACCAGCCGCTTCTGGACCACGCGCAGTTCCCGCCCGGCACCGCCGCCCACTCGCACTCTCAGATACCTGGTGAGAGTGGCGCCGTGCAGGTCCAGCACCTGCCGGTGGGCCAGCAGGGAACCGTCGTCCGACGTGAACCACGACGGTACGGAGTCTCTGTCATCGCGGACGCGGAATCGCAGGGGCAGCCAGTTCGGCAGGTTGACCAGGTCCTCGTTCTCCACCTGGCGGCCGGCCACGTCCGACAGCAGCCGGTCGTAGCAGCCCGCTGCATACGTACCCGGGTAGTGCACGGGGCCGGCGGGGGTCTCGGGCGCCGCGCCCCGCGTGGCGAAGTAGCCGTTCCCGAGCGTGCACAGCGCCTCGCGAAGCCGCTCCTCCTGCGGGTCGTATCCTTCGTACTCCCACGTCCAGCCCGCCATCCCCTCAGTCCTCCGCGCTTCCGGGTGCAGCTGTCAGCAGCTCCCCCAGGTCGCCGACCACGGCATCGGCTCCGTGGTCGCGCAGGTCGCGGGCGCTCTCCGGCGTCGCCGTCCGGTCCACGCCCACCACCAGGCCGAAGCCGCCGCGCCGCGCGGCCGCCACGCCGGCCAGCGCGTCCTCCACCACTGCCGACGCGGCGGCGGTGACCTCCAGTCGCCGGGCCGCTTCGAGGAACAGCGCCGGGTCGGGCTTACCGCGCAGGCCGAGCCGAGCCGCTTCCTGCCCGTCCACGACAGTGCGGAACAGTTCCATCAGGTCCACCGTCGTCAGCAACTCCCGTGCATGCCGGGAAGCCGACACCGCGGCGCAAGGAATGCCCGCAGCTCGCAGGCAACGCAACAGGCGAACGGTGCCCGGCCAGGTCCGTGCTCCCGAGGCGTGCAGCCGCGCCACGAAGCGCCGCTCTTTCTCCGCCGCCACGGCGCGCACCGATTCCGTGCCCGGCCGCTCCCCCATCTCGCCCTCAGGGAGCCGCAGTCCACGAGATTCGAGGAAGGCGAGCGCCCCGTCCAACCGTGACTTGCCATCCACGTACCGCCGGTAGTCCTCCCGCTCGTCGAAGGGGCGGCGCTGCGCCGGGTCATCGGGCGCGTGAGTACGCAGACATGCGTCGAAGGCCTCCTTCCAGGCGGCGGCATGCAACCGTGCCGAATCGACGAGCACACCGTCCGTGTCGAACACCACGGCTCGTACGTCACGGAGACGACCGGCAAGCTTCGCGCGGGCGTGCTCACGCACGGCCTCCGATTTCTCCGCACCGTTCACGTCGGCTGTCTCCCTGCTCCCGGACCGCGGAAGCCGGCGTATGCGCCTCGGGCCCTGACATCGGCGGTCTCCGTCCGCTCGGTGTGCCGCCCGCGCACACCGAGCGGACATGTGGTGAAGCCCGCGGATTCTGCATCGGGAACCACCCAGCCAGGCAGTCGTCCTCACCCAGGCTGCACCTGAATCGTTCGCGAACCCGTCTTGGCCTCGGCCAATGGCACCGTCACAGTCAGCAGGCCCTGCGTGTAGGTGGCGGTGGCTTCCTCCGGGCGGGCTCCGGACGGCAACTGCACCGACCGGGAGAACACCCCGTACCGAAACTCCGAGTGGTGCCGGTGTTCGGTGCGCTCGGACCGCTCGGCACGCATGGTCAGGACGTCGCCCGACACGCTCAGCTCGATGTCCTTCTCAGGGTCGACACCAGGGATCTCGGCCCGCAGCCGGTACTCCGTGTCCGTCACTTCCTCCTCGACACGTATGCCGTGTGGTCCCGAGGCCCGACGGCCCGGAATTCCGGCCTCGATCCAGTCGAAGATGTCCGGCAGCATCGGCGGCCACCCCGGAAAACGCTCGACTGCTCCAGCCATGGCTTCTCCTCCTGTCGCGGTGGAAGGTGGCGGTTGCCCACCCCGGGGGCTCCACTTTCGGTACCGGGTCGGACCGATGCCAGGGGCCGGTCGGCCCCTGCGGCGGACCATGTGTCCGGTCCCCGCCCCGAAATGACTGGCGTCCACGGTCAAGCCGGTCGGACAGCGACCACCACCGAGGGACACGGCCGTCGTTCACCGAGGCCGGCCTTCGGGGACGACTGCGACCGGGCACAGTGCGTGGTGCAGTACCGCGTGGCCGACCGAGCCGAGGTGGCGGCCGAAGGGCGCCTTCCTGCGGCCGGCGCCCACCACCAGCAGGTCGGCGCTCATCGACGCGGCTGTCAGAACGGTGCCCGGCGCCCCCTCCACCGTCCGGTGCTGGACGTCCAGCCGCGGGTACGCCCTGACCTGTTCGTTCAGCACCTCGTCGAAGAGTGTTTTGGCTCGCCGTTCATGAGCCGCCCGGCACTCACTGAGGAGGCCGTGCCGCTCGCGTCCTTCCACGCTGGTGCACAGCCAGGCGTGGACGGCTTCCATGTGCCCACGGCGGAGCGCTGCCTCTTCGAAGGCGAACGCTGCCGCTCCGTAACCGCCCGGCCGCTTGCCGATTCCCAGGCATACGCGGCGGTTACGCCCTGCGATGTTCGCCGGGAGGCCCCGTACGACAACCACCGGACAGTGCGCGCGGGCGGCCACGTACAACCCCACCGAGCCGAGCAGCGACGATGCCAGCCGTCCGCGGCCACGGTGACCGACGACCACCATCCTGGCCTCCCGGCTCTCAGCCGTCAGGGCCAACTCCGGATCGTGCGCCATCAGGTGCGGGGTGATGTCCAGCCCCGGAGCGCGCCGGGAGGCATGCTCGTACGCAGCGCTGACGAGGCTTCCCGGTAACTCCATCGGGGAGCGGCCGGGAACACGCCCGGTGTGCCGCTCCTCCTCCCTGAAGGCATGCACGATGCGCAGCCCCACGCCATACCGCACTGCCGCGTCGACAGCCCAGTCGACGGCGCGCAGACTCCATGCCGAACCATCGGCTCCCACGACCACAGGACGGTGATCCACCATGTCGTCCTTTCGCCGCCCCGCGAGCCCCGGGATTTCCAGGACCCGAGCGACACCCTCGCGTATGCGGGTAGTTGCGGGGAGGGCCGATCCGGCCCCGGACGAGGGCCCTTTTCCTGGGCCGGCCGGCCGCCGGTCGGCAGCGGCCGGGCCCGTTCGGCCCTGGTGCGGATGCTGGTATGCGCGAAAGCTGGAGCCACGGCCGGTTCGGGCGGCCGTGTACGTACCGAAGCGCCGCGCTCGCAGCGAACGGAGCCAAGGGGACCCCATGAAGGCGTACGTCTTTCACGCACCGGGCCGGTCGTACTGGGAAGACGTGAAGGAGCCCGTGATCCAGGGCGCCGCCGACGTGACCGTGCGGGTTTCGGCCGTCGCCATCTGCGGGGCCGACCTGCACATACTCAAAGGGGACGTACCTGAGGTACGGCCGGGGGCGGTGCTCGGCCACGAGGCCGTCGGCGAGGTGGTCGAGACCGGCAGCGAGGTGCACAGCGTGCGGTCCGGGGACCGGGTGCTGGTGTCGTGCATCTCTGCGTGCGGCCGGTGCAGCTACTGCCGGGTGGGCGCCTACGGCCAGTGCCGCGGTGGGGGCGGCTGGATCCTGGGTCACACCCTGCACGGCACTCAGGCCGAGTACGTGCGCGTGCCCTTGGCGGACCTCTCCGTGCACCCCCTGCCGAGCGCCGTGAGCGACCGGGACGCCGGCGCATGGTGCGGCCCGGTGGCCATATGGCCAACGTCGGCGTGCACGGCAAGCCGGCGACACTGCACCTGGAAGACCTGTGGAGCAATCACGCTGACGACAGGGCTGGTCGACACCCACACCACGCCCGCTCTGCTGCGCATGCCGGCCGACGGCCGGCTCCGCACCACACCGATGGTGACGCACACCTTCTCCCTCGGGCAGATGGCGGAGGCGTACGACACCTTCGCGCGGGCGGGCGAAACGGACGCGCTGAAAGTCGTGCTGACGGCCTAGTCCCCCCGCCGAGGACACCAGCAACGGAGGAGCGGGAGAGGAGAGTGGCACGCATGCGAGCCCAACTCGGTGACGAACTGGTGGTGGAAAGCCCCACCACCAAAAGCCGTGTGCGGGACGGAGAGATCGTCGGCTTGCATCACACGGACGGTTCTCCCCCCTACGACGTGCGCTGGTCGGACACCGGGCAGGTGACGCTCGTCTACCCGGGACCGGATGCTCGCATCCGGCGTACGCACCCGCCAGAGGCTGCTGACGCGGCCCCTCCCCGCGTTCCGGACATGGCACTCGCCCCGTCCCCTCCCGGAAGCGACTTCGGACGCCGCGTGGCCCACGAACGGCAGCGTTTGGGCCTGAGCCGGGCCGAGGTGGCCGCCCGGGCAGGGATGGCCGAGGGTTACCTCGCCTATCTCGAACAGCAGCCGGCCGACCCGTCGGCCGCCACTGTGCTGAGCCTGGCAGCCGCGCTGGAGACCACACCCGATGCGCTACGGGGCGCCGGTGTGGAGCGGCCTCCGGGCGCGGGCCGTGCGGCCCACCATCCGCGCCTTCGCGAACTCGGGCCGGAGGAATGCCTGCGCCTGGTGTCTTCACGCGGCGTGGGACGCCTGGCCATCACGACCGCCGAAGGGCCACAGGTAATACCTGTGAACTACGCGCTACTGGATGAGACCGTCGTCTACCGCACGGCGCCGGGCACCGTCCCAGCCGCTGCGGTGGGGAAACTGGCGGCGTTCCAGGTGGATCACATCGACGAGGCGATGAGCCGGGGCTGGAGCGTACTGCTGGTCGGGCCTGCGCGACGCGTGACAGGACCGGCCGCCGATCTCCTGTCCGCTCATGCTCCTTCGTTGCCGTGGGCGGGCGGAGACCGCCCCCTCTGGGTGTCGATCAAGCCGCTCCGTATCAGCGGACGGCGTATTGACATCGAGTGAGGAAGGTCTTGAGCCCCATGTCCAGAGCCGGTTGCCGCGCACATGAGGCCATCCGGCCTCAAGTGCCGTGCGGCACCGCGCTGCACACTGGCCGTAGGGCGAAGTGAGAAGTCCGAACACCGAGGTTCTCGCTATGAACTGCTTCGACTGCACACAACAGCAGAAGAGCACCCCAGCGGTAGCGATCTGCTGTCACTGCGGCACGGGAATCTGTGCCGAGCACCTGCTCCTCGCGACCGAGGAAGTACACCACGAGGCGGGTACCGGCCCCGCTTGGGGGAAGCGCTCCGCCCGCCGCGCGACCTGCCGCATCTGCGGCGGCGCCGAACATGAGACCCCAACCACCTAGAGGTCTCCGCGGCAGCGCGAGCAGGCCGCCGGACATCTGAAGGGGAAGGGCTGTGAAGGGAACACTCACCCTCGGCCGGATCACCGGCGTACGGGTCGGCGTCCACTGGAGTGTCCTGGTCATCCTGGCACTGGTGACGCTGGCCCTTGCCCAAGGGCGTCTTCCCGCCGGCAATCCCGGCTACTCGGCCGCGGGCTACTGGGCCGTGGCTCTCGGAACCGCCGTGGTTTTCCTTGCTTCGCTACTGATGCACGAAGTGGCGCACGCCGTCGTGGCACGCCGCAATCACGTCAAGGTCGAAGACATCACCTTGTGGATGCTCGGCGGAGTGGCGCGTCTGCGCGACGAAGCCTCCACCCCGCGCGCCGAGCTGCGCATCGCCGGGGTGGGCCCGCTGACCAGCGCCGTACTGGGAGTTCTGTTCGCCGGCCTGTTCCTGTGGCTGGACCGCCTGCCCGCCCCACAGCTCCTCACCGAGGCCGTCGGCTGGCTCGCCGCCGTCAACATCCTGCTGGCGGTCTTCAACTCCCTGCCCGCCGCCCCTCTGGATGGTGGACGGCTGCTGCGGGCGTTCCTGTGGTGGCGCAGCGGCGACCGTTTGAAGGCCGCCCTCGGCGCCACTGCCGCCGGACGTTTCGTCGGCTGGATCCTGGTGCTGCTCGGGTTCGCGTCGGTTCTGCTCGGCGGTGACCTGTCAGGGCTCTGGCTGACACTCATCGGATGGTTCATGATCGCGACGGCGACAGCGGAAGGCCAGCAGGCCCAGCTCCGCAGCACGCTGTCCGGCGTCCCGGTACGGCAGGTGATGACTCCGCACCCCGTTACCGTCCCCGCCACAGCCACCGTCGAGGACTTCCTCGCGCACCTGCCCACCGGCCACTACCGCCACATGGCCTTTCCCGTCATGCCCTCGGCAGACATGGACGGGGCGCCGGTCGGCCTGGTCTCCGTCACACAGATCGACCACACCCCGACGGGCCGCCGCGCCACCACCACGCTCGGCGACATCATGAGCCCGCTGGCCGACGTGGCCACCGCCCTCCCCGACACCCCGGTGGTGAAATTGCTGCCGCTACTGGAAAGCGGTGCGGGGCGCCGCGCCCTGGTCATCTTGCCCACGACCGGCGGCCTCGTCGGCATCGTGTCGCGTTCGGACATCAGTCGCGCCGTCTCCTGGCTTGCGGCGGGAGCCGCACACCAGCCTTAGCGAGCGCGCCGGCTCGCGGTCACAGGGAGGCCGGACGATGAAGCAAACGAGATTACTGTGGCGTTGGCGGAGCAACCCGCTCAGGCGGCCCTGCGACATCCTGGAGGCGAGGATCATTCTCGTGGCGGTCCTGCTCCTCCTGGCCGGTGGCCTCACCGCCGCGATCGTGACCGGGCAGACAGCCAGAAGCAACCTCCACGAACAGCGCCAGGGCCGCACTCCGACCACGGCCGTACTGGTCGATGACGCACCCGACCGGCCCTCCGGCACCGCGTACCGGACCGGTGACACCAAGGTGAGCGTCACGGTCCGCTGGCAGGACCGGAACGGCACCTCCCGTACGGGGACGACGCGGGTCGAGCCGGACCGTCCGGCCGGCACGAAGATCACTGTCTGGGTCGACGAGCACGGCCGGCTCACCACGCGGCCTCCCGGCCCGGTCATCAGTGCCATCGAGGCGGCGCTGGCCGGAACCGTTGCAGCGATCGGCTGGTGCAGCCTCGTGCTGAGCGCTCTGTACGGAATTCACCTGTGGCTGGAGCACCACCGCACGCAGCAGTGGGAGCGCGAGTGGGCCGAAGTCGGTCCCCGCTGGGGACGCAGGCGCACATGACTGCCGACACACAACCCGTGACACCGATCGCGCCGACAACGGCCTTCAAGGACCCCGGTCTTCCACGCCGCACGTCACTTCACTCGATGTCGAGTACCTCCCGCACCGGGCGGCGCGGGGTGGCAGGACCTTGAGCGCCATAACCGATGCGGAGAACCATCTGCACGAAGCCGGTCGCCGACCGGGGGTCGCGGGCCAGCCACCGCAGGTCGGGCCACTCCAGAGCATGGGAGGTGAGGGAGGT
The DNA here is from genome assembly GCF_055586425.1 of Streptomyces sp. NPDC050806. NCBI lineage: Bacteria > Bacillati > Actinomycetota > Actinomycetes > Kitasatosporales > Streptomycetaceae > Streptomyces > Streptomyces sp. NPDC050806. Next base: position 167,554 of record NZ_JBVJIF010000001.1, on the reverse strand, counting down.
GGCCAGGTCGTGTGCAGTGGCGAGCAGAAGGACGCGCTCCAGCGCCTGACCCGCGCGGAACCAGTCCTCGGTGCCATCCCTGGCGGTACTCAGCAGGGCGAGATGAGGCGCGTTCTCGAAGGTCACGGTCGCGCGGTCGGCCACCGGACGACGGCCGGCGAAGTCACGGACCGGGGCGCCGCCATACCACTTGCGCGGCCCGAAGGCATGATCCGGTACACCATCCACAGCGGTGTCGGCCTCGGCAGTTCCGATGCGGGTCCAGCGGCTCAGATCTTCGGCATTGCGCGGATCCAGCGTGTCACGCCCCCCGGCGTCACTGACGAGTTCCAGCAGCGACCGGGTGTGCCAGGGAGTGGGGAAATCCAGCCGGACGCCCTCCAACCGGGCAGCCTCGCTCAGTGCTGCCCGCACCGCCTCGGGGATCTCCTTGTCCGCGAACGGGTAACGACTCGTGTGCCGCCTGCGGATGGCCGGGTGCAGAGCAACGAGGGCAGCATCACCCTTTGCGCGCTCGGTCAGACGCACATCGGCGAGCAACTGCGGATCGGCGGCATCGGGCAGCAGGTGCGCACGCGGCTCCAGGCCGGTGTGCTCGGCGCCGTCGCCCCCGGTGCACGGAGTCGCTGCGGGGCATGGCTCTTTCGAGGTCGGCGGAAAGCTGCAGGGTCTGGCGTTCGGTGAGATACCGGAAGCGCCACGGTTGGGCGTTGTGCATGGACGGGGCGGCAGTCGCGTCGCGGACGAGAGCCACAACGGTCTTCGTGTCCAGCGGTGCCACCGGGATCGCGCGCCTCCTCTCGGCGATGACGAGCCCGGCAAGCGCGAGCCCGCTCGCTCTGGCCCCAGGGTAGTCCGGCCCCTCTCGGCGGTGGGCAAATCCCGGCAAGCAGTCGCGTGCCCGGTGCGCATCCGGCCGCGGTCTGTCGGCGCTTTCATCATGCCGCCCTCCGCACGGCCGGAAGATTCTGCCGCTGCCGCTGGGGACGGTTCGCCTGCAGATCCACCGCAGACGCCCACGCGCGAAGGCCATTCGGCCCGATGTGCCTCGCTGCCGGAGACGCCATTGTGAAGACACTGCAATGGCCCCGGTCGGTACTCACGCCCCGGAGCACCGGCGCCAGAGGAGGACCACACCATGTCCGCAACCACCGACAGCGAACAGCTGGCCGTCAAGGAATGGAAGCTGCGCCTGCACCTTTACGAGACGGGTCCAAAGACCACCGCCTGGCTCGTGCTGGACACCGGCGACAACATCCTCGAAACGCGAGGCCACGCACACCGGAACCCGCACGACGCCCCGGTGCCCGAGATCGGCGACGAACTGGCGGCGGGCCGTGCGCTGGCGGCCATGGGCCGCTTGCTGATTCACGACGCGGCGATGGACATCGAGGGAGTGGGAGCCGGGTGCCTGCCCCGGGAGGAGTGACGGCTGGGACCTGCACGGCCGCGCCCCGTACCGTTGCGCGGGCTGCCTGCAGCATGGAAGAGCCGAGCGGACGACCTTTTCCGTTCTGTATGGCAGCAGACCGTGACTGAGGTACCCAGCCATTACCGAACGAGCGAAGCCCCGAATCGACACCTGCAGCGGCTGCGGCCGCTGCAAGGATGAAGCAGCGACCGCAGCCCCCAACGGCACTGTCTCCCGTTGGGGAAGCCCGTCCCCTGCTATCCCGCGAGAGAGCAGGGTCCGGGCTCCTCCCGCCGGTCGGCCCGAAGAGAGCTTCTACTTGTATTGTCGCTCTCCGCCGTATGGCGGTGCGCGGCCGAAGGGAATCAAAACAGAGCCATATGGCCCTTTCGTGGTTCCTCTCACTCACTCGCGGGCATTCGAATCTTCCGCCCCCGCAGCTACTGCTCCTTCGGCAAAGGCAATTGCGTGGCGCTCCCCGGTATCCTGGTGCGCTTCCCCACGCTCTCCTACCCCCGCACCCGTGCGGCCACCTCCGACGGACGCGCGCCTGGGGCTGTCCGGTCCCTGAAGGGGGCTCTTCGGCCCATGTCACCGGGACCGGCCTGCGTACGACGCTGGGCATGACGGCCGGAGCACGCGCGGGAGGTCTCGGTGAACGACGTAGGGCGGGATGCCTGGATACTGCGCGACGACGGGCTGGCAGCCCTGGTCCGAGAGCTTGCGCGCGAGGGTCGGCAGGTGATCGGGCCGACGGTCCGGGACGGCGCGATCGTGCTCGCCGAGATCGACGACGCGGCAGAGCTGCCCCATGGCTGGGGCGTCGAGCTGGAGGCCGGCCGGTACCGGCTGGTGCGCCGCGAGGACGCGATGGTGTTCGCGCACAGCGCGGGACCGCAGTCCTGGAAGGCGTATCTGCATCCGCAGCGGGTGCGTCGCTGGACCGCTGACCGGAACGCCGGGGGCGAGTGGACCGTACAGGGGGCGGGTGAGGGCGAGGTGCCCGCGTACGCATTCCTCGGCGTGCGTCCCTGCGATCTGCGGGCGATCGCCGTTCAGGGACGGGTGCTCGGGGGCGGGCCGGGAGCCGACACCGCCTACCGGCGTCGACTGGAGCGGGCGTTCATCGTCGTCGTGGAGTGCACCGATCCGGGAGCGACCTGCTTCTGCACGTCCATGGGCAGTGGTCCTGCGGTGGGCGCGGAGGAGCGCGGCTACGACTTGGCGATGACGGAGCTGCTGGACGGGGGCGGGCACCGTTTCCTGGTACGGGCAGGCAGTGCCGCGGGGACGGAGCTGCTGACCCGGCTGCCGGTGGAGCGCGCGGCACCGGTGACGGAGTCCGCAGCGCGACGTGTGGTGGCGGACGCCGCGGAGCGCATGGGACGGTCCATGCCGCCGGTCGACCTGCACGCGCTGATGGCCGGTTCACTGGAGGCCAGGCGTTGGGACGACGTAGCGAGCCGGTGCCTCACCTGCGGAAACTGCACGATGGTGTGTCCTACGTGCTTCTGCACCACCACCGAGGACGTCACCGATCTCACGGGCGACCACACCGAGCGGTGGCAGCGCTGGGACTCCTGCTTCGATCTCGACTTCAGTCATCTGCACGGTGGGCCGGTTCGGGCGAGCGGGCGCAGCCGGTACCGGCAGTGGCTCACCCACAAACTCGGCACCTGGCACGACCAGTTCGGCGAGTCGGGGTGCGTGGGCTGCGGGCGTTGCATCGTGTGGTGCCCGGTCGGCATCGACATCACCGAGGAGGCCGCGGCGCTGGCCGAGGAAGCGCGCCAGGCCGGGGAGGCAGGCCGCGCACGGCCGGCGGAGCATGAGCGATCCGCCGGGCAGAAGGGTGGTGAGGACCGATGACGACCGTGACACAGCGGCTTGGCGGGCTCCCGGAGAACCAGCGAAGGAAGTTGATGGCGCTGGGTCGCGAGGTCTCCTTCCCCGCAGGCGCTCGCATCTTCGAGGAAGGCCGGAAAGCCGACCGTTTCTGGATCATCCGCAGCGGTGCCGTCAAGCTCGACTTGCACGTGCCCGGTCGCCGGTCCGCGGTGATCGAGACCTTGGGTGAGGGAGATCTGCTCGGCTGGGCCTGGCTGTTCCCGCCACGCACGTGGCATCTGGGCGCTGAGGCACTCAGCCCCGTACGCGCCTGGGAGTTCGATGCGGAAGTGGTGCGTGGGATGTGCCACGAGGACCCGGTTCTCGGACGTGACCTGGTACTGGCCTGTGCCGAGGTTATCGGGCACCGGCTGCAGTGTGCGCGCACGCGCCTGATGGATCTGTACGGGCCCTACGGGAGCGGTGTGTGATGCCCCCTGCCCTGGAGGCGACCGCCGCTCGCCTCGGCGCTGCACCCGCCGTTCCGGTGCCGTACCGGGTCGTCCGGCGCTGTCCGGAGACCGCGGACTCCGCCACGCTCAAGCTGACGCCGGTGGGGAAGACGCTTCCTGCGTTCCTGCCGGGACAGTTCGCCATGCTCTGCGCCTTCGGCATCGGAGAGATCCCGGTGTCCGTTGCGGGACTGCCGGTGGGTGAAGATGCGCTCGTCCACACGGTCCGCACGGTCGGTGCTGTGTCCGATGCGCTGTACTCGATGGCTCCTGGGGAGACGGTTGGGGTGCGCGGCCCGTTCGGCACAGGCTGGGACCTCGGCATGGCCATGGGCAGGGACGTGCTGGTCATCGCAGGAGGTATTGGTCTCGCTCCCTTGCGGCCGGTCGTCCTCGACGTCCTGGGTGAGCGGGAGCGCTTCGGTCGGCTGAGCGTTCTGATCGGGACGCGGACTCCCGCGGACCTGCTGTACAAGCTGCAGACGAGGGTGTGGGGCGCGACGGCGGACGTAGCGGTCACGGTGGACCGCCCGGCGCCGGGCTGGCCGGGCTCGGTGGGTGTGGTCACCCGGCTGTTGGGCCGGGCCGTCTTCCGGCCGGACGACACCGTCGCGTACGTCTGTGGGCCCGAGCCGATGATCCGGGCGACGGCTCGGCAGTTGGTCGCGCGAGGCGTTCCGGCGCAGCGCATCCGTGTCTCGCTCGAACGCAACATGCGCTGCGGGGCGGCCGAGTGCGGCCACTGCCAGCTCGGGCCCGTCCTGCTGTGCCGGGACGGTCCGGTGGTCGGGTGGCACCGCGCCGAACCCCTGCTGACTGTTCCGGAACTGTGAGGTGAGCACCGTGCCCGCAGCAGCACGTGAGCCCCGCCCCACCCTCGCCGTCTTCAAGCTGGCCTCCTGTGACGGCTGTCAGCTCACCCTGCTGGACTGCGAGGACGAGCTGCTGGAACTGGCCGGACGCATCGAGATCCGGCACTTCCTGGAGGCGTCCAGCGCCGTCGGGTCCGGACCGTACGACCTGGCGCTCGTGGAAGGCTCGGTCACGACGGCCGAGGACGAGCGGCGCGTCCACGAGATCAGGGCTGCCGCGCGTCATCTGGTGACCATCGGCGCGTGCGCGACCGCCGGCGGCATCCAGGCCCTGCGGAACTTCGCGGACGTCGCCGAATACCGGGCGACCGTGTATGCCCGCCCCGAATACATCGCCACGCTCGCCACTTCCACTCCCGTGTCTGCCCACGTCCCTGTCGACTTCGAACTGCGGGGCTGTCCCATCGACCGTGGTCAGCTGCTGGAGGTCATCACCGCTTTCCTGGTGGGCCGCAAGCCCGACATCCCCGATCACAGCGTCTGCTTCGCCTGCAAGCGACGCGGCACCGTGTGCGTCACCGTGGCCCACGGCACGCCGTGCCTGGGTCCTGTCACCCACGCCGGCTGCGGGGCGATCTGCCCCGCCTACGGCCGTGGCTGCTACGGCTGTTTCGGCCCCTCGGCCTCCCCGAACCTGCCCGCTCTGATCCCGTTGCTGCGCCGGGACGGCATGGACGAGCCGACCCTCCATCGGGCGCTGCGCACCTACAACGCCACCGCCTTCGCCGAGCTGGAGGCGCGTTCAGGAGAGGGGCGGCCGTCATGACGCACCGGGGCTCACGGGTGCTGCGGGTCGGGGCGCTCAGCCGGGTGGAAGGTGAGGGCGCCCTGCATCTGCGGCTGCATGACGGCCGGGTGGCCCAGACGGAGTTGCGGATCTACGAGCCGCCGCGGTTCTTCGAGGCGTTCCTGCGCGGTCGTGCGTATACCGAGCCGCCCGACATCACCTCACGAGTCTGCGGCATCTGCCCGGTGGCGTACCAGCTCAGTGCGTGCCGTGCCATCGAGGACGCCTGCGGTGTGGAGGTGGGCGGACAGCTGGGCGCGCTGCGGCGGCTGCTGTACTGCGGCGAATGGATCGAGAGCCAGATCCTGCACATCCACCTCCTTCATGCCCCCGACTTCCTGGGGTACGCGAGCGCCGTCGACATGGCGCGCACCCGGCGCGCCGATGTGGAGCGGGGGCTGCGCATCAAGCAGGCGGGCAACGCGATCCTGGAGCTGCTCGGCGGGCGGGCCGTCCACCCGGTCAACGTCCGTCTCGGCGGCTTCCACCGCGTCCCCCACCGGGCCGAGCTGCGCCCACTGCGCGAACAGCTTGCCCGAGCGCGGGACGATGCTTGGGAGACGGTTCGCTGGGTGGCCGGCTTCGACTTCCCCGACGCGAGCGCGGACCACGCGCTGCTGGCGCTGATCGAGCCGGGGCGCTACGCCATCGAAGGCGGCATTCCGGCGGTCATGGCCGCGCCGCACACGCACGGCCTGACCGGCGATACCGACCGGCCGCTCCCGCTCCGCCAGTTCCCGGTGCACGCCTTCACCGAGGAGGTCACCGAGCGGCAGGTGCCGTACTCCACCGCACTGCAGGCGACACTCGGCGGCGAGCGCTACCTCACCGGCTCGCTCGCCCGCTACGCCCTCAGCGGGCGATGGCTCTCCCCCGTGGCCCGGCAGGCAGCACACGAGGCCGGTCTCGGTGATCCGCTGTCCGGGACGGCGTGCCGCAATCCGTTCCGCAGCATCGTCGTCCGGGCGGTGGAGGCCCTGTACGCGATCGACGAAGCGTTGCGCATCATCGATGCGTACCGGCCGCCGCCCCACCCCCACCTGGAGGTGCTCCCCCGCGCGGACACCGGCCATGGCGCGACCGAGGCACCGCGCGGCCTGCTGTACCACCGCTACGCCGTGGACGCGGACGGCACCGTGACCGACGCCCTCCTGATTCCGCCCACCGCACAGAACCAGGGAGCCATCGAGGAGGACCTGCGGTGCCTCGTCCAGCGCCGGCTCGACGACGAGGGCGGTCCGGTGACCGATGCCGAACTCACTGCCCTGTGCGAGCGGGGCATCCGCAACCACGACCCGTGCATCTCCTGCTCGGCCCACTTCCTCGACCTGACCGTCGACCGCTCCTGAGGAGTCCCCATGCCTGACGTCTCGCCCGCTCCGCAGTCCCCGCACACCGTCGACGACGTGATGACCCGCACGGTCATCGCGTTGGGTCGCGAGGCGCCGTTCAAGGAGATCGTCAAGACGATGGAGCAGTGGAAGATCAGTGCGCTGCCCGTCCTGGAGGGCGAGAGCCGGGTCGTCGGCGTCGTCTCCGAGGCCGACCTGCTGCCCAAGGAACAGTTCCGTGACCACACCCCCTCCCGGATCGAACAGGCCCGGGAGCTGGAGGCCCTGGTGAAGTCCGGCGGCATGACGGCCGGTGAACTCATGACCGCGCCGGCCATCACCGTGCACGCCGACGCCACGATCGCCCAAGCCGCTCGCACCATGGCCGTCTACAAAATCAAGCGGCTGCCGGTCATCGACTCCGAAGGGCGTCTGGAAGGTGTGGTCAGCCGGAGCGACCTGCTGAAGGTGTTCCTCCGGGAAGACGCCGACATCGCCGAGGAGGTCCGCCGGGAAATCGTCGGGCCGCTGTTCCGTGCTCACGGGCAGGAGGTCGCCATCGAGGTGACCGACGGCGTGGTCACCGTCCGCGGTGAGATCAAGGACTGTTCCCTGGTGCCGGTGGCAGCCCGGCTGATCCGCAGTGTGGAAGGCGTGGTCGACGCCGACATGCGGCTGACCGGTATCCGCCACCACGCACCGTCCTGAAACGCACAGTCCCGCCGGAGGCGGCTGGTGAAGTACCTCGACGAATACCGGGACCCGGCGCTCGCCCGGCGACTGCTGGACAGACTGACCGCTGTGGCGACCCGCCCCTGGCGGATCATGGAAGTCTGCGGCGGCCAGACCCATACACTTGTCCGCCAGGGCATCGACGAACTGCTGCCCGCCGGGATACGGATGATCCACGGCCCCGGCTGCCCGGTCTGCGTCACCCCGCTGGAGACCTTGGACCGGGCCATGGCCATCGCCGCCCGCCCGGACGTCACGTTCACCAGCTTCGGTGACATGCTGCGGGTCCCGGGCACGCACACCGACCTGCTGTCCCTGCGTGCCCGGGGAGCGGACGTACGCGTCGTCTACTCGCCCATGGAAGCGGTACGTCTGGCCGCCGCCCGCCCGGAGCGGCAGGTGGTCTTCCTCGCCGTCGGCTTCGAAACCACAGCGCCGGCCAACGCCATGGCCGTGCTTCAAGCAGCGCGGCTGAGGCTGCGCAACTTCTCCGTCCTGGTCAGCCACGTTCTGGTGCCACCGGCGATGACCACGCTGCTGGCGGACCCCGACTGCGAGGTGCAGGCCTTCCTCGCCGCCGGACACGTCTGCGCGGTGATGGGCTGGCGGGAGTACGAGCCGATCTGCGCACGGTACGGCGTACCGATCGTCGTCACCGGATTCGAACCGCTCGATCTGCTGGAGGGCATCCTCATGGCGGTCCGGCAGCTCGAATCCGGGCGAGCGGAGGTGGAGAACCAGTACGCACGCGCCGTGCGCCGCCAGGGAAACCCGGACGCACGCTCGGTCGTCACCCTGGTCTTCCGCGTCACCGACCGCAGCTGGCGCGGCATCGGGCCACTTCCCCGCAGCGGCCTGGAACTCGCTGAGGAATACGCGGAGTTCGACGCGGCCCGCCGCTTCGACGTGGGCCGCCTGCACGCCACCGAACATGCCGAGTGCATCGCCGGCGCCATCCTCACCGGCGCCCGGCTCCCCACGGACTGCGCGGCCTACGGAACGCGCTGCACCCCGCGCACACCGCTCGGCGCCCCCATGGTCTCCGCCGAGGGCACCTGCGCCGCGTTCCACGCCGCCGGACGAGCACCCACTCCGAGGAGCGCCTCATGACCCTCGACTGTCCTGCTCCGCACCACGAGGACGAGCGGGTGCTGCTCGGCCACGGAGCCGGCGGGCGCCTCAGCGCCGAGCTGCTGGATGCTGTGCTGTTGCCCGCGCTCGGGGCGCCGGATACCCCGCTGGAAGATGCCGCTGTGCTCCCCGGTCATCCCGAACTCGTCGTCAGCACCGACAGTTTCGTGGTCAGCCCGTTGTTCTTCCCCGGCGGTGACATCGGCTCCCTGGCCGTTCACGGGACCGTGAACGATCTGGCCATGCGGGGTGGCATGCCGGTGGCCCTGACCCTTTCCCTCGTTCTGGAGGAGGGACTCCCTTTCAGCGAGCTGCGTACGGTGATGGAGTCCGTCGGCAAGGCGGCGAGCGGGGCGGACGTACCCGTCGTCACCGGAGACACCAAGGTCGTCGAGCGGGGCGCCGTCGACCGGATGTTTCTCACCACTACGGGGATCGGCCGCCGTCTCCCCTTCATGCGGCCCACCGCCACCGGCGCCCGGCCCGGCGACGCGGTCCTGCTCACCGGTTCCATCGGCCTGCACGGCACCGCGGTGCTCTCCACCCGAGAGGGCCTCGGCTTCGAGGCGGACATCGCCTCCGACTCGCGCCCACTGCACCGCCTCGTGCGGGCTCTCGCCCCGCTCGCCGGACACGTGCACGCCCTGCGCGACCCTACACGCGGGGGGCTGGCCGCCACGCTCAACGAGATCGCCCGCGACTCCGGGGTCGGCACGGAGATCGACGAGGCCCGTCTGCCGGTGCCCGTGCCGGTCGCGGCAGCCTGCGACCTGCTCGGGCTCGATCCTCTGCACGTGGCCAACGAAGGCTGCTTCGTTGCGTACATCGACGCCTCCGCAGCCGACGCTGCGCTGGCAGCACTGCGCTCGCTGCCCGAAGGCCGCGATGCCACCCGGGTCGGTGAGGTCGTGCCGGACGATGCAGGCCGTGTGGTGCTGCGTACGCTGGTCGGCGCCCGCCGCGTCATCGACATGCCGCTGGGGGAACAGTTGCCCCGCATCTGCTGACCGGGCGGACCGGCAGGGCCGTCCGGCAGCGCGCAGGGCTGACCGGCCCATGGCTGTCCCTCCCCCCGTCAGCGCACGCTTGAGTCGACTGTCCGGGAGGTGAGTGACGTGATGTACGGGTACGGCACCGGGATGCAGGGCTGGGGATTCATTGCCATGGCGGTCGCGCAGTTGATCTTCTGGGGCCTGCTGCTCATCGGGGTAGCGCTTCTTGTCCGCTACCTCGTTCGCAGCCACCGTGACGCAGGCACACCGTCCGCCCATCAGACGCCGCAACAGGTTCTGGCGGAACGCCTTGCACGCGGCGATATCGACGAGGAGGAGTACCAGCGCCGTCTCACGGCCTTACGGGGCAGCTGAACCCATGCGTGTGAGGATCCGGCAGGCACAGGACCACTGGTCAGTGCGGCCGCAACTTGCTGAGAACGAGGACGGGAGCCGACAGCATGAACGCCAGTCCGGCATCACCCGACGCCCCTCCCATCCGGGTCTTCCTGCTGGATGACCACGAACTCGTCCGCCGCGGACTACAGGACCTGCTCAGCTCGGAGCCGGACCTGACTGTCGTCGGCGAAGCGGCCGACGTGCGCGAGGCACTCGCCCGGGCCCCCGGCCTGCGGCCGGACGTTGCGGTACTCGATGTCCGGCTGGGGACCACGGCGGAGGGCGCGGATCAGGAAGGCATCGGCGTCTGCCGCGACCTGCGCGCCGCCCTCCCTGATCTCGCCTGCCTGATGCTGACGTCGTTCGATGACGACGAAGCGCTCTTCGACGCCATCATGGCCGGGGCCGCGGGCTATGTGCTCAAGCAGATCCGCGGGTCGGATCTGGTGACGGCCATACGTACCGTCGCGGCAGGCAAGTCGATGCTGGACCCCGGTGCGACCGCGCGTGTGCTGGCCCGTGTCCGCAGCCCCGTCGACCGCGGCACAACCGGTCCGCCGGAACTCGCCCGTCTCTCCCCGCGTGAGCGGGAAATGCTGGATCTGATCGGCGAGGGTCTCACCAACCGGCAGATCGCCGAGCGGCTTCACCTTGCCGAAAGGGCCGTCAAGAACCTGATCTCCGCCATCCTCACCAAGCTCAGGGTCGGCAGGCGCATACAGGCCGCAGTCATCTCCGAACGCGTACGGGAACAAGGAGCGCCGCCGAAGGAAAGCGGCAGGGCTGCTGAGCACGGGACACACGGGCGGAGTGGTGCCGGCGTCCCCCGAACCCATCGGCACCGCCCCTCCCCCGTGCGCCGGGACCTACCTTCGTGACAACGGAACACGCCAGACCAGGCGGGTTCCGCCCCCTTCCGGCGCTTCCAGGTGCAGGCTTCCGCCGCCCAGTTCAGCCCGGGACCGGAGGTTGGCGCCCCCTCCCTCCGCCCGGCGTGGCCGGAGGCCGGCCCCACCCCGTCGTCCGTGACACTGAGGACGGCCTCGTCGCCCTGACGACGTCGAGGATCCGGCGCCGCAGACCGGCAGCCTCCCTCGGGTCCGCGGAGGTGCGCAGGCCGAAGATGGTGGATCTGATGATTTTGATCGTCTCGTCGAGGTCATCGACCGCTCGTGCAACGCGCGCCGCGGCTTCCGGCCGATCGATCAGCCGCCCGGCGCTCTGCAGCGTCATCCCCGTCGCAAAGAGGCGTTGTATGGCCAGGTCGTGGAGGTCCTGCCCGATCCGGTCGCGTTCCCGCAGGGCGTTCATCTGCTCCGGCTCCCGGCGGCCACGGTCCAGTTCCAGAGCGAGGGCGGCTTGCTCGGCGAATCCGGAAATCAGCCGTACGTCGCTGTCCGAGAACGGTTCCCGGTCCGCCGTGCGGCAAAGCCTGAGGGAGCCGCGCGTCTGTGCATCGCTCCGCAGCGGAACGGCGACGGCCGGGCCGGTGGCCGAGGTGTGGATCCGCGCCGCGTACGCCCGTGGATCAGTGGCAAGGTCAGTGGTGACGGCCGGTTCACCGGTGCAGGCAGCCAGGCCTGCGAGCGAGCCGTCGCTCGGCACCACCGATCCCACGAGTTGGTCCGCGCCCACGCCTTGTGCGACTGCCGCTGTCAGCTCGCCGGTGACAGTGTCCGGCAGGAACACTGCGGCCGACTCCGCATCGGCCGGTTCGCCACTGCACCGCGCGATCAGGTCGAGCACCTCGCTGGTCCCGGCTCCGGACAGCAGCGTCCGGGTGATCTCGCCCAGCGCTTCGAGCCACTGCTCCCGCCGCTGACTCTCGTCGTAGAGCCGCGCGTTGTCTATCGCCACGCCGGCGGCGACCGCCAGCATGGAAAGCATGGCTTGGTCCTCCGCGTCGAACCGTGCACCACCACGCTTCTCCATGAGGTAGAGATTGCCGAAGACTTCGTCACGGACGCGTATCGGCACCCCGAGGAAGGTCCGCATCGGCGGGTGGTGCTCAGGGAATCCGTAGCTGCTGGGATGGGTGGTGAGATCCGTCAGCCGCAAGGGCTTCGGGCGGCGGATCAGCTCGCCGACGATGCCGTGCCCGGAGGGCAACGGGCCTATTTTCTCTGCTGGTTCCCCGTCGATTCCGACAGGCAGGAAGCGGGAGAGCCGCTGGCCTTCGCCGATCACGCCCAGAGCACCGTACTCGGCATCGGCAAGCACCACAGCGGCCTCGACGATGTGCTGCAGCACCTGCTCAAGATCAAGGTCACCGCCAATGTTCAGAACCGCGTCGAGCAGGCTGTGCATACGGTCATGGGTGGCGCGGGCGGCAGCGAGCCGGGCCTGCAGCTCGTCCAGGAGTCCGTCCAGGCGAACCAACGGCAGTTTCCCCTGCCGCTGTGGGCCCATCGGCCGCTGTTTGTCCGTTGAGTGCGGCATAGGGCGAGCCTCCCCGCTCCCCCGTGCACGATCCGCTTCCGGCAGACCAACCCGGAGGCCGCTGTTCGCCTTCCTCTCCGTGCTCGCCGGTTCTGCTGACGGAGCGGCGGCCCGTGAGCGCTCAGCTTTCCGGAACGACCGCGACCGGACACTGCGCATGGTGCAACACCGTGTGGCTGACCAGGCCGAGTTGCAGACCGATATGTCCACGCCGTCGATGCGCGCCCACCACTACCAGGTCGGCGGCGTGCGACGCTGCCACCAGCACGGTACCCGGTGCTCCCTCGACCGCCCGGCGTTCCACGGCCACCTGCGGGAAGGCGGCGACCGGCTTGTTCAGCACCTCATCGAGCAACTTTTCCGCACGGCGCTCGTGTTCCGCGTGGTATTCGCCGTGCGCACCGCACTGTTCGGGTACTTCGGTCCCGGCGCAGCGCCATGCATGGACGGCCTCGACGGCGCAGTTGCGGAGGGCGGCCCCTTCGAGGGCGAACGTCACCGCGGCCGTGTCCGCCGCGCGCTCGCCGATCCCCAGGACCACCTTGCATTCACCACCGCGGATGTTCTCCGTACGGCCGCGCACCACGATCACGGGGCAGTGGGCACGGGACGCCACGCCCAGCCCCACCGAGCCGAGCAGCAACGACGTCAGCCGGCCTCGACCACGGTGCCCGACCACCACTGCCTTCGCCCGCAGTCCCTCGGCCAGCAGGGCCTCCACCGGCTCGTCCGGAGCGAGGTAGGTGGTGACGTCCAGCTCCGGCACGCGTCGAGAGGCTCGCTCGCCCGCCACACCGACGATCGTCTCTTCCATGACGCGTTCGGAGGAGCGCTCGGTCGACCATTCGGGGAGATGTCCCTCGTACCTCTCCCAGCGCGAGGCGTACACGATGCGCAGGGGGATGCCGTACCGCGCGGCCGCGTCGGCTGCCCAGTCCACCGCGTCCAGGCTGGCGTTCGAACCATCGGCCCCCACCACAAGCGGATGTTCCATGAAGCTGCCCCTTCTCGTCACCGCGGCTTCGGCAATGAGCCCCGGAATCTACGGCCAGCATCAGGGCTGCCGTTCGGCTCCGGGCAGGGGCCGGACCGGCTCCGGCCCAGGGCCTTTCGGCCCCGGGCGCGGCGCGTCGGCCGGGCTTCATGCTGTGGACAGCCACAGCGGAGGGATGGGTGCCCTATGGACGAGCCGGAGCCAGGAGCTCGAAGGAGGAACGGCGGGGTCGGCCGACCGGTCCGGGCCTCGGGGCCGGCCCGCGACGCGGCAGGGCGGCACGGAGTGCGGATCGTGGTACGCGGAACGGTGCAAGGGGTGGGCTTCCGCCCCTTCGTCCACCGGACGGCGACCCGTCTGGGACTGGACGGCACAGTACGCAACGTCAACGGGCACGTGGTGATCGTCGCTGCCGGGGCACCGCTGTCCTTGTCCAGGCTCGTCACGGCGCTGCGCACGCAGGCTCCTCCGGCGGCAACGGTCGGCAGTGTCGAGGTCGACCGCACGCCGGACGACACGCCACCCGGTACGGGCTTCACTATCAGTCCCAGCGCTGCCGGCCCGAGGCAGAGCGGCATCCGCGAGATTCCACCGGACACCGCCACCTGCGACGCCTGCCTCAGGGAACTGTTCGACCCCGGCAACCGGCGCTTCCGCCACCCCTTCATCAACTGTACGGACTGCGGCCCGCGCGCCACCGTCATCGAAGCGCTGCCGTACGACCGGGCCCGCACCACCATGGGGGCCTTCGGCCTCTGCGCGGCGTGCACGGGGGAGTACGAGGACCCGTCCGACCGGCGTCACCATGCCGAGCCCCTCGCCTGCCCGCGCTGCGGACCCCGGCTCATCTGGGACTCGCTGCGGGACGAGTCCGCTCTCCGTGCAGCTGAGGGGCTGGTATCGGTCGGCGGCATCGTTGCGCTGAAGGGCCTCGGCGGATACCAGCTCCTGTGTGATGCGACCCGGCCCGGGACGGTCGATGAGCTGCGCCGACGTAAGCACCGCCCGGACAAGCCGCTCGCGGTCATGGTCTCCGGCCTTGCCGCGGCACGACGACTGGCTCATGTCGGCCGGGCCGCGGCCCGCGAACTGAGCGCGCCGCACCGGCCGGTGGTACTTCTCCCCGCCCGCACCGGAAGTCCCGTACCGGGCACGGCGGTCCATCCGGGCACCGGGCGCATCGGTATCTTCCTGCCCACCAGCGGCCTGCATCACCTCCTTCTGCGGGACCTGGCGCGCCCGCTCATCGTCACCAGCGGCAATGTCTCCGGGGAGCCCCTCACCATCGATGACGTCGACGCACGCGAGCGGCTTGCCGGGATCGCCGACGGCTTCCTCACCCACGACCGGGGCATCCGCTCGCGATACGACGACTCGGTTGTTCAAGTGGTGGACAACACCCGTATGACGCTGCGCCGGGCCCGCGGCCTGGCTCCCACACCGCTGCCCCTGCCGCAGCCCGCGCCGGCTCCCCTGATAGCCGTCGGAGCCCAGTCCAAGCACACGTTCACACTGGCGGACGACCGGCAAGCCGTGCTCGGACCGCACACGGGCGACCTGCACGACGCCAACACGCTGGAGGCGTTCGAGCGCGCCTACGCGGACCTCACCCGGCTCACCGGCGTCGCTCCTCGGACAGTGGCCCACGACCTCCACCCGCGGTACCTGTCCACACAGTGGGCGACGCGATTTCCCGCCCAGCGCCGCATACCTGTACAGCATCACCACGCCCACATCGCCGCTTGCGCCGCCGAGCACCGCCTACGCGGTCCCTTCCTCGGCGTGGCCTACGACGGACTCGGCCTCGGCGACGACGGCACTCTCTGGGGCGGTGAGGTGCTGCTCGCCGACTACGCACGCTTCCGCCGGGTCGGCCGCTTCGCCACCGCTCCGCTGCCCGGCGGGGAGTCGGCAGTACGCCACCCCGACCGCATGGCCCTGGGCTACCTCTACGGCGCCGAGCCCCTCGGCGCGCTCCCGCCATCGCCGGAAGCGACTGCGGCCTTCACCGACCGGTTCGACGGCCACACGCACGCCACCCTTCGCACCATGGTGCGCCGCGGCATCAACTCCCCCAGGGCCTCCAGCGCGGGCCGTCTCTTCGACGCGGCCGCGGCACTGCTCGGGGTGTGCGACGAAGTGACGTACGAGGGGCAGGCAGCGATAGCCCTGGAAGCCGCGGCGGGACGGCTCAGCGCGCCCGCGCTGCCCTGGCGGCTGGTACGGGTGGGCGACCTGTGGGTCTATGACCCGACGCCGACCCTCACGTCGCTGTGCGTGTCCGCCGGGCCGCAGTACACCGGCCGGCTCGCCGCCGCCTTCCACACCACGATCGCCGAGGTGACCGCGGCACTCGTCGAGAGGGCCATCAGCGCGGGGGCGCCGAGGACGGTGTGCCTGGGTGGCGGCTGCTTCGCCAACCGCCGCCTGGTCACCGACGTACGCCGGCTGCTGCAGGCGCTGGACGTGCGGGTCCACGTCGGCAGCGCCGTGCCGCCCGGGGACGGCGGGATCAGTTACGGGCAGGCAGCCGTTGCCGCCGCCCTGCTGCAGAAGGGAACGTGAACGGTCATGTGCCTCGGTATACCCGGCCGTGTCCTGTCGGTTCACGACGATGCCGGACTGCGGATGGCGACGGTGGACTTCGGTGGTGTGCGCCGTGAGGTGTGCCTGGAGTACACCCCCGGCGCGTCCGTCGACGAGTACGTCATCGTGCATGTCGGCTTCGCCATCGCCACCGTGGACGAGCAAGAGGCGCAGCGCACGCTCGACGTGCTGCGGGCGATGGGTGATGCCGTGGCGGGCGAACTGGGCGAACCACTGCCCACCGAAGACCATGCACGCATGCGGATGAGCAGCAGCACCGCTCTCCCCGGCCCGGGGCCGACGGGGCGTCCGGAGGAGGGCCGTTCAGCCCCGCAGCGGCCCCGCTCGGCCCCTCATGCCGGACGGGGCACGGTCCGACGATGACCTCAGGACTTCAGCCCACGTCGGCGAAAGGGCAGCGATGGCCATGCACGCCGGAGAACCGGATGCGGTGCACGCGCTTCTGACGGACGGCACGACCGCGTCCATCAGGACCGTCCGCCCGGACGACCGCGAGCGCGTTCTGGAGATGTACCGGCGGATGTCCCCGGACAATCTGCGCCGGCGCTTCTTCGCCGCGAGCAGGCGCAGCGCCGAACAGGCCGCGGAGCGCATCTGCACACTCGGCAGCCCCACCGATCAGGCACTGCTCGCTCTCGTCGGTGACAAGGTCATCGGGGTGGCGGAGTACCACCGCATCGACTCCCCCGACCGGCCGCAGCTCGCGGAGATCGGTCTCACGGTCGCCGACGACTGGCATGGTCACGGCGTCGGCACACTGCTCCTGGAACACCTGGCGCACGCCGCACGCACCGCCGGTGTCACCGCGTTCACGGCGGAGTCCCTCGCCGACAACCACCTGATGCTCAAGGTCGTCGCGGATCTGGGGCTGCGCACCACCCGGCGCTTCGAGCAGGGCGAGGTGTACAGCACCATCGAGCTGCAGGAGGACGAGCAGTACCTCATGGCGGTCGACACGCGGGGGCGTACCGCCGATGTGGCCAGCCTGCGGCCCCTGCTGCGGCCCCGGTCCGTCGCCGTCATCGGAGCCGGCCGCAAGGAGACATCGGTGGGCCGCGCCGTTCTCACCAACCTCCTCCACAGCGGCTTCAACGGTGCGCTGTACGCGGTCAATCCGCATGCCGCGTCCATCGCCGACGTGCCGTCCTTCCCGAGCGTCGCCCTGCTGCCGGAGGTGCCCGAACTGGCGGTGCTCGCCGTGCCCGCTCCTGCGTTGCCGAATGTGGCGGAGCAATGCGGTGCGCGCGGTGTGCGGGCCCTCGTGGTGATCGGTGCCGGACTGCGGAACGATGAGGCGGCCGGGTTGCTGACGGCCTGCCGACGGCACGGCATGCGACTGGTCGGCCCCAATTGCCTCGGCCTGGCGAACACCGATCCCGCGGCACACCTGAACGCGACGTTCGCCGCCACCGCACCACGTCCCGGCACGGCCGGGGTCGCCGTCCAGTCCGGCGGAGTGGGCATCGCGCTGCTCGGCGCGCTGTCCCGGCTGGGCATCGGCGTCTCCAGCTTCGTCTCGCTCGGCGACAAGTACGACGTCAGCGGCAATGACCTGTTGCAGTGGTGGGAGTGTGACGGCCGGACCGACCTGGCGGTGCTGCATCTGGAGTCCTTCGGCAACCCGCGCGCCTTCTCCCGTACCGCACGGCGACTGGCTCGGCGGATGCCCGTGCTCACCGTCGACGCGGGCCGTTCCGAGGCCGGCAGGCGGGCCGCTGCTTCCCACACCGCAGCGTTGGCCACTCCGACGATGACCCGCCGTGCGCTGTTCCGGCAGGCCGGCATCATTCCCACCCATGGGCTGGGCGAACTCGTCGAGTCCGCGGCACTCCTGCACTCCCAGCCGCTGCCGTCGGGGCCTCGTGTGGCGATCGTGAGCAACGCCGGCGGAGCCGCCGTACTGGCCGCGGACGCCTGCGCCGACGCCGGCCTCACCGTCCCGGAGCTGCCGGCGCCCCTGGCGGCGGAACTCGCCGCCGTGCTGCCGGCCGGAGCCGGGGTGGCCAACCCCGTGGACACCACACCGGCTGTCACCGCCGACGCCTTCTCGCAGTGTGTGGAGCGGCTGGCGCGGCACGGCGCGGTGGATGCGGTGCTGGCCGTACTGGTGCCCACCGCGATCGGTCCAGCGACCGGCGAGGCCGTCGTACGCGCCCTTGCCGAGCCGAACCGCCCGAGGCCCCGCCCGGTCACCGCGGTCCTGCTCGACCAGGCCGCACCCGTCCGCCTCCTGCCGGGAACCGGAGGCCGGTCGGTACCCACGTACGCCGAGTCGTCCGATGCCGCACGGGCACTCGCCCACGCCGTCCAGTACAGCCGATGGCGCGCGGAACCGCTCGGCTCGGTGCCCGCACTCGACCGCATCGACACTCCGACCGCCACCCTGCTCGTGGCGGACTTCCTCCAGCACTCGCCCGAGGGCGGCTGGGCCGACCCCCGGCTGTGCGGCGCCCTGCTCGACGCGTACGGAATACCGCAGCAGCCCTGGGCGTGGGCCAACAGCCCGGACGCCGCGGCCACCGCCGCGGAACGCCTGGGCCTGCCCGCGGCGCTCAAGGCCCACTGGCCCGGCATCGTGCACAAGAGCGAGGTGGGCGCCGTCCGCCTGGACCTCAACAGCCCGAACGCCGTACGCATCGCCTACCGGTCCTTCGCCCAGCAATTCGATGAGCTGATGACGGGAGCCGTGGTACAGCCCATGGCCCAGCGAGGCATCGAGCTGGTCGCCGGCGTCGCGCAGGACGATGTCTTCGGCCCGCTGGTCCTCTTCGGACTCGGCGGCACCGCGACCGAAGTGCTGGCAGACCACGCCGCACGGCTCGCCCCGCTCACCGACCAGGACGTGCACGCGCTGATCACCGCACCGCGCTGCGCGCCACTGCTCTTCGGACAGGACGGCGCCGGCCCGGTCGACCTGGAAGGTCTGGAGCAGCTGCTGCACCGCCTCTCCCGCATGGCCTGCGATCTGCCGCAGCTGGCCGAGGCCGACCTCAACCCGGTGCTCGCACGCGCCGGCGCCCCCGTCACCGCCCTGGACGTACGCATCCGCCTGGTGCCGCGCACCGCACACGATCCGTACCTGCGTCGCCTACGGGCACGCTGACCCGGCACCGCCGGGCCTCAACCGACCACCGCTCGGACAAGAGCAGGAGGGAGCCATGACCAAGCCCACCGTCACAGTCGGCCCACGACAGTCCCTCGGCGACGTCATCGACCACCTCGGCTACCAGGAGGACGGCTCCCGCCTCCGACCGAGCGAACAAGCCCTGCACGGCAGCACCGAGGAGTGGCTGCGCCGGATCTGATTCGCACAAACGCTCCGGGCAGCGCTCCCACTGACGACCGGAGGAACGCCATGGCCCAGCCGTTCCGCATCACAGTGATCGGTGTCGGCAACACCTTCCGGCACGACGACGGCATCGGACCGGCCGTGGTCCAGCGCCTGCGCGAACGGGCGCTCAGCCGCCCGCTGCCGCCGTCGGTCCGGCTCGCGGACTGCGACGGTGACCCGGGCCGGCTCATCGCGCTCTGGGACGGCATGGAGCTGGCCGTGGTCATTGACGCCGCCCACGCCGAACCCGTACATCCGGGCCGCGTGCACCGCGTCAGCCTCACGGCCTCTCCTCCGACCACACCACCCACCAGTTCTCATGGTCTGGGGCTGGGCGAAGCTCTACAACTCTCCGAGGCACTGGGCAGGCTGCCCGGCCGTCTCCTCGTCCTCGCCGTCGAAGGCGCGGACCGTTCGCTCGGTACGGGCCTCACCACGGCGGTGGCCGAGACCGTCGAACCCCTCGCGAATGCCGTGGAGACGGAGATCTCCCGACACCGCGACGCCACCGCACGCGGGGTGCCCAGCTCCGACGAAAGCACTCAGGAGGTGTGAGCCATGAGCACGTACCAGCAGGAGCACAACACGTACGCCAACGGCCGGGAACCGGCAAGCATCTCGCCCGCCCTCCAACGCCCCTCCCGGCTGTTCCAGTGCCGGGCCCTGTTACTCGGCATCGACGGGCTGGTGACCGACACCGCACGCCTGCACGCCGACGCCTGGAAACGCACCCTGGACGGCTTCCTGCGGGACCGCGGACACGTACACCGCCTGTCCGTCCGGCCGTTCGCCCCCGAGGCCGACTTCCGCCGCTTCTTCCAGGGGCGGGCCAGGCTCGACGGCCTCCGGGCTTTCCTCACCGACCGAGGCATCTACGACCCCGGCCGTCCCGACGCCCCGTCCATACTCCGGACGCTGGCGGACGACGAGGACCGGTTCTTCGACGAGCAGTTGCGCAGATGCGGCGTACCGGTGTGGCCGGACAGCCTCCATCTCGTGGCTTCGATGCACGCCCATGCCATCCCGGTCGCCGCGGTCTCGGCCTCCCGGCACGGCCGTCGCCTCCTGGAGTCAGCCGGTCTGACCAGCCGGTTCGACGCCATCGTCGACGGCTGCGACCGCGCCCGGCTCCGAGTGCCGGCCGGCCCGGACCCGGCCCTGCTGGCCGAAGGCACCCGACAACTGCGAACAGTGCCCGAGCACAGCGCCGTCGTCGTCGCGGCTCCCGCCTGGATCACCGCGGCCCACCGGGGTGGCTTCGCGCTCACCTTCGGAGTGGACCGGGAGGGCCGCACAGAAAACGCCGTCGAACTGTACCAACGCGGAGCGGCCCACGTGGCCCGAAGCCTGGCCGAACTCGCCCCGCACGCGTGATCCCCGACCACATCAGCTCAGGCGCCATGATCCGAGGAGGTCCGTATGTCCCAGCCGCCGCAAGCGCCGCATGGCCGGGTGGTCGTCGGATTCGACGGCTCGGCCAACGCCGAGCGGGCTCTGGACCGCGCGGCCGACGAGGCCCGGCTCCGTGGCACGGCCCTGGAGATCCTGGCCGGCTGGCCTTGGCCCAAACGCCCACTGCCCGATTACGGGGTTCAGGACGACGAGGGCAAGCTGCTCTACAGCAGTGCACGCCGCATGATGGACGGTGCCGTGGAACGCGCGCGATCACGCGCGCCGAACACCACAATGTTCCCCTCACTGACCACGGAATCCGCAGCCGGGGCACTACTGCGCTGCGGTCGCACCGCCTCACTGACCGTCGTCGGTACGCGCGGACACGGCGGCTTCGCCGGACTGCTGCTCGGCTCGGTCAGCCTGCGCGTCGCGGCGCACTGCATCAGCCCGCTGATGGTGGTGCGCGGTGACCTCGACCGCATCCGCGGCACCGTCGTCCTCGGCCTGGCATCGGACGCGGACTCCGACATAAAGGTCCTGCGTTTCGCCTTCGACGAGGCAGCCCGCCGCGAAGCTGAGCTACGGGTCCTGCACGCCTGGCAATTCCCGGCGCCCCACGGCGGACAGGCCCGACCCTCACAGCTGGGCTGGGACGATGTCACCGGGCTGCGCAAGGCCGCAGAAGCTGTACCCCAATATGCCGTCGCCGGCCTGACACAGGAGTATCCCGACGTCCGGGCATCCACACTGGCCGTCTGCCAGAGCCCGGCCCAAGCGATCGTCGAGTACAGCCGGGAGGCCGACGTCGTCATCCTGGCGGCCCACCGCCGGCCACGCCACTTCGGTCTCCAACTGGGCCCGGTCACCCACGCGGCCCTCCACCACGCCCACTGCCCGGTGGTGCTGGTACCCACGGGCTGAATCGCACCAGGAAGGCGAACGGTCACCGGGCCCGCGCAGGTCCGCACGCACGGTAACGACCGTCGCGCAGTCGCACGCGTAGCCCCCTCCCACCGCTACGCAGCAACGGGCAACGCATGACATCGTGTGGGCGGCCTGCGCGCCACAGGTACTACCCCGCGCTCTGGTGCCCTACCGCGCGGAGCCACCCTGCTGATGAGGGGAGAGTGTGGCCGCATGGTCCGGCACAAGGGTCTGCAGCTCCTTGGGCGGACGCTTGTATCCGGTGGGCTCCGGCCGCGGGGGCAGGGGTGGCAGTGGGGACTCGATCGACCGATAGGGAACGACCGAGAGCAGGTGGGCGATCATGTTGACGCGCGCCGCGCGCTTGTCGTCGCTCTCCACCACGTACCAGGGCGCCTCAGGGATGTTCGTGTGCACGAACATCTCGTCCTTCGCCCGGGAATATGCCTCCCAGCGGGTGAAGGACTCCATGTCCATCCGGGAGATCTTCCAACGCCGGACCGGGTCCTCCAGCCGCCTACGGAAGCGCCTTTCCTGCTCGGCGTCGCTCACGGAGAACCAGTACTTGTGCAGACGCATTCCGTCCTCGACGAGCATCCGCTCGAGCAAGGGGCACTGGCGCAGAAATCGTTGGTGTTCCTGCGGCGTGCAGAAGTCCATGACCCGTTCCACACCGGCCCGGTTGTACCAGCTGCGGTCGAACAGCACGATTTCTCCCGCCGCTGGCAACTGCTCGACATAGCGCTGGAAGTACCACTGGGTGCGCTGACGCTCGGTCGGCACCGGCAGGGCGACCACACGCGTGAAGCGCGGGTTGAGGTGCTCGGTGACGCGTTTGATCGTGCCTCCCTTGCCGGCTGCGTCGCGGCCCTCGAAGATCACGACGAGCCGCTCCCCCTCGGCCCGCACCCACTCCTGCAACTCGACCAGGGCGGCCTGGAGACGGTAGAGCTCCTTCTCATAGACGGAGCGGGGCAGACGGCCACGCTTGTCAGCAGCACAAGCGCGGCCATGGCCCTTCTTCTGTGCCTTGGCGGTCACGGCACTCATCTCCCTCCGCAGCCCAAGGTGTCTCCAGCATGACCCTCCCGGGCACGCGTGCCCCCTCCGAGACCACATGACTACCGAATCGGGCTGATCGGCCTCGGGGCGGGCTTTTGTCCCGTGTCCACCGTTCGACCTGGAGCACGCCACACACACCGTGACCGAGACGTGGCCATGGGCACGAGGGCCGTGTGGAGCGGAGCAGCTGACGGTCACGGCCTGCGGTCAGCGTCGAGCGCAAGGGCGCCGGCGGCCCGAGAGGGGTGCCGAGCAGGCGAGGATCGGCGTAGGGCACCCAGCCTGTGGCGCACGGATGGTAGCGGGGAGGGCCGAGGCAGACCCGCTTGGTGATCACCCAGCAAGTCTCGGAGCCGGTGTTCGGGCGGGTGGCGTGCAAGTGATCACCGGCGAACAGCAGCACATCGCCCGTGCCGAGTTCCACCTCGACGGGCTCGCCGACCCGCCGGCGGGGAACGAGCCGTACGCCGTCGTGCCGTACGACGAGGAGCTCGACGTCGCCTGACCGGGGGCCAAGTTCATCCTGGCCGTACGCGACGCAAGCAGCTGGCTCCCGCTGGGTCACACGGCCTGCTCGGGCGGCCGCGCGGAGCGCGGGGCAATGTCAGGTGAGCAGCCCGCACCGTTGGACCGGCACCGTCCTGTCCGCTACGTCGTGCCGGCCGCCTACTTGGTGCATCGGGCCGCCTCCGGGGCCGGCGAGTCCGCCGTCCCGGAGGGGCTCGCTGCTCGGGCTGGTCAGACGATGGTCAGGTCGATCGCGACCGATCCGTCGTCCGTGGTCCATGTGTAGGTGCCGTTGCCGGTGAACGGCTTCGCATCGCGGGCCAGGATGTCGTCGTAGAGGGGGTCGTCCTCGTCCACGAAGGCTTCGACGGAGGCGATGTCCGCCGCGGTGACGGGCAGGTCGATGGCGTTGGAGAAGCGGTGGACCGTGGGGATGACCCGGTGGTATTCCTGCGTCCACAGCCGGAAGGAGACACCGTCCTTGGTCGTGAGCCAGACCTTCCCGTAGGGCTCGGGCTCCTCGCCGTCATCGGGGTTGGTGAAGGTGATCGTGTAGGTGGCCCGTGCCGCTGGTGCGGTGACGACCGGGGCCTGGGCGCCGGCGAAGTCGGTGCCGCCGAGGCCGGGCCAGTTCTCCCCGATGTCCCGCGCCCTGCCGCCCTGGTTTTTGTCGAAGTCGTACTTGAGGTACTTGTCTCCCTTGAAGAAGTACACCGAGCGGTGCTGGACGGCTCCGAACATTTCCTTGACCGTCCAGAAGACGGCGTCCTCCAGGCCGCTGTCGAAGCCGGCCTCCTTGAGGCCGGGCCAGTTCCCGGCAATGCTCTTCGGGCCGGCGATCAGTGTGTGCTTCCGGCCGTCGTACGTGACGTACTTGTCACCCTTGAAGAAGTAGACCTCGAAGGTGTAGGGGCCCGTCACGAAGGGCGGCCTGTCGGTCCACACGACCGCGTCGATGTCCCGGTCGAAGCCGACCGCCGCGAGCTCGGGCCACGCCTCGGCGATGGAAACCGGACCGCGGATCACCTCGTCCTTGGCCGGGTAGTACTTGACGCACTGGTCGCCCTTGAATAAGTGGATGTAGCGGGTGTCGACATCGAATTCGATCCACTCGACGGCCGCGTCGATGTCCCGCTCGAACGTGGTGCCCGCCAGGCCGGGCCAGCCGACCGGGATGCTGCCGGTCGCGGTGACCGTCTTGTTGGCCGGCATGTCGAACTTGGCGTAGGCATCGCCCCGGAACAGGTAGGCGTGGTCCTTCCACGTCACGGCTGCCTGGATCACAGGATTCTCCTCGTACTCGGGGAAACGGACGCGCAAGTGCTGTCCGAGGCCGCCCGGCACCAAACCCGGCTTGCCCGAAAGTGGCTGACCCCACCGAGATCCGGAACGCGCCGACAGTCACTCGGGCCCCGCACGCCAGACGCGGCCCTCTCCTCTCTCCATAACGCCGTTCCCCCACCGCACCGCTAAGCGGAAGCGGTCCATCACACTCGGCATCGCGGAAGAATGGCCAAAGTACGCCCGCCTCATGCCGGAGGCCGGCAGGCGCGGCCTGGCCGCTACGGACACCTGGCTCGCCTCTCGTGACAAGGCTCGGAAGCGCTGGCTCGGTCTGTACTTCCCCACATCAGCGGGAGCCTTGACCCGGTGCACAATGGGCTTTGTTGTCGTGGCTGTCGATGAGAGGTGTCAGTTGAGTAGGTTGCTGGACTCCTGCGAGGCGAAGGTGTCGGCGAGCTATCGGCTGCTCGGGCTGCACGACACGACCATGGCGGCCGAAACGTTCGATGACGATGCGGACAGAACGAAGTGGCTGCTTCCCGGGCCGGGCCTGGTGTATCTCCAGACTCCGCCGGAGGTGGGCACGGTGGCGATACGCCTGGAGTCGTGGACCACCGCACCGGCGCCGCCGCCCGGCCCGTGGGCGGGGCAGGAAGAAGTCGAGGTGGAACTTCCCGAAGGCGAGCTCCAACTGCAAGCCCTGGACGCCGGGCCGTGGGAGATTCCGGTGGTGCTGCCGTCGCCGGGCACGTACCGGATGCGGTGGCAGTGGGTGTTCAATCCGGACATCGGCCGTGCCTTCACTTCCCCTCTGAAGAACTGCTTCGACGTGCTCGACAACCCCGGCAGCCACGAGGCCGATCTGGACGGACAGCACCAGTTTTGTCTGGTGCAGATCTGGCGGACCGCCACCCCCTAAAACCTCAGCGAAGGCGCCGCGGCGGCGACGGCCGAGGAGTACGAGGAGTACGCGGCCGCGGTGCGCGAGTGCGGCCGGCGGACGCATCCCGCGGTCCCCCGCTGATGGGCGTCACGCGCCGCTGACGGGCGTCACGCGCCGGTGCCGGGCGGCGCGCGGATGTCTCGCCGCTTGCCGCCCGGCACCGGGCCGAGGTGTGTTGTTGTTCGGGAACTTCCGGGGTCAGGCGAGGCCGAGGCGGCCGCGTACCCAGTCGTGGAATTCGCCGATGTGGTGTTCGCTCGGCACCAGGACGCCCCCCTTGGCGTACAGGCGGGAGCTCATCGCCGGCTGGCAGCGCTCGCAGGCGTCGAAGTCCTGCCGGTTGACCCGGTCGAAGAGTTCGACGGAGCGGCTGACGTCCTTGCCCGACTCCACGACGTGCGGCAGGTACAGCCAGTCGCACTCCACGATCGTGCGGTCGGCCGCCACCGGGTACATCCGGTGGAAGATCACGTGGTCGGGCACCAGGTTGATGAACACCTGCGGCCGCACCGTGATCGCGTAGTACCGGCGGTCCTGGTCCTCGGAGACCCCCGGAATGCGGTCCAGACCCTCCGAGCCGTCGACGGTGAACCCCTGGACGTCCTCCCCGAACTCCGCGCCGTGGCCCACGTAGTACTGCGCCGCGAAGCCGTCGGCGAACTCCGGCAGCACCTCGGTCAGCTCCGGGTGGATCGTCGCGCAGTGGTAGCACTCCATGAAGTTCTCAATGATCAGCTTCCAGTTCGCCCGGACGTCGTAGACGATCCGCTTGCCCAGCTCCAGGTTCTCGATGCCGTACGCGCTGATCGACTCGGTGTCGCCCAGGCGCGCCACCACGTCCTGGACCACCGACTCCTCGAACGAGGGCGGGTTCTCGGCCAGGCACACCCAGACATAGCCCAGCCACTCGCGCACCGCGACGTGCGCCAGACCGAACTCGGTGCGGCCGATGTCCGGCATCTTCGTCAGGTTCGGGGCCGCGACGAGCTTGCCGTTCAGGTCGTAGGTCCAGGCGTGGTACGGGCATTGGAAAGCGCGCTTCACCTCGCCCGACTCCTGCGTGCACAGCTTCGCGCCACGGTGCCGGCACACGTTGAAGAAGGCGCGGACGGAGTGGTCCCGGGAGCGGGTCAGCAGGATGCTCTCACGCCCGACGTCCACGGTCCTGAACGCACCCGGCTTGGCCAGGTCCGCGGAGCGGGCCGCGCAGAACCACATCGACTCAAAGATGTGTTCCTGTTCCAGGCGGAAGATCTCCGGGTCCGTGTAGTCATCACCGGGGAGAGTCGCGATCAGGCTCTCCGGCAGTCCGGTCGTAGTCATGGTTCACCTCGAAGAGAAGTGCCGTGAAGAGGGAAGGGGAAGGGGGGAGGGGAAAGTAAAGGCAGAAAGGCGGACGCGGTGGAGCGCCGGTCCCGGTCAGGTCCCGGCGGCGCGTTCTGCCGCCTCGACGACGTTGGCGAGCAGCATCGCCCGCGTCATGGGGCCGACGCCGCCGGGCATCGGGGCGACCCACCCGGCGACCTTGGCGACGTCCGGATGCACGTCGCCGAGCAGGCCCTCGTCGGTGCGGGTGATGCCGACGTCGAGGACGGCGGCGCCGGGCCGGACCATGTCCGGGGTGATCAGGCCGGGCGAGCCGGCCGCCGCGACGACGATGTCCGCCTCGCGGACGTGCCAGGGCAGGCCCTTGGTGCCGGTGTGGCAGAGCGTCACCGTGGCGTTCTCCGACCTGCGGGTGAGCAGCAGGCCGATGGGCCGGCCGACCGTGACACCGCGGCCGATCACGCAGACCCGGGCGCCGGCGAGCGGCACGTCGTGGCGGCGCAGCAGTTCGACGATGCCGCGCGGGGTGCAGGGCAGCGGCGACTCGACGCCGAGGACCAGTCTGCCCAGGCTGACCGGGTGCAGGCCGTCGGCGTCCTTCGCCGGGTCCATCCGCTCCAGTACGGCGTTGGCGTCGAGCCCGCGCGGCAGGGGGAGCTGGACGATGTAGCCGGTGCACGCCGGATCGGCGTTGAGTTCGTCGATGACTGCCTCGACCTGGTCCTGCGTGGCGTCGGCCGGCAGTTCGCGGCGGATGGAGGCGATGCCGACCTGTGCGCAGTCGCGGTGTTTGCCGCCCACGTACGCGTGGCTGCCGGGGTCGTCACCGACCAGTACCGTGCCGAGGCCGGGTACGATGCCCCGCTCGGCCAACACCGCTACTCGCTCGGTGAGTTCGGCGCGGATGGCGGCCGCGGTGCGGCGGCCGTCAAGGATGTTTGCGCTCATGTTCCTCCCCTTTCCGGGTGGGCTGGCCTAGCCTCGGAGACGCTGCATCTTCGGGTCGAACAGTGGCTCTTCGGTGACGACCGCCGGGACGGACCGGTCGAAGTAGCCGATGTGCAGGGTGCGGCCCGGCGTGGCCGGTTCCGCGGGCAGCCAGGCGTAGGCGATGCCCTTGCCGATCGTGTATCCGTACGCGGCGCTGGTGACGTAGCCGACGGCGCGGTCCCCGTCGTGGACCGGTTCCTTGCCCATGACCACGGCACCGGGGTCGTCGATGGTCAGGCAGGTGAGGCGTCGCCGCACCCGCTCGGCGCGCCGCTGGAGCGCTTCGCGGCCGAGGAAGTCGCCCTTGTCCATGCGGACCGCGAAGCCGACGCCGGCCTCGTACGGGTCGTGCTCGTAGGTCATGTCGGTGCCGAAGGACCGGTACCCCTTCTCCAGCCGCAGGCTGTTGAAGGCGCCCCGGCCGGCCACGATGCCGCCGTATGGCTGCGCCGCCTCCCAGAGCGTGTCCCAGAGCTTCAGGCCCATGTCGGCGGTGGTGTACAGCTCCCAGCCCAACTCGCCGACGTAGGACAGCCGCATCGCGGTGACGGGCACGGAGCCGATGTACGCCTCCTTCGCGCGGAAGAAGCGCAGCCCTGCGTGGGAGAAGTCCTGGTGGGTCAGCGGCTGGAGCACCTCCCGCGCCTTCGGGCCCCACAGGCCGATGCAGCAGGTGCCGGCGGTGATGTCGCGCACCGCCACCGAGCCGTCCGCGGGGAGGTGCCGGGTGAACCAGTCCAGGTCCAGCGCGCCGTTCGCGCCGACCTGGAAGTGCTGCCGGCCCAGCCGTGCGACGGTCACGTCGCTGCGGATGCCGCCGTCCACGTCCAGCAGCAGGGTGTAGGTGACCGAGCCCACCGACTTGTCGATGTTGCCTGTGGTCAGCCACTGGAGGAAGGCCGCGGCACCGCGGCCGGTGACCTCCAGCCGCTGGAGTGCGGTCATGTCGTACAGTGCGACGCCCTCGCGGGTCGCCTGTGCCTCGGCGCCGACGATCGGCGACCAGTGGCGGGCCGCCCAGTCGTTGGGCGTGGGGATCTCCCGCCCCGCCAGCAGGTGCTCGTTGGCCGCGTACCACTGGGGCCGCTCATAGCCCGTCGCTTCGAGGAAGTACGCGCCGAGCTCCTGCTGGCGGGGGTGGAAGGGGCTGGTGCGCAGGGGTCGTGACGCACCAGCCGGCTCCAGGGGGTGGAGGATGTCGTAGACCTCGTCGAAGTTCCGGCAGTCCCGCGCCAGGACGTACTCCGGGGCCAGCTGGTGCGGCTCGAACCGGTTGACGTCGCACTCGTGCAGGTCGAACGACGAGCAGTACCCGTCCACCAGCCATTCGGCGACGGCCCGGCCCACGCCCCCGGAGTGGGTCACCCACACCGCTTCCGCCACCCAGAAGCCCGCCACCCGCGGTGACTCGCCCAGCAGCGGCATCCCGTCGGTGGTGAAGGAGAACAGTCCGTTGATGCCCTCCTCGACCTCGGCGTCCCGCGTCGCCGGGAGCAGCGACTGCGTCTCGGTCCAGGCGGGGGCGAAGTCGTCAGGGGTGAAGCGCAGGACGGACGGCATCTCCTCGGCCTCGTCCACCGGGAGGATGTCGTCGGCCGATACGGGCATCGCGCGGTGGCCGTAGTAGCCGATGCCCAGCCGGTCGAAGCGGTCCCGGTAGTAGAGGTCGGCGTCCTGGTGGCGCAGGATCGGGCGGACGGCCTCCTCGTCCTGCCCCGCCAGGGCCGGTACAGGGCCTGTCCAGGCGAGCTGGTGGGCGAGCGGGGTCAGGGGGAGGTCCATGCCCACCATGCGGGCGACCTTCGGGCCCCAGATGCCGGCACAGCACACCACGATGTCCGCGGCGATCTCGCCGTGGTCGGTGACCACCGCGGCCACCCGGTCGCCACCAACGCCGTCGTCCTCGGTGCGGATGTCCAGGACCTCGTGCCCGCCCAGGAGGCGCACTCCGCGGTCCTCGGCCGCCCTGAGCTGCGCCTCGACCGCCGGTACCGCCTTCGCCAGGCCGTCGGTCGGAATCAGCAGCCCGCCCAGGACCCGGCCGGGGTCGACCAGCGGGTGCAGCCGGACGCACTCCTCGGGGCCGACCAGCCGTGCCTCGACGCCCCACGACGTCACCCAGCCGTGCCGGCGCTGCAGCTCCGCCAGCCGCTCCGGCGACGTGGCGATCTCCAGGCCGCCCACGGGGAGGAAGCACGGCTCCCCGGCCACCTTGAGCGCGGAGAACTTCTCCACGGTGTAGCGGGCCATCTCCGTCAGGGCCTTCGAGGCGTTCGTCTGGAAGACCAGGCCCGGAGCGTGGGACGAGGACCCGCCGGTGACCGGCAGGGGCCCCTGGTCGACCACCGTCACCTCGGTCCAGCCCCGGACGGACAGCTCGTCGGCCAGTGCCGCCCCCACGACACCCGCACCGACGATGACCGCGCGCGGTCCCGTCATCGCCACCACCCTCCCCTCAAGAAGTTGCTTTATGCGCAACGCGCATCGGGTTGCGCAACACACAGTGCAGCCCGCCCGGAGCGCTGTCAAGAGGTGATCCCCGGTACTCCGCGGGTGAGTTGGAGCGGCGTCCACTGGTGTGCGCGGCACCTCAACTCCCAGGTGGGCAAGGTCGGAACGGGGGCTTGACCGCGAGCGGCTGCGTCCGGACCATGTTGCGTATCAAACACGCTGTTGCGTATTGCGCTTCTACTTGGAGGCCCGATGTCCCCTCGACCGCAGCCCGAGCGCGAGTTCGTCCTCACCGTCTCGTGCCCCGACCGCTCCGGCCTCGTCCACGCCGTCACCGGCTTCGTCGTCCAGCACTCCGGGAACATCCAGGAAAGCCAGCAGTTCGACGACCGGCTCCAGGACCGCTTCTTCCTGCGCATGCGCTTCGACATCCCGGATCCGGGCACGTCGCTGGACGATCTGCGCTCCGGCTTCGCCCCCGTGGCCGAGGCGTACCGGATCTCCTGGAACCTCTACGAGGCAGCGACCCCGACCCGGACGCTGATCATGGTGTCCAAGTTCGGCCACTGCCTGAACGACCTGCTCTTCCGGCGCACCACCGGCGCGCTCAACATCGAAGTGCCGGCGATCGTCTCCAACCACCGCGACTTCGAGCCCCTCGCGGAGAGCCACGGGATTCCGTTCCACCACATCCCCGTGACGCGGGAGACGAAGCCCGAGGCGGAGGCGCGGCTGCTGGAGCTCGTCGACGAACTCGACGTCGACCTGGTGGTCCTCGCCCGCTACATGCAGATCCTCTCCAACGACCTCTGCAAGCAGCTCGAAGGCCGGGCGATCAACATCCATCACTCGTTCCTGCCGAGCTTCAAGGGGGCGCGGCCGTATGCCCAGGCGCACGAGCGCGGCGTCAAGCTCGTCGGTGCCACGGCGCACTACGTCACCCCGGACCTCGACGAGGGGCCCATCATCGAGCAGGACGTCGTCCGCGTGGACCACTCGCAGGGCCCCGACAACCTGGTCACCCTCGGCCGCGACGTCGAGGCGCAGGTCCTCGCCCGCGCGGTGAAGTGGCACACCGAGAGCCGCATCATGGTCAACGGCAGCCGCACGGTCGTCCTGCGCTGACCGGCCGCCCCGCCCCGGGAAACCCCGCACGGCGGCGCCGGCCGGCGGGTTCCGGGCGGCCAAAGCCGGCCGGCGCCCCCCGTCATACCCCAGACACATCAAGCCCAAACCCGCGGGCCCCCCACCGGCGGGGCCGCGAAA
>NZ_JBVJIF010000001.1:0-136031 GCF_055586425.1 Streptomyces sp. NPDC050806 | reverse complement strand
CGCCGGCGGGTTGGGGGGGGGTGGCGGGCCCCCCCCCCCCTGCCCCCCCCGGGGGGGGGGGGGGGGGGGGGGGGGGGGGGCGGGCCGGGGCGGCCCGCCGCCGCCGTGATTCCGGCAGAACCTTCTCGCCCTACGCCTCGCGCCCCCAGCGGGCGGTCACGCGTACCGCGTCGGCCGTCGAGGCCACGTCGTGCACGCGCACGCACCAGGCGCCCTGCGTGGCGGCCAGGACGGTCACCGCGGAGGTGGCCGCGTCCCGCCGGTGCGGCGGCCGGGGCAGGCCCGTCGCCGGGTCCGCCAGCAGTTCCCCCAGGAAGGACTTGCGGGCCGCGCCCACCAGGACCGGGTACCCGAGCGCGACCACCTCCCGGAGCCGGCCCAGCAACTGCCAGTTGTGCTCGGGAGTCTTGGCGAAGCCCAGCCCGGGATCGAGGACGAGACGGTCCGGCGCGATACCGGCGTGCAGGGCCGCTTCGACGCGCAGCCGCAACTCGTCGGCCACATCGGCAGCGGCATCGTCGTAGCCCGCGTTGGCCTGCATGCCGTCGGAATGCCCGCGCCAGTGCATCGCCACGTACGGCACCCCGGCGCACGCCACCAAGGGCAGCATCGCGGGGTCGGCGAGGCCGCCCGAAACGTCGTTGACCAGCCGTGCGCCGGCCTCGACGGCACGCGCGGCGACCTCGGCCCGCATCGTGTCGACACTGACCGTCGCCCCCGCGGCGGCCAGTTCGCGGACCACCGGCAGTACCCGCCGCAGCTCCTCCTCGACCGGGACCCGCGCGGCGCCGGGCCGGGTCGACTCGCCGCCCACGTCGAGGATGTCCGCGCCCTCCGCCAGCAGCGCGAGACCGTGCGCGACGGCCCGCTCCGGGGCGTACCACCGCCCGCCGTCGGAGAACGAGTCGGGCGTGACGTTCACGATGCCCATGACCAGGGCCCGGCCGGGCCGGGGCAGCCCGTCCGGGTACAGCGCGGGGGCTCCGGGGCCCGGCCGGGTCACGGTGCTCATGCGAGGCCGCCCCGCGCCGCGGTGGCGAGGTGCCGGCGCCAGCGGGTGAACAGCTTGGTGCGGTCCACGCCCAGGACGGCGACCGGTTCTCCGGCGCGCCGGTAGACCGCGAGGAAGGCGCGGTCGGCCGGGGTGCCGTCCTCGACGGTGACGCTGTCGGCCGATGCGGCGTGCCCGGCGAACTGGATCCGCACGCCGTACTGATCGGACCAGAAGTAGGGCGGGCGGGGCGGGCCGAGCGGGGCGGTGCCGCCGGACAGCAGGGCGGCCACGGCCACCGCGGGGCGCTCCTTGGCGCCGGTCCAGTGCTCGATCCGGCGGTGGGCCGCGAGGGAAGGGTCGTACCAGGCCGCGCAGTCACCGGCCGCGACGACGCCCGGCACACTGGTGAGGCCGTCGGCGCCGCAGCGCACCCCGTTGTCGAGCGCGACGCCGGACCCGGCGAGCCAGTCGGTGCACGGCGTCGCGCCGATGCCCGCGACGACGATGTCGGCGGGGATGCTGCGGCCGTCGTCGAGCAGCACCGCCGTCACCCGCGTCCGGCGGCCCTCTCCGGCGGGCGTTTCCCGGTCGCGCAGTCCCAGGGGCAGCACCGCCGGGGCCGGCGCGGCGCCGGTCACTCCGCGCACCTCGGTGCCGCACAGCAGGCGCACCCCGTGGTCGGTGTGGAGCGCGGAGACGGCCGCTGCCATCTCCGGCCCGAGCGGACCGGCGAGCGGTGCCGGCCCTGCCACGACGAACGTGACGTCCAGCCCCATGACGGCGGCGGTCGAGGCCACTTCGGCGCCGACGAAGCCGCCGCCGATCACGACCAGCCGGCCGCCGCATACCAGGTCGTCGCGGAGGCCCCGGGCGTCGTCGAGGGTGCGCAGCACGTGCACGCCGGCCAGGCCGTCACTGCCGGGCAGGGCCCGCGCGGCGGCCCCCGTGGCGATCACGACGCCGTCCGCGCGTACGTCCCTGCCGTCGGCGAGCCGTATCGCGCGCTCCCGCGTGTCCAGGCCGGTGGCCCGGGCCCCGAGTATCCACTCGGCAGCTAGGTCCTCGTCGTCCGCCTCCAGGGCGAGTTCGGCCTCGTCGACCTTCCCGGTGAGGAACTCCTTCGACAACGGCGGTCTGTCGTACGGGCGGTGGGTCTCCTCGCCGATGAGGACGAGGCGTCCGTCATAGCCCTGCTTGCGCAGCGAGCGGGCGGCGGAGAGTCCGGCGAGCGAGGCGCCGACGACGGCCACGGACTTCATGCCGCACCTCCGGCGGGGCGTACGGCGGCACGGGAGGGCGGCAGGTACGGCGCGGCACCCGCGGGACGACGCGTGGGAAGCATCATGCACCTCGTTGCGTATGGAGAAACATAGTGCGCTTGGCGCAACGAGTCTGCGGGTGGCCCGAACCGGTGTCAAGGAATCGGGAGAAACGACGGCACGGGCGTTCGGGCGGCGTGGGCCGCCTCGGTCTCGTGCTGCGGAATCGATGTCAGCGGCGAGGGCCGGGGTGCCTGTCGGTCAGGCGCCCGGCCCTCGGCGGGAGATGTGCGCTACTCGCTGCCCGGAGGCCGGATCCGCTCCCCTTCCGGGAGGTCGGCGGTCACCTGCGTGCGGGCGTCCTTCGGGGCGCGCCGGGCGAGGGTCGGCGCATCCGTGGTGGCCCGGACGTCGCCGGTCACCTCCAGCCCGGTGACCGCGCGGCTGCCTGCGGCGAGGAGGTACCACTTCTTCGAGGGGCTGCGCCATCGCGTGCTCGCCACGACGTGCTGGCCGAAGCGGCTGCACGCGGCGGTGTCCCGATCGCGGGCGACCACCGTGGCGTCGGCGTCGGGCGCGGCCTCGGGACGCCGCAGCCCCACTTCGATGTCGCCCGGGCCGCGCCAGGTGTCCGCCCGGCGGCAGGACCACACCGCGTGGCCGCCGTCCTCCGGCAGCCGCTGACGGGCAAAGTCCCACATGCTGACGCTCCGCACTCCCCCGTCCAGCAGCCCGCTCATTCCGCACGCCGAGGCCGCCCAGGCGCGCAGCGCCTCCGTACTCGTGGCCTCGCGCGGGGGACGCGGGCGCTCACGGCCCGGCAGCGGCATGTAGGTGAGGTGGGCCGGGAGCAGGTCGCCGAGGTCGGCGACGACGAAGGTGTGGTGCTCCACGATGCGTGCGGAGGAGCGGAGTTGCAGCGCGGGACGGGCGGTGCAGTCGTCGTACCTCGGGCGTGCCACCGGCTCCGTGACGCCGTCGCGCGCCACGCGTACGGAACGGGCCGGGGTGTCGGGGTGCCGGAGGTCCCGCCGTTCGGCGGTGGCGATCCAGGGGGCGGTGAGGAAGCGCACCTGCCGCGCGGTGCGGCTGACGACCACCGCCGCCGCGGTGGTCACATCGGCGTCGTCGGCCCGCGCGAAGTCCAGCGCGGCCGTGCCGTCCCCGTCGCTCGGCTCGGTGTAGCGGACGATGCGGCGCTCGTCGTGGAGGACGACGACGGCGCGGCCGTCGATGTCGCCGGCGTACAGCAACGCGGGCGGGGTGGCGGGGACTTCTTCGGTGGTCGCGGCGGCCGACGTGACCTTGGTGCCGGGCGCCGGGCGGGCCCAGGCGGCGAGCGCGCGGTGCAGCAGCGCGGTGTCGTCCACGCGGGCGCCGCGCGGGGCCCAGGCGGTGAAGTCGACGCGCGAGGTGTCGGCCCAGCGGTCGCCGGGGGCCCGGACCAGGCGGCCGGCGTCCATGACGGGGGCGAGGTCCCCCGGTATGGCGTCGTCCGCGCTCGGGGTCCCCACGAAACCGTCGCCCGACGTGGCGGGCAGCACGGATATCGTCACCAGGGCCAGCAGTGCGGCGGTGAGGCCGGCGAGCCGCCGCCGTCGTCTGCGGCGCAGCAGATCCGTCGGCCGGGTCTGCACGGAACACGGGTCGAACTCGGAGGCGTTCCCCAGGTCCGCCGCCGCCCGCGCGCTCAGGTACAGCAGCTGTTCGGCGTCGCGGCACGCCGCCGCTTCGGGTGGTGCGCCGAGCCGGGTGAGCAGCTCGCGGGCCGCTTCCCTCGGCATGTCCTCCAGCGAACGCAGCGCGAACAGCGCGCGTGCCGGGGCGGACGCCGCGGCCAGCGCCCGGTCGAGCGAGGTGGTGTCCCCGCTGCCCGCGCGCGGGAAGAGCCGCAGTCCCCATACGGCCGGCAGCGCGGGCCGCAGTGCCCGTGGCCACGGCAGCCGGCGGGGCCAGCGCCGTGGCCGGGCGCCGTACGACAGGCACGCGGTCAGGACGCGCTCGCGCACCCACGCGTACTCGGGTTTCGGCCCGGGGGCCGCCGTGTCGCCGGGCGGGCCGCCGGCGCCGGGCAGCGCGGCGCCGAGCGGTCCGGGCAGCGCCCGCTGCACCAGCCCGTGGGCCACGAGCACCCGCCGATGGCGGCCCAGCGCCGGCGGCAGCGCCACGAAGGCGATCCGCACGAGCTGTGGATACGCCTCCATGAGCGCGGCCTCGGCCCGCTCCGCATTGATCCGTGCGGCAGTCCCTCCGGCCTGCCGCCGTCCCCGCCCCCACATGCCGATCGCCCCCTCCGGCGGATACGACGAATTCCGCACCAGGCAAACGAGTGACACGAACGACGGTCACGCTGACGCACTGTCCGGTTCGCGCACTTCGCGAAAGCGGCCGGTGGCCGCGAGAGGGCGCCCGTCAGGTACCGAGGCCGGCGGTGGGCTGCGCGGCCGGGCCGCGGGGTGGTGCGGGTGCGGTCTGCGGGACGTGTGCGGTCCCTCCCGTGTCGAGGAAGCGGCTCAGGGGCAGGGTGGCGGCGCCGACGGTGACCGCGTCCGCGCCGAGGCGGCCGAGTTCGATGGTGGCGCGGGCCGCCGGGTAACGCAGCGCGTAGGCCGCGGTGGCCTCGCGTACGGCGGGCAGCAGGCGGGTGCCGAGGAGCAGGCCGGCCCAGCCGGCCAGCACGATGCGTTCGGGGTTGAAGAGGTTCACCAGGTCGGCGATGCCCGCGCCGAGGTACTCGGCGGTCTCGGCCAGCACCTCGGCGGTGGCCGGGTCGCCGGCGGCGAGCAGGGCGGCCAGCGCGCTCTCCTCGTCGGCGCCGGAGGGAGCGGCGCCGCCCGCCTCCCGCCACCGTTCCAGCACCGCTTCGGCGCCGACGTACGCCTCCAGGCAGCCTCGGGCACCGCACCGGCAGCGGCGGCCGCGCAGCTGCATGGTGGTGTGGCCCCACTCCCCCGCGCCGTGTGCGGCGCCGCCGTACGCGCTGCCGTCGGTGATCACGCTGGCGCCGACGCCGGAGCCGATGAGGGCGATGACGGCGTCGCGCGCGCCCCGCCCGGCACCGAACCACATCTCCGCCTGACCGAGCGTCTTGGCGCCGTTGGACACGAAAAGCGGTGCGGTGTCGTCAGGTTGGGCTGCTTCGCGGAGCAGGGCCGCCAGCGGGACGGCGTCCCAGCCGACGGTCTGGCCGTGCACCACCGCGCCGCCGCGTGCCGGGTCGTCCTCGACGATGCCGGGCACGCCGACGCCGATGCCGAGCAGCGGGCCGTGCGGGACGTCGGTACGGCGTACCGCCTTCAGGCCGTCGGCTATCAGGCGTACGACGTGGGTGACGTTGTGACCGTCGTCCTTCAAGGGATGTTCGCAGCGGGCCAGCTCGGCCATCGACAGGTCGAAGAGTTCAACCCGTATTCGTGTCTCGCCGACGTCCACCCCGATGAGTGATCCGGCGCCCGGCGCGACCCGCAGCAGGATGCGCGGGCGCCCGCCGTCGGAGTCGACCGAGCCGGCCTCCTCCAGCAGGCCGTCGGCGAGGAGTTCGGATGTGACGTTGCTGATGGACGCCGAGCTCAGGCCGGTCCGCGCGGCGAGTTCCTGGCGGCTCAGCGGACCTTCCAGATACAGGCGGCGCAGCAGCCGCGCACGGTTGCCTCGGCGCAGATCACGGACCGTCCGGCGGTGGCGTTCGGGCATGTGGCTCCTTCCTCTCCCGGCAACTTACCGGTGCCGAGTGTCTTGACGACCCCTTCTTTCACTACTTAACTCACGCCTTAAGTTAATACGGAGCCGCGTTCAGAGCTTTGATGCTCGCCTCCCGGAGGGGCCACAACGACCATGCGTAGAACCCGTATGGCGGCAGTCGCCGCGCTCACCACCGCACTGACCGCCGCCCTGGCCACCGGCTGTGGCGGCGGCACCGCCCTCGGAGGCGGCGCCAACAACGACAGCCCGAAGGAGCTGACCTACTGGGCGACCAACCAGGGGTCCAGCCTGGAGGCGGACAAGAAGGTGCTGGGTCCGGAGCTGAAGAAGTTCGAACAGCAGACCGGGATCAAGGTCAAGCTGGAGGTCATCCCCTGGGCCACCATCCTCGACCGGATCCTCGCCGCGACCTCCTCCGGGCAGGGCCCGGACGTGCTCAACATCGGCAACACCTGGTCCTCGTCGCTGCAGAAGAGCGGCGCGCTGCTGGCGTTCGACGACAAGACCTTCAAGAAGATCGGCGGCAAGGAACGGTTCGCGCCGGCCCCGATGGCCGCCACCGGCGAGGCGAAGAAGGACCCGGCGGCGGTGCCGCTGTACTCGCTGACGTACGCGCTGTACTACAACAAGCAGATGTTCAAGGAGGCGGGCATCTCGCGTCCCCCCACCACCTGGGACGAGCTGGTGGCCGACGGGAAGAAGCTCACCAAGGACGGCAAGTACGGGCTGGCCGTCGAGGGCGGCAACGTGGCGGAGAACTCCCACCACGCCTTCGTCTTCGGCAAGCAGCACGGCGCCGACTTCTTCGACGCCGCCGGGAAGCCCACCTTCGACAAGCCCGCGAACGTCGAGGCCGTCAAGCAGTACATCGACTTCCTGGCGAAGGACAAGATCGCCGCACCCGGAAACGCCGAGTACGCGCAGAACCAGTCGGTGCGGGACTTCGCCACCGGCAAGGCCGGGATGCTGCTGTGGCAGGCCGCGCGCACCTCGCTGCTCGCGCACGGAATGAAGACGGACGAGTACGGGGTGGCGCCCGTGCCCTTCCAGTCCGGCGACACGAGCGGCCGGCGCAACGTCAACTCCATGGTCGGCGGCATCAACATGGCCGTCTTCGACAACACCGACAACATCGACGGCGCGCTGAAGTTCGTGAAGTTCATGACCTCCACCGAGGAGCAGCAGATCCTCACCTCCAAGTTCGGGGCGCTCTCCCCCGTGCTGGACGCGCAGAGGAGCAAGCCGCGGGACCCGGACGAGGCCGTGCAGCGCGAGGTGCTCGCCAAGAGCGCGGCGCCGCTGCCGCAGGTCCCCGACGAGTCGCAGTTCGAGACGCTGGTCGGCGGCGCGATGAAGGAGCTGCTGGCCGACGCCGCGGCGGGCAAGAAGCTCACCACCGCCGACGTGCGGGCGAAGCTCACCGAGGCCCAGCAGCAGATGCAGAAGTGAGACCCGCACCATGACCACCACCACACAGCACGAAGCGGCCGGGACGGCGGCCCCCAGCACGTCGCCGTCCGGCGCGCCGCCCCCGAACCGGCCGCCGCGCCGTTCCTTCCTCCCCGACCGGATCAGACGCGGCGGCCTCCCCTACCTCCTGCTGCTCCCCGCCCTCGCGCTCGAACTGCTGATCCACATCGTCCCGATGGTCATCGGCATCGCGATGAGCTTCAAGCAGCTCACCCACGAGTACATCCGCAACTGGGGCGCGGCGCCCTGGGCCGGCCTGGACAACTTCCGCATCGCGGTCGACTTCGACGCCCCGGTCGGCCGGGCGCTGCTCCACTCCTTCGCGGTCACCTGCGCCTTCACCGTGCTCGCCGTGGCGCTGGCCTGGCTGCTCGGCGTGACGGCCGCGATCCTCATGCAGGACCGGTTCCGCGGCCGCGGCCTGCTGCGGGCCCTGTTCCTCACCCCGTACGCACTGCCGGTCTACACCGCCGTCATCACCTGGTCCTTCCTGCTCCAGCGGGACAACGGGCTGGTGAACCACGTCCTGCACGACCAGCTCGGGCTCACGGACTCGCCCACGTTCTGGCTGGTCGGCGACAACAGCTTCACGGCGCTCGTGGTGACGTCGGTATGGCGCACCTGGCCGTTCGCGTTCCTGATGCTGACGGCGGCGCTGCAGAACATCCCGCGGGAGTCCTACGAGGCGGCGCAGCTGGACGGCGCCGGGATCCGGAAGCAGATCCGGCACATCACCCTGCCGGCCCTCCGCCCCGTCAACCAGGTCCTGGTACTGGTCCTCTTCCTGTGGACCTTCAACGACTTCAACGTGCCGTACGTGCTCTTCGGCAAGGGGGCTCCGGAGGCCGCCGACCTGATCTCGATCCACATCTACCAGGCCTCCTTCGAGACCTGGAACTTCGGCTCCGGGTCGGCCATGTCCGTCCTGCTGCTGCTCTTCCTGCTCGTGGTGACGGCCGCGTACCTGCTGTTCACAGGCCGTGGAAGGAGGGGCGAGCATGGCTGAGGCCGTCAAGTCGCCCACCGCGCCGCCCCGGTCCTTCGTCTGGACCCGGCGGGTGCTGCTCACCCTGCTGACCCTCTTCACGGCCACTCCGCTGTACGTGATGCTCAGCAGTTCGCTCAAGCCGCTGCAGGACGTGACCGGCGCCTTCCGGTGGTTCCCCAGCCGGGTGACGTTCCAGCCGTACCTGGACATCTGGGAGACCGTGCCGCTGGGCCGGTACTTCGTGAACTCCCTGATCGTCGCGGGCGCGGCGACCGCCTGCTCGGTGGTGATCGCGGTGTTCGCGGCGTACGCGGTCAGCCGCTACCGCTTCCGGGGGAAGCGGCTGTTCACCGTCACGGTGCTGTCCACCCAGATGTTCCCCGGCATCCTCTTCCTCCTCCCGCTCTTCCTGATCTTCGTGAACATCGGGAACGCCACCGGCGTCGCGCTCTACGGCTCGCGCGGCGGCCTGATCCTCACGTACATGACGTTCACCCTGCCGCTGTCCATCTGGATGTTGGTGGGTTACTTCGACTCCATCCCGCGCGACCTGGACGAGGCGGCGCAGGTCGACGGCTGCGGGCCGCTCGGCGCCCTCGTACGGGTCGTCGTGCCGGCCGCGGTGCCCGGCATCGTCGCGGTGGCCATCTACTCCTTCATGACCGCCTGGGGCGAGGTGCTCTTCGCCTCGGTCATGACCAACGACGTCACCCGCACACTCGCGATCGGCCTGCAGGGCTACGCCACCCAGACCGAGGTGTACTGGAACCAGATCATGGCCGCCTCGCTCGTCGTCAGCGTCCCCGTCGTCGCGGGCTTCCTGCTGCTCCAGCGCTACCTCGTCGCCGGACTCACGGCCGGCGCCGTCAAGTGACCACCGCGGAAAGGAACTCCGTGTCCGACTCGTACCTCGACTCGCTCCCCGCCGACTTCGTGTGGGGAACGGCCACCGCCGCGTACCAGATCGAAGGCGCGGCGGCCGAGGACGGCCGCGCGCCGTCCATCTGGGACACCTTCAGCCACACTCCCGGCAAGGTCGACAACGGCGACACCGGCGACGTGGCCTGCGACCACTACCACCGCTGGCGCGCGGACATCGGCCTGATGGGGCAGCTGGGCGCCGACGCCTACCGCTTCTCGGTGGCCTGGCCCCGGGTCGTGCCGGGCGGCGACGGGCCGGTCAACAAGGCGGGCCTGGACTTCTACGACCGGCTCACCGACGGCCTCCTGGAGGCCGGCATCACGCCGTACGTCACGCTCTACCACTGGGACCTGCCGCAGGCGCTCCAGGACCGGGGCGGCTGGCCGGAGCGGGAGACCGCCGAGCACTTCGCCGCGTACGCAGCGGTCGTCGCCGAGCGGCTCGGCGACCGCGTCACGCAGTGGGGCACCCTCAACGAACCGCTGTGCTCCGCGTGGATCGGCCACCTGGAAGGGCGGATGGCGCCGGGGCTGACCGACCTCACCGCCGCCGTCCGCGCCTCCTTCCACCTGCACCTCGGGCA
This sequence comes from Streptomyces sp. NPDC050806, assembly GCF_055586425.1. Taxonomy (NCBI): domain Bacteria; kingdom Bacillati; phylum Actinomycetota; class Actinomycetes; order Kitasatosporales; family Streptomycetaceae; genus Streptomyces; species Streptomyces sp. NPDC050806. Next base: position 126,113 of record NZ_JBVJIF010000001.1, on the reverse strand, counting down.
CGGCCTCGCGGTGCAGGCCATCCGCGCCGCGGTGCCCGGCGCGCAGGTCGGCATCGTCAACAACCTGACGCACTGTGAGCCGGCGAGCGACAGCGACGCCGACCACGCGGCGGCGCGCCGCTCCGACGGGCACACCAACCGCTGGTGGATGGACCCGCTGCACGGCCGCGGCTACCCGCAGGACATGGTGGAGCTGTACGGCACCGAGCCGCCGGCCCGCGCGGGCGACCTGGAGACCATCGCCGCTCCCCTGGACTGGCTCGGCCTGAACTACTACTTCCGCAACGTCGTCGCGGACGATCCCGCGGGCTCGCTGCCGTACGCCCGGCAGGTCGAGCTGCCGGCCTCCCGCCACACCGGAATGGGCTGGGAGGTGCATGCGGCCGGGCTGACGAAGACGCTGCTGCGGATGACGGAGGACTACGGCGCCCGCCGTCTCTACGTCACCGAGAACGGCTCGGCCTACCCCGACACCGTCGGCCCCGACGGGCAGGTGCACGACCCGGAGCGGGTCCGCTACCTGGAGGAGCACCTGGCCGCGTGCGCCGACGCGGTGTCGCAAGGCGTGCCGCTCGCGGGGTACTTCGCCTGGTCGCTGCTGGACAACTTCGAGTGGGCCTACGGCTACGACAAGCGCTTCGGCCTCGTCCACGTCGACTACGGGACCCAGCGGCGCACCGTCAAGGACAGCGGACACCGGTACGCCGAGATCGTCCGCGCCCACCGGAACCGGGAGCGCCGCGCGGCATAGCTCCCTCATGAGCCCCGCACGGGCGCTTCGTCACATCGGATCGCCAAACCCTGCCACGACGCGCCCGGCGGTTCTGCAACGCCTGTACACAACACGGCCCACATCTGTCGGAGGAGCCGCATCATGGAACACAGGCACCATCAGCATGCCCAAAAAAGATCGCCCGGGACACGGTGGAGGAGGGTGATGGCCGTCTCAGCCGCGCTCGTCATGACCGCCGCCGGCTACGCCTACGCCGCTCCAGGGCCCGGCCGGGCCGCCGCGACCACCGCGCAGGTGTGGGTCACCACGGCGGACGGCTCGAAGAAGCTCAGCAGAGCCGGCGACGTGTCCTTCGACGGTGGCAAGCAGCAGATCGACATCAGCGTGGACTCCCGCGAGAAGAGCCAGGAGTTCACCGGTGCGGGCGCCTCCTTCACCGAGGCCTCGGCACACCTGGTGGCCGGGCTGCCCGAAGGACAGCGCACCACCCTGATGAAGGACCTGTTCTCCCGGGACGGCGCGGGCATCGGCCTGGACTACCTGCGCCAGCCCCTCGGTGGTACCGACTTCGTCGCCCGGCTGCCCTACTACACCTACGAGGACACGAAGGGGTCCTTCTCGATCGGCCGGGACACCGAGGAGATCCTGCCGCTGCTGCAGCAGGCCAAGGGCATCAACCCCGGCATCCGCGTGATGGGCACGCCGTGGTCGGCCCCCGCGTGGATGAAGGACAGCGGAAAGCTGGAGGGCGGCAAGCTCACCCCCGAGCACTACGGGGACTACGCCGACTATCTGGTCAAGGCGGTCCAGGCGTACGGCAAGGCCGGTGTGACCGTCGACGACCTCACCGTGCAGAACGAGCCGCTGTTCCAGACGACGTACCCCTCGATGGGCATGTCCGCCGAGGAACAGGCCGACTTCCTCCGGGTCCTGGACGGCCGGCTGACCGCCGCGGGGCTGCCCACCCAGCTCTTCGCCTACGACCACAACTGGGACCGCCCGGACTTCCCGCTCACCGTCCTGGACCGTACGAAGGACCTCGCCCGCGTCCAGGGTGCGGCCTTCCACTGCTACGGCGGCAGCCCCGAGGCCCAGCAGCAGGTGCGGAACGCGGGCAAGCGGGTGTTCTTCACCGAGTGCTCCGGCACCGACAGCGACGACCCGTCACGCACCTTCGCGGACTCGCTGAAGTGGCAGACCGAGAACCTGGTCATCCGCAGCATGCGGTCGGGCGCGGAGACCGTGGTGCTGTGGAACCTCGCCCTCGACAGGAACGGCGGACCGCACTACGGCAACTGCGGCACCCGCTGCAACGGCGTCGTGCAGATCGACGGCGGAGCCGTCACCAAGAACGCCGAGTTCTACACCCTCGGCCACGTCGCCAAGTTCGTGGACCGCGGCGCGCACCGCATCGCCTCCACCAGCCAGGGCTCCGGCGGGGTACAGAACGTGACCTTCGAGAACCCGGACGGCTCGCGGGTCTCCGTGGTGCTCAACGCCACCGGTTCGGCGCAGACCTTCTCCGTCACCGAGAGCGGCAGGTCGCTCCGGTACGAACTGCCGGCGGGCGCCGTGGCCACGTTCAAGTGGCCCGGCGCCCCCACCGGCTGAGCGGCACGCGACTCAGTCGGCCAGCAGGGCCGTGATGGCCTTGTCCAGGGCGCCGCCGACATCCTCGATGTGCAGGTGGCGCCCGTCCTCGACGATCGGCTCGCCGCCGACGACGACATGACTGACGTCGGCGGCGGTGCCGGCGAACACGGCGTGGGCCAGCGGATCACCGGCCCGCGCCCCCGCCGTACGGGGCGAGTCCAGCCGTACGGTGGTGAGATCGGCGAGCCTGCCCGGGGCTATCCGTCCGGCGGGCCAGCCGAGCGCGGCCGTGCCCGCCGAGGTCGCCGCGGTGAGGAGTTCACCGGCGGTCCAGTGGCCGCGGCGGCCGCTGATCAGCCGCTCGTCCAGTTCGATGGCGCGGGCCTCCTCCCACAGGTCGATCATCATGTGCGCGTCGCTGCCGAGGCTCAGCGGCGTGCCGGCCGCCGCCAGCCGTCCGGCGGGCCCGATGCCGTCGGCGAGGTCGCGTTCGGTGGTCGGGCACAGGCAGACACCGGTGCCGGAGCCGCCGAGCAGCGCGATGTCGGCGGAGTCCAGGTGTGTGGCGTGCACGGCCGTCGCGCCCTCGCCCAGCACGCCCTTCTCGTGCAGCAGGCGGGCGGGCGTACGGCCGTACCGCTGGCGGCAGGCGGCGTTCTCGGCGGGCTGCTCGGAGAGGTGGACGTGGAGCGGCACACCGCGGCGCCGGGCGTCCTCCGCGACGAAGGTCATCGCCTCGCGCGGCACGGCGCGCACGCTGTGCACGGCCGCGCCGATCCGCAGCCGCTCGCCGTCCCGCAGGGCGCGGGTGCGCAGGGCCCAGTCCTCCGCGCTGCCGTCGCTGAAGCGCCGCTGCACGCCCTCCAGCCGTCTGCCGTCGATGTCGGCCATCAGGTAGCAGGTGTCGAGGAGGGTGAGCCGGATGCCGGCGTCGTCGGCGGCGCCGGCGAGCGCGCGGCCCATGGCGTTGGGGTCGTCGTAGGGGGTGCCGTCGGGGTTGTGGTGGACATAGTGGAACTCGCCCACGGCGGTGATGCCGGACAGCGCCATCTCGGCGTACGTGGCGCGGGCGAGGGCGTACATCCGGTCGGGGTCGAGGTGTTCCGCTGCGTCGTACATGACGTCGCGCCAGCGCCAGAAGTCGGTGACGCCGCTCTGGCTGCGGCCGCGGATGGCGCGGTGGAAGACGTGGGAGTGGGTGTTGGCCAGGCCCGGGACGGTGAGCCCGGGCAGTCGGACGGCACCGGGCGGTGCCGGGGTGTTGTCGGTGACGCGGGTGATGCGGTCGTCGGCCACTTCTATGAGGACTTGCTCGGCGACGCCGGTGCCGCCGAGCCAGGCGTATTCGCAATGAAACGTCATCCGGCCTCCCTGACGACGGGCCACCCGGCCGGTCACGCACCGCGGCGACCACGAAGCTCTCCGTCAACGGTAGTTGATCTCCGTACGACTGGGAACGCCTCTGACGGAGGTGGCCTCAAGGGGGCGGCGACGGGGTCGAGTTCAGGATGACCGGGACGGTCCGGAAGGGTCCTCTTGCGCCACCGCGGCCGGTGCCGGTCCCGTGCTGCCCCTGGGCTGGATCCGGGGCAGCGGTTCCTGGCTGTGGCCTGCGGGGGCGCCGTCCAGCAGGGCGGTCAGGGCCTGGGCCGCGCGCCGGCCGAAGGCGGCGGTGTCGCGCAGCGGCGCGGTCAGCGCCGGGTGCACGCTGCGGCACAGCACCGAGTCGTCCCACGCCACCAGGGACAGCCGGTCGGGGACGCGGATGCCGCGCCCGGTGGCGACGGCCAGCCCGGCGACGGCGAGTACGTCGTTGTCGTAGACCAGGGCGGTGGGCGGCTGCGCCTGGTCCAGCACCCGCCGGGTGGCCGCCGCGCCCTCGCTGTCGGAGTAGTCGGTGGTCACCGAGGCGGCCTCGGTGAGCCCGAGGCGGGCGGCCTCGGCGCGCAGGGACGCGATCCGGCGCTGGGTGTGGGCGAATTCGGGCAGTCCGGCGATGTGCGTGATACGGCGGTGGCCGAGCGCGTGGAGATGGCCGACGATCGCCGCCATGATGCCGGCGTCGTCGGCGCCGAGGGTGGAGACCGCAGGCGGCTCGCCGTCCACCGCACCGTGGGCGGCGGCGCCGATCATCACGGCGGGCAGCCCGAGCCCGCCGAGCAGGTCGGGGCGCGGGTCGTCCTGGCGAGGGTCGACGACCAGGACGCCGTCCACGCGGTGCTCGGCCCACCAGCGGCGGTAGGTCGCGCACTCCGCTTCCAGCCCCTCGACCACCTGGAAGAGCAGCCCCAGCCCGCGCTGGGAGAGCTCCTCCTGGATTCCGGAGACCAGCTGGAGGAAGAAGGACTCGACACCGAGGGTGCGGGCCGGGCGCGCCAGGACGAGCCCTACCGTGGCCGAGCCCTCGCCGGACAGGGCACGGGCGGCGGCGCGGGGCTGCCAGCCGAGCTGTTCGGCGACCCGGCGGATGCGCTCCCGGGTCACGGGCGAAACGCCGGGCCGGTCATTGAGCGCGAAGGAGACCGCGCTCTCGGACACCCCGGCGCGCAGGGCGATGTCCTTCATGGTCGGCCGCCGGGCCGGCGTACGGCGCATGCTCCCTCTTCCGCTTCCCTACTAATGCGCTTGAGTGCGGAAAGACTAAAGCGCATTAGCGAGTCGCGCAAGAGCCCCGAACTCACCGCTCTGACCTGCGATTTCGAGGCAATGAAAAGAAATTCGCGTAAAGAGTGTTGACGTAACTCGACGACTGCGGGCACCTTTTGGGACGCCCACCCAGGACCGACCGAAGGAGCCGCGCGGCCATGCGCACTTGCCGGGGTACCCGTGTGCCGAGACCCGCCCGTACCGCCGTACCGCTGCTGGCGGGCGCGCTGCTCCTGGGCGCCTGCGGGGGCGGCGCCGACAGCGGCGGCAGTGCCGCCGACGGCAAGGTCAGCGGCCGCATCACCTTCCAGACCTGGAACCTGCGGGCGCAGTACAAGGACTACTTCAACGGCCTCATCGACGAGTTCGAGAAGGCACACCCCGGCACGAAGGTGAAGTGGGTCGACCAGCCGGCGGAGAACTACCCCGAGAAGCTCAGCGCGGACGCCGGCGGCGGCACCCTGCCCGACGTGGTCAACGTCTCGCCCGACCTGTCCTACCCGCTGGCCAAGGCCGGGCTGCTGATGAACCTCGACAAGGAACCGGTCACCGCCAAGGCGAAGCAGGACTACACGCCGGAGGCCTGGAAGGGCAACGAACTCCCGGGTATGGACGGTGCGTACGCCTTCCCCTGGTATCTCAACACCGGCCCGCTCTTCTACAACAAGGCACTGTTCAAGAAGGCCGGGCTGGACCCGGAGAAGCCGCCGACGACGTACGACGAACTCTTCGCCGACGCCGGGAAGATGGCGAAGTCCTCCGGCGGGAAGGTCGCGACGCTGGCGGGGGTGCCCGCGATCGAGGACTTCGGGCGGTACGGCGTGCGGCTGATGAACGCCGACGCGACGCGGTTCACGTACAACGAGAAGCGCGGCGTGCAGCTGCTCACCGAGTACAAGAAGCTGTTCACGAGCGGCGGGCTGGACTCGCAGGCGCTGAGCGCCACTCCGGAGAGCGCGGGCCGGAAGTTCCTCCAGCAGCGGGTGGCGATGAACCCGGGCAGCGCGCACGATCTGGCCAACTTCAAGGAGAACGCGCCGGACCTGTACAAGAACCTCGGCATCACCGACGCGCCCGCCAACACCGGCAGGCCCAACATGTACGTGATGGGCCTCGGCATCAACGACCGCGGCAAGCACAAGGCAGCGGCCATCGCCTTCGCGCGGTTCGTCACCAACCAGCGCAACCAGGAGTCCTTCGCGCACCAGGTCGCCGTCTTCCCCAGCACCAAGGGCTCGCTGGACAAGCCGTACTGGACGAAGGACGACGGCACCGACGAGGGCCGGGTGCGGGTGGCCTCGGCGAAGATGCTGGACGGCGCGGTCAACTACACGCCCGTGGTGATGACGGACGAGATGAAGACCGTCCTGCAGAACGAGGTCGCCAAGGCGCTGCAGGGCGACAAGTCACCGAAGCAGGCGCTGGACGACGCGGTCGCGCAGAGCAACCGGCTGCTCCAGCAGGGCTGAGCGATGAGCGCACGTACCCATCGCGCGGCCAGCCCCTGGCTCTTCCTGCTGCCCGGCCTGGCGGTGGTCGCGGCCTTCGTCCTGTACCCCTTTCTCAGCACGGTGCAGCACGCCTTCACCGACGCGCGCACGCTCACCCCCGGTGTGTGGGTGGGGCTGCGCAACTTCCAGGAGATGCTGCACGACCCGCAGTTCTGGACGGCACTGCGCAACAGCTTCCTGTACGTGGTGGTCGTGGTGCCCTGCACGGTGCTGCTGCCGCTGCTGGTGGCCCTGCTGGTGGAGAAGCCGCTGAAGGGCGTGGTGTTCTTCCGGGCCGCCTTCTACACGCCCGTGGTGGCGTCCGTGGTCGTCGTCGCGCTGATCTGGGTGTGGATGCTGGACGACCGCGGGCTGCTCAACAGCATGCTGGAGGTGGTGGGCGCGGGCCCGGTGTCCTTTCTCGGGGACGCCTGGCTGGTGCTGCTGTGCGCGATGGCCCTCACCGTGTGGAAGGGCCTCGGCTACTACATGATCATTTATCTGGCGGCCCTGGCGCAGGTGCCCAAGGAGCTGCACGAGGCCGCCGCCGTTGACGGGGCGGGGCCGCTGCGCCGCTTCACCACCGTCACCGTGCCCGCGGTGCGCTCCACGATGGTGCTGGTCGGCGCGCTCTCCTCGGTCGCCGCCTTCAAGGTGTTCTCCGAGGTGTACCTGCTGGCCGGGCCGACCGGCGGCCCGGCCGGTGAGGACAGCACGCTGGTGATGCTCGTCCAGCGCTCCGGCACCGGGCTGTCCGGGCGGGTCGGCTACGCCTCCGCCCTGTCCCTCGTCATCTTCTGCATCGCCCTGCTGCTGATGCTGCTGGTGCTGCGCGCCGACCGTAAGGAGAAGACCGCGTGACCCGCGTCGGCCGCACGGAGCGGATCGTGCGCTACGTGCTGATGCTCGCCGTGCTGGCGATCTCCGTCGGCCCCTTCCTGTGGCAGCTGTCCACCTCACTCAAGGGTCCGGGCGAGAACATCTATCCCTCGCCGCCCTCCTTCGTCCCGCACGACCCCACACTCGCCAACTACGGCGAGGTGGCCCGCATCATCCCGGTGTGGGACTACGCGCTGAACTCACTGAAGGTCGCGGCCGCCAACGTCCTCACCAATTGCTTCGGCGCCTCGCTCGCCGGCTACGCGCTGGCCCGGCTGCGCTTCCGCGGCCGTACCACGGCCGGCCTGGCCTTCGTCGCCGCACTGCTCGTGCCCCTGGAGTCGATCATCATCGCGCAGTTCACCACCATGCGTGACCTGGGCCTGAACAACACCCTGGTGGCCGTGGTCCTGCCCGGCAGCGTCGGCGCGCTCAACGTACTCCTGATGCGCAACGCCTTCCGCGCGATCCCGTACGAGATCGAGGAGGCGGCCGTCGTCGACGGCGCCAACGTGTGGCAGCGCTTCCGGCGCATCGCGCTGCCCTCGGTCAAGGGCACCCTCGCGGTCGTCGCGATCTTCGCTTTCATGGGCGCCTGGGACGACTTCCTCTGGCCGCTGATCGTCCTCTCCGACCCGGACCACTTCACCCTCACCGTCGGCCTGAACTTCCTGCACGGCACCTTCGCCGACAAGCCCCGCGTGGTCGCGGCCGGCACCATCATCGCGGTCGCTCCGCTGATCGTGATGTTCGCGTGCCTCCAGCGGTACTTCTTCCGCGGCGTCGGCGAGGGCGCGGTCAAGGGCTGACCCACCACCGAAGGGACAGGACCCCTGCGTATGCACCCCTTGCGCTTCGGCGTGAACTACACGCCCACCCGCGGCTGGTTCCACCACTGGCTCGACTTCGACCTGGACGAGGTCCGCGCCGACCTGGACTCCGTCGCCGCGCTCGGCCTGGATCACGTACGCGTCTTCCCGCTCTGGCCGCTCTTCCAGCCCAACCGCACCCTGATCCGGCCGCGCGCCGTGGACCAGTTGGTCGCGCTCGCCGACGCGGCCGCCGAACGCGGCCTGGACGTCGCCGTCGACGGCCTCCAGGGCCACCTCTCCAGCTTCGACTTCGTGCCCGCCTGGACCACCACCTGGCACCGCCGCAGCCTCTTCACCGACCCGGACGTGCTGGACGGCCAGGCCGCGTACCTGGAGACGCTGGCCGCTGCCCTCGCCGACCGGCCCAACTTCCTCGGCATGACGCTCGGCAACGAGACCAACCAGTTCTCCGGCGCCCCGCACCCCGACCCCGACCGCATCACCCCCGCGCAGGCCACCGCCTGGCTGGAGCGGATGCTGGCGGCCTGCGAGCGCGGCGCACCGGACCGCCGCCACCTGCACGCCTCCTACGACGCGGCCTGGTACCTCGACGGGCACCCGTTCACCCCGGCCCACTCCGCCACGCTCGGCGCGCTGACCGCCGTGCACGCGTGGGTGTTCAACGGGACGGCCCAGCGGTACGGGCGGGAGTCCACCGCCACCGGGCAGCACGCCGCGTACCTCATCGAGCTGTCCAAGGCGTGGGCGGCGGACCCGGCCCGGCCGGTGTGGCTCCAGGAGGTCGGCGCGCCCGCGCCGCACATCCCGGCCGAGCACGCGCCCGCGTTCGTCCGTGACACCGTGCGCGCCGCGCTGGACTGCCCGGACCTGTGGGGCATCACGTGGTGGTGCTCGCACGACGTGGACCGGGCGCTGGCCGACTTCCCCGAGCTGGAGTACAGCCTCGGGCTGCTGACCAACGACCGCGAAGTCAAGCCGGCGGGAGGGGCGTTCGCCGATGCCGTCCGGGAGGAGCGGGCCGCGCCGCACACCCCGGAGCCGCGCACCCTCGCACTCGCCGTGGAGAGCGGTACGCCGTGCGCGCCCGGCGGCCCGGTCTTCGAGGCGTGGATGCGGCTCGCGGAACGCGGCCTGCGGCCCGCCTGCGTACGCCGTGAACTCTCCTCTGACGCGGCCCACTTGGAAGCGCGCGGCATCACGGAAGTACGCACCCCCGAAGAAGCCTGATCCCGTCTCCGTCCTGAGGAGCCCCACCGCCATGCACGACCACCGCACCACCACCGAAGCCCGACTGAAGCGGGTACTCGAAGAGCGCCTGTGGCCCGCCGTGTACCCGGAGTCGGTGCCGCTGACCGTCGGCGTGTGGCACGCGCCCGGCGAACCGGTTCCGGTCGCCGAGGGCATCGCCGCACCGCGCACCCCCATCGAGGCGGGCGCGCCCTGGGGCCCGCCATGGGGGACCAGCTGGTTCACGGTGCGTGGCACCGTGCCCGAGGAGTGGGCGGGGCGGACCGTGGAGGCCCTGCTCGACCTGGGCTTCGACGAGAACATGCCGGGCTTCCAGTGCGAGGGCCTGGTGTACCGGCCGGACGGCTCGCCGGTGAAGGGGCTGAACCCGCGGAACCAGTGGGTGCGGATCGGGGCGCCCGCCCGCGGTGGCGAGGAGGTGCTGCTGCACGTCGAGGCGTCCGCCAACCCCGTCATCCTCGACTACCACCCCTTCCTCCCCACCGAGCTGGGCGACCGGGAGACGGCCGGTGACGTGCCGCAGTACAAGCTCGCCCGGATGGACCTGGCCGTCTTCGACACCACCGTGTGGGAGCTGGCGCACGACCTCGAAGTGCTGGGCCAGCTGATGGCCGAGCTGGGCGAGGACACGGCGCGCCGGTGGGAGATCCTGCGCGCGGTGGAGCGGGCGCTGGACGCGGTGGACCTACAGGACATCGGCGGGACCGCGGCCCGCGCCCGGGAGCAGCTGACGGAGGTGCTGTCCGCACCCGCCCACGCCTCGGCGCACCGGATCAGCGCGGTCGGGCACGCGCACATCGACTCGGCGTGGCTGTGGCCGCTGCGCGAGACGGTGCGGAAGGTGGCGCGTACGGCGTCCAACATGACGGCACTGCTGGAGGACGAGCCGGACTTCGTGTACGCGATGTCGCAGGCACAGCAGTACGCGTGGCTCAAGGAGCACCGGCCCGAGGTGTACGCGCGGGTGAAGAAGGCGGTGGCGGACGGCCGGTTCGTGCCGGTGGGCGGGATGTGGGTGGAGTCGGACACCAACATGCCCGGTTCCGAGGCGCTGGCGCGGCAGTTCGTGCACGGCAAGCGGTTCTTCATGGAGGAGTTCGGGGTCGAGACGGAGGAGGTGTGGCTGCCGGACACCTTCGGGTACTCCGCGGCGCTCCCCCAGCTGGTGCGGCAGGCCGGTGCGAAGTGGTTCCTGACGCAGAAGATCTCCTGGTCCCGGACCAACTCCTTCCCGCACCACACCTTCTGGTGGGAGGGCCTGGACGGCACCCGTGTGTTCACGCACTTCCCGCCGATGGACACCTACAACGCGCAGCTGTCGGGCAAGGAGGTCGCGCACGCGGCCCGGAACTTCCGCGAGAAGGGCGCGGCGTCCCGCTCGCTGGCGCCGACCGGCTGGGGCGACGGGGGCGGCGGCACGACCCGCGACATGCTGGCGCGGGCGCGGCGGCTGGCGGATCTGGAGGGCTCGGCCCGGGTCACGTTCGAGAAGCCGGCCGAATTCTTCGAGAAGGCGCACGCGGAGTACCCGGACGCGCCGGTGTGGACCGGTGAGCTGTACCTGGAGCTGCACCGCGCGACGCTGACCAGCCAGGTCCGCACGAAGCAGGGCAACCGGCGCAGCGAGCACCTGCTGTACGAGGCGGAGCTGTGGTCGGCGACGGCGGCGGTACGGACCGGCCACCCGTACCCGTACGAGGAGTTGGACCGGCTGTGGAAGGAGGTGCTGCTGCACCAGTTCCACGACATCCTGCCGGGTACGTCCATCGCGTGGGTGCACCGGGAGGCGGCCGAGCGGTACGCGCGCATCGCGGCCGAGCTGGAGGAGCTGATCGGGGGCGCGCAGCGGGCGCTGGCGGGCGATCCGGCGGCGGGCACCACGCTGGTGTTCAACGCGGCCCCGCACGGCCGCGAGGGGGTGCCGGCACGCGGCGCGCGGCCCGCGCCGGAGGCGCCGAACGGCACCGGCTGCGTGCCCCGCGCGGGCGGCGGCTACGTGCTGGACAACGGGCTGTTGCGGGCCGGTATCGACGGCAGTGGGCTGCTGGTCTCGCTGTACGACCTGCGGGCCGGGCGGGAGACCCTCGCCCCGGGCAAGGCGGCCAACCTGCTCCAGCTGCACCAGGACTTCCCGACGATGTGGGACGCCTGGGACGTGGACGAGTTCTACCGCAACACGGTGACGGACCTCGTCGAGGCGGACGAGGTGACGGCGGTGGACGGAGGAACGGCCGGTGCCGTCCGCGTACGGCGCACGTTCGGCGCCTCGTCCGTCGAGCAGGTGCTGACGCTGCCGCCGGGCGCGGCGCGGCTGGAGATCGCGACGGAGGTGGACTGGCACGAGACGGAGAAGTTCCTCAAGGCGGCCTTCCCCCTCGATGTGCACGCCGACCGGGTGGCGGCGGAGACCCAGTTCGGCCACCTGTACCGGCCGACGCACACCAACACCAGCTGGGACGCGGCGAAGTTCGAGGCGTGCGCACATCGCTTCGTGCATGTCGAGGAGCCCGGCTGGGGCATCGCGCTGGTGACGGACTCGAGTTACGGCTATGACGCCTCGCGCGCCGCTCGCGGGACGGGCCGCGGCACCACCACGACCGTACGGCTGTCCCTGCTGCGGGCGCCGCGCTTCCCCGACCCGCGCACCGACCAGGGCGTGCACCGCTTCCGTTGCGCGCTGGTGCCGGGGGCGGGCCTCGGCGACGCGGTGCGGGAGGGCTGGGCGCTGAACCTGCCGGAGCGGCGGGTGGCGGGCGCGGCGGCGGTGGAGCCGCTGGTGTCGGTGGCCGACGACGCCGTCACCGTCACGGCGGTCAAGCTCGCGGACGACGGCAGCGGGGATGTGGTGGTACGGCTGCACGAGGCCCGCGGCGGGCGCGTCCGCACCCGGCTGAGCTGCGGGTTCCCCGTGGCGTCCGCCGTGCGGTGCGATCTGCTGGAGCGGCCGGCCGGGGACGGCGCGGAGGAGTGCGAGGACGGCGTACTGGACCTGGCGCTCCACCCGTTCGAGATCGTCACCCTGCGACTGGCCAGCGTCGCGGATTGATTCGGACGAGGTGACTCACTCGCCGTGGACGTACGGCGTGGTGGTCGTGAGTGCGGCGAAGCCGAGCCGCTGGAGGATGGGGCGGCTCTGGGCGGAGGCGTCGACCTGGAGGTAGCGGTGGCCGCGCGCTGCGGCGATGCGGACGCGGTGGGCGATCAGGGCGCGGTAGAGGCCGCGGCCGCGCCACTCCGGGAGGGTGCCGCCGCCCCAGAGCGAGGCGAAGGGGGCATCGGGCGGCAGTTCCGCGCGGGCCGCGCTCACCGGGGTGTCGCCGGCCATCGCGACCACCGCCGCCACCGTCTCCGGTGCCTCGGCGAGCCGGTCGAGGAGCTGGGTGCGGAAGTGGGCGCGGCCGGGCCCGAAGACCCGTTCGTGGACGGCGACCATGAGGTCGACGCCGGCGGGGCCGGTGACCGTTTCGAGCCGAATGCCGTCCGGGAGGTCGACGGCGGTGGGCAGGGCGCCGGTCTCGGCGACCATCAGCGTCTCCTCGTCCTCGGGCTCGAACCCCGCGGCGCGCAGCCGCTCGGCGAGGCAGGCCGGGCGGTCGTGGGCGTGCAGCTTCCACTCGAAGGCGCGGCCGAGCGCGGTGAAGTGCTCGATCTGGGCGGTGATCGCGGCGTCCACGGTGGCGGTGGTGAGGTCCGACCAGAGCACGCCGTGCCAGCCGTCCGCGGTGCCGGCGGTCTGCCGGACGACGCCGTCCACCCGCTCGATGCGGGCGCCCGGGCCGTCCGGCCGGGCGTCCCGTCGCATGCGCCGGTCGTACTCCGCAAGCACCGATTCGTGATTCATCCGGACACTTCAGCAAGGAGCGTGCTTCCGGACAACCGAATTTGCGCCCCGGGGGAGGTGAATACGGCGCGCAGCGCGGGTATGGAGTGTGCGACCACGCTGCTCGCGCCGGGCACCAAAGCGGACAGTTCACTGATTCCAGTCGGCTCGCTTGCAGCGTAGGTTTGCCTAACCTAACGTAACGACGCGTGTTGACGTCCCAACCTTCCGCTACCGCTCCCCCGGCGGCCGGCGCACGCGTCCCGTCGCTGCTGCGTCGCGTACCCCTGCTTCTCGCCGGGCTCTGCGCGCTGGCCGTGTGCGCCGCGCTGAGCCTCGCCGTGGGCGCGCGTTCCGTGCCGCTGCCCACCGTCATCGACGCGCTGACCGGGCAGGCGCACAGCCGTGACGCCATCGCCGTCACGGGCCTGCGGCTGCCCCGCACACTCGTGGGGCTCGCCGTCGGCGCCGCGCTGGGCGTGGCCGGCGCGGTCGTCCAGGGCATCACCCGCAACCCGCTCGCCTCCCCGACGACGCTGGGCATCAACAACGGCGCCGGTTTCGCGGTGGTCATCGCCATCTTCGCGTTCCATCTGACCCGGCCCGTGGAGTACGTCTGGTTCGCGTTCGCGGGGGCAGCCTGCGCCGCGCTCTTCGCCCAGGCGCTCGCCCGCCGGGCCGGGGATCTGGACCCCGTACGCCTCGCGCTGGGCGGCACCGTGCTCCAACTGGTCCTCGTCTCCTGGACGTCGACGGTGATGCTGGCGAGCAAGCGATCGCTGGACGAGGCCCGCTTCTGGCTCGCCGGTTCGCTGGCGGAACGTCCCCTCGACATGCTCGTTCCGATGCTGCCCACCCTCGTCATCGGCCTCGTCGTCGCGCTGGCGATCGCCCCGGCGCTCAACACCCTCGCGCTGGGCGACGACTCCGCGCAGGCGCTCGGCGTGCCGGTCTCCCGCATCCGGCTGGCCGGCGGTCTCGCGGTGGTGCTGCTCGCGGGCTCCGCGGTCGCCGTGGCGGGGCCCATCGCCTTCATCGGCCTGGCCGCGCCGCACCTCGTACGGCAGCTGCTCGGCTCCGACCACCGGATGCTGGTGCCCGGCTGCCTCATCGCGGGACCGCTGCTGCTGCTCACCGCCGACATCCTCGGCCGGATCGTCATCCGGCCCTCCGAACTCCAGGTCGGCATCATCAGCGCCTTCCTGGGCGCGCCCCTCCTGGCCGTGCTGGCACGGAAGGTGGCCCGGTGAGCAACGTCGTACGCACCGAGGCGCGTGCCGTCGCGCCGCCCGCGGCCGCGCCCGCGCACTCCGCCCGCCGCACCCTCCTGCTGTCCTGCATCGCCCTCGTCGTGCTGCTGTCACTGGTCACCTGCGCGGTGGCGATCGGCGAGATACCGCTGCCGGCGGACGCCGCGCTCAAGGGGCTGGTCGGCCTCGGCGACGGCGCCGACGTGCTGATCGTCCAGCAGTTCCGCGCCCCGCGCATGGCCGCAGCGGTCATCGCCGGCGCGGGCCTCGCGGTGGCCGGCGCGCTGCTCCAGCGGATGTTCCGCAACCCGCTCGCCTCACCCGACGTGATGGGCGTGACCGGCGGCGCCTCCTTCGGCGCGGTCGCGATGCTCGCCACCGGTGCCTCCCAGGCGCTGATCCCGCCGGCCGCGCTCGGCGGCGGGCTGCTGGCCGCCGTACTCCTCGGGGTGTTCGGCTGGCGCTCCGGCGTCAGCGCCACCCGGCTGGTGCTGGTGGGCCTCGCCGTCCAGGCGGGCCTGACCGCCGCGGTCAACTTCATGGTCGTACGCTTCCCCACCGAGCTGGCCGGCTCCGCGCTCCAGTGGACCACCGGGTCGGTGTACGGGCGGACCTGGACGCAGGTGTGGGCCGCGGGCACTGCCGTGCTGATCGCACTGGCCGCCGCCTTCCTCCTGCACCGGAAGCTGTCCGTGCTCGACCTCGGCGACGACTCGGCCGGCGCGCTGGGCGTCAACACCGACACCGCCCGCCTCCAGGTCCTGGTCACCGCGGTGGCGCTGGCCTCGCTGGCCGCCGCGCTCTCCGGTCCGGTCGCGTTCGTCGCGCTGGCCGTCCCGCACCTGGTGCGGTTCCTCGCCGGTCCACCGACCGCGGGGACCCTGGTCCTCACCGGCCTCGCCGGTGCCGTCCTGCTGCTCGCCTCCGATCTGGTGGTGCAGCACCTGCTGCCGGTCGGCGGGCTGCCGGTCGGGGTGGTCACCGCCACCCTGGGCGCGCCCTGGCTGCTGGTGCTGATGATCCGTCAGAGCAGTTCCGTCCACAGGAGTGTCCGATGACCGCCAACCAGCTCTCCACGCACGGCCTCGACCTGCGCTACGGCGACCGGCTGATCGTCGGCGGCCTCGACCTGGAACTGCCCGGCGGTGCCGTGACCGCCGTCGTCGGCCCCAACGCCTGCGGCAAGTCCACTCTGCTGCGCGGCCTCACCCGGCTGCTCGCCCCGGCCGCCGGCACCGTCACCCTCGACGGCGCCGACATCCACCGGATGCCGGCCAAGGCGCTCGCGCTGCGGCTCGGCCTGCTCCCCCAGCAGCCGGTCACACCCGACGCGATCACCGTCGAGGCGCTGGTACGGCTCGGCCGCTACCCGCACCAGAAGCTGCTCGCCCCGTGGTCGGCCAAGGACCAGGCGGCGGTGGACGAGGCGCTGGAGCGCACCGGCACCACCGCTCTCCGCCACCAGCCCGTCGACCGGCTCTCCGGGGGCCAGCGGCAGCGCGCCTGGATCGCCCTGGCACTCGCCCAGGACACCGACCTGCTGCTGCTCGACGAGCCCACCACCTTCCTGGACCTGCGGCACCAGCTCGACGTGCTCGACCTGGTCGCCGAACTGCACTCCGAGGCGGGCCGCACCGTGGTGATGGTGCTGCACGACCTCGGGCAGGCCGCCCGTTACGCGGACCACCTCGTGGTCCTCAAGGACGGGCAGCTGGCCGCGGCCGGCGCCCCCGCCGACGTACTCGACGCGGAACTGGTCAAATCCGTCTTCGACGTGGACTGCCGGGTGATCCCCGACCCGGAGACCGGCACCCCGCTCGTCGTCCCCAAGGGCCGCCCGGTACGGCGCGCCGCCCCCCTGTCGGTCTGACCGCCGGCCCCGAAGTCCCCACCCCCCACGGTGTCACCCCCCACACCGTCCCTATTCCGCTCACAGCAAGGACAGAAGTTCATGTCCAACAGACCCACTTTCCGCGGCCTCGTCCGGCTGCTCGCGGCGCTGCTCGCCGTCGTCCTGGGCACCGCGGCGCTCGCAGCCTGCGGCGGCACGAAGTCCGAAGGCGGCGACGCGAAGGCCGGCGACGCGTCCGGCGCCTTCCCGCGCACGCTCGACACCGCGATGGGCAAGGTCGAGGTCCCCGCACAGCCGAAGCGCGTCGTGGTCCTGGACACCGGCGAGCTGGACGA
Source organism: Streptomyces sp. NPDC050806 (assembly GCF_055586425.1). NCBI lineage: Bacteria > Bacillati > Actinomycetota > Actinomycetes > Kitasatosporales > Streptomycetaceae > Streptomyces > Streptomyces sp. NPDC050806. The sequence goes on along the minus strand of NZ_JBVJIF010000001.1, from coordinate 109,434 downwards.
CGCCACCATGCTCGGCGTCAAGCCGGTCGGCGCGGTCTCGCCGCACATGAAGACCGAGGGCGGCTTCCCCAGCTACCTCAAGGGCAAGATCGACGGCGTCACCGACGTCGGCCCGCTCCTGGAGCCCAACCTGGAGAAGATCGCTTCCCTCAAGCCGGACCTGATCCTGTCCTCCAAGGTCCGGCACGAGAAGGTCTACGACAAGCTCAAGGCCGTCGCCCCCACCGTCTTCACCGAGACGACCGGCGGCCCCTGGAAGGCCAACCTCAAGGTCCACGCCAAGGCGCTGGGCAAGGAGAAGCAGGCCGCCGCGGCCATGAAGAGCTACGAGGAGCGTGCGAAGCACCTCGGTGAGGCCATCGAGAAGAAGGACGGCAAGATGCCCTCCGCTTCCGTCGTCCGCTTCATCGCCGGACCGACCCGCCTGTACCAGAAGTCCTCCTTCAGCGGCGTCGTCCTGGACGACATCGGCCTGGAGCGCCCGAAGTCGCAGAGCTCCACCGACCCCGAGAAGCCGATGCTCGACGTCAGCCCCGAGCAGATCGACAAGGCCGACGCCGACCTGGTCTTCGTGACCGTCGCGGACACCCCGTCCAAGACGCAGAAGAAGGACGTGACGTCCAACCCGGTCTGGAAGGACCTGCCCGCCGTCAAGGACAAGAAGGTCTTCGAGGTACCGGACGAGACCTGGATGTCCGGCATCGGCATCCAGGCCGCCGAGCACATGCTCGCCGACGTGGCGAAGGCCACCGGCGTCGAGCTGCCGAAGAAGTGACCTGCCGGGGGCGGGCCGTGTCCCCCGGCCCGCCCCCGCACCCCGCACGTCCCCGCACCACCCCCGAACCTGAAGGGGTCTCCGCTCATGCGCCTGTACCTGCTCGCGCTCAACCCCACCGACTCGGTCACGGACGGCTTCCTCCCCGCAGCCGCCCGCCTCGGCCTCGATGTCACCGTCCTGACGGACCAGCCCGCCGCTCACCAGGAGAAATATCCGCACATAGAAAGCCTGGAGTGCGACGTCCACGACGTCCGCGCCGTGATCAGCCTGATCGCCGCGCACGCACCCGCCGACGCGGTCTTCACCAACAGCGACCACCTCCAGACCCAGGCCGCGCTGGCCGCCGCGTACTTCGGGCTGCCCGGCAAGGACTGGCGGGCCACGCTGCGCGCCAAGAACAAGGCCGAGATGCGCCGCCACCTCGCCGCGGCCGGCGTCGACACCGTACGGTCGGCGCAGCTCGCACCCGGCCAGGACCCGGCCGCGCTGGCCGATGCGGATCTCCCCTACCCGTGCGTGGTCAAGCCCCGCGAAGGTGTGGCCAGCGAGGACGTCATGCTGGCCGACGGGCCCGGCGAACTCGTCGAGCGCGCGAAGGAGATACGTTCCCGGCGCCCGGACGCGGCGCTGGTCGCCGAGGAGTACCTGGCGGGCGAGCTGTACACGCTGGAGACGCTGGGCGACGGCCGGACCCGGCACGTCCTCGGCGGCTTCCGCAGCAGGATCTCCGCTCCCCCCACCTTCATCGAGATGCGGCACGACTTCGTCGCGGCCCACCCGGAGCCGGTCACGGCGCAGATACTGGCCCAGCTGGACGCGCTGGGCGTCGGGCTCGGCGCCTGCCACACCGAGTTCGTGGTGCACGAGGGCCGCGCCCGGCTCATCGAGGTCAACTACCGCGCCATCGGCGACCAGTGCGACCTGATGCTGGCCGAGGTCCTCGACATCCCGCTCTTCGAACTCATCCTCCGCACGCACCTGGGCGAGCCGCTGCCGGCCGACCTCGGCGCGCGGACGGACGCCGCGGCGCGGGTGGAGTACGCCCTGGCCGACCGGGCCGGCACCCTTACCGCCGCGCCCGGCGCGCTGGACCGCACGACCGACGGCGTCCACCTGACGTACCGTCCGCTGCGCGCGCTCGGCACCGAGCACCCGTACCACCGCACCAACCGCGACTACCTGGGCGTGCTGCGGGCCACGGGCCGTGACCCGGAGGCCGTGGCACGGGCCGCCGCGGCGTTCTTCGCCGCCGAGCGCTGGGAGATCACCCCATGACCGCGACGGCCGAGACCCTGACCGTGCCCGAGGCGGCCGGCGGGCCGGAGGAGCACGAGCTGCTGGTGCGGGTGCTCAGCGCACTGCTGCGCGAGGACGTGGTGGGCCTGCGGACCCGGAGCACCGTGCTGGAACGCCCGGACGGGCCGTGGCTGCGGCTGCCCGCCGGGACCGCCGCGACCGGCGAAGCCGAAGAGGCCGCCGACGCGCTGCTGCTGCCGCTCGCGCCCGACGGCTACCAGGCCGAGTACGCAGCGCGGCTGCCGCTGCTCGTCCGGGAGTCCGACGGCACCCGGCTGACCTCGCTGGACGATGTCCTCACGGCGCTGCGGGCGCTCGCCGACCCGCTCGACCACGAGGGCTTCGACGCCTTCGCCGCGGAGTGCCGGCAGACCCTGGAGACGCTGCGGCTGCACACCGCCACGCACGACGAGCTGAACGAGGCGCTGACGGACCGGCACGGGCCGGACGCCGGCCGCTGGGCCGGGCTGACCGCCGGGCTCGCGTACGACGCGCTCGCGGCCCGCCTCGACCACCCGGTGTACCCGACCTCGCGCGGCCGCTCCGGCCTCGACGAGCAGCAACTGCGGTCGTACGCACCGGAGTTCCACCCGGGATTCGCGCTGCGCTGGCTGCTGCTGCCGCGGGCCGAGGTCACCGTGGCCGGCGGCGAGGAGGCGCTGCCCGCCTGCTGGCCGCTGCCCGCCGACCTGGCACGGCCCGACCTGGACGGCAGCCATGTCGCGCTGCCCGTGCACCCGTTGGCGCTCGGCGAGCCGCTGGACGGCGCGCTGCGCGAGACCGGGCTGGCCGGGGACGCGGTGCTGTCGGAACACGCCTGGCTGGGCGCCGTACCGACGCTGTCGATGCGGACCGTGGCACTGGACGCCGACCCGCAGGTGCACCTGAAGCTGCCGCTGGCCACCGCCACGCTCGGACTGCGCAACCGGCGCACCATCAAGCCCCGTACGCTGATCGACGGCGCGGCGGGCCAGGCGCTGCTGGAATCGGTGCTCGCCCGCGAGCCGCGGTTCCGCGCGACGGTGCTCCAGGCCGACGAGACGGTGTACGCGCACGCCGGGCACGAACTGCTGGCCGCGCTGTGCCGCCGCTACCCGGCGGGCCTGGACGGCAGTGCCGTCGTCCCGATGGCCGCCCTGCTGGCCCCGGCGCCCGGCGAGCGGCTGGTGATCGACGCGCTCGCCGACCGGTTCTACGGCGGCGACCCGCTCGCGCTGCTCGACGCCTTCCTGACCCTGCTGTTCGACTGGCAGACCACACTGTTCGGCTACGGCATCGGCCTGGAGTCCCACCAGCAGAACATCTCGCTGGTGCTGGACCGCACGGACGCGGCCGGGACCCGGCTGCGGCTGCTGTTCAAGGACAACGACGCGCCGCGCATCAACACCGTACGGCTGCGGGAGCGGCTGGGCGCCGACGCGCCGGACCCGGCGGACTTCGCCGACCCGCGGATCTTCGGCGAGGACGACGGCCCGGTGATCGACATGCTCGCCACCATCACCGTCCACCTGTGCGCGGGGTCCTACGCCTTCGGGCTGGCCCGGCACGGCCGCGCGCCGCTGGAGCGGCTGCTCGGCCTGGTACGCGACCGCCTCGCCGAGGCCGTCGAGCGGCTGGGCACCGGCCCCGGCGAACCCGGCGCCGCGCTGCGCGCACGGCTGCTGGACGCCCCGCACCTGCCGGTCAAGGCCATGGTCAGCGCCGGCACGCTGCTGTCGAAGGAGCGCTCGGGCGCCGCCGACATCAACAAGCACTACACCAACGGACCCAACTACCTGCTGCCGACGGGGGGCATGAGATGAGCACCACCGCACCCCAGCCGGTCCAGGCACCCGCCCCTGCGCCCGAGCCCCCTGCCGCGCCACGCCTCGGCCGCCGCCAGGTGCACGCCGTGGCCGGCTGCTACTTCGTGGCCTCCTTCGCCGCACTCGGGCTGCCGCCGTACCTGACCGAGATCCTGCCGGACCTCGGCGACGGCGCCGCCCGCTGGGCCGGCCTGCTCTACATCGTGCCGACCGTCTTCGGCGGGCTCGGCGCCCCGCTGTGGGGGCGGCTGGCCGACCGGTTCGGCCGCAAACGGCTGCTGTTGCGCGCCCAGTTGGGGCTGGCCGCGGCGTTCCTGCTCGCGGGCTGGGCCGACTCGCTCGCCACCTTCACCGCGGCGCTGGTGCTCCAGGGCATCCTGGGCGGCACGTTCGCCGCGTCCAACGGCTACCTCGGCGCCGCGCTGGAGGGGCCCGCGCTGTCCAAGGCGCTGACGCTGATGCAGGGCAGTGCGCGGGCCGCGCTGGTCTTCGCGCCCATCGTGGTCGGCGCGCTGTCGCCCTGGCTCTCGCCGCACCGGCAGTACGCGCTGCTCGCGGTGCTTCCCCTGGCCGCCGCCGCGATGCTGGCGGCGCTGCCGGAGCCGAACCGGGACCGTACGGAAACCGCCGGGGAACCGGCTGCGGACGCCGCCACGGCACCCCAGCGGGGCAGCACCGGCGCGCTGCGGGCCCTGCTCGCGCTGGAGTTCGCCTTCGTCTTCTCGACGGTGATCTCCTTCCCGTACCTCATCTCCCTCATCAAGGAGCGGATACCGGGGACCGGATCGATGGTGTCCGGCGTCCTCTTCGCGCTGCCGCACATGTGCTACCTGGTGGGCGCGATGGCGGTGCACGACGCGTTCCGCACCCGGCCACGGCTCGGCATCGCGCTCGGCTTCGCCTGCATCGCGCTCGGCTCGGCCGGGCACGGCCCGGCCGACTCGCTCCCCGCGTTCTTCACCGTCCGCCTGCTGCTCGGCGTGGGCCTCACCCTCGGTCTGGTCTGCATGTCCGTACTGGCCGCCGACTGCGCCAAGGGCCGTGCGCCCGGCGGGCTGTTCGGCTCGATCGAGTTCTTCTCCAAGGCCGGTGCGGTCGCCGCCGGCCTGGCCGCCGCGGCCGGCAACGGCCTGTTCGGACCGTCCGCGCCGCTGTTCATCGGCACCGCGATCGCCGTGGCCACCGTGCTCGCGACCGCCCTCCCCCCTCTCTTCCGTCGTCTTTCCGCTACTCGCAGGAGCCTTTGATGCCTCCGCTGACGCATTCCACCGCTACCGAGCGGGCCGATTCCCCGGCCACCGCGTCTCCCGCCGGGCTGCCCGGCGCCGACCACGCCGTGGCCCACACCCTGCTGAACTGCCTGCTCCGCGAGGTCTCGGGCCCGGAGCACCAGACCGCCGTCGACCGCGGCCACCTGCTCCTCCGGCTGCCCCGCCGCGGCGTCCTGCTGCGCGTCGCGCTGCGCCGCACGTCGCTGATCGGCGCCCACCGCTTCACCGGCCCCGTGGCCGAGCAGGACGGCGATGACTGGGCCGAGGTCGGCTGGGCACGGCTGGCCGAATACGTACACGCCGAGCTGACGCTGCGCACCGGCGTGGACAACGACGAGTTCCTGGCCCAGGTCGCGGCCAGCCACCAGGCCACCGCCGCGGCGCTGGCCGGCCGCACCGCACCGGACCCGGACCGTTCCGGACCCGCCGGGAACGGTGCCGCCTGGCATGACACCTACCTGGCCTCCGAGCAGTCCCTGCTGCTCGGCCACCGCTTCCACCCCACCCCCAAGGCCCGCACCGGTGACCCCGGGGCCTGGCAGGAGTACGCGCCCGAGACCGGCGGATCCTTCCCGCTGCTGCTGCTCGCCGTCCGGGAGGAGCTGATCACCGAGGAGGCCGCGGCGCCCGACGGCACGGTGCCCCTGGACGCGTTCGGCGTGTCCGTGCCCGAGGGCTACCGGCTGCTGCCCGCGCACCCCTGGCAGTACGAGCTGCTGCGCGACCACCCGGCGCTCCAGGAGGCACTGGACCGCGACGACATCCGCGTCCTGGGCACCGGCGAGCAGCCCTACGCCGCGACCGCCTCGGTCCGCACGCTCTACGCGCCCGACACCTTCCTGAAGTTCAGCCTGAACGTCCGGATCACCAACTGCCTCCGCAAGAACGCCAGTTACGAGCTGTCCGGCGCGGTGGCGCTCACCCGGCTGCTGGCCCCGGTCCTGGACCACCTGGCCGCCCGCTTCCCCGGCTGCGCGGTGCTCCGCGAGCCCGCGTACCGCAGCCTCGCCCTCCCCGGCCCGGACGGCGCTGCCGACACCGCGCTCCTCGAAGGCTTCGGCGTGATCGTCCGCGAGGGGCTGTCCCGGCGCCTGCTGCCCGGCACCACCCCGCTGCTGGCCGCCGCCGTCGCCGACGAGTACCCGTCGAGCGAAGCGCACGTCTCCCGGCTGCTGGCGGGGGCGGACGCGGCGACCGCGCTGAAGTGGTGGGCCGCCTACCTCGACCTCCTCGTCCCGCCGGTGCTGGCCGCGTACTTCGACCACGGCCTGGTCTTCGAGCCGCACCTCCAGAACGTACTGATCTGCGTCGACGGCGACGGCATGCCCGCGCAGGTGCTGCTGCGCGACCTGGAGGGCACCAAGCTCGTCCCCGAGCAGCACGAGGACACCCTCGCCGCGCTGCCGCCCGAGATCGCCGCGCCCCTGACGTACGACGCGCAGCGCGGCTGGGACCGCGTCGTGTACTGCCTGCTGGTCAACCACGTCTCCGAACTGCTCGCCGCCCTCGCCGACCTGCACCCCGGAGCCGAGGCCGAGCTGTGGGCCCAGGTGCGCCGCACCCTCCAGCACCACGCCGACCGGCACGGCTGCCCGCCCCGGCTGGCCGCGCTGCTCGCCGGCGTGCCACTGCCCGCCAAGGCCAACCTGCTCACCCGCTGGGCGCGCAAGGCCGACCGCGAGGCCGGTTACGTCCAACTGCCCTCGCCGCTGGCCGAGTCCGTTCTTTCCGCCACCACCACCGGGAACGTGTGATGACCCCGCCCACCCCCGCGGTCCGCGACCGCGCCCGCTCGCTCGGCGCCGAGGACCTGCCCGCCTACGTGTACGACCTGACGGCCCTGCGGGAGCACGCCGCCCAGGTCCGGGCGGCCCTGCCCGACCGCGTCGAGCTGTACTACGCGGCCAAGGCCAACCCCGAGCCGGAGATCCTGGCCGCGCTCCGCCCTTACGTGCACGGCTACGAGGTGTCCTCCGGCGGCGAGCTGACCCACGTACGCAAGGCCGTGCCCGGTCCCCCGCTGGCCTTCGGCGGCCCCGGCAAGACCCCCGCCGAGATCACCGAGGCGCTGACCACCGGTGTCGAGCGGTTCCACGTGGAGAGCCGGTACGAGCTGCACATGCTCGCCGAACTGGCCACGCGGCACGCCCCGGGCCGCCGCATCGCCGTCCTGCCGCGCGTCAACCTGGCGGTCGGCGACGGCTCCCTGGACGGCGTCCCGCTCGCGATGGGCGGCCGCCCCACCCCCTTCGGTCACGACCCGGACGAGGCCGAAGAGACCGTACGGCTGCTCACCGACGACACCTACCCGCACCTCGAACTCCGCGGCGTACACGCCCACTTGGCCAGCGGCCTGGAGGCGGCCGAGCAGCTCGCGGTCGCCGGGTCGGTCGTCGCGTGGGCCACCGGACTGGCCGCCCGGCACGGCGTCCCGCTCCGCGAGGTGGTCGTCGGCGGCGGCATGGCCGTCGACTACGACCACCCGGAGCGCCGCTTCGACTGGGCGGCGTACGGCGCCGGACTGGCCCGGCTCGCCGACGCCCACCCGGAGCTGACGCTGCGCATCGAACCGGGCCGCGCGCTCACCGCGTACTGCGGCTGGTACGTCACCGAGGTGCTGGACGTGAAGCGCAGCCACGGCGAGGAGTTCGCCGTGGTCCGCGGCGGCACCCACCACCTGCGCACCCCCGCCACCAAAGGCCACGACCAGCCCTGCACCGTCCTGCCCACCGACGCGCCCTGGCCGCACCCCTGGCCCCGCCCGGCGGCGAGCGGCGACCGGGTGACCCTGACCGGCCAGCTGTGCACACCGAAGGACCTGCTCGCGCGGGGCGTGCCGGCGGCCGGGCTGCGGGCGGGCGACCGGGTGGCGTTCGGGATGGCCGGGGCGTACGCCTGGAACATCTCGCACCACGACTTCCTCATGCACCCGCGCCCCGGCTTCCACTTCCTGGGCGCACCCGAGGAGGCCTGAGCAGTGCTGCGCCCCAACGAGGTCAAGCGGAAGATCGCCGCGGGCGAGGAGGTGCACGGACTGTTCAGCGTGGTTCCCGACCCCGCCGTGGTCGAGATGATCGGCTGTGCCGGGTACGACTTCGCCGTCCTGGACACCGAGCACACCCTCGTCGATCCGCGGCAGCTGGAACACCTGATCAGGGCCGCGGAGTCCAGCGGGCTCACACCGTTCGTGCGGGTGCCGGAGGCGGACCCGGGTGCGGTGCTGCGTGCGCTGGACGCCGGGGCGATGGGAATCGTCGTGCCGCACGTCCGCACCCGTGCCGACGTCGACGCCGCGATCCGGGCGGCCCGGTACGCGCCCGAGGGGATGCGCTCCCTCAACGGCGGGCGCGGTCCGGGCTACGGCCGCGTCGACCCACGCGAGTTCATCGCGCGGGCCAACGCCGAGGTCATGGTCGTACCGCTCGTCGAGGACGCGGAGGGCGTCGCCGCGATCGACGCGATCCTCGCGGGCGGCGGCGTCGACCTGGTCCTGCCGGGCCCCGGCGACCTGTCGCAGTCGTACGGCGTGCCGTGGCAGGTCCGGCATCCGCGCGTCCAGGAGGCGGTGCGCACCGTGCGCGCCGCCTGCGCCCGCCACGGTGTGCCCTTCTGCGCCATGGCCAGCACCCCGGAGCGCCGCGCCGAGTGGCGCGCGGACGGCGTCACGGCCTTCGTGCTCGGCGAGGACCGGGACCTCGCCGCCCGCGCGCTGCGCGCCCATCGCGAACGGGTGTGAGCCCACCCGGTCCCGGTGTCCAGTGGGGCGTGCCCGTCCGGGACCGGGTTCGTGCGGTCGGCAACGTATCCGGTGGACACCGGGGCGCGGCGGGACGACGCTGGACCGACGACATTCGCACCCGTATGTCACGGAGGGGAGCCACCATGTCGCAGGCAGCACCCCACGCAGCGGGCCCCAAGCAGCCCCGGGCACACGGCCCGGAGAACGTCTGGGCGGCCAGCGGCACGCTCTTCGCCGGGGTCCTGATGCTGGTCTCCGGGGTCCTGGGCGTCCTGGAGGGCATCGCCGGCATCGCCAACAACCAGGTGTACCTGCTGAGCAACGAGCTGACCGGCACTTACGTCTACGAGTTCGACACCACCGTGTGGGGCTGGATCCACCTGATCCTCGGCATCGTCGTGGCCATCACCGGCTTCGGCCTGCTCAAGGGTGCCCGCTGGGCCCGCATGTCCGGCATCGTGCTGGCGGGCCTGTACGTGATCGCGCACTTCATGTGGCTGCCGTACCAGCCCATCTGGGCCACGGTCGGCATCGCACTCGGCGTCTTCGTGATCTGGTCGCTGTGCGCGGACCGCACCCGCTACATCCCCTGACGGCAGCGGTGCCGGCGGCCCGACGGGCCGCCGGCACTCTGACGCACCGTCAGCGCTGCAGCACCGACGCCAGCGCCTTGCCCAGCTCGGCCCGCGCCTCGTCCTCCGTACCGGGCGCGCTCTCCTGACGCCAGGCGATACAGCCGTCGGGACGGACCAGCAGACAGCCGGACTCGTCGGTGCCTTCGGTGCGGCACAGCCGGCGCCAGTCGCCGTACGCGTCCCGGGCCGCCTCCGAACCGATCCGCACCGTACGGAGCGGAATGCCGAGCCCGGCCGCGCAGAACTCCGCCGCGGCCTCCCACACGGCCCCCGAGACGCCGGTGACCAGCGTGAACCCGCCCCTCCCCACGAGGTCGAGGGTCGAGACGCGGTGCCCTCCGGCGTCCGTCAGCCAGACGTGCGGCAGCTTCGCGCCGGGCCGGGTGCTGGGCTGGTGGTACAGCTCCCGGTCGCGCGGCCACTCCTCCGCCGGACCGCCGTCGTCGAGGACTGCGGCCGAGACGTACCGCTGGTTCAGCTCCACACCGTGCGCGTTGAACTCGTAGTTCTTCAACTCGATCGCCGCGTCCAGCTCGCGCCGCCGCCGCGCGCCCTCGGCGTCCGGCGCGCGGCAGGCGGCCAGCGCGCCCGCGATGCCCTCCTGATCGGCACCGCCGCCGATGCCCAGCGCCTGGAAGATCGGGCCGAACTGATCGCGGCTGAGGTTGGCGCGGTCGACGATCTGCCGGCCGACCGGCGCGCGTTCGGCGGTGTAGGTGTCGAGCAGCCCCTCGCCCGCCTGGCCGCGCACCACCATCGCCAGCTTCCAGGCGAGGTTGTGGGCATCCTGCACCGAGGTGTTGGAGCCGAGGCCGTTGGACGGCGGATGGCGGTGCACGGCGTCGCCCGCGCAGAAGACCCGGCCGGTGGAGTAGCGGGTGGCGTAGATGTGGTTGACGGTCCACAGCGAGGCCGAGGTGATCTCGACGTCGATCGAGTCGTCACCGATCAGGTCGTGGACGATCCGCCGGGCCTCCGCGCCGTCGATCTCCGGCGGGGCCCCGTCGATGTCGTATCCCCACGTCAGCAGCCACTCGTTCCAGGGGCGGACCATCCGTACCAGCCCCATGCCGATGCCGCCGGTCTCCGCGCCGGGACGCATCACCCAGTACAAAACGCTGGGGCGGTGGGCGACATGGGCGCTCAGGTCGGCGCGGAAGACGATGTTCATGCTGCCGGCCTTGCCCTCCTGCCCGGCGATGGGCAGGCCCGCCTGCTCGGCGACGCGGCTGCGGGCACCGTCCGCACCGACCAGGTAGCGCGCCCGCACCGTGAACTCATCGCCCCGCAGCCGGTCGTGCAGGTACGCGGTGACCCCGTCCTCGTCCTGCTCCAGGCGGACGAACTCGGTGTCGAAGCGGACCTTGGCGCCGCGCGCCGCGGCGTTGCCCACCAGGATCGGCTCCAAAAGGTGCTGCGGCAGGTCGGTCATGGGGCAGGGGCTGGCGGCGGTGTACTCACTCAGCCGGTCGTCACCGGTGCCCCAGGTGCGGATGCGGCCGATCTCCTCGCCGGTGAGCGAGGTGCACAGCACGGTGTCACCCATCAGGTGCTGCGGGGTGCCCGCGGCCAGCGCCTGCGCCTCGATGCCGAGGTCGCGCAGGACCTCCAGGGTGCGCTGGTTGGTGATGTGGGCACGCGGGGTGTCGGCCGTCCAGCCGTACTTGCTGACCAGCGTGGTGCGTATGCCGTACGTGGCGAGCAGCAGGGCGGCGCTGCTCCCGGCGGGTCCGCTGCCGACGACAAGTACGTCCGTGTCGTAGTCGTCGCAGGCGGCGCCGTGGGTGGTGCGGTCGGTCATCTTCTTACCGGTCTCCGGGGGTGGGTGCGGGGGCGAGGCGGAAGGTGTAGTCGAGGGAGCGCCACGGGCCGTCGGCCGGCCGGCCGTCGGGGGTGGGCCCGTGGTGCTCGGGGAAGTCGACGACCAGTGCGTCCTTGACGCCGAAGACGGTGTCGTCGTCGATGTGGGCGCCGCCGGCGACGAACAGCTGGGTGACGAGCGTGTGCCGCCCGGGCGCGCTGATCATGAAGTGGACGTGCGGGGCGCGGTAGGGGTGCCGCCCGACCGCGGCCAGCATCCGCCCCACCGGGCCGTCGTCGGGTACCGGGTACTCCGAGGGCAGGATGGAGCGGAAGCGGATGCGGCCCTCGTCGTCGGCGTGGAAGCGGGCCCGCAGCTGCGGCCCGTCCAGGTCGGGCAGCTGCACGTCGTAGTAGCCGTCCTCGTTGGACTGCCAGACGTCGGCCACCGCACCCGCCAGCGGCTTCCCGTCCAGGTCCGTGACCCGCACGGAGGCGTACATCGGCGTACCTGGCAGCCCCTCGGCGAGGTCCGCGCCGTCCGGCAGCGGCGGCGGCCCGTCGACGTAGAACGGCCCGAGGACGGCCGACGGGGTGCTCTCCGCCGTACGGGAGTTGGTGAGCAGATCGACCGCGCTGGAGATTCCGAGGGTGTCGGAGAGCAGGATGAACTCCTGCCGGGTGTCCGAGCACTGCTGACCGGTGCGGGTCAGGAAGTCGATGGCGTACCGCCATTCGGCGTCGCTGAGGTCGTTGTCGGCGACGAAGCCGTGCAACCGGCGGGTGAGGTCGGTGAGCAACTGCCGCACCCTGGCGTCGGATGCACCGGCGAGACTCGCGGTGACCTGGGCGAGGAGAATGTGCAGGGAGTCCGCGAGGGGCTCGGCGGGGGCCGGGCGGCGGCCCTCGAAGGCATCGGCGAGGAGCCGCTCGATCCCCTCCCGGGTGACCTCGCGGGGGTTGGGGTAGGGCGTGGCGGTGGCGAGTTCGGCGGCGCGCGGCAGAGCGGCCCGGTCCAGCCCCAGCTCGGCCAGGCTCGTCGGCGCGCCGAGGCGGCGGACCAGGTCGTGGACGGCGCTCGGCGCATCGGCGGCGCCGAGAGCGCGGGCGATCCGGCGCATGGCCTCGGGCGCGGCGGGCGCGTTGTGGGCCATGGCGTACGGGAGGACGACGGTGTGCGTGGGGGCGTGCGGCAGCCCGAAGGAGCCGCCGAGGGTGTGGCACAGCTTGTGGTGCAGGCCCATGCCGACGCTGCCGAGACAGGTCCCGGCCAGCCAGGCCGCCTCCAGCGCGTCGGCACGAGCCGCCCGGTCGGGGGGTTCGGCGGCGATCCGGGGCAGCGCACCCGCGAGCAACTCGACGGCCCGCAGCGCGAGCTGGTCCGTCACCGGGTCCGTCTCCGGCGCGTACAGCGCCTCGACGGCGTGCGCCATGGCGTTGATGCCGCTGGTGACGGAGACCGGCACCGGCAGGCCGAGGGTGAGGTCGACGTCGTACAGCACCGTGCCCGGCCGGATCTCCGGGGCCGAGCGGGTGGTCTTCACGCCGTTCTCCGTCTCGCCGAGCACCGCCGTGGCCTCGGAACCGGCGTACGTGGTGGGCACGACGACCTGCGGCAGCCCGGTCCGTACGGCCAGCGCCTTGGCCAGCCCGGTGGTCGACCCGCCGCCGACCGCCACCAGGCAGTCCGTGGCCGACTCCCGGACGACGGCCAGGGCCTGTTCGGTGACCTCGACGGGGGTGTGCATGGCGGCACCGGTGAACTCCCCGACGGCTGCCGGGCCCAGCAGCTCCCCGACCCGGCGGGCGAGGTCCGCCCGGCCCGGTGTGCTGAGGACCAGGGCACGCGTGGCGCCGAGGCGGCTCAGCTCCTCGGGCAGGCGACCGATCGTCCCGGCACCGAAGACCACCCGGGTGGGGTGGCCGGTGTAGGTGAATGCGCGCATAGGACTCGCTCCGACTCCGACGGGTGAACGGGACGCCGAGTAACGGCAGTAGCGGGAGTAGTGGCAGTGGCAGCAGTAACGGTGGACGCCGCGTATCGGCCGCACCGCCGCCCCGACGCCTGAACGATCATGCCCTGCCGCGGAGGGAGGAAACGCGGGGCGGGGCGTGGAGGCGGGAAGCGAGGGGAGGGGAGGCGGGGGGGAGTTGCGAAGGACGGGGGCGTGGGGAGGGCGGGGGTGTGGGGTGGCGGGTGCGGCGGACCGTTTCCGCCCGCCTTCTCCCCCATGGGGGTGACGAGGTCCCCTTCTCAACACAGTACTTGGGGGTACTGACAATGCACCGCCCCCACCGCTCTCGCCCCCGCCCCCTCCTCCATCCCGCCCCTCTCCCTCCCGCGACGCGCGTACTCTACAAGCCTGTAGATCATGGCGGTGCGGCCGAGACGGCGGAGGTACGCGATGGCGTCACAGCGAGTGCCCCCGTGGCGGGTGCCGTCGGCTCGCGGCGGGCCGGTTCCGGATGCCGCCTCCGTCAGCTACCGGCAGACGGGGCCCGCGGTGCCGGGCGGGCGCCGGGAGATCGGGATGTGGGACGCGGCGGGGCGGGCCGTGGGCCGGCTGGACTACCAGCTGTGCCACGAGTGCCGGCGCGGCTGGATCCGCAACATCGCCGTGTCCGAGCGCTGGCGGGGCCACGGCCTGGCCCGCGAAGCGCTGCACCGCGCGCTCGCCCCGGCGGGGGCCTACCGCTGGTACACCTCCCGGCAGACGGCGGACGGCCGCCGGTTCTTCTCGGCGATGGCCGAGGAGACCGCGGTCGCCTTCCCGGCCCCGTTCCTCGGGCGCGGCGCACGCTGCCGGCACATGACGGGCCGCCGGGCGCGGAGCCGGCAATGAGGTCAGACGGGAAGGACGTCAGATGGGACTGCGCCCCCATCGGGGTCCGATGCGGGCCCATTCGCGCTCCCATTCGGCGAGGCGTACGCGGTCCAGGTAGCGGCGGCCGCCCCAGCGGACGGCGAGGAGGGCGAGGACGAGCGCCATGCCGGTGCCGAGGCCCGCGGCGACGCCGTCGTCGGCCGCTTGGGCGGTGGTCATGGGCGGGTCGGCGAGGCGTCCGTCGCGGTACGTCCATACGGTGACGGCGGCGCCTTTGCGGGTGCCGGTCTCGACATCGATGGTGCCGGTGTGGCGTTGGCCGTCGGGTCCGGTCCAGCGGACCTTGGCGGGTATCCGGTCGATGCCGGCGGTGAAGCCGGTGGCCGAGGGGTCGGCCGGTACCGGTTCCAGGAGGCGGCCGGTCAACGTGCGGCGTTCGGCGAGCTGTTCCGCGCGCTCGACGCGCTGGGCCCCGTAGGTGGCGAGGCCGGCGGAGAGGCCGACGGCCGGTACGCCGAGGAGCAGGGCGAGGGCCGTCAGCAGGCCCAGCCAGGCGTCCATTACGTCCCACCTGCGGCGCAGCGGGCACCGCCGCCACCGCCATCGCCCGCCGATGTGCTGCATGGCTGCCGCCTCCCTCGGCTCGCTGCGCTCCCTCTTCTCTCCGCTCCCCCGTGTCGCCCTGTAGTCCGGCTACCCCCATTTCCACGGAAGGTGCCGGATGAGAGCCGGGGAATGCGCATATGAGTGCGCTGTTGCTCACGTTTCGGCCGCCGAGTGGCCCTGTCAGCAGGCTAGCCCGTCTCCGGGCGGGGCGCGCCTCCGCGCGACGGCCTGGTTCGGGCGGTGTGGTTTGCGGTGGCCGCGGGCCGGTACCCGTACCGCCAGGGATTCGAACGCGAGAACGCCCGGAGAGGACTGTGCCGATGACCGCGCGTCCGAATGCGGACTCTCCGCATGCAGACCCTCCTCATGCCCCGGTCGATGGTCCGCTGTACGCGCACGGCATCGTGCGAAGAGGGTTCCGGCCTCGGCCGGGGCTGGTCGGGGCCGGTGGCGGGGCCGTGCTCGTGGTGCCGGCAGGGCCGCTGGCCGCGCTGGTGTCGGTGCCATGCGGCCCTGGCGGAGTGTGGGGTGGTGACGGTTTCTCCCAGGCGTCCGGCGCGGCCGGTATGTCGCGCGCCGAGGCGGCGGCGCAGGCCGCCGCCGACGCCCATCGCAGGGTCGTCGACGAGGCGGCTGCCACGGTCTGCGTACTGCCGCTGCGCATCGGTACCGTCCATCGCGACGAGGCTCAGGTGCGCCGGGTGCTCACCGAACGGGCCGACCTGTACGAGCGGCTGCTGACGCGGCTGGACGGGCGGCTGGAGTGGGGGGGTGAAGGCGTACGCGGACGACGCGGCGGGCGCGTGGGCGGCGGGCGACGGTGCCAGGGCCGCGGCGGACGGCGCCTGCGAGCCCGTGGACAAGCTGGCGCGGGCGGCGCACGACGTGCTGGCGGATGTCTCCGAGTGCAGCCGGGTGCACCATCGGTGGGACGCCTGTCCGCACGGCGTGCTGCCCGGCGCGGCCGCTTCCTGCGCCACCTCCGCGTACTGGACCTCGCCCATTTCCGGGGCGCCGTATCCGCACGGGCGGAACCTGCTGGACAGCGCGTATCTGGTGCACCGGGAGGCGGCGGGGGTCTTCGCGGAGACGGTGGGCGGGCTGGTCGCGCGCTGTCCCGAGCTGCGCATCGAGCTGACCGGCCCGTGGGCACCGTACTCGTTCGCCGACCCGGACGAGCTGCCCGGCCTGACGGGCTGAGCGCCGTCCCGCCTCGCTCCTGACTACTGCCCCTTCTTCTGCGGCCCCGTGTCCGCGCGTGCGGATGAGGTCGCACGTGCGGGCGCCGATCCGGCGAGCATTGTCTCCGCCTGGCGGCGGGCCTGGCCCAGGGCGTCGGGGAAGACCTCCATCCCGTGCGTGACGAGCGCGCCCTCGTGCAGCAGCATCAGCACGCGCCCCATGTCCTCGCCCCGGCCGGGGTCGATCTCCCGCGCGAGCCGCGTGAAGAGCGTCAGCATCCAGGCCTTCTGGCCGGTGATCACGGCGTACGCGGGGTGGGCCGGATCGGTGATCTCGGCGTGCGCGTTGACCATGCTGCAGCCACGTCCGCTGTGCTCGCCCGCCCATTCCCGTGACGCGTCGAAGACCGTCAGGATCTGCGTCGCGGGGTCCGGCGGCGCGGCCGCGAGGCGGTCGTCCAGAAAGGCCCGCCAGCGTTCGTCGCGGTCGGCCAGGTATTCCACGACGATCCGGTCCTTGGAGCCGAAGCGGTCGTAGAGCGTCTTCTTGGTCACTCCGGCCTCGGCGGCGATGAGGTCGACGCCGACCGCGTGGATGCCGCGCTCGTAGAAGAGCCGTGCCGCGGCGTCCCGTACCCGGCGTGCGCCGGGCGTCATGGGGATCCGCTCGACCGCCGCCATCGTGTTCGTCGTGCTTTCGTTCACGCTCACCCCTCCACTATACCGATCTGTATAGTACGGTCGAATCAGCGAGGTATACCGATCTGTTTACTCACCGGGAGCCTGTATGAACCTCCTCCTGTCGGCCGCCTTCGTGCTCACCTGGAGCTCCGGCTTCATCGGCGCCAAGCTGGGCGCGGGCAGCGCGGGCCCGCTCACGATCCTGATGTGGCGCTTCCTGCCGCTCGCCGTGGTGCTGCTGGCGGCCGCGGCCGTCCGGCGGGCCGCCTGGCGCGGGGTGACAGCGCGCGACCTGGCGCGGCAGTCGGTGATCGGCGTGCTCTCCCAGAGCGGCTATCTGCTCAGCGTCTACGCGGCGATCCGGCTGGGCGTGTCCAGCGGCACCACGGCCCTGATCGACGGCGTGCAGCCGCTGGTCGCGGGGGCGCTGGCCGGGCCGCTGCTGCACCAGTACGTCTCGCGTCGGCAGTGGCTCGGGCTGGGGCTCGGCGCGGCGGGCGTCGCCGTGGTCACCCTGGCCGACGCGGCGTCGCACGGGTCACCGGGCGGCCCGGCCGGGGGCGTGCCCTGGTGGGCGTACGCCGTGCCGTTCCTCGGCATGCTGGCTCTGGTCGCCGCCACCTTTCTGGAGAGCCGGTCGCGCACGCGCTTCGCGCCGGCCGTCCCGCTGACCGTCCACTGCACCGCCAGCGCGGTCGTGTTCAGCGTCCTGGCCCTGTGCACGGGGGCCGCGGCCCCACCGCCCGAGGCGTCGTTCTGGCTCGCGGTCGGCTGGCTCGTGGTGTTCGCGACGTTCGGCGGCTACGGCCTGTACTGGCTGGTGCTGCGCCGCCGCGGCGTCACCGCCGTCAACACGCTGATGTTCCTGATGGCCCCGGTCACCGCGGTCTGGGGCGCCCTGATGTTCGGCGAGCCCTTCTCCCTCCGGACGGCGGCCGGTCTCGCCCTCGGGCTCGTCGCGGTCGCCGTGGTCCACCGCGACTCCGGTGGGGCGGGCCGGGGCGGCGGGCCGCGTCAGGATCCGCCGCCGACCGTCGTCACCGGCACGCCGAGGTCCCGCATGCGGCGGATTTCGGCGACCGGCAGGGCGTCGTCGACGAGGACGGCGTCGAAGTCGGTGAGCGGGGCCAGCGCGTAGATGCCCTGGCGGGTGAACTTGGTGTGGTCCACCAGCAGCACCCGGCGCGAGGCCCGGTCCATCAGCGCCCGCTTGACCTGCACCGTCTCCTGCGACTGGTGGTAACAGGTGTCGCCGGTGACGGCCGTGGTGGACATGAACAGCACGTCCGCGCGGAAGGAGCGGACCGCCTCCGCCGTGTGCGGGCCGAGGAACGCGTCGTACGCCGGGTAGTAGGCGCCGCCCAGCGCGAGCAGGCTGATGCCGGGCTCGCCCGCGAGCAGCTTGATCACCGGCAGGAAGTTGCTGATGACGGTGAGCGGGCGGCGTTCGGTGAGGTGCTGGGCCAGCGCGAGGCAGGTCGTCGACTCGTCGATCATGACGGTCTGGCCGGGGGCGAGCAGCCGCAGCGCGGCGCGCGCGAGCCGGTGCTTGGTGGTGTTCATGGCGGACATGCGCTCGCTGAGGTCGCCGTGGAAGAGCAGCGAGGGCAGCGAGGAGGCGCCGCCCCTGACCTTGCGCAGCCAGCCCTGCGCCTGGAGGACGTCCAGGTCGCGGTGGATGGTCATGATGCTGACCGCGTACTCCCGCGCGAGGTCGGCGGTGCGGACGAAGCCCTCGGCGGCGACCCGTTCCCGGATCCGCCGCTGCCGGTCGTGCTGGATGTCCTCCCGCCGTGCGGCGCCGTCGGGCGCGCTGCCGTGCTCCTCGGTCACTGCGGGAACCTCTCGTTAACTTCACGCGGATGTCACACGGCGGAGCTGTGCCCGCGTACCGGGTCAGCACGGAAATGCCGAGCTCACGCCGCATTGCCGCCATGTTAAGCCCGCGGTACGGAGGCCCGCCGTCGGCGGATTTCACCCGGCGGTACGGGCGCCTCGCGAGAGGTCGGCCGGCGGGCGTTGACCGGCTCGGCGCGGCCCGCGTTGCATCAGTGCCACACGGGCCCGGCCACGCCGGTCAGGGGCGCGGAACGGCCCGTACCGCTGGAAGATCCGTACGAGGGAAGAGGTGCCGTGGTGGCCAGTGACGCTCCCACACCTGCCGGGCCGCCGGACGCGGAGCGGCGGCCCGCCTGGACCGAACGGCTCGGCATGCCGCGCGGGCTCGCCTGGGGCTTTCTCGGCGTGCTCGTCTTCATGATCGGTGACGGCGTCGAGTCGGGGTACCTCTCGCCGTACCTGGCGCAGGAGGGGCTGTCGGCGCAGCGGGTGGCGATGCTGTTCACCGTGTACGGCATCACCGCCTCCGTCGCGGCGTGGCTCTCCGGCGCGCTGTCGGACCTGTGGGGGCCGCGCCGGGTGATGATGGCGGGGTTCGGAGCCTGGATCGGCTTCCAGGTGCTCATGCTGGCGATCGCGGTGCCCTCGATGAACTATCCGCTGCTGCTCCTCAGCTACGGCCTGCGCGGCATCGGCTATCCCCTCTTCGCGTTCGGCTTCCTGGTGTGGATCGCGGCGACGGCGCCGGAGCGGCGGCTGGGCACGGCGGTCGGCTGGTTCTGGTTCGCCTTCACCGGCGGGCTGCCGACGCTCGGTTCGCTCACCGCGAGCTTCCTCGTCCCGCAGATCGGCGCCTACCGCACCCTGTGGTTCTCGCTCGGGCTGGTCGTCCTCGGCGGCCTGATCGCCCTGTTCCTCGTCCGCGAGCGGACCGGCTTCGCGCGGCTGGCGCCGGCCGGTGAACGCCCGATGGCCACGCTGTTCGGCAGCCTGGCGCTGCTCGGGCGCAATCCGCGTATCGGTGCCGGGGCCGTGGTCCGCATGATCAATACGGTGCCGGAGTTCGGCTTCCTGGTCTGCCTGCCGGCCTTCTTCACGCAGACCATCGGGCTGAGCCTGGCGCAGTGGCTGCGGCTGCTGTCCGTGATGTTCGCGGTCAACATCGTCTTCAACCTGCTGTTCGGTGCGCTCGGGGACCGGTTCGGCTGGCGGCGCACGGTCGCCTGGTGCGGCGGCTTCGGCTGCACGGTCACCTCGCTGCTGCTGTACTACGTGCCGACCGCGCTCGGCGGGCAGTACGCGCTGTGCCTGCTGGTGGCCGGCCTGTTCGGCGCCACACTGGCCGGGTACGTGCCGCTCTCCGCGCTGATGCCCTCGCTCGCCCCGGCGCACAAGGGCCAGGCGATGGCCGCGCTCAACCTCGGCGCGGGCGCCAGCACCTTCGTCGGCCCGGCCCTGGTCGCGGTGTTCCTCGGGCCGTTCGGCGTGCAGGGCGTGATCTGGATCTTCGCCGGTCTGTACGCGCTGAGCGGGGTGCTGGCCCTGTGGCTGCGGACGCCCGCCGAACGCGACGCACCGCCTCCCGTCCCGGCCGCTCCGGCCGCCGTCGGCGCCTCCGAAGGAGTGTGACCCGTGTCCGTACTCTCCATCGACGTCGGCACCTCGCTGATCAAGTCCGTGGTCTATGACGCCGGGGGCCACGAGGTGGCCGTCGCTCGGCGGGCCACCGAGGTCGACCGCCCGCACCCGGGGTGGGCCGAGCAGGACATGGACGCCGTGTGGGACGCGGTGGTGCACACCGTGCACGAGGCGCTGGCCGCGGTGCGGGACCGGGGCGCCGAGCCGGTGTGGCTGGTCACCTTCACCGCTCAGGGCGACGGCTGCTGGCTCGTGGACGAGGCCGGCCGGCCCACCGGCACCGCCGTCCTGTGGTCCGACGGGCGGGCCGCGGACACGGTCACCGCATGGCAGCGTGCCGGAGTGCTGGCGGACGCCTTCCGCCGCAATGGCTCGCTCACCTTCGCGGGCCTGCCGAACGCGATCCTCACCTGGTTCGCGGCGCACGACCCCGCGCGCCTGACTCGCTCCGCCACCGCCCTCACCGCCGCCGGCTGGCTCTTCCTGCGGCTCACCGGCGAGCGGGTGATCGACGAGTCGGACGCCTCGGCGCCCTTCCTCGACCATGCCACCGGCGCGTACGACCAGGAGGTCATCGACCTGTTCGGGCTCCGCCGGCACGCGGGGCTGCTGCCCGACGTGGTCGGCGACGAGCGGCGCATCGCCGAGATCACCACGGCGGCCGCCGCCGAACTCGGCGTGCCCGCCGGGCTGCCGGTCGTCATGGCCCCGTACGACATCGCCGCCACCGCGCGCGGCATCGGCGTGGTCAATCCAGGGCAGGCGTGCGCCATCCTCGGCACCACGCTCTGCGCCGAGGTCGTGCGTACGGCCGTCGACACCGCCGGCGAGCCGAGCGGCATCAACATCGCCTACCGCGGCCGTGAACGTGTCCTGCGCGCCTTCCCCACCCTCTCCGGCACCGAGGTCCTGAACTGGACCGCCGGGGTGCTCGGTCTGTCCGGAGCGGAGGAGCTGTGCGCCGAGGCGTTCCGTTCCGCGCCCGGCGCCCACGGTCTGGCCTTCCTGCCGTACCTCTCGCCCGCCGGTGAACGCGCGCCCTTCCTGGACCCGCGGGCCCGCGGCACCTTCTGGGGGCTGAGCCTGGAGCACTCCCGGGCCGACATCGCCCGCGGTGTCCTCGAAGGGCTGTCGCTCACCCTGCGCGACGCGCTCACCGCCTCCCGTACGGAGGTCAGCGAGCTGCGGCTGTGCGGCGGCGGCGCGCGGAGCGACGCGTGGTGCGGCCTGATCGCGGATGTCACGGGCGTGCCGACCACTCGCTCCACCGACACCGAGCTGGGTGCGAAGGGCGCCTTCCTCACCGGTCTCGTCCTCACCGGCGCCGAGTCCAGCATGCACCGGGCCGCCGACAAGTACGTCCACATGGGCCCCGCCTGGGAGCCCGACGCCGAGCGTGCCGCGCTCTACACCGAGCGGTACGCGGCGTTCCTGTCCTGGCGCGCGCTGGCCCGCGAGGCCGGCTGGCAGCCGCACGCACCGTCGGCGCCGCAACCGCACGCACCGAAGGAGGAGATCTGATGCCCCGCCCCGCCGACCCCGTCCGGCTCGGCCTCGACCTGGGCACCCAGAGCGCCCGCGCCGTCGCGGTGGACGCCGCCGGCCGGGTGCTGGCCGCCGCCTCCCGCCCGCTGCACAGCAGCCGGGCCGGCGAGCGCCACGAGCAGGACCCCGAGGAGTGGTGGCACGCGCTCGCCGCGGCCTGCCGCGAGGCGCTCGCGGACATCGACCCGGCGCGCGTGACGGCCCTCGCCCTGGACGGCACGTCCGGCACGATCCTGCTGGCGGACGCGGGCGGCGCCCCGCTCACCCCGGGGCTGATGTACGACGACGGGCGCGCCGCCGCGCAGGCCGTACGGGTCAACGAGGCGGGCGCGGCGGTCTGGGAGGAGCTGGGCTACCGCACCATGCAGCCCTCGTGGGCGCTGCCGAAGCTGGTGTGGCTGCTGGAGCACTCGGCGGCCGCAACGGCGGCGGGCACCCGGCTGCTGCACCAGGTGGATCTGGTCACCTGGCGGCTGGCGGGCCGTCAGGTGGCGAGCGACGCCAGCCATGCGCTGAAGACCGGGTACCACCTCCTCGCGGAGCACTGGCCGGAGAAGGAGCTGGCCGCGCTCGGCGCACCGGACTCCCTGCTGCCGGAGGTGGTACGGCCCGGGACCGTGCTCGGTACGGTGTGTGCCGCCGCGGCGCGCGCCACCGGCGTCCCCGCGGGCGTGGAGATCGTCGCGGGCATGACGGACGGCTGCGCCGCGCAGATCGGGGCCGGTGCGCTCGCCCCCGGCGCGTGGAACTCCGTCCTCGGCACGACCCTCGTCCTCAAGGGCGTCAGCCCGCGCCTGGTCCGCGACCCCGGTGGCCTGGTCTACTGCCACCGCGGTCCCGGCGACACCTGGCTGCCCGGCGCCGCGTCCAGCAGTGGCGCGGGCGCGCTGACCCGCGAGTTCCCGGGGGCCGACCTGGCGGACCTCACCGAGCGGGCCGTACGCGGCGGCCCGGCCCCGGCGGGTCACGACCCGGTCGCGTATCCGCTGGCCGGTGCCGGCGGCGAGCGGTTTCCCTTCCGGGCGCCGGACGCGGAGCCGTTCGTCCTGGGCGATCCGGCGGACGAGGCGGGGCGTTTCCACGCCCATCTGCTCGGCACGGCCTGCCTCGAACGGCTCTGCTTCGACTACCTCGAACGGCTCGGCGCCCCGGTCGACGGCCCGCTGACCCTCACCGGCGGCGGCACCCGCAACGCGTACTGGAACCAGCTGCGCGCCGACGTGCTCGGCCGGACCGTCACCCTGCCGGAGCATGCCGAGGGCGCCCTCGGCATGGCCGTGCTCGCCGCCACCGCCGACGGCACCCCGCTGACCGACGCCGCCGCGGCGATGGTCCGCGTACGCGCCGAGCACCGGCCCGACCCCGAGCGCACCGCCCGCTTCCGCCCCGCCTACTTGGCGTTCGTGGCGGTCTTGCACGACCGCGGCCGGATCGGCCCCGACCTGGCCGAGTACGCCGTCAGAAAGGCCCAGCAGTGACCGACTTCCTTCTCGTACGGCACGGTGAGACCGTCTGGCACGCGGAGAACCGCTACGCCGGGCGCACCGACGTCGCCCTCACCGAGCGGGGCCACTCGCAGGCCGCCGAGCTGGCCGCGTGGGCCGCCGGAGCGCGGATCGACGCGGTGGTCTCCTCCCCGCTGTCCCGGGCCCGGCTCACCGCCGACCCCGCGGCGCGCGCCCTCGGCCTGCCACTGCGGACCGACGAACGCCTGGTGGAGGTCGATTTCGGGCGTGGTGACGGGCTCACCAGGACCGAGATGCGGGAGGTGTTCCCGGAGCGGCTGGAGGCGTTTCTCGCCGATCCCGTCGCCCACCATCTCCCCGGCGGCGAGGACCCAGCGGCGGCCGCTGCGCGGGCCGCGGCCTGCCTCGCCGGTCTCGCCGAGGAGCTGCCGGACGGCCGCGTCCTCGTCGTCGCCCACTCCACCCTCGTCCGTCTGCTGCTCTGCCGCGAGCTGGGCATTCCCCTCGGTACCTACCGCAGGGTCTTCCCGGCCCTGGAGAACGGCGCCCTCACCGAACTGCGCCTCCGCCACGGTCAGGCGTCGTTGCTGCGTCTGAACGCCCCCTGTGCCGTGTCCCCCGCCGGCACCCACTGACCCGCACCGCACCCACGGAGAGACCACCCATGTCCACCACCGTCCTCGCCGCCGGCGACCACTTCGTCCTGCCCCGTCTGTTCACCGAGCAGGTCACCGCCGCTACCGGCGGTGCCGCCGAGGTCCGCGAGCTGCTGCTGCCCTGGCCGCACACCCCCTTCGGCCCGGTCGCCGAGGTCCAGGAGGCCTCCGGGACCGAGGACGGGATGATCGAGGCGCTCCAGGGCGTCCGCGTCTGCGTCACCCAGCTGGCCCCGCTCACCGAGCGCATCCTCGACAACTGCCCGGACCTGGAGCTGTTCTGCGCCAGCCGGGGCGGCCCGGTCAACGCCAACCTCGAAGCGGCCACCCGGCACGGTGTCGCCGTCTGCTACGCCCCCGGCCGCAACGCCGTGGCCACCGCGGAGCACACCCTCGCGCTGATCCTCGCCGCGGCCCGCGGCCTCGGTGACGTCCACACCGATCTGCGGCGCGGCGTCTGGCGCGGCGACTACTTCGACTACGGCAACTGCGGGATCGAGATCGAGGGCGCCACCGTCGGCCTGGTCGGCTTCGGCGCGGTGGGCAGCCGCGTCGCCGAAGTGCTGCTCGCGCTGGGCGCGACGGTCCTGGTCCACGACCCGTACGCCGATCCGGAGAAGCTGGCGGGCATCGCCGAGCAGGTGTCGCTGGAGGAGCTGCTCAGCCGCTCGCGCATCGTCTCGCTGCACGCCCGGGTCACGGAGGAGACCACCGGGATGATCGGCCGGAAGCAGCTGGACCTGATGCCCGAGGGGTCCGTACTGGTCAACTGCGCCCGCGGCGCGCTGCTCGACTACGACGCGGCGTGCGAGGCGCTCGCCACCGGCCGGCTGTCCGCCGCCGGCTTCGACGTCTTCCCCGAGGAGCCGGTCCCCGCGGGATCGCCGCTGCTCACCGCGCCGGGCGTCGTGCTCACCCCGCACATCGCGGGCGGCAGTCAGGGCGTCGCCCACAAGGCCGCCCGGATCGTGGGGGCCGAGGTGGGCCGCTTCGTCCGCGGCGAGGCCCTGGCCCACTGCGCCAACCCGGAGGTGCTGGAGCGCCGCTGAACACCTGGCCCGCCGCTTCCGACGCCGGGAGCGGAAGGCCGTACCGCCCCCGGCCGGTACCCGGCCGCGGGGCGGTTTTCCCGTCCGGTGCCGGGCTGGGAGCACCGGACGGGAGGGGCTTCACACCACCGCTGTGTCAGTGCTTCTTGTGGTGGTTCTTCTGGTGCGGGGCGGTGCTCGCGCAGCTGTTGCCGAAGGCCGGGTTCAGGATGCCGATGACGTCCACGGTGTTGCCGCAGGCGTTGATCGGAACGCTGACCGGAACCTGGACCACATTGCCCGACAGCACGCCCGGGGAGCCCGCGGCAGCGGCGGAGGCCGACGCGCCCCCGCTGCCGGTGCCGTGCGCGGAGGCGATCGTCGCCCCGCCGAAGAGCGCGGTGGTCGCAAGAGCCGTAAGAGCGGTGAACTTCGCCATTCGTGACATGACAACTGGCCTTTCTGCAAAAGAGTGAGAGGCGGCCGTACTGCCGCTTACCTTCTCCCTCTTGATCGGGTCAGTCGCGTCCAAAGTTGCGCGGCCAACATTTTTTCACCTGTTCGGCCGCACGGATTGCCGCACCCCGCTTTCCGTCCGGCCGCTTCCCCGCCATTCGGGCGTGCCCGCGGCGCTGGCAGCCGACCGCCATACAGAAGGTTTGTTAGCTTAGCGTTTTAGTGACCCGTTCGACCTATGAGCGACATACGTAACGAGGGGTAGCGTGCCGTTCTCCCGGAAAACTGCCATGGATCAGCGCGGTGGCCACTCGTCGGTCGCGGTCAGCAGCCGTTCAGCGCAAACGGAGGACGGTGCGGAAACCGAAGTGCGCTGCCCGGCCGGCGAAACGCCGTCCGTTCCTCGTTACGACTACGAGAAATTCAGCCGGCTGGCCGGGCCGCTGACCGTGCCGGACACCGACGCCGGGCCCTACCGGGTGCAGTACCGCTCACTGTTGAGCAGCAGTTCGCACCGGCTGCTGACGGCCCTGCTGCTGGCGTGCGCGCCGCTGGCCTCGCTGGCGCTGCTCATCTGGCTGATGCAGCCGCAGCACTGGGTGCACCGGGAGTACGCGGCGGGCTGGGAGATCTTCGCCGACACCGTCATGCTCGTCTCCATCGGGCTGCTGGAGGCCTTCCGTGTCCTGAACGTCGTCTCCATCGCCCACGCCACGCTCGTCGCCCGGGACCCGGTACCGGTCAGGGCCGCGCCCGGTACCCGGGTGGCGTTCCTGACCACCTTCGTCCCCGGCAAGGAACCGCTGGAGATGGTCCGGGCGACGCTGACGGGGGCCGCCGCGCTGCGGCACGACGGGCCGCTGGACGTGTGGCTGCTGGACGAGGGAAATGTTCCCGCAGTGCGGGAGCTGTGCGAGGAGCTGGGCGTCCGGCACTTCTCCCGCAAAGGGGTGGAGAAATGGAACCAGCCGACGGGTCCGTTCCGCGCGAAAACCAAGCACGGCAATTACAATGCCTGGCTGGCAGCGCACGGCGACGGTTATGAATTCATGGCCGGGGTGGACACGGACCATGTGCCGTTGCCCGCTTACCTGGAACGCATGCTGGGCTTTTTCCGGGACCCGGACGTGGCGTTCGTCGTCGGCCCGCAGGTCTACGGGAACTACGACAGCACGGTCGCCAAGGCCTCCGAGAGCCAGCAGTTTCTCTTCCATGCGCTGATCCAGCGCGCCGGTAACGCGTACGGCTCACCGATGTTCGTCGGCACCAACAACTGCGTACGGATCAGCGCCCTGAAGCAGGCCGGTGGTTTCTACGACTCCATCACCGAGGACATGGCCACCGGGCTGGAGATCCACCGCCGGGAGAATCCCGCGACCGGCCGCCCCTGGCGCTCGGTCTACACCCCCGACGTGCTGGCGGTGGGCGAAGGCCCTGCCACCTGGACCGACTTCTTCAACCAGCAGCTGCGGTGGAGCCGCGGCACCTACGAGTCGATCATCCGGCAGTTCTGGCGGGCGGTCGTCCGCCTCTCCCCCGGCCAGGCGCTCAACTACGGGCTCATGGTCACCTACTACCCGATCGCCGGGATCAACTGGGTCATCGGGGGCCTGTCCTGCGCGCTGTTCCTCTGTCTGGGCGCCTCCGGCGTCCAGGTCGAGTCGCAGATGTGGATGATGCTGTACAGCGACGCCGCGGCCCTGCAGATCGGGCTGTACATGTGGAACCGGCGGCACAACGTCAGCCCGCACGAGCCGCAGGGGTCCTCGGGCGTCGCGGGGATGGCGATGTCCGCGATGTCCGCACCGCTGTACGCGCGTTCACTGACGGGGGCGGTGCTGCGGCGGAAGGCCGGCTTCGTCGTCACCTCGAAGGGTGACACCGCCAACCCGGACCGGCTGCGCACGTTCACCACCCACCTGGCGTGGGCCGGGCTGTTCTCCATGACGCTGATCGCCTCGGTCTTCCTCGGCCACACCCACGTGGCCATGCGGACCTGGGCCGCGATCGCGCTGGTGATCGCCGTCGCCCCGCTGGCGGTCTGGCGCCTGTCCCCGGTCCTCGAACGGCGCCGCGCCGAGCACGCCCCGGCACCCGCCCCGGCCCCGATCCCGGCCGCCGCCGGGGAGCTCACGCCCGGACCCGCCGAAGAGCCCCGTACGGACACCGCCGGGGAGCCGGGTACGGACACCGCCGGGGAGCCGGGTACGGACGCTGCCGCGGAACCCGGTACGCGCCTTCCCGGGGAACCCGCCACCGAAGCCGCCGAGGGGCCCGAGACCGGCACGCCCGGCGAGGCCGGCGAGGCCGCGGACGACGAAGCGGAGCGGTTCCGGGAGCTGGTGCGGCACGCCCTCGACTCGGAAGCGCCGTTCTCCTGGGTCACCGCCGACGTGGCGTACGGGCGGGACCGGCCGCTCCGCGACTGGCTGGAGGAGTCCCGCGTCCCGTACGTCCTGGCGCTCGGGGCCGACGACACGGTGCACACCGCGGACGGCGCCGACGCACGCGTGGACGCGCTGGTCACGACGCTCCCCGTGCAGGCGTGGAAGTACGTGCGGGGCCGGATCGACCCGCCGGAGGCACGCGAGTACGCCTGGGCGCGGGTCACGATCCGGCCGGCCCCGCAGGACGGGTTCGGGCGCTGGGTGCTGGCCCGGCGGACCGGCGGCGATCCGCAGGGGATCGCCTACTACGTCTGCTACGGGCCGTCGGCCGCGCGGCTGACGGACCTGGTGAAGGTCGCGTCGAGCCGGTGGGCGGTGGAGGAGTTCCTGCGCAGTCCGGACACCGGAGGCGGTCCGCCCGGCCTCGACGGGGCCGACGCGCCCGCGCCGTCCTGACACCCGGGCAGCTCCCGTCCCTTCGCTCTGGTCCTCCGGGACCGCCTCACCCTCAGGAGGCCCCCACGTGAGATTCAGGCCCAGCCCCCGCACCCGCAAGGTGGCGGTCGGCGCCGTCGCGCTGAGTGCGGTCGGCGCGATGAACGCGCCCGCGGTCATCGGCTTCGCCTCGCACAAGTACCACGACTACAAGATCAATCAGCCGTCCTACAAGGCACAGTACGGCCACTGGGACCTGGCGGACGTCCCGGAGCGTTTCCGGATCAACTCCATTCACGCCGCGCTGCTGCACACCGGCAAGGTGCTGATGATCGCCGGGTCCGGCAACGACGAGCAGAACTTCGACGCCGGCACGTTCCAGAGCGTCCTGTGGGACCCGGTGAAGAACACCTTCAAGGAGATCCACACACCGAAGGACATGTTCTGCGCCGGCCACGCCCAGCTGCCGGACGGCAAGTTGCTGGTCGCGGGCGGCACCCGCCGGTACGAGAAGCTCAAGGGCGATGTCACCCGGGCCGGCGGCCTGATGGTCGTCAAGAACGAGGACCCCGACAAGCCGCGCACCCTGCCCAAGGGCACCGTCTTCCGCAGCCCGAAGGGGATCGAGTACCGCTCGCAGTTCCCGGTGGTCGTGCCGCGCGCCAAGAAGACGCCCGCCCGCGACGGGAGCGGGAAGATGCGGGTGACCGCGCGCGAGGCACGCGTGTTCGTCGAGGCCGTGCGGCGCGGCAAGGCCGGGGTGACCAACACGGCGGCGCAGTACGACATCAAGGGCCTCAAGGGCGCGGACGCCCGCAACCACTACGGTCTGGCGACCAAGCTCGGCCTGGACAAGAAGGACTTCCAGGGGCTGAAGGACGCGTACGAGTTCGACCCGGTCGCCGAGCGGTACCTCCGTGTCGACCCGATGAGCGAGGCCCGCTGGTACCCGACGCTGGTGACCCTCAAGAGCGGCAAGGTCCTCGCGGTGTCCGGGCTGGACGACATGGGCGAGATCATCCCGGGCAAGAACGAGATCTACGACCCGAAGACCCGCAAGTGGTCCAAGGGGCCGAACCGCTATTTCCCGACCTATCCCGCGCTCTTCCTGACCGGCAACGGCAAGCTCTTCTACTCCGGTTCCAACGCCGGTTACGGCCCGGCCGAGAAGGGGCGCGTGGCCGGCATCTGGAACGTCGGGAAGAACACCTTCGAGCCCGTGCCCGGTCTGACGGAGGCCGACCGGACCGAGACCTCCGCGTCCGTGCTGCTGCCGCCCGCGCAGAAGCAGCAGGTGATGCTCTTCGGCGGGGGCGGCGTCGGCGAGTCCCCGCGGTCCACGGGGCGTACCGCACTGGTGGACCTGACCGAGAAGAACCCGCGGTACCACGCCGGGCCCGACCTGTCGGAGGGCACCCGCTACCTGAACGCGGTGCTCACCCCGGACGACAAGGTCTTCACCAGCGGCGGGTCCCGCGACTACCGCGGCAAGGGCGCCAGCGACAACCACAAGGCGCAGATCTTCGACCCGCGCACCCGGGCCTTCACCCGGGTCGCCGACCCGACCGTGGGGCGCAATTACCACTCCGAGGCGCTGCTGCTGCCGGACGGCCGGATCGCGGTCTTCGGGTCGGACCCGCTCTTCTCGGACCGGGCGGACAGCCGGGGCGGGGAGTTCGAGAAGCGCATCGAGGTGTACACGCCGCCGTACCTCTACGAGCGGACGCGCCCGGCGGCGGCGCACGGCCCGGTCGAGGTGGAGCGGGGCGGGACCACCCGCTTCACCGTCGCCGGCGCCGGGAAGGTGAGGACCGCCCGGCTGATGCGCCCGAGCGCCGTCACCCATGTCACCGATGTGGAGCAGCGGTCCGTCGCGCTGGACTTCACGCGCCGCGGCGGAACGCTGTCGGTGAAGGTGCCCGGCAGTCACTCACTGGTGCCCCGGGGCTGGTACATGCTCTTCCTCATGGACGCGCGGGGGACGCCGTCGCAGGCGAAGTGGGTTCACGTGAAGTGACCGGGGCCGCGGCCGGGGCCGGGGAGGGTGCGGCCCCGGCCTGCTGCTGTTCCGGCCGCTGCGGCGGCTCCGGGGAGGGCTGCTGAGGGGACGGCTGCTCAGGGGATTCCTGGACCGGCCGGCGCGGCGGCTCGGGGGCCTGCGGGCGTTCCAGCGAGCCCCGGACCAGCTGCAGCGCATAGTCGGTCCACCACTGGCCGGCCGGCGGTCCGCCGCGGCAGGTGCCGTCGGACTCGCCGGGCCGCTTGATCCACAGGTAGGCGTCCACGAGCGGGTGCCCGGTGCGGGTGGTGGGAGGTGTGCCGAGCGCGCGGTCGGGCGGGTTGCACCAGCTCTCCGCGCCGCTCGCCGGGTCCTGGTCGGCCGGGGGCGGGCCGTTGCCGTTGCGGCTGGTGTCGATCACGTAGTGCGCGCCGCCGAGCGCCCGGGAGAGCTTGTCTCCGTACTCCTCGCTGGCCTTGGTGGTCTGGAAGTTGGAGACGTTGAGCGCGAAGCCGTCGGCGTACTTGACGCCGGCGGACGACAGGAACCTGGCGAGCGCGTCGATGTCCTTGATCCAGGAGGCGTTGCCCGCGTCCACGTAGACCGAGGTGCCCGGGCGCGCCTTGAGGGTGCGGACCGCCTCGTTCAGCAGCCCCAGGCGGTCGGCGCGGGTGCGGTTGCGGCAGCCGGCGACGGTGTGCGGCACCGCGTCCGGCTCCAGCACGACGACCGCCTTGCGGCTGCCCAGTCCTTGGGCCAGCCGGGCGACGTACTGGCGGTACGCGTCGTCGCTGCCGGCGCCGCCGGCCGAGTAGTGGCCGCAGTCGCGCTGCGGGATGTTGTAGGCGACGAAGACCGGTACCTGGCTGTCGCCGGCCGCCTCCTTGGTGATGCGTGCGACGCGGGAGGCGGGGTCGTCCTCGGTCAGCCAGACGGCCACGGGCCGGTCGGCGATGCGGCGCAGCAGGCTCGCCTCCGTCTCCCGTCCCCGTTCGGCGAGCACCCGTGCCTTGCGGGCGCCCGCGGTGTCGGGGTCGACCCAGAAGCCGGTCTGCTTCCCCTCGGGTGCCGCGGCCCAGCACGCGGCGGTCAGCATGCCGAGCAGCGGCAGCACTCCGAGGGCCACGCCCGCCCGGTTATTTCGCCGGCTCATCAGCGGCCTGCCCAGTCATCGGCGTCCTCTCCTTCGCGGTGCGCTCCGTATGGCACCCGCACAACGAAACGGTCATTCCATGTCATACCCCTTCAGAGTGACACGGAATGACCGTCGTTCGTGTTATTTACTGCTCGGTCGTGCCGGACCGCGAGGGAGTGGCACCCCGTCAGGGCACCTCGGGCCGCGCGTACTCGGACATCGCGTCGACCAGCCAGCGCGCCAGGTGGTCGGCGAACGAGGAGCGCGGGAGCAGCCGGTAGGTGTCCTCGGCCGTCCGCCAGAGGAGGACGGGGACGGGTCCGAGCTGGGTGCTCACCGCCCGGCCCGGGGCGAAGACCCGCGGGTGGAGGTCGAGCGGACAGCCCTTGTCCAGCACGTCGCGGGCCGCCGGGCCGCGCAGTTCGAGGACGGTGCGGTTGCCGGAGACGTCGACGGCCGAGCCGGGCTCGCCCGCCAGCGCCTCCTGGAGTTCGGCGGTCAGCGGGTCCGCGCCGGGCGGCGCGACGACCAGCCACTCGTCGGGCCCGAGCCACAGCGTGGTGCGCGGCCCGGCCGGCGCCGTCTCCCCGCAGCGCGCGGGCAGCGCAGCGCCGAGGCACTTCTCCACCCGGGCGGCGGCGAACGAGTCGGGGTCGACGCGCAGGCTCACCATGACGGCGTACGGCCACTCGCTGACGGCGACTCCGCGCGGCCCACTGACGGTGGCGTCCCGGAGCAGGTCGGCGAGGTGGGCGAGCGGGCTGCGGCGCAGCTCCGCGGGCCCGGCGGCGGTGTCGGTGAGGGTCGGCTCAGCCATCGCGCTTGGTCCCTTCGGGGTCGTAGAGGACGGGTCCGGTCACCTCGACGGGTACGAGGTCGTCGCCGACGACGGCGAGCAGCGTCTCACCGATCCGGTCGCGGCCCGCCTTGACCAGCGCCAGGCCGAACGGGCGGCCGAGCGCGGGACTGTAGTAGGCGGAGGTGACGTGGCCGAGCATCGGGACCGGCCCGGCCTCCGGTGTCACCGGGACGCCCTGGTCGATGAGCTGGGTGCCTTCGGGGAGGCGGGTGGTGCGGTCGGTGGGCAGCAGGCCGATCAGGTGCTTGCGGTCGGCGCGCGCCGTGTCGGGCCGGGTGAAGGAGCGCTTGCCGACGAAGTCCTTCAGCTTGGAGACCACCCAGGACATCCCGGCGTCCTGCGGGGTGACCGTGCCGTCGGTGTCCTGGCCGACGATGATGAAGCCCTTCTCGGCCCGCAGCACGTGCATGGTCTCGGTGCCGTAGGGAGTGATGCCGTACGGGCGGCCCGCCTCGTGCACCTCGCCCCAGACCGCCCTGCCGTACCAGGACGAGACGTTGATCTCGAAGGCCAGCTCGCCGGAGAAGGAGATCCGGCAGACCCGCGCCGGAACCCCCGAGGCGAGGGTGGTCTCGCGGAAGGTCATGAAGGGGAAGGCGTCGTTGGACACGTCCAGGTCCGGCGCCACCCGGGCGATGACCTCACGGGACTTGGGCCCGACGACGGCGACGGTGGTCCACTGCTCGGTGACCGAGGTGCACTTCACGTCCAGCTCCGGCCACTCGGTCTGCAGCCACTCCTCCAGCCAGTCCAGGACGGTGGCGGCGTTGCCGGTGGTGGTGGTCATGAAGTAGCGGTCCTCGGCGATCCGCAGGGTCACGCCGTCGTCGAAGATCATGCCGTCCGGCTTGCACATCACGCCGTAGCGCGCGAAGCCGGTCTTCAGCTTCTTGAAGCCGTTGGTGTAGATGCGGTTGAGGAACTCGCCGGCGTCGGCGCCCCATATCTCGATCTTGCCGAGGGTGGAGGCGTCCATGAAGGCGATGCCCTCGCGGGCAGCGCGGCACTCCCGCTCCACCGCGGCGTCCATGTCCTCGCCGGGCCGCGGGTAGTACCACGGCCGCTTCCACTGCCCGACGTCCTCGAACTCCGCGCCCTGCTCGACGTGCCAGTCGTGGACCGGGGTCCGGCGCACCGGGTCGAAGAGTTCCCCGCGCTCGCGCCCGGCCAGGGCAGCGAACGCGACCGGCGTGTAGGGCGCGCGGTAGGTGGTGGTGCCGATGTCGCCCGGCGAGCACGCCGGGGAGCCGGCCTCCTTCAGCAGTTCGCCGATGACGCCGATGGCGTTGACGCCGGAGGTCTTGCCCTGGTCGTTGGCGGTGCCCAGCGAGGTGTACCGCTTGACGTGCTCGGCGCCACGCATCCCGGCACCGGTGGAGCGCCGCACGTCGGCGACGGTGACGTCCCGCTGGAGGTCGACGAAGTGGGTGTCCCAGGCGCCGGGGTCGTCGCCCTCGCCGGGGATCAGCCAGACCGGCCGTACGGGCGCGGGCGGTTCGGGCGCCGGCGCGTCGGGGACGACGGTCGCGAACCCCGCTTCGGCGGCGGCCAGCGCGCCGGCCCGGGCCCCGGCCGCGGCACAGTCCGCCGGGCCGTACGTGCCGCACACCGCGCCCGCGAGATGCTGCCCGGGCACCGCCGCCACGGGCACGAACCCGGCCACGTCCTCGTCCCAGCGCACCTTGCCCTGCCGCTGCGAGTGCAGGTGGACAACCGGCGTCCAGCCGCCGGAGACCGCGAGCAGGTCGCAGTCGAAGGACCGGGCCGGGCCGCTCACCCGCCCGTCCTCCTCCAGGGCGCGCACGGTGACGCCGGTCAGCCGCGGATCGCCCGCGGTGCCGGTGACCACGCTGCCGGTCAGCACCTCCACCCCGGTCTCCGTGGCGAACTCGCCCGCCCGGTCGGACAGTTCGGTACGGGTGTCGACGACGGCGGCGACCTCGACGCCGGACGCGCAGAGGTCGGCGGCCGTCTCGTACGCGCTGTCGTTGGTGGTGGTGACGACGACCCGGGTGCCGGGCGCCACGGCGTACCGGTTGAGGTACGTCCGGACGGCGGAGGCGAGCATGATGCCGGGGCGGTCGTTGTCGGCGAAGACCAGCGGCCTTTCGTGGGCCCCGGTGGCCAGCACGATCCGCGCCGCCCGGATGTGCCACAGCCGCTGCCGCGAGACGCCCTCGGGCGCCCCGGCACCGAGGTGGTCGGTGCGCCGCTGTACTGCGAGCACGTAGTTGTCGTCGTAGGAGCCGAAGGCGCTGGTGCGGGTGAGCACGGTCGTCTCGGGCGCGGCGTCCAGCGCGGCCCGGGTCTCGCGCACCCAGTCGCGCGCGTCCCGGCCGTCGACCCTCTCGTGGCGGCCGGAGAGCAGCGCCCCGCCCGGCTCGGGCTGTTCGTCGATGAGGAGGACCCTGGCGCCGGTGGCCGAGGCGGTGGCGGCGGCCGCGAGACCGGCCGGTCCGGCGCCGATGACCAGTACGTCGGTGTGGACGTACTTCTTGTCGTAGACGGCGGTGTCGGGCGTCGGGTCGAGCCGGCCCAGCCCGGAGAGCGTGGTGGCGGCAAGGCCGTCGTACAGCTCGACCGTGGTGGCCGGGAGCATGCCCTCGGAGCAGGGCCCGGCGAGCTGGAGGAGCGCGTTGGGCTCCTCGACACCGGCGGCGGTGATGCCCCGGGGCCGGCCGCGGTAGATCGAGGGCGCCGCCTCGACGGCGCCGGCCGCCAGCAGCGCGGAGGCGACGGTGTCGCCCGGGTGGCCGGTCAGTTCGCGTCCGTCGACGGTGAAGCGGAGCGTGGTGGCGCGGTCGACGCGGCCCCCGTGGGGAAGGCGGCAGTGCTGCTCGGTCATCGGTTCCCTCCCTCGGACAGGACGTCGGGGCGCGGCTCGTCGAGCCGGTAGGTGGCCAGTACCTGGTAACTGACGGTGTCGCGGACCGCGTTGAACCAGCGGCGGCAGCCGGTGGCGTGCGACCAGCGTTCGGCGAAGGGGCCCTTGGGGTTGTCGCGGTAGAAGACGTACTGGGCCCACTGCGGGTCGTCGAGGTCCGCCGGGGAATCGGGGTACGGGAGGTGGGCCTGGCCCCCGTAGTGGAATTCGGTCTCGTCGCGGGGCCCGCACCATGGGCAGTTCAGCAGGAGCACCGGGTGTGTCCTCTCAGTGGGCCACGGCGGCGGCGCCGTGTTCGTCGATCAGGGCGCCCGTGACGAAGCGGTCCAGGGCGAAGGGGGCGTTGAGGGGGTGCGGCGAGCCTGTCGCGATGGTGTGCGCGAAGGTCCAGCCCGCGGCCGGCGTGCCCTTGAAGCCGCCGGTGCCCCAGCCGCAGTTGACGTACATGTTCTCCACCGGCGTGGTGGAGATGATCGGCGAGGCGTCCGGGGTGACATCGACGATGCCGCCCCAGGTCCGCAGCACATGGGCGCGGGCGAAGATCGGGAAGAGCTCGACCGCCGCGGCCATCTGCTGCTCGATGACGTGGAAGGCGCCGCGCTGCCCGTATCCGTTGTAGGAGTCGACGCCCGCGCCCATCACCAGCTCGCCCTTGTGCGCCTGGGAGACGTAGACGTGCACGTGGTTGGACATCACGACGGTCGGGTGGACCGGTTCGTGCAGCTCGGAGACGAGGGCCTGGAGCGGGTGGGACTGCACGGGGAGGCGGAAGCCGGCCATCTCGGCCAGGACACTGCTGTGGCCCGCGGCCGCGAGCCCGACCCGGCCGGCGTTGATGCGGCCGCGGTTGGTCTCGACGCCGACGACCCGGTCGCCGTCCTTGACGAAGCCGGTGACCTCGCAGTGCTGGATGATGTCGACGCCGAGTTCGTCGGCGCGGCGGGCCAGCGCCCACGCCACGTGGTCGTGCTTGGCGATGCCGGCCCGCGGCTGGTAGGTGCCGCCGAGTACGGGGTACCGGGTGTCGCTGGAGACGTTGAGGATCGGGCAGACCTCGGCGACCTCGTCGGGGCCCAGCCACTCCGCGTCCACGCCGTTGAGCTTGTTGGCGCCGACCCGGCGGACGCCCTCGCGCACGTCCTGGAGGGTGTGCGCGAGGTTGAGGACGCCGCGCTGGCTGAAGAGGAAGTCGTAGTCCAGCTCGGCCGGCAGGCCCTCCCACAGCTTCAGCGCGTGCTCGTATATCGCCGCGCTCTCGTCCCAGAGGTAGTTGGAGCGGATGATGGTGGTGTTGCGGGCCATGTTGCCGCCCGCGAGCCAGCCCTTCTCCAGCACCGCGACGTTCGTGATGCCGTGGACGGTGGCGAGGTAGTAGGCCGTGGCGAGGCCGTGTCCGCCGCCACCGACGATCACCACGTCGTAGGAGGACCGGGGCTCGGGGTTGCGCCAGAGGTGATCGGGGTGCTCGGGCAACGGCTTCGTGCTCATGCGGTGGCTCCGTTCGGGCCCGGGTACAGGGGGAACTTGTCCGCGAGCGCCGCGACGCGGCCGCGCAGCGCGGCGGCGCGCGCCTCGTCGGGCTCGTCCATCAGCGTCTGCGCGATGATGTCGGCGACCTCGCGGAACTCCTCGGTGCCGAAGCCGCGGGTCGCCAGCGCCGGGGTGCCGATGCGCAGGCCGGAGGAGACCATCGGCGGGCGGGGGTCGAAGGGGACGGCGTTGCGGTTGACCGTGATGCCGATGCGGTGCAGCCGGTCCTCGCCCTGCTGCCCGTCGAGGGTGGAGTTGCGCAGGTCGACGAGGACGAGGTGGACCTCGGTGCCGCCGGTGAGGACGGAGATGCCGGTCTCGGCGACGTCGTCGGAGAGCAGCCGCCCGGCCAGGATGCGGGCGCCTTCCAGCGTGCGGCGCTGCCGCTCCTTGAACTCCTCGGAGGCGGCGACCTTGAACGCGACGGCCTTGGCGGCGATCACATGCTCCAGCGGGCCACCCTGCTGACCGGGGAAGACCGCCGAGTTGATCTTCTTGGCGAGCTCCGCCCTGGACAGGATCACACCGCCGCGCGGGCCGCCGAGCGTCTTGTGGGTGGTCGTGGTGACGACATCGGCGTACGGGACGGGGCTGGGGTGCAGCCCGGCGGCGACCAGCCCGGCGAAGTGCGCCATGTCGACCATGAGGTACGCGCCGACCTCGTCCGCGATCCGGCGGAAGGCGGCGAAGTCCAGCTGTCGCGGGTACGCGGACCAGCCCGCGACGATCAGCTTCGGCCGGTGCTCGCGGGCGAGCCGCGCGACCTCGTCCATGTCGATGCGCAGGTCGTCCTTGCTGACGTGGTACGGGACGACGTTGTAGAGCTTGCCGGAGAAATTGATGCGCATGCCGTGGGTGAGGTGGCCACCGTGCGCGAGGTCCAGCCCGAGAATGGTGTCGCCCGGCTTGAGCAGGGCGAACATCGCCGCGGCGTTGGCCTGCGCGCCGGAGTGCGGCTGCACGTTGGCGGCCTCGGCGCCGAACAGCTCCTTGACCCGGTCGACGGCCAGTTGCTCGACGACGTCGACGTGCTCGCAGCCGCCGTAGTAGCGGCGGCCGGGATAGCCCTCGGCGTACTTGTTGGTGAGGACCGAGCCCTGGGCCTCCATGACGGCGGCGGGCGCGAAGTTCTCCGACGCGATCATTTCGAGGGTGGACTGCTGGCGGTGGAGTTCGGCATCGACAGCGGCCGCGACCTCGGGGTCGAGCGCGCCGAGCGGGGAGTTGAGGGCGTTCGAAGATTTCGCTGCCATCTGCGGCGCTCCTAGAATCCGCTTGAAGCCCAACTGATATATCAGGCTGTGCGGTAACGTATGTGAGCCCGGAGAACAGGTCAAGAGGTGCGCCGATGAATGGTCCCGAGTCCCCTGCGGAGGAGCTGTCGCTCGCCGAGCGGGCCTACCGCGCGATCCGGGACCGGCTGGTCATGCTGGACATCAGACCCGGCGCCCCGATCAACGAGGAACAGCTCTCCCAGTCCCTCGGGTTCGGCCGGACCCCCGTACGCGAAGCGCTCAAGCGCCTGCAGTACGAGCGGCTGATCGCGACGTTCCCCCGCCGCGGCACCTTCGCCACCGAGGTCAACATCACCGACCTCGCCCACCTCTCCGAGGTCCGCCGGCAGCTGGAGCCGATGGCCGCGGCCCAGGCCGCCCGGCGCGCCACCGCCGAGGACCGGTCCCGGCTGACCGCCCTGCTGCACGAACTGGAGAGCGCGGGCGAGCAGGGCCGCAGCCCGGACGACCTGATGCGCCTGGACCTCGCGGTGCACCGCGCGATCTACGCCGCCACGCACAACCCGTACCTGGAGGACACCCTCGTGCGGTACGACAACCTCGCCACCCGCGTCTGGTGCCTCTTCGTCGACCGGCTGCCCGGCATGGCGGGCCACATCGGCGAGCACGGCCCGCTGCTGCGCACCATCGCCGCCGGCGACCCCGACAAGGCCGCCGAGCTGGCCCACGCCCACGTACAGGGCTTCGAGCGCGCGATCCGCGAGGCCCTCTGACCCCCTCCGGCACGGGCGCACCACCCCACTCCGGTCCGTGATGTTCTGACCTTGGTTTCCCTGGGGCGGGGCGGTTTTGGGACCGTATACCGAAGGGGACCGGGGGAACTCGACAGCACCGCGCGGCATTGGCCTGCGGCGCGACGGGGCCCGGCGGCGACGGTCCACCGTCGAGCCACAGCGCGGCGGCCATGCCCCGCGCCGGACCAGTCGAGGTGACCCTGATGACGACGACAGCCCAGCCCGCCGAGGCGACCCCGCCCGTCACGACGGCCCTGCCGCAGGCGGAGCCGCCGCCCGTCGCCGCTCCCCCGACGCCCCGGCAGATGCGTGCCCTGGGCACCTTCGCGACCGGGGTGACCGTGGTGACCGGCCTGGACGGCAGCGAACCGGTCGGCTTCACCTGCCAGACCTTCGCCTCGGTCTCCCTCGCTCCCCCGCTGGTCCTCTTCTGCGCCGGCCACGAGGGCCGCAGCTGGCCGCGGATCAGGGCTGCCGGCAGGTTCACGGTCAATGTGCTGGCCGAGGACCAGGGGGAGCTGAGCACGCGCTTCGGGTCGCGAACAGGACGGAAGTACGAGGGGCTGGGCTGGGACCTGTCGCGGTGGGGCACCCCGTCGCTGCCCGGGGTGCTGCTGCGCGTGCACGCCGAGATCGCCGATGTGTACGGCGCCGGGGACCACGACGTGGTGATCGGCCGGGTCCTCGCCCTGGAACCGGGCCGCGAGGCCCGCCCGCTGCTCTACCTCCGCGGCCAGTTCGTCAGAACCACGACCGCTCCGCCGCCGCCGAGTTGGCCCCGGTCCCGGCCCGCGTGAAGAGGCCCGCGTGCTGAAGCCCGTAGGAAGAAGGGGGCCCGACGGCCGGCTATAGGGTGAGCGGGCCAGGCCGAGAGACAGGGGAGGACCGGTGCCGAACGGGTACGACGTGGCACGCGCCGCCGGGGTGTCGCAGACCACGGTGTCCCGGGTCTTCCGGGGCGACACCCTCGTCGCCGAACGCACCCGCGACCACGTCCTGGAGATCGCCAGGCGCCTCGGGTACGCCCCCAACCTCGCGGCCCGGACCCTGACCACGAACCGCGCGTACACCGTCGCCGTGATCACCCCGGACGTGGTGAACCCCCTGTATCCCCAGGAGATCACCACACTGCACGGCGAGTTCAGCGCGGCGGGCTACCGCACGATGCTGCTCACCCGGGGCGACCCGGGCGCGGACGAGGACGGCGCGCCGCGCGACCTGGATGCGCTGCGCGGCCGGGCGGTGGACGGCGTGGTGTTCGCCGCCGCGACCGTCGAATCGCCGGCGGTGGCCCAGTTCCTGGCGTCGGGCATGCCCCTGGTGCTGCTGCACCGGGACACCGAGCGGGGCGAGGTGGACCGGGTACTGAGCGACGAGCGGGCGGGCTGCGGCCTCGCGGCGCGGTACGCGGTGGGCCTGGGCCACCGGCGGATCGGCGTGCTCACCGGCCCGCCGGACACCTCCAGCGGCCGGTACCGGCGGCAGCACTTCGCATCGGCGCTGGCGGAGCTGGGGTGCCCGCTGGACCCGAAGTACGCGCGCTGGGGCAGCCATGCGCACGAGACCGGGTTCGCGCTCGCGGAGGAACTGCTGGCGCTGGACCCGGCGCCGACGGCCGTGCTGTGCGGCAGCGACATCGTGGCGTACGGCGTGCTGGACGCCGCGCGGCGCCGGGGCCTGCGGGTCCCGGCGGACCTGTCGGTGATCGGCTTCGACGACATCGCGATGTCCGGCTGGTCGATGATCGGGCTGACCACGGTGCGCCAGCCGCTGGCGGAGATGGCCAGGGCCGCGGCGACGACGCTGCTGCACCGCATCGAGCAGCCGGCGGCCCACATCCCGCGGCGGCAGGTCTTCGACGTGGAGCTGATCGAACGCGACACGTCGGGTCCCGCGCCGCACTGACCGTCCGCGCCGGGCCGGGCCGCGGCCCGGTTCAGCCGATCGTCGCCGAGCCCTCGGGTTCCTGCCCCTCGTGCCCCGGGATCCGGGCAGCGATCACCGCGATGTCGTCGCTGCTGTCCGCCGACGGCCCCGCGACCAGGGCCCGGCAGAAATCGTCCAGCGGCTCGGTGGCGAGCCCGGCCGCCTGCCGGCGCAGCCGTTCCAGTCCCACGTCGATGTCCTCGTCGGGCCGCTCGACCAGGCCGTCGGTGTAGAGCAGGACGATGCCGCGCGGCGGCAGCGGCTCGATGCTGCTCGCCCGTTCCTGGTCGGGAGCGAGCCCGCCGAGCATGATGTCCTGGGCGGCGTCCAGGAACCGGGCCTCGCCCTCGGCCGTGACCAGCAGCGGCGGCAGATGCCCCGCGACGCTGAAGTGCAGCTGCCAGGGCCCGCCCGCGGAGCCCTCGATGCGGGCGTACACACAGGTCGCCGTGCCCTCCTCGGTACCGAGGATCTGGGTGCTCACGTCCAGCCGGCGCAGGATGTCGCCGGGCGGCTCCTGCCGGTCGACGACCAGGCTGCGCAGCATGTTCCGCATCTTGCTCATGGCGACGGCGGCGGTCAGGTCGTGCCCGGCGACATCGCCGATGATCAGGGTGGTGGCCCCGTCGGGCAGTACAAAGGAGTCGTACCAGTCGCCGCCCACCTCGTCCGCCATCGAACTGGGCAGATAGCGGGCGACGATCTCCAGGCCGTCGACCAGCGGCGGATCGGTGAGCAGGCTCCGCTGCAGCGCGAGGGCGATGCGCTGGGTGTGCCGTAGCTCCAGGGTGTTGCTGAACACCGGCAGCGACTGGTCCAGGACGGCCCGGACGAGGCCCAGCTCGCCGCGGCCGAACGACTCCCGCTCGCGGCACGCGTAGACGGCGACCACCGCATGCACGCTGCCGGCGATGGTGACGGGGAACATCACCACGTCGTGCACCTCCGCCAGCTCCGCCCACGGCGCGACGCCCGGCGGCACCTTCTCGGGCGGCACGGGGCCGGGACGGATCCTGCGGTGGATCGGGCGGCGTTCGTGGATCACCTGGTCGAAGGCCGAGCCGGGCGCCACCCGTTCAGGGCGCAGCGGGGCCACGGCCGCGGGCAGCCCGTGCCGGATGGTGGACGAGATCCGGTGGATGATGCCCGCCTCCCGTTCGGCGCCCGGCTCGCTCTCGGGGAAGAGGTACACACCGCAGGCGTCGGCCAGCTCCGGAACGATCACCCGGCCGACCGCCGCGAAGGCGCGGTCGGCGTGGGCCGACTCGGTCACCGCGGCGGAGGCCCGCGCCAGCAGCTCCTTGCGGCGGTCCGCGACCCACTGGTCCTCGATGTCGGCGCAGGCGCCGACCCACTCCACGACCCGGCCGTTCTCCCGGATGGGGACCGCGCGCAGCTCGCAGTGGCGGTAGCAGCCGTCCCGGTGCCGCAGCCGGAACCGGTGCTGGAACAGCTGCGGCACCTCCTGGACCGCGCGGTCCCACGCCCCGGCGAGCGCCCGCCGGTCCTCGGGGTGCGCGGCGTCCAGCCAGCCACGCCCGCAGAGCCGGTCCCAGGGCATGCCCGTGACCCGCTCCCAGCCGGGGCTGCCCTCCACGAGCCCGCCGTCCCGGTCGGTGACCCACACCTTCTGGGCACCGGCCGTGACCAGGCTCTGGTACCGGTGGAGGACGCGCAGCCGCTTCTCCGACAGCATGCGGGCCCGTTCCTTGGCGGTCACCTCGCCGGTGACCTCCATGGCCACCAGCAGCACCCCGACCTCGTCCGGGGTGCCGGCCCGCCCCTCGGGCGCGGCCCGGGAGAGGCTGAGGCTGAACCAGCGGTCGCGTACTTCGCCCTGCGCGTCCTCGATGCGCACCGGCCGGTCGGGGCCGATCTGCGCCGGCTGACCCGTGCGGTACACCTCGTCCAGAAGGGTGAAGGCCTCCTGCCGTTCGAGATCGGCCATGACCTCGCGGGCGGGCACGCCGAGCGGCCGGTCGCCGAAGAGCTTCCGGTAGACGGCGTTGGTGTACGCGAGGACGTGGTCGGGGCCGCGGAAGACGGCC
Organism: Streptomyces sp. NPDC050806; assembly: GCF_055586425.1. Classification (NCBI taxonomy): domain Bacteria; kingdom Bacillati; phylum Actinomycetota; class Actinomycetes; order Kitasatosporales; family Streptomycetaceae; genus Streptomyces; species Streptomyces sp. NPDC050806. The sequence continues at coordinate 66,957 of NZ_JBVJIF010000001.1, read as the reverse complement.
ACGGCGACCGGCGCCGGGTCGAACACGTCCAGCGCCGGGATGACGGGGGATGTGCGGTGCCCGGTCCCGTGCGGCTGTTCAGTCACCATCGCGCCCTTCCACGTCGGCTATGCGCCATTATCCACTCAATAGAGCGGGTTACCGCTGAAAAGTACGCGTCGGCGGGCGTGGCAGTTCGCCCGTCCACGGGGGCTTGACGCTGACATCACCCCCTCCTTAGCTTCTTCGCACGCTGCATGACTGCGCAGTCATGCAGCGCAGCTGCCATACAGCACTGTCATCCAGAGTGAGGAAGCCGGCGATGTCTCCACGTAACGGTCCGCTGCGCATCGGGATCATCGGCGCCGGGCGGATGGGCGCCCAGCACGCCGGTTTCCTCGACCGGGAGCAGGACGCCCGGCTGGTGGCCGTCGCCGACCCGTACAGCTCCGCGCTGGCCGAGCGGTGCGGCGTACCCCATGTGCGATCGCATCAGGAGCTGCTGGCCCGGGGCGACATGGACGCGGTGATCATCGCCAGCCCCAACCGGGCGCACGTGACCACTGCGGTGGACTGTCTGGCGGCCGGCGTCCCGGCCCTGCTGGAGAAGCCGGTGGCCACCTCGCGCGCCGAGGCCGACGTGCTGCTCGCCGCGGAGCGGGAGCACGGCGTTCCGGTGCTCGTCGGCCACCACCGCCGGCACCACCCCGCCGTGGCCGCGGCCCGCGACTTCGTCCGCGGGGGCGGCCTCGGGCGGCTGGTGGCCGTCAACGGGCTCTGGCTGACGAAGAAGGACGACGCGTACTTCGACCAGGAGTGGCGGCGCAGCAAGGGCGCGGGGGTGATGCTGATCAACCTGGTGCACGACCTGGACCTGCTGCGGCACATCTGCGGGGAGATCACCACCGTGCAGGCGCGTACCAGCAACGCGGTGCGGGGCCACGAGGTGGAGGAGACGGCGAGCGTCGTCGTGGGTTTCGAGTCCGGTGCGCTGGGGTCGTTCCTGATCTCCGACACCGTGGTGGCGCCGTGGGGCTGGGACCAGGCCACCGAGGACGACCCGTCGTTCCCGTACCGGCCCGACGGCTCCTGCTACTCGATCGCCGGGACCACCGGCTCGCTGTCCTTCCCGCAGCTGGCGCACTACCACCACGAGGGCACGTCGGACTGGACCCGGCCGCTGAGCACGCGGTTCGTACCGAAGGGCACCGGGGATTCGTACACGAACCAGCTGCGGCACTTCCTCGCGGTGGCGCGCGGCGAGGCGGAACCGGCCGTTTCGGTCGCGGACGCGGCGCGCACCCTCGCCCTGATCGAGACGGCGCAGCGTGCCGCGGAGTCCGGCGCCACGGAGACCGTCGGGCCGCGGTGACGCGTACCGGCCGGAAATCACCGGCCCGGCCCGCGAGCACTCCGGCCGTGCCGAAAGCGCTGGCAGGATGCTCGGCATGACCGACCATCCGCTGCTCGGAACGCACGAGGTGCCCGCACTGGAACCGTTGCTCGCCCGGGTGGGCGAGGTGTTCGCCGCCGGGCCGGTCCACGACTCGGGGTGCCGTACCTACGGCGTACGGCTGCCGGACGGTGAACGCTGGTGCGTGAAGGAGGCCGTGACGGACGCGGCGCAGCGGTCGCTGGACCGCGGCTGGGCGTTCCACCGGGCGGTGCGGCACCCCGTGATCGTCCCGCAGGTGCACCGGCTGCGGGTGGGCGAGCGGTCGGCGGTGGTACTGCCCTGGCGGGACGGCGCATCGCTGTACCACCGGGCGCCGGCCGCCGGTCCCGGGCAGCGGCCGGGCGGTGCGCTGGCGCGCTTCCGCGCGCTCCCCGTGGCGCGGGTGCTGGCGGCGCTGGACCTGATCCTGGACGCGCACCTCGCGGTGGAGCAGGCCGGATACGTCGCGGTGGACTTCTACGACGGCGCGGTGCTGTACGACTTCGCCACGCACACCCCGCACCTCGTGGACCTGGACGAGTACCGCCGCGGCCCGTTCGCCGTGCAGGCGGACCGGCTGCCGGGGTCGCGGCGGTTCATGGCGCCGGAGGAGTGGGTGCGCGGCGCGGTCATCGACATCCGGACGACGGTGTTCACCCTCGGTCGGACGGCGCGGCTGCTGCTGGACGCGGGCGACGAGGAGCGCGCCTGGCGCGGCACGCCCCGGCAGCGTGCCGTGATAACCCGGGCGACCTGCGCCGACCCGCCGCACCGGCACTCCGGTGTGCGGCAGTTCGTCGAGGAGTGGCGGGCGGCGTGCCGGGAACCGGTGGGCAGCTCCCACTCACCCCTTGGCCGCGGCGAGTTGATGCATTAATCTACCGAGCAGCACGGTGCATTAATGCATCGAGGAGGGATGCGCGCACCGCGGCGGCGCCCGGTCAGGCTATGGCGTCGTCGGACGTCGTACCCAGCGGGTCGAGCGCGGAGAGCAGATCGGGATGGACCTCGAAGGATTCGAGCAGGCCGGTCAGGCGCAGCACACGGACGACACAGGCACTGTCGCCGTCCGAGATGAGCCGCAGCCGTCCCTCGCGCGCCAGGATCCGCAGCCGCGCCCGGCACAGCAGCGACAGTCCGCTGCAGTCCACGAACGTGACCTGCCGCAGGTCCACGACCAGGTCGGGCCTGCCCGCGCTGGTCAGCACATCCATCCGGTCGGCGAGATTGACCTTCGCCAGAATGTCCAGTTCCCCACAGAGTTCGATGACCGTGGTGGCTCCCACGGCCCTTTCACGGCCCCCGAAGGACCGCCTCTCTTCGGCCATCCCCGTCCCCACTTCACTGTTCGGCCGAGACGCGTGATCGCGCCGTACACCGGCGATGGAGGCTTGCGGAGGTGGGGGACACCCGCGGAGAAAGGTCAGCAACGACCACCGTCGACGTTCGGGGATCCGCGCCGTGCCGGCCGTCGGCAGGGTCCGGGTCATCGGCCGGTCCGTTACGTGTGAATACGGTGTACCCGGCTCTACTGGCCTGAGTCAACAACTTGGTTGTACCGGAAAGTTGTTGGCCCCCTTACGCCACTCCTCGCCACCCCCCGCGCTTGCTCCTCTCCGCGTATGCACAGAGGGAAGCCCCGCGTGCCGTGGAATGTCCGGGCGGGCGGGGAGCGCCGGCCCACACGGACATGTGCCGACGCCCCCGCCTTCCCCCGTCCGGCGCACCCCGGCGCCGCTGGGCACCAGCCTGCCGCCTGCGACGGGCCCGTGAGAAGAAGGTCCTGATAGGTCTTCGACGCACATTGATGCGCCGGCGCTTATCAACGCGCGTACGCGAGCGGCGGTCCGGTGCCCACGGCCCGTCACCCGTACGGACGTGAGTTTGTCCCCCGTACCCACGTGTCGCGAATCGTCATCACTCGGGTGATTACCACTGTCCTCGCGGGGCACCCGGCGCACCTGGAACGCCGGTGCTCACCCGGTCGCACGACCGGCCCCGGTCCGATGGCGGGCCGGAGGGGTGCGTGCCAGCGTGTCCAGGGGTGGCGTCGCCACCGGGCCCCTGCTGCCGATATTGCGAGGACCGTGATGGAACGACCCAGAGTGCTGATCGTGGGCGGGGGTTTCGCCGGCGTGGAATGCGCCCGCGCCCTGGAGCACGGCCTGGAGGCCCGTGAGGCCGAGCTGACGCTGGTCTCCCCCACCAACTACCAGCTGTATCTGCCACTCCTGCCGCACCTCGCGGCCGGCGTGGTCACCCCCCAGTCGATCGCCCCGTCGCTGCGCCGCATCCTGCGCCGGACCCGGCTCGTCCCGGGCGGCGTGATCGGCGTGGACACCGCCAACAAGGTGTGCACGGTCCGCCAGATCACCGGCGAGACCGTCAATCTGTCGTACGACCACCTCGTCCTCACCCCCGGCTCCGTCACCCGGACCTTCGACATCCCGGGTCTGACCGAGCACGCGCTCGGCATGAAGACGCTCGCCGAGGCCGCGTACATCCGCGACCACGTCATCGCGCAGCTCGACATCGCCGCGTGCTGCGCCGACCCCGCGGAGAAGGCGGCCCGGCTGCAGTTCGTGGTGGTCGGCGGCGGTTACGCGGGCACCGAGACGGCGGCGTACCTGCAACGGCTGACCAGCGCGGCGGCCGAGCGGTACGCGGGCCGTATCGAACCGGACGAGATCAAGTGGCATCTGATCGACATCGCGCCGCGGCTCATGCCGGAGCTGGGCGAACGGCTCGGCACCAAGGCGATGGAGCTGGTGCAGAAGCGGGGCATGGAGGTGTCGCTCGGGGTGTCCGTGGAGTCGGTCACCGCCGACACCGTGACGCTCACGGACGGCCGGGTGCTGCCCTGCCACACCCTGATCTGGACCGCCGGGGTGGCCGCGAGCCCGCTGATCGGCACGCTCGGCGCGGAGACGGTGAAGGGCCGGCTGGCGGTGCACGCCGACCTGTCCGTGCCGCGTATGCCCGGCGTGTGGGCCTGCGGTGACGCGGCCGCCGTACCGGACATCACCAAGGAGGGCGGCGCGGTCTGCCCGCCCACGGCGCAGCACGCGCAGCGGCAGGGCAAGCACGCCGCGAAGAACATCATCGCCTCGCTGCACGGGCAGCTCTGCACGCCGTACCGGCACAAGGACCTGGGGCTGGTGGTCGACCTGGGCGGCGCCGACGCGGTGTCCCGGCCGCTGGGCAAGGAACTGGTCGGCCTGCCCGCGCAGGTGGTGGCACGCGGCTACCACCTTATGGCCCTGCGGACCGGTACCGCGCGGTTCCGTACCGTCGCGAACTGGCTGCTCAACGCCACGGCGGGCGATGACTTCGTACGGACCGGGTTCCAGTCCGGCCGGGACGCGACGCTGCGCGACTTCGAACGCACGGACGTCTACATCTCGCCGGACGACGTCAAGGCACAGAACGGCGGCAGCCGCAGGAAGAGCTGACGGCCGGACACCTCGGCAGCGGCCGGGCGGGGCTCAGTCCCGCTCGGCCGCTTCGTCGTCCGACGGCAGGTCACGGGCGCCCAGGCGGAGGTGCTCGATGTGGTAGACGGCCTCGTCCAGGAGCTGCGCGACATGGTTGTCGTACAGGCTGTAGACGATGCGGCGGCCCCGGCGGGCGCCGGTGACCAGGCCCAGCGCGCGCAGCAGCCGCAGCTGGTGGGAGACGGCCGACTGCTCCATGCCCACCGCTTCGGCCAGCTCCCCCACCGGGCAGGCGCCCTGCCGGAGCCGGGTGAGGATCATCAGGCGTGACGGCGTGGCCAGCGCCTGAAGCGTGGCGGCGATGGTCGCGGCGGACTCCGCGTCCAAGTGCTCGGCCGGCGTGACCCGGGCGTCGACTCCATGTCCCATGCGCCCATCGTAACGACCAGCATATTTGAAGACCTCTTCATGTATTCGGCTATGGTGGCACCGGCGCATACGCATGAAGAGGTCTTCATGCGTACGTGGTTTTCCGTCCCCGTCCGCACCCTCGTGCCCCCGGGCCCCGCCCGCGCACGCCACCGCTCCCGAGGTGTCTCCCATGGCTTCCACGCTGGCCGACGAGCACACGGCCACCGCGGCCACCGCTCCGGCGCCACCGGCCCCCGCGGCGCTCCCCCGCCGCACCCGGCTCTTCGCGCTCCCCGAGGTCCGCTGGGCCGCGCTCGCCGCACTCGCCTTCCTGATCGCCTTCCCGCTCGACCTCGCGGGCGCCCCCGCCTGGGCGTGGGGCCCGCTGTACGCCGTGTGCTACGCGGCGGGCGGCTGGGAGCCGGGCTGGGCGGGCCTGACAGCGCTGCGTGAACGCACCCTCGACGTCGACCTGTTGATGGTCGTGGCAGCGATCGGCGCCGCCGCCATCGGCCAGTACCTCGACGGCGGGCTGCTCATCGTGATCTTCGCGGTCTCCGGCGCGCTGGAGGCGCTGGCCACCCGGCGCACCGAGGACTCCGTACGCGGCCTGCTGGACCTCGCCCCGTCCACCGCCGTACGGCTGACCGCCGACGGCGAGGAGACCGTGGCCGCCACCGCGCTGGCGGTCGGCGACACCGTCCTGGTGCGCCCCGGCGAGCGGCTGCCGGCCGACGGCACCGTGCTGGACGGCGCGAGCGAGGTGGACCAGGCGTCCATCACCGGCGAGCCGCTGCCCGCCGAGAAGCGGAGCGGCGACACCGTCTTCGCCGGCACCCTCAACGGCACCGGAGCGCTGCGCGTCCGGGTCGAAGCGGACGCGTCGGAATCGGTCATCGCCCGCATCGTGACGATGGTCGAGGAGGCCAGCGGCACCAAGGCGCCGACCCAGCTGTTCATCGAGAAGATCGAGCAGCGGTACTCCGTCGGCGTGGTCGTGGCCACCCTCGCGCTCTTCGCCGTCCCGCTGGCCTTCGGCGCCGCCCTCACCCCGACGCTGCTGCGCGCCATGACCTTCATGATCGTGGCCTCGCCGTGCGCGGTCGTGCTGGCGACCATGCCGCCGCTGCTCTCCGCCATCGCCAACGCCGGACGGCACGGCGTGCTGGTGAAGTCGGCGGTGGCGATGGAGCGGCTGGGCTCGGTCACCCGTGTCGCGATGGACAAGACCGGCACCCTCACCGAGGGCACGCCGCGGGTCGCCGCCGTCCGGGCGCTGCCCGGGTTCGACGAGGACGAGGCGCTGGCTGCGGCCGCCGCCGCCGAACTCCCCAGCGAACACCCGCTCGCCCGCGCGGTGGTCACCGCCGCCCGCGACCGCGGCCTGCGCCCGGCGGACGCGACGGACTTCTCCTCCGTACCGGGCCGCGGCGTCCGGGCCACGGTGGCGGGCCGTACGGTCCAGGTCGGCAGCCCCTCGGGCCTGCTGACGGGCGATCTGCCGACGGACGCCGAGGGCCCGGACGGTGCGGCAGCCGCCGGGAAGCCCGTCGCCGGACACGAGGTCGCCCGCCGGGCCGTCGCGGAGTACGAGGAGGACGGCCGCACCGCCGTCGTCGTACTGATCGACGGCGCGCCCGCCGCCGTACTCGCGCTCGCCGACCGGCTGCGCCCCGGCGCGCCCCGTGCCGTCGCCCGGCTGCGTGCCCTGGCCGGCGCCGAGCCCGCCCTGCTGACCGGTGACAACGGCCGTACCGCGGCCCGTACCGCCGACGAGTCGGGGATGACGGACGTACGCGCCGGGCTGCTGCCCGAGGACAAGGTGGCGGCGGTGCGCGCCTGGCAGGAGCAGGGCGAGCGGGTGCTCGTCGTGGGCGACGGGGTCAACGACGCGCCCGCGCTGGCCGCCGCCGACAGCGGCGTGGCGATGGGCCGGGCCGGCTCGGACCTGGCGCTGGAGACCGCCGACGCGGTGGTCGTCCGGGACGAGATCGGCGCCGTGCCCACCGTCGTGGCGCTCTCCCGGCGCGCCCGGCAGCTGGTGAAGCAGAACCTCGTCATCGCGTCGGTGTGCATCGGCGCCCTGGTGATCTGGGACCTGGCGGGCCAACTCCCGCTGCCGCTGGGCGTGCTGGGGCACGAAGGTTCGACCGTCCTGGTGGGCCTGAACGGTCTGCGGCTGCTGCGTACGACGGCGTGGCGGCGCGCCGCGGCCTGAGCACCCACCTGCCGGTTCGTGATCAGCGGGTGGGCATCGGCAGACGGCACTTTTGTCATGAGGGTCACCCCTCTCGACCCGGTTCTGCTATGTTCGCCCGCATGTTCCTCTTCCGTGCATAGGAGTCAGTGCTGCCGCGTCCTCCCACCGGACGCGGCCTTCGCTGCCCCTGCACGTGCGAGCGCCGCCGGTACGGCGCCGCCTCTCCCGAGGAACATGATCATGTCTTCGCCTGTCGTGGCCCCGTCGTACGCAGCTGTGCTGCGGACCCCCTATGCCTGCCGCACCTTCGGTGCGGCGCTGGTGGGCCGGCTTTCCTACGGAATGGTTTCTCTCTCGCTGATTCTGGCGGTCAAAGAGGCCACCGACTCCTACACCGTGGCAGGCAGTGCCACGGCTGCGTTCGGGTTGACCAGTGTCTTTCTCTCTCCTGCCCGTGCCGGTCTGGTCGACCGGTACGGGCCGCGCCGCGTGCTGCCTCCCATGGCCGCCGCCTATGCGGTGCTGTTGAGCATCCTGGCCTTGGCGACCGCATGGCCAGGCGTGCCGGGAATCCTCCTGGGTCTCCTGGCCGGGACGGCTGGTGCCAGTACGCCACCACTCGGTCCGGTGATGAGAACGTTGTGGAGCACCTTGGTTCGTGACCGGGCGCTGCTGCAACGCGCGTACAGCCTGGACGGGGTGGCCGAGGAGCTCCTGTTCGTGACCGGGCCGTTGTTGGTGGGCGTTCTGGTGCAAGTCGCCGTGCCGTCGGTGGGTCTTGCCGTGAGCGCCGCCCTCGTACTGACCGGGGCCCTCACGCTGGCCGCGTCACCGGTGACCCGCGACTGGGGAGACCGGGGAAAGGCTGCTGCGGCGTCGGCAGGGCCGTCCGAGGACGCTCCCCCGGGCCCGGCATCCAGGGGCGGCGCGAGGCTGGGGCAGGCGATTGCCGTCTCTGCTGGGGTGGGTGTGAGCCTGGGCGCCTTGGACCTCCTTGTGATCGCCTTCGCCGATGAACGCCACGCCTCCCATGTGGTGCCCTGGGTCCTGGCGGCGCTGTCCGCCGGCAGCGCCGTCGGCGGCCTCGTCTACGGCGCCGTGCAGTGGCGCGCGTCGAGCAGGCGCCGGCTGTCACTGCTTGCGATCGCCCTGGGGCTCGTGCTGGCGGCGGCAGGTCTTTCGCCTCATCCCTACGTGCTCATCCTCTGGGCGGCACTGGGCGGACTTTTCGTGGCCCCGGCCATCACGACGGCGTACCTGATCGCCGACGAGTGCGCCGGCCCGGATGCCCGCACCAGAGCGGGCGCATGGGTCAACACCGCGCTCAACGCCGGCACGGCGGCGGCAACGGCTGCCGCCGGGCTGCTCGTGGGCCGCATGCCCTTGCCCGTGTGCTTCGCCCTTGCCGCGGCCCCGGCCTTGCTGTCCGCCGCCACAGCACTGAGCCCGTCCCGCCGGTCCGCCCCGGTCCGCACCGGCTCACCCGGGTTCACCGAGTCCACGACGTACCCGACCGCGGCCTGCGAGCTCCGCTCGACAGGCTCCGGGAACCGCCCCTTCTGCTGAACCTTCGAGGGAAGCAATTGACCTCAACATTGGTTGAGGTCATAGCTTCCTGATGTGTCGCCGGTCAGTCCCGACCGCGACGGATGACCGCATCCCGGAGGTCCGCGATGGACATGGAAGTCGCCGCCTGGCATTCGATGCACAGCACCGTCACCGCGCAACAGGACAAGCGTCCGTTCTCGCGCGGGACGGTGCGCCGCATCGCGGCCTTCGCCCGCCCGCACCGACGCAATCTGGTGGCGTTCCTGCTGCTCAGCACGGTCACCTCCGTGCTCGCCGTGGCCACCCCGCTGCTCGCTGGCAGGGTCGTGGACGCGATCGAGCACCGCTCCTCCACCGGACTGGTACTGGGCCTCGCCGGGCTGATCGCCGCCATCGCCCTCGCCGAGGCCGGCCTCGGCCTGCTGATCCGCTGGCTGTCCGCGACCATCGGCGAGGGCCTGATCCTGGACCTGCGGACGGCCGTGTACGACCACGTCCAGCGCATGCCGGTGGCCTTCTTCACCCGTACCCGCACCGGCGCCCTGGTCAGCCGCCTCAACAACGACGTCATCGGCGCGCAACGGGCCTTCAGCGACACCCTTTCCCAAGTCGTCGGCAACATCGTCACCCTGGTCCTGACGCTCGTCGTGATGATGGCCCTGTCGTGGCAGATCACCCTGATCGCCCTCGTGCTGCTGCCGGTGTTCGTGCTGCCGGCCCGGCGCGTCGGCCGGCGCCTGGCGCAGCTGCGCCGGGAGGCCGCCACGCACAACGCCACGATGGGCACCCAGATGACCGAGCGGTTCTCCGCGCCCGGCGCCACGCTGGTCAAGCTGTTCGGGCGGCCCGACCGCGAGTCCGCCGAATTCGCCGCACGGGCGAGCCGGGTACGGGACATCGGCGTCCGTACGGCCATGGTGCAGACGTACTTCGTCACCGCCCTCACCCTCGTCTCCGCACTCGCGCTGGCCATCGTCTACGGGCTCGGCGGCTACCTCGCCCTCAGCGGCAGCCTCGGCCCCGGCGCGATCGTCTCCCTCGCCCTGCTGCTGACCCGCCTCTACGCGCCGCTCACCGCGCTCTCCGGCGCCCACGTCGAGGTCATGAGCGCCCTGGTGAGCTTCGAGCGGGTCTTCGAAGTACTGGACCTCAAGCCGCTGATCAGCGAGAAGCCGGACGCCCGCCCGGTACCCGACGGCCCGCTGGCCGTGGAGTTCGACGATGTGCGCTTCGGCTACCCGGCCGCCGACAAGGTGTCCCTGGCCTCCCTCGAAGAGGTCGCGACGCTCGACACCCGTGGCGGCGACGATGTCCTGCACGGCGTGTCCTTCCGCGCCGAGCCCGGCCAGATGATCGCCCTGGTCGGCTCCTCCGGCGCCGGGAAGTCCACCATCGCGCAGCTGCTGCCGCGGCTGTACGACACGGACGAGGGCGCCGTACGCATCGGGGGCGTGGACGTGCGCGACCTGTCGGCCGCCTCGCTGCGCGACACCCTCGGCATGGTCACCCAGGACGGCCACCTCTTCCACGACTCGCTCCGCGAGAACCTGCTGCTGGCCCGGCCCGGGGCCGCCGAGGAGGAGCTGTGGGACGTGCTGCGCCGGGCCCGGCTCGACGGGCTGATCGCCTCCCTGCCGGACGGCCTGGACACGGTCGTCGGCGAACGCGGCTACCGGCTCTCCGGCGGTGAGCGGCAGCGGCTGACCATCGCCCGCCTGCTGCTGGCCCGCCCCCGGGTCGTGATCCTGGACGAGGCCACCGCCCACCTGGACAACACCTCCGAGGCGGCGGTACAGGAAGCGCTGGCCGAGGCGCTGGCGGGCCGCACTTCCCTGGTGATCGCCCACCGGCTGTCCACCGTACGGTCCGCCGACCTCATCCTCGTCCTCGAAGACGGCCGCATCGTGGAACGCGGCACCCACGAGGCGCTGCTCGCCGCGGGCGGTCGCTACGAGGAGCTGTACCGCACCCAGTTCGCCGAGTCGGCAGCGGAGCGGAAGGTGGCCGTGAACTGACCGCGGCCCCGGGCGGCCGACGCCCATCCGACCACGTACGACAGCACCGGCCGGTCCCGCCTCTTGGCGGCGACCGGCCGATGCCGAACACTCGTAGGGTGACTCAGCGCGCTGAACACTCGACCGTCATGGACCGCCTCGCGATCGACGACCTCGTCACCGATTACGCCATCGCCGTCGACGACGGCGACTGGGCCGCCTACCGGCACCTGTTCACCAAGGACGGCCGGGCGGACTACCGCTCGGCCGGCGGCATCGAGGGCGGCTGGGAGGAGATCGCCGCCTGGCTCGCGGAGATGATGCGCCACTTCCCCGTCCGCCAGCATCTGATCGTCAACCGCCGGATCGCCCTCGACACCCGGGACGGCGCCCCCGGCGACACCGCCACCGTACGGGCCGACTACCTCAACCCGATGCTGCTCGCCGACCCGTCGGAGCCGCCCACCACCGCCCCGACCAGCACCGACCCGCACGGCCACGCCGCACTCGCGCCGAACTACACCTGCGCGGGCCGCTACGACTTCACCGCCCACCGCACCGCGGACGGCTGGCGCCTGGCCGAGGTCGTCGTCCACGAGCGATGGCGGCAGATCGGACCGGCGAAGAAGGCGTGAGGCTAGCGAGGCTCTTCCCCCGCGCGGCTTCCTCCTGAACGCGGGCCGCCGCGCCCCCTGTGCCTGATCGCCGTCGTGGCGCACACTGGGCGTCCGACCCGAGAGGGGGCCGATCCGAGAGGTCCTGGAGGGGGACACGGTATGCGCCGCCCGGCCGGCCGAGAGGACGGGAGCCCCGGCTCCCCCTGGTGGCGCGTCGTCGCCGTACTGGTGGCGGGCGCGCTGCCGGCCCTGTGCTTCCCCGCACCCGCCCTCTGGTGGCTCGCGTACGTCGCACTGGTCCCCTGGCTGGCTCTCCTCGCCACGGCCGCCACACCGCGCCGTGCCGCGCTGGAGGGCTGGCTGGGCGGCACCGCGTTCATGCTGGCGGTGCACCACTGGCTGCTGCCCAGCCTGCACGTCTTCCTCCTCGTCCTGGCCGCACTGCTCGGCGCGCTCTGGGCGCCCTGGGGCCTGCTCGTCCGCGACCTGCTGCGGAGCCGGCACACCCCGGCGGGCCCCCGCGGCCCCGGCCCCGGCCGGTGCGCGGCCGCCCTGGTCCTCGTACCGTCCGGCTGGCTGCTGATCGAACTGGTCCGCTCCTGGGAGTACCTGGGCGGGCCGTGGGGCGTCTTCGGGGCGAGCCAGTGGCAGGTGGCGCCTGCGCTGCGGCTCGCCTCTCTCGGCGGCGTCTGGCTGCTGACGCTGCTGCTCGTCGCGGTGAACACCGCGCTGGCCCTTCTCCTGACCCGGACCGCGTGGCGGGCCGCGCTCGCCGGGCTGCTGACGATCGCCGTCGCCGCGGGCGCCGCCTGGCTGTGGACGCCGCGCCCGCCGCCCGCCGGCACGACCCGGATCGCCGTGGTGCAGGCGGGCGTGGTGGCCGGCCCGGACGCCCGGTTCGCACGGGGCGAGCAGCTCACCCGTCGTCTCGCGGGCCGCGGCGTGGACCTGGTCGTCTGGGGCGAGAGCAGCGTCGGCGCCGACCTGAGCGACCGCCCGGACCTGCGGGCCCGGCTGGCCGCGCTCTCCCGTGAGGTGGACGCCGACCTGCTGGTCAACGTGGACGCCCGGCGCGCCGACCGCCCCGGCATCTACAAGTCGTCCGTGCTCATCGGCCCCGACGGCCCGACCGGTGACCGCTACGACAAGATGCGCCTGGTGCCCTTCGGCGAGTACGTACCGGCCCGCTCGATACTGGGCTGGGCCACCAGCGTCGGCAAGGCCGCCACGGAGGACCGCCACCGCGGCACCCGCCAGGTCGTGATGACGGCGGACACGGCGGCCGGCGCGGGCCTGCGCTTCGGTCCCCTCGTCTGCTTCGAGACGGCCTTCCCCGACATGAGCCGCCGGCTGGTCCGTCAGGGCGCGGGCGTACTGGTGGCCCAGTCCGCCACGTCCTCCTTCCAGGAGAGCTGGGCCCCCGCACAGCACGCCTCCCTGGCCGCGCTGCGCGCCGCCGAGACCTGGCGGCCGATGGTGCACGCCACGCTGACCGGCGTCAGCGCGGTCCACGGCCCGCGCGGCGAGCAGGTCGGCCCCCGGCTGGGCACCGACCGCGCCACCGCCGCCGTCTACGACGTCCCCCTGGCCCACGGCACCAGCCCGTACGTCCGCCTCGGCGACTGGCCCCTGTACGCGGCCCTCCTCGCGATCGCCGTCTACTGCGTGCGGAAGGGGACCCGGGCACTGCGCAAGCCCTCGTCGGTGGGACCCGCTGAGCGGTCCGCGCCGGCGCCTCGCTGATCGTTCGCTGGGCGGCCTGCGCGAGCGCCTCGCCGATCACCCACTAGGCGGCCTGCGCGAGCGCCTCGCCGATCACTCGTTCGCAGAGCTCATGCGTGCGGAGCGCGTCCTCGGCGGTGAGCAGCTTTCCGGTCCCTACGGCGTCCAGGAAGGCCAGCGCCACCTGCTCGATGCCGCGCTGCCGGGCGACCGGCACCCAGTCGCCGCGACGCCGTACGCTCGGCTGCCCCTTGTGGTCGATCACTTCGGCGAGGTTGACGACCTGCCGCTTGGTGTCCTGCCCCGAGACGTCGAGGACCTCCTCGGCCGAGCCGCTGAGCCGGTTCATGGTGCCGATGGCGGAGAACCCGTCGCCGGCCAGATGCAGCACCACGTGCTCCATCAGCCCGTCCCGGACGCGCGCCCGTACGTGCACGTCGTCGACGGTCCCCGGGGCGAGGAACCGCAGCGTGTCGACGACGTGGATGAAGTCGTCCAGCACCAGGGTGCGCGGGTCCTCGGGCAGCCCGACGCGGTTCTTCTGCATCAGGATCAGCTCGCGCGGGTGCTCCAGGCACTGCGCGTACGCGGGCGCGTAGCGGCGGTTGAATCCGACGGCCAGGCTGACGCCGCGGTCCGCCGCCCGGCGCACGATCCGCTCGCTCTCGCCGTAATGGTAAGAAATCGGCTTGTCGACATAGGTGGGAACGCCCGCGTCGACGAGCCGGCTGACGATCTCCGGGTGCACCCCGGTCGGCGCGTGCACGAAGGCCGCGTCCAGCCCGGCGCCGAGCAGCGACTCCAGGTCGCCGTGGCGCTGGGCGGCGGGCAGGTGCAGCGTGTCGGCGACCCGTTCGAGGGTGGCAGGGGTACGGGTCTGCACATGCAACTCGACCCCGGGCTGCGCCCCGAGCACCGGGAGGTACGCCTTCCGCGCGATGTCACCGAGGCCGATGCAGCCTACCTTCACTGTGCTTCACCTCTGAGGTATCGGGCCGGAGACCGGGCCGGGGGTCATGGAGCGCGTCCGAGCCTACGCGGCCGGGCGAGTGGCCGGGGCGGCTCCCTCCGCAAGCAGGCCGGGCCGTCCGCCGCACCCCATTCCCGCAGGCTGGCGCAAAATTGCGGGCCGTGCCGACCGAACCGGGAAAAACCGGGTCGGCACACGCCACAGCGGGCCATGCTGGACGGCATGACAGCATCCGATCCAGCACGCACCATCCCCACCGGAACCGGCGACGAGCTCACGCAATCGGTGCGCTGGCTGGACTACCACCGCGCCACCCTGGCCGTGAAGTGCGCGGGGCTCACCGAAGAACAGCTGCGGACCGCCTCGGTGCCGCCCTCGGAACTGACCCTGATCGGCCTGCTGCGCCACATGGCGGAGGTGGAGCGGCACTGGTTCCGGCGGATCATGACCGGCGAGGACCTCCCGTGGATCTACTGCGACGAGGAGGACTGGGACCGCGACTGGCACTTCGGCGAGCAGGACACCGCGGCCGAGGCGCTGGCCACCTGGCAGACGGAGGTGGAGCTGGCAACGAAGGCCGCGGAGGGCCGCACCCTGGACGAGCCGGCGCCCGACCGGCTGCCGGGCAAGGAACTGACGCTGCGGTGGATCTACCTCCACATGATCGAGGAGTACGCCCGCCACAACGGCCACGCCGACTTCCTCCGCGAACGCCTCGACGGCGACACGGGCGCCTGACCGGCACCAGTCCGACCAGCACCTTTCGGACCAGCACCTGTCCGACTAGCGCCAGTCCGACCAGCACCTGACCGGCTTTCTGCCCGGCCTTCTGACTGGCGGCTGACAGGGCCGCCGCACGGCGAGGCCCGCTACGCGCGGGGGCCGCCCGCGCGGTCCAGGCGGTGCTGAAGGCGCTCGATGGCGGCGCGAATGCCCTGTCGGTGCGGGTCGTCCTCCAGCGCGTCCAGTGCGGTACGGGCCCGGCCCAGCTCCCAGCGGGCCTCGGGGTGCCGGGCCAGCCGGGCGTAATCCGCCGCGAGGTCGAGATGGAGCGCGGGCAGCAGCGCCCGCAGCTCGGCACGCCCGGCGTCCGCGTGCCCCCGGCTCCCCTGGGCCGCACTCAGCGCCCGCAGGTCCCAGCGCAGTTCCTCCATGGGGCTGTCCTGGGTGTCGGCCAGATAGTGGGCGAGCGCGCAGCGCTGGTACGCGTCGGCGGACGGCCCCAGCTCGTGCCACAACAGAGTCATCCGGCTGCGGGCTTCCTCCCGGTCACCGCCCCGGTGCAACATGACGGCCTGTCCGATCCTGGTCAGGACGGCGTGCTCGGCCGTCGTCCCCTGCCGCCTCTGTGCCACTGCGCTCTCCCGCATCCGTACGCCGCCCGGCCACCTGCACCCCCGACGCTAACCGCGCCCCGCTCCCCCGGCACGGCGAACGGTCCGGACGGAGCGGGGCCCGGGAGCCCCGGGCGGGCTACCGGCACCTCCGTGTACTCCGCTCAGCCGAGGTCGGGAATGCGCCAGTCGATGGGGGTGTGCCCCTGGGCGGCGACCGCATCGTTGATCTGCGTGAAGGGGCGCGAGCCGAAGAACTTCTTCGCCGAGAGCGGTGAGGGATGCGCCCCCTGCACGACCACGTGCCGCTGCCCGTCGATCAGCGGCAGCTTCTTCTTGGCGTAGTTGCCCCAGAGCACGAACACCGCCGGGTCGGGCCGGCTCGCGACCGCCCTGATCACCGCGTCCGTGAACTTCTCCCACCCCTTGCCCTTGTGGGAGTTGGCCTCACCGGCCCGCACGGTCAGCACCGCGTTCAGCAGCAGCACCCCCTGCTGGGCCCACGGCATCAGATAGCCGTTGTCCGGGATCGGAGTGCCCAGCTCTTCGTGCATCTCCTTGTAGATGTTGCGCAGCGACGGCGGCGTCTTGACGCCGGGCCGCACCGAGAAGCACAGGCCGTGTCCCTGGCCCTCGCCGTGGTACGGGTCCTGGCCGAGGACCAGCACCTTCACCTGGTCGTACGGCGTGGCGTCCAGCGCGGCGAAGACCTCCTCGCGCGGCGGGTAGACCGGACCCCGGGCGCGCTCCTCCTCCACGAAGGCCGTCAGCTCCTCGAAATAGGGCTTGGCCAGCTCTTCGCCGAGTACGCCGCGCCAGGATTCGGGCAGCATGTCGGGCATCACGTCAACGACCTCCGGGTGGGTTCCGCGTCTTTCCCTGGAGAACCTACCGGCGACCACTGACAACGCCGTCCGCCGGGACCCGGGCCTGTGGAAAACCCGCGAGGAGAAACGAAAATGCCGGTGGCGGCGGCCCCTGGGGGACCGCCGCCACCGCCGCCTCTCAGACCCCCGCGTTCAGGAACCGCCCGCCGTCGATGACGAGGTTCTGACCGGTGATCCAGCCCGCGTCGTCCGAAAGCAGGAACGCCGCGGCCCCGCCGATGTCCTGCGGCACGCCGAGCCGCGCCATCGGGTACTGCGCCGCCGCCTCCGCCTCGCGGTCCTCGTACAGCGCGGCCGCGAACTTCGTCTTGACCACGGCGGGCGAGATCGAGTTGACCCGCACCGTGGGCGCGAACTCGTGCGCGAGCTGCAGCGTGAGGTTGATCATCGCGGCCTTGCTCATACCGTACGCGCCGATGAAGGGCGAGGCGGAGACGCCCGCGATGGACGCGATGTTGACGATCGCCCCACCGTTGTCCTTCTGCCACGCCTTCCACGTCTGCTGGGCGAAGCCGAGCGCGGAGACGACATTGGTCTCGTACACCTTGCGCGCGACCGCGAGGTCCAGCTCGGCCATCGGCCCGAAGACCGGGTTGGTACCGGCGTTGTTCACGAGGTAGTCGACCCGCCCGAAGGCCTCCATGGCCCGCTCGACGGCGGCCGCCTGGTGGGCCTCGTCGTGCGCCTTGCCGGCCACGCCGATCACCCGGTCGGCGCCGAGCTTCTCGACGGCCTCCTTGAGGGCGTCCTCGTTGCGGCCGGTGATCACGGCGCGGTGGCCGCGCGCGAGCACGGCCTCGGCGACGCCGTACCCGATGCCGCGGCTGGCGCCCGTGATGAGGGCGACCTTGGCGTTGTCCTGCTCAGTCATGTTCCTTGGATCTCCTGGCGTCGGTTGACCGTGTCCCGTCGGCTGACCTTGACGTACGCACGTACGCGCGCGTCAGTTGTACCCGCATGCGAGTTGTACGTGCGCGCGACCGGTACGCACATGTGAGCTGTACCGCAGGTATAACCTGCTACGCACGCGTCAGTTGAGCGGGCCACCCGCGACATACATGACCTGACCGGAGACAAACCCGGCCTGCTCGCCCGTGAAGAAGGCGATGGCGTTGGCGATGTCCTCGGGCTTGCCGACGCGCTGCACCGGGATCTGGGTGGCGGCCGCGGCCTGGAACTCCTCGAAGCCCATGCCGACCCGCTCGGCGGTGGCCGCGGTCATGTCGGTGACGATGAAGCCGGGCGCGACGGAGTTGGCGGTGATGCCGAACTTGCCGAGCTCCTTGGCGAGCGTCTTGGTGAAGCCCTGGAGGCCGGCCTTGGCGGCCGAGTAGTTGACCTGGCCGCGGTTGCCGAGCGCGGAGCTGGAGGAGAGGTTCACGATGCGGCCGAACTTGGCGTCCACCATGTGCTTCTGGCAGGCGCGGGACATCAGGAACGCGCCGCGCAGGTGCACGTTCATGACCGTGTCCCAGTCGCTGTCGGCCATCTTGAACAGCAGGTTGTCACGGAGCACACCGGCGTTGTTGACCAGCACGGTGGGCGCGCCCAGCTCGTCGGCGACGCGCGCGACAGCGGCCTCCACCTGCGCCGAGTCCGACACGTCGCAGCCCACCGCGAGGGCCTTGCCGCCGGCCGCGGTGATCTTCTCGACGGTGTCCTTGCAGGCCGCCTCGTCCAGGTCGAGTACGGCGACGGCGCGGCCCTCGGCGGCCAGGCGCACGGCGGTGGCGGCGCCGATACCGCGGGCGGCGCCCGTCACGATGGCTACGCGCTGCTCGGTGGTGGACATGCGGGGTTCTCCTCACCTCGAAAGCGGCTCACCGCTCCCGGAAGGCGGGTGAGCAACCGCTTAGTCGCTTCAGCAGAGCTGACGCTAGAAGCCAGGCCACCCGCTGTCAACGCCCCACCGCCAGCCGTTGCGCACCTCACCTGCGGCATCGGACGACAAGGGCGGGCACGGAAAGTCCGTACCCGCCCCCGTGGCCCCCGTACCTCACCGCACCAGCAGGTCCAACAACCGCTCCGCTTCCTTGGCCGGGTCGGCGGTCAGCCCGGTGTGCACGGGCCCGGGCTGCACAATCGTGCTGCGCGGCGCAATCAGCCACCGAAACCGCCGGCCGACATCGTCCCCCGCCGCCTGCCCGGCCCGCTCACCACCGCAGCAAACGCCCTCGACGGCACTCAGCGCGGCCCGCACCCCCTCCACATCCACCGAAGGATCCAGCGCCCGCAGCCGCGCCTCGTCCAGATGCGTACGCGCCTCCACGAAGCGCCGCGCGTGGCAGTAGACGACGACCCCCGCGTTGATCATCTCGCCGCGCTCGACCCTGGGCACCACCCGCAGCAGCGCGTACTCGAAGACGTCCCGTCCGTTGTGCAGTCCGCTCACTTCACTGCCCTCCGCGGAAGCTTGCCGGCCAGCCAGCCCGGCACCTGCGAAGGCTTCTCCTCCGTACGCTCCCCGACCTTGATGTTCTCGCTGATCACCGCGGCCCGCGCGGCCAGCGTCCGCACATACGCCTGCCGCACTTCCTCGGCCGACTCGAACCCCGGCTCGTCCACCAGCCACTCGTCCGGCACATCCGCCACCACCTCGGCCAGCAGCTCCTCCGTGACCAGCGGCGCAAGCTCCTCCGCCGCACCCGCCACGTCAGGCCCAAAGGTAGCCAGCACATGATCCGAAGCGTCATACGGCTTCACGGCCGCCTTCTCCGCACCCGGCCAGTTGTGGTGCCAGATCATCGTGGCCCCGTGGTCGATCAGCCACAGCTCCCCGTGCCAGACCAGCAGATTCGGGTTCCGCCACGACCGGTCGACGTTATTGATCAACGCGTCGAACCACACCACGCGCCCCGCCTCGCGCGCACTCACCTCAAAGGCAAGCGGATCAAACCCCAACGACCCGGGCAGGTAATCCATCCCGAGATTCAGCCCGCCACTCGCCTTGAGCAGCTCCTGCACCTCCTGATCAGGCTCACTCAGCCCGATCACCGGATCCAGCTGCATCCGCACCAGCTCCGGCACCCGCAACCCCAACCGCCGCCCGAGCTGCCCACAGACCACCTCAGCAACAAGCGTCTTCCGCCCCTGCCCGGCCCCGGTGAACTTCATGACATAAGTACCCAGGTCGTCCCCTTCGACGATCCCTGGCAGTGATCCACCCTCCCGCAGGGGTGTCACATATCGAGTCGCAATGACTTCTGTCAGCATTTCCCCAGGCTATACGCCTACCTGGCCTTAGGAATCAAGACGGACCGACAAGGCTCTCCGACCTGGCGATCCGCCCTGAACCCCCCTGGGGAGTTTCTGGGGAGTTTCGGCCGCGATCGACCACGCCGCTCTCCCCACCACCGAACAGGGTGTCGATGGCACCCCGACCCCTGTTACCGGCATCCGGCATGAAGTGCGCGTAGTGATCCAGCGTGATGGTCGGCGACGAGTGCCCCATCCACCGCGCGAGCGTGACCACCGACTCCCCCGCCTCCAGCATCACCGAGGCGTAGGTGTGCCGCAGCACATGGAAGCCGTCCTTGGGCGCAGCGGCCCACTGCCAGGGCTTCGCGCCCTCAGCCTGCGGCGGGATGACGCCGGCCTTCGCGAGGGCGGGCTTCCACACGTAGGTGTTCCACGTGTTCACGGCGACAGCATTGCCGTAGCGGGAGGTCAGCAGAAGCGGGACCTTCTTGCGTGCCATGTCCTCACCCGGCCCTCCCCAAGGGAGCTCCACTTCCCTCGGCGGGAAGCACTCGATGTGACGCTTCAGCTCGGCAGCCACTGAGGCGGGCATATCCACACTGCGCGTCTTCCCACCCTTCGGAAGGGCGTAGTACAGCTTCCCGCCCAGAGCCTGCACCTGCTTCCGGACATGCAGCACGCCACGCGCCCAGTCGATGTCCTCCGGACCGACGCCGAACGCCTCCCCTTGGCGCAGCCCGCACCCCAGGCCCAGCACCACCGCGATGCGATGTCGCTCATTGATCAGGTCCCGGACGCTCAGTGCAGTCTCCAGCGGCCACGCCTCGCGACGCTCCTTCGACGCCTTCGGCCACCGCACCGACTTCGACCGCATCGGATTCCTGACGATGCGCCGGTCATCGACGGCGGTCTCCAGAATCGCGGACAGCTCGCCCAAAATTCCTCGCCGATAGTCGACCGACAAGACCGTCGCGTCCAACTAGGCGCGGTCGTAGTCCTCGTCGAGCAGGCCCGGCCCAGGAGGCGTGTCCGCTTGGCCCCTGGGAGGGGACGCCCGGCCCCGCTGCTTCGGTGTGCGCGGCGTTCCGGGGGCGGGGTCTGGGCTCCCGGAACGCCGCACGCAGACTCACTGAGCGGCATCCCGTCGGCAGTCCTGCGCAGGCCAGCGGCCCAGGCAGAAACCTAAGTACTGATGCCCCCGGACATGATCCGGTTAACACTTGCAGTGATCCTGTAAACGCAATTAACTGAATCGGTGCAGTATGAACTCAGTGAGGGGCTCGACTCTCGGAGTGGTGGAGCGGCAGACTTCCACGGATGCCAGATGATCTTGTGCCTGTTGGGCTGGGGCCGCGTGGCTCCGTGGGTGCCGCCCGGACCGCCGCGTCGTCGCCGATTCGGGCCTGCTGCCGGATGGGACCGGGGCAGGCGTCCGGCCGCGTCCGCATGCGCCTCCTGGTCGAGCTGCACGGGCGAGGTTTGCCGGACAGGGAGGACGCGGCGGTCGTCCGGCTCGCACACCCGGTGCTCGAAGAGGGGCGCCCGTCGGGCCACCGCCGAAACCCTCCTCCTGCGCCACCAGGGCCGTCCAATCCGTAACGCACCGGCATCGGGCCTGGTTCTTGAAGGAAGAGAAACACCGCACCCGGACCCTCGGGCATGACCGAACGAGCGCTGTCCTGCAAAAGGAGCGACGGAGGATATGTATCAGTTTCCGGTTCCGGCCCCCCGAGCCGAATTCGGCCAGCCGGTCCGGCTTTGCACCGACGATTTGGACGAGGCCCGGCAGGTCATCGGACGGAACTTCTACTCCAACGTCGTCGACCTGCTCCAGCCATCAGCCGTTCTCACCGGGCATTTCGCGATCAGCAGGCTCCATCACGTGACGCTCGGTACTCTGCAATTCGGTGCGGATCTGTGCATGCGCTTCGGTGAGCTGGGGGCTTACCACATCGACGTGCCGCTCACCGGGTCCATGACGTGGCATCAGGGGCGCCTCGATCCAATACTGGCCACAGTGCACCAGGCCGCGGTCTTCCAGCCCGGCCACGATACGGTGCTGGACCGGTGGAGCGGTGATTGCCGACTTCTCGCGGTCAAGGTCGAACGCTCCGAACTGGAGCTCCAGTTGGAGCGGCTGCTCGACACCCCGATCCGGCTACCCCTTCGATTTGCACCCGCCATGGACGTCTCTCACGGCCCTGGGCGCAGCTGGGCACAGCTGGTCCGGACGGCCGCGGAAGACGCGCAGACGTCCCATGGGCTCATCCACCAGGATCTGGTCGCCGACCGACTGCACGAGGCGATGGTGATCGGACTGCTGCTGGCGGCTGATCACCCCTATCGCGAAGAACTGGCGCGGCCGGCCCCACCCTCCCGGCCTGCCCCGGTCAAGCGCGCCATCGACGCCATGGAGGCGCACCCGGAGCACCCGTTCACCGTGACGCTCCTCGCCGAGATCGCCGAGGTCGGCATACGGCGGCTGCAACAGGGATTCCGTCACCACGTGGGCATGCCGCCCATGGCCTACCTGCGCCGGATTCGGCTGGCCCGTGTTCACGAGGAGCTGCGCCGTAATGAACCCGGTCAGGTGAGCGTCACCGAAGTCGCCTACCGCTGGGGCTTCACACACCGCAGCAGGTTCGCCGCCGACTACCGTCAACGCTATGGCGTGACACCCTCGACGACTCTCCACAGGACCTAGGTTTGGTCGTCTTCCAGCATGTGGCGACGTTCCTGTTCGCGCTTGGAGTAGGCGGCTGCCCGGATCGCCTCGTCGCTCTCCAAGCCTGATCCCAGCGCGCCGCCCACGGTGGCGACCGAAGCCACGAACCAGGACAACGTCCAGTATTCCGTGGCGTGCAGCTGGGCTCGTGTCAAGGAGGCGAACACTCGGCCGTTGAGGATGAACAGCGCCCACACCAAGTTGATGACGATCAGACCCACGTAGCAGACGAGTACCCCGATACCAACGGTCATGACGGTCGAGGTGTTGTAGAGCCTCGCCCTCTGCCTTGCCTCCCGCGAGACCTCTGCTGATCGATGCCACAGCTCCCCGTCTACGATCAGCCAGCCGATCATGAGCCCGACTGACCCGACCATGGCGACCACGAGGCGTGGCGCGCTCAGGGCCTCAGTGAGGCTCCAGGTGGTGGAGTCCAGGGTGGCGATGGCTCCCGTGGCGAGTGCGGCCGCCAGGGCTTTCGACAAGCCCGGCACCAACCGCCAAGGCCGGTTGGCGCGGACCATACCGAAGAGCACCCTCAGGTAACCGCGCGGCCCGCTGACGACGTACCGAAGATCAGCGGTCTCCTCCGCATCGACCGTGCCCGGGTGAATAGGCGCGAGACGACTGACGAAGGGCCCCAGCAGCGGCTGACTCTGCGGAGGTTCTTCAGCCTTTGTGGCCCGCGGACCCGCCAAGCCGAGCACGGCTTCTTCCACGGCCCGCCGGGCCCTCGTCTGCAGCCGCAAGCCCCCCAGCGAAGGAAGTGACAGCAGCGCCAAGCCGTGTTCGTGGCTCAGGTCCACAACGAGCCTGCGTCCGTGTGAGTGCAGCGGAAGGTCGGTGAGGGCCACGACGATGTCCCAATGCTCCGCACGTCCACGGTCCATGATCCGGCGTATCAAGGCGGGCGGGTCCTCGGTTCCTGAGCTGAAGGGCTCACTGACCACCTCGATGTCGAACCGTCGCCCCTGGCCGGACCTGTCGGCCAGCCGAGCGGGAAGCATCTGGGCCATGCGCTGCGCGATCTCCGTCGGCGTATCCGGTTCCGCCAGGAGAGCCACGACCGTAACGCCCTGAAACGACACCCGCACGCTGGGCCCTTCCTCTTCGCTGCATCCATACCGCAAGTGCCCACCAGGATGCCTGCGAGGCAACGCCGACGCCGGGTGACACGCTGGCCCCCGCCAGCAGGTGCAGGCGGTACGCCGGTCACCCCACTTCCACGTCCGGCACGGGAGTGACCGTTCGATCCGCGCCCAGTGCGCGTCAGCCAACGGCAGACGGCCAACGCCGGCCCTGCGGTCCTTCTGGTGAGCGAGCGACTGCAATCACTGCGTCGGCAGGCAACCCCGAGAAGCTGAGTCCGCTGGTGGTGGCACGTTCCGTGGGGTGCAGATCGTCACGCGGTGAACGGGTGGCGCACAGTTGCTCGCGAGGGACGGCTTGGCGCAGGCTCGGTCGTACGCGTGTGCCAGCTGTGGCGCAATTCGTCACCCTGGCTGCGGCCCGCTCCCGGCCATCGCCCTCGGGGCCCGGCACTGTCTGCGGTGCGCGCAGCTCGCGCAGGTCGTCCTCGGCGGGGGCAGGCGCGCGTTCCGTGACGGTGTTGGTCCGCATCGGCCGCAGGCCCTTGTCGACGATGACCCGGGCATACGGCAACTGGTTGAACGGTCACCCGGTAACGCGTGGGGCTGCGGGGCGGCCTCGGCGCCGGGGGCGCTGCGGACGTCAGGTGCCCTTCCATGGAGCGGGCTCCGCCGTCCTGCGGTGTGCGAGCAGCCCCCATCCAGGCGGTGGCCGTTGCGGTGCCGCAACGGCATCGTCTGCTCCATCGGCCCCGGTCGGTCAGGGACCGGCGAGCCGCCGTTTCGGTGGCCTCCTAGGCGAGCAGCTCCGCTGCCACCGCCCCCACGGCCTCCCCGGGTGGTGACCGAGCACGTGATGAGCGCCTGCCTCGCTACTCCCCTGGAATGCGGAGCCGCGTTGGCGGACTTGGAAAGTCACTGCTGCGTCGGGCCGGACTTCGGGAAGTCGCCGCTTTCTGCCCGTGCCCGGATCTTGCGCCAGAACTCGAGGGCGGCGTATTCGATGCCGAGCCCGAGTTCCAGGGTGATCATGCGGCTGGCGACCTCTTCGATGTGGCCGTAGCGGCGTTGCATCTCTTCGTACTCGGCGATCCGGGTTTCGTGCTGCTCGATCTGGTCCTGGGCGAGCCGTGCCACGTCCGAGGGTTCCGCCAGTTCGCTGAAGAACAGCTTGATCTCCGCGATGTCACGGAGTTCGAAGTGCTCCTTGACCGGCTCGGCCAGCCACTCGCCCAGCGCGGCCTGGCCCGCTGCGGTGATGGTGTACGTCTTGCGCCGCCGCCCGGTGTCCTCCTGGTGCAGCTCAAGGAGACCGGCTTTCTGGAGCCGCTTGGGCTCTGAATACAGCTGCGCGTGCGGGAAGTTCCAGAAGTAGCCCACGGACCGGCCGATCGCGCGCTTGAGGTCGTACGAGGTGGAAGGGCCACGCGTCGCGATCATCCCCAGGACGACGAACGAGGTTGTTGAGAGCCGGACCGTTGACATGGTCTGAAGCGTACCGTAGGTTCGAGCTGCACGGTCCGAAACATACGGTTCGAATAGGATGGTATGAGCGTGCGGTTGTGTGCATAGCTCAATCGCACCTCGAGGGAGAGGGAGGGCCATGGATCTGGGCACGGTCATGCGCTGGACGGCCGAGCGCTATCCGCAGCGCCGGGCGGTCGGCGGCAGGGCCCCGATGACGTACCGGGAATGGGACGCCCACACCAACCGGCTGGCGCGGGCGCTGGCCGAGCTCGGCGTCCGCCCCGGCGGGCGGGTGGTGCTCTCGATGGCCGGTGGTGAGCCGCTGGCCAGCTTGCACCTGGCGACCCAGAAGCTGGGTGCCGTCTCGGTGCCGCTGTCCTTCCGCTTCAGTGCCTCCGAGCTCCAGTACTGCCTCTCCGACGCCGAGCCCGCGCTGGTGATCAGCGACGCGTCGACCGCCGCCGTCGCCGAAGAGGCACTGAGCGGCATGGACTCCCTGCCGTGGATCCTCTCCGGCGACCCGGGCGAGGCCACGATCGAGCGCCTCGCGTCCGGTCAGCCGGACGGCCCGCTCGACGTCCGGGTGTCCGAGCAGGACACCAGCGTGATGCTCTACACCTCGGGCACCACCGGCAGACCCAAGGGCGTGCCGCGGACGCACCGAGCCGAGCACCACGCCGCGATCGCCCATCTGCTGCAGAGCGGACAGGCCCCCTTCGACGTGACGCTCGGCGTGATGCCGCTGTTCCATACCATGGGGCTGCGCACGCTCATCGCCACCGTCGTCGGTGCGGGCACATGGACTCCGCAGGTACGGTTCGACGCCGACGAGACACTCGGCCTCATCACCGAAGAGCACATCAGCTGCCTCTACCTCGTACCGACGATCTACTGGTCGCTGGTGCGCACCGGCCGCCTCGCGGAAGCCACGTCCGTGCGCAAACTGGCCTACGCAGGCTCGTCGATGACCCCGGCACTGGTGGAGCAACTGGCGGAGACACTTCAGCCGAAGTCCTTCGTCAACCACTTCGGCAGCACCGAGATCTACACCTTCACCGTGGGGCCCGATGTCATCGCCAAGCCCGGGTGCGCGGGCCGGGCCGGTGTCTTCTCCCGGGTCCGCCTGGTCGAACCGGTCCCGGACGCCGGCCCCGACGCGCTGGTCGGCCCCGGCGAGCAGGGACAGATCGCCATCTCCCTGCAGAGTCCGGAGGCATTCGCCGGCTACTGGCACCGCCCCGACGCAGACGCCAAGTCGATCCGCGACGGCTGGTACTTCCCCGGAGACCTCGCCATCGCCGACGAGGACGGGGACCTGTGGGTCGCCGGACGCGTCGACGACATGATCAATTCCGGTGGCGAGAACATCTATCCGGACGAGATCGAGGACAGGCTGATCCGCTGTCCGGCAGTCAGCGAGGTCGCCGTGGTCGGGCTGTCCGACGACCGGTGGGGACAGGCCGCCACCGCGTTCTTCGTTCCCGCCGAGAACATGGCCCCCCACCAGGCGTTGGCGGTACTTGACTCCTACGTACGCGAGCGCTCCGGACTGCCCTCCCTCAAGCGCCCCAAACGACTCATCGCCGTGGCCGAGCTCCCCAAGTCGGGAGCGGGCAAGATCCTCCGCCGTGGGCTGGATTCCGGTGACTACCAGGCGCTGGCCGACAGCGCCGCAGCGGCAGACAGGTGACGCACATGACGACGACCTTCGAACGGCCGGCCCGGCCGACCGCACGGATCGAGGACCCTGCGCTGCTCACGGGCCGTGGCCGCTTCCTCGACGACATCGACCCCCTGCCCGGCACCCTCACCGCCGCGGTGGTGCGCAGCCCGCATCCGCACGCCCGCATCCGCGGTGTCGATCTCGAGCGGGCGCGACGGCACCCCGGTGTCGCCGCCGTGATCGGACCCGAGGAGGTCCTCGCCGCGCTGAAGCCCTTCCCGCTCTCGCTCAAGACGCCCATGCCGTATTACCCGACGGGCACCGACAAGGTCCGGTTCGTCGGTGAGCCGGTGGCGGTCGTGGTGGCCGCCGACCGGTATCTCGCGGAGGATGCCGCCGAGCTCGTCGAGATCGATTACGAGCCGTTGCCGCCGGTGGTCGACGTCGAGAAGACCCTCCTGCCCGAGGCCCCGCGGCTGCATGACGGAGCCGACAGCAATGTGGCGACCGACCGGACCTTCGCCTTCGGTGACGTGGACGCCGTCTTCGCCGCCGCCGACCACATCGTGAAGGGCAAGTACAGCTTCCCGCGGTACTCCTCGACCCCGATGGAGTGTTACTCGGTCATCGCCGAGTGGCAGGACGAGGTCGACGGGCCCGCCGTCCAGGCCTGGGCGAACTTCCACGGTCCGTTCTCCATGGTGCCGGTGCTGGCGGGAGCACTCGGTGTGCCCGCCTCGCGGGTTCGGCTGATGATCCCGGCCGACAACGGCGGCAGCTTCGGGATCAAGGCCGGCATCTACCCCTACGTGGCGCTGATGGCGCTGGCCAGCAAGTACGCCGGCCGGCCAGTGCGCTGGACCGAGGACCGCATCGAGCACTTGCTCGCCAGCTCCGCCGGTTCCGACCGCGTCATGTGGTTCGAGGCCGCGGTCTCCGTCGACGGCACGGTGCAGGGGCTGCGCGCGGACCTGGTGGACAACGTCGGCGCCTACCTGCGCCCGCCGGAGCCCAGCACGCTGTATCGCTGCTTCGGCAACATCACCGGCGCATACAAGATCGACGCCGTGCAGATCCGCTCCCGCGCCGTGGTCACCAACAAGACACCGACCGGCCTCAACCGCGGATTCGGCGGCCAGCAGCTCTACTTCGGCCTGGAACGGCTCATGGACAAGATCGCCGGAGTGTGCGGGCTCGACCCGGCCGAGCTGCGGCAGCGCAACTTCGTACAGCGCGAGGACTTCCCGTACGCCACCCCCACGGGCGGCATCTACGACTCCGGCGACTACCAGCGCGTGATGGACATGCTGCTGAGGAACGCCGACTACCAGGCGCTGCGGGAAAAGCAGCGGGAGGCGCGCGAGCGCGGCGAGTACTTCGGCATCGGCATCGGCACGATCGTCGACCCGTCGGCCACCAACATCGGCTACGTAGGCCTGGCCACCCCGGCCGAGCAACGCAAGGCGGGGCGCGGCAAGTCCGGCTCCACCGAGCACGTGCGCATCAGCGTCGACCTCAACGGCATCGTGTCGGTGCTGCTGGGCACTGTGCCGCAGGGGCAAGGCCATGCCACGGTCGCCCAGGCCGTCGTCGCCGAACAGCTCGGACTGCCACGAGAACAGGTGCGGCCGGTGGTCGAGATGGACACCGCCACCACACCGTGGACGGTGACCTCCGGAAGCTACTCCTCCCGGTTCGCGCCCCTGCTGACCAGTGCCCTGGTCGAGGCCAGTGAGAAGCTGGCCGAGACGATCAAGATCGCCGGCGCCACCCTGCTCGGTGCCGATCCGGCCGATGTCGAACTCAGCCAGGGCCAGGTCCGGCTCCGTGACGAGCCCGAGCGAGCGGTCCCCTTCCGGCATGCGGCCGGACTGGTCCACTGGGACCCCGGTGCGCTGCCCGAGGGCACTCCCGCGCGCCTGTACGAGGAGGCCGCCTTCACTCCCCCGCAGTCGAAGGCAGCCAGCAGGAGCGACCAGATCAACTCGAGCCTGTGCTACGGGTTCGTCGCCGAACTGGTCAGCGTGCGCATCGACGCCGCGACCCGGCAGCTCGAGCTCGAGCAGGTGGTGACAGTCCACGACCCGGGCACGATCCTCAACCATCAGCTGCTCGAAGGACAGGTCCACGGCGCGCTCGCGCACGCCATCGGCGGCGCGATGTTCGAGGAGATGCGCTACACCGACGCCGGGCAGCCCACCGCGACGTTCATGGACTACCTCTGTCCCACCACTGCGGAGACTCAGTACGAGCTCAACAGCGACCACCTGGAGACTCCCTCTCCGCTCACGCGCCTCGGTGCGAAGGGCTGCGGTGAAGGCAGCAGCATGAGCCTTCCCGTCGCGATCGCCAATGCGGTCGCCGACGCCCTCGCCCCGGCCGGCGTGGACATCACCACCCTCCCGCTGCACGGCAACGTGCTCAACGAGCTGCTCAACGGCAGCGACAGCGAAAGGACCCTGTGACCATGGCACTCACCGGAGGCGAGATCAGGCTGGACCGCGGCCACGACGGACGCGTCGCCTACCTGACCCTCGACCACGGCAAGTTCAACATCATCACCATGGAAACCCGCCAGGTGATGGCCGACCGCTTCGCCGAGATCGACGCCGACAAGGACATCCAGGTGGCGGTCATCCAGGCCGCCGGCGAGCACTTCTCCTCGGGCGGCGACATCCCCGGCTTCATGGAGGTGGAGCCGGTCGACTTCACCGACCTCGGCCAGAACATCACCGCGCCGGCCCGCAGCCCGAAGCCGGTCATCACCGCCGTCGACGGTTACTGCTTCGGCGTCGGCCTCGAACTCGCCCTGTCCACCGACATCCGCATCGCCACCGAGCGCAGCGAGTTCGCGCTGCCGGAGATGCGGCTGGGCATGATCCCCGGATCCGGCGGCACCCAGCGCCTCGCCCGGCTCATCGGCCTCTCCCGCGCCAAGTACCACGTCATGACAGCGACCCGCATCAACGCCCAGCAGGCCGGCGACTGGGGTCTGGTCGCGAACGTCGTCCAGGACCGTGCGGCGCTCGATGCCGAGGTCGAGCGGATCGTCAGCGCACTGCTCGGCTTCTCACCGCTGGCCGCACGCACCGCCAAGGAAGTCCTCGACAAGGGCGTCGACGCGCCGCTGTACTCCGGCATCGAGCTGGAACGCAAGGCGTACTCCATGCTGCGCTCCAGCCACGACTTCGCCGAGGGCGTCGCCTCGTTCGTCGAGAAGCGAGCCCCGAAGTTCCAGGGCCGGTGAGCTGAACCATGAAAGCCGCACCGTTCGCCTACGTTCGTCCGTCGAGTCTGGCCGACGCGATCACCGAACTGGCGGGAACCAGCGGGGGCGGCAAGGTCATCGCGGGTGGGCAGTCGCTGGCCCCTGTGCTGGCCATGCGACTCGCCCGCCCCGACACCCTGGTCGACATCAACGCCATTGAGGAGCTCGACGAGCTGGCTCGCTCCGAGGAGCACCTGCACATCGGCGCCACCGTACGGCAGCGCCGCGTCGAGCGGGACCCGCTCAGCAAAAGCGTTCCGCTGCTGCGCCTGGCCCTGCCCTGGGTAGGGCACCGGGAGCTGCGCAGCCGGGGCACCGTCTGCGGCAGCCTCGCCCACGCCGACCCGGCGGCCGAGCTCCCGGCCGTGGCCTGCTGTCTCGACGCCGAGTTGACCCTGACCGGGCCCAACGGCTCCCGGCAGGTTCTCGCCCGGAAGTTCTACGGCGGGGCGATGACCACCGCGCTGGGCCCCGAGGAGATCCTCACCTCCGTGCGGCTGCCGGTCGCCACCGCGGACGAGGGCTTCGGATTCGCCGAGATCGCACGCCGGCACGGCGACTTCGCCCTTGCGGGCGTCGCCACGCGGGTGCGCCTGCGCGGTGGCCGCCCGGAGGCGACGATGACCTCGTTCGGCGTGTCCGACAAGGCGATCACCCGCGACGTCACCGAGCAGCTCACCGCGGCGGTCACGGGCATGGGCGACGCGCCGGCGGACCAGCTCGGGAAGCAGCTCTCCGCCGTCGTCGAGGAGATGGTCGACACCGACGGTGACGCCCACGCATCCAGGGACTACCGGCGCCGACTGCTCCGCGCCCTGGCCGCCAGGGAACTGTCCAAGGCATACGAGCGGTCCCGTAAGAACTCCGGCGAGGTAAGCGCATGACCATCAACGAAGCAGCAGCACGTACCGAGGCGGCGCCCCCCGCCCCGCCTCGGCCGGTGAAAGCGGGGGCGGACGACACGGTCGAAGTGCGCATGACCGTCAACGGGACACCTACCGTTCTCCAGCTGCCCGCGCGGGTCACCCTGTCCGACGCACTGCGCGACCATCTGGGTCTCACCGGCACGCATGTGGGATGCGAGCACGGCGTCTGCGGCATGTGCACCGTGCTGGTCAACGGCGAGGCGGCCCGGGCCTGCCTGCTGTTCGCCGTACAGCTTGACGGGGCAGACATCGTCACCGTCGAAGGACTGGGGCGGCCCGACGACCTGCACCCGCTGCAGGAGGCGTTCGGACGCAACCACGCGTTGCAGTGCGGATTCTGTACCCCAGGCTTCCTGATGAGCTCCTACGACCTGCTGGCGAACAAGCCGGAGGTCACGGAGGAGGAGCTGCCGGAGGAACTTTCGGGCGTCATCTGCCGGTGCACCGGATACCGGAACATCCTCACCGCGGTGGGAGAGGCCCACCGTGCGCACCCCGAGGGAATTCCCGCCCCGGGCAACTGCGGGCGTCGGGCGCTCGTCGGCCGCTCCGGGCAGGGCGGCAACGCCTCCGACGGCCAGGATGACAACGCCGACACGGCCGCGTCCCTGGCCAAGGACATCGTGCTGCCCAGCGGCGACCCCACCATAGCGGTCGAGATCACGACCGGGATCGAGGTGTCCGAGGAGAAGATCTGGCGCGTCCTGGACGACATCCACCTGCTGGCGCGCTGCCTGCCCGGTGCCGAGCTCACCGATGACCTCGGCGACAACCGCTACGCGGGCCGCGCCCGGGTGTCGGTGGGACCGATCAAGCTGGCGTTCCACGGCCTCGCGCACATCGTCGAGCACGACCGCGCAGCCGGCCGGCTGCGGGTGCTCGCCCAGGGGCAGGACACCGGCGGAGCGCAGACCCAGGCGGACATCACGCTGCGCACGGAGCCCACCCCGACCGGCACCGCCATGCACGCCGACGCCAAGGTCTACCTCACCGGCCGCATCGCTCAGTTCGGCCGCGCCCTTGCCGGTGACGTCAGCCGCCGTATGTTCGAGCAGTTCGCCGACGCCGTCGCCGAAGCGGCCGCCTCCGGCCAGGCGCCGTCCGGCCCGGTGAAGGCCCCCAGCGCCATGAGCCTGGTCCTCGCCCCGCTGCTCGATCGCCTCAAGCAGCTCCTGCGTGTCGAAAAGCGCCGGGGATGAACCGCCATGCGTGAGGTGATGCCGCAGCTGCGTAGATGGATGGCCGAGGGCAGCGCCTTCGCCCTGGCCACGGTGGTCGGCGCCCGGGGCAGTGCCCCGCGCGACCCGGGCGCGGTCATGGCCGTCAGCGCGTCAGGAGAGGCGGTGGGCAGCGTCTCGGGTGGCTGCATCGAGGGCGCGGTGTACGAGGCGGCCACCGAGGTGCTGCAGACGGGGGTGCCACGACGCGAGAGGTACGGCGTCAGTGACGAGGACGCCTTCTCCGTCGGCCTGACCTGCGGCGGCGTCATCGACATCCTGATCCGGCCGGTTGTTCCCGCTTCGTCGCTCCCTCAGGTGCTCACCTCGATCGAGCGGGAGCAGCCGGTCGCCGTCGCCACCGTCACCGGCGGACGGGCTCCCCTGGGGGCCCAGCTGACCGTCTGGCAGGACCGGACGCTGGGCTCCCTGGGCGAGGTCCGGCTCGACGCCGCGGTGCGCGACGACGCACGCGGGCTGCTGGCACAAGGCATCACCGCTACCGAGCACTACGGCCCGTACGGG
This sequence comes from Streptomyces sp. NPDC050806, assembly GCF_055586425.1. Lineage (NCBI taxonomy): Bacteria > Bacillati > Actinomycetota > Actinomycetes > Kitasatosporales > Streptomycetaceae > Streptomyces > Streptomyces sp. NPDC050806. Next base: position 34,349 of record NZ_JBVJIF010000001.1, on the reverse strand, counting down.
GAACGCCGTATGGACCAGGTCGCGGTGTTCATCCAGTCCTTCGCTCCGCCACCGAGCATGCTCATCTACGGGGCGAACGCCTTCGCCGCCGCGCTCAGCGGCACGGCCGCACGTCTGGGGTACCGCGTGACCGTGTGCGACGCGCGGCCCGTGTTCGCCACGGCCGCACGTTTCCCGGAGGCGCACGAGGTGGTGTGCGCCTGGCCGCACGACCATCTCTCCCGCACCGACGTCAACGAACGCACCGTCATCTGCGTGCTCACCCACGATCCCAAGTTCGACGTCCCCGTGCTGACGGCCGCGCTGCGCACCCCGGCGGCGTACATCGGCGTCATGGGCAGCCGCCGCACTCACAGCGACCGCACCGCGCGGCTGCGGGAGCAGGGTGTCACCGACGCCGACATCGCCCGCCTCGCCTCCCCCATCGGCCTCGACCTCGGTGCCCGGACACCGGAGGAGACAGCCGTGTCCATAGCCGCGGAGGTCATCCAGCGGCGCTGGGGCGGCACCGGCCTCCCGCTCAGTGGCCTCACGGCCGACATCCATGCCAACGGGGCATCACAGACGGCGGCGCCGGCACGGCCTCAAGCCTCTCGGCCGGTCGGCGCCGCCCACCACCACCGATGACCGTCAGGCGCTGAACATGGAGTTGCACCAGCTTCGTTACGTACTCACCATCGCCAAAGCGGGCAGCTTCACCCGCGCGGCCGAAGAGCTCTTCCTCGCCCAACCCTCGCTGTCGGTCCAGGTACGCAAGCTGGAGAAGGAACTGGGCGTCGCCCTGTTCCAGCGACTCGGCCGACGCGTCGAACTGACGGCAGCCGGTGAGGCTTTCCTGGAGCACGTCGAGCCCGCGCTTTTCCATCTCGAACAGGCCCGTACGCAGGCGGCCGCGATACGCTCCCTGGACCGCGGCCGCGTCACGATTGGCGTACTGCCCAGCGTCGGCGCCACGCTGCTCCCCGACCTACTGGCCGAATACCGGGCCGCGCACCCCCGCATCGAAGTTCTGCTCACCGAGCACAATGTGTCCGGCGAGTTCGAACGCATGGTGCACACAGGGATGCTGGACCTGGCGATAAGCCGCGCGCCCCTGGCACGGCCCGGTGTCACGGGGCGCATCCTGGTACGCGAGCCGATGGTCGCGATGCTGCCCCCGGAGCACCGCCTCGCGGACCGGCCCGCCCTCGACCTGGCACAGCTGGCGGGGGACGACTACGTCGGCATGCACCGCGGGTACGGGCTGCGCGAGCTGATGGACATGGTCTGTCTGCAGGCGGGCTTCAGTCCCCGGGTGACCATCGAGACCGGCCAGCTCTCCGTCCTGTGCGGAATGGTGCGCAGCGGGGTGGGTGTGTCCGTGGTGCCGCGTCTTGCCTCCGCCGGCTACGCCACGGCGATTCCCCTCGATGATCCCGTGGCCCGGCGGGAGCTGGGGGTGATCTGGCGCAAGGGCAGCCCCCTCACCCCCGCTGCGAGTGCGTTCCTCGATCTTCTCGTCGCTGCGTTCGACAGTGACCGCGACAGCGGTGACGAAGCCTGAAGGCCGGGCGTCAGCTGCCCGTATAGGCGCTGACTACCGCATGACTAGGCAGTTGCGCATCGCTCATCGCGCGACGGCGCCCCTTAATACCAGTACTGAGCCGCACAAGGAGATGGGCAATGTCCACACCCCGCATCACGGGACCTTCTCGCAGAGCCACGTTCTACGCCGCCTTTGCCTCTGTCGCCGGCTGGGCGTTCGATCTCTTCGATCTGTTCATCCTTCTCTTCGTCGCCGGCACCGTCGGCGAGCTCCTCTTCCCCTCCTCCAACCCGACGCTGAGCCTGGCCGCCGTGTATGCCTCGTTCGCCGTCAGCGTGCTGCTGCGTCCCGCCGGGGCGGCGATCTTCGGCGGGATCGCCGACCGCCACGGCCGCAAGAAGACGATGGTGGTCGTCCTGGCCGGCGTGGGCCTGTGCACCGCGGCCATGGGCGCGGTGCCCACCTACGCCACCGCCGGGCTGTGGGCGCCTGTCGTGTTCCTCATCCTCCGGTTCCTTCAGGGAATCTTCGTCGGGGGCGTGGTCGCCGCGACCCACACCCTGGGCACCGAGAGCGTCGGCCCGCGGTGGCGCGGTTTGATGTCCGGCCTGATCGGCGGCGGCGGAGCAGGCCTCGGCGCCGCGATGGCAAGCGGGTTGTTCATCGTCGTCAGCCAGATCTTCCCGGGCGAGCGGTTCGACGTCTGGGGCTGGCGCGTCATGTTCTTCGCCGGCCTGGCCGCCGCGATCCTCTCCTACTTCGTGCTGCGCGGCGTCGAGGAATCGCCGCTGTGGAAGGCGCAGCAGCAGGCGCAGAAGGAGGGTGCGCCGCAGCCTAAGCCGCGGATGAGCCACCTCGTGCGGGACGGCCGGGGCGGGTTGTTCGCCCTGAACATCCTGCTCGTCGCCGGTGCCGGATCGCAGTACTACCTGACCTCGGGATACCTGCCGACGTTGCTCGATCAGATCACCGGCGTGCAGAAGAGCTCCCAGGGCGTGATCCTGCTCGTCTCCAGCCTCGGCGTGATCGTCGCGACCATCGCCGCCGGTGAACTGAGCGAGCGCATCGGCCGCCGCCGCTCGATGCTGCTGATGGGTGGCTTCAACCTCATCGCCCTCCCGCTGCTCGTCTGGCTCCTGACCAGCACCGAGCCGACGAAGACCGGGCTGATCACGGTGTACGCGACGGCGCTGGCGTTCTTCGCCAACGCGGCGTACGCACCGGTTCTGGTGTTCCTCAACGAGCGCTACCCCACGGCGCTGCGCTCGCGCGGCACGGCCGTCTGCTGGAACACCGGGTTCATGATCGGCGGACTGATGCCGACCTTCGTGAACCTGGCCAGCCCCGGCCTCGCCGATGTGCCCGGCCGGCTCATGGTCTTCCTGATCGTTGTCGTGGCCGCGTTCCTCATCGCCAACGCGATCAGCCCGGAGACCCGCGGAGCCATGGAACGCGAGCAGCCCCCGCACCCGATGACCGAGCCCGCCAAGGCCTGACCACAGGAGTGCGCCATGACAGAGCAGACCGACCCGCATGGCCCCACCTACGACCCCCACGCGCGCGACCTCTCGCCCGAACGCGCGTATGAACTGTATGAGGGCCTGCGCGCGCAGTGCCCCGTCGCCCGCGGTGAGCAGCACGGCGGCTACTGGACGCTCTCCCGCTACGAGGACGTGCGCGCGGCCGCCATGGACCACGGCACTTACTCCTCCACCGGCGGCGTCTACGTCCCCGCCGTGTCGGACAACCGTTTCCCACCCATCGACTACGACCCGCCGGAGCACGAGAAGTTCCGCAAGCTGATCGCCCCGCTCACCAGCGCGGCCGCGGCCCGGCGGATGGAGCCGCAGATCCAGGCCACGGTGGACCGGCTCGTCGCGGCATTCCATGGCTCCGGCGAGGCCGAGCTGGTCGAGGGCCTGGCCCTCCCGCTGCCGCTCGACGTGATCACGCAGCTCTACGACCTCGGCCCGCAACAGGCGGACGAGATCCGCGAGTACTCCCTGGACTTCCTGGAGCACGCCTCCGACGAACAGGGCCGCAAGGTCATCGACCGGGTGTGCGCCTACTGGGTCCGGCTCTTCGAGCAGCGCCGCAAGGAACCGGGCGAGGACTTCATCTCGCAGCTGCTGACCCTCAACGACGAGCTCGGCGTGAACGACGCGACGCTCGCCAACATGATGTTCATCCTGACCTACGCCGGGCACGATTCGACGGCGCTCGGGCTGAGCAACGTGCTGCTCCACCTCGCCGAGCACCCCCGGGTCCAGCAGCGCCTCATCGACGAACCGAAGCTCATTCCCACGGCGATCGACGAGATCCTGCGCTACGAGACCCCGCTGCACTGGTTCCCCCGGCAGCTGACCGAAGACGCGTGCGTGGCCGGGCAGCAGATGTCCGCGGGCGACCGCGTGATCTTGCTGTTCGCCTCGGCCAACCGCGACGCGAGGGTCTTTGAGAACCCGGACGAGGTGGTCATCGACCGCACGCCCAACAGGCACCTCGCCTTTGGCGCCGGCATCCACAGCTGCCCGGGGATGCCGCTGGCCAAGGCCGAGATCCGCATCGCGGTCCAAACGCTGCTCGAGAGGATCCCGGGCTTCCGGATCAACGGCGAAGTCGAGCGCACCGATCCACTGGAAGGCGGCGGCCGGCACCTCGGCGTCCGACGGCTCCCGGTGACCTGGTGACAGGTACCGCGAGGAGTGGGTGACGTGAGGACAGGTGACGTGAGGACAGGTGACGTAGCGATGGATGACGTATCGATGGGTGACGCGCCGACGGAGGGAAGCCACGCCATGAAGATCACGGTGGACACCGACAAGTGCTGCGGGTACGGCGACTGCGAACTGGCCGCCCCGGAGCTGTTCCAACTGGGCGACGACGGAATCGCGCAGGTGATATCCAAAGCCGAGCCCGGCGAGGCGCGGGCGCGCGAAGCCGCCGGCGCCTGCCCGGTCGCCGCCATCGACGTCGAGCCGGCGTCGTGAAGCGCGTCCTGGTCGTCGGTGCGTCGCTGGCCGGCCTGTGCACCGCGGAAGCGCTGCGCCAGAACGGCTACGACGGCTCCCTCACCCTCGTCGGTGACGAGCAGGCCCTGCCCTACGACCGCCCGCCGCTGTCCAAGCAGCTGCTGAGCGGGGACTGGGCGCCGGAGCGGACCGCGTTGCGCAGTGACGAGGCACTGGCCGCACTGGAGGTGGAGTTCCGCCTCGGCGAGCGGGCCCGCGCCCTCGACCCCGTGGCGAAGACGGTCGAGCTGTCCGGGGGATCATCTCTGCCGTACGACGCACTCGTCGTCGCGACGGGTGCGACGCCCCGCTCTCTCCCCGGTCGGCACGGGCTGGAGGGCATACATACCCTGCGCACGCTCGGGGACGCGCTCGCCCTCCGTGACGCGCTCGCGAAGCGGCCGCGCGTGGTGATCGTCGGCGGCGGCTTCGTGGGCGCCGAAGTGGCCGCGGAGGCACGCCGGCGCGATCTGCCGGTCACCCTTGTTGAGGCGTTGCCGGTGCCGCTGTCCCGGGGGCTCGGCGAGCGGATGGGCGAGGCGTGCGCGCGGCTGCACGTCCGCAACGGCGTCCGTGTCCTGTGCGGAAGCGCCGTGGCCGGTTTTGACGGGGACACCGCCGTCGAGCGGGTGCGGCTGGAGGACGGCAGCACCATCGACGCCGACCTGGTCGTGGTGGGCATCGGCGCGACACCCGCCGTCGGCTGGCTGACCGATTCCGGAATCCGCCTGGACGACGGCGTGCTGTGCGACGCGTACTGCCGGGCCTCGGCGCCGGACGTGTACGCCGCGGGCGACGTCGCCCGCTGGTTCCACCCCGGCTACGGCCGGCATGTCCGGCTGGAGCACTGGACCAACGCCAGGGAACAGGCCGCGGTCGTGGCCCGCAACATGCTCGGCCCCGGCTCCCCGGTGGAGTACACGCCCGTGCCCTACGTCTGGTCCGACCAGTACGGGACGCGCATCCAGATGGCCGGACGCAGCAGTGGCGACGTCCGCATCGTGCACGAAGGGGAGGACCAGGAGAGCCTGCTCGCCCTGTATCGCGACGGCGACCGCTTCGAAGGCGCCTTCGCGATCAACTCCGCACGGCGGCTCCTGGACTGCCGCCGCCTGCTCGCCCGCGGTGCCGACTGGCATGAGGCGCTCGCCACCGCCGCGTGACGCGCCTCGCTCTCGTGTCCAGAGGTGTGAACCGTCCCTGACCGGGCGACCGGCACGACTCACTCAAGGATCAGGAACTTCCATGACTTCAGCGACTCTGCAGGATCGTGTCGTACTGCTGACCGGCGCGACGGGCGACATCGGTACCGCCTACACGTGCGCGCTCACCGCGGCGGGCGCCAACGTGATCGCCGCGGACCTGCCCCAGTGTGCCGAGGACGGCAAGCGGCTCGCCGAGAAGGCCACCGCCCAAGGGCCGGGCACCGCGGTCTTCACGCCGTGCGACATCACCGATGACAACGACGTGAACACGGTCGTGGGGCAGGCGACCGACCGGTTCGGCGGCCTGGATGCGGTGGTGAACAACGCCGCCGTCTACCGGACACTCGGCCCCAAGCGCCCCCTTACGGAGCTGACCGCACAGGACTGGGACACCGTGCTGCGGGTCAACGTACGCGGCACCTGGCAGGTCATCCGGGCCGCCGTCCCCGCCCTGCGGGAGCGCGGCGGCGGACGGATCGTCAACATCGCCTCGGTGGTCACGCGCACCGGCGCGGCCGGCTTCGCCCACTACGTCGCCTCCAAGGCGGCGGTGGAGGGACTGACCAGAGCCGCGGCCAGGGAGCTCGGGCAGTACGGCATCGGCGTCAACGCCGTCTCGCCGGGGCTCGTCGACGACGCCGCCTCCCGCGCCATCAACGACCCCGACTACCTCGGCAGAATGCAGCAGACCCGGTGCCTGGCACGCGAGATGGCGCCGGACGACCTGGTCGGCGCGGTGCTGTGGCTGGCGAGCCCCGCCAGCGGTTTCGTCAGCGGGCAGACGGTGGTCGTCGACGGCGGCGGAGTGTTCGTATGACGGCCACGGCACAGCGCCGCGCCTGGGGCGTCCCGCAGGACGCCCGTCCGGCCGATCCGACCATCCTGCGGCCACTGCAGGAGACCCCCGCGACCACACCCGACCGGCTCGCCGAGGCTGCCGAGGCCGCCGCGGCGGCCCAGCGCGGGAACTGGCCCGTGGACAACCGCCGGCGCCAGGCGCTGCTGTGGCGGTGGGCGGACATGCTCGTCGAACACACCGAGGAACTCGTCCAGGCGCTGGTGACGGAGAGCGGGAAGCCGATCCGGGAGGCCCGCCTCGAAGTGGCCGGGGCGGTCGAAGCACTCCGCTACAACGCCGGGCTCGCCTGTTCGATCGGTGGCCGGGCCGGCACGCTGCCCGACGGGTCCGAAGCCCACCTGGTGCGGGAACCGGTCGGCGTGACCGCGTTCATCGTGCCGTGGAACTGGCCGCTGCTGCTGCTTTTCCGCGACCTGGCCCCGGCGCTCGCCGCGGGCGTGACCGCGCTGGTGAAGCCCGCCCCGCAGACCACGCTGGTCACCCGGCGGGCGCTGGAACTGGGCCGCACGGCAGGAATCGGCGACGACGTCGTGCAGCTCGTGGTGGGCGACGGCCTTGTCGGGGACGCCCTGGTCACCCATCCGCTGGTCCGAGCCGTTGCCTTCACCGGCTCCACCGCGATCGGGGCCGCGATCCGCAGCGCGGCGGCCCCGGACATGACCCGCACCCTGTTGGAACTGGGCGGCAAGGCGAGCATGGTGGTGTTCGCCGACGCCGACGTCGAGAAGGCGGCCGAGACCGCGGCCCGGGCGTCGGTGATCACCAGCGGGCAGATGTGCATGGCGTGCACCCGACTTCTGGTACAGCGCCCGGTCTTCGAGCGCGCGCGTGACCGGGTGGTCGACGTCCTGCGCTCGCTCCGGCTCGGCGATCCCGCCGCCGAAGAGACGGACATGGGCCCGCTCATCTCCGCTCGCGCGCTCGACCGCTTCACCGGTTATGTGGATCTCGCACGGTCCACCGCGACCCTGCTGACCGGAGGGGAGCGCATCAGCCCCGACGGGCTGCCGGGGTACTTCGTGACCCCCGCCGCGGTGACCGGCGTCGCGGTGGACTCGCCTCTCGTACAGGAGGACATCTTCGGCCCTCTGATCACCCTCGAACCCTTCGACGACGAGGACGGCGCGATCGAAGCGGCCAACGCCACTTCGTACGGGCTCGCCGCCTCGGTGTGGAGCGGCGACGGCTCACGCGCCTGGCGCGTCGCGCGGTCGCTGCAGGTGGGGACAGTCTGGGTGGGCGGCTACAACCGCTCGTACCCAGAAATGCCCAGCGGCGGCTACGGTTCCTCCGGTCTCGGCCGGACCCGCGGTGTCGAAGGACTGGAACAGTTCACCGAGCTCAAGCACGTCCACTTCGCACTGCCCGAGGGGGAGTGATGGGCACGACCTGGCCGAAACAGCCCGATCTGCGGGGCTGGCTGGCGCTGCTGGAGGAACGTGGCGAGCTGCGCAGGGTGAGCAGTGAGATCGACGCGGACCAGGACGTGGCCGCCGTACTGGAGCATGCCGACGGCCGCTACGCGGTGGCCTTCGACGCGGTGCGCGGCGCGAGGTACCCGCTCGTCGGCAACACGATGCCCTCACGCGGGCACTTCGCCCTGGCGCTGGGCTGCCTGGAGGGGGAGGTGGTCGACCGGCTCGCCGACGCCGTACGCACCCCGCGCCCGTACTCGGTGATCGCATCGGCTGAAGCGCCGGTGACCGCCCGGCACGATACGCAAGGCGACCTGCTCGGGGACCTCCCGCTGCCGGTGCAGCACGAACGCGACGCAGGCCGGTACTTCACCTCGGCGCTGATCGTGGCGCGCGATCCGCTCACCGGCAAGGCGAACCTGTCGATCAACCGGTTGCAGGTCACCGGGCCTCGCGAGGTGCGCGCCCTCATGCTGCCGGGCAGGCTCCGGTCGATCTTCGCCGAGCACGAGGCGGCGGGGCAGGACCTGCCCGTCGCGCTCTGCGTGGGCGTCGATCCGCTGCTGACGCTGGCCTCGCAGTCGCCCGCGGCAGCCGACCTCGACGACCTGGAGGTCGCGAGCGCCCTGTATCCCGAGCGGCTCGCCGCCACATACGTGGAGGGGTTGGAGGTACCGGTGCCCGCCCGCGCGGAGATGGTACTCATGGGCACTTTCCGCGCGGGCCGGCGCGCGGACGAAGGGCCGTTCGGGGAGTACCCGCGCACCTACGGTCCGGGCGGGCCCGCCCCGGTGCTGGAGCTGTCCTCGCGCTGGTCACGGGAGAGCGCTTTTCTGCAGACGATTCTGTCCGGCGGTCGGGAGCACTTCTGGCTGGGCGGGCTGCCACGCGAGGCGCGCCTGTTGCGGGCACTGCGGGCCGCGGGGATCGATGTGGCGGCCGTGCGGCTCACCGAGGGCGGGTCGTGCCGGATGCACGCGGTGATCTCCCTGCGCTCCCGTGGAGGGGGCACGGCGCGGCATGCCGCGATGGCGACGTTCGCGGCGGTGACGACGGTGAAGCTCACGGTAATCGTCGACGACGACGTGGACGTGTTCGACGACGAGCAGGTCGAGTGGGCGATCGCGACCCGGATGCAGGCCGACCGCGACCTGTTCGTGGTGGAGCGCACCACCGGCAGCAGCCTGGATCCCTCGGCACACGGCGGGACGACGGCGAAACTCGGGATGGACGCGACCGTACCGGCCGGGGACCGCGAGAAGTTCGCCCGCATCCGCTCCACGTCCTCTTCCTTGCGCCCCTACCTCGCCGAACTGGAGGGCTGATCATGGACGGGGACGGGTTTCCACCACGGGTGATCGTGGGGGTCTCCGGAGCGTCCGGAGCGATGTATGCGGTCCGCGCCTTGGAGCTGCTCTCCCAACTGGGTGTGGAGACCCATCTGGTCCTCACCAAGGCGGCCAAGGCGACGCTGGCCCAGGAGACCGACCTGACCGTGGCCGACGTGCGGGCGCGCGCCGACCACGTGCATGCCGAGCACGACCTGGGCGCGGCGATTTCGAGCGGCTCGTTCCCGGTGGACGGGATGCTGGTGGCGCCGTGCAGCGTGAAGACGCTGTCCGGCATAGCCAACGGCTACGACGACAATCTGCTGGTGCGCGCCGCCGACGTCACCTTGAAGGAACGCCGCCCGCTCGTCCTGCTGTTGCGCGAGACTCCCCTGCATGCCGGGCACCTGCGGCTGATGACGCAGGCGACGGAGGCGGGCGCGACCATCATGCCGCCGGTGCCCGCCTTCTACACGCGCCCCACCTCACTCGACGAAGTGGTCACCCAGACGGTCGGCCGGGCACTCGACCACCTGCGCCTGCCGCATCCGGTGACGGTGCGGTGGGGCCGGGAGCACAGGAGCCGGAAGGTCTTTGAGGTTCGGCGCGAGCGCCTTCGCTGATCGCGCCGGGCCTCCGGCCGTACGGGCGGTGACCGTGACGACGCCGCCGCATGCCAGAACCTGGGGCAGACGTGGACGGACCCCTGGTGCGGGTCCGCGGCCGTTCCTGCAAAACGGATCTCGATCGCCACGCTGACCTGCTGCAAGCCCGGTTCCCGGGACCAGTCCGACGCGCCGGGCGTGGACCGGTCCGCCTGGTCTTCAGGGGAGTTTGTGGGCGAGGACGTCGAGTTGCTCGACGGAAGGTGGTTGGGCGAACAGTTCGCCGGCTCGTTCCATCAGGGCGCTGCCCAGGCGGCCGGCGAGGTGGGCCTGGCGTGCGTCGTCGTCGGGGAAGGCGTCGAAGATGGCGAAGGTGGAGGGGCTCAGGCGCACGGCGAACCAGGCGACGGTGCCGGGCTCCTCCTGTACGAGGGCAAGGCCCGCGCGGAGGAAGTCGGCGACCTCTTCCTCCTTGCCGGGCCGGGCCTCGACCTGTACGTGCAGCGCAACGTTGATGTCGACCATGAGGGGACTCCTTTTCCGATGCTCGGCCGCCCGGCAGCGGCCGGGCACCGAAGTGATCGGTTGGCGTCGAACGGGTCTTTTGCACGGCCGCATCGATGCCTGATTATCACCATTGTGCACCCTTTCGCGGGTGTGAGAGCGTGTATGTATTGGTTCGTTCAGTGGCCGTACCGCGCTTCCGAAGCAGGCTCAGCATCTGCCGAGAGCGAGGGATACCGATGAAGGCTCTCGTATAGGACCGACCGCGTGAGGTGCACGTGAAGAACGTGCCGGATGCGCATGTCGAGCGTCCGACGGACGTCCTCGCGGTGACCTCCCGTGCCGTGCGCTGCGCATCGGCCGTGGCACACGCGTCGTCACACGTCCCTGCTCCGCGTGCTCGGAAACAGAGAGCCGGGTACAGCGGTGCCCGCACCGGGCATCCGCGGCGGTCGCCGTTCCCAGAGGGGTGCCGGCCCTGACAATGCGGCGGCACCCGTTCGGCGGCACGCCGCGCCGTCGGGCCGGGGCACCCCTAGCATGCTGACTGTGCAACCCATTCTCCCGAAGATGGAGGGCGGCCGGGTACAGGGCCCTCTGCAACTCATCGAGGACGGCATCCACCTCGTCGTCGCGGCGTTCCTCGTGCTGCTCGCGGGGATCCTGACCGTCGGGGTCGCCCACGACGTCATCAAGGCGATTCAGGGGCCGTACCGCGAGGATACGGTCGTTCTCTCCGCCCTGGACAACGGGCTTGTGCTGTTCATCGTGGCCGAGCTGCTCCACACCGTCCGCCTCACCATCAGGAACCAAACCCTCGACGCGGAACCGTTCCTCGTTGTCGGTCTGATCGCCGGCATCCGCAAGGTGCTCATCGTGACGGCCGAGGCGGAGAAGTCCTTCCGGTGGAATGTCGAGGGGATCGAGCTGCTCATCCTGACGGGGCTGATCCTCGTGATGGCGACAGCGGTGTATGTGTGGCGGCGCTCGGCGCGGCCGGGAGAGCACTTCCCGCTCCAGGAGGCAGGGCGCTCCCCGTCGGCGAAGCCGTCATCCGCCCCGGTTCGCGGGTCCTGATCCGTCACCGTCCGCCGCCACGGCCGCCCGCACCCGCTGCTCCTCGCGGGCAGAGCTGACGTCCCGTTCGAGGGGTGTGCGGCTCACGGCAGTCGCGAGGTCCTCCAAGGCTCGCTTCTGCAGTTCCGCCTCGCGCCGCACCGCCGGGCTCCGGCCCCCGGCTGTGCCCTCCCACTCGTGAAGCGCCCCCTCCACGCGCCCCCAATCCGGATTCCTGTGCTCGCGTACGTCGACTGCCGCCTGCGCGGTGTCCGCCTCCAAGGCCTCGGCGAGCCGTTCTGCCTCGGGGGCGAAACGGCTGTCGGCCCGCGGGACGTGGCTCTCCATGAGCATCGCCGCCCGGCCGAACCTCTTGAGCGCCTCCTGCGCCTCCTCCGCCTCGCGCGACGTCAGTCCCCTGGGGCGGACCGGTTCCTGCCTTGCCCGGTCGTAGGTCTCCTGCCAGGCGGCACGCGCCTTCCTGCTCTCCAGCAGTGCCTTGCGCATGTCAGCGCGACGCTCCCGGGTCGGTTCGGCGTAGCCACGGAGCACCGCGGCCGCGTAGCGGCCGTTGGCGGCGAGCCAGTCCGCAAGCCGACCCGACAGCCGGGGCGTCTCCCACGCGGGAAACACCACGTACGCCAGCATTGCCAGGGCCCCGCCGAGCAGGGTGAGCACCACCCGCTCCGGGACCGTCTGCTCCCACGTCTGACCACCCATGCCGAGCAGGAAGACGACGTACGCGGCAGTGAAGCACTGGGAGTAGGCGTAGCCCGTACGGGTCAGCGTGTACGACAGGCCCACCGAGACCACCGCCAGCGCGCCGAACACATGGGCATCCGGGCCCAGGGCCCGCACCATCCCGGTGGCGAGCGCGACCCCCGTCAGGGTCCCGGCGAGACGGGCCACCGCACGGGCGTACGTCCGGTGGAAGTCCGGCCGCATCACCATCACGGAGGCGACGGGTGCCCAGTAGCCGTGGCCCAGGGGCAGCCGGGAAGCGATCAGATAGCCGAGCGCGGCCACCGCCGCCAGGCGGACGGCATGCCGAAACACGGGCGAGTCCCGGCAGAGCTCACGGCGGACCGCCCGGACGACGACCGGGATCAGCCGGAACATTGTCGGGCGCACCAGGAACCGGGCGCCCTCGGACCCGGGCGGCGTGGGCGTCTTCGGGCGCGGACCGCCGCTTCCGGCGATCTCCAACACCTCGCCGAGCAGTTCCACCAGCTGCTCAGCGGCCTGCCGCGCGGGCCCCTGCAGCACCTCATGCTCCTCTTCGAGGTGCAGGACGCCCGCGCTCCCGGGCGGCACCTCGACGGAAATTCCGCGGCGGATCGAACGAGCAGCCGCGTCCAGGACGTCGGCGGCCGCGTCGAGCAACTCCCGCGCGCGGTCGCGTCCGGATCCCTCCGCCGGGGCACCGACGCCAGGGTCGGCGAGCGCGGCGATGACCGGCAGAATGCGCTCGGCGAGTCCCCTGGGGCCGTGGAGGACGGGGGGACGGGTGCGGGCCTGTGATGGCGTCACGGCGGCCGCGTCCCGGGCCGTCATCAACGGCTCGGGGTCGAACGGGGCGGTCGGGTCGTGCCGCAGCCGGCGGGCGTAGTCCGCCACGGCGGCCAGGGCGTCGGCAAGAGCGTCACGATGTGCCCCCCAACGGCGGATCGGGAACAGCAAGATCAACACCGCCTGCACCACGCCTCCGAGCGCGATGACCCCGGCGTGTTCCAAGGCCCGCCCGACGCTCGTCGGCAGGGTAATGGTCACCAGCATGCTGCCGACGGTCGTCGCTGCGACGATCCCAGCGGTCGATCCGACGGCCCACGTCATCCCCGCGGCAAAGGCCCATACGGCCAGCAGGGGGAGGAACGTCACGAGGCGCCCCGCCGCCAGATAGCCCACGAAGGTGCTGAGCGCCAGACCCGCGCCCGCACCGAGCGCAATCACCTTGCGTGGCCGCCAGGTGCGCTGAAAGGTGGCCCCACCAGCGGAATAAGCACCGAGGGCGGCGGACGCTGCGTACGCGGGGGAGACCAGCCACAGCATCGACCCGATGACGATCGCCACCCCAGCAGCCGTACGCAGCGCGAGCAGGGGCTCCAGTCGCGTCTCCTCGATCGTGAGCCCGGATCGCACGACATCTCCGAAGACCCGCAACCACGTCACGGGTGCGAGGCTAGCCGGAACGCTCTGCCGGGTCGTGTCGGCCGCGCCGCCGCCTCCCGGCGCCGCCATGTCAGCGGCACCCGGCCGGTCTACAAGCACAAACCGGCAGCCTCGCGTACAGGGCGATCGATAACCACGTCCCCCGCCGTCTGTTCACCCCAGCGGCTGCGGCTCGACGTGGCCCTCGCGGCCGATCCGGGATGGCCAACGGAGGTCGCGAAGCGACTGAAGAAGAGTGACGGACCTGCCCTACCAGTACAACACCCGCCCCATCATCGCCATGACCGGCCCGCCGGAGCACATCGCGCCACGGCCGCTGCCCATGCTCAGCCCGCTGCTCATCGGCGCGCTGACCCCGGGGTCCGGCGACGCCCGGCCACCCGGGAAGATCCAGTACACCAGTGAGGCACCTCACTACGTCCTGCCCGGCGTCCGCGGGCGATTGCGCTTGCTCGGCGGGACGGCCCGCGTCAAACAGCTCTGGCCGCTTTCACCGGCCTCTCCCAAGCCCCCTGGCGTGTTCGCCACCACGGCGTTCGGCCTCATCAGCAGCGACATCCGCAGCCGGAGGTTGCCGTCATGACCGTGATGTCCATCGCCAGGTTCGAAAGGTTCGTCCGCGCGGCCGCGAGGCTGGACGTCGACAAGAACGATCTCAAGCGCTACAGCGACTTCGTCGACGCCAAGCTCTACGATCTGCTGACCGTCGCCCAGGCCACTGCCAGGACGCCGAGGGTTACGCACAGGCATTCGACCATGAGGACCAGGCGGACATGAGCCGGCGAGCACCGCCGGGTCTGCACCCCCCTTCGGCTGCTGCGCGCCTGGCGTCTGCGGCGCACCGAAGGAAGGCCGATGGGGAGCCGCGTGCCGAGGCTCCGCCGCCGCGAGGGGTTGTGATACGGGTCGTCGTTCATGAGTCACCTCGGGGCGAGCCTTGCCGGCCGGTCGTGGTTCCGGATGGAGGTCCGGCGCCACGGCGTTTCCGTCTCAACCGCCGCTCTCGGTGCTTTCACTCGTCTCGCTGATCTCGACGTGCCGGGGCTTTGCGACCTCGGCCTTGGGGACGGTAATGGTGAGCGCCCCGTGGTCGAACTCCGCCAGCGGACTGCGTCCCCAGCCAGGAGTTCCGTGCTGCATTGCGCCACCGCGGTGGCGCCGGACGGGCGTGGTCATTCCCATCGCCTCCTTCTCCTACTCGTGCTCTCGTCCCCCGCTGGGCGTCAGGCGAGCCAAGCGGACTCCTTCCGGCGGATGTGGGGTGAGCTGTCGGTGCCGCCGGGCGCGGCCGTGTGGCCCAGGTAGCGGTGGACGAAGTGGATGCTCATCGCGCCTTCGCCGACCGCGGAGGCCACGCGCTTCACCGAGCCGCTGCGGACGTCGCCGGCGGCGAAGACGCCAGGCAGGCTGGTCTCCAACGTCAGGCAATCGCGGCCCTGGCTCTGCCACAGCTCGGGAACGGAGCAGGCTTGTGCCTCCGCGCCGGTGAGCACGTAGCCGCGCGAGTCAAGGGCGAGCGCGCCGGACAGCCAATCGGTGTGAGGATCTGCGCCGGTGAAGACGAACAGGACCCGCACCCCGAGCCGGCGGTGCTCGCCCGTACGGTGGTCGACCACGGTGACCGCCTCCAGCGTCGTGTCGCCGAGCGCCTCGGTCACCTCGGTGTGCAGCAGCACACGCACTCGCGGGTGGCGCTCGATCTGATCGATCAGGTAGCGGGACATGTGCGCCTCGAGGCTCGGCCCACGCACGAGCAGATACGCCTGCGGTGCGTACCCGGCCAGGAAGAGCACGGCCTGACCCGCGGAGTTGCCGCCGCCGACCACGGCCACCGGGTCGCTACGGCACTGCTGGGCCTCATAGACGGTCGCCGAGTAGTGGACGCTCGCGCCCTCCAGCGGCTCGACGCCGGGGACATGGAGCCGGCGGTAGCGGGCGCCGGTGGCCAGGACGACGGTACGGGCGGTGATCTCACTGCCGTCGGCGAACCCCACGGCATAGTGGCCGTCCCGCCGTTCGAGTCGGGCTGCCTCCGCAGGGACGCTGATCCGGGCGCCGAACTTTTCCGCCTGGAGCACGGCTCGCTCGGTGAGTTCGGCGCCGGAGATGCCGGATGGGAAGCCGAAACAGTTGTCGATGCGGGATGACGTCGCGGCCTGGCCGCCGGTGGCCAGCACCTCGACCACGGTCGTGTCGAGGCCCTCTGAGGCCGCATTCACCGCGGCGGCGAGACCGGCCGGACCGGAGCCGACAATGAGGAGATCGCCGCGGCCGTTGACCGACTCCAGCGGCGGCAGGCCGACGAACCGGGCCAGTTCGGCGTTGCTCGGATTGCGCAGCAGGGTCGTGTCCCGCCAGATCACCAGCGGTGTCTGCTCCGGACCGACCGCAAAGCGCCGCAGCAGCGCCTCGGCCTCCTCGTCCGTCTCCAGATCGATCCAGCGGTAGGGCAGCCGGTTGCGGGCGGCGAACTCACGCAGCCGCCGGGTGTCGGGCGAATAGCGCGAGCCGATGATGCGGAATCCGGCGCCCTGCCCTACGAGCAGAGCCCGGCGGCCCAGACAGGCGCGCAGCACCACGTCGCCAAGGGTGGAGTCCCGGGTCACCAGGTCACGCAGCTGATTCATGGACAGGGCGAGGACCTCACCGGGGTCCCTGACCACGGCGGTGTAGAAGGCCACCTGTCCCTTGAGAAGGCCCAGCTCGCCGATGAAGCGGCCGGGGCCGTGCACGCGCAGCAGGCGTTCATCGGGCGTGTCGTAGCCCTCGATGATGGCGACCGCGCCACTGAGGACGACGTAGAACGTCTCGCACCGCTCCCCCTCCCGGATCAGCACGTCACCTGCCTCGACCGGGCGCCGCCGGCCATGCTGCGCCAGGCGGGCCATCTGATCGTCCGACAGGCGGGGATAGGCGCCGTGGATGTCAGGAGTCTCGAAGGGGACGCTCTCCTCCGCCTCGTCCGGCACCGGCGCTGCGCCCGGCCGCGTCTCGTCGCCGGACATCACACGAGCGCCTGGTGGACGAAACACCACCGCCAGTCCTCGCCGGGCTCCAGCGACGCCACGATCGGATGGCCGTCGGCGGCGGCGTGCCGGCGGGCGTGCCGGTTCGGCGAGGAATCGCAACAGCCGACGTGGCCGCAGGTCAGGCAGAGCCTGAGGTGGACCCAGGGGGAACCTGTGGCCAGGCATTCCTCGCACCCCGAGGCGCGCGGGGTGACGGGGCGTACGAGGGCGAGGTGAGGGTCGGTTCGTACGGTCATGGCCGATCATCCTTTCCCGGCCGGTTCGCGGCCGGCGATCGACTGCTCCACCCACTGCCGCAGGGCGGGGGCAGGTGCGGCACCCGACTGCCGGGCGATGGTCTGTCCTTTGTCGAGGACCAGGAGCGTGGGTACCGCCTGGACCTCGAACTGCCGCGCCAGGCGCGGGTTCTTGTCAATGTCGATCTTGACCAGCTTGATCTTTCCTGCGAGATCGGCGGCGACCTTCTCCAGCGCGGGACTCACCATGCGGCAAGGGCCGCACCAGGTGGCCCACAGGTCGACGACGACGGGCACGGTGGCCTGCTCGACGACCTCGGTGAAGTCGTCGTCGCCCGCGTCGGCCATCCATGGAAGAGGCTGCTTGCAGTTGCCGCACCTGGGGCGCCCCTCGGCGGCCACGGGCACCCGGTTGGTCCGCCCGCAATGCGGACAGGCGACGTTGGTGGCTTGCACGGCGCTCATGCCGTTGTCGCCTCCCTCGCATCCTCGGGCTGGTCGTAGGTGACCACCAGCTCTCCGCGCTCGGCGTCGACGCGGACCACCGAGCCGTCCTGGACGTCGCCACCCAGCAGGGCGCGCCCGACGAGTGTCTCGACCTCGTGGGAGATGTAACGCCGCAGCGGCCGGGCTCCGTACACCGGGTCGTAGCCCTGGTGGGCTATCAACTCACGTGCTGTATCGGTGAGTTCGACGGAGATGCGTCGTTCGGCGAGGCGGCGGCGCAGTTCGTCGAACTGCAGCTCCACGATCCGCTCGATCTGCCGCTCACCGAGCGGCTTGAACAGCACGATGTCGTCGACGCGGTTGAGGAACTCCGGGCGGAAGTGTCCGCGCAGCTCGCCCATCACCAGGGCGCGTGCGTCGGGCTTGATCTCGCCCTCGGCGGTGGCGCCGTCGAGGAGGTGCTCGGAGCCGATGTTGGACGTCATGATGATCACGGTGTTGCGGAAGTCGACGGTGCGGCCCTGAGCATCGGTGATGCGGCCGTCGTCGAGGATCTGCAGCAGGGTGTTGAAGACATCGGTGTGCGCCTTCTCGATCTCGTCGAACAGCACGACCGAGTACGGCTTGCGGCGTACGGCCTCGGTGAGCTGGCCGCCTTCCTCGTAGCCGACGTATCCGGGCGGTGCGCCCATGAGCCGGCTGACGGTGTGCCGCTCCTGGTACTCGCTCATGTCGAGGCGGACCATGTTCTCCTCGGAGTCGAACAGGTTCCGGGCGAGGGTCTTGGCCAGCTCGGTCTTCCCGACGCCGGTGGGGCCGAGGAAGATGAACGAGCCGATGGGGCGGCGAGGGTCGCGGATGCCGGAGCGGGCGCGGATGATGGCGTCGGCGACGAGCTTGACGGCCTCGTCCTGGCCGATGACGCGCTCGCGCAGGATCTCGTCGAGGCGCAGCAGTTTCTCGCGTTCGCCCTCCTGGAGGCGGGCGACGGGGATGCCGGTCCAAGCGGCGACGATCTCGGCGATCTCCTCCTCGGTGACGACCTCGCGCAGCAGCCGGTTCTGCCCTTGTTTGGCGACCAGTTGCTCCTCCTCCGCTGCGAGTCGGCGCTCCAGGTCCTGGAGGCGGCCGTAGCGGAGTTCGGCGGCGCGGTTGAGGTCGTAGGCGCGTTCGGCCTCCTCCGCCTCGTGGCGGACCTGCTCCAGTTCCTGGCGCAGTTCCTGCACGCGGCGGATCGCCTGTCGCTCGGCCTCCCACTGGGCGTGTTTGGCGTCGGCCTCGCCGCGCAGGTCGGCCAGCTCCTTGCGCAGCTCCTCCAGGCGGGCGTTGCTGGCGGGGTCGGTCTCCTTGGACAGGGCCGCTTCCTCGATCTCCAGGCGGGTCACCCGGCGGGTGATCTCGTCGAGTTCGGCGGGCATGGAGTCGATCTCGGTACGCAGTCGGGCACAGGCCTCGTCGACGAGGTCGATGGCCTTGTCGGGCAGGAACCGGTCGGTGATGTAGCGGTGGGAGAGCGTCGCCGCCGCGACCAGCGAGGTGTCCTGGATCCGCACACCGTGGAAGACCTCCAGGCGTTCACGCAGTCCGCGCAGGATGGAGATGGTGTCCTCCACGCTCGGCTCGTCGACCAGGACCTGCTGGAAGCGGCGTTCGAGGGCGGCGTCCTTCTCGATGTGCTGCCGGTACTCGTCCAGGGTGGTCGCGCCGATCATGTGCAACTCGCCGCGCGCCAGCATGGGCTTGAGCATGTTGCCCGCGTCCATGGCGCCCTCGGCGGCACCCGCGCCGACGACCGTGTGCAACTCGTCGACGAAGAGCAGGATGCGACCCTCGGCGGCCTTGACCTCGGACAGTACGGCCTTGAGGCGTTCTTCGAACTCGCCGCGGTACTTGGCGCCGGCGACCAGCGAGCCCATGTCGAGGGCGAATACGATCTTGTCGCGGAGTCCTTCGGGCACATCGCCGCGGACGATGCGCTGGGCGAGGCCCTCGACGATGGCGGTCTTGCCGACGCCGGGGTCGCCGATGAGGACGGGGTTGTTCTTGGACTTGCGGCTCAGGATCTGGGTGACGCGGCGGATCTCGGCGTCCCGGCCGATGACCGGGTCGAGCCGCCCGGCTTTGGCCTCGGCGACGAGATCGCGGCCGTACTTCTCCAGAGCCTCGTAGGCCACTTCGGGGTTGGCGGAGGTGACGCGCTGGTTGCCGCGGACCTGGGTGAGCGCGCCGAGGAAGGACTCCCGGGTCACGCCGTGCTCCTTCAGCAGGCGCCCGGCGGCGGTCGCCGAGCCTTCGTCGGCCAGCGCCAGCAGCAGGTGTTCCACGGACACGTACTCGTCCTTGAGGCGTTTGGCCTCCCGCTCGGCCGAGTCCAGCAGCCGGGCCAGGCGCTGGGTGACGAAGACCTGGCCCGGCGCCGCACTCGGGCCGGTCACCTTGGGCCGGCGGGAGAGGTCCTCGCGTACGGCCGCGCGCAACTCCTCGGGCTCGGTGCCCGCCTGCTGCAGCAGCCGCGGGATCAGGCCCTCCTCCTGGTCGAGGAGAGCGAGCAGCAGATGTTCGCCGTCGACCTCGGTGTGTCCCAGGCGGCCGGCGGCGCTCTGGGCCTCCTGGAGGGCTTCCTGGGACTTCTGGGTCAGGTTGTTCATGTCCATGGTGGTAGATCACTCCTCATGCCTGCACGCCGCAGCGCGGCTTCGAGCAAGCTGATGCGATCGAGCAGGTCGAGCACGAGACCGATGGATGCGTAGTTCAGGCACAGCCCGGTGCGCAACCGCTGGACACGGGCCAGGGATGCCGGGGCCGTGGAGGCGAACACCAGCCGCCCGGAGGCGTCATGTCCGGCGTCCACCAGTCCGAGAGCGACGAACCGACGGATCAGGTCGGGATGGAGACCTGAGCGGTGGGCCACGGTCTCCAGGGAGAGCCTGGAGACGGGCACGATCGCGTACTGCACGCCCATCTCGGTCATACGTGCGTGGGACGGGTGGGCCTCGGCCGGTCGGTCGGTCATCAGGTCCTCCTCGGATCGAACTCGGAGACAGCGGCAAGTTCCTCCAGCAGCTCGCGCTCCCGGTCGCTCAGCCGGGGCGGCACCATGATCCTCAGCTCCGCGTACAGGTCTCCGTTCGCGCCGTGCGGGGCCGGCATGCCCTCACCGCGCAGCCGCAGGCGCCGCCCGCTGGAGGACCCGGCGGGCACGGTCACCTTCGCCGTGGCACCGCTCGGCGTGGGCACCGGCACGGTCGCACCCAGCGCCGCCTCCCACGGGGTCACCGGAAGCTTCACGTGGACGTCCCGGCCCTTGAGGCGGAACTCACGGTGCGGCCGGATCCGCACTCTCAGGAACAGGTCCCCGGCGGGAGCGTCGTCTCCGCTCCCCCGCCCGCCCTCCCCGGCCAGCCGGATGCGCTGCCCATCGATGGTGCCGGGCGGCACATCGACCTCGTAACGCCGTTGCCCGGCCGGCCCGGCGAGGGTGACCGTACGGCGGCCGCCCCGATAGGCCTCTTCGACGGTGAGCGGCAGTTCGGCCTCCTGGTCGGCGCCGGGCACGCGCACCCGCCCGGCGCCGCCGAACAGCGAGCCGAACAGATCCTCGACGTCGACCTCCTCGCCTTCGAAGCCTGCCGTGGAGTACCGCACCCGGGGGCCGCCGCCGGTGCTCCACCGGAAGCCGCTGCCGGCTCCGGCTCCGGCTCCGGCGGCGACACGCTCCTCCCAGTCGTCCGGGATCTTCCGGAAGTCCTTGCCGAAGCGGTCGTATTTGGCTCGCTGCTCCGGATCGGACAGGACGCTGAAGGCCTCGTTGATCGCCTTGAACCGCTCCTCCGCTTGGGGGTCCTTGTTGACATCGGGGTGGTACCTGCGGGCCAGGGTGCGGTAGGCCCGCTGGATCTCGTCCCGGTCGGCGGTGCGCGGAACACCGAGCACCTCGTAGAAATCGCGTGCCATGGAGGGTCACTCCCGCTTGGCGACGGTCACGGCGGCAGGCCGCAGCTGCCGCTCGGCCTCCCCGTAACCGGGTCGCAGCACCTGGACCACGGTGTTCGGGTCGGCGTCGGGATCCTGGACCACACCGACCACCTCGTGCCGGGCCGGGTCGAACGACACACCGGTCTCTGCGTGGCGCGGGTAGCCCAGCCGCTCCAGGGCGTTCACGGCCTGGTCACGCACGGCCCGGACACCTTCGACGATCGCATCGGGGTCGGCGGCCGCGTGGCTCAGGGCAAGTTCCAGGTTGTCGATGACGGGCAGGAAGGCCGCGGCCGTACGGGCGCGTTCGGCCGCAGCCTCCCGCTCCAGCTCCCTGGCGTGGCGTTTGCGCAGGTTGTCGAGGTCGGCCAGGGCGCGGCGCCAGCGGTCCTCGGCCTCTCGCAGCGCGGCCTCGTATTCGTCGTCAGCTGCGGCGGTGCCGGTGGTGGCGTCGGGTCCCGGCTCGGCCTCCTCGGCTGGCGATCCAGGCTGCGTAAGTTCCTCGCGCGGCGGCTGTACGGCGCCTTCCGGCGGCGGGTCGGGCTCTCGGCCCCGGGGTGGGGTGGGCATGGCGGGCACCTCAGCCCTTGTCGAACTCGGCGTCGATCACATCGTCGTCGCCCTCGGTGCCGCCCGGCGCGGCCCCGCCGGGCTCGGTTCCATCCGGTGAGCCGGTGGCCGCTGGACCGCCCGCGGCCGCTCCCGCCTCGTGGGCCGCGAGCCCCGCGAAGATCTGCTGGAGTTCGGACGTCAACGGCTGGACCTTGTCCACCCCGGCCTCGTTCTTGACCGCGTCCCGGGCCTCGGCCACCAGCATCTCGGCGCGGGCCTTCTCGTGTGCGGGCGCGGCGTCGCCGAGCTCGCCGAGTCGCTTTTCGACCTGGTAGGCGATGGCGTCCAGTTCGTTGCGGGCGTCGACCGCCTCGCGCAGGGCTTGGTCCTCACCCCGGTTGCGTTCGGCCTCCTGGACCATCCGCTCGACCTCGCTACGGTCGAGGTTGGAGCTCTCGCTGATGGTGATGCCCTGTTCCTTACCGGTGTCCTTGTCCCGTGCGGTGACGTTGAGGATGCCGTTGGCGTCGATGTCGAAGGTGACCTCGATCTGCGGCCCACCACGTGGCGCGGGGCGGATGTCGGTGAGCTGGAAGCGACCCAGGACCCGGTTGTCCGCGGCCCTCTCACGCTCGCCCTGCAGGACGACGACGTCGACGGCGGGCTGATTGTCCTCGGCGGTGGAGAAGGTCTCGGTGCGTCGCACCGGGATGGTGGTGTTCCGCTCGATGATCTTCGTCATCACGCCGCCTCGTGTCTCCACGCCCAGCGACAACGGAGTGACATCGAGCAGCAGGACATCCTTGACCTCGCCCGTCAGGACCCCCGCCTGGATCGCGGCGCCCATCGCCACAACCTCGTCGGGGTTGACGCTCATGTTGGGTTCCTTGCCGCCGGTGAGCCTCCGCACCAGGGCCTGGACGGCGGGGATGCGGGTGGAGCCGCCGACGAGGATGACCTCGTCGATGTCGTTGTCGCTGACCTTGGCGTCGTCCATGGCCTGCCGCACCGGGTCGAGGCAGCGTTCCACCAGGTCACCGGTGATCTGCTCGAACGTGGACCGCATGATCGTCGTGGTCAGATGCTTGGGCCCGGAGGCGTCGGCCGTGATGAACGGCAGGCTGACCTGCGTCTGGGTCACCGAGCTGAGCTCGGTCTTGGCCTTCTCAGCGGCTTCGAACAGGCGCTGCAGGGCCTGTGGGTCCTGGCGCAGATCGATGCCGTTCTCCTTCTGGAAGCCGTCGGCGAGGTGATCGACCAGTCGGCGGTCGAAGTCGTCGCCTCCCAGATGGCTGTCGCCCGCCGTGGACCGCACCTCCACCACGCCGTCTCCGACGTCGAGGATGCTGACGTCGAAGGTGCCGCCGCCCAGGTCGAAGACGAGCACCGTTTCGTGCTCCTTCTTGTCCATGCCGTAGGCGAGCGCGGCCGCGGTCGGCTCGTTGATGATCCGCAGCACTTCCAGGCCCGCGATCCGTCCGGCGTCCTTGGTAGCGGTGCGCTGGGCGTCGTTGAAATAGGCGGGCACCGTGATGACCGCCTCCGTGACCCGCTCTCCCAGCTGCTTGGAGGCGTCGTCGGCGAGCTTGCGCAGCACCTGCGCGCTGATTTCCTCAGGCGCATGGAGCTTGTCGCGCACCTTGAAGCGGGCGGCGCCACCGTCTCCCTCGACCACGTCATACGCGACGGCCTTGGCCTCTTCGGAGATCTCGTCGAAGTGCCGGCCTATGAACCGCTTGGCCGAGTAGATGGTGCCCTTGGGGTTGAGGATGGCCTGCCGGCGGGCCAGCTGTCCCACCAGGCGCTCGCCGGTGTCGGTGAAGGCCACCACGGACGGTGTCGTACGGTTTCCCTCGCTGTTGGGCACGACCGTCGGTTCGCCGCCCTCCCAGACGGCGATCACCGAGTTCGTCGTGCCCAGGTCGATGCCTACTGCCTTGGCCATGAGGAACTCCTTTCACGACGAGCGGCCCCCGCTCGCCCTCGGAGTGGCGCCCGGTTGTCCGCACACGCTCAGGTGATGGCGCCGACGAGTGCTCCAAAAATCAGCCCGTATGAAGCGAGGAGCAGTCCCGACATGACCGATGCCGGCCAGTTCAGCGATCCGAAGATCCACCGATCCGGGCGCCGCTCGCCGCGCCGTGCAGCGCGGCCCCGACATCACCCGTACGCTCGGTCACCTGTTCGACTAGGCGTACGTCCTGCCCGGCAACGACCACCCTCTCGACGGGAAACGCCTGATCGGAAAGGTGATCGACGGCGTTTTCCGCTTCCCGGTAGGTCATGTACGCGGCAATGGCCCTGCGGACTCCTCGCTCATCAGCCAGTCCTTCCTGCTACGGCCACCGATGCGCCCGGCGACCCCTGTCAAGCCCAGGCTGGCAGTGAACCGTACGCTCCACCTGCGCCCGGCAGGTCAGAAATCGACACAGTTGGTCGCCCTGCGAGAACAAGGCTCAAATTCGGACACATCAGATGACCTCGCCTAGGCTGGACACACAGGGCTCGCCCAGGCGTGGATCTCCCGGCTCGCTCGATCGCCTCCGATTACCGGAGGAGGACGGAGTGATCTATGGCCTCCCATCCGTCACGGAGGCTGCCCGCTGACGGCTCCGACCAGAAAGTGACCCGCCACCCGAGCAACACTTCGGGCACCGGACGGCACACCCCCCGTCCGCTCGCGGCGCTGGACCCGCACGGGCTGCTGGCGCTGTCCCACACCCTGTTCACCTGCGCGGAGCAAAGTGAGATCGTGCGGCTGGCCATGCGGCACGTCAGTGCCCTTGGCCCTTACCAGGCCGAGGCCGGATACCTCGCGACGGGCGACCATTTCTCTCGCGTTCCTGGCCACGGCAGGGGGGCGCCGACAGTCGACGCCACGCGAATGAAGGGGCTGGGCAAGGCTGACGGCCCAGTACCCCTTCCAGAGCGGTCCTGGAACTGGGCGTTCGGCCTGCGCGGGGCCAGCGGTCTGCTCGGCTACATCGTGGTCTCCTCCCACTCCGAGCCCGATGAGCAGGGGCACTTCCTGCTCTCGACCCTCATGGAGTTCACATCGGCGGCCATGTCACTGGCGGCCGCGCGCCCCGAACAGCGCGACAACGCCGTCGAACTGAGCCAACTCCGCACCGAACGGTCCACAGCACTGCGGAAGTTGGACACACTGCGCTTCAAGCTGCACCTGCAGAACACCGTGCACGAGGCCTTCGCCCGTGTCACTGCCCGGGGTGGCGGCGAGGACGCCATCACCCGAGCGCTGTACGAGCTCACCGGGCTGTCGGCGCTCATCGAGGACCGGTTCGGCAACCTGAGGTCCTGGGCAGGCCCCGACCAGCCCGACCCCTATCCGGTGCGGCCCTCGACCCACCAGGAAGAGATGCTGCGGCAGGTCTCGCGCGAGGCGGGCCCTGTCCGGGTCAAGGACCGGCTGATCGCCCTGGTCCGGCCGCGCGGCGAACTCCTCGGCGTACTCGCCCTCGAGGACCCCAAGACGACGGCCGACGAGCACACCATGTTCGCCTTGGAACACGCTCAGCAGTCACTCGCCCATGAGCTCATGCATGTACGCGAACTCGCCGAGGTCGAACTGCGGCTGCGGCGCCAGCTGATCGACGACCTGTTGGAAGGCACTGACGGGACGAGCGCCTACGCCCGAGCCGATGCCATCGGCCACGACCTGCGACGTACCCACTACGTGGTCGTGGTGCACTGGCAGGGCAACGCCGCGGACGACTCCTTCACCCGTGCCGTCGAGCAAGCGACGGCCACCACGGTGGCCCGTCCGCTGATCACCCGTCGCGGCGGCCGGGTGGTCCTGCTGACCCAAGCAAGGCCCGACCATACCGTGCACGCGGCGCTGGCCCATGAGCTGGGGACGCCCGACGGAGCGATCGGCGTGAGCACCCGCTGCGACTCCCCTGACAGCATCCCCCGCTGCTATGAGGAGGCGCTACGGGCCTTGGAGGTGCGGCAGAACTCCCGCCGAGGCAGCGGGACGACGTTCTTCGACGAACTTGGGCTGTACCGGATCCTGGGGCCCGGAAACGACCTTGGGGAGCTCGAGGATTTCGTACGCGAGTGGCTCGGCCGGCTGATCGACTACGACGCAAGGCACGATACGGAGTTGGTGGAAACGCTCTCGCGCTACTTCGACTGCGGAGGCAACTACGACGATGCGGCCGCCGCGCTGACAGTCCACCGCAGCACCCTGCGCTACCGGCTGCAGCGCATTCGTGAGATCAGCGGCCGCGATCTGGCGGATGTGGAAATCCGGCTCAACCTACAAGTGGCAACCCGAATCTGGAAGATCATCCTGGGCGGGCGGCGCTGACCGCGGTGGCCCCGAGGCCCGGCGCAGCGGGTCAGCCCGGCACTCGAACATGTCGCCTGTGACCTCACCGGACACATCAAAACCAGGCGAAATCGATGCAGGCCAGACCCCCAGCCGACCCGGCGATTCGAGGCACCGGTGGTGCCCATCTGCACGCGCTGCGCGCACGGAACCATCGACCACGTCACCAGCCCCCGTTCCCGGCGCCTGGGACGTCCTGCAGTGCCCGCGCTGCCTCTACATGTGGCGGACCACTGAACCGGACCGCCGCACCCAGCACGACGCCTACCCCAACAGCTTCAAGATGACCGTGAGGACATCGCCAACGCCCCGGCCGTCCCCACCATCCCTCCGCTGCGCGCACAACCCTGCCCCCTGTCTCGCACCACGGTGTCCGGCGCGCTTCGAACGCGCCGGACACCGTCCTCGCCGATGCCCGGCATGATGCTTATGCCCTCACTCGACACCGTTGTCGCCCCTGGGCGGCACAGACGGCACCGAGGCTGGTGTACGCCACGGGCGGCCCAGGAGCTCTTCGGCGCCTTGGACATCACCGGCCGCCAGGCATCTGCGCACCAAGGTGGACGAGCAGGCGCGGCCTTCGTGGACGACGAGGGGTACGGCATCCACCGTGAAGCCGAGCGCTTTCCCCACACGGGAAAGCAGCGCCGTGTCGCCACCACCTCCCTGGCCGAAGCGGAAATTCTCGCCGACCACCACAGCGCGTGCCTTGAGCGTGCCGCCGAGGACCCGGTGGGTGAAGTGCTCGGCCGTCATGGCCGCCAGCGCCGGGGTGAAGGGGAGCACGAGTACGGCATCGAGGCCGACGCTGTGCGCACGGCGAATGCGTTCTTGCAACGGCACGAGCTGTTTGGGTGCCCGCTCCGGGCACGTCACCGCCAAGGGATGCGGATCGAAAGTCAGCAACACGGACGGCAGTGTGTACTGTGCCGCCCGCTCGCGTACCCGGTGGGCCAGTGCCGCGTGACCGCGGTGGAACCCGTCGAAGACGCCCATGGTCACCGCGCAACCGGACCAGTCGGACGGTACGTCGTCCAGGCCCGTCCATGTCAGGCCGGCTGGTCCGGTGGCCGATGTGCAAGTTCGGTAGTGCGAGGGGGCCGGTGCGGTCATGTCCATCACTCCCCTCAGCCCGGCTCGAGAACGAAGTCGTACTTCTGCGCCAGCCCACCGCGTCCGTCCGCCACGGGGTGGAGGACCAGCTCGGGTTTGGTCGCCTGTGCGACGTCGTCGTCCACCCACTGCCCGCCTTCGAAGTACAGCTGCGTGGTGAGCTGCCGGTGTCCTTCGGCCCGCACCATCAGGTGGAGATGCGCGGGACGCCAAGGATGCCAGCCTGCCGCGTCGATCATTTGTCCTGTGGGCCCGTCGACCGGGATCTGGTACGGCGCCGGCTGGACCGTGCGGATGGCAAACCGGCCCTCGTCGTCGGTGACGACCAGACCACGCAGATTTCCCTCGGGAAGGTGCGGTGCGAAGCCGGAGTAATAGCCGTCGGCGTCCGCGTGCCAGATGTCGACCTCGGCTCCGGGCAGTGGGGTGCCGTCCACGTCACGGACTTGGCCGGCGAAGGTGAGTGGAGTGCCCCTCTCGTCTGCACGGCGGGGCAGTTCGCAGTGCGCGGGCAGCCGCCGGCTGCCCGGCAGGTAGTACGGCCCTTCGATGGTGCCCTTCGTGCCCTGCTGGGTGCGGGAGGCCACTTCCTCCACGGCGTGCTCGACGAACACGTCCAGGAACAAGGGCCATTCTCCGGCCTCGCCAACTTCCATGAGCCAGCCCTTGGCAGCCTGGAACTCGGGATAGGTGATCTCATGCTCGGAGATGACCTGGTGCAACGCACCCAGCAGTGCGCGCAAGACCCTGTCGGTCCGTTCGGTGGAGGTGTCCGCCGTGCCGCGTCGCTGCCTGCTGCCCCGGAACGCGGCGCTGGCCGAGGCACCGGAGCCGGCGGCAGTGGGAGCGGGGGATGTCGAGGGTTCGGTGATGCTCATCGTGCGGCTCCTTCAGCGGGCCGGGGCGGCGCGTGGCCGCCCCGGCCCAGAGGGTCGGTCAGCGGCGGTGGATGCTGACGTCGTCAGGGTTGATCAGGTCCGGGGCGGTCCAGCCGTTGAGGTCGTACTCGGCCATGCACTGCTCGGCGAAGCCCTTCATGGCATCGGCCGTGCCGTTGGCCTGGGCAGTGAAGAGCATCTCGGCGCGGACCTGCTCGTGGTTGCCGGAGTAATTGCGCTCGTACAGCTCGTGCCGACCGCCGAACTCACTGCCGATGGAGTCCCAGATCAGCTTCATCAGCTTCACCCGCTCCACCGAGTCGTAACCGTTGGAGCCACGCACGTACTTGTCCAGGTACGGGCGGATCTCCGGCTGAGCGAAGTCCTTGGCGTTGGAGTTGAGGTAGATAAGCCCACTGCCCAGGTCCTGCATGATGATTTCCTTGATCCGCGGATAGCCCACGGTCATGAACCAGCGGTACGCCAGGCCGTAGTCCAGCTTCGGCAAGAGGGCGTCGTCCTTCCAGGAATCGGGGTTGTTCGCCATCGCGTCGGTCAGACCCCAGAAGAGGTTGCGCCAGGCGATCACCTCGCCGACGCGGGTCTGGATGCCGCGGAACTCCTTGGTGCCGGTGACCTCCACGCCCTTCATCAGCAGCCCGGCGATGAAGTCGAGCTTGACGGCCAGGCGGGTGCAGCCGTGGAAGGTGAAGCGGTGCAGGAAGCCGGATCCGGGGAAGAAGGTGCTGGCCTTCTCGGCGTCGCCGTAGATGAAGACGTTCTCCCACGGGATCTTCACCTTGTCGAGGATGAAGATGGTGTCGTTCTCGTCGAACCGGCTGGAGAGCGGGTAGTCGAAGGGGCTGCCCATGACGTCGGCGTTCATCGCGTAGGAGTGCCGGCTGATCAGCTTCATGCCCGGCGCGCCCATCGGCACGGTGCAGACGAGGGCGAACTCCTTCTTCTTGATGGGGAGCCCGTAGTGCGCGATGAAGTTGTAGTGGGTGATGGCCGAGCCGGTCGCGACGACCTTGGCACCGCTGATGATCAGGCCGTCGTCGCGCTCCTCGTCGACGTGGACGAAGATGTCCTTGACCTCGTCGGGGTTGCGGTCGCGGTCCACCGGCGGGTTGATGATCGCGTGGTTCCAGTACAGGACCTTCTCCTGCGACTCGGTGTACCAGCGCTTTGCGTTGTCGGTGAAGGGCGCATAGAAGTCGCTGTTGGCGCCGAGGGTGCCGAGGAAGGACGCCTTGTAGTCAGGGCTGCGGCCCATCCAGCCGTACGTCATCTTCGCCCACTCCGCGATGGCGTCCCGGTCGGCGATCAGGTCCTCCCGGCTGCGGGGTGTGCGGAAGAACGGGTGGGTGAAGCCGTTGCTGCCGGTGTCGGTCGGCACGGTGAGCTTGGGCTGCTTCTCCGCGTCGTGCAGCGCATCGTAAAGACGGGCGGTCATCCGCACCGAGTTGCGGAAGGCGGGGTGCTCGGTGACGTCCTTGACCTTCTCGCCGTAAACCCAGATCTCACGCCCGTCGCGGATCGATTCGATGTATTCGTCGCCCGTCAGCGGGCGGGTCGTGCGGACGTCCTCGGTGGCCGGGGACGCCGGGGAGCGGGTGTCTTCGAGAGTCATGTCGTTCCTCGGTGAGTTCGGGGGGCGAAACGTGGTGTGCGAGGTGGCGTACGTGCGCGTTACGCGTGCATCGCGGTGAAGGCCGGTGCGCCGGTGAACCATCCGCTCTCCGGGCTGTCCAGGCAGGCGCCCCAGTGGGCGCTCGTCTCCGGTCGGCCCAAATGGCGGAAGGTGCCGGCGTGGAACAGCAGCGGTTCCAGGTCGGTGATCTCGGCTGCGGTCACCTCACCGATGACGATGAGGTGGTCACCGCCGTCGTAGGTGCGCCAGGGGCGGCACGAGATCGTTGCTGCCGCTCCCGTGAGCACAGGGCCAAGGGGGCCTTCCGACCACTCCGGTTCCGGCTCGACGGGCCGCCCGGCGAAGTGCCAGGCGGTATCGACCTGGTCGGCTGCCAGAATGTTGACCGCGAACGGGGCCTCCTTCAGGTACTGGCACGCCTTGGACTGGCGGGTAAGAGTCACCTGGCACAGGGCCGGCTCCAGAGAGACGGCAGTGAATGCGTTGACGGTGGCGCCGTGACGTCCGCCGTCGGAGGTTGCACAGGTCACGACTGTGACCCCGGTGGCGAAGCGGCCGAAGGCGTTCCTGAGGTCGCGCTGATTCATGTGGTCCGCCCGGGCGAGCCGGAACCAGTGAGTACCAGGTGCTCGCCTCTGCTGATGGCGACGACCGTCTCGGGTGCCCGCACAGTGCGGCTCGTCCTCGGGAGTCTCATTGCCCCGCTCCTGCCTGTCGGAGATGTGGCACGCGGGCCGGTGCCGTGCCCGCCACAGCACCGGCCCGCGTCGTAGTGACAGCAGACTGGACAGATCCGCGGTCGCGGTCTCGGGTGAGACCACCCCCTCACCCACCCCCTCGGCACGTCCAGGTAGCTATGAATTCGAGCGTATATTCGAATTCGGTTGTGGTAGATATGAGACGGGAGTGCTGGCCTCTGAATCTGGAGGCTGACCGGGGAAAACGTCGTCTCTCGTGGTGTGCGGTTATTGGCACAGCGTGTCCTGCCGCATACCGTCGAGGGCAGCGGTGGAACGGCCCGAGCGAGGACATCAAGGACGATGCACGACGACAGTGGACGCGATTGCCTGGTCGGCGCCGGCGGCCTCACCAGCTTCGTGGGGCGGCGACAGGAGATCGCCGACATACGCAGGAACCTGTCGGCCTCCCGGCTCGTCACGCTCACCGGTCCCGGTGGCATCGGCAAGACGCGACTCGCCCTGGTGGTCGCAAACCGGATCCATAAGGCGTTCCGCGACGGTACGCATGTGGTCCAGCTCGCCAGCCTCGATGACGAACGCGAGGTACCCTCCGCGTTCACCTCGGCGCTCGCCGTGTTGGACCAGTCGAATCGGTCCGCGTCCCAACAGCTGATCGACCATCTGCAGGCTCAGCAGGTGCTCCTGGTTGTTGACAACTGCGAGCACGTCCTGCCGGCCACCGCCGGCCTGCTGGCGCAACTCCTCGAAACAACCCCTGGTCTACGTGTCCTGGCGACCAGCCGCGAGCCGCTCGGCATCGCCGGCGAATTGGTCACGGTGATTCCGCCGCTGTCGGTGCCCACGGCGGACCAGCTCCACGACACCGCGAGCGTCGATCACTGCGAAGCCGTGCAGTTGCTGGTCGACCGGGCGCGCAGCGTCACCCCCGACTTCGCCGTCACCGACGCCAACCGCGCCGCCGTCCAGCAGATGTGCGAACGGCTCGACGGAATGCCGCTCGCCATCGAACTCGCCGCCATCCGGCTGCGCACCCTGTCCGTCGGCCAGGTCGTCGAGCGCCTCGACCACCGCTTCGAACTTCTCACCGGAGGAAGCCGGGTGGCACGCCCCCGGCAGCAGACCCTGCGTGCGCTGATCGACTGGAGCCACGAGCTGTGCTCGGACGACGAGCGCCTGCTGTGGGCACGGCTGTCGGTCTTCCCCGGCGGATGTGACCTCAAGGCGGTCGAGGAGGTCTGCGGGTTCGGCGACCTTGCTCCCGAGCGCGTTGTCGACGTGCTCGACCGGCTGGTCGCCAAGTCGATCGTGAGAGCCGAGCATTCGGGCGAGCAGGTCCGTTACCGGCAGCTGATGACCGTGCGCGAGTACGGCGCCGAGCGGCTCGATCAACTCGGGGAGCTGCCGGCGCTCCGCCGTCGTATGCGCGATCACTACCTGTGCCAGGCACGTTCCATGGTGGAGCGCTGGTGCGGCCCCGGTCAGCACGAGATGCTTGCCACCATGCGCCGCGACCACACCAACCTGCTCGCGGTGCTGGAATGGTCCGTCAACACACCCGGCGAGCGTCCCACGGGCGGCGAACTCGCCTCTTTCCTGCGCTACCACTGGATCGCCGGCGGCTCGCTCAGCGAGGGCAGGCGATGGCTGGACCGCATTCTCGACGTGCTGGACGGCGACACCGTAGAACGGGGGTCGGTGCTGTGGGTGGCAGCATGGGCCACGCTCCTGCAGGGTGACCGGGAGGCCGCCGGCGATCGCCTGACGGAACTGGAACGCCTGACTGAGGTGGTGCAGAACCCGGAGCTCGCTGCGCACGCGGCGCACTGGCGAGCGCTGTACCACCTCTTCACCGGCGACCTGCGGCAGGCGATCGAGCTGTACCACCGCGCCGTGCGAGGACATCGCGAGGCCGGCAGTACCGGTTCGGCGCTCACCGCCCAATTCCAGCTCGCCATGGCACAGAACTTCCACTATCCGCCCGGCCGGGCGTTGCACACGTGCCAGGAAGTTCTCGACGTGAGCGCCCGGCACGGCGAACGCTGGAACCATGCGTACGCGCTATGGATCAGCGGCCTGCAGCACTGGCGTGCCGGTGACATGTCCGCCGCCAAGCGTGTGGCGACAGCGGCACTGGAGATCCAACGGGACTTCACGGACGGCGTCTGTACCGCCCTGGTCCTGGAGCTGATGTCGTGGATCGCCATGTCCAACCGGCACCCGGACCACGCGGTCACGCTGGGGGCCGCCGCCGCGGCGGTGTGGGACCGGCTCGGCACCACCATCGACGCGTTCGGCCCGCACATCAGCACGGACTCCCGGCGCGTCGCCGAGGAGGTGCGTACGGCCCTCGGTACTGCACGGGTGGAACAGGTCACCCGACGCCTGGCCCATCTGACCAAGGCCGAGGCTATCGAGCTCGCGCTGGAGACCGCCGCTGCCGCCAAGTCCAGCACCGCGGCGCACGTCCCCCGCGATTCCCCCCTCACCAGCAGAGAGTTGGAGGTGGCACGCCTCATCTCAACGGGTATGAGCAACCGCGTGATCGCCGAGACACTCGTGATCTCACCACGCACGGTGGACGGCCACGTCGAGCGCATCCTTAACAAGCTCGGTTTCGCTTCCCGCACCCAGATCGCCTCCTGGACCGCATCCCTCGACGGGCCCGGCGACGACAGCCGCTCGTGTGGAAGTTCAACGCCACCTACCTGAAGACCCGGCGGCCCTCGCCCCCTGACATCAGTGGAGCACTTCCCACCCGTCCACGCCCTGTCCGGTCCAATCGGATTGCGGCGGCCGCGCACGTTGCAGAGCAGAACCCCCCTTGGCTAAGGGCCACTCCCCCACCTGCTTGGGGAGTCGCTGGGGAGAACGGCCCCCGCTGGGGAGTCCATGGGGAGTTCCGGCCGCATAGAAGCGCACGAACCTGAAAGCCTCCGCAAGAAGCATCGCCGCAGGTCAGCGGGCTGCTAGCGGCCGGAACCGCAGGTCAGCGACGTCCGCTGGGGAAGTACATGACGTAAGTACCCAGGTCGTCCCCTTCGACGATCCCTGGCAGTGATCCACCCTCCCGCAGAGGTGTCACATATCGAGTCGCAATGACTTCTGTAAGCATTTGCCCAGGCTATCCGCCTGTTGACCGCCGGAATCACGCCGGACCCGGCACGTTCGAGGCGGGCCCGCCGCAGGGCGGCAGCGCGGATGGCGTCGGCCTCGCGGCGGCGCTGGGCGCGAGCATCCGCAGGGAGCGGACGACCGTGCGGCCGGCCGACTTGTTGGCGGCCTCGATGACGCGGGTCTGCTCCAACCGCGTCTTCGTCGCCCAGACCGCCGACTCCGGGCACCGTGAGTCGGCCGGAGTTCGCGTCGAAGGCGACGGCGGCGACGTGCCCGACCAGCTCCGGGGTCATGGCCGCCTGCCGCTCCCGCAGCGCCGCACCGGCGGCCCGGAACTCCCACGCCCGCTAGATGACCAACGCGCCGATCGCGACCCCGAGGCCCGTCGTCCCTGCGTGGACCCAGTAGGCAGCAGCGGGGCGAGCCCGACCCATCACCATTCAGCCTTACATAGCGTCACATGGCCGAGGATATGGCACAGCTACTCACCTTGTTCCTTAACTTCTGACCCGGTCGAATCGTCACTTTTTGGAGTGATCGCGGGGTGTGAGGTGGCCTTCCTCGCGATTCTTCACCCAGCTACTGCGTACGGGAGTTCAGCAGAAGGGTCGTGGGCTGAGTG